>NZ_JACIFI010000017.1 GCF_014197275.1 Xanthomonas sp. 3075 | reverse complement strand
AGCTCCAGAAATTGCGAAAAATCCGAAGATCCAAACGCGACTCTCCGGAACGATGCGACATCCCGCACTCTCAGGCCTCATTGTTCAGACCTTCCTTAGCGCTCGGTAACCGGCAGTGCTAACAGTTTGGCCTGGAATATGCTTCTGTCTTGGCGAGGGTCCCACCACGCAGGAGGACATATGCACGAGTCTTTCAAACAGGGCGCGCCGGCCGAGTTGTGGCAGGCGTTGGTACGTGAGGCGGGGCAGCGGATTGCACGTCCGCTGGACGAATCACGCGAGCACTATCTGGTGTTTGTGTTGCTGCGCTTTCAGCGCGATGCGCATTTGCTCTCGCGCACGCAGGCGCTGGCGTGGCTGCACGCGCAGGATCAGGTTGGCAGCGTGCGTGCCGATGCATTGCGCGATGTCGGCGATGGCTGTCTGTTGATTGCCGGGCTGTTTCCGGGCGTGGCGCAGCGTCGTCGGCTCAGCGTGGACTACTTCATCGATCTGGGGCGCGGTGCCTATTTCGAAGTGGCCGACACGCGTTGCAGCGATGCCGGCCTGTTCGCGCAGCTGGCCGGGAGCTACCACGAACTGGTACGCACGCTCGCCGCCTTACGCACCCCGTGCAACTGGCAGCCGGGCGCAGGCGGGATCCTGCATGCCTGAGCAGTGATCGCAGGCAGGGCCGGTCCCGACACCCGCGTCGGGCCCGTCCTGACTGCGGTCGCCCTCTCGCTGGCGCACACTATCCCGGCAGGCAGATCTGCCGGGTGGGGTTGTGCCATACCCGGCAATCGATGTCCTGCATTGTTGATGGCCACAGCGTTGATGTGCTGTGGCACATCGGTCGCGCTGCATGGGGGACATGCAGCGCGTCGCAATCATCCATAGGGACGGGGATTCATGAAAACGTATATCGCGGCGGTGCTGCTGGCATTGCCTGGGCTTGCCATTGCGCAAGACCTGCCGCCGGGCTATGCCGGTGAAGGTGGAATGACGCTGCAGGAGATCGATCCTGCCATCTATGCCTATCACTACGACCATGGGTTCGTTGGCGAAGATGCGATGGGCTGGGATCCTGCACTGCAATTTGCCTGGTCGCGCATCGCTGCTGCCAAGGTGTGCGGCCATCAGCCTGTCGAGCAGGAGGCCCTCGTTGCCAAGCTGGTCACGCAATACGGCCAGGATGCAGCTGTACATCAGGTCAGCGGCATCGGCTTTCACGAAGCGCAGATGCGTGCGTCCAGTGCGTTCTGTACGGCCACGCGTGGTGCAGAGGCCGTGGCCGTGATACCCGCATTTGCCGCCGGCGATTTTTCGACAGCGACAACGTATGCGGCCGCCGTAGCTGCGGGTACGGTGTCGGTTGCTACAACACAACAGCAATCCTCCCCGCAAACGCAGGGCGATGCCGGTGCGGTCGTTGCACCGTCGGCGGATTGGGCATTGCAGCTTCCGCTGCATTCCAGCATGCGTGTGGGTTCCAACGGTCTGCCTAATGGCGACGAGATGCTACGGGTGGTACGGCGCGGGCACACTGGTGCGGCAGTGGGTCTGCAGATCGCCACTAGCCTGTTCGCGCGCGGCATCGCAGTGTCGGCCTTCGGCAAGGGCCAGCTGAAGGGCGAGAAGATGGAAGGCCTGGGCAACCCTGGCTATCAATTGCAGCGCGATGCGGTCAATGCGCACCTGAAGACCTACTTCACCGGGCATCCGGCAGCGCTGCCGGTGGATCCGTTCCCGCTGCAGGTGGTGATATCGGATTGGCTGCTTGTCTACCAGAGCCTGGCCGACACCAAATCGCCCTACGAGCTGCGCTATGCAGTGACGATCGGCGGAGAGCGCAGCGGCCTTCTGAAGCGCAAGGCGAGCCCGGTCAATCTGGACTGTGCGCCGACACCGCGCACCGCCTCGCTGGAAGAGTGGGAAGCGAACGACTACGCGCTGGTCAAAGAGGCCGCGCAAGCCTACAGCGACGAATGCGCGGCGAAATTCGCCGAGCGGTTGCCGCAGTGGTTCCCGGACAGAGAGGCTGTTGCGACCTCGAACTGACACTACGCGCCGCGCTGCGTGCTGAGTGCGCGGCGTTTGTTCAACCAGGCGGGCAGTCATCCCTGCCGACACGCCCTGCCTGAGCACGCCGCTTTGCAACAACTGCCGGCGGCGCACAGGTTTGAAATAAAAAGCCCGGAACGATTCCGGGCTTTTTGATGCGTTACGCCAGCGGCGTATTGGAAATGATCTCCACCCAGTAGCCATCCGGGTCCTTGATGAAGGCCAGGTGCTTCATGCGGCCGTCTTCCAGACGTTTCTGGTAAGGCACCTTGAGGCTGTCGAAACGCGCGCAGGCGGCGTGGATGTCAGGTACCGAGATGCAGATGTGGCCGAAGCCGCGCGGCTCGCTGTTGCCGTCGTGGTAGACCGGGCCGTCCTGGGTTTCGGTGCCGTGGTTGTGGGTGAGTTCGAGCACGCCGGGGATGCCGGCCATCCACAGGCGACGTGCGGCATCGTCGTCCGGGATTGCGGTGCCTTCGGGCAGCAGCGCCAGGAAGTACAGGCTGAACTGGGCATCGGCAAAGTCGCGCGCATCCAGCAGGCGAAAGCCCAGCACGCGCGTGTAGAAATCCAGCGAACGCTGCGCATCCTTGACGCGCAGCATGGTGTGGTTGAACACGAAGCCGGCGGTGTCGGCGGGCGCGGTGCTGGCGCCGGGGACGTGTTGCAGATCGGTCAAAGGCATTGCGGTTTCCTTGTTGAAATCGGGAGGCAGTTCAGCGCTGCAGTGGACACCGATGTTAGCGAGGCAATGGTCGTCGGCGTGTCTGCATTGCGCAAGTTGGCGGTCTGGCCGCCATGGGTCGTGGCCGGTCGTCGGGGATGCCTGCAGCTGCACGCGTGCAGGCGGTGCGCATGGGCGTGGTGATTGGCGCCCATGCGCACCACTGTGGCTATCTCAGAACCAGATGCGCACGCCGGCAACGAACCGGCTGTCGCGTGCCGGTTCGTCGTCCATCGGGGCGCGTCGGGCAGTGTCGCCGAAGCGGCGGCTGTGGACCCAGCCGACGTATGGCGCAAAACGACGGGTGATTTCGTAGCGCAGCCGCAGGCCGACCTCGACCTGCTCCAGTCCGGTGTCCACGCCGCGCCGGTCATCGTCGGTGAGGGCGATGTTGGCTTCCACGCGCGGTTGCAGGATCAGGCGGTTGGTGAGCAGCACCTCGTATTCGCCCTCCAATCGCAATGCCGCGCGGCTACCGCCACCGACGTAGAGCGTGGCGTCGGTTTCGAACTTGTAGGGCGCCAGCCCCTGCACGCCGAAGGCCGCCCAGCTGCGCTGCTCGCCCGCTCCGATGTCCTGGCGTGCACCCACCAGCAGATCCCACCATGGCGAGACGGCATGACCGTAAAACGCCTCGATCGCTGCATCCTCGCTGCGTCCGGCATGCCGCTGGCCTTCGCTGCGTAGCCACACCCGGTCGATGTCGCCACCGATCCACGCACGTGCTTCCCACTCCTGGCCGCTGCCGCGATCGGTGTCGGAGGCTTCCAGCCGATCGAGCAGGACATAGTGGTGGATGCCTGGTGCGTGCATCGCATGGCGGTGCAATGGCACGAACGCCGCAGCGATCTCTTCGGCAGTGGGTTCCGGAATCGGCTCGCGCGGCAGCGCGGCACCGGCAAGCGATGCCGTGGGGGGGGTCTGTGCGTTGCTGGGCGGCGCATGCCCCATCTGCATGTGATCCATCGATCCATGCGGCATCGACGCGTGATCCATTGCACCGTGGTCCGTGTTCGCCTGCGGCTGGTGGGTGTGGTCCGGTTGTGGGTTCGGAGAGGTCGCGTGTGCGGCATGCTGGTCATCAACGTGCTGCATGCCTGCGTGACGCATCGATGCAGGCGATGCGGAAACGTCGTCTTGTCCCGGGCGTTGCGCAGGCGTGCTGTCCGCAAGGTTGGCGACTGGCGATGCAGTGCTGGAGTGCTGCGGATGCGCATGCTCCATCTGCATCGCATCTGCGCTCTTGCGCGCAGATGGCGGCGATGCATCTGTCGCGCCAGAGGCCTGTGGCTTGGCTGCCGTTGCCTGGTCGGCGCCGTGCATTGCAGCTGCACCATCGTCGCGCGCAGGTCCATCCATCGCCGCATGCACATGTTCTTGCGCAGCAGCCGATGCGCTCAGCAGCAGCGCAATCATCAACCGATAGTGGGTGCCGGGCGCGCTCATGCGTCCACCCGTACTTCGCGCATCATGCCCGCTTCCATGTGGTACAGCAGGTGGCAGTGATAGGCCCAGCGGCCCAGTGCATCGGCGCGGACGCGATAGCTGCGGCGTGTGCCGGGCGGCATGTCGATGGTGTGCTTGCGCACCTGGAAATTGCCGTCGGCGTCTTCCAGGTCGCTCCACATGCCGTGCAGATGGATGGGGTGCTGCATCATGGTGTCGTTGACCAGCACGATGCGCAGCCGCTCGCCGTACTGCAGCCGCAAGGGCTCTGCCGAAGCGAAGGCAATGCCATCGAACGACCATGCGAACTTTTCCATATGCCCGGTCAGATGCAACTCGATCTCGCGACCGGGTTCGCGGCCGTCCGGGTCGTCGAACAGGCTGTGCAGGTCGGCGTAGCACAGCACCCGGCGGCCGTCGTCGCGCAGGCCAACACCGGGATCGTCCAGGCGCGGCGCAGTGGCGTTGCTGCGCATGTCGATCAAGGGATTGCCATCTTCGCTGGCAGGGTGGTGTGGGGTCTTGTCGTGCGCATGCGCTGGGGCAGCGTCATGCGTGTGCAGTTCATGCCCCGCATGCGCGGCCTGCATCCCGGCGGCGCCGTGCATGGGCGGCATGTCATGGTGCATGCCGTCGCCGTGCCCCATGTCCTGCATGGTCAAGATCGCGCGCGGGTCCAGCGCAGGAATCGGCGCCTGCAACCCATGCCGCACCGCCAGCGTGCCGCAGGCGAATCCGGTGCGTCCCATGTCCTGCGCGAACACCGTAAACGCATCCTGGCCGATGGGTTCGACAAGCACATCGAAGGTTTCGGCCGCCGCAATGCGCAGTTCGTCCACGCTCACCGGGTGCACGTACTGCCCGTCGGCCGCCACCACGGTCATGCGCAGGCCGGGAATGCGGATGTCGAAGTAGGTCATCGACGAGCCGTTGATGAAACGCAGCAGCACCTTTTCGCCAGGCTTGAACAGCCCGGTCCAGTTGCCGGCTGGCGCGACGCCGTTGAGCAGGTAGGTGTAGGTGTTGGCATTGACGTCGGACAGGTCGGTCGGGGTCATGCGCATGCGCCCCCACATGCCGCGATCGGCCAGTGTTGCGCGCAAGCCATCTTCGCGCGCATCGCGCAGGAAATCGCCCACGGTCCGCTGCGCATAGTTGTCGTGGCTGGGCATCTGCTTGAGCCGACGGAACAGCGCGGCCGGGTCCAGATCGGTCCAGTCCGAGAGCAGCACCACATGCTCGCGATCGTGCCGATATGGCGGCGGTATCAGCGGGTCGATGACGATCGCGCCGTACAACCCGCTCTGCTCCTGAAACATCGAATGGCTGTGGTACCAGTAGGTGCCGGATTGGCGTAGCGCGAAGCGATAGTGATATTCCTGCCCCGGCGCGATGCCATCGAAGCTCATGCCCGGCACGCCGTCCATATTGGCCGGCAGCAACAGGCCGTGCCAATGCACCGAGGTCGGTTGATCGGCCAGCGCGTTGCGCACGCGCACGCTCACCGTGTCGCCCTCGCGCCAGCGTAGCGTGGGGGCCGGCAGGCTCTGATTGACGGTGATGGCGGTGCGCGTGCGCCCGGTGATGTTGACCGGCATGCGGCCGATCTGCAGCGCCTGGTTACTGCCGCGCAATACAGGCGTCACCGGCGTGGCCGCATGCGCCGCGCCGCGGCAGAGGCTGCCGGCTGCGGCAACACCGCCCAGCGCAAGGCCTTGCACGAAGCGGCGCCGGCTCAGGCCGCCATGGGAGGGTGGATCGAAAGAAGAGGGATCGAACGACATGACATCTCCGACGCCATCCGCCAACGCGGCGGACACGGCGCATCGCTGAAAAGCCCGCGCAACACGCACGCGGGGCCGATGACGGCAACGCCGTCAGCGCTCAGGCGATGGGAGGTCGAACCGGTTGCTCGGGCATGGGGCTGCTGCGCCCCACGGCCAGCGTGGCAGGTAGTGCGGGCCGACCAGGCAGCCCCGCCGGGACTGCAGGCAAGGTCAGCAGGGCGAGGCTGCCGTGTTGCAGGCAGTCGCAGCTGCCCAGTTTGCAGCAATCGGCCGCATGCGCATGCTTGCCATCGTCGGGCAACGGCATCTGCGCCTGCGCCGGCATGGGCTCGTGGCAGGGCATCGCGGCCGACACGGGCGCATGCGCCATTTGCGCCCGTGATGCGGTCGATGCCATTGCAGCCACTGCAGTCTGCGACATCGCCATGCCCACCGACGCCCACGCGCCGGTGGCCGTATTGGCAACCAGGCACAGGCACAGCAGCAGGCGGAGCAGACAACGCAGCACGGCATTCAACGCAGGCGGGCAGGTGTGGCGAGCATAGCATCGGCTCCCAGCTGTCCGCCCGATGACCCGCCCGCCGTGGCTGCATGCCCGGCAGCGGTAGAATTGGGGTTTCCTTTCGCCGCACAGTGCCGCCATGTCGCAGCGCCAGTGGGTGGCCGCCGCCATCCAGAAGATCGAAGCCGATTTCAACCGTTCGGCCGACACCCACCTGATCCCGATGGCCTTGCCGGGGTATCCGGGCATCGACCTGTACTTCAAGGACGAGTCCAGCCACCCGACCGGCAGCCTCAAGCACCGGCTGGCACGCTCGCTGTTCCTGTATGCGCTGACCAATGGCTGGTTGCGCGCCGGGCGACCGGTGATCGAGGCATCCAGCGGTTCCACCGCCATTTCCGAGGCCTATTTCGCGCGCTTGCTGGGCGTGCCGTTCATCGCGGTGATGCCGGCCTCGACCTCGCCGGAAAAAATCGCCGCGATTCAATTCCATGGCGGCCGCTGCCACCTGGTCGAGCGCGCCTGCGATCTGGACAGCGCCTCGCACCAGCTCGCCCGCGAAACCGGCGGGCATTTCATGGACCAGTTCACCTACGCCGAACGCGCCACCGACTGGCGTGCCAACAACAACATCGCCGAATCCATCTTCAAGCAGCTGTCCGAAGAGCCGCACCCGATTCCCGAGTGGATCGTCTGCAGCCCCGGGACCGGCGGCACCAGCGCCACCTTGGGGCGCTATGTGCGCTATCGGCGCCACGCCACCCGTATCCTGTGCGCCGACCCGGAAGTGTCGGTGTTCTTCGACGGCTATTGCCGTGCGGTGGAAGGGCACTGCCCCAAGGAACTGGCCATCACCGGCGGCTCGCGCATCGAAGGCATCGGCCGCCCGCGGGTAGAGTCCAGCTTCATCGCCAGCTGCGTGGATGAAATGATCAAGGTGCCCGATGCGCTGAGCCTGGCCGCGATGCGCCACGTCAGCGCCACGCTGGGCAAGCGCGTCGGCGGCTCCACCGGCACCAACTTCGTCGGTGTACTGCAGGCTGCGCAGCGCATGCGCGCGGCAGGCCGCACCGGCTCCATCGTCACCATCCTGTGCGATGCCGGCGAGCGTTACGCGCACAGTTATTACGATCCGGCCTGGTACGTGGCGCGCGACATCGACGTCACCGCCAGCGATGCGGCCATCGCCACTGCCGTGAACGGCGGCGAGTTGCCGACGCTGCCTTGTGCAGCGCTGGAATGACCGCCATCTCCTGGAATGACGATCAACGCGACAGCGCTCACCGCCAGGCGGGCGCGATCTGTGTTCGGAATCGGCATGTGCCGCGCGTGCATACCGGTTCCTGCGTGCCGTCCGCATACACCTGACAGCTGCTCGCCAGGTGTCGCCATCCCCTCTTTCTGTTCTTCCTGATCCAGTCCACCGCCGGAGCGCCCCATGACCAACCCGTTGCTCGACCTGTCCGGACTGCCGTCCTTCGATGCCATCCGCCCCGCGCATGTGGGCCCGGCGATCGATCAACTGCTGGCCGACGCCGAAGCCGCAGTGAAAGCGGCAGAGCAGGTCAGCCCGGTGCGCTGGGACAGCTTCGTGGTGCCGCTGGACGATGCCACCGAGCGGCTGTGGCGTGCGTGGGGGCAGGTGGGTCATCTGCAGGCGGTGGTCAATACACCCGAACTGCGCGAGGCCTACAACAGCAACCTGCCCAAGATCAGCCGCTTCGGCAGCGCGCTGGCGCAGAATCTGGCGCTGTATGCGCAATACAAGGCCTTGGCCGCATCGCCGGAAGCCGCGCACTACGACGATGCACGCCGCAAGGTACTGGAGAATGCGTTGCGCGATTTCCGCCTCGGCGGTGCCGAGCTGGATGACGCGTCCAAGGCGCGGTTTGCGCAAGTCCAGGAAGACCTGTCAGCGCTGGCCGCCACGTTTTCGCAGAACGTGCTCGATGCCACCGATGCGTGGTCGTACCTGACCGAAGACCAGGCCGAACTGTCTGGCCTGCCGGCCGAAGTCGTCGCTGCCGCACGCGCTGCTGCGGAAAAAGACGGCATGCCGGGATGGAAGCTCACCTTGCAGATGCCGTGCTATCTGCCGGTGCAAACCGATGCGGACAATCGCGAACTGCGCGCGCGGCTGTATCGCGCCAATGCCGAGCGTGCCTCCGAGTTCGGCGATGCCGCGCTGGACAACAGCGCCAATATCGATCGCATCCTCGCCTTGCGCGCCGAGTTGGCGCAGCTGCTCGGGTTTGCCAGTTACGCGGAGTATTCGGTGGCCACCAAGATGGCGCAGAGCCCGGACGAAGTGATGGGCTTCCTGCGCGATCTGGCGGTGCGCGCCAAACCGCATGCGCAGCGCGATCGCGCCGAGCTCGAAGCCTTCGCCCGCGACGAACTGGGCCTGGACGAACTGCAGGCCTGGGATCTGGCCTACGCCTCGGAAAAACTCAAGCAGGCGCGCTACAGCTTCTCCGAGCAGGAAGTGAAGCAGTATTTCACCGAGCCGAAGGTGCTGGCCGGCCTGTTCGATGTGATCCACAGCCTGTATGGACTGAGTGTGGAACCCGATAGCGCCCCGGTCTGGCATGAGGATGTGCGTTTCTACCGTCTGCAGGATGCACAGGGCGCGCTGGTCGGCCAGTTCTATCTGGACCTGTACGCGCGCGAAGGCAAGCGTGGTGGCGCGTGGATGGACGATTGCCGCAACCGCCGCGAGACCGCCAACGGCGTGCAGACGCCGCTGGTGTATCTGGTGTGCAACTTCGGGCGTGGCAGTGGCGATACGCCGGCCACGTTCCGGCATGGCGAAGTCACCACGCTGTTCCATGAAATGGGCCACGGCCTGCATCAGTTGCTCACGCGCATCGGCGAGTTGGGTGTGGCCGGCATCAATGGCGTGGAATGGGATGCGGTGGAGCTGCCGAGCCAGTTCATGGAGAACTTCTGCTGGGAATGGGAGCGCGTGCAGGCGATGACCGCGCACGTGCAGACCGGCGAGCCGCTGCCACGCAATCTGTTCGATCGGCTGCTGGCCGCACGCAATTTCCAGAGCGGCATGTTCACCGTGCGGCAGCTGGAATTTGCACTGTTCGACATGCAACTGCACAGCAGCTTCGACCCCAGCCAGGACAACGTGCTGCAGCTGATCGAGCGCGTGCGCGACGAGGTGGCGGTCAATCGTCCGCCGACGTGGAATCGCTTCCCGCACCAGTTCAGCCACATCTTCGCCGGGGGGTACGCTGCCGGTTACTACAGCTACAAGTGGGCCGAAGTGCTCAGTGCCGATGCCTACGCCGCCTTCGAAGAAGCACCCGAACAGGTGGCCGATACCGGCGCGCGCTTCCGCCATGAAGTGTTGTCGCGTGGCGGCAGCCGCAGTGCGGCCGACAACTTCCGCGCTTTCCGTGGTCGCGCGCCAACCATCGATGCGCTGTTGCGGCACAACGGCATGGCCGGCTGAGCGTGCCTTGCGCTGCGATGGTTCGAGGTGTCGCGTTCGTGTTGCGTTGAGGTTGCCTGGGTTATATCTGTCGCGCCGGTGACCGCTGCGGTGGTCGGACCGGGTGAATGGATCAGGACACAGGGAGAACGCAATGATGCGACGCCTGGCATGGATAACAGCAGGATTGATGGCCGTGGCCTTTCCGGTCGCGGCGCAACAGGCCGGTCACGCCAATCGCGCGGTGGGCCTGCATGCCGGCCCTGACGCGCAATACCGGCGTGTGGGCGACGTCCAGCCCGGCGGTGCGCTCAAGGTCTACGGTTGCCTGAAGAACGGGGCATGGTGCGATGTGCGCTCGCCCGATTCGCGCGGCTGGATGCCGGCGCAGGCCATCGCCCTGGATCGCGGCAGCGTGACCCGCGTAGTCCCGGTGGTGCCATTTTCGCTGGACACCTACTGGGATACGCATTATCGCGGCCGCGAATGGACCGTCGAGAGCGAGCGCGCTTACTGGCGCAGGCATGAGCCAGGCACTCCCCTGGCCCCGGGCATGATCGCGCGGCCCGCCGAGGCGAGTGTGCCGCCGCCGACCCTTGGCGCCGCGCCGCCGCCGCAGTGGGTGCCACCCGGCGAACGCATGTATCAGGCTCCGCCACCGGATGTTGTAAAGCGCAACCGCGAAAGAGAAGCGCGCGAAAGCGATGCACGCATCCAGCGGGAACGTAAACGCTATGAGAACGATCCGCCCCAAACCGGTTGGTGGCCGCCGCGGCCTTACCAGCTGCAGGACCACAACTAGCGCGTGTTCTGTCGTTTGAGATGACAGACGTTGGCCGTCAGCGCTCCATCACATCGGTCCGAACAGCGATGTTGCATGTGTTGCGGCGAACCTGCACCACTGGATATCGCCATATTCATCATGCGCCTGGCGATGCGCTGCAGATCGTGTTGGAACCTGCGGGATCGCGGCCGGCGCTGCGCTGCCTTGCCGGGCGTTGGCCTGGTGGTGCGTTCGCGTTACGTTGAGGTTGCTTTCGCTGTATCTGCGCCCATCGCCGGTCCCGACGTGGTTGGATCGCGCGGAGTAATCGGAACATAAGGAGAATGCGATGACACGTCATCTGTCATGGATTGCAGGGGGGCTGATGGCGGTGGCCTTTCCGGTCGTGGCGCAACAGATCAGCCACGCTAGTAGCAGCACCAGTTTGCGCGCCGGCCCGGCTGCGGAATTCCGGCGCGTTGGCGATGTGCAGCAGGGCAATACGCTTCAGGTCTACGGTTGCCTGAAGAACACGATATGGTGCGACGTGCGTTCACCCGATTCGCGTGGCTGGATGCTGGCCAAGGACATTGCATTCGATCGCAAGGCGGTGACCCGCGTGGTGTCGTTTTCGCTCGATGACTACTGGGATGCGCATTATCGCGGCCGCGAATGGACCGTTGAGAGCGAACGTGCGTTGTGGCGCGACTATATGCCGGGCGACGCTCCCAGCCTGGACATGATGGCGCCCAGTAACGACCCGGGCGCTGGCCCGGACACCATCGCAAAACGTGTCAAGCAAGAAACCCGCGCAAACAACGAACGTACCGCGCGGGAGCGGGCGCAGATCGATGCATACCAGAGGTCGCGCATACGCATGGACAGGCAGCAGGACGAGCTCCATCGCTGCAAGCGATCGGGACTGGAGAGTAGTGCCGTGAAGAGCTGTATCGACGAGAAGCGTACCTCTTTCGAGAACGAAGAACGGCAACGTGAATTTTTCAAGCGTGACGATTAAGAGCAAACCGGTCGTGTGCAAGACGACCGGCTCGCACCGGGCGATCAGGTAGCAGGGCGCGTGCGATGACGCGACATCGGTCGTGCCTCGCTCGTCTCAGACACGTCAGGGTCATCACCACGCATGCCGACAAGGCCGCCGGTTCTTCCGGCTGCACCGCGCTCATAGGGCGAGCTTCGCTGGCGGGAGGTGGATCGGCCAGGAGGCTTGACGCAGTTCAAGAGCGACTTACAGCGCCAATGCGCCCGTAGTCAGGCGCTGTGTTCGGAGTCGGCATTACCACGCACCCGCTCCGGTTCCGGTGCGCGCCTCTTGCCGCCAACGATTGTTCACAAGGTTTCGATCCCCCGCCAGCATCGAACCGCTGCATTCCACAGCGTTCGATGCGCGCATGGCTGAGGCACGCCATGCACGCGCCATGGCGGACCGCCCGCCGCTCGCGTGTTCGAACCCATCGCCTGGCTAGTAGCTTGCCTTGCGACATGCCGTCGCCGAGGCTTCGCTCACCGGGCCGCGGCCTCGCACGTTCTGCTCGGCGCGGGCCTTGTCGATGCACTCCCGCTCGGCTTGCTCGGCACGCTCTCTCTTGGCCCCCTCCTGCTTCGCCCGCTCGGTCTCGGCCCGGTCACGTTGGATCCGCTCGCTGTCTGCGCGTGTTTCTGCCTTGGTACGTCTTGCGATGGAGGGCTTGCCCATCGCCGGCAGGCCCTCACCGGGGGCGAGGATCTCCAACTCCGGCGCGCTGCCCGGCGTATGCTCGCGCCAGAGCGCGCGTTCGCTCTCGATGGTCCAGTCGCGGCCGCTGTAATGGGCATTCCAGTACGCATCCAGCGAAAACCCAACGCTCGGCACAACGCGGGTCGCAACGCCACCGTTGAGGGCGATGGCCTGCGCAGGCATCCAGCCGCGCGCATCTGCCGAGCGCACGTCGCACCATTGGCGATTGTTGAAGCAGCCGTAGACCTTCAGCGCCCCGCCAGGCTGGACCTCGCCCACACGTCGATACTCCTCGGCAGGACCTGCGCGCAGGCCGGCCAGGCTGCTGGCATGCCCGGCGTGCTGCGCCGCCGCCGGCGCCGCCACAAGCATCAACCACAGTACAGTCAATGACGGACGTCGCTTCATTGCGCTCTCCTTGTGTCCTGATCAATGTATGCGATGCGGCCATGCCGGAATCGCACTGCCGCGACGACCACCTCGCTGCGCGCCTGTTGGCCACTGACGCACGGTGAACATGCCGCTCTGGAAAGTGCGTGCGGCCAGCAACCGATCGAACAGATTGCGTGGCAGCGGTTAGCCGGTCTGCACGCGAGTTGCACACCAGATACACCAGCGGCGTCTGCACGCCGTTGGCGGTATCGCGGCGGTTGGACCTGGCCGACCAGCGCGCCCTGCGCATCTTGCAGACGATAAAAGCGCACGTCCTCACGCCAGACCGGCGCGCCATCGGGTTTGACGGTCAGGCCATACAGGCTGTGGATCACATCGAACAAGCCGGCCAGCACCCTCGGCTCGGTGAAAGACGGCTTCACTTCCTGCTCGGAGACGCTGTTCTGCACTGGCACCCGGCAATCAATACCGCCGCCGTGTCCTCACACCCGGCCGAACACCAGCGTCGCGTTGGTGCCGCCGAAGCCGAAGCTGTTGGACATCACCGTGTTCAACGTGGCGTCCTGGGTTTGTCGCAGGATCGGGAAGCCTTCCGCACGTGGGTCGAGTTCGTCGATATGCGCCGAGCCGGCCATGAAGCCGTCGCGCAGCATCAGCAGGCTGTAGATCGCCTCATGCACGCTGGCCGCGCCCAGCGAATGCCCGGACAATCCCTTGGTCGAGGACAGCGGCGGCACGTTGTCGCCGAACACCTCGCGCACCGCGCCCAGCTCGGTGACATCGCCCAACGGTGTGGAGGTGCCATGGGTGTTGAGGTAGTCGATCGGCTGGCTGAGGCCTTGCATGGCCATCTGCATGCAGCGCACCGCGCCTTCGCCGCTCGGGGCGACCATGTCGGCGCCATCGGAGGTCACGCCATAGCCAAGCAGTTCGGCATGGATGCGTGCGCCGCGGGCGATCGCGTGGTCGTAGTCTTCCAGCACCAGCATGCCGCCGCCGCTGCCGATGACGAAGCCATCGCGCTGCGCATCGTAGGGGCGCGAGGCCACTGCAGGGCGATCGTTGAAGCCGGTGGACAACGCGCCCATCGCATCGAACATCACGCTCATGGTCCAGTGCAATTCTTCGCCGCCGCCGGCGAACATCACATCCTGCGCGCCGTGCCGGATCAGATCGGCGGCCGCACCGATGCAATGCGCCGACGTCGCGCAGGCGGCCGACAGCGAATAGCTCAGGCCACGGATCTTGAATGCGGTGGCCAAGGATGCGGACACCGCCGAACACATGGTGCGCGGCACCATATACGGGCCCACCTTGCGCACGCCACGGTTGCGCAGCAGGTCGGCGGTTTCCACCTGCCACTGGCTCGAGCCGCCACCGGAGCCGGCAATCACGCCGGTCCGCAGGTCGCTGACCTGCGCAGCATCCAGGCCGGCATCGGCAATCGCATCGCGCATGGCCAGGTACGCGTAGGCCGAGGCATCGCCCATGAAGCGCTTGAGCTTGCGGTCGATCAGGCTGTCCAGATCCAGCGCCACCGCGCCGCCGACCTGGCTGCGTAGGCCGGCCTCTGCGTGATCGGGCAATGCGGTGATGCCGGAGCGGCTTTCACGCAGTGCGCTTGAAACGGTGTCCAGGTCATTGCCCAGACACGAGGTAATGCCCATTCCGGTGACGACGACGCGGCGCATCAGAAATTCTCCGTTGAAGTGAACATGCCTACGCGCAGATCCTTGGCGGTGTAGATCTCACGCCCGTCCACCAGCATGCGTGCATCGGTCTGCGCCATCACCAGCTTGCGGTTGATCACGCGGCTGATATCGATTTCGTAGCTCACCAGCTTGGCGCTCGGCAAGACCTGGCCGGTGAACTTGACCTCGCCGCAGCCCAGCGCGCGGCCACGGCCGGCTGCGCCGATCCAGGTGAGGAAGAAGCCGGTCAGCTGCCACATCGCATCCAGGCCCAGGCAACCGGGCATCACCGGGTCGCCGATGAAGTGGCAATCGAAGAACCACAGATCGGGGCGCACATCCAGTTCGGCGCGGATCACGCCCTTGCCGTACGCACCACCGGTGTCGTTGATCTCGGTGATGCGGTCGAACATCAGCATCGGATCGTTGGGCAGACGCCCGCTGTCGGGCCCGAACAATTCCCCGCGCGCGCTGGCCAGCAACTGGTCACGCGAGTACGCATTTTGACGAGTCATCACGAACATTCCTGCAAGCAGCGATAAGGCCAAGCCCGCAAGGGTGCATGAGGGCGCGCGGTTCAATCAAACGTTTTATCCGTACGCATGCGTGCTGTTTTCCGCCGTTTGCGTGGAGCGGCAGGCAATCTGTGCCAGCGGATCGATGGCGCGCCACACCTCATGGCATGCAGCCGTGAGACTGGGGCGGGGAGGCGCAGGACCCGCTGCCAACGGCTTGCGCATGTGGTGTTGCGTCGCGGTCGCGCTCGCCAGGCGCGATGCCAGCTCAAGGCATGAGACGCGGCTGATTTATCATGGACGGCCTATCGATGGAGAGACGCCAGTTTGATGCGCAAGATCGTGCACGTGGACATGGATGCGTTCTACGCGTCCGTGGAGCAACGTGACGATCCTTCGCTGCGCGGCAAACCGGTGGTGGTGGCCTGGCGCGGCGCGCGCTCGGTGGTCTGCGCGGCATCGTACGAGGCGCGCACCTTCGGCATTCGTTCGGCCATGCCGGCGATCCGTGCCGAGCGTCTGTGTCCGGATGCGGTCTTCGTGCCGCCGGATTTTGCGCGTTACAAGGCGGTGTCGCGGCAGGTGCGCGAGATCTTTCATCGACACACCGATCTGGTCGAGCCGTTGTCGCTGGACGAGGCTTATCTTGATGTCACGCACGCCAAGACCGGCATGCAGTTGGCTACCGAAATCGCGCAGCTGATCCGTGCCCAGATCCGCGAGGAAACCCAGCTCACCGCGTCGGCCGGCATCGCACCGAACAAATTTCTCGCCAAGATCGCCTCGGACTGGCGCAAGCCCGATGGGCAGTTCGTCATCGCGCCCAGCCGTGTGGATGCATTCCTGCTGCCGTTACCGGTCAATCGCATTCCCGGCGTCGGCAAGGTGATGAACGGCAAGCTGGCCGCGTTGGGCATCGTTACCGTCAGCGATCTGCGGCTGCGTCCCCAGGAAGAATTGCAGGCCCATTTCGGCAGCTTCGGGCAGAGCCTGTATCGCCGGGCGCGCGGCATCGACGAGCGCCCGGTGGAACCGGATCAGGAGGTGCAGTCGGTGTCGTCGGAAGACACCTTCAGCGAAGACATCGCGCTGGAGGCGCTGGATCCGCACATCCTGCGCCTGGCCGAGAAAACCTGGCTCGCCACGCGGCGCACCGAGCGTATCGGGCGCACGGTGGTGCTGAAATTGAAGACCTCCAATTTTCGGATTCTGACCCGCTCTTACACGCCCGATCAGCCACCTGCCTCGCTCGATGCATTGGCAGAGATTGCACTGGCGCTGACCCGACGGGTGGAGTTGCCGGACGACACCCGATATCGGTTGGTCGGTGTGGGACTGAGCGGTTTCAGCGATGTGGAGCAGGGCGCGGTGCAGGGCGACTTGTTCGGCGATCTGCCGCAGGCGCAGTGAGCGCGCCGCGTTGTGCATGCAGTACCGCTGCCTGGGCGTGCTACCCGCATCCGACGCAAGCGGGGACATTCCGCTTGCCTCCCCGGCGGTGACACGCGCTGAATCCTGCACTTCGTACACTGCAGTCCGCTCCCACACGAGGCCGTGCGCATGTTTCCGTATTCGCTGGTGATCTTCGACCTGGATGGCACGCTGGTGGATAGCGCACCCAACATCGCCGAAGCGCTCAATGCCACCTTGCAGGAGCTAGGGTTGCAGCAGTTCAGCGAGGCGACGATCCGCAGCTGGATCGGCGAAGGGGTGCACGTGCTGCTCGCCACTGCCTTGCGCCAAGCCGGCAGCACGCACGATGCCGACACCGAGATGCCGGTGATGATGCGTCACTACGCGGACTGCCTGTTGCACAACCCGCAGCTGTATCCCGGTGTTGCCGAGGCATTGGCCAGCCTGCGCGAGGCCGGCGTCACATTGGCGTTGTGTACCAACAAGCCAGCGCGTTTCATCGCGCCGCTGCTGGAGCATCTGGGCATCGCAGCGCATTTCAGCAGCGTGCTCGGTGGCGACTCGCTGCCGCAGCGAAAGCCCGATGCGGCGCCGCTGCTGCACCTGGCCAAACACTTCCAGCACACGCCGCAGCAGTGCCTGATGGTGGGCGATTCGGCCACCGATGCGGCCGCCGCAAATGCTGCTGCGATGCCGCTGGCGATGGTGCGTTACGGCTATCTGCGCGGCTTCGATGTGCAGACCTCCGGTGCGGTGGCCATTGTCGATGACATGCGGCAATTGCTTGCGTTGAAGTAGCCGCTCGGCAGCAACGGCGCGTGCTGAAGGCATCGCCAGTCACGGCGGGAAGTGACGGATGCGCGGCTGTGATATGGCCGCGTTTGTCGCATTGAATGGATGTCCGAGCGCATCCTATGTCTTCAGCGCGTTGCGGCCGGATTCGGCCAATGGCCAGCACCATGATCGCGTGCGCGTTGCCCCTCCCAACGCGGCGGCGCCGGCTGCGGGGTATCCGATGGTGTATCTGCTGGATGGCAACGCGGCATCGAGCAAACTGGATGAGCGCCTGCTCGAGAGCCTGTCCATGCACGGCGATGTGCCGGTGCTGGTGTTCATCGCCGACGACAGTGCGCTGCGTATCGATGCGGTGGAGCGCAGCCTGGATGACACGCCTGCGTGCTACGGCGATGGTCGGGTGGGGACCGATCCGCTCAATCCGCAGCGCAGAACCGGCGGCGCGGCTGCGTTCGCGCAGCTGATCGCAACACGTATTCGCCTCGCGGGTGGACGCGCGCGGGGCGGTGGGATCGTCAGCGATAGACGCGATGGGGCCATTCGGATGGCGGGTTGTTCGTGCTACAGGTGTTGCTGACGCAGCCAAAGCTATTCCAGCACGATGTCGCGGTCGCTCCGTCGCTGTGGTGGCGCGATGGGTTTGTCGTCCAGCAGGCGCAGCGCGTGCTCGATCGTGCACAGGAAGTCCCTGCAGACATGCGGCAGGCGAAGCGTCGTCTGAGGTTGAGGGCAGGCGAGGGCGCAGCGCCGGCGACCCCTGCAAAACCGGATCGTCCGGGGAGATCGCGTGCAGATCCATGTAGCGCACACCACGCGATGAAGATGCTGTCGTCGTCACCCGGGCTCGCCGCCGAGTACCAACCGCTGCCCGGCCTCGGCCATGGTCAGACGCCGGGCGCATCGCTCGCGCCGACCTTGCCAGACGCGGCGGCGCGTTGAAGGCGTGCTTCGGTGACGATCAGGCGATCGAGATATCGAAAATCGCATCGCTGCCGATCGCATCACCCACACGCAAGCATTGCGCGCCTGTCTGGTCTCGCATCGCCATCTGCTTCGAGCATCTCAGCGTGCGTCGTGTTGTTGTCCTTCCAGGCGTCATGCACGGTTCCCACTACATGCCGCCGCGCACCGGGAAATTTCGACAAAGACGTATCTCGACCTCACAGATCCAAGACATGGACGAACACTGCGGGATGTTTAAGAATCCGGACGTGATCCGGGAACGTCGACGCTGGCCAGAGGACCGATGCTGGATAAGGTTGACCCGGAAATATCAAGAGAAGAGTGGACGACATGACACGAGAAGCGCTTGAAAGAGACATCGGCACGGAAGTCCGCAGCTATGATGACTATGTACGCCTCGTTACGGATTTCATGGACAACCACGGCATTGAGGGCGATATCAACTCCTTGCTATGGGTTGCCCTGCATCGGAAAAGTGGCGCCTTGGTGGACGCGATAAGCTCGGTTCTTGGGCCCAGGCAGTCATTTTATGGGGTCGCAAAACGCGGCGACCACGCTGTCGTCGAGGAGTCGGTAGACCTCATCACCGACATTCTTTTGCAGCCATGGCATGGCGCGCATGAAGACCTGGTCGCGGAGCTTGAACATTTCCCTCACCTGAAAACGGTCGAAACACTGAGGCATATGGTGGAGATGAAGCCGCCTGTGCTGGCGCAGATAGACCAAGCAGATGCATTGTCTCGCAGGGCGATCTGGGGCCTCGGAAAAATGGCTTTGCCGTTGGATGCCAGGCAGAGTGATCCTGAGGTCGCGGACGCCGCAGTCAACGCACTGCGTCGGCTCTTGCACCATCCGGATCACAGCGTGGTGGAGCGTGCGCGAAAACAGCTTGACCGGATAGCGCACGCAAACAAGCTGTGAAATCACCCTGGTTTTTTCTTCGTCAGGCGTCGGCCCCGCACAGGACGACCAGGAACATCAGCCGCAGCGAGTTCGTTCGACAGAGTCCGGATGGGCGATATCCAGCTATACGAATGCGTCGGGAAAACACTTCCAGATCGCCCGATGCAGTACCGCAACAAGCGTCAGCTCGATCTGCACGGCCTGGGCACGGAGAAACACATCTGGTCGATGGTCAGTCGGTGGCGTCGCGCGATGCGGCGGATATGGCCGCAGTTTCGGGCGCAACGCGCGCGATGGCAGCAACCGAGTCCCTCAGCCCTCAGCCACGGTCAGGGGCGCTGGGTGCATCGCCTGCGCCAACCTTGCGCGCTGCAGCGGCACATTGAAGGCGCGATCGAGCGAGCAGTCGGTCAACGATCGAGATAGCGGCAATCGCCCATCTGCCGATCGCATCAGCAACCCTCAATCGTCGTGCGTCTGGCCTGGCGTCGCATCGTCGTCTGCTTCGAGCATGTCGCTATGCGTGTCGTCGTTCTCCGCCCGTGCGTAATGCACGGTTTCCACCGGCCCACCGACTGCGCGGCCGCGCACCGGCAACAGCGCACTGGCCGCTTCGTATTCGGCCAGCAAGGCATGCCGGCGTGCTTCCGGCACGTCCTGCCAATGGCAGTCGGTCAACGCGCCTTCCAGCGAATACAGCAGGTTGAGGCTGGGCTTGAAACCGGCGCGGCGGACCTTGACGAAGGCGCCCACCGCGCCCACCGCCTGCAGGTCCTGCTGCGTGCGCAGCCCGACCTGGCGCAGCCACGCTGCGCTTTTCGGGCCGATATTGCGCAGCCGTTCGGTGGTCATGTCAGCGCGCCGACAAAGACCTGCGCAATGGCTTCCAGGCCGCGCTGGTCGTCGGCATCGAAGCGATCCAGCTCCGGGCTGTCCAGATCAAGCACGCCGATCAGCGCATCGTCCTTGACCAGTGGGATCACCAGCTCCGAGCGCGACGCCGAATCGCAGGCGATATGTCCCGGGAAGGCCTCCACGTCGGCGATGCGCTGGCTCTGCCGGGTGCTGGCGGCCGCGCCGCACACGCCCTTGTCCAACGGAATGCGCACGCACGCCGGCAAGCCCTGGAACGGCCCCACCACCAGCTCGCGGCCATCGTGGAAATAGAAACCGGCCCAGTTGAGCGACGGCAGCGAATGGAAGATCAGCGCGGCCAGATTGGCGGCATTGGCGATCCGATCCGGCTCGCCGTGCACCAGTGCCTGGGCCTGGGCGGTGAGCTGGGCGTATTGTTCCGGCTTGCTGCCGGTCAGCGAAGAGGTTGCGAACATGGCCGAAGTTTAGCAGCGGCCATCCGCAGCGGCATTGCGACTCAGCCGCGCGTTCGGGTCCGCGCGCTATGCTGCGCGCCCTCAGGGCAATGGCGGCGCGGCCGCAGGAACGCATGCATGCAGCACTCGGCGTTGTATGTCACCGGCACCGACACCGGTATCGGCAAGACCATGGCCAGTACCGCGTTGCTGCACGCGCTGCGCGCACGCGGGCACTCGGCGGTGGGGATGAAACCGGTGGCCAGCGGCTGCGAGAACACGCCGCACGGCTGGCGCAACGAGGACGCGCTGGCGTTGCAGGCCGCCAGCGCTCCGCAACCGGACTACGCCACCCTCAATCCCTACGCCTTGCCCGCACCGCTGGCGCCGGAACTGGCCGCCGCCGACGTCGGCGTGACCTTGTCGCTGGAGCCGATCGCCCAGGCCTTTGCGCAATTGCGTACCCAGGCCGAGGTGGTGGTGGTCGAAGGCGTCGGCGGCTGGGCCGCACCGTTGAGCGCCGACCTGGACCAGGCCGACCTGGTGCGTGCGCTCCAGCTACCGGTGGTGCTGGTGGTCGGTGTGCGGCTGGGCTGCATCAATCATGCGCGCCTGACCGCCGCCGCCATCGCTGCCGATGGGCTGGACTGCATCGGCTGGATCGCCAACCAGGTCGATCCGCAGATGGAGCGTATCGAGGAGAACATCGCCATGTTGCGCCAGCGCCTGGCGATGCCGTGCTGGGGGCGTATTCCATGGCGACCGGATGCCGATGCCGCCATGCAGGCACACGGGCTGCAAGTGCCGATCTGAGTGAGGCCGGCAAGTTGGCGATTACGTAGCGGCCAGGCCACGGCTGCCGCTGGTTTCAACGGGCAGACAACGCCAAGCGCTGCAGGCATCGGCGACCAGCCAGCGTCTGTGTCCCAGACGTCGTCGGCACACTCGGTCGTTGGGCGCACTGCACCGTGCCGCCATGCGCCACAGGCCGCAACGGCAGCACGGGGCCCAACGTGTGGACAATAAAAAAGCCCGACAGAGGGAGGGATCTGTCGGGCCGGGATTGCATGGGGGGAGGGACCCATGCAAAGACGCTGAATTTTGGTGGCCGTTAGGTGCGCCGGGTCTTGCCTGTGCTCGCCTGCTCGCTGTTGGCGTGGAACTGCTGCTTTGCCAACGCGCCGAATGCATCGGACGCCTTCAACCCCAGACCGACAACTTCCTGATTGGCCGAGGCCAGACGTTCCAGGTTGTCGCGTGCCAGTTGCAGTCCCTTCGGCAACAGCGCCTGGTAGGCGCTCACGTCGCGGGCCTGTGCAAACTCGCCAAAGAAGCTGGTGGTTGCACTGACGTTGCGTTCGAGCGTCTTCAACTGCAGGCCAAACGCGTTTTCTGCGTGTTCCATCGCCAACTGGTTGGCGCGTGCCGCGGCGGAAGCAAAGCTGTTGAAGCCGTTTTCGAACTGCGCCGACATTGCGAACCCCTTGGGGAATGCGGTGACCGCCTGTTGCGTTGCAGCATACGCAGATACTGCTGCGATGCAACAAGTTTGCTGAAAATTTCCAGAACAGCTGTGGAAGTATTGAAAATTCAATAATTTAGCGCTGCCCCAGAAATGCCAAGGCCGCCCAGCAGGCGGCCTTGGGTCACACGGTGCGCTGGTGGATCAGCCGCGGTAGCGGCAGCCGGAGGTGCAGGTTTCATGCACCACGATCTCGCTCAGCGCGGGCAGGACAGGCTTGAGTTGCTGCCAGATCCAGATCGCCAGACGCTCGCTGGTCGGGTTCTCCAGCCCTTCGATGTCGTTGAGGTAATGATGGTCGAGGCGGTCGTAGATCGGCTGGAAGGCGGCCTTGATGTCGCCGAAATCCATGATCCAGCCGGTCTCGGCATCGGGTTCGCCGCTGACATGCAGTTCGACCCGGAACGAATGCCCGTGCAAACGGGCGCACTTGTGGCCGGGCGGCACATTGGGGAGCCGATGCGCGGCTTCGAGCGTAAAGACTTTGAAGATATCCATGCACGGCATTGTAAGTGCGCCAGCGGTCATGCGGCCGCTGGCGACGGCAACGTTGTGGTGCAGGTGTGGCCGATGCGGGCAGCTCCCGGTGCTCGATGGCGTCGCACCCAGGCATTGCAGGCCGCGGCGGGTTGGTGCTTGGCATCCCGGATCCGGTGTATGACGCTGCCTGGACACTGCGGGTATCCATCCGTGCGCGGCCACTGCAGTCGGTCAGGCGTCAGCGGGACACTGCCGGGGAAAACCGGCAGCCATCTCGGCTTGCCGATGTCGCGTCACAGGCGAGCGGCATGCTCGATCGGATCACGCAGCCAGACCATGAAAGGCGGGCTGACGGTGGGCGTTTCGCTGCGGCCGCGCAGCGCCAGTGGCCCTTGCCGGTGTCCTCGCGCACGACCGAGGCGAGCGCCTTCCCGTTGCGCCGCGCTGGCTCGCATCGGCTCGCAGGCCGGTGCGACCGGCGCATTGCAGCCATGGATGGACAGCGCGGACCGCCCCGGCGACAGGTCGCCCACAAAAAAGCCGCCCCGAAGGGCGGCTTTTTCTGTCAGTTCACCGCATGCCTGGGCGCCGGATACACCGGCGCGCAGGATTCAGCGCGTACCGCTCGGACGCTGACCACCACGGCCACCATCGCGACGGCCTGCGCCAGCACCGGCGGCAACACCGGCCTGACGCGGCCCGCTACTGCGCTGGCCACCCGGCTTCTTCGGGCCGGCATGCGCATGTGCCTGACGCGGTGCATCGCCATGCGGACGACGGGCGTGGCTCTTGCGCGGCGCGCGATCGCCACCCGGCTGTTCGGCACGGCCCGGGGCGCTGTTGCCCCAACGGATCGGGGTCTGCGGCTCGTAGCCCGGCACGTCGCGGATTTCCACGTCGCGGCCCAGCATGCGCACGATCTGGCGCAGCAGCTTGGCTTCGTCCTGCGCCACCAGCGAAATCGCTTCGCCGGTGGAGCCGTTACGGCCGGTGCGGCCGATGCGGTGCACGTAATCCTCGGCCACCATCGGCAGGTCGTAGTTGATGACCTTCGGTAGCTGGTCGATATCGATACCGCGCGCGGCGATATCGGTGGCCACCAGCACGGTCACGCGGCCGGCCTTGAAGTCGCTCAGGGCACGCATGCGCTGGCCCTGGCTCTTGTTGCCGTGGATCGCCGCGGTCTTGATGCCGGACTTCTCCAGGAACAGCGCCAGCTTGTCGCTGCCGTGCTTGGTGCGCGCGAAGACCAGGGTCTGCTCGCGGCTGTCCTGCGCCAGCAGGTGCAGCAGCAGATCGCGCTTGCGCGCGCCATCGACCGGGTGCACGCGGTGGGTGATGCTCTCGGCCACGGTGTTGCTCGGGGTGACCTGGATCTGCATCGGGTTACGCATGAACTCCAGCGCCAGCTGCTTGATGTTCTCTTCGAACGTCGCCGAGAACAGCAGGGTCTGACGGTCCTGGCGCGGCAGCTTGGTCAGGATGCGCTTGATCGACGGCAAAAAGCCCATGTCGAGCATGCGGTCGGCTTCGTCCAGGATCAGCACTTCGATGCCGGACAGGTCCACGCTGCGACGCTCGATATGGTCGATCAGCCGGCCCGGGCAGGCGATCAGCAGATCCACGCCACGACGCAGGGTGTCGAGCTGGTTGCCCATGCCGACGCCGCCGTAGATCACCGCGCTCGGAATGCGCAGGTACTTGCTATAGCCACGCAGGCTGTCGTGCACCTGGGTGGCCAGCTCGCGGGTCGGGGTCAGGATCAGCGCGCGCGGCTTGCGCGGGCCGTTGACCGGCTGCGGCGTGGTGCCCAGGTGCTGCAGCAGCGGCAGGCCGAATGCGGCGGTCTTGCCGGTACCGGTCTGTGCGCCGGCCAGCAGGTCGTGACCGGCCAGCACCAGCGGGATTGCCTGCTGCTGGATCGCAGTGGGGGTTTCGTAGCCCTGCTCGGCCAACGCGCGCAGCAGGAAGGGCGCAAGGCCCAGGGATTCAAAAGACATCAGGAAGCTCCAAGTAAAGCGTTGCCGCCAGGACGGGCCCGGAGCGCAGACGCATTGCAGATGCAAAAAGTGAGGCTCGGAGCGTTCCCGTGAACCGCGCTGCGAGATGGTGGAACAACCCAATCAAAGAGCGATGGGTTTGTCGGCACCACGAAAGGCGTCGGGTGGGGCGGGCGAGCGGATCGATCGATCCTGGCCTCGCCGGCTGTCCCTAAGGGAAACGGACGGCCGCATGCAGACCCGGCAAGTGTACGCGCGTTTGGCGCGCTGCACAAAAGGCGAGGTCATCGGTTGGGCTACGGGTCAGTTGTTTCAGTTGCAACCACTGTGGCGGCAGGCCGTACAATCGGCCGATCAGCCACAGCACAGGATGGTCATGAAGCTAGGTTCCCTGAAGGAAGGCGGCCGCGATGGCAGCCTGATCGTGGTCTCGCGCGACCTGAAAACGGCGGTCCGCGCCACCGGCATCGCCGCCACGCTGCAGCGCGCGCTGGAAGACTGGAGCAATGCCGCGCCACGGCTGAATGCCTTGTCGGCCTCGCTCAACGAGGGTAGTGCCGATGGCGTGTTCGACCTGGATCTGCAGGCATTGGCCGCGCCGCTGCCGCGCGCCTACGAGTTCGTCGACGGCAGCGCCTACCTGCCGCATGTGGAGCGCGTCCGCCGCGCACGCAATGCCGAGGTGCCGGAGAGCTTCTACACCGACCCGCTGATGTACCAGGCGACCAGCGCGGGTTTCTACGGCC
The DNA here is from genome assembly GCF_014197275.1 of Xanthomonas sp. 3075. GTDB lineage: Bacteria > Pseudomonadota > Gammaproteobacteria > Xanthomonadales > Xanthomonadaceae > Xanthomonas > Xanthomonas campestris_B. The sequence continues at coordinate 73,307 of NZ_JACIFI010000017.1, read as the reverse complement.
CGCGCGACGCGATCAAGGTCATCAGCGCAGACCACGGCATTGATCTGGAAGCCGAACTGGTGGTGGTCACCGACGATGTGCCAATGGGCGCCTCGCCCGAGTTGGCGGCAGCGCACATCCAGTTGGTCGGCCTGGTCAACGACGTCTCGCTGCGCAACCTGATCCCGGCCGAGCTCGCCAAGGGCTTCGGTTTCGTGCAGTCCAAGCCGCGCTCGGCGCTGTCGCCGGTGTTCGTCACGCCCGACGAATTGGCCGATGCGTGGCGCGACAACAAAGTGCATCTGCCGCTGGTGACCCACGTCAACGGCGCCTGGTTCGGCGCGCCGGAAGCGGGCAACGACATGCAGTTCGACTTCGCCCAGTTGATCGCCCACGCCGCCAAGACCCGGCCGCTGTCGGCCGGCACGATCGTCGGCTCCGGCACCATCGCCAATCAGGACACCACGCTGGGCGCTTCGTGCTTTGCCGAGCAGCGCGTGGTGGAAACCCTGCGCGACGGCAAGCCGAGCACGCCCTTCATGGCGTTCGGCGACGTGGTGCGGATCGAAATGTTCGCCGCAGATGGCGCCAGCATTTTCGGTGCGATCGAACAGCGCGTCGAACGTCAACCGCTGCCATGACATCGGCGCAGGTCTCTGTAGAAAACCGTGCACGAGGTCGTCTATGAGTATGCAACTGGAACTGTTTTCGTACTGGCGCTCCAGCGCTGCGTATCGCGTGCGTATCGGCCTGCAGTTGAAGGGGTTGGCCTATGTTGCGCATCCGGTGCATCTGGTGCGCGATGGCGGCGAACAGCATGCGCCGACGTATGCGCAGCTCAACCCGCAGCAACTGGTGCCCACGCTGCGGCATGGCGCGGTGGTGATTCCGCAGTCGCTGGCGATCCTGGAGTATCTGGAAGACGCGTTCCCGGACAGTGCGCGGCTGCTACCCGCCGCAGCCGCCGAGCGCGCCCGCGTACGTGCGCTGGCGCAGGTGATCGCCTGCGATGTGCACCCGCTCAACAACCTGCGCGTGACGCAATTTTTTGAACGCCAATGGCGCCTGGATGCTGGGCAACGCCAGGGGTGGGCGCGGCACTGGATGGAGTGCGGATTTGCAGCGCTGGAAGCGCAGTTGGCCAACGATCCGCACACCGGCATGTTCTGCCATGGAAACAACCCGGGCCTGGCCGATTGCGTGCTGATTCCGCAGCTCTACAACGCGCATCGGTTTGCGGTGGAGCTGAGCCCGTATCCGACCTTGCGGCGGATCGAACAGGCGTGTCTGGCATTGCCGGCATTCGACGCGGCGCGGCCGGAAACGCAGCTGGATGCCGGGGTGTAGTGGTTGGGGTTTTCTGCGCCCTCATCCGCCCTTCGGGCACCTTTTCCCGCGAAGCGGGAGAAGGGAGGCGGCAGGAGCGGAGAGCTAAAAGCTAAAAGCTAAAAGCTAAAAGCTAAAAGCCCAACCCCAACGCCAAACGCCAACGCCAAACGCCAAACGCCAAACGCCAAACGCCAAACGCCAAACGCGAAGCCAAGGGCCGAATCCAAGCCAGAAGGCAGAGGCCTTGTCTTCCCTTCTCCCGCCTGCGGGAGAAGGTGCCCGAAGGGCGGATGAGGGCCGGGCGCAGTTGAGGGGCCAGTGCGCACCGAAATGACCGACGCACACCCACGCGCATCGGCAAACCAGCCCGCCGTTCAAACCCCATCGCCGCAACTGCAGGTGACTACCCCGCGATACGTTGACCCGGCCCTTCTCGCTGCGCTCTGCAACAAGGCAAGGCAACACCCAGCCACCAGATACACCGCCCTGCTAACTGAACCCGTGGCTGATCTGCGGTGACGCCGGCGATTCGTAATCTGCGTACGGGTCGTGCTCGCCGGAGCCGCCTTCGGACAGGCGGAACTTCAGCGCCAGGCCATCGCGCGAGTCGGCGGCGCGGAGCGCTTCTTCCTGCTCGATTTCGCCGGATTTGACCATGCGGAACAGGCATTGGTCGAAGGTCTGCATGCCTTCTTCCAGCGACTCTTCCATCGCCTGCTTGACCTCGTGCACCTGGCCGCGCCGCAACAGGTCGCGGATCATCGGGGTGTTGAGCAGCACCTCGGTGGCGGGACGGCGGCGTCCGTCCACGCCCTTGACCAGGCGCTGCGACACCACGGCGCGCAGGTTCAGCGCCAGATTCATCAGCACGTTCTTGTGCGCGCTTTCGGGGAAGAAATTGAGGATGCGCTCGATGGTCTGGTCGGCGTTGTTGGAGTGCAACGTCGCCAGGCACAGGTGGCCGGTTTCGGCAAACGCAATCGCCGCCTCCATGGTCTCGGCATCCAGGATCTCGCCGATCAGGATCACGTCCGGCGCCTCGCGCATCGCGTTCTTCAGCGCGCTCTGGAAGGCATGGGTGTCCAGGCCCACCTCGCGCTGGTTCACGATCGACATCTTGTGCTTGTGCAGATATTCGATCGGGTCCTCGATGGTGAGGATGTGCCCGGTAGTGGTGCTGTTGCGGTGGTCGATCATCGAGGCCAGCGAGGTCGACTTGCCCGAGCCGGTGGAACCGACCACCAGCACCAGCCCGCGCGGGGTCATGATGACGTCCTTGAGCACCTGCGGCAGGTTGAGCTCTTCGATGCTGGGAATCCGGCTGCGGATGGCGCGGATCACCATGCCGACCTCGCCACGCTGCTTGAACACGTTCACGCGGAAGCGTCCGGCGTCCTGCAGGGCAATGGCCATGTTGAGTTCCAGCTCGCGCTCGAACTGCGGCACCTGGCCTTCGTCCATCAACGAGTAGGCGATTTTCTTCACCATCCCCGGCGGCAGGCCCGTATTGCCGAGCGGGTAGAGCTTGCCTTCGATCTTGATGTACACCGGCGCGCCGGTGGTCAAGAACATGTCCGAGGCGTTCTTCTCGGTCATCAGCTTCAGGAAGTAGCCGATATCCATGCGCAATGGTTCCCCAACAAACAGCAGCGTCTCGTTGCAAGTCCGCCGCAGGCTTCCGACAATGGCCGCGATCGAGACTTCTCGCTACGGCTCCCCTAATGACGGCTAGCTTCGCATACTTGCGGCGATCCCTGTGTGGCATCGCCTGTTTCATGGTTCTTTCCTCTCCGGTTGCCGCCCAGGTGGCGCCGGAGCTCACCGCCGCCGAACAGGCCGTGCAACGCGCCACCCAGGCCGATGCCGACCAATACGCCCCTGATCTGGTCAATCTGGCCCGCCAGGAATTGATGCAGGCCCAGCAGGCTCAACTGGACAAGCGCCAGCGCAAGCAGGTGCCGCAGATCGCGTTGCGTGCGGCCGCCGATGCCGATCTGGCCAAGGCGCGCAGCGAAGAAGCTGTGGTCAGCGCCCAGCTGGAACAGCGGCGCAAGGAAGTGGCGCAGTTGCAGAACAGCCTCAACACCGGGGAGGGCGGCCGATGAACCTGCGTCCATTCCTTTACATCGGTGTGCTGAGTCTGGCGACATTGCCGCTATCGGCGATGGCCGCCAAGGACGACCCGCAGGCCGACGCGCTCAACCGACGCCTGGCGATGCTGCAGAACGATCCGCAGACGAGCGAGGTGGCCCGCTTCGAGCGGCTGCAGGCGCAGCAAAGTGTGGCCGCCCTGGCCGAGGCCAAGCGGCGCGACCGCGACGAACTGGTCTTTCTGGCCGATCGTCGGGTCGAGATCGCCGAGCTTACTGCCCGCACGGCGCTGGCGCGGCGCGAACTGGACCGGCTGGAAAGCACCCGCAACGATCTGCTGATCGAAGCCAGCCGCCGTGATGCCTCGCGCGCCCGGCAGGAGGCCGAGCGCCTGCGCGTGCAGACCCAGATCCAGGCCGAAGAGGCCGAGCGCATGCGTCAGGCGGCCGAGCAGGAGACCCTGGCCCGCCAGGACGCCGAGCTGGCGCTGACCAGCGTGGCCGGCAAGCAGACCGCCAAGCTCAATGCGGCGCAGCAAAAGGCCGTGCAACTGGCGCACGAAGAAGCCGAACTGGTGGCCGGGGCGAAACTGCCGTCTGCCAAGTTCGATAGCCGCGGCGAAGTGTTTTCGTTGGGCAGCGGTGCGTTCGGCGGCAAGGCTGCACTGTCTGGCGATGCCACGGGCCAGGCCAAGGCGTTGGCCGAGTATCTGAACATCGGCAAGAAAGGCCGGGTCAGCATCGTCGGCTACGACACCGATCCCGCAACGGCCAAGAAGCGGGCAGAAGCCGTGCGCGACGCCCTGGTTGCCGCCGGTGTCGCCAGTGCACGGGTGCAGGTCAGTGGCACCAAGGCCGCAGCCAGCAAGAGCCGCGCTGCCGAGGTCGTTGTCGCGCCATGATGCAACTGTTTGGAAGTTAAGGGCTTTTAACCCGGGCATGACGCCCGGTTGAACCGCGGTCACTGATTGGTACAGGGAACGGCAAAAGCGGCCTTTCCGGCCTTGAACCCCCTCCGCGACCGGCGTAGGGTCGTACCTCCGGGCAGCAACTCCGCTGCCTGGATGTACGGAGGGCCGGGCCAGTGACGCAAGGGCGCGCATCAACGCAATCGGGTGGAAAGGTGTCTGGTTCTGCCTGTGCGCTTGCCGTTGTGGTCCTTGCTGACGTGATCCGCGAGTCTTCCATCCCCAAGCAGCGCCCCGTGCCGCCAGCGGCCGGGGCGTTCTTGTTTTAAGTGAAGGAGGTAACGCCATGTTCGAAGGGCAACCGCAGACCGAAATCGACGCATTGGTCAAGTCCGATCCCGAGTTCAAGCAGCTCTACCAACGGCACAAGCTCTTGAACAAGAAATGCATGGATGCCGAACTCGGGGTGCTTCCCATCGATGACGTGACCTTGGGCCAGATGAAACGCGAGAAATTGCAGGCCAAAGAAAAGCTCACCCGGATGTACGACCAGCGCACCCACTGATCCTTCCCCACCGTTAGAACAAGTTCACCGTCGCGGGCGGTGGCGGCCTCCTCGTCGGCTTGCCACCGTCCGCGTCTTTTGTTCTGCGGGGCCGCGGCGCGTTGCGCGCGTTTGCCGAGCCCGCTTGTTCATGCGCGGGCGCGTTCGCTTCCAGCCTGAATGAGCATTCCCTAGCCGTTCGTCGGATAATGGGCGGCCAAGCCCCGCGCGACGCAGTGACATATCCCCGATGGCGATCCATTCCTCCGTACTCGAACTGATCGGCAACACGCCGATCGTCAAGGCACAGCACCTGGACACTGGCGTCTGCGAGCTGTTCCTCAAGCTGGAGGCGGCCAACCCCGGTGGCTCGATCAAGGACCGCATCGGTCTGTCGATGATTGAAGCGGCCGAACGCCGTGGCGATCTGAAGCCCGGCGCAACCCTGGTCGAAGGCACCGCCGGCAACACCGGTCTGGGCTTGGCGCTGGTGGCGCAGCAGAAGGGCTACCACTTGATCCTGGTGGTGCCGGACAAGATGAGCCGCGAGAAGATCTTCAACCTCAAGGCCATGGGCGCCCAGGTGGTGCTGACCCGTTCGGACGTGGCCAAGGGCCATCCGGAGTACTACCAGGACCTAGCCGCCAAGATCGCTTCCGACACGCCCGGCGCCTACTTCATCAACCAGTTCGGCAACCCGGACAACCCGGCCGCGCACGAATTCGGCACCGGTCCGGAAATCCTGGCGCAGATGGACGGCGATCTGGACGCGATCGTGTTCGGCTGCGGCAGCTCCGGCACCATGACCGGGCTGTCGCGCGCCTTCGCCACGGCCTCGCCGCATACCGAACTGGTGCTGGCCGACCCGGTCGGCTCGATCCTGACCCAGTACATCGAAGAGGGCACAGTCAGCGAAAAGTCCGGCAGCTGGTTGGTCGAGGGCATCGGCGAGGACTTCCTGCCGGATATCTCGGATTTTTCGCGGGTCAAGAAGGCCTATTCGATCAGCGACGCGGAAAGCTTCCACACCGCGCGCGAGTTGCTGGCCAAGGAGGGCATCCTGGGCGGCTCGTCCACCGGCACCCTGCTGGCGGCAGCACTGAAGTATTGCCGCGAGCAGACCACGCCCAAGCGCGTGCTGGTATTCGTCTGCGATACCGGTAACAAGTACCTGTCCAAGATGTACAACGACTACTGGATGCTGGACAACGGTTTCCTGGAGCGCCCGCAGCACGGCGACCTGCGCGACCTGATCCTGCGCCCCTACAACAAGCGCGACACCGTGGTGGTGGGTCCGAAGGACCTGCTGACCACCGCCTATCAGCGCATGAAGCTGTATGACGTCTCGCAGCTACCGGTGATCGACGACGGCGAGCTGGTCGGCATCGTCGACGAGAGCGACGTGCTGCTGCATGTGTATGGCGATGAGGCGCGCTTCCGCGACCCGATTTCCACCGCGATGGTCAGCAAGCTCGATCGCCTGGATGTCGCCTCCCCGATCGAAGCGCTGCTGCCGGTGTTCGATCGCGGCCAGGTCGCCATCGTCATGGACGGCAACCAGTTCCTGGGCCTGATCACCCGCATCGATCTGCTCAACTACCTGCGCCGTCGCGTGCAGTGATCGCGCAAGCCCGCGCGTGTCAGTGAGACGCGCGGCATTGGCCGTTCAGACCTGCTTGTTACAATTCGCCACTTTTCCGGGAACCTCCATGTCCAATCGCACCACAACTAGCCACGATGGCGAGCGCGAACTCTCGCTTGCCACGCGGGCGATCCATGGAGGGCAGTCGCCGGACCCCAGCACCGGGGCAGTGATGCCACCGATCTACGCAACGTCCACCTATGCGCAATCCAGCCCGGGCGAGCATCAGGGCTTTGAGTATTCGCGCACCCATAACCCCACGCGTTTCGCCTATGAGCGCTGCGTCGCGTCGCTGGAAGGCGGTACGCGCGCGTTCGCATTCGCCTCCGGCATGGCCGCCACCTCCACGGTGATGGAATTGCTGGACGCCGGCAGCCACGTGGTGGCGATGGACGACCTGTATGGCGGCACGTTCCGTTTGTTCGAGCGCGTACGTCGCCGCACCGCCGGCCTGGATTTCAGTTTCGTCGATCTGACCGATGCGGCCGCCTTCGAAGCCGCGATTCGTCCCGACACCAAGATGGTGTGGATCGAAACCCCGACCAACCCGATGCTCAAGCTGGTCGACATCGCTGCGATTGTCGCCATCGCGCGCAAGCACGGCCTGCTGATCGTGGTCGACAACACCTTCGCCTCGCCGATGCTGCAACGCCCGCTCGGATTGGGTGCCGACATCGTCGTGCACTCGGCCACCAAGTATCTCAATGGTCACTCGGACATGGTCGGCGGCATCGCGGTGGTCGGCGACAACGCCGAACTGGCCGAACAGATGGCTTTCCTGCAGAACTCCATCGGTGGCGTGCAAGGCCCGTTCGACAGCTTCCTCGCCTTGCGTGGCCTCAAGACCCTGCCGCTGCGCATGCGCGCGCATTGCGAGAACGCGCTGGCGCTGGCCCAGTGGCTGGAAACCCATCCCGCCGTCGAGAAAGTGATCTACCCCGGCCTCGCCTCGCACCCGCAGCACGCGCTCGCCACACGCCAGATGTCAGGTTTCGGCGGCATCGTCTCGATCGTGCTCAAGGGCGGCTTCGACGCAGCCAAGCGGTTTTGCGAAAAGACCGAACTGTTCACCCTGGCCGAGTCCCTCGGTGGTGTGGAGAGCCTGGTGAACCATCCGGCTGTGATGACCCACGCCTCCATTCCGGTAGAACGGCGCACGAATCTCGGCATCAGCGATGCGCTGGTGCGGCTGAGTGTGGGCGTTGAGGATGTGGGGGATTTGCGTGCCGACCTTGATGACGCGCTGGGGAACTGACATGCACGATGTGTTGCAACGGGCGGCTCGCATTTCGCCGACCGGTCCATTCCATGCCTGGCTGCACTATCCCAGTTTGACCATGGAAATGACCCGGCGTGACGTGCTCGGTCGCTATCGCGGCGCCAGCTTTGGTCTGCTGTGGTCGCTGATCAGCCCCTTTATGATGCTGGTCATCTACACACTGGCATTTGGCTACGTGCTGAAATCGCGCTGGCCCGGTACCAGCGGCAACATCGCGGACTTCGCCATGCTGCTGTTCCTCGGGTTGATCGTGCATGGACTGTTTGCCGAATGCCTGACGCGTGCGCCCACCTTGATCATCGGGAATTCCAACCTGGTCAAGCGGATCGTATTTCCGCTCGACGTGCTGCCGTGGACGATGGTGCTGTCGGCACTGTTCCATGCCTGCACCAATTCGTTGGTGTTCGTCGTGCTGAACCTGATCGTGCGGCATGAAATGCACCCGACGCTGGTTTTCTTGCCGATCGTGTTCCTGCCGCTGGCAGTCGGATTGCTTGGCTTGGGGTGGCTGCTGTCCTCGCTGAGCGTCTTCCTGCGCGACATCGGGCAGATGACCGGCGTGATCGCCACGGCGACGTTGTTCCTGTCTTCGGCCATCGTTCCGGTGAGCACGCTGCCGCCCAAATACCAGTTCGTCTTCCACCTCAATCCCCTGACCTTCATCATCGACGAGGCGCGCGACGTCGCGTTCTGGGGGCGTGCGCCGGATTGGGCGGGTTTGGGGCTGTATACGCTTGGCGCGTTGGCGTTCGCCTATTTTGGCTATTTCGTCTTTCAGAAGACGCGTCGGGGATTCGCCGATGTCCTCTGAACTCCAGGTTGCGTCACACGCCGTCAACCCGATTTCCAGCGACGCCGACCTGATCGTCGACGCACGCGGGGTCGGCAAGTGCTATCACATCTACGATCGCCCTTCGCACCGCTTGTTGCAGGGCTTGGTCGGCGGTTCGCGGCGCTATTACCGGGAATTCTGGGCGCTGCGCGGCGCCGACTTGCAGGTGCGTCGCGGCCAGACGGTCGGCCTCATCGGTCGCAACGGTTCGGGGAAATCGACGTTCTTGCAGATGATTGCCGGCACGCTGACGCCAACGGAGGGCAGCATCCAGGTAAAGGGGCGCGTCGCAGCATTGTTGGAACTGGGAAGCGGCTTCAATCCCGAATTCACCGGGCGCGAGAACGTCTATCTCAATGCGGCCATCCTCGGATTGAGCAAGGAAGAAGTGGATGCGGCGCTTGATCGCATTCTCGCGTTTGCCGACATCGGCGCGTTCATCGACCAGCCGATCCGCAGCTACTCCAGTGGCATGGTGGTGCGCTTGGCGTTTGCGGTGCAGGCGCAGGTGCATCCGCAGTTGTTGATCGTCGACGAAGCCTTGTCGGTCGGTGACGCAAAGTTTCAGGCCAAGTGCTTTGCGCGTCTGAAGCAGCTCAAGGACGACGGCGCTTCGATCCTGCTGGTCAGCCACTCGGCCGATCAGATCGTCCAGCATTGCGAGTTTGCCCAGCTGCTGGACAGCGGCCGCGTCCTGCGTCAAGGCAAACCCAAGGATGTGGTCAATGCCTACTACAACCTGTTGTTCGGTAGCGGAGATACCGATGCTCCCTCGTCCGATGCAGGCGAACGGGCTGCAGAGACGCCATTCGAAGAGACTGTGCCGTTTTCCGGCGCGGACAGTAGCTACGAGTCGCGCCCCAACTACAATCCGAACGAATTCCGCTGGGGCGACGCAGCCGTCCGTATCACCGACTTCGAGTTGCGATCGGCGAACACGCTTTACCCGCCGATTCTCGAATCCGGGCAGGAAGTACGCCTCGTGGTCAGGATGGTGTTCGATCGCGAGGTGGTCAGGCCGATCGTCGGTTTCACCTTGAAGACGGCCGAGGGGGTCGTGGTTTACGGCACCAATAGCGAGTACAAGCCGCTGCCTGCGTTCATTGCCGGCGGCATCGCCGGAAGCACGGTCGATGTCGTGGCCGCATTCCGCTGCGACCTGGCCGATGGCGACTATTTCTTATCCGTCGGCGTGGCCAGTCGCGGCGAAGAAGATGTGGTGCCCCATGACAGGCGCTACGACAGCATCCATTTCAAAGTGATCAACGCCGACTTTTTCGGTATGGGCGGGCTTGATATGCGGCTGGAGATAGCTGCGCCTCGCCAGTCCGACTGACCAGTCGCGTCGATGATTCAAGGGAAGCATTGCATGAATGATCTATTGGTAGCAGCTGGCTATGTCCTGCCTGCGGACGTTGCCGTGTGGCGCCGCGAGGGTTATGACAGCATCGACTACAGCGATGGCGACAACTCCGAAGATGGACTCCTGGCGACGTTGCGCGCCGCTGCCGACGTCAGCGTGTTCTCGGCCGAACTGGCAGTTGCCTGCGTTGATTGGCCGAGTCGTTATCACCTGTCCACGGAGCGGGCGAACCTGCTGCGGCCGTTCGCGCAGTATCTTCATCCGGGTGCGAGAGTTCTCGAAATCGGCGCCGGATGCGGTGCGATCACGCGCTACCTCGGCGAGAGCGGGGCGGACGTCCTGGCGCTCGAAGGCTCGTTGCGGCGTGCCAGCATTGCCCGTGAACGCACCCGCGAGTTGCGCAATGTTGCTGTGGTGGCCGAGCGTTTTCAGGACTTCGCTGTTGCCGAACGCTTCGACGTCGTGACCCTGATCGGCGTGCTGGAATACGCCAGTCTGTTCTCCGATGCACAGAATCCCGCGTTGCACATGCTGCAGGCCGCCAGGCAGTTGTTGGCGCCGGGTGGACGACTGATTCTGGCTATCGAGAATCAGCTGGGCCTGAAATATATGGCCGGCGTGCCGGAAGACCATCTGGGACATCCGATGGTCGGGCTTGAAAATCGCTATCAACCACGTGGCGCACGCACCTACGGACGCTCCGAGCTCGATGGACTGCTCCGCGAAGCCGGATATGGACGCAGCCGTTTTTCGGCGCCCTTGCCCGACTACAAGATGCCGGCAACGATCGTGACCGAGCGCGGCCTCTCTGCCGATCCGTCGCTGTTCGATGCCGGTGCGCTGGCGGCGCAGGCGGTTCGTCGCGATCCTCAACTCACACCGACGACCTTCAATCTGCAGCGCGTCTGGCCGGTGGTCGCTTCCAACGGCTTGGCGCTGGATCTGGCCAACTCCTTCTTGGTCGAAGCTGTGGCCGAAGACGTGATGGCCGAACAAACGGAACTGGCTTACCACTACAGCACGCAACGGCTGGCTGCCTATGCCCGCGAAACGCTTTTTGTAGCGGAGCCAGATCAGTCGTTGCGGGTGCGCGCGCGCAGATTGTCCGATTCGCCTCCGGCAGAGAGCGGCGTCCGTCTGCATGTGCAAGGCGATTCCGACTACTTTCAGGGAGTCTTGCTGGTCGACGGAATCCGCGCGGCACTGGCCAAGCCTGGCTGGACCCGGAACGACATCGTCGCGGAAGCGCGGCGTTATTTGCATGCTTTGGCGCAGGTGCTCCACGACGACGGGCATGCCGTATCGCTGGACAGCGCCGGCAGCGTTCTGCCTGACGACTACCTCGACGCCACTCCATCGAATTTGTTGTGCACCGCCGATGGTCGGATCGTCTATTTCGATCGCGAGTGGGTCGTCGAGCGCCCAACGCTCGGCTGGCTGCTGCTGCGCTCGCTGCTGTTCACCTATGGCGGCAGTGTCGTGGCCACGATGGCAGAAGGCGAGCCGATCAACCTACGGACTCTGTTGCTGGACGTGTTGGCTGGCGTGTTCGCTTCGGCGGCGGATGGCAATTTTGATCTCTGGCTTGACCGCGAATTGGCATTTCAGCGGCAGGTCACGGGCAAGGACCAGCGCAAAGCGATCGAGGCCATGCTGGATGCATCCGTGCCGCGCACGGCGGGGTTTGGGCCGGCCGGCGCCGGCAGGCACCTGGAGATCGCCGACGGGTTCGCGTCGCTGCAACATTCGCTCAACCTGGCGGGCCAGCACGGCGTGAATATGTACGCGTCCATTGAGCAACTGCATGCCGCTCTTGGGAGCGGCCTTGCCTATATGCAGCCGACGTTGCAGCGGATCGAGGCCCTCGTCCAGCAATTGGCCGAAGGGCAGGGCGCGTTGCACGACCGGCTCGTTGCCACCGACGACCGTCTGGTTGACTCGATCCAGCACTGGGGGACTCAGCAGAGCGAACTAACCGATAGGCTCGGCGGCGCGATTGAGAAGCTTGATTCGTCCGCAGTGCTGCCTGCACTGGAAGCCAAGCTGGATGCAATGGCCGAGATTCAGAACCAGCAGATGGCCATGCTTGTGAAGCTACAAGGGCGCAGATGGTGGAAGCTGCGGTGACGGTGCCGGCTGCGAGCCAACGACTGCCGACACGAATGCGCCTGGATGTGACGCCGTTGGCCAATCTTGCCTGCATCGTCTCTGGCGGCATTCCAATCTGGGAATCTGTCGGGTCCGACCCGCAGTTCGCCTTGACCCATTCGGCATTGCCCCTTGCCGCCGGCTGGTACAGGCTGCGTGGCAGCTTGCGCGAATTGGACGGTCACTTGTCCGATCCCTGCCTCTATCCCGACTATGGCAGCGGGATCGCCGAAGACACCCGCATCGATCTCGCTCTGGCTGTAGGTCGTGGCATGTTGGATGCTGTGGTGCATTTTTCCGATCCCTTGCAGGCGCTACGGTTCGACCCGACAGGCGCATATGCCAGGTTTGAGCTGGGGCCGCTTGAAATCTACCGGTTGAGTGAACGCGAAGCGTTCTGGTTGTTGTTGCGTAACGGGATTGGTGAGCGTTTACGCGATACGCCACAGGAGGCGCTGGAGTTGGCCGATGGTGCGCGGGCGCAATGGCGCGAGCAGGGCGCAAGCGCGTCGCTGCAGGCGCTGCTCCACACCGAGCGTGAGGATGCCAGGGCGCGCGATGCCGGCTACGCGACCTGGGCGCAGCGCGAGGACCGGTGGTTGGCGGGGCTGGTGTCGTCAGCACACAACGACACATCGGTGCAGGCTCGCGTTCTTTCGTTGATCTTCCACGACCAAGAGGAAGCGGATTTCTCCGCATGCCTTGAAGCGCTTGCATGCTTGGCGGGTCAGGCCGTCGAGATCGTGGCCGATGCCCGGCAAATCGGCGAATGGCCCAAGGACCGTGCGATGCCGTCGCTGCGGATGGTGGATGCCTCCGCATCGCTGGGCGCTCGTCTGCGTATGGCTCAAGCGAACTTTGTCGCTGTGCTTGCGGCGGACGATCGCATCCATCCAATGACCGTCAAGGTCCTGACCATGGCGGCCTGCTCGTTCCCCGCAGCTTCCGTGCTCTACAGCGACGAAGATAGGGTGCAGGAACAGGGGGGGCGATTCGCGCCGCTGTTCAAGCCGGTTTGGGATCGTTTGCGCTGGTACGAACAGGATTATCTGGGGCGCAGTGCGTTCGTGCGCAGGCAAGAGATCGAGGACGGCCTGCTCGAGGGCCTGGATCCGGAAGTGCCGTGGTTCTCGCTGCTGTCTGCATTGATTCACGAGCGCGGTGTCATCCCGCTGCACTTGCCGCATGTGCTGCGCCACGTGAGCGGCGACGTCGGCCCCATCTATGCGCCATTTGCGCGTCACGAGGTGAACGCGGCGGCGCGTGCGCGCGTGCTTGGGCGGGCATTGCGCACACAGGGCGCGGAGGTCGAGGTCTTCGGACGGCAGCGCCTGCGCGTGCGGTATGGGTTGGGCGCAGAGCCAGAGGTCGAGATCATCATCCCGACGCGCGACCGCATCGATCTTCTTGAACGGTGCATTGGCACTCTTCTCGCCACGACAGCGTATTCGCGCTATCGCATCACCGTGGTGGATAACGGTTCCATCGAAGCGCAGTCGCATGCCTATTTCAACGCGATCAGCCAAGACGCTCGGGTTCGGATACTGCGCTACGATCGCCCGTTCAACTATTCTGCGATCAACAACTATGCGGTGGCGCAGTGCGCTGCCCAGATCGTGGTTTTGCTCAACAATGATATCGAGATCACCGATGCGGGCTGGTTGCAGGAACTGGTGCGGCTGGCTTTACGTCCGGGGGCGGGGGCAATTGGTGCGAAGCTGTTCTATCCGGACGGCTCGTTGCAACACGCAGGCGTCGTGCTGGGCATCGGTGGCGTTGCTGCGCATGCCTTTGCCCATGCGCCGCACGATTTTGCCGGCGAATACGGGCGCGCTCTTGTGGTGCAGCACTATTCGGCGGTCACCGCCGCCTGTCTGGCGGTGACGCGTGCGGCCTATGTCGCCGTTGGAGGCCTGGATGAATCGATCGCGGTGGCCTTCAACGACGTCGATTTCTGCTTGCGGCTACGTGCGCACGGTTACGAAAACGCGTGGACGCCGCATGCCCAGGCCTATCATCACGAATCGGCTAGCCGGGGCATTGAAGATGATCCACAGAAGCAGGCGCGGTTCGCAGGCGAGGTCGCCACGATGCTGGGGCGTTGGCAGCAGGTGCTCGCTGCCGACCCGGCCTACAGCCCGTGCCTGTCGCTTGATGGCCCCGCTTTCTCGCTAGATCCGGACCGCCATGCGGAAACGCTAGCACGGGATTTACAGCCCGTTTATCCTTTAGAATACCTACCCCCGGTGACCCGAGGGACCTTCCCCGAGGGCTAGATGTCCGAAACAATTGCACTTAGCGTTATTCCCCTGCAGCAGATTGCGCCGCTGGCCTCGACATTCCCGACCACGGCAGCGCACGACGCAAGGTGGCGCGCCTCTGGCAGCGATCCTCAGGTGCAATTGCGTTGGGAAGGCGAGTCTCTGCCTGGGGGCTGGTATCTGCTCAGCGGGGAACTGTCTATCTATCGCGGGCGCATGTTCGCGCCGGTGCTGTATCCGTCCTATCGTGTCAGACACAGCGGTGAGGCCGAGCGCATCGATCTTCCCCTGGATATACCCAGCGGCAAGACGTGCCGGTTCGAGATCGTAATCCGTCTGGTGGAGTCGACCACACGCATCCGTTTCGATCCATCGGTCGCGCCGATGGATTTCAGTCATTCCACCTTGCAGTTGCAGCGCATCGAGCGCGGCGAAGCCATGCGGCGTTTATTCAGTGCATCGTTTGCCCGCCGCGAAAGTAGCGTGAGCAAGCTCCGGCTATTGGCGCGAACGGCGATCGATGTGTTGACCAAGGGCGTTCGCAGGATGGCCGACCGCCTCTATCACGAGTATTCGGCTCGCATGTGTTCGGGGTCGTTCTCCGATTACGAGGTGTGGCAGGAGTTCTATGATTGCCGCGACGCTGCATGGAAGGAGGCCGCAGACGCCGAGCTCGCGTCACTGACGCGCAGGCCGCTGGTCTCGGTCATCGTGCCGACGTACAACACCCCCGAACGTTGGTTGCGGCGTTGCATCGAAAGCGTGCGTGAGCAGGTGTACCCGGATTGGGAGTTGTGCATCGCCGACGATGCCTCTACCGATCCTGTGGTGATGCAGGTGCTTGCCGAATATGCCGAACTCGACCATCGCGTGCGGTTCCAGCGACGGGAGCAGAATGGACACATTTCTGCGGCGTCGAACACAGCCCTGCAGATGGCCAGGGGCGAGTTCGTGGCATTGCTCGACCACGACGACGAACTGCATCCCCTGGCCCTGCTCAAGAGCGTTCACGCGTTCGAACAAAATCCCCAGTGGCAGATGCTGTTTACCGACGAAGACAAGATCGACATCGAGGGGAAGCGTTCGGATCCCTACTTCAAGTCGGACTGGAATCCCGATCTGTTCTTGTCGCAGAACTGCGTCTGCCACCTGACTGTCTATCGTGCCGAAGCGGTGCATGCGGTCGGTGGTTTCCTCGAGGGATTCGAGGGCGCGCAGGATTGGGACCTGACCTTGCGGGTCGCCGAGAGGCTGCCTCACGATGCGATCGGCCATCTTCCGCTGGTGCTGTATCACTGGCGCATGATCATCGGCTCCACCGCAATGGCGCCGGGTGAAAAGTCGTATGCACACCTTGCCGCGCTACGCGCGGTACAGGCGCATCTGGACCGCGCCGGCAACGGCGCGAAAGTACTGGAGATGCCGACCTATAGCGGTTATTTCCGCATTTCGTATCCGCTGCCCGAGCCAGCACCGCTGGTCAGTCTGCTGATTCCCACCCGCGATCGCATCGATCTGCTCAAGCAGTGTATCGATTCGATCCTGGAACGTACCGACTATCCCAACTACGAGATCGTGGTCATCGACAACGACTCACAAGAAGAGGCGTCCAGGGAGTATTTCGCACAGGTCCAGCAGGATCCGCGCGTACGCGTGTTGCCGTATCCGCATCCGTTCAACTATTCGGCGATCAACAACGCCGGCGCGCGCGTTGCGCGCGGGACCGTTCTGGGCCTGCTCAACAACGATATCGAAGTCATCAGTCGCGACTGGTTGGACGAGATGGTCGGGCACGCGCTGCGTCCTGAGATCGGCGTGGTCGGAGCCATGTTGTACTACCCGAACAACACGATCCAGCACGCCGGCGTGATCCTCGGCATCGGTGGCGTGGCCGGGCACTGCTATGTCGGCATGGCGCGTGGCTGGCCGGGCGACAAACACCGCGGTGGCTTGGCGCAGAGTCTGAGCGCGGTGACCGCAGCCTGTGCGATCGTGCGCCGTTCGGTATTCGAGCAGGTCGGCGGCCTGGACGAGCAGCTGGAAGTGGCCTTCAACGACGTCGACTTCTGCCTGCGCGTGCGCGAGGCGGGTTATCGCAACCTGTGGACCCCGTTCGCCGAGCTGTATCACCACGAATCGGCGTCGCGTGGCTATGAGACCACCCCGGAGAAGATCACCCGCTTCAAGCGCGAGGAGAGCTTCATGAAGGCGCGTTGGGGCAAGGCGTTGCAGCAGGATCCTTACTACAACGTCAATCTCACGGTGGAATCCACGCCGTTCACGCTGGCCTATCCGCCGCGCCTTTGGGAGCCGCAATCCTCGGGTCGAGCGCTTGCATGAGCACGCGCCATTGCGCCGTGAGCGTCGGGATCAGTAACCGCCTGCATTGGGTTGCGCTGGCGCTCGGCACACTGCTTGCCGGGTGCTCTAGGCAGCCGCCGATTTCAGGCGAAGGCATCGCTGCGGCGACCGAGCCGGCGTTCGCGCCGTATGCGGTGCCGGTTTCTGACTTGCCTGCTGGTGGGCGCTGCAGCCTGGATGCGGTCGACGGCAATCCGGCACAGCAGGCCCGCGTCAGGCCGCGCAGCTGGGTTACGTTCGGCGGCTGGATGGCCGATGCGGCCGATACGGTGCCTGACGGGGCGACCCTCGTGCTGAACTCCGCTGCGGCGTCGTATGCGGTTCCCATCGTCGCTGGCGGAGAACGGCCGGACGTCGCCCAGGCGTTCAGCAAGCCGGCGTTGCTGCGATCGGGTTACAACCAGCGGGCATGGTTGCCGGCCATCCATCCCGGGAGCTATCGCGTCTTCCTGGTCTACGGACGCGACAACGCCATGTCGGCATGCGCAGTGGGAACGATCGTCGCTGGCACGCCTTGAGCGCGGTTTTCAGCGGCGTACCTGCTGGCGGGCGCTAGCCGCCCCTAGTGCAGGTCGTTCGGCGAGGTGAAGCTGTCCAGCGGCCTGGGCCGGTCGCTGCCGGAAAGCGCCTGCAGTAGATACGGATCTTGCAGCAGCTGGTGTAGCCGCTGCGAATTGGGATAAGGCAGCGGCAACTGCCCGCTTTCGAAGGTGACGTCATCCTTGGAGGCGACGTAGTACAGCACGCCTTGCGCCTGCGCCTGCGAGGCTTCGTGGCGCGCGCGCAGCGCTTCCATATCGACGTGGAATCGCTCTGCCCAGCCACCGAACAAGGTGAGCATAAAAAGTGCTGCAACCGCATAAGCGCCGCGCTGGAGTAGTGCAGGAAAGGTATGACGGAGTTGCACCAGGCGGATGGCGAACCAGGCATTTGCAAACAACCCCGGAATGAGAATCTCCGTATAGCGCGGGGACAGCTCCACCAGGTCGTGTCCGCGGCCGTAGGCGATGGCGGCGGCCTGTAGTCCGCCCCAGGCCAGCAAGCCGGCCATCGTAATGTCCGACTTGCCGGCTGGTCGCGCATAGAGCGTCAATCCCAGGCCGAGCACCCCTGGAAGCCAAACTAGCAGTGCAGGCACGTGCATGCCGCGTACCGGCCAGCTCAACACGCGGGTCAGTCCGCCGAGCAGCTCGAGCGCGGATTGCGCGCGCATCACGGCATGCTCGGGAATGATCGGCATACTTTTGTACGCCAGCACGGCGATTGCCATCAGCAAGCAAATGGCCAGGACGGACGGCCACCTGCGCCCGGGCAGTAGCCAGGCGGCCAGCGTATAGGTGAGCGCCGCTGCGACCGGCGTCAGCAGGCCCGATGCCATCGTGAGCACGCTGAGCACGGAGAGCACGACAACGCCGCCGATGGCGATGATATTATCGTGCATCGATGCGGCGAGCGAGACAGCCAGGACGGCAAACAGGATCAGGAAGTAGAACTGACTCTGGAAGCCGACCAGGAAGTTCTCCCAAGAGTAGGGCAGAACCGCCGCGCAGATCGCCACCGCGATCAACAAAAAGCGTGAGCGCAGCGAGGGGCCGATGCGCATGCCGTGCCAGACCAGAATGGCTGGAATCATTGCGTAGATCGCCGCGCTGATCCTGGCCTCGTAGATGTTGTTCCACTGCCCGGTTGCGAGGTAGCTCGCCAGCGTCACCAACTTGGTCGGCAGAATCCGATGTTCGTTGTGCGCATGCAACAGCTCAGCCCAACCTAGCGAGCCCGACAGCAGCGGTTTGAGCAGATGGTCGCCTTCCGCGTCCCATTGATCCCAGAACGGCATGCTGACGGCAAAGTAGTGGATGTAAAGCAGGCGTGCGACGAGTGCGATCAGGCCCACTGCCACAGCGATCAACCAGGCCGGATAGGGCCGGCTATGGGCAGGGCTGTGGCCTGCATGGTGCATGGCGACAGCGTTCATGCCGGTCGCTCTTTGAAGGTCAGTGCCTTGTGGCCGAAGTAGCTGGTGAAGACGGGTACCGCGACGCCGATCGCGTGCGCCAGCGTTTCAGGATGAAAGCGCATGCCCATCGCGGGGAAAATCCAGCGTGCAAAGATCAAGCTGCAGGCGAGCGTCTGCAGCACAGCAGCGATATTGATCAGCGTGAACCAGATGGCCTGATGCCTCAGTCCGGTGCTGGCTGCCTCGAAGACGAACATGCGGTTGAGCACAAACGCGGTGAGCATGCCGATGAGGTAGGCCACCACGATCGACCCTGTGTACGGCATGACATGGCCAAGCAGGATGCGAGAGCCGAAGTTGGCGGCGGCAGCGGTTCCTCCTGCCAGCAGGAACTTGACGAACTTGCGCGATGTCATGCGCGAAGCACGGCTTCTGCCAGGCGGTCCGCTGCTTGCAGGCTCTCGGAGATCGAACGGTCCTCGGGATAGTAATAGGCAGTGTCGGCCATGAAAAACCCGTTCAGTGGAGTCCGCATCGCCGGGAGGCGATCCTGGAATCCTGGCGGACAAATGGTCTGCGCGAATTCATAGCGATGGCAGTGGGTTGCCAGAACCCAGTCGCGCTGGAATGACGGATTCAGCTTCGGCAGATAGCCAAGCACCTCTTCGATCAGCGCTTCGTTGCTCATGCTCCATTTCGGATGGGTCTTTGGCATGTAGAACGGGGCGTACAGGATCTTCTGCCCCGGCGGCGTGGTGGGATTGAGGTTGCTGTATTCGATTACGCCCGGAATTGCGATGTTGGGGTCGCTGATGTTCATCCAGAAATTTTCGCTGACCGCCTGCTTCAGTTTCAGGATGACGCAGGCGACCGGAATATTTTCGATGGCGCGGATCTGGGCGCTGAAATCGGGCGGCAGGCCAGGCACCATCGCCGGCACGTATTGGATGGGGGCCGTCGAGACCACGCCGTCGTAGGCCAGGAACTGGCCGCCGACGCGGACGCCGCTGACGTTGCCGTTTTCACTGACGACTTCATCGATGCCCTGCGACAGCACAATGCGACCGCCGCGGGAGGTGATGTCTGCGGCCATCTTGTCCAGCAGGGTCATCGAGCCGCCATCCAGGTAGCCCAGGCTTTCGTGCATGAGGCTGCGCCGCGACAATGCGATGCGCTTGATGCGCGTACCGATCCAGCTGGCGGACAGATTGTCCTTGTATTCGAAGAATTTCAGCCGGAATGCATCCTTCCACATCACGTCGTACGCTTTGTCGCCGATCCACTTGCGGATCCACGTGGTCGCATTGACCTTGTCCAGCGCCGTCCAGTCCTTGATGCCTTTGGTATACATGACGTGCAAGGCGTAGCGGAGCTTGCTGATCGGTCCAAGATGCGGGAAGCCGAGCAATGCGAACGGCGTTCCCCACTTGTAGAGCTTTCCGTTGTAGAAATAGCCCATCTTGGTATCGGTCCAGTGCAGCTTCTCGGACAGGCCGTAACGGTCCAGCAGGGCAAACAGCGGATCGTCGGTCTTGCAGATGAAGTGATAGTAGCGCTCGATGGGAAGGCCATCGAAATCGAAGGTGGCGGACATGCCTCCGATGCGGTCGTCGCGTTCGTAGATATCCACGCTGTGGCCAGCATCGAGGAGCCGAACGGCCGCCATGAGGCCCATGGGGCCGGCGCCGACGATCGCGTAGTTCTTCTTAGAGGTCATGTCATTGGCTTCAGTAGAGGGTCGCCGGCGCCAGAGTCAGTGGGTGGCGCGGCAGGCAGGAGACAAGTTTAGCGTGTCATCGCCGTGGGTGATGCGGTGGCGGGGCGCGTTGGGTCCGCGGGGCTAGAGATGCCAGATGGAGCGCGCCCGGCGTAAAAGGCCAGGATCAGCGGCGTGGCTGCTCTCAGTCCGAACAGGAACCAGCCGTCCCACGCCGTGGTCACCGGACGCAATCCTGGAGTCGGCAAGACCCTGAAACGGGCTATCGACGTCGACTCAAGCGCGAACAGCGGCCCTCCAATGATGGCATCAACACCGACGACGCTCGTCGTCCATCGTTTCCGGTGAAGCCAGCCAGCAGGCGGCGAGCAAGCCAACGGTCAGTGCCAGCGTGGCGCCGAGATGGATTGCAGAGGACACTCCGTCGAGGGGCCTGTCGAATGCATAGGCAAGTGCAGCGACCGCGACGTTGAGCGCGACGACGGTATATAGCGCTGGCGGAAAGCATTGAGCCAGCATGAGCAGGATCACCAGCATGCTCATCAGGAAGCTGAAGTAGGCGCCCTGATGGATGACCGTCTGCCCAGGCTCGTAGATCACCAGGATCCAGAACAGGAACGACAGGGCGGCGGCGAGCGCCAGGTCGGAGGGAAACCGCACCGGGCGCAGGTTGCGGCGTTTGGCGAACGCATAGACGACACAGGGCAGCAGCCACAGCGGCGACGCGAACCACATCGAATACGCGCCGTAGAAAAAGCTGTTCTCGACGACGGTGGCGATCGTAGCCGGGCTGCGATTCCAGAACAATGCCGCTGCGTCGCCAAAAAAGCTGAAGCTACCGTGCATCAGGCTGTTTAGATTGGAGGCGCGCCCAGCGAGCCATTGTCCGAGTCCAAGATCGGCATAGGCCGCACGCAGAACGTGCAGGAACGAATCCTGAGTGACCGGGATGTGCCCGGCGAAATGCCATTTCAAAAGTCTGTCGCCTGGCGGGTCGATGAGGCGCTGGTAGGCGACCCACGGCAGGTAGGCCGCCACGGCAAGAGCGCCTGTCTTGATCAGCACTGGCAATGCTTGTCCGCGCTTCAGTAGCAGGAAGGCGGCCGTGGATCCGACCAGGGCGAACAGCGCTCCGCCATGCGACAGCATGGCCAAGGCTGCCGCAAGCCCGGCCATCGCCCAGCGCGCCGGCCTGGCGATGCTGGCCGGTCCGAACAGGGCGATATGGAAGATGGCGCAAAACGTCGCCGCGAAGAGCTTGGGCCATACGAACAGGCCGTTGAGCAGCACCAGCGGGGAAAGTGCGAGCGCGAACACGATCGCGGCCCGTTGCGAACGCTGCGGCAGCGTGCCAGCCAGGACGAGCAGCGGCACGACGACCAGTGCCTGTGCCCAGGTCGACAGGGCTTGATAGATCAAGCCGCCTTTCGGTAGCCAGGTGTGAGAGAAAAGCAGGTACAGGCCCGATTGCAGCGGCGGCCGATCGCTGCTCAGCCAGTCTCCGATCATCGGCACGTCCAGGCGGCCGCCTTGGACCATATTGGCGAAGACAAGGGGCAGCCACGAATCCATCGGCAGATTCCGCCAACGATTGGCGGCGATCTGCCAGTCCTGCCCGTCCCATGAAAACGGATAGAGGCCGATCCAGAGAATCAGCAATGCCAGCAGGAACGAGGGAAAGAAGAAGCGGTGCAGTGCGGCGACCTCGGCCATCGGCGCCGGCACCCGGCGCAGCCGCAGCCGCAGCGGCAACGCAAGCAGCGGCAGCGCGGCAGCGCCGTAGGCGATGATTCCGCCGAGGAGGGGAGATGCGATGTAGCCCGCAATGACGCACCCGGATGCCGCACCGAGTGCCAGGACCGCGCACAGCACGCGCGCCGGCACCGTCCATGTTCGGGGCAGCAGCCAGCCGGCGAGGATCAGCCACAGGTGCGCGGTCAGGATCGCCAATGCCATCGGCAGCGCGTGGGCAGGCAGGGTTGTGGACAGGCCGGCACGATCGAAGCCCATGCCTGCCCAGCCGAATGTGCCGGTCGCGTCGTCGACGAGCCGAAGGTAGAACGCGTGCGCCTGGGCCGCCTCGGGCAACTGGAAGGTGACCGGCTTCCAGCTCTCCCCGATCTTGTCCGCCTTCAATGCCGAAGTGAAACTGCCGTCGGTGGCAACCGCCAGGATGCGGACGCCCTCGGTATCGGGATATCCCGCCATCATCACGGTGACGCGCCGTGTCCCGGCGGGGTATGCCGTTGTCCTGATTTCGCCAGTGGAAGCGTCGCCCTGGTCGCAGTAGGTGATACGCCCGTCGATGCTCGGCGCCTGCTTGAGATAGGGAGACTGCTTCGGCGGGCAGCCACCTTCCTGCAAGAGGCCCGGGCGTGGCGATTGCTGGCAGGCGAGCAGCAACATGCTCAGGACGGCAACGGCATGCCACTTACGAAATAGGCGGAACATAGACTTTTCTTCGAAAAAGAAGGGAGCAAGCGCTCTGGCAAGGGGCGCGCGGATGCCATCGCACAGCGTGCGAAGCATTGGTTTTCCCGGCGGCATTTGGAGGCGGAGCCGGCATGCATCCGCCAAAAATAAATATACAGTCAATGAAAGTAACGTTGTACGCAGCGCGCCCCCGTGCGTGTATTGGCACATGCTCCCATGCAAGCGCCACTCAACTCGGTGTCGCTTCCTGCCCACTGTCCCCGCCTGCGCAGCGACCATCGTGGAAATGGCGCATGCGCGTATTCCGGTTTCCCGGTGGGACAGGCGTTATTCCTTCGTGGTGATGGTGGCTTCCCAGCCCTCCGGATTGAACTTGATGGTATGCGAGCCCGGTTGGTCGAGTTTGCGCAGTTCTGCGGCGGGTCCGTAGTCGATAAAGCGTGGCCGCAACATGTGGTCCTTGTTCAACAGGCAGATAAACAGCAGCAATAGCAGCGTGCAGTTGGCGCCTTGCCGTTCGCTGCCAAACAGGTCTTTCAGGCAGATGAAGACGGTCCACCAGAACACGATCTTCAACGCGAAGAAATAGCGGTCGCCGTGAAGCAGCGACAGCATCGGCTCGACGGTGAACTTGTGGGCTGCGGCGAAGACTTCGAGGATGGCGAAAGCCAGGGCGAGAAACACGCCAATACGGGCCGCCGGGAAGAGTTTGCTGAAAAACAGGATGTATGCGCCAACTGCGGTGTAACCGATCGGCCAGTACACCGGGCGAAGCGGGTTATAACCCAGGATATGCAATGGCGCCGCTTGCCCGAGCGAGCCGACGATCAGGTGGGCGAGGGATGTGGTCTGGGGATGGCTGGGCGCCGATGTGTACACGAATGACAATTGGATCACCGCACACGCCGCCACGATCGCCCATGCAGTGAAGTCGCGCTGTTCGAAGTATGCGGTAGCAATGGCGAGCAGATTCGAGCGCTTGGTGACGCGCAGGACGAGAAAGCCAAAGAAGCTCAGCGCCATCAGCGCAATGCAGATGATCGAAAAAGGGCCAGTCAACGCGGCGACGGCAAGGACTCCCCTGAGCGCGTGTCCGGTAATCGGATGGCTGGCTTTCGGGGCGATGAAGCAGTAAGTGATCAGGGGAAACTGCAGGAACCATTGGATGTTGGTGATCGTGCCGAACACTTCCCCATTCGTGGGAGTGAGCAAGAACGCGCCCAGGACCAGATACGGCGGAATCAACGGGCGCAGGTTCTTTGCGCAGATGAAAATCGATCCGGCGGCAATCGCGATCGCGCCGCCGTTGTAGATAAGTGGTGTGTATGCCGCGCTGACGAAAGAAGCCACCCATGCCACCAACCGCGGCGCGGCGTGCAGATAGCCTGCGTACGGCCTGAACAGCAGCAGGCCCTGCTGCTCCATCTGGTCTTTCAGGAAGAGAACGGCGTCTTCCGCCCACAACTGAGGATGCGCCAGGGCATCATTGGCTTTCAGGCAGACCAGGGCAAAGGCCAGGAAGAAGAGGCCGAGGTCGTATCTCCTCAGCCCGATCCTGTAGTCGCTGCGCGCGTTCATCGACGTTGGGCTCTTCAACGCTGCAGCACGATGCGGCTATACCGAGGATCGGTGTAACTCTCCCGGATCGCGTCTTCGAACGGCGTCTGGCGTACGCCGAATACCGCTTCGGTGTCGATACCCTTGAAGTCGTCGCCCGCGCTGAGCGCCTTGAGCTGGTCGGCGGTGAACGGCGGCTTGGAGCTGAAGAGCGAATACACCCGCAGCAGGAAGGCAAAGAACCCGATCGGGATGTGCACGATCAGGGTATGCAGCTTCTTGACCCGCTTGATCGTCTTGATGATGTCGACGTAGTCCACCCGGGTGTCGCCGACGATGTCGTAGACCTCGCCGTCGGGCTCGCGTTCGATGCACTTGGCGATGCAGCGGCAGAAGTCGCGCTCGTACAGCGGTTGGCGCATGAACTTGCCGTCGCCGGGAATCGGAAATACTGGCGTCTTGGCCATGAAACGCGACAGCCAGCCCAGGTGCTTGGGGTCGAACCAGCCGAACATCAGGGTCGGGCGTAGCACGCAGTGGCGCAGTCCGCTGGCGACCACCATCTCCTCCTGCGCGCGTTTGGTCTTGGTGTAGTCGTCCTTGGCCACCGAGTTCACCACCGAGGAACTGATGTGGACCAGGTACGGAATGTTGGCCGCGTGACAGGCGTCGAGCACGTGCGAAGTGGCCACCAGATTGTTGCGGGTAAACAGCTCGGTGGTCTTGCCGGTGATCTGCGCGTGCAGCTGGGCGACGCAGGCGGCGCCCTCGAACTCGCGCGCCCAGTCGCCGGGCTCGGCCAGATCCGCGTGCACCACGCGCACCGCCGGGTGCAGCTCGCGCAGTATCTGCAGGTTATGGGCGTGTTTGTCGATTGCCACCAGCTGGGTGTAACCCTGCTGTTCAAGCTCGACGATCAGGTTCTGTCCAACCAGTCCCGCGGCACCGGTGATGACGATCTTGGCGTGTTTGTCGGTCATGTCAGAGCTTGATCTTGCGGAAAATGAATTCGGGAATGGATTTGATGACGAACATGATGGCCCACCAAAAGCCCGGCAGGTAGGCCACGGCGCGGCGGCCATCGACGGCGCGCACAATGCCCTTGGCGATCTGGTCTGGCTTGGCCCACAACGCGCCCTTCTTGAAGGCGGCGGTCATCGGCGTATCAACGAAACCGGGTTTGATCGTGAGTACATTGATCCCGGCCGGGCGCAGGTGCTGGCCGAGTCCGCTCAGATAAGTACTCACCGCAGCTTTCGCACTGCCATAAAGATAGTTGCTGGCGCGGCCGCGGTCTCCGGCGACCGATGAAATCACCGCAAGCGTGGCGCCCGAGGTCAAGCGCGGCACGATTGCCGCGCACAACGCGATCGTGGACGTGCCATTGGTCGCAAACTCGCGTAGCGACAGTTCGACCGATGCGTTGCAGGCTGCCTGATCGGGCAACGTGCCATGTGCGATCAGCACGACATCAACGCCACCAAGTGCTGCCCAGGCGGCGTCCAGTATTTCGCCATGACGTGCGCTGTCGTTGACGTCGAGGACGCCGATGCTGCTCTTGGCGCCGCGTGTGGTCAGGTCCGCCGCGATGGTCTCCAGGCGGGCTGCCTGTCGGCCAAGCAGGTGGATGGCCGCCCCGCGTGCGGCATAGCGTCGGGCGGTTGCTTCGGCGATGGCCGAGGTGGCCCCGATGATGAGGACGCGTTGCATGTCTACTCCGTGACCCGGCGCCAGAAGCCGGAAGAAAAACGTGGATCGAGATAACGCCTGAATTCGCGCCAGCGGCCATAGGCGCGCTGAAACGAATGCGCAGCCATACGGGCGTCCTTGGCAGGGTACAGAGCACCGCCGGCCTCGTCGACGACGCGGTCAAGGCGTTCAAGCAGGCTGAACACCTCGGGACCGGTATTGGGGAAATCCAGTGCCAGCGTGGTGCCCGGCCTGGGAAACGACAGCATGCCCAGCGACGGTGCGTTGCCGAACTCCTTCAGCACTGCCAGGAACGAGCCGCTACCACTGCGTGCGATTTCACCCAGTAACGCGTCGACGCCATCACGGGAGGCGTTCGGCGGCAGCACACACTGGTATTGCAGGAAGCCGGCGGGTCCGTACATGCGGTTCCAGTCGCGGATGCCGTCCAGCGGATAGAAGAACGGCAGCAGATGACTGACAGCGCGCTTGCGCGGTGCGGGCTGGCGCCAGTAGTAGAGCGTGTTGAAGGGCCGCAGCGAGAGCTTGTTCACCAACGACATCGGCGGCGTGATCGGCATGGACAGGCCCTTGCCCGGGGATGTCGGCCGCTCCTGGGCAAGCCCGGTGCAATGATCGGCGCGGGTGAAATGCCCGCGGCCGCGCGCCTTGCCGCTGGCCAGGCAATCGATCCAGGCGACGCTGTATTCATGGCTGTCGGCCGATGCCGCCGACAACGCAAAGAACTCATCGAGCGAGCCGAAGCGGATGGTTTCCGTTTCCAGCGCCGGGCTGGCGACGCGGCGTAGTTGAATTTCGGCCCAGGTGATCAGGCCGGTCAGTCCCAGCCCTCCCACCGTGGCTGCGAACCAGCCATCGGCATCGTCCGGCGTGCAGAGGCGGCGCTCGCCATCGCTGCGCAGCAATTCGAATGCGCGCAGGTGGTGGCCGAAGCTGCCGGTACGGTGATGATTCTTGCCGTGCACGTCATTGGCGATCGCACCGGCGACGGTCACATAGCGTGTGCCCGGCGTGACCGGCAGAAACCAGCCCTGTGGCAGCACCAGCTCGATGATGTCGGCCAGGGTGACACCGGCTTCGCAACGCAGCACGCCAGTGGCCGGATCGAAGGCGATGAAGCGATCAAGCTCGCGCGCGCACAACAGTGCGCCATCCGGGTTCAGGCAACTGTCGCCATAACTGCGTCCATTGCCGCGAGGCAGGGCCTGGCCATCGAATGCCGGTAGAGGTGCGGCGCGATCGTAGACCGGTAGCAGTGTCTGGTGTGCTCTGGGATAGCGCCCCCAGGACTGCCCCGCGGCCATCAGATGGCGCTCAGGGCGAACAACCCGCACAGCACGACAACGATCTGGCTCACCCGGTCGGTGGCGGCGAACACGATCGGGTCATCGTGCATCTCTCCACGATGGGCGACGATCCAGACCCGGCTGACCCAGTACAGCAGCACCGGGCACACCAGCCACAGGAGCTTGGGATTGCGATAGAGCTCCACGCTCTCGGGACTGTTGATGTACAGCGCCATCACCATCACCGCGATGTAGCCGGCAGCCGCGCCCATCGACTGCAGCATCGAAAGATCCTCGACCGAGTACGCGCGCCCACTGGCCTTGGTCTTGCCGCTGCTCAACATGGCATGCAATTCGGTGTAGCGCTTGAGCAGCGCCAGCGACAAAAAGATGAAGATCGAAAATGCCAGCAGCCAGAACGACAGTTCGACGCCGATGGCCACCGCGCCGCCGATGATGCGCACGGTATACAGCGCTGCAAGCAACACCACATCGATCATCACGATGCGCTTCAAACGCAGCGAATACGCCAGGGTCATCACGTAATAGGCCAGCAGCACGAACGTGAATTCGACGCTGCAGGCCAATGAAAGCAGTAATCCGGCGATGGTGAGCGCGGGAGCGACAAGCAGGCCTTGCAACAAGGGAAGTCGGCCAGCGGCGAACGGCCGCTTGCGCTTGCGCGGATGCTGGCGGTCGGGGGTCAGGTCGAGCAGATCGTTGAGAACATACACGCCGGAGGCGCACAGCCCGAAGGCCACCAGTGCAATCGTGGATTGCACCACTGATTCCAGATCCAGGAAGCGGTGCGCGGTGAGCAGCGGGACGAACACCAACAGATTCTTCAACCATTGATGCAGCCGCAGGGCCTTGAGCCAGGCACCGCCGCGCGACGGAGCAGGCCAGTGCGCATGCACGGTCGTGCGTTGTGCGGCAGCCTTGGCCAGCGCGCTGCCGTTGTTGACGACCCAGGCGCCGCCGGCTTTGTCCCACACGTGCAGGTCCACGCTGCCGTTGCCGGCGTAATCGAAATTGCCCTGGCCAAACGTCTCAACCAGCACGTCTGCCTTGTTGCGGCCGGACAGATTGCGTTTGCCGTCGCTGGCGATCACCTGTTCGAACAGGCCGAGGTGCTCGGCGATGGGCTGGACCAACAGCGCGTCGGACGCGGTGCACAGCACCCGTGGGCGTTGTGTGGTGGTACGCAGTAGCTCCAGCACCTGCGGGTTGTAGGGCAGCGTCTCGGCGGGCAACGACACGCGCGACGCCAATTCGCGCTTCAGCGCCGCCTTGCCGCGCAACAGCCACAGCGGCAGCAGGAACACATACAGCGGGTTACGCGCCAGCAACGCGAGCACCGACTCATAGAGGATGTCCGAATTCAGAAGCGTGCCATCCAGATCCACGCACAAGGCGCGTCCCGAAACAACCGGACGAGTGGAACTGTTGGGAGGGACGGACATCGAAGACCTGGCGATCCATTGCGGGGCCGCGATTATACCTAGTCGATCAGCCCTGCTTGCTCTCGTGAGGCGAATTCGGCAATCGACATGGCCAATGCGCCGACAAGGATCGCGTACCAGAGCGTGACCAGGCGTGCAGCGACCGCGACGGCAATGGCATCTGCGGTGGGGATCCCGAGCCGATCGAGCATCAGCACGATGGCCAGTTCGGTGGTGCCGACGCCGCCGGGAACGAACGACAGCGCGCCGATCAGCATCGCCAACGGATAGATGCCGAACGCGACCAGTGGATCCAGCGGCAAGCCCATCCCTGCGCACAATCCGACGAAGACCGCCGATGTCAGCCCCCAGGCGATCGATCCTGCCAGCATGCTTTGCCCGAAGGCGCGCAGATCCAGGCAGCTCCGCAGTTCCAGCGCTGCCGCCAGACCGAAACGGAGCAGGCGCCGCAACCAACGACCAGGCACATGCCCGGTCAGGCGTGCACAGCGATCGAGCAGTGCGGGCCAGGCTGCTGCGCCGAACAACACGCAGACAAATCCCAGCACCACGGCAACCAGGGCGCCCAGGGTGGGGAACACCGGTGCGGCCAGCAGGGACAGCGACAGGATGACCAGCAGGTCGGACGCACGCTCGAACACGAAGACGCCCAGCGTGCGCTCGGCCGGAATACCCATGCGCGCAAAATAGCGAATCCGCAACAGTTCGCCGGCTTTTCCGGGCGTTGCGGTCAGGGCGAAGCCGGCCAGGTAGCCGGTCAGGCCGCGCACGACCGGTACGCGATGCCCCTTGCGACGCAGCAGCCAGCGCCAACGCCAGTAGCGGAACAGATAGGTGATGGACACCGGGACGACCGCGAGCGACATCAACTCCCAGACATCGCCGAGCCGCGAAAAGGTGCCGTTTCCATGATCCACCCACAGCAGGGTGGCGACGTACCCGGCGCACAACACCAGCACGAAGGCGGCCAGATAATCCAGGCGGTGCCGCATCTTGGCGGCACCGTTGACGCTGGGAGGCGAAGAAAAAGCCATTGCAGCCGGCGGGCCTCAGCCCAGCGCAGTCTCCAGCTCCGGCAACAGCGTGAAAAGATCGCCGACCAGCCCGATATCGGCAATCTCGAAGATCGGCGACTCCGGGTCCTTGTTGATCGCCACGATGGTGCCGGCGTCCTTGATGCCGGTCAGATGCTGGATCGCGCCGCTGATACCGATGGCCACGTACAGCTCGGGGGCGATGATCTTGCCGGTCTGGCCGACCTGCAACTCGTTGGGCACATAGCCTGCGTCCACCGCCGCGCGCGAGGCACCGACGGCGGCGCCGAGCTTGTCGGCCAGACTGTAGATGTGCTGGAAGTTCTCGGCAGAACCAACGCCGCGGCCGCCGGAGACCACGCGCTTGGCGCTTTGCAGGTCGGGGCGATCGGAGTTGCCGGCGGCCAGGCCGACGAAGCGGGTGTGGGTTGGCAGCGAGGCGTCGATCGCAACGGATTCGATTGCCGCACTGCCGCCGGTTGCCGCTTCCGGCCACGAGGCGCTGCGCACGGTGGCCACCACGATCTGGTCGTCCGGCGCCTTCACCGTGATGATCGCGTTGCCGGCGTAGATCGGGCGCTTGAAGGTGCGGGCATCTTCGACCGACATCAGGTCGGAGATCTGGTTTACGCCCAGCAGCGCAGCCACCACCGGCATCAGATCCTTGCCGAAGGTGGTGGAGGGGCCGAAGACATGGCTGTAGCCCTGCCCGGCAAGCTGGGCGATCTGTGGCCCCAGCACCTGCGCGATGGCATGTTCGTTGGCGGCGTTTGCCACCGTCAGCACGCGTGCGACGCCCGCCAACTGGGCGGCTTGGCCGGCAACGGCCGCAGGATCTGCCGCCAGCACGACGATATCGATGGAGTCGGCCGCTACCGCCAGCGCAGCGCTGAGGGTCTTGGCGGTGGCCGCATTGAGCTGGCCATTGAGATGTTCGGCGACGACGAGAATCTTAGACATCAGAGTGTCCTTTCAATCATGGGACGCTTGGGGGACGCTGGCTTCGGCATTGAGAGGTCCGGCCAGGGGCGGACGGGCTCTCGGTCAGGGACGCTCACAAAAGCCCCTTCTGCTTGAGTGCGGCCACCAGTTCGGCGGCGTCCTTGACCATCACGCCACGGCTGCGCTTGGCCGGGGCGGCGTAGTGCGTGGTGCTGAGACTGTCGTGTGCATCGACGGCGAGGTCGGCAAATGCCAGTGTTTCCAATGGCTTGCTCTTGGCCTTCATGATGTCCGGCAGCTTGATGAAGCGTGGTTCGTTCAGGCGCAGGTCGGTGGTGATCACCGCCGGCAGGTCCACTTCCAGGGTTTCCAGGCCGGCATCGACCTCGCGTGTCACCGTGGCCTTGCCGTCGGCGACGACCAGCTTGCCGGCGAAGGTCGCCTGCGGGCGGCCCCACAGCGTGGCCAGCATCTGGCCGGTCTGATTGGCGTCGTCATCGATGGCCTGCTTGCCCAGGATGACCAGGTCCGGCTGCTCCTTTTCGACCAGCTTGAGCAGGGTGCGCGCGGCGGTCAGCGGCTGGATGGCGGCGTCGGTGACCACATGGATGGCGCGGTTGGCACCCATGGCCAGGCCGTTGCGCAGGTGCGGGGCAGCATCGGCCGGCGCCAGGGTGGCGACCACCACTTCGGTGGCAATGCCGGCGTCGCGCAGGCGCAGCGCCTCTTCCAGCGCGATTTCGTCGAACGGGTTGGGCGAGAGCTTGACGCCCTCGGTGACCACGCCGGAGCCATCCGGCTTGACCTGAATGCGGACGTTGTAGTCCACCACGCGCTTGTAGGCGACGAGGATTTTCATCGTGTACGTGATCCTTCAGCTATTGCGGGAAGGCCCGGCCGCGGCGGCAGGCCCGGGTAGTGGCGTCATTCTAACCGGGCAGGGCGCACCATGCGATGGCGTATGGATGCTGCGATGCAACAGCTGCATGCATCCGTCTGGCTCCGCTTAAGTCCGATATCGCACAGACCGTATATCCTGTGTGGTTTGAAAACGCCGCGCGGTGCGCGCGCGACCAGGAGGGGTAGACAGTGGCGACTTGGCTAGTAACCGGCGGTGCCGGCTTCATCGGCGGCAATTTTGTTCTTGAGGCAGTCTCCCGCGGGATCCGCGTGATCAATCTGGACGCGCTCACCTATGCGGGAAACCTGAACACGTTGGCGTCGTTGGAAGGCAATGCCAACCACGTCTTCGCCAAGGGCGACATCGGCGATGGCGCCCTGGTGACCCGCCTGTTGCAGGAGCATCAGCCGGATGCGGTGCTGAATTTCGCGGCCGAAAGCCATGTGGATCGCTCCATCGAAGGCCCCGGCGCGTTCATCCAGACCAATGTGGTCGGCACCCTGGCCCTGCTCGAGGCGGTGCGCGACTATTGGAAGGCGCTGCCGGGCACGCGCCGCGATGACTTCCGTTTCCTGCACGTGTCCACCGACGAGGTCTATGGCACGCTCGGAGAGACCGGCAAGTTCACCGAAACCACCCCGTATGCGCCCAACTCGCCGTATTCGGCCTCCAAGGCCGCGTCGGATCATCTGGTGCGTGCGTTCCACCACACCTACGGGCTGCCGGTGCTGACCACCAACTGCTCCAACAACTACGGCCCGTACCACTTCCCGGAAAAACTCATTCCGCTGGTCATCGCCAAGGCATTGGCCGGCGAGCCGCTGCCGGTGTACGGCGATGGCAAGCAGGTGCGCGACTGGTTGTTCGTCAGCGACCACTGCGAGGCGATCCGCACCGTGCTGGCCAAGGGCAAGGTGGGCGAGACCTATAACGTGGGCGGCAATTCCGAGCGGCAGAACATCGAGGTCGTGCAGGCGATCTGCGCGCTGCTGGATCAGCATCGCCCGCGCGAAGACGGCAAGCCGCGCGCCAGCCAGATCACCTACGTCACCGACCGCCCCGGGCACGATCGTCGCTATGCGATCGATGCCTCCAAGTTGAAGAACGACCTGGGCTGGGAGCCGGCGTATACCTTCGAGCAAGGCATCGCGCAGACGGTGCAGTGGTACCTGACCAACCAGGCGTGGGTGCAGGGCGTGCTGGATGGCAGCTATCGGCTGGAACGGATCGGCGCTGCCGCCTAACGCAACCCTAGCCAGTGCCCGTGCATGCGTGCGCGGGCCTCAACAGGACATACCTGATGACACAACGTAAAGGCATCATTCTGGCGGGCGGCTCCGGCACGCGCCTGTACCCGATCACCAAGGGCGTCAGCAAGCAGCTGCTGCCGGTGTACGACAAGCCGATGATCTATTACCCGCTGAGCGTGCTGATGCTCGCCGGTATCCGGGACATTTTGATCATCAATACACCGCATGAGCAGGCGTTGTTCCAGTCATTGCTGGGCGACGGCTCGCAGTGGGGCGTCAACATCCAGTACGCCGTGCAGCCCAGCCCGGACGGGTTGGCGCAGGCCTATCTGATCGGCCGCGATTTTGTCGATGGCAAACCGAGCTGCCTGGTGTTGGGCGACAACATCTTCCACGGTCACGGCTTGACCGAGACCTTGCGCCGCGCCGATGCGCGCGAGCAGGGCGCGACCGTGTTCGGCTACTGGGTCAATGACCCGGAGCGTTACGGCGTTGCCGAATTCGATCAGCAAGGCAAGGTCATCGACATCGCCGAAAAGCCGGAAAAGCCCCGTTCCAACTACGCGGTCACCGGGCTGTATTTCTACGATGGCAAGGCCAGCGATTATGCGGCTGCGTTGAAGCCCTCGCCGCGCGGCGAGCTGGAAATCACCGATCTCAATCGCTGCTATCTGGACGCTGGCGAGCTGCACCTTGAGCCATTGGGGCGCGGATACGCGTGGCTGGATACCGGCACCCATCAGTCGTTGCACGAGGCGGCCAATTTCATCGAAACCATCCAGATGCGTCAGGGCCTGCAGGTCTGCTGCCCGGAGGAAATCGCATTCGGTCAGGGCTGGATCGATGCAGCGCAGCTGGAGCGCCTGGCCGCACCGCTGTTGAAAAATGGCTATGGCAAGTATCTGCACGAGTTGGCCGTACGAGGAGTTGTGCCTTGAAAGTGATCGAAACGCGTCTACCGGGCTGCGTCGTCATCGAGCCGGCAGTGTTCGGCGATGCGCGCGGTTATTTCTTCGAAACGTGGAATGCCGAACGCTTCGGTCAGCATGGCTTGCCGACCCAGTTCGTGCAGAGCAATGTCTCCACCTCCGCCAAAGGCGTGCTGCGTGGTTTGCATTACCAGTGGCCGCGCCCACAGGGCAAGTTGGTCAGCGTGCTTGAAGGCGAGGTGTACGACGTCGCTGTCGACGTGCGCCACGGTTCGCCCAACTTCGGTCAATGGGCGGCCGTTGTGCTGAGTGCGGAAAACAAGAAGCAGTTCTGGATCCCGGAAGGCTTTGCGCACGGCTTTGCGGTGTTGTCCGAACGTGCCGTGTTCAGTTATCTGTGCACCGACGTGTACGTCAAGGAAGCCGATGCCGGCGTGCGCTGGGACGATGCCGCCATCGGGATCGATTGGCCGATCAGCGATCCATTGCTGTCGGCCAAGGATGCCGATGCGCCGTTCCTGGGCGATGTGCCGGTGGATCGCTTGCCGGTGTATTCACCGTGACCACCTTGGTATTTGGTGCCAATGGGCAGGTCGGCACCGAACTGCTGCGCGCGCTGGCTGTCGATGGTGCGGTAACGGCGACGACGCGCAGCGGCATGCTGCCCGACGGCAGCAAGTGCGAGACGGCCGACTTCGACGCCCCGGAGACGCTGACTGCGTTGCTGGACCGCATCGCCCCTTCGCGCATCGTCAACGCGGCCGCCTATACCGCCGTGGATCGCGCCGAACAGGATCGCGACAGCGCAATGCGTGCCAACGCGACCTCGCCGGGCGTCATCGCGGCATGGTGCGCGTCCAACAACGTGCCGTTGGTGCACTACTCGACCGACTACGTGTTCGACGGTCAGGGCAGCACACCGTATCCGGAGGATGCGCCAACCTCGCCGTTGGGCGCGTATGGCGAAACCAAGCTCGCTGGCGAGGACGCCATCCGTGCCTCGGGCGCGCAGCATCTGATTCTGCGCACGGCCTGGGTATATGCCTCGCACGGTGCGAATTTCCTGCGCACCATGCTGCGTGTCGGCGCCGAGCGTGACGAGTTGCGCGTCGTTGCCGATCAGGTCGGAACACCCACGCCAGCAGCCTTGATTGCCGATGTCACCGCGCAATTGCTGCAGCAGCGCACACCCGACACATCGGGCACCTGGCACCTCACTGCCGCTGGACAGACCAGCTGGCATGGTTTTGCCGAAGCGATCTTCGCGCAAGCGGTCGGTGCGGGCCTGTTGTCGCGCGCGCCACGGGTGCTGCCGATCACCACGGCAGACTATCCGACGCCGGCAAAGCGGCCGGCTTATTCGGGGTTGTCGATCGACAAACTGCAGCGCGATTTCGACATCGTGTTGCCGCAATGGCAGGTTGGCCTGCAGCGCGTGATTGCCGAACTGGTCGCTGCCAGGCAGTAACGTCGCAACAAGATCGATGGCGACAGTAGCGCCGCCGATCAATCAACGCCGCAAACGCAAACAGCCGGGAATCCCCGGCTGTTTGCTTGGACATTGCCGCATCCTGCGTGCGAACGATCAGGTCCGCCCGTAGGTGTCCTCAAAGCGCACGATGTCGTCTTCGCCCAGATAGCTGCCGGACTGCACTTCGATCAGTTCCAGCGGCAGTTTGCCCGGGTTCTTCAGGCGATGGGTCACGCCCAGCGGGATGTAGGTACTCTGGTTTTCGGTCAGCAGCAGCACTTCCTCGCCACGGGTGACTTCGGCGGTGCCGCTCACCACGATCCAGTGTTCGGCGCGGTGGTGGTGCATCTGCAGACTGAGCGTGGCACCCGGCTTGACGGTGATGCGCTTGACCTGGAACCGCTGGCCCATGTCGATCGAATCGTAGGCACCCCACGGACGATAGACCTTGCGGTGCCAGGTCGCCTCGGAGCGGCCGGCAGCCTTGATCTGGCTGACCACGTCCTTGACCTCCTGGATGCGGTCGCGGTGTCCGACCAGGACCGCGTCGTCGGTTTCCACCACCACCACATTCTCCAGGCCGACCATGGCGATCAGGCGCGAGCCGTAGGCATAGGTGTTCTGGCAATCCAGCTGGATCACGTCGCCGTGGTGCGCGTTGCCTTGGGCATCCTGCTCGGACACGTCCAGCAGCGACGACCACGAGCCGACATCGTTCCAGCCGGCGTCCAACGGCACCACCACCGCATCGGCGGTCTTTTCCATCACCGCGTAGTCGATCGAATCCGACGGACTGGCCGCGAAGGCGTCCTTGTCCAGACGGGTGAAGTCGGCATCGCGCTTGCCACCTTGCCAGGCCTTGAGGCAGGCATCGGCGATGGCGGGGTGGAACTTGCGCAGCTCTTCCAGGTAACGCGAGGCGCGGAACAGGAACATGCCGCTGTTCCAGTAGTACTCGCCGCTGGCCAGATAAGTCTGTGCCGTGGCCAGGTCGGGCTTCTCGACGAAGCGCTCCACCGCGCTGACGCCGGTGCCTGCGCTCGCCTTGATGTAGCCGTAGCCGGTTTCGGGCGCGGTCGGCTTGATGCCGAAGGTGACCAGCTTGCCTTGTTCGGCCGCAGTGGCCGCCAGGGTGACCGCAGCCTGGAATGCAGCTTCGTTCTGGATCACGTGATCGGACGGCAGCACCAGCAGCAGCGGGTCGGCGCCGTCGCGGGTGGCTTCCAGCGCGGCAACGGCAATGGCCGGTGCGGTGTTGCGGCCCTTGGGCTCCAGCAGGATCGCCGACGGCTTCACGCCCAACTGCTGCAACTGCTCGGCGGCCATGAAGCGGTGTTCTTCGTTGGCCACCACGATGGGCGCGTGCGCAGCCACCGGAGCGCAGCGCAGCCATGTCGCCTGCAACATGCTGTGTTCGCCGACCAGCGGCAGAAACTGCTTGGGATAGGATTCGCGCGATAACGGCCACAGGCGCGTGCCGGAACCGCCGGACAGGATAATGGGAAGGACGTCGCTCATGGGCGGGGGAAACTCCAAAGTGCGTCTAAGGGTGGGGGAGGGGATGAATCAACCGCGCAGCAGGGTGGAAATTTCCTGCGTCCGCGTTTCCAGCAGTGCGGCATCGCCGCGCGTTTCCACGTTCAGACGCAACAGCGGCTCGGTGTTGGAGCTGCGCAGGTTGAAACGCCATTGGCCGAAGTCGGCGCTGATGCCATCGGTGTAATCCAGCTCGGGCGACAGCGACGCGTAATGCTCCATCACGCGGGCAACGGCGGCCTTGGCATCGTCCACCTTGAAGTTGATTTCGCCGCTGCAGGGGAATTTCTGCATGCGCGCTTCGACCAGGTCTGCCAGCGAACGGCCGGATTGCGACACCAGCTCGGCGATCAGCAGCCACGGAATCATGCCGGAGTCGGCATAGGCGAATTCGCGGAAATAGTGGTGCGCGCTCATCTCGCCGCCATACACCGCGTTCTCGCTGCGCATCTTCTCCTTGATGAAGGCATGCCCGCTCTTGCACAACACCGGAATGCCGCCGGAATCTTCCACCATCTCGACCGTGTTCCAGGTCAGACGCGGGTCGTGCACGACCTTGCCGCCCGGCTGCTTGGCCAGGATTGCCTGTGCCAGCAGGCCGACCAGGTAATAGCCTTCGATGAAGCGGCCGGTGTGATCGAAGAAGAAGCAGCGATCGAAGTCGCCATCCCAGGCGATACCGAAGTCGGCGCCGTGGTCCTGGACCGCCTTGGCGGTGGCAGCACGGTTTTCCGGCAGCAGCGGGTTGGGGATGCCGTTGGGGAAGTTGCCATCGGGTTCGTGGAAGACGCGCACGAATTCGAACGGCAGATGCGGTGCGAGCAGGTCGACGATCAGGCCGGCGCCGCCGTTGCCGGCGTTGACCACCAACTTGAGCGGCTTGAGCGTGCTGCGATCCACGTAGCTGAGCAGGTGCTCGAGGTAGGCCGTCTTGTCGGTGCGGCTTTGCTCGCTGGCAGTGGGCTCGCCGGGTGCTGCGGTATCTGCCGCGACCGTGTCGCGAATGGCGAACAGGCCGGTGTCGGAGCTGATCGGCCGCGCCTGCTCGCGCACCAGCTTCATGCCGTTGTAGTCCATCGGATTGTGGCTGGCGGTGACCATCACGCCGCCGGCGGCCTTGAGGTAATCGGTCTGGAAATAGACCTCCTCGGTGCCGCACAGGCCGATATCGATCACCTCACGGCCGCTGGCGCGCAGGCCGGCCGAGAGCGCTTCCTGCAGCCCGGGGCTGGCCAGGCGCACGTCATGGCCCAGAACCACAGGCCCTTGATCCAGCTGAGCCGCCAGCGCCACGCCGATGCGGCGCGCCAAGTCCTCGTTGAGTTCATCCGGCACGCGGCCGCGAATATCGTAGGCCTTGAAGGCTGGTAGCGTCATTGGCAATTCCTGGGGTGGGGGACACCCGAGTTTAGCGGCTGCGTTGTGTCTTGGGTGTGGCGGAACCGTCTCCGGGGACAGGCAACAGTCAGCGGCTAGAATGGCCGTTTCCCATCAGCGAAGGCGAGGGCGGTGATGAACAATGGTGGACGTGGTGCGGCAAGCGGCAAACGCTATGCCGATGCCAAGGCGGCGCTGGATGGGGTGCTGGCCCAGGGCCAGACGCTGGCGGTCGGCGGCTTTGGTCTGTGTGGCATCCCGGAGGCGCTGATCGCGGCGGTGCGCGACAGCGGGATCGGCGGCTTGACCGTGATCTCCAACAATGCCGGCGTCGATGGCTTTGGCCTCGGTCAGCTGCTGGCCACCCGGCAGATCCGCAAGATGATTTCGTCCTACGTGGGCGAAAACAAGGAATTCGAGCGGCAATACCTGGCCGGCGAACTCGAACTGGAGTTCAACCCGCAAGGCACGCTGGCCGAACGCCTGCGCGCTGGCGGTGCGGGGATTCCGGCGTTCTATACCGCCACCGGTTACGGCACCATCGTGGCCCAGGGCAAGGAAACCCGCGAGTTCGACGGCAAGCACTACGTGCTGGAAACCGCGTTGCAGGCCGATGTCGCGCTGGTCAAGGCGTGGCGTGCGGATGCCGCCGGCAATCTGGTGTTTCGCAAGACCGCGCGCAATTTCAACCCGGCCTGTGCCATGGCCGGCAAGGTGTGCATTGCCGAGGTCGAAGAGATCGTGGAAGTAGGAGCGATCGATCCCGATCAGGTGCACCTGCCCGGCATCTATGTCGACCGGCTGGTGCTCAACGCCACCCCGGAAAAACGCATCGAACAGCGCACCGTGCGCGAAGGACAGCCCTGATGGCCTGGACCAGAGACCAGATGGCCGCACGTGCGGCACGCGAATTGACCGATGGCGCCTACGTCAACCTGGGCATCGGCCTGCCGACGCTGGTGGCCAACCACATCCCCGAGGGTGTGGACGTGTGGCTGCAATCGGAGAATGGCCTGCTCGGCATCGGTCCGTTTCCCACCGAGGAAGACGTCGATGCGGACCTGATCAATGCCGGCAAGCAGACCGTGACCGCACGTGCCGGTGCCAGCTATTTCGGCAGCCACGATTCGTTCGCGATGATCCGCGGCGGGCATATCGACCTGGCCATCCTGGGCGCGATGCAGGTCAGCGCGCGCGGCGACCTGGCCAACTGGATGGTGCCCGGCAAGATGGTCAAGGGCATGGGCGGGGCGATGGACCTGGTGGCCGGCGTCAAGCGCGTGGTGGTGCTGATGGAACACCTCGCCAAGGACGGCAGCCACAAGATCCTGCCCGCGTGCGACCTGCCGCTGACCGGCGTCGGCGTGGTCGATCGCATCATCACCGACCTGGCGATATTCGATGTCACCGATACCGGGTTGGTGTTGGTGGAGGCGGCGGATGGGGTGGAGTTAAAGGAGCTGCAACAGAAGACTGGTGTGGCGATTCTGACGCCTGAACCGTGAGGCGAGGCCGGATGGCCGCCAGGTCATCCGGCGCTAACCAGTCCGCGCCCAGTGAATCGGTCGTCGAGTTGCAGGTCCGCAAGCCACGGCGCCTGCCAGCGTCCGGAGCCGATGCACTGCAGTGGGATCTGGACGGAAGTCCGGTCGAAGTCCAGCAGGTAGCTTTCGTCCTGCGCAACCGCACAAACATCTGCAATAAAGGCCAGCGCTCCTTCATGCACCTGCGCGATGGTCGCCCATTGCGCTGGCGATAGCTCAGGACTGGCGTAGACCGCAGTCGGACCTTCGGTGGTGCCTGTGAAACAGGAGAACTGCGGCGAGGGAGCCGTGAGAAGTGTTTCCAGAAGCAGATCATGGCGCAGGATCGTCGATTGCTCCGGATCCCCCTCGGTGCGGCCATCAAAATAGCGCGCTGCGGCCCAGCTGTGGGCAGTGATCTTTGTAGCGCGCCCATTCACTGCAAAATAAGCGCCACCCAGCGGCTGCCCAGTCAATCTTGTGAGATTGGCCTGGATGGTGCCGGAGTAACCTATGTCGGCCACCATGGCAGCACCGTCACCTGCGGTCGCTTTCCAGTAATGCAGGTAAGCCGTCCTTTCAGTTTCGGCAAGCGCCAGCAGTTCATTGATTGCTGGGGCCATGAGTTCCAGAAGCTCGGCGTGCATCTCCGGCAGGTAGACATCGCGTTGCATGACCGAGCGCCCCAGGCGACCTTCCAGAATATGTGCTGCAGCATCTCCCAGCCGCGCTTGTATCAGGTCGCTCAGCGTGCCGGTGTAGGTACTGTCCAGCAGCAATGCAAGATCATCTGGTGCATGCAGTGAGGGTGTTCCGGTTCCCCGCCGCGATGCGAGCAGATACTTGCCATGAAGCTGCTGTAGTGAAGGGGAGGTTTGCCTTATTAGCTGAAAACCCTGTTCCAGCAGGTGACCTTCTCGGCTCAAAAACAAGATTGTTTCGATAGTGGCGTGCTTCGCCATGCGGATCAGCCATGCGAGATAATCGAAGATCAGCGGGCCGATGACCACGTAGCCAAGACATGCCGGTGAAAGAACCGGCAGCGGCATCAACGTGTCCGGGTGCCGGTCGGCAAGATCGGCGAACCGATTGGCCAGTAGGCCAAGCCACAACTGATCCTGCCACCGCGTTGCCGCACCTGATGACGGCCTGAGCGGGCGCAATGCAGGAATTACCTCCAGCAGCGCGGATGGGCGAAGCACATGCACCGGTGTCAACAAGTTGTGCATCTGTGGGCGCTGAATATCGCCGTGTTCGTTGTCGCCAACATGCAGCCACTGCGATGTCTCGATGTTTTCGATGTCTGGCAGCTTCTGCCAGGCGCTATCAGTATCCTTGCGCCAACCCGTCTCGCAGGACACATACCAGGCAGCTGGCAGTACGCTCGCTTCGGGTGGCAGGATCTGTTGCAGCAACGTGCTATCCAGATACATGTCCGAAAGCGCAACCAGGCGGATGCCACGCTGCCGCAACTGCGTGGCTGCTGCAATCACTCCGCTGCGTGGTCGTAGCAATCTAGCTTCCAGTGCCACTTCAAATGCCTGAAGGGCGCCGATTGGAAGTCCCCTCGCATCCGCTAGGCCCGATAGCGTGGTGTAGATGCTCGCTAGATCGACATCGGTGCCACGTTGATGGCGTGCTTTTGACTCGGCAAGTTCGCGGAGTTGGAGAAAATTTTCGACCCCGAACTGGCGCGCCACCAGGTGGGCAAGATAGGCACGGGCACCTGCTGGGAACAGGAACGGTCTTACGACCAAGGTATCGAAGATGTCCAACGACACCAGTCGAGCTTGAAGAGAAGACAGTGTCAATCGCGTGGCGATCGGTGTCTCGAAAGAGGCCTGCCAGTTGCGCCCACCTTCGCCGCTGAGTGCCAGCGTGCCGTCTTGCGGCAATATGCCGATTCGATACTGCTGCTGCCGCACGATGGCCGCGAACATGCGCTCCATCGCGTGGTGCAGGGTGCCATCGATCTGGCCGTGCTCTTCGGGAAAATCCTTGAGCTCAAGGTCAAGTGCGTACAACGGCCGTAATGCATCCACCTTTGCCCAGAACATCGATCCTGCGGGAAAATCGATGTACTCCGAAGCGTTGATGTCGAAACCGAGTCGTTGTGCCAGCGTGCGACAGACCTCGAAGTTACTCAGCCAGGTATGTGCCCATAGCGGCACCTGCCCGTAGCTCTCAGGGTAAAGCATGCCAAGGCGTGGTTCGGCCTGAAACATGCCGAG
Organism: Xanthomonas sp. 3075; assembly: GCF_014197275.1. Classification (GTDB taxonomy): domain Bacteria; phylum Pseudomonadota; class Gammaproteobacteria; order Xanthomonadales; family Xanthomonadaceae; genus Xanthomonas; species Xanthomonas campestris_B. The sequence goes on along the minus strand of NZ_JACIFI010000017.1, from coordinate 31,254 downwards.
TTGCCAGGCGATGCGCTCGGTGCTCCCCATCAGGGACGACACCAGGTAGCGGCGCCACTGGCCTTGCTCGCTGCCTGTATACAGCGATTTTTTCGTGTGCAGATGGCCGACCACATCCAATGCAAGAATCTGTTCGCGGAACGTCACCACCAAAGGCGCGATGTCACGGCCGCGGTTGGGCACGATGCGTATATCGAGTTTCTCGATCTGCGGCAGCTTGGAAAAACGCGCGCGCGCGCGATCTGCGGCTGCTTCATCCATCACAGAGACCAGCAGGTCATAGCCGACCGGCATGTGTTGGAGTGACTGTGCGAATTCGTCGATGAGGTCGGGATAAAAGACGTGCACCATCACGCCAACGTTTAACTGCAGCTGCGACAAGGGCACGGGCGCGACGAATGGCTCTTGGTCCGACAGACGGGGCGCTGCCGGCTGCTTGCGTCCTGCCAGTCGTACGCGCTCCACGAAACCACGTATCCCGAGGGCGCGGATTACCTTGAACGTCCGTAGCGCCACTGCAGTGGTGCCTGAGAAGCCGCCACCATGGAGCTGCACCGAGCGACGCGCTGCAGCCAGGAGTTTGGAGAGACTGCTAATCACGCGCTACGCCGGTCGCTGCTCACAGATTCTGGTAGTTCGGGCCCGAACCACCCTCCGGTGTGACCCAGGTGATGATCTCGTACGGGTCCTTGATGTCGCAGGTCTTGCAGTGCACGCAGTTGGCGGCGTTGATCTGCAGGCGTTTGCCGGAAGGGCTGTTGGTGTCTGCGACCATTTCATAGACGTTGGCCGGGCAAAAGCGGGTGCAGGGGTTGTCGTATTCCTCCACGCAGCGGGTGGCGCACACGTCGGTGTCGAGCACTTTCAGGTGCACGGGCTGGTCTTCGTCGTGTTCGGTGGCGGCAAAGTAGACCGCCTGCAGGCGGTCGCGCGGTGCGAGCTCGCGCGTGCCGTAGTCGCGCTTGGGTTGTTCGTACTCGCCGATCTTGTGCAGCGCCGACCAGTCGGGCTTGTTCTTCAGCGTCCACGGCGAGGCGCCCTTGAGCGCGGTTTCCCAGGCGGCATTCAGCAGGCCGAACCACAGGCCCTTCTTGAAGCCTGGCTTGATATTGCGCACCTGCTTCAGCTCGGCCATCGCATCGGAGGCGCGTAACTTGGCGTCGAAGCCTTGCGGCGCCAGCTGCGCTTGCACCAGGTGCTCGGCGGCCAGCATGCCGCTGCGGATCGCCTGGTGGGTGCCCTTGATCTTGGGCACGTTGAGCAGGCCGGCGGTGTCGCCGATCAACAGGGCGCCGGGCATCTCCACCTTTGGCAGCGACTGCCAGCCGCCGGTGACGATGGCGCGCGCGCCGGCCGACAGGATGCTGCCGCCTTCCAGCAGCGGCTTGATCAGCGCGTGGTTCTTCCATTGCTGGAAGGCCTCCCACGGTTGGTACTTCGGGTCGCTGTAGTCCAGTCCGCTCACATAGCCGAGCGCGATCTGGTTGTTGTCCAGGTGATACAGGAAGCTGCCGCCGTAGGTGCGGTTGTCGGCCGGCCAGCCGAGCGTGTGCACGATCTTGCCGGGGCTGACGCGCCCCTCCGGTACCTGCCACAGCTCCTTGATGCCGATCGAGTAGCCCTGCGGGTCGGCGTCGGCGGTGAGGTCGAAGCGCTTGAGCAGGCGCTTGGTCAGATGCCCGCGGGCGCCTTCGGCCAGCACCGTGACCTTGGCGCGGATGTCGATGCCGGCGGTATAACCAGGCTTGTGCGATCCATCCTTGGCCACGCCCATGTCGCCGATGCGCACGCCGACGACCTGGTCGTTGTGGTCGTGCAGGGTTTCGGCGGCGGCAAAGCCAGGGTAGATTTCCACGCCCAACGCTTCGGCCTGCGGCGCCAACCAGGCGCACATCGCCCCCAGGCTGACGATAAAGTTGCCATGGTTGCGCATGCCCGGCGGCACGACCGGAAACTTGCGCGCGCTGTCCTTGCCGAGAAACCAGAATTCGTCGTCGGTGGCGGCCACGCAGATCGGCGGTGGATTGTCGCGCCAGCCCGGCAGCAGCGCATCCAGCGGGCCGGGTTCGATCACTGCGCCGGACAGGATGTGCGCACCGATGGTGCTGGATTTTTCGATCACGCACACGCTGATGTTCGGATCGAGCTGCTTGAGCCGGATCGCAAAGGCCAGCCCGGCCGGACCGGCGCCGACGGTGACGACGTCGTACTCCATCACGTCGCGCTCGACCGCCTCTGGCGCAGGTGCGCCGACTCCCGCTTCCGACATTGCTCCACTCCCGTTGGCTCGATGGCTGGTACGCATTTTCCGGGATTCGATGTGACGGCGGCAAATGGAATCGATTCATCCTCACCGCACGCCCGGCTCGGCAGGTGCGTGCTAGCGTCTGCAGGATGAAGATTCCGGTTGCATTGCCGCAGGCGCAGATCAGTTGGTGCCGAGGTTGGTTGCAGGCCACGCAGGCCGATGCGTTGATGCAGGCGTTGCTGGCGCAGGTGCAGTGGGAGGTGCACCGCATCCGCATGTTTGGACGGGTGGTGGATTCGCCGCGGCTGAGCAGCTGGATCGGCGATGCGGATGCCAGCTATCGCTATTCGGGTACGCAATTTGCGCCGCAGCCGTGGCTGGAGGCGCTGCAGCCAGTGCGCACGCGTCTGCAGGACGAAACCGGGCATCCGTTCAACAGCGTGTTGGTCAACCGCTACCGTAGCGGCAACGATGCGATGGGCTGGCATAGCGACGACGAGCCGGAGCTGGGCGCGCAGCCGCTGATCGCCTCATTGAGCCTGGGCGCGACGCGGCGGTTTGCGTTCAAGCATCGCGACGATGCGGCGTTGAAGCAGACGCTGGAGCTGGGCCACGGCGATCTGCTGCTGATGGGCGGGGATACCCAGCGCCACTACAAGCACGCCTTGCCGCGCACCGTAAAGCCAGTCGGCGAGCGCATCAATCTGACCTTTCGTCAGATTGCGATGCGCGTGTCCCAGCCATAAGAGCGGCTAACGAAACGTAGCGAGCGCTCTGCTGGCGGTGAGCGCAGTGGTTTTGTCAGCCGCATCTTGCTGGGTGCGGTCAGAAGCCCAGGTCAAACGCTGAGGGGGTCGAGGGCGCGGTGCCCTCACCGCTCGCGGGACACGCCGTGGACCCGTCCCTGGGGGCTCGGTGGCGGCATCCATGCCGCCACACGGTCCCGCAATCGGTGAGGACACCGCACCAGCGAGTGAGTCGGTGCTTTGTTGAAAACCTGCATACCGACCATCTTGATTGGTCCTTGCCCGCCCACCCTCGCGGGACCTTACGCGGCATGGATGCCGCGTAAGAGCTTACAAGGACGTACTTGCAGCGTGTCCCGCGAGGGTGGGCGGGCAAGGGCCCTGCAGCCAGGCCACAGATCAGCCGCTCTGCGGCATCCTTCAGGCGGGCGCGGCCGGTGCTCGGAATCGGCATGTACCACTCGTGCACTCCCGGTTCCTGCGCGCCGTCCGCGCCCACCTGGCGACTGCTTGCTACGTTTTTCTAGCCGCTCTAAGTCTGTCGCTTGCGCTTACAACGAACGCGGCAGGTTCTGGCTATCCTGCTGACCGCTGACCAAGGTCCATCCCACCAGCTCGGTGGTGACCTGGGTCATCGCTTGCTCGAATGCCGCCGCGACCGCTGCGATGTCGGTGCTGCTGGACGGGCGTGCGACCAGGAAGGTGCGCGAGGCGGCCACGCGTTGATCCGACGAATGCAGCAACTTGGCGTTGAGTTCGATGGTGGCCGACGGCAGCGACTGGCCAGCGTAGTCCGACTCGAAGCGGCGCAGGTCGATCGCCAGCTTGTACTCCGAGCGGATGCCGGTGCCGATGCGGGCGACCGCAGCGATCTTGCCGGAGTCCTCAAACGCACGCACCACGCTGTCTTCCAGCATGTCGGTCGCCGATTGCGCCCAGCTTGCGCCTTGATAGACCTGCAACTCGCCCGGTGTCGGGCGCACGCTGATGCGCGGGCTGTCGATGATGCGGGCTGCGCTCGGCTTGGCGACCGACAGCTGCCAGGTCACCTGCGGCCAGGTGGGATTGGGCGTGACGCGCACGGTGGGGGCATAGATCGTGGCCGGCTTCTTATCGCCACCGGTCAGGACCGAGCAGCCGCCCAGCGCCAGCAACGAGACGCACAGCAGGGGACGCAACAGGCGCATGGCAGTCATTTCGGTTCGAACTCCTTGGGTGCGTCGCGGCCGAGCAGGTAGCGCGCAGGGTTGTTGTCCAGTTTGTCGCTGACCCGGCGCAGGTCGCGGATCAGGCCACGCAATTCGGTCAGCGTTGGACCGAGCTGGCCCAGGCCGTCATTGGCGAAACTATTGATGGCCGCGCGGTTCTCGCCAAGGATGTTGTCGGCGTTGCCGGCAGCCGAGTCCAGCTTGACCAACGTGGCGTCGAGCTTTTCCAGGATGCCGGGTAGCTGTTGCACCAGGTTCTGATCCAGCCGCTTGATGGTGCCGTTGGTGGTGGTCAGCGTGGTGTCGAGATTGCGCGCGGCATCGCGCGCGCTGACGATCAGCGCCTGCATGCCGTCGTCGCGGTCGGCAATGCCGCCGCTGATCTTTTCCAGGTTCTGCAGCGTTGCCGAAATGCTGGCCACGTTCTTGTCCGACAGCATCTGGTCCATGCGCTCGACGATGCGGTTGGCGGTGTCGGTGATGTTCTGCAGCGCCGAGGGCGTGGTCTGGATGATCGGCGCATCGCTCTTGTCGATGGTGGTCAGCGACGGCGCCTCGGGCGTGCCGCCGGAGAGCTGGATGATCGACGGGCCGGTCAGGCTGGTGATGCCCAGCTTGGCGCGCGTATCGCTCTTGATCGGCGTGGTGGAATTGACGCGCACGTGTGCGACGACCTGGCGCGGGTCGTTCGGCGCCAGCGTCAGCTCGGTGATCGAGCCCACCGCGATGCCGTTGTATTGCACCGGGCTGCCGACCGTCAGGCCGGTGACCGCTTCGCGGAACACCACCCGGTATTGCTGCCAGGTGCGGTCGGAAGAGTATTTGGCCGCCCACAGGCCGAACAGCAGCAGGGCGATGCCTGCCACGATGGTGAAGGCGCCGATCAGGACGTAATTGGCTTTGGTTTCCATGCTCAGGCGGTCTCGGTGGAGTCGGTCTTGGCCGCGCGCGCGGCGCGTGCGCGCGGTCCGTGAAAATATTCCTGGATCCAGGGGTGGTCGACCTGTTCGATCTCGGCCAGCGGCGCGTTGGCGATCACCTTGCGATCGGCCAGCACCGCAATGCGGTCGCAGATGGCGTACAGCGTATCCAGATCGTGGGTGATCAGGAACACGGTCAGGCCCAGCGCCTGCTGCAAGGTGCGGATCAGGCGGTCGAAGGCGGCCGCGCCGATCGGGTCCAGCCCGGCGGTGGGCTCGTCCAGGAACAACAGCGGCGGATCCAGCGCCAGCGCCCGCGCCAGGCCGGCACGCTTGCGCATGCCGCCGGACAATTGCGAGGGCAGCTTGTCCAGCGCATCGGCCGGCAAGCCGGCCAGCTTGATCTTCAGCAGCGCCAGCTCGAAATACCAGCGCTCCGGGAACTCGCCGTGATGTTCCTTCAGCGGCACCTGCACGTTTTCGCCGACGGTCATCGACGAAAACAGCGCGCCGTCCTGGAACAGCACGCCGGTGTTGCGGGTGATGTGCTGGCGGTCGGCATAACGGCCCGAGCGCGCATCTGCGCCCAGCACCTGGATGCTGCCGGCGTCCGGCTCGCGCAGGCCCAGGATGCTGCGCATCAGCACCGACTTGCCGGTGCCCGAGCCGCCGACCACGCCCAGGATCTCGCCGCGGCGCACGTCCAGATCCAGTTCCTCGTGGACGACCTGGCTACCGAAGCGATTGGTCAGCCCGCGCACGGAAATCGCCAGCTGGTCGTCGTCGGCCTCTGGGCCGGGATTGGAGATTAGGGATTGGGGATTGGTCACAGCACCGCGCTCCCGAATGTCGGGGCGCTAGCGGCGCGTTTGCTTTGCACGAATCCCAAATCCCGAATGTCGAATCCCGGCTTCATCACCACCCCATCTTCATGAACCACAACGCCGCAATCGCGTCGAGGATGATGACCAAGGAAATCGTCTGCACCACCGAGGAGGTGGTGCGTTCGCCCACCGACTGCGCGGTGCCGCTGACCTTCAAGCCCTCCAGGCAGCCGATCAGGCCGATCACCAGCGCAAACAGCGGCGCCTTCGACAGGCCGACCAGGAAATGCCGCAGCTGGATGGTGTCGTGCATGCGCGCCAGATACATCTGCGGCGGGATATCCAGATCGAACGCGCCCACGGTCACGCCACCGGCCAGGCCGGCGATCATCGCGATGAAGGTCAGCAGCGGCAGGGTGAAGATCAGCGCCAGCAGGCGCGGGATCACCAGCAGGTCGATCGGGTCCAGCCCCAGGGTGCGGATGGCATCGACCTCTTCGCGTGATTTCATCGCACCGATCTGCGCGGTGAAGGCGCTGGCGGTGCGACCGGCCAGCACGATGGCGGTCAACAGCACCGCGAACTCGCGCAGGAAGGCGATGGATACCAGTTCCACCACATAAATCTCCGCGCCGAAGTCGCGCAGGATGGTCGAACCCAGGAACGCGATCACCGCACCGACCAGATAGGACAGCAGCACCACCAGCGGCACCGCATCCAGGCCGACCTGTTCCATGTGATGCACGGTGGAGGTCAGGCGGAAGCGGCGCGGCTCGTGGATCAGCCGCGCGATCTTGACCAGGTTCTCGCCCAGGAAGCTGTTGAGCTCCAGGATGCCCTGGCCGACCCCGTGGGTGGTGCGGCCCAGGCGATCCAGCGCAGCGACGAAGCCGAAATCGCGCTTGGGCTTGGGGCGCTCGTCGTTGAGTTCCTCGATGGTGCACACCAGCGCCTGATGCTCATCGCGGAAATCGATCGCGTCTTCCTTCAGGCCGATGCGGCTGGCGAAGCGCAGCAACTGCAGTACGCCGGCCGAATCCAGTTGCGCGATGCCGCGCGCGTCGATGCGACGAATGCCATCGGGCACGGTCTGCAGCAGTTCTGCCTGCGGCAGGGCGGTCGCCAGGACCCAACTGCCAGCGAGGCGGACCTGTGCCTGATCCTGCGAGTCTTGTTCGATGCGTGGAGGTTGCGGTTTGATCATGGGTGGCCTGTCCGTGGCGCCAGCATACAGCGGCTGGCGTCAGTGAATGTGGGGATATCTGCTCCGGACGGGCGCGGCCGTTGCCAATCCGGACGCCGGTTGCGCGCGCTGCGGCATACACTGGCGGCCTCGCCAGACGGCGTTTCTCCGATCCGACTCGCCACGCATGTCCGCTGCCACTGTTGTCTTACCGTCCGCCAGCGCCACCTACGCCCAGCGCGTCGCCTTCGTTTCGGAAATCGCCGGACGCCTGCATTCGTATGGCACCACCGCGCAGCGCCTGGAGGCCGCCGTGGTCGGGCTGTCGCAGAAACTGGGTCTGGACTGCGAGCCCTGGTCCAATCCCACCGGCATCATCCTGAGCTTCAGCGACCCGACCAAGGCGATCGGTTCCAGCGATATCACGCGCGTGATCCGGCTGGCGCCGGGCGAAAACGATCTGTACAAACTCAGCGTGGCCGATTACGTGGCCGACAGTGTGGCCAACGGGCGCATGAGCATCGCGCAGGGCCACACCGCGCTGCGGCGGCTGGACCGCGAGGTGGACCGGCGCGGCAAGACCATGCAGGTGCTGGCCTTCGGGCTGGCGGCGGCCGGCGTGGCCGGACTGTGGAAGCTGCCCTGGCTGGATATCGCCACCGCCGGGGCGATCGGCATGTCGATCGGCCTGCTGACCCAGTACACCGACAAGCGGCCTGCCACCAAGGAGGCAGGTGAAGCACTGGCCGGCCTGCTGGCCGGTGTGGTGGCGGCGGTGGTCGCTTCGCTGATCGGGCCGCTGAATCTCAATACGGTGATCATCGCCTCGCTGGTGGTGCTGCTGCCGGGGATGTCGCTGACCAATGCCTTCAACGAGTTGGCCAGCCAGCATTGGGTGTCGGGCACTGCGCGCCTGGCCGGTGCGGTGACCACGGTGCTCAAGCTCACCGTCGGTGCGGTGATCGCGGTGACCTTGACCCAGCTGATCGGGCTGCAACCGCAGGTGGCCGCGCTGCGCCCGCAGGCCGCCTGGGTCGAATGGGCCTCGCTGCTGGTGGCTGCCTATGCCTTTGCGGTGTTGTTCAAAGCGAGTCGGCGCGATTATTTATGGATCATGGCAGCGGCCATGTCCGGGTATGTCATTGCGCGTTATGCCGGGCATGCCTGGGGTGGTCCAGCCGGCGTGTTCGCTTCGGCCATGGCATTGACTGCCGCCGGTAATCTGTTCGGGCGGGTGGTGCAAAAACCCGGTGCGCTGATCCGCTTGCCCGGCATCATCATGCTGGTTCCCGGTAGCGTCAGCCTGCGCGGCTTTCTGACATTGGTACAGCAACAGGATGTCAGCGTCGGACAGGCAGCGCTATTGGCGGTCACCAATATTGTGATGGCATTGATGGCTGGATTGCTGTTCGGCAATCTGTTGATACCGGCCCGCAAGAATTTATGACGGGCAGAAAAAGCGCGCAATAAAAACGCCGGCAGTGCCGGCGTTTTTATTGGTTTGAATCAAGCCGCCTTGGACTTCTTGGTCGCGCGCTTGGTGGTGCCCTTGCGCGTGGAGGTCTTCTTGGCCGGGGTCTTCTTTGCGGCTGCCTTGCTGATCAGGAAGTCTTCGACTTTCTTGCCGGCGGCGGTCAGTTCGGCCATCCAGCGCGGCTGCTTGCCACGGCCGGTCCAGGTGTCCTGGGGGTTGGCGGGGTTGCGATACTTCGGCGGCACCTTGCCCAGCTTGCGGCCGGCACGCGGGCCCGGCTTGGCAGCGGCGGCGGGACGACCTGGGCGAGCGCTAGCGGAAGCGCCAAACAATTCTTCGATGGAATAACCCTGGGCTTTTGCAGCGCGGGTCAGCTGAGTGCGAACCTTGGCGATCGGGGCGCGCTTGGCAACAACGGTCTGCTGCTTCTTCGCATTTTTGATCAGGGCACCCAACTGCTTGGCCGACAGGCCGCTAAGATCGATCGACATCGTTACTCCGGAAGATGAGAGAAAAAAAGAAAGCCGGTCCGTGGCAGCGCTGTCATCATAATCTCAGAAAACCTGCATGACAAATGCGCCGAAATAATTCGGCGCATTGTGTTCATCTTTATTGAAGGAGTTCCGGGTGATTCGATCAGCGGTCCAGGCGAGAGAATAACCCTGCCTTATCCAGATTCTCTGCCGCCTCGGCAGTGCGTGCGCGATATTCAAATGTGCCGGCTGCCAATCCGCGTTCCGAGACCACCACCCGATGCGGAATGCCTAAAAGCTCCATATCGGCAAACATGGCGCCCGGGCGCAGGCCGCGATCGTCCAATGCGGCGTCGATCCCGGCGGCGATCAATTCGTCCAGCAAGGCCTGGGCGGCGGCCATCACCTGCGCGTCCTGCTTGGGGTTGATCACGCAGACCGTCACCTGCCACGGCGCCATCGGTGCGGGCCAGACAATACCGGCCTCGTCGTGGTTCTGTTCGATTGCCGCGGCCACGATGCGCGAAATGCCGATGCCGTAACAGCCCATCTTCATCACCGCGACCTTGCCGTTTTCGTCGATCACGGTGGCCTGCAGCGCCTGCGCGTACTGGCTGCCGAGCTGGAACACGTGGCCCACTTCGATGCCGCGGGCCAGCCGCAGCTCGCCGCCATCGGCCGCGCGCTCGCCGTCGATGACGTTGCGCAGATCCGCCACGGTGTCAGGCTCTGGCAGGTCGCGGCCCCAGTTGACGCCGACCAGATGCGCGCCGGGCACATTGGCGCCGACCACGAAGTCGGCCATCGCCGCCACATCGCGATCGGCCACCACGCGCACCCGCCGGGCGGTGTTGACCGGCCCCAGGAAGCCGGGTTCGCAGCCGAGATGCTCGCGGATCTCGGTTTCATTGGCCAGGCGGTGATCGGCCAGGCCGGCGACCTTGCCCAGCTTGATCTCGTTGACCGCGTGGTCGCCACGCACCAGCACCAGCACGAAGCCGGCCTGGGTCATCACCGCCACCGACTTGACCGTGCGCTGCAGCGCGATGCCCAGCAGCTGCGCGACGTCCTCGCAGGTCTTCTGGGTGGGCGTGTCGACCTGGCGCATCGCCTCGCTGGCGGCGGCGCGCGGTGCGGGCAGGGCAGCGCTGGCGGTTTCCACGTTGGCGGCGTAATCCGAGCCGGTGGAGAATGCCAGCGAGTCTTCGCCGGAGGCGGCGATGACATGGAATTCCTGCGAGGCGTCGCCGCCGATCGCGCCCGAATCGGCCTGCACGGCACGGAATTCCAGGCCCAGGCGGGTGAAGATGCGGGTATAGGCCGCGCGCATGTTGTCGTACTCGCGCGCCATGTCCGCATCGGTGAGATGGAAGGAGTAGGCGTCCTTCATCAGGAATTCGCGCGCACGCATCACCCCGAAGCGCGGCCGGATCTCATCGCGGAACTTGGTCTGGATTTGATAGAAATTCAGCGGCAACTGCTTGTAACTGTTGATTTCCTGGCGCGCGAACTCGGCCGCGGCTTCCTCGGCGGTCGGGCTGTAGCAGAACTCCTGTTCCTTGCGGTCCTTGATCTTGAGCAGTTGCCCGCCGAACTTTTCCCAACGGCCGGTCGCGTCCCACAGCTCGCGCGGCTGGATGGTGGGGAACAGCACTTCCACCGCCCCGGCGCGGTTCATCTCCTCGCGCACGATGGCCTCGACCTTGCGCAGCACGCGCAGGCCCAACGGCGACCAGGTGTACAGCCCGGAGGCGAGCTTTCGGATCATGCCCGCGCGCAGCATCAGACGGTGGCTGACCAGCTCGGCGTCGGCCGGGGTTTCCTTGGTGGTGTGCAGGTGGAACTGGGAAAGACGCATCGGGCTTCGCTTGGGCGGAAAGCCGCTAGTTTGCCAGTGTCGCGCCCCGCAGGTCATCGGCAACGCTGTCGCGCGGCCGTGTCACGGCGACTGCCACGACCATGACACGGCGCGATACGAAGAGCGGCGCGCGGGCGGTCCGGGTTGGCTCAGCTCGCCGGGCCGCTGCTGGGGGCCGGTTTGCAATAGGCCTTGGCGGCGGCCTCTGCAAGATTGCGCTGGGCGGCACGGGCCTCCGGGTCCAGTGCGGTGCCGGGCTTGCCATCGGCGCCAGCGCCCAGGCTGACCTCGCCCTTGCCGCTGAGCAATTCCAGGTTACGGCGGGCGTTGGTGCACTCGGCCGATTCGGGCGTGGCCGTGTCGGCTGCAGCGATGGCGGCAGTGCCGCTGCGTGCATCGATGCGGCGCGCTTCGTAGCGCTGGCCGCTGGGTGGCGGAGTTTCGGTGTAATGGGTCACACCCTTGGCGTCCTTCCACTTATACAGTTCGGTGGCGCCGGCGGCGGCGCTGACCAGCAGCAACAGGGCGCAGAGCCCGGACGACAGGTGCATGTGGCTTCCCCTGGATGATTCCCGCCGCGATTGCAGCATCCACGGCCCGCGCTGGCAAGTGATCCGCGCGCCGCACGGCTAAGGACGCGCTACCGCCGGACGGACCTCAGGCCCTACACTTGTCCCATGGATGAAATGAGACCGCCCCCGCGCTCGCGCACGATCTACCTGCTGCCGAACCTGTTCACCACCGCCGGGCTGTTTTCCGGTTTCTACGCCATCATCGCCGCCGCCAACGGGCAATTCGTCCAGGCGGCCATGGCGGTGTTTGTCGCTGCGGTGATGGACGGGCTGGATGGCCGGATCGCGCGCCTGACCAATACCAGCAGCGAATTCGGCGTGCAGTACGACTCGCTGGCCGATCTGGTCAGCTTCGGCATGGCCCCGGCACTGGTGATGTATCACTGGTCGCTGTCGGCGCTGAAGTACGACAGCAGCGTGATGGGCCGGGTCGGCTGGTCGGCGGCCTTTTTGTATGCCGCCTGCGCGGCGCTGCGGCTGGCGCGCTTCAATACCCAGGTCGGCGTGGTCGACAAGCGCTGGTTCATCGGCCTGGCCAGTCCGGCCGCAGCCGGCTTGATGATGTCCTTCGTCTGGGCGTTTGCGGACGACAGCCTGGGCTTCGATGGCCAACAACTGCGCTATCTGGCGCTGGCGGTCACCGTGGTGTCGGCCCTGCTGATGGTCAGCCGGATCCGTTTCTGGAGTTTCAAGGGAGCCGCGCGTGGCCCGCGTGCCGACCGCGTGCCGTTCCTGGCACTGGCGGTCGCCACGGTGGTGATCGCCTTGCTGGTGATCGACCTGGCCCGTTCGCTGCTGGTGATCGCTGTGTTGTACGCGCTGTCCGGCCCGGTGATCTGGCTGTGGCGACGCGGGCGGCGGGTGCCCGAATTGCCATGAGCGCGTTGGCGTCCGAGCCGATGTGGTCCGATCTGCAGGTGTCGTATCTGCAGGCATTGGGGCACACCGTCTATCTGGACCGCGACACCGCCGATGCATTGCCGCCTGTCGACGTTATGGAGGACGCGCCGGTGGCGCCGGCACGTGCCGAGCGCGCGTCTCAGCCTGCGGCGGTTCAAGCCGCGCCGCCGGCGATGCGCCGCACGGCTCCGGCGGCGCCGGCCGAGCCGCCGCGGACGGTCAACACGGCCCAGGCCGCCGCCCCGCAACGGCGCAGTAACCGGGTCGGCATGCCCGATCGCCTGCAGATTGCGTTGCTGCGCGCCTCCGGATGTAACCCGGGCGACCCGGAGACACAAGCCTTGATGGCGTCCTGGCCATTGGCCGAGCTGCGCGGCAATCCGGCAGCCAAGCGCGCGCTGTGGCCGCAACTGCGCGCGCTCCGGCGCCGCCGCGACAAGGCGTGAGCGCCTTGAACGCCCCGTTGCGCACCTCGCTGCGCACCATGCGCGAGAGCGATCTGGACGTGGTGATGGACATCGAACATCGCGCCTATCCGTTTCCATGGACGCGCAGCATCTTTCGCGACTGCCTGCAGGCCGGCTACCCCGGTTGGGTGATGGAGCAGGGCGGGCAGGTGATCGGCTATGGCGTGATCAGCATCGCCGCCGACGAAGCACATGTGCTCAACGTCTGCATCGCCCCGGAAGCGCAATCGCAAGGCCATGGCCGCCTGCTGTTGCGCGCCCTGATCAAGGGCGCCTGCGATCGCGGCGCGCGGCGCGCGTTTCTGGAAGTGCGCCCGTCCAATCCGTCGGCAATTGCGCTGTATCACTCCGAAGGGTTCAACGAAATCGGTCGGCGCCCGCGCTACTACCCCTCCAACACCGGGCGCGAGGATGCGTTGGTGATGGCGATCGAGTTGTCTTTCGAAGGGTTTTCCTGAGCGTCGCGGCGACGTCGCCAGCCGCAAGTGCGCCCGTCCAATCCGTCGGCAATTGCGCTGTATCACTCCGAAGGGTTCAACGAAATCGGTCGGCGCCCGCGCTACTACCCCTCCAACACCGGGCGCGAGGATGCGTTGGTGATGGCGATCGAGTTGTCTTTCGAAGGGTTTTCCTGAGCGTCGCGGCGACGTCGCCAGCCGCACCGATCACCGTCGAAGCCGCGCGCCATCGAACCGCTGCACCAACAACGCCCGCCGGGCAAGGCGAGTTGGCGCAGTGATGTGTGATTGATGGTGCGGTGCAGGCCACGATGGCGTGTCGATGATGGAGAGGGTCTCTCGTGGCCAATGCGGTTGGAGTCTGGGCGTGGCGACCGCGCGCGCTATTTTCGGTCCATTGGGTGTCGCTAACGGCGACGACCGGACCATTGCGGTGTCTGCACCGTTTGATTGGGCCAGGTGCTGCAGCTGGCCGCGCTGGCGACGCAATCGGGTGTCTGTGGTTTTGCCCTCAGGGCGTCCGCACCATTGCAATCGATGCCGGAATGCGGGTCCGCTTGCGGTCTGGCGCTGCGCTTGCGGATATTCCGGCCGCCTGGATGTGCGGGATGATGATTCCGCAATAGGGGTGATAGTTCCGCCATCTCCATCGCGTTTTTTTCTATCTCGCTTGCGCACGAGCAAAAATCGTCACGTAAATGGGGTTTTGGATAAATGCGCTGCATTGCAGCGAAATCGCCGCGAATAATGCCGGCGGGTGCGCGCGAAACCCCCGATTTTCTCGATATACATAGGGTTTTATTGCGGCTTAGATAATGCTGCGATGCAGTGTCCTTGGTCATGTCCCTGCGTGTCCCCGTCACCGCATTTTGTCTTCTCTTGAATGTCCTGCAATCGTTTGCGTGACTAGGCGTGCACATCGATACATCGGCTCAATACAGGCGATTGCGATGCTCCTAGTATCCGCCTCGCAGGACCGGATATTCCATAAACGAAAAAACAGGTTCCGCATCTGCTAGACGAGGTAGCGCCGCCACGCGGTGCATCGCATCCATTCGAGGGAGACATCAAGATGAAGCCGAAATTTTCAACGGCGGCCGCCGCGTCGCTGTTTGTCGGGTCGTTGCTGGTAATTGGCGCTGCCTGCGCCGATTCCGCAATGGAAGTTGCGACAACTGGTTGGGCAACACAGAACGGTGGGACCAAGGGTGGGTCGAATGCGGCGGCTGCCAATATCTACACCGTCAAGAATGCCGCCGAGCTGAAGAGCGCGCTGAAGGCTAGCGTGGGCAGCAACGGGCGCATCATCAAGATCAGTGGCATCATCGATATCAGTGAAGGCACGCCCTATACCAAGACGGCGGACATGAAGTCGCGTGCGCGCCTGGACATTCCCACCAAGACCACGCTGATCGGCATTACCAACAACGCAGAGATTCGCGAGGGCTATTTCTACGTCAAGGCCAATGACGTCATCATCCGCAACCTGACCATCGAAAATCCCTGGGATCCGGAGCCTGTCTGGGATCCGAATGACGGCAACGCCGGCAACTGGAATTCCGAGTACGACGGGCTGACCGTGGAAGGTGCGTCCAACGTCTGGGTGGATCATGTCACCTTTACCGATGGCCGCCGCACCGACGACCAGAACGGCACCGCCAACGGCCGGCCCAAGCAGCATCACGATGGCGCAATGGACGTCAAGAAGGGCGCCGACTTCGTGACCATTTCGTACTCGGTGTTCAAATCGCACGAGAAGAATAATCTGATCGGCTCCAGCGACAGCGCATCCAGCACCGACAGCGGCAAGCTCAGGGTGACCATCCACAACACCTTGTTCGAAAATATTTCCGCGCGTGCACCGCGTGTGCGTTTCGGCCAGGTGCATCTGTACAACAACTACCACGTCGGCAGCACCAGCAATAAGGTGTACCCGTTCTCGCATGCGCATGGTGTGGGCAAGGAGTCGAAGATCTTCTCCGAGCGCAACGTGTTCGACATCAGCGGCGTGAGCAGTTGCGACAAGATCGCGGCCGACTACGGCGGCAGCGTGTATCGCGACCAGGGCTCGTTGCTCAATGGCAAGGCACTGTCGTGCTCCTGGAATTCCAACATCGGTTGGACGCCGCCCTACACCTACAACCTGCTGTCGGCCGACAAGGTGGCTGCAGACGTCAAGGCAAAGGCCGGCGCAGGCAAGCTCTAAGCTGGATGATGGGGAGTGACGCACAACGCCCGCAGTGATGCGGGCGTTGTGCGTTGGTGCGTGAGTGGGGCGCGCCGCGTGTTGCCGACCAGGGCTAGAGCTTGGCGCGTTGCTCGCGCAGGCCGCTCAGCTGGATGGTCCAGTCGTTCAAGCGCGCGCGTTCCTGTTCGACCACCACGGCCGGTGCGTTCTGCACGAAGGTGGCGTTGCCGAGCTTACCGTTGCACTTGCCGATTTCGCCTTCCACGCGTTTGATTTCCTTGTCCAGGCGCGTGCGTTCGGCATCCATGTCCACCAGGCCTTCCAGCGGCACCAGCAAGGTGAGCTCGCCGACGATGGCGGCCGCCGACGGCGGTGTGTCCTGGCCGGCATCGAGCCAATCGATCGCTTCGAGCTTGAGCAGGAACGCCAGTTGCGAGGCGAAACGCGCCACGCGGGTGCGATCGTCGGCAGTGCCGGCCTGCAACAGCAGACGCACCTGCTTGGACGGCGGCACGTTCAGCTCGCTGCGCACACGGCGCAATGCCGACACCATCGACTTCAGCCATTCGACGTCGGTTTCTGCGCTGGCGTAACCTGCGGTAGCGACATCGCCGGCCTGCGGGAACGCCTGCAAGGAAATCGTGGAGGCGGTGATGCCCAGGCGTGGTGCGACCTGCTGCCACAGTTCTTCGGTGATGAACGGGGTCAGCGGATGCAGCAGACGCAGCAGGGCCTCCAGCACATAGAGCAGGGTGTGGCGGGTGCTGGCCGCCGCCTCGCTGTCCTGACCATTGAGTGCGGGCTTGGCCAGCTCCACGAACCAATCGCAGAATGCATTCCAGGCGAATTCGTACAGCGATTGCGCGAGCAGGTCGAAGCGGTAGTTGGCGTAGTGCGCGTGGGTTTCTGCGGTGACCTTGTCCAGCCGCGCCAGGATCCACTTCTCCGCTTCGGTGCGCGGTTGCGGCACGCCGGCAAAGCGCGCGCCTTCGGTGTTCATCAGCACAAAGCGCGTGGCGTTCCACAGCTTGTTGCAGAAGTTCTTGTAGCCCTCGGCGCGGCCCAGGTCGAACTTGATGTCGCGGCCATGCGTGGCGAGTGCGGCGATGGTGAAGCGCAGCGCGTCGGCACCGTGGGCGATGATGCCGTCCGGGAATTCCTTGCGCGTGGCTTTTTCGATCTTCTCGGCCATGCGCGGCTGCATCAGCCCGTTGGTGCGCTTGGCGACCAGGTTCTCGATGCTGATGCCGTCGATGATGTCCAGCGGGTCGAGCACATTGCCCTTGGACTTGGACATCTTCTGGCCCTGCGCATCGCGGATCAGGCCGGTGATGTAGACATCGCGGAACGGCACCTGGCCGGTGAAGCTGTCGGTGGCCATGATCATGCGCGCCACCCAGAAGAAGATGATGTCGAAGCCGGTGACCAGCACCGACGACGGCAGATAGCGCTCGAAACCGCGCTCTGCCATCGTATCCGCATCCGGCCAGCCGAGCGTGGAGAACGGCCATAGTTGCGAGGAAAACCAGGTTTCCAGTACGTCGCTGTCCTGGTGCAATGCGATCTCTGCACCCAGGCCGTGCTTCGCACGCACCTCGACTTCGTCATGGCCGACATAGCACTTGCCTGCCTCGTCGAACCACGCCGGGATGCGATGCCCCCACCACAGCTGACGGCTGATGCACCAATCCTGGATGTTCTCCATCCAGTGGCGATAGGTGTTGATCCAGTTCGGCGGCACGAACTTGATCTGGCCGCTTTCCACCAGCTCCAGGCCACGCTTGGCCAGCGCGTCCATTTTGACGAACCACTGGTCGGTGAGATAGGGCTCGATCACCTGGCCGGTGCGGTCGCCGCGTGGGACCTGCAGTTTGTGCGGCTTGGTTTCCACTAGTACGCCCAGGTCTTCGAGGTCCGAGAGCACCAGCTTGCGGGCCTCGTAGCGATCTAGGCCGTGATATTTAGCAGGAATTTCAACATTGCCGGGATTCGGATAGTGCCGATAGTTGGCTTCCTTCCCAAATAGCTGGCTGTAGTTACCGCTTGAATCGGTAGGCCCATTACCTGCTGCATAGAAATCTGCCATACGCGATGCTATGGGGCTGGAACTTATCTTGGCATCAGGGGTGAGAATGTTGATCAACTGCAAACCATGCCGCACACCTACCGCGTAATCGTTGAAATCATGCGCAGGCGTGACCTTGACCACGCCGGTGCCGAAGGCGCGATCGACGTAATCGTCGGTGATCACCGGCACTTGCCGGCCGGTCAGCGGCAGCACGATGCGTTCGTTGTGCAGCGTGGCGTAGCGCGCATCGTCCGGGTGCACCATCACGGCGGTGTCGCCCAGCATGGTTTCCGGACGCGTGGTGGCCACCACCAGATAATCGCGGATCTCGCGCAGCGTCTCGACGCCGTCGGCATCGTGCTCGACGTGCTCGTAGGTCACGCCATCGGCCAGCGGGTAGCGGATCGACCACAAAAAGCCGTCTTCCTCGATGCTTTCCACTTCCAGATCGGAGATGGCGGTCTTCAGCACCGGGTCCCAGTTGACCAGCCGCTGTCCGCGATAGATCAGCCCTTGCTCGTACCAACGCACGAACGCTTCGTTGACCGCGGCCGACGGCTGCGGGTCCATGGTGAAGGTGCTGCGCGACCAGTCGCTGGAGGTGCCCAGGCGGCGCATCTGGCGCTCGATGGTGTCGCCGGAGTCGGCCTTCCAGTCCCACACCTTGGCGATGAACCCCTCGCGCCCGAGCGAGTCGCGCGTTTCACCGTTGCCTTCCAGCGCCAGATTGCGCGACACCACCATCTCGGTGGCGATGCCGGCGTGGTCGGTGCCCACCTGCCACAGCGTGTCGAAACCGCGCATGCGGTGATAGCGCACCAGCGCATCCATCAGCGTCTGCTGGAACGCATGGCCCATGTGCAGCGTGCCGGTCACGTTCGGCGGCGGCAGCAGCACGGTGTAGGGCTCGCCCTTGCCGGACGGCACGAAGTAACCGGCCGCCTCCCACTGCGCGTACAGACGCGATTCGAAGGAAGAGGGGTCGTAGCTGGAGGCGAGGGTGGTCATAAGGCGCGGAATGGGGAGTCGGGAATAGGGAATGGGGAAAGCGGGTGCATTGAAAGGTGAAGGTCTACGGGGCAGTCGATTCTCGATTCCCCATTCCCGATTCACATGTCGTACTTGGCCAGTTCCAGGCCCAGGGCCTTGTACTGCTTCCAGCGTTCGCGCAGCGGTTCGCGGGCGGCGGGGTCGGCGGGTACGACTTCCAGCACGCGGTCGCAGGCGCCCAGGTAGGGGTCGTCGCGCAGGTTGATCACCAGCGGGCGCGAGGGGGCGTCGAACTCGGGCGAGGCGATCAGCACCGGCGCCAGCTCGTCTTCCTCGTCGGTGCCGGCGATCTGGTGCGGGATGTAGGCCTCGTCGTCGAACGCCCACAGCAGGTCGTCCAGCGCTTCGGCCTGCGCAGCATCGCGCGCCAGGATCAGCGTAGACAGGTTGGCGTCGTTGGCCTTGCGCGCCAGCTCGCAGACCAGCCGCAGCGGTTCGTTGAGGAAGCGCGGTTTGGCGATCAGATAGAAGTCGGCGCGGGGCATCAGGCGGTCACAAAGCGGGAGGAGAGCACGAATTCGGTGGTCAGGCCGGCGGCTATAAACAGGGCGGCAAAGCCGAGCACGGCCAGCAGCAGGCCACCAAACGCGCGCAGGCGGCGCCCGGGCGGGCGCGAACGGTACAGGTATACCGGCAGGAACAACACGGCTAACGCCACGATGCCGATATTCATCCAGGCCGGCCGGCGGTAGCCGAGCCGGCGGCTGTCGGCCGCCAGCCAAACGAACAACAGCGCAAGCTGCACAACGACCCATAGCAGGTCGATGCCGGGGCTGGTCCAGCCCGGCACCGCGCTGGCTGCTCCGTTCGCGACGGAAAAGCCAGCGATCAGGGCCAGTGCAGCGCGTGGCGACATCAGGCGGCGCGATCCAGCAGCCACTGCGTCAACAACCCCACCGGGCGACCGGTGGCCATGCCGCGCTTGCCTTCGTCGCTGGCCACGCCGGCGATGTCCAGATGCGCCCAGCGCTGGTTTTCGGTGAAGCGCGACAGGAAGCAGCCGGCGGTGATCGCGCCACCCCAGCGGCCGCCGATGTTGTAGACGTCGGCGAAGGTGGAATCGAGCAGGCCTTGGTATTCGTCCCACAGCGGCAGACGCCAGGCGCGGTCGAACACGTGTTCGCCAGCGGCCAGCAGCTCGTTGGCCAGGTCGTCGTGCTTGCTCATCAGGCCGGCGGTCTGGTGGCCCAGCGCCACCATGCAGGCGCCGGTCAGCGTGGCCACGTCCACCAGTGCTTCGGGGTTGAAGCGCTCGGCGTAGGTCAGCGCATCGCACAGGATCAGGCGGCCTTCGGCGTCGGTATTGCCGACCTCGATGGTCTTGCCGGACATGCTGGTGATGACGTCCGAGGGACGATAGGCATTGCCGTCGATGGCGTTTTCCACCGCCGGCACCACCACCACCAGGTTGATCGGCAGTTCGGCCTTGACCGTGGCCACGAAGGTGCCGATGACGTTGGCGCCACCGCACATGTCGTACTTCATTTCCTCGATGCCGCCCTGCGTCTTGAGATTGACGCCGCCGGTATCGAAGGTGATGCCCTTGCCCACCAGCACATACGGGCGCGCATCGCCGCCGCCGTTCCACTTCAGCACGATCAGCCGCGGGCGGTTGGCCGAGCCGCGCGCCACCGACAGCAGCGAGCCCATGCCCAGCGACTCCATCTGCGCCTCATCCAGGATCTCGGCTTCGGCACCGGCGTACTTGCCGGCGAATGCGGCCGCAGTGTCGGCCAGGTAGGCCGGGGTGCAGTAGTTCGGCGGCAGGTTGCCCAGCTCGCGGGCGAACTCCACGCCCTCGGCGGTGGCCACGCCCACGGCCAGCGCGCGGGCGTCGTCGCCGGCGATCGCCAGGGTGGTCAGGCCGGTCTCGTCCACCTTCTTCTTGCCCAGGGTGGCGGTGTAGCGATAGGCCGCATGGTCGCTGACGATGACTGCCTGGCGGATATTCCAGGCCGCGTCGCGGGCCTTGACGGTGAGTTCTGTCAGGGTGAGCAGGGCGGTGCCGACCGCGCCGGTCTTCAGCGCGCGGGTCGCATCGCCGATCGCCTTGAGGTAGGGCGCCACGCCGAACTTGCCGGGCTCGCCCAGGCCGACCACCAGCACGCGCGGGGCGGTCACGCCGGGCAGGTCGTGGACCAGGGTGGTGCTGCCGGTCTTGGCAGCCACGTCGCCGCGTGCCACCAGGGCCGTCAGGCGGCCCTGGCTGGCGCTGTCCAGCGCCTGTGCGGCGGGCGACAGGGTCTTGTCGGCGAATACGCCAACCACGATGCAGTCGACGTGGGCGCTTGCCGGCGCGTCTTGGTTCAGGGTGAATTGCAGGGCCATTGATCAGATTCCGTAGGCAAATCCGTACAATCGCGGACTGTTTACGCCAACCTGACTAGGCTGGCGACGCCGCGAACGAATCCGAGAGTTTAAAACAAGCCCACCCCATGCCGAAGCTCGATCGATACCTGCTTAGCGATTTCACCCAGAGCTTCCTGGCCACCTTGATCGTGCTGCTGGTCGTCAGCGTGGGCGGTGTGCTGGTGGATATCCTCGGCAATATCGCCGACGGCCGCATCCCAGCTCGCTTGCTGCTGTCTCAGGTGGGTCTGCAATTTGTGGCCTACCTGCCGATCATCCTGCCGCTGGCGTTGATGCTCGGCCTGCTGCTGGCGCTGGCGCGGCTGTACCGGGATTCAGAAATGGCGGTCATTACCGCCATTGGCGTGGGTCCCAAGCGCATGTTGCGGCCGATGCTGATACTGGTGGTGCCGGTGGTGATCGTCATCGGGCTGTGCTCGCTGTGGCTGGGTCCGTGGGCCAGCCGCACCGCCGAGACCATGCTGGAAGACGCCAACCGCAGCGTGCTGATGGCCGGCCTGGAATCGGGCAAGTTCACCCCGCTGTCCGGTGGCGGCGTGGTCTACCTGACCACGATCTCGGCCAATGGCAAGGGCCTGGGCAAGGTGTTCATGCAGCGCCAGAAGGACGACCGCATCGATGTGGTCACCGCCGACCGCGGCGCGATGTTCTTCGAAGGCAAGGCCGACCGCTACCTGCGCCTGGAGGACGGTTACCGCATCGAGGGGCCGGCTGCCGGCGACACCCTGGATTACCGCTTGATGAAGTTCGCCAGCAACGATGTGGCCTTGCCCGACCGCAGCCAGGTGCACGATGCCAACGATCCGGAAGTGATGTGGACCACCCAACTGCTGTCCGATGAGCGCCCCGCTGCGCGGGCGCAGCTGCATGAACGCCTGGCGCCGCCGTTGCTGGCCCTGGCGTTTGCGCTGCTGACCCTGCCGCTGTCACGCAGTGCGCCACGCCAGCAGCGCTACGGCCGGATCATGCTGGCCTTCCTGGCCTACATGGTGGGCACCAATCTGATGATCGTCGGCACCCAGTGGATCGCCAACGGCAAGACCCCGGCCGCGCTCGGGCTGTGGTGGCTGACGCTGCCGCTGCTGGCGGTGGCGATCTGGGCGTATGCGCGCGATGGCCGCGTGCGTCGACCGAGGGCGGGCGCATGAGGCTGCTGCCGCGGGTGCACGACCTGTATGTCGGTCGCGTGGTGTTGTTCACCGTGCTGCTGACCTGGGCGGTGTTGCTGGGTCTGGACCTGATCAACGCGTTTGCCAGCGAGGCCAAGAGCATCGGCCAGGGCAGCTACAGCTTCGGCCATGCGGTGGCCTATGTGGCCTACACCGTGCCGCGCCGGGCGTACACCATGTTTCCCACCGCCGCGGTGATCGGCGCGCTGATGGGCCTGGGCCAGTTGGCCGCCACCTCCGAATTGACCGCGTTGCGCGCGCTGGGCGTGTCGCGCAAGCGTATGTCGGCCTCGGTGGTCGCGGCAATGGCGCTGCTGACCGCCGGCATGGTGATCAGCGGCGAGACCGTGGGCCCCTGGGCGCAGAACCAGGCCGACTCGCTCAAGGCCAGCGCCCGCTTCAACAGCAACATGGCGGCGGCGCGCTACTCGGGCCTGTGGGCGCGTGAAGGCAACACCTTCCTCAATGCGCTGAGCGGCGAAGAGAAGCTGCTCGATGGCGGCGGCACTGCGCTGGATCTGCATGACGTGCGGCTGTATCAGCTCGCTGCCGATGGCCGCCTGCAGCAGCTGACCTATGCATCCCTGGCCGAGAATCGCGATGGCGTCTGGACGCTGCGCCAGGTGCGTCGCGACACGTTCCAGGAACGCGCGGTGCAGCGCGAAACCTTCCCCGAGTTGCCGTGGCAATCGCAGCTCAGTCCGGCGGCGCTGGCCGCCGGCTTGGCCAAACCGCGCAATCTGTCCGCACGCGATCTGGAACAGAGCATCGAGTACCGGCGCCGCAACGGCCTGGATGCGCGCGATTACGAAGATCAGTACTGGAGCCGCTGGTTCTATCCGGTCAACGTGCTGGCGCTGTGCATGGCGGCGATTCCGTTTTCGTTCGGTTCGTTGCGTAGCGGCGGGTTGGGCAAGCGCCTGTTTCTGGGCATCCTGTTCGCGTTGGGCTTCTGGCTGTTGCAGCTGTTCTTCGGCCGGATGGCCGGCGCGCTCAAGCTGGATTACCGCATCGCCTATGCGCTGCCGCCGATGGTGATGCTTGGGGTATCGGCGTGGCTGTTCCGGCGGCGCAGCAGCTAAGCGCCATGCGACGGTTTAGCTGGGTCGGGCTGGCAATGTGCGTGCCCTACGCGGTGCTGATCGTGCAGTGCCAGCGGTTGGCGCATGCTCCGCATGTCAATGACAAAAGCCGGCTCGTGTGGGAGCAATTGCCGGTTTTGCCGCAGATGGTGTTAGCCGCGTCGTCAGGTCTTGGGCCTCTGTTCGACTGGTTGCCCTACGGGGTGGCGTATGCGTGGCTTGCGACACAAGCGTTCGTGATGCTGTATCTGTTCGGTTGGGCGCTGGATGAATTTTTCAGAGCCCGTGGCCGGTCAGGGCAGGGTGCATCGGCCGGGCAGGATGCGGCGACCCGGGACGAGGATCGGCGCTGAGCGCTGAGTGCGTTGGGTCGAACAGATCAAGTGGACGGGACGGTTGCGGCGTCGTGCCGGCACACCGCGTGCCCTGGCGTGTCGCGGCGTCATCGCCAGTCAGGGCGCCGGTTTAGAGCTGCGTTGCAGCCTGGTCCCGCTTGCGCGGTCGTGCCACGCCAGCCGGTCGCGATCCAGCCACGCCCACCAGAATCCCAGCCCGCCCAGCGCCAGCGACAAGGTGCCGACGGCGTAGCGGATCCACAGCGCACGCCATGAGGCCTGCGGGCCGATCAGGCGCAGTCGCCACGGGCGCATGCCCAGGGTCTGACCACCGCGACGCCAGCTGACGGTGGCGTACACCCCGGCGGCGATCCAGCAACACAGCCACAACAGCCATTGCCAGCCACTGAAGGGGGCGATGTTTTCGCGCGCCGGGTGCCCGGCAAGCGTGAATCCCAGCGTGAACGCGGTGGAGATCAGCATCCAGAGCGCCACGACCGGCCAGAGGTCGTAGCACATCGCCAGCAGCCGCCAGCCCACCAGGGCAGGCGCGCGCGGGGGACGGGGCGCGGAGATCGAGGTCATGCCGCGAGCATAGCGGGCGTGCCTTGCAACGCAACGCCGCGCTGCGTCAGCGGCCTGCGCGGTTGGCGCCTGTGGATATCCGGCAGGGTTGGCGACGCGTGGAGCGTCGAGGCGTGCGCGCAGCGCTGCGGCGGCGGCATCGCAACGCACGCAGCACGTTCTATGCTGTGGCGATGTCTGCCAGCAATCCCGCCGAACGCCGTCAACTCGCCCAGCAGCTCCCGCCGCTGCAGGCCGCCGATGCCGCTGCCATCGAGCGGTTTCTGGACCGTTTCTGGGCCGAGCAGGGGGTGACACGACAGACGCTGGACAGTTATCGGCGCGATCTCGAAGGCCTGGCACGCTGGCGCGATGGGGCCGGTGGCGGCTTGCTGGGGGTCGATCGTGCGGCGCTGTTCGATTATCTGGAATGGCGCGCCAACGCGCGCTACTCGCCGCGCAGTACCGCCCGGCTGCTGTCGACGCTGCGCGCGTTCTACGGGGTGTGCCTGCGCGATGGAGTGCGCAGCGACGACCCGACGGCGCTGATCGATCCGCCCCATCTGCCACGTTCGCTGCCCAAGGCGCTGACCGAGAGCCAGATCGAGGCGCTGCTGGCCGCGCCCGACATCGCCACGCCATTGGGCCTGCGCGACCGCGCCATGCTGGAGTTGATGTATGCCGCCGGCCTGCGGGTCAGCGAGCTGGTGAATCTGCCGGCGGTGGGGGTCAATCTGCGTCAGGGCGTGTTGCGGGTGACCGGCAAGGGCAGCAAGGATCGGCTGGTGCCGTTGGGCGAGGAATCCCAGCATTGGCTGGAATGCTATCTGCGCGATGCGCGCCCGCTGCTGGCCGATCACAAGCCGGTGGCCGCAGTGGATGGGCAGGTGCCGTTGTTCATCGATGCGGCGCGGCAGCCGCCCAGTCGCCAGCAGTTCTGGGCGCTGGTCAAACGCTACGCAGCACTGGCCGGGATCGATCCGGCCACGGTCAGCCCGCACGGGTTGCGCCACAGCTTCGCCACGCATCTGCTCAACCACGGCGCGGACCTGCGCGCGCTGCAGATGCTGCTGGGTCACAGCTCGCTGTCGACCACGCAGATCTACACGTTGGTCGCGCGCCAGCATCTGCAGAAGCTGCACGCCGCCCATCATCCGCGCGGGTAGGCGGCTGCGGGACAGCGGGACGGCATGCGCGTGTGGCGCAGCGGAGCGCGGGGATGTCTGTTGCGGCCCTGCATCGGGCCGCCGACGGGGCCTGCCATGGGTGGGACGGCGATGCACGGCGCGCAGTGGCGCATCCGGTCTTACTGGATCGGGAACGTGACCGCAGCGGTGCCGATCAGGCGATGGGTGGGTGTCGAGCCGCCTGCAGCGTGGGTTGCGCGTGCGCGCCGGCCAGCCTGCGGACCCCCGTCACCCCTGCGGCACGCATGCAACCGGCCTGCATTCCCGCCGAGCAGCAAGCGGCGGCCAGGCTTCATGCGCGCTGTGCGAGAATCCATGCACCCCATTCCACTGGATGCGTGAATGTATCGTCTTGCCATCGCCGCGCTGCTGGGCGCGATCAGCCTTACCGCCTGCGCACAATCCTCGCAGCCTGCGGCAAGCACCGCCGGCGCCAAGCCAGCCGGCGCCGCTGCCCCCGCTGCCGCCGGCAATGTGGATCAGCGCGTGAGTACTGCACTCAAGGCGTTGGACCCGGACTTCAAGCCCGATTACATCGGCGCCGCGCCGTTTCCCGGCTTCCGCGAGGTCGTGGTGGGCGGGCAGGTGCTGTACGTCAGCGACGACGGCCGTTACCTGATTCAGGCGCAGCCGTTCGATATCCAGAACAAGCAGTTCGCCGCCAGCCCGGGCTTGCTGGCCTATCGCCGCAAGCAGCTGGAGACCGTTCCCAAGGCCGACCGCATCGTGTTCGCGCCGGCAAATCCCAAGTACACCGTGACGGTCTTCACCGACGTGGAATGCGGTTACTGCCGCAAGCTGCACAGCGAGATCGGCGAACTCAACAAGCAGGGAATCGCGGTGGAATACCTGGCGTTTCCGCGCATGGGCCTGGGCAGCCAGGACCACAAGGAGATGGTCGCGGTGTGGTGCGCCGCCGACCGCAAGCAGGCCCTGACGGCGGCCAAATCCGGGCAGCCGGTGAACGCCAAGGACTGCAAGAACCCGGTGTCGATGGAATACACCCTGGGCCAGCGTCTGGGCGTCAACGGCACCCCGGCGATCTTTGCGCCGGACGGCACCCAGCTCGGTGGCTACCTGCCGCCGGCGCAGCTGCGCGAGGCGCTGGAAAAGCGCGCCGTCACCACGGCCGGCGGTAGCCGCTGAGGTCTCCGGCAGCGGCGCTGTGATGCTGCTTTGACGCCGGCCGCTGCGACGGTCGGCGTGATCGATCAAGAGGCCGGGATGCGCATGCATTCCGGCCTCTTGCGTTTCAGGGGTGGGCTGACGGTGTCGGTTGTGTGCTGTGAGAGCGGCGGCGGACCGGCGTTGGTCGGCGCTGCGTGGGTCGCTACCGCGTTGGTATCCGGGCCGGCGGCAGCTGCGCGCGAGAATCCCCGATGGCATCGCCATCCGCCCTTGGCCGTTGCCGCATCGGGCCGGAACGCGCCGCATCCAGGCAAGGCGGTGCGACGCATCACCCGACAGATCGGCAGCCGACCCACGCCGGGTCCGGCGCCGATGCATCCGCTCCGTTACAATCTGCAGCCCCGTTTCTGACACGGTTCCCCGGACATGATGGTCCTCGAGGGCGCTTCCGCCCTTTCGCCGTTCCGCCGCGCTCGGCTCGAAACCCGCCTGCAAACCCTCGTTCCCGCGCTGCGCATCACTGGCGCCTGGCACGTGTACTTCATACGCGCCGAGGCCGGGCAAGCGCCCGACCAGGCTACCTTGCAGCGGATCCTGCAGGCCGAAGCGGCGCCCGCGCCGCGCGCCGAAGACGCCTCCTCGCGCTATGTGGTGCCGCGTCTGGGCACGCTGTCGCCGTGGTCGAGCAAGGCCACCGAGCTGGTGCGCGGGGCCGGGCAGCCGATCCAGCGCGTGGAGCGTGGCACCCGTATCGACCTGGCCGGCTGGCCACAGGATGCCGCCGAGCAGGCGGCCGTGGCCAAGCTGCTGCACGACCCGATGACGCAGTCGCTGCTCGGTTCGGCCGCCGCCGCCGAGGCGCTGTTCAATGTGCCCGATCCCGGCCAGCTGCAGCGCGTGCCGCTGGCGGCGCTGGAACAGGCCAACCGCGACCTGGGCCTGGCCCTGGCGCAGGACGAGATCGACTATCTGCGCGAGCGCTTCGCCGAGCTGGGCCGCGACCCGGCCGACGTCGAACTGATGATGTTTGCCCAGGCCAACTCCGAGCACTGCCGGCACAAGATCTTCAACGCCAGCTGGACCATCGACGGCAAGGAGCAGGAACGCTCGCTGTTCCGCATGATCAAGCACACCCACCAGCAGACCCCGCAGCACACCTTGTCGGCCTACAGCGACAACGCGGCAGTGGTGGAAGGCGTGCCGGCCGCGCGCTATCGCCCGGATCCGGCCAGCGGCGAATACCGCAGCGAGGCAGTGTTGCCGTCGGCGTTTGCGATCAAGGTGGAAACGCATAACCACCCCACTGCGATCGCGCCATTTCCCGGCGCGGCCACCGGTGCCGGCGGCGAGATCCGCGACGAAGGCGCCACCGGGCGCGGCGGCAAGCCCAAGGCCGGACTGACCGGTTTCACGGTGTCGCACCTGCGCATCCCGACCCTGCCACAGCCGTGGGAAGCGCCGCGCGCGCTGAACCCGCGCATGGCCCCGGCGCTGGACATCATGCTCGACGGCCCGCTGGGCGGCGCCGCATTCAACAACGAATTCGGCCGGCCGAACCTGCTCGGTTATTTCCGCAGTTTCGAACTGGCCGAAGGCCCGGGTCTGACCCGCGCCTACGACAAGCCGATCATGCTGGCCGGCGGCCTGGGCGCAATCGATCGCAATCAGGTCGAAAAGCTGCGCCTGCAGCCGGGCGATGCGGTGATCGTGCTGGGCGGCCCGGCGATGCTGATCGGCCTGGGCGGTGGTGCGGCCAGTTCGGTGGCGGCCGGCGACAGCGCCGAGGCGCTGGATTTCGCCAGCGTGCAGCGCGAAAACCCGGAGATGGAGCGCCGCTGCCAGGAGGTCATCGACCGCTGCGTGGCACTGGGCATCGACAACCCAATCCGCTGGTTCCACGACGTGGGTGCGGGCGGGCTGTCCAACGCCATTCCCGAATTGCTGCACGACTCCGGCGTGGGCGGCATCATCGACCTGGGCCGGGTGCTCAGCGACGACCCGTCGCTGTCGCCGCTGGAACTGTGGTGCAACGAATCGCAGGAACGTTATGTGCTGGGCGTGCCGCAGGCACGCCTGGACGAATTCGCCGCGATTTGCGCGCGCGAGCGCTGCCCGTTTGCGGCAGTGGGCGTGGCCACGGCCGAGGAGCGGCTGGTGGTTGGGTATGGAGTCTTCGACTCCGGGATTGGAGATTCGGGATTCGGGATTCGCAACGGCGCGTTGCCGGCTGCCGATGCCGCTTCTGCCCATTCCCTATTCCCCACTCCCGATTCCCCGCTCCCGATCGATCTGCCGATGGATGTCCTCTTCGGCAAGGCGCCGAAGATGCATCGCGATGCAGTGCATCCGCCGGCGCCGCAGTGGCCGGTGTTGCAGACCGCCACGCTGGAGTTGCAGCAGGCCGGGTTGCGCGTGCTGGCGCATCCCACGGTTGCATCGAAGAGCTTTCTGGTCACCATCGGCGACCGCAGCGTGGGCGGTTTGACCGCGCGCGAGCAGATGATCGGGCCGTGGCAGCTGCCGCTGGCCGATTGCGCGATCACCCTGGCCGGTTTCGATACCTTTGCCGGCGAAGCGATGTCGATCGGCGAGCGCACCCCGCTGGCGTTGTTGAACGCAGCCGCGTCGTCCCGGATGGCAGTGGGCGAGGCGATCACCAACCTGTGCGCGGCCCCGGTGCAGACGCTGGACAGCATCAAGCTGTCGGCCAACTGGATGGCCGCCGCCGGTCACGCCGGCGAAGACGCCTTGCTGTACGACGCCGTGCGTGCGATCGGCATGGAACTGTGCCCGGCACTCGAACTGAGCGTGCCGGTGGGCAAGGACTCGCTGTCGATGCAGGCGCAGTGGCCTGCCGGGAATCGGGAATCGCGAATCGGGAATGGTGAAACGCCACAGCCCTCCGCTTTTACCATTCCCGATTCCCGACTCCCCATTCCCGGTGAAACGCTGAAAAGCGTTTCACCTGTCTCGCTGATCATCAGTGCGTTCGCGCCTGTCGGCGATGTGCGGACGCAGTTGACGCCGTTGCTGCGCAGCGATGAAGAAAGCGAGCTGTGGTTGATCGGCCTGGGGGGCGGCAAGCAGCGTCTGGGTGGCTCGGTGCTGGCGCAGGTGTATGCCGACGATGCGGCGTTGCCGGCGTTCGGCGGCGAAGTGCCGGATCTGGACGATGCGCAGCGGCTGCGTAGTTTCTTCGAGTTGATCCGTGCTGCGCGCGAGAGCGGTTTGTTGCTGGCGTATCACGATCGCAGCGATGGCGGTGCGTTCGCGGCGCTGTGCGAGATGGCGTTCGCCTCGCGGCAGGGGCTGGATATCACGCTGGATGCGTGGGGCGACGACGCGTTCCGTAGTCTGTTCAACGAAGAACTGGGCGCGGTGGTGCAGATCGCCAGCGAGGATCGCGCTGCGTTCGCCGATCTGGTCGAGCGGCATGCCTTGACCGAATGCGCGCAGCGCATCGCACGCCCCACCGGCGCGCCGCGCATCCGCGTGAGCGAGCAGGGCCGGGTGCTGGCCGAGTGGCGTTGGGAAGAATTGTTCGATGCCTGGTGGTCGGTGAGCCACGCCATGCAGAAACTGCGCGACAACCCGGATAGCGCCGACGAAGAGCGCGCGCTGGCGCGCGACTTCCAGGCGCCGGGACTGCGTCCGAAGCTGGTGTTCGATCCGTCCGAAGACGTGGCCGCGCCGTTCGTGGCGACCGGTGCGCGGCCCAAGGTGGCGATCCTGCGCGAGCAGGGCGTCAACGGGCAGATCGAGATGGCCTACAACTTCGAGCGCGCCGGTTTCCGTGCGTTCGACGTGCACATGAGTGACCTGATCGAAGGACGTGTGGATCTGGCGCAGTTCTCCGGCTTCGCGGCCTGCGGCGGTTTCAGCTACGGCGACGTGCTGGGTGCCGGCCGTGGTTGGGCCACCTCGATCCTGGAGCGGTCGGCCTTGCGCGATGCGTTCGCCGCGTTCTTCGCCCGTAGCGATACGTTCGCGCTGGGCGTGTGCAACGGCTGCCAGATGCTCAGCCAGCTCAAGGACATCATTCCCGGCGCCGAGCATTGGCCGCGCTTTTTGCGCAATCGCAGCGAGCAGTTCGAAGCGCGCACTGCGTTGCTGGAAGTGGTGGAGTCGCCGTCGATCTTCCTGCGTGGCATGGCTGGCTCGCGTATTCCGGTGGCGGTGGCGCACGGCGAAGGCCGTGCCGAGTTCGACTCCGTGGTGGACCAGGCCGCTGTGCGGGTGGCCTTGCGCTTCATCGATGGCGATGGTGCGGTTGCATCGCACTACCCGCTCAATCCGAACGGCTCGCCGGACGGCATCACCGGGCTGACCAGCACCGATGGACGCGCCACCATCCTGATGCCGCATCCCGAGCGCACCCCGCGCACGGCGAACCTGAGTTGGCACCCGGCCGACTGGGGTGAGGACTCGCCGTGGTTGCGCATGTTCCGCAATGCGCGCGTGTGGTGCGGTTGATGCAGTAGTGCGCGCCTGATCCCGTCTGGCGGCAGTGAAAAACCCGGTGGCCGTGTGCAGCGATGCACACGGCCACTGTCGTTTTCGCTGTTGTCGTTTTTTGTGTCTACGCCAGTGCGCGCTTGTTCGAGCGCTGCACTGACCTGCCCCCACTGAGCCGTACCAGCTGAAGCTATAAAGTCCGTGCCCCCAAGAGGACGGACATGAAGAAGAGCAGATTCAGCACCGAGCAGATCATCGGGTTTATCAAGCAGGCCGACGCGGGCATGGCCGTGGCGGAGTTGTGCCGTCGGCATGGCTTCAGCCCGG
>NZ_JACIFI010000016.1 GCF_014197275.1 Xanthomonas sp. 3075 | reverse complement strand
GACAGCAGCCGGCACCACCGTGCCCGGCTGACGGAGTGGCCAAAGCCCCTCCAACAACACAGTTGCTACAAGGACGTACTTGCGGCGTGTCCCGCCCCGGTGGGCGGGCAAGGGCCTTGCAGCCGAGTCGCAGCCCGCTGCTCTACAGCTGGCCTATCCGCGCGTGCCAACACCCCAAAGACAAGAAGGAGCAACGACATAAAGGCAGCCAGGATTCCAAATCGCAGCGTCGTTTATTAGACGCGGCCAAAAGAATGGCTGAAGGCTGGCCGTTGCATAGGACGCGTTGGTCTACTGCTGAAGATGAGTTGCTGCCCGCATAAACGACTTGGGCGCGAACGACGTCGAGTCGTTCGCGCCCAAGCCTGTGCAGCCTCTGCGGATACGGTTACGCCAGCATGCGCACCTTCGGCTCGCGTGCCCACTGGCGGGTCTTGGCGGCAGTGATGAAGGCCTTGGTATCGGCCGCTGCAATCACGCCCGCGTCCTTGCCGACATTGCCGGCCTTCAGCAGTAGCTGCGCGCCATCGTCGTATGCAATCGCCTTCAGATGGGCCCAGGCATGGCTGACGAAGTCCAGTGCTGCCGATTCGCGTGTCAGCGCCTTGGCTGCTTCCGAGGACAACAGCACCGCCACCGCATCGAACACCACTGATGGTGTGCCTGCCAATTGGCCGTCGGCGGCCAGTTGCTTGCCGTCGCTGAGCTTGGCGCCGCCCACTTTCGGCGCGACGATTTTCACTGTGGCACCCGCAGCTTCGGCAGCCTTGCGCACCGCCTTGATCGCAGCGGCGTCGGATCCATCGTGAATGAGGATGCCCACCGTGCGGCCCTGCAAGGTGTCCTTCATCTTGCCGATCAGCTGCAAGGCCGGCGACAACGGCATATCGGTCGGCGCAACCGCAGCCGGTGGTGCCGGCGGCAACGTGGTCATGCCTATGCCATCGGCCACGCGCTGCGCCAGCGTCGGGTCGATGTGGCGCAGGTGGCCAACGATGGCTTCGCGCACGTGCGCGGTCTCCACCTTGGACAACTCAAACACCAGCGCCGATGCCATATGGGCCTGTTCCGGTGCGCTCTGGCTGCGGAAGAACATCCGCGCTTGGCTGTAGTGATCGGCAAAACTTTCTGCGCGCACGCGTCCCTTGGCGCCGTCTTCCGCAGGTGTTGCATGGCTGGGGAATCCACGCAGCGCCTCACGGGGTGCATCGGCCTGCAGCGAGCTTGGCTCGTAGGCGACACGGCCCTTGGGGACGCCCATCTGCATGTGCCCATCGCGCTGATTATTGGCGAACGGGCACTTGGGCGCGTTGACCGGAATCTGATGGAAGTTGGGTCCACCCAGGCGGCTCAACTGCGTATCCAGATACGAGAACAGGCGACCCTGCAGCAGCGGGTCGTTGCTGAAGTCGATGCCGGGCACGATGTTGGCCGGGCAATAGGCCACCTGCTCGGTTTCGGCGAAGAAGTTGTCCGGCCAGCGGTCCAGCACCATGCGGCCGACGATCTGCAGCGGTACCAATTCTTCGGGAATGACCTTGGTCGAATCCAGATGGTCGAACGGGAACGCCTCGGCCTGCGCCTCGGTAAACAACTGCACGCCCAGTTCCCATTCGGGGAAATCGCCGTTCTGGATCGATTCGAACAGATCACGACGATGGAAGTCCTGGTCTGCGCCGGCAATCTTGACTGCCTCGTCCCAGATCGTGGACTGCAGACCCAGCTTGGGACGCCAATGGAACTTGACGAAGGTGCTGTCGCCGGCTTCGTTGAGGAAGCGAAAGCTGTGGATGCCGAAGCCTTCGATCATGCGTAGCGAACGCGGAATCGTACGGTCGCTCATCGCCCACATGATCATGTGCATCGATTCGGGGGTGAGCGAGATGAAATCCCAGAACGTGTCATGCGCGCTGGCTGCCTGCGGAAAACCGCGGTCCGGTTCCATCTTCACCGCATGGATCAGGTCCGGGAACTTCATCGCATCCTGGATGAAGAACACCGGGATGTTATTGCCGACAAGATCCCAGTTGCCTTCCTTGGTATAGAACTTGACTGCGAATCCGCGCACGTCACGCGGTGTGTCCACCGAGCCGGCGCCACCTGCAACGGTGGAAAAGCGCGTAAACAGCGGGGTTTTTTCGCCAACCTCGGTAAAGATCTTGGCGGTGGTGTACTGGCTCAACGACTTGGTCAGCTCGAAATAGCCATGCGCCGCGCTGCCGCGTGCATGCACGATGCGCTCGGGGATGCGCTCGTGATCGAAGTGGGTGATCTTCTCGCGCAGGATGAAGTCTTCCAGCAACGTCGGCCCACGCGGCGTGGCGCGCAGCGAGTTCTGGTTATCGCCAACCGGGATGCCCTGGTTGGTGGTCAATTGCGGATGCGAGCCGCCGGCTTTCTGGTGCAGTTCGTCGCCGGTGCCGCGCAACTCTTGCGCGCTGGCGGAACTGCCGACAGAAGAAACCTGTGCGGGTTTGCTTGGGGACTTGGCCATGGGGGACTCCACGTTGGCGGGCTGGGATGCGAGCTATCCAACCGAGCCTGGGAGTGGCGCTGTTAAACGGATGTGTCTACATGCGAGCAAACACTCACATGCTTGCGTCACGACGCAAAGCGTGCGCTACCGCGCGCTGTGCAATGCCAACACACCACGCGCATGATGCGAACACCGCCACATGCACGGTCTGCGTGACCCAGCGTGCGGTGTTTGATCTACAGCAGATCCAGCGGCTGCTTGCGCGTTGGTGGCGGGAACGCGCTATCGAGTGCGGCAAGATCCTGCGCATCCAGCTGCAATGTGCATGCTGCGGCGTTTTCACGCACGTGTGCGGGCGTGCCCGATTCGGGGATGGCGATCACCTGGCCGCTGCGGATTGCCCAGGCCAATGCCACCGCAGTGGCTGCAACGCCACGCCGTACACCGATGGCATGCAGCACTGGATGATCGAGCAAGGCGCGGCTCCCCAGTGGCGAGTACGCCATGACCGTCACCTCATGGTCGGCGCACCACGGCAGCAGATCGAATTCGATACCGCGGCTGCCGGCGTGATAGAGCACTTGATTGACCAGGCAGCGCTGCCCGCCATCGATGCGCCACAGATCCTGCATATCGTCCACATCGAAATTCGACACGCCCCAATCGCGGATCTTGCCAGCATCGCGCAGCGCCTCGAACGCGTCGACCACCTCGGCAAGATCGCTGCCGCCGCGCCAATGCAGCAGATACAGATCCAGCGTGCGCACGCCAAGCCGCTGCAGGCTGGCTTCGCAGGCACGCGCAATGCCGCGCGCGCTCGCATTGCTCGGCAATACCTTCGACACCAGGTACGGTGCCTGTGCGCTGTCGATGGTCTGGCCGATCAACTGCTCGGAACGGCCGTTGCCGTACATCTCGGCGGTGTCGATCAGGCGCATGCCTAGCTGCTGGCCGGTCTGCAACGCGTCGATCTCCTGCTGCGGCGGATGCCGGCCCTGGCCCAGATTCCACGAGCCCAGGCCCAGCGCCGGCACGCTGCGCCCGTTGCGTAGCGGCACCATGGGGCAGGGGGAGGAAGTGGCGACAGACATGCGTAACTCCTGTGGAGGTGTGGATCATTGCGAGGTTGGATGCGCGGCGGTAGCGGACGCCGGCGTGTGTGTGGCAGCGTGCGCTTGTGCATCCCAGAACGCACAACGATGACGCTGCACGAAGTCGGGCGTCGCGCCGATCCTGCCGGGCGAGAGCGTCAATGGGGTGTTTCCATCGAAACGTGGCCAGTGTGGCCGGCCTGCGCCATTGGGATCGCCGGTACGTGCAAACGCGCCCCAGTAATCCTGCAGCGTGTCGGCAAATGCGTGCTGCGACGGACTGAACTGCGGCTCGCCGCTGAGTGCCCAAGGACGCTGGAACAGATACACCAGTTCGGCGGCGTGATAGGCGCCCAGCGGATGCGAGAACGGCAGACGCAACAGGCCGTAGGGCGCGTGCGGGTCGTCGAATTCGTAGGCATACACCGGCATCTGTTCGCGCAACAAGTGGCCGAGCCGGCGGGTGGGGCAGGCGAAGACGCCATCGGTGACGATGTCGGCGTAGGCGCTCCAGCGCGAGCGCGCGGCGACGTCCGCGTACTGCGCAAGCACCGCCGCCGGATCGTCGTGCATCCCCTGCACGCGCGAGCGGTAGCTGCTGCGCAACACGAAGCCGCCCACATAGGAGGCCAGTTGCGCAAACAGACGTCCTTCATTGCGGTTGCTGCCCAGCAGCAGCGGCAGGCGTGGGTGGCTTGCGTTGGCGATCGCCGTTTCCGGCGGCTCGGGCAGGACGTCGCCGCCGACCATCGGTGCCCAGGCATCGCCGCCGGTCAGGCCGCGGCGTTGCGGCTTGGCATCCAGCAAGGCATCGGCCGGCAGTGCGCGCAGGCAACCGGCAACATCGGCCGCGCCATCGCAGCCGAGCGCCTGCGCCATGCGCACACCGCCGCGTTCGGCCTCGACGCGCGGCAGGCCCGAATCGCCGGCCAGGCAGCTGCCGCTCTGCAGGATCGCGCGCTGAAACAGGCCGGTGGCGCCCGGCGAAGTGAGATGGGAGCAGATGCTCCAGGCGCCGGCGGATTCGCCGAATACGGTGACATTGCGCGCATCGCCACCGAATGCGCCGATGTTGCGTTGTACCCAGCGCAAGGCGGCCTGTTGATCGAGCAGCGCGTAGGCACCTTCGCCTTCGCCACGCAGGGCCGGATGCGCGAGGAAGCCGAAGACGCCAAGTCGATAATTGGGTGCGACCACGATCACATCCTGGCGTGCCGCCAGCGCGCTCAGGTCGTAGTCGGCGTTGCTGCCCAGTTGCATCGCGCCGCCGTAGATCCACACCATGACTGCGCGCGGATGCGCGGGGGCAGGGCCGGGCGGCGTGTAGATGTTGAGCGTCAGGCAGTCTTCGGACAGCTCCTTCTGGCCGAACCGATAGCGCGGCAGGCAGGCCGGTCCCACACGGGTAGCGTCGCGCACGCCGCTCCATTGGGGCGCTGGCTGCGGCGCGCGGAAGCGCAGCGCGCCGACCGGGGGCGCTGCAAACGGGATGCCCAGATAGGCGCCGCCCTGCGCGTTGTGCACACCACGTACCGCACCGGTATCGGTGCGCACCACGGTTTGCTGCGTGTCCGGTGCCTCCACCAAGGCCGGCACCGCGCCGGGCCGGCGCGGCGTGCAACCGGCGACGCTGCAGCCCACCAGCAGCAGGCAGGTCAGCGTGCGTATGCGCCTGGTCATCTCGAGCTTGATCACTGCGTGCCCTACCATGTGTCGAGGCGTGCCAGCATCGCAAGTGCGTGCTTAGGGAAGAGTCAACGCGCGATGGCGCGGCGATGACGTCGCGCGCGATGCAATGCGTAGACGCGGGCATGCACGGCCGGCTGCGGCATGGCGATGCTGCGGGTAGCGAAGGCGCATGTGCTATATGTCCGACCTGGACGACAGCGCGTGCAGGGACGGTCGGCATGACACGATTGAAGCGAATCCTCCTGTGGGCGGCGATCTGCGGGGGCTGCGCCCTGGTCGCCTTCAATCTTGCCTATTGGTGGGCCTTGAGCGGCCAATTCGACTGCATCGAAGGCGGCTGCGGACTGCTGGCCGAGCTAGCGCTGTGGCCTGTCCTCACCATCGTCCTGGTAGGCATCGCGGCGATGCTGGCGTGGGTGGTACGCCGCAGGCGCGCACGCCGCTAGCGCTTGCCGCATGTGGCCTTGCGACGGCCGCCATCACCTGCTGAGCGCACTGCAGGGTGGCGCCATGCAAGAAAAACCACGGCCGCAACGTACGCGGCCGGGTTTGAGTCGAGCGAAGGGCCGCGTTGCGGCGCTTACGCTTCCACGTCGTCCTTGTACGCATCCACCGGGATGCAGGCGCACATCACGTTCTTGTCGCCGTAGACGTTGTCCACGCGTGCCACCGGCGGCCAGTACTTCTGCTGTTTGAGGCTGGGCAGCGGGAAGGCGGCCAGTTCGCGCGGGTAGGCATGCGTCCACTCGCTGGCCGACACCTGCGTGGCGGTATGCGGGGCGTGCTTGAGCGGGTTGTCGTCGCGGTCCAGGCGGCCGTCTTCGATGGCGCGGATCTCTTCGCGGATCTGGATCATCGCGTCGATGAAGCGGTCCAGTTCGTGCTGCGATTCGCTTTCGGTCGGCTCCACCATCAAGGTGCCGGCGACCGGGAAGCTCAACGTCGGTGCGTGGAAGCCGAAGTCGATCAGGCGCTTGGCGATGTCTTCGGCGCCGATGCCGCTGGTCTTCTCCAGCGGCCGCACATCCAGGATGCATTCGTGCGCCACCAGGCCATTACGGCCGGTGTACAGCGTCTTGTAATGCGGCGCCAGGCGCTTGGCGATGTAGTTGGCGTTGAGCAACGCCACCTGGGTCGCCTTGCGCAACCCGCCACTGCCCATCATGGTCACGTACATCCAGCTGATCGGCAGGATGGAGGCGGAGCCGTAGCTGGCCGCGCTGACCATGCCGACGTCGCCTTCGCCGCCCAGCGTGCGGGGCAAGAAGGGCGCGAGGTGCGACTTCACCGCACACGGGCCCACACCCGGGCCGCCGCCGCCGTGCGGAATGCAGAAGGTCTTGTGCAGGTTGAGGTGCGACACGTCCGAGCCCCACTTGCCGGGCTTGGCCACACCGACCAGGGCATTCATGTTGGCGCCGTCGGTATAGACCTGGCCACCATGCGCATGCACCGCTTCGCAGATCGCCACCACGTCTTCTTCGAACACGCCGTGCGTTGATGGATAAGTGATCATCAACGCGGCCAGACGCTCGGAATATTTTTCCGCCTTGGCGCGGATGTCTTCGACGTCGACATTGCCGTTGGCATCGCACTTGGTCACGACGACCGTCATGCCACACATCTGCGCGGAAGCCGGGTTGGTGCCGTGCGCGGATTCGGGAATCAGACAGATATCGCGATGCGCCTCGCCACGCGAACGGTGATAGGCGCGGATCGCCAGCAGGCCGGCGTATTCGCCTTGCGCGCCGGAATTGGGCTGCAGGCTCACCGCATCGTAGCCGGTGCATTCGACCAGCATCGCTTCCAGCTCGTCGATCAGCTGTGCGTAACCGGCCGACTGCTCGGCCGGTGCCAGCGGATGGATCGCGCCGAACTCGGGCCAGGTCACCGGAATCATTTCGGCGGTGGCGTTGAGCTTCATGGTGCAGCTGCCCAGCGGGATCATGGTGCGATCCATCGCCAGATCCTTGTCGGCCAGCGAGCGCATGTAGCGCAGCAGTTCGTGCTCGCTGTGGTGGGTGTTGAAGACCGGGTGGGTCAGGAACGCGCTGCTGCGCAGCAGGCCGTGCGGCAACGCGTCGGCGGTGGCCGCATCCAGCGCGTCCACGTTTGCCTGCGCACCGAACAACGCGGCCAGCGCCACCACATCGGCGCGCGTGCTGGTTTCATCCAGGCTGATGCCCACCGCTTCGCTGTCGATCGCGCGCAGGTTGATGCCGGCCGCACGGGCCTTGGCGTGGATGGCATCGGCATCGATCGCCTTGACGTGCAGGGTGTCGAAGAAATGCTCGCCTACATTGACGCCGGCTCCGCGCAACGCGGCGGCCAGGATCGCGGCAAGACGATGGGTGCGGCGCGCGATGCGGGTCAGGCCCTCGGGGCCGTGGTAGACGGCGTACATCGAGGCCATCACCGCCAGCAGCACCTGCGCGGTGCAGATGTTGGAGGTGGCCTTCTCGCGGCGGATATGTTGCTCGCGCGTCTGCAGCGTCAAACGGTAGGCAGGGTTGCCGGCGGCATCGATCGACACACCGATCAACCGGCCCGGCATCGACCGCTTGTAGGCATCGCGGCAGGCCATGAAGGCCGCATGCGGGCCGCCAAAGCCGAACGGCACGCCAAAGCGCTGCGAGTTGCCGACCACGATATCCGCGCCCCATTCGCCGGGCGCGGCGATCAGGGTCAGCGCGAGCAGGTCGGTGGCCACCGCGACCAAGCCGCCTTGCGCATGCACCGCATCGGCCAGCACGGCATGGTCGCCGATGTGACCGAAGCTGTCCGGGTACTGCAGCAGCACGCCGAAGCACTCGGCCTGCAGCGCCTCTTCCGGCGTGCCGACGCGCAGCACGATGCCCAGCGGCTCGGCGCGGGTGCGCAGCAGTTCCAGCGTTTGCGGATGCACCGCGTCGTGCACGAAGAAGGTCTCCGACTTCGACTTGGCCGAACGCTTGGCCAGCGTCATCGCTTCGGCCGCGGCGGTGGCTTCGTCCAGCAGCGAGGCGTTGGCGATCTGCATGCCGGTCAGATCCGCGCACAGGGTCTGGAAGTTGATCAACGCTTCCATGCGGCCCTGCGAAATCTCTGCCTGGTACGGCGTGTAGGCGGTGTACCAGGCCGGATTTTCCAGGATGTTGCGCAGGATCACCTTGGGCGTGTGGGTGCCGTAATAGCCCTGGCCGATAAAGGTGCGCTGCACCTGGTTCTTGCTGGCGATGGCGCGGATCTTGGCCAGCGCTTCTTCTTCGGTGATCGCTTCGGGCAGCGCCAGCGCCGCAGGCGACTTGATGTTGCCGGGCACGATCGCATCGGTCAGCGCATCCAGCGAGGCGTGGCCGACTACGTCCAGCATCTGCGCGATTTCCGCGTCGTTGGGGCCGATGTGGCGTTCGACGAACGCGCTGTGGTGTTCGAGGTCGCGCAGGGAAGACGAGGTCGGGGACATGGCGGGCATCCGGGGCAGGGGGCAGACGAATGGTCGACACGTCCTCCGACCGGCCCGGCGCGCACGCGCACCACGACCCGTCGCAGCGACGGTCTTCCTCGCGCCCCTCTGTCCTTTTGCCTGAGAGTTTAAAAACGCGGCCTGGCCATTGGCCTGCCTGCGTTCCGTGCCCCTTCGGCGCCGGCATCGGCCGGTCTCTCCAGAGTTGTACTGCGGATGGTATCGGGCCTGAGCGATTACGGGCTGTTGCGCCTTCGGCAGCGGCAGTGCCGCTTCTCCCACCGTGTTGCAGGCCGATTATAGCGTGGGTGCGCAGCAGCGGGCGGACTCGCCGGACCAGTGGCGCGCTCCCCCTACTTGGGCTTGCTTAACCTTGTATCTACGAGCGCCTATCATCTCGGCCTTGTGCTCATTCCGGCGGCGCAGCGAGCGCCCATCGGCGTGGTGCGCCTTCGATGCACCACGTTTCGGATTCCCGCATGCCCCCCATCACGCCTTCCACCCGTCGCATGGCGCTGCTGCTCGCCGGGCTGGCGATGTTCGGCCCGTTTTCCATCGACACCATTTTCCCGGCGTTCTCGCGGCTCAGCCGCAGCCTGGCGGTGGACGAGGTGGCGATCCAGCAGACCATCAGCGTCTATCTGCTCGCCTACGGGCTGATGAGCATCGCGCACGGTCCGCTGTCCGATGCCTGGGGCCGTAAGCGGGTGATCCTGGGCGGGCTGGTGCTGTTCGTCGCCGGCTCGGTGGGCTGCGCGCTGTCGCAGGACCTGCCGACCTTGCTGGCGTTCCGCGCGTTGCAGGGGCTGTCGGCCGGGGTGGGCATGATCGTCGGGCGGGCGGTGATCCGCGATCTGTTCCAGGGCGCGGATGCGCAGCGGCTGATGAGTCAGGTGTCGATGATCTTCGGTATCGCACCAGCGATCGCGCCGATCATTGGCGGCTGGATCCTGCTCAGCGGCGCCGGCTGGCCGCTGATTTTCTGGTTTTTGGTGGCCTTCGGGCTGGTGCTGCTGGTCGCGACCATGACCTGGTTGCCGGAAACCCATCCGCTGGACGCGCGCACGCCGCTGCAGCCCAAGCGCCTGCTGCACGACTACGTGCGGATCGGCTTCAATCCACGCTTCCAACGTTTGGCGGCGGCCGGTGCGTTCAACTTCGCCGGCATCTTTCTGTATATCGCCTCGGCGCCGGTGCTGATCATGCGCCACCTGCACCTGGGCGAAGGCGACTTTGCCTGGCTGTTCATCCCCACCATCGGCGGCATGACGCTGGGCTCGTTCCTGTCCGGGCGCATGGCCGGCAGCATGGACCCGGTGCGGCAGGTCCGCATCGGCTTCATCTGCTGCGGCGTGGCGGCGTTGGCGAACCTGGGCTACACCATGACGGCGGCGCAGATCGCCCTGCCATGGGCAGTGCTGCCGATCTTCCTGGCCGGCATGGGGATGGCGCTGATCTTCCCGATCCTGGCGCTGGCGGTGCTGGACATGTACCCGCAGCAGCGCGGCCTGGCGTCCTCGCTGCAGGCCTTCACCCAGCTGATGACCAACACGCTGGTGGCCGGGGTGCTGTCGCCGCTGCTGAGTGAACACCCGCGCCATCTGGCGATCGGCATGACCGGTTTTTTCTTGCTGGGCTGGCTATTCTGGCGCTGGGAGCGCCGCAGCGGCCGCCGTCTACGCCGCCGCCAGGCCGAAGAGGCACTGCCTCTGGAGCCGGCCGACCACCTTTGACCCTACAGGAGCCCGCATGTCCACCGATTCCAAGTTGCGCCGCGATGCCCGCAAGCGCGCCACCGAGCGCCAGCGCAACCAGGCCGCCGCCAAGGCCACGGCCGACTCGCCGATCGAGGCGCATGCCGAACTGCGCGACCAGCAACGCACGCTGCTGGCCGGCATCGTGCGCCGCGACGGCGAATGGGTGCTGGGCATGGATGGCCGCATCGCTGGCGAAAGCACCAGCGCCGCGCAGGTGTTGACGCTGATCATGCGCGCGGCCGAGTTGCACGAGCGCCAGGGCACGCCGGTGCGGCTGACCTACTCGGACGCGCTGAAAGATGCCGCGCATGCCGAGGCCCAGGCCGATGGCATGGAGTTCGAGCAGTTCAAGGCCCGCTTGAGCGAACGCTTGCAGGGTGGCGCGAAGCTCAATTGAGTCCCCCTCGCTGTGTGCCTTTGCTGGCACGGTGAGGTCTGCGGCGTTCAGGACGGATCACCGGGTTGCTGCGCCTGCTGCAAGGGTGTGCAGCGGGCCGGTTCTAGGTCTGGTGCGTAGGCGCTGCCTTGCAGGTGTGTCGCGCGGCATCGCCGGCTAACCAGCCGAGCATCGTTCTCGCTCCAGCGCACGGGGCCAACACCGTGGTTGGCCACACGTGTGATCGAAGTTCTTCGATCTGGGCATTCAGGTGCAACTCCCCAGCGCGCTGTCTCAGCGCGCCTGTGCCTGTCGCTGCGTTTCCTGCTGCGACTGCGCAGTGGCGTCGCGCTCTGTGCTGGGTTCCAGCGCCTGCAGCCGCTGCAGGCTGGCTGCCACAGGCGCCTCCTGTACAGCCTTGGCATCGAAGCTGCCCCGCAGATGCGCTGGCGAGTCGAGTGCTCCCTGCACCACGAAACCGCGTGCAGGATCGTTGCCGAGCAGCACGTGATCGACCCGCTGCAAGCCATTTTCGCGTGCGGCCACCACCGACCCCAAGGCCAGGCGTTCGCTATCCATCCCGGCTGCGGGGCCGGGTGCCGCTTGCAGGCGCTCCACGGCCGCGGTGCATTGCTGCAGCAAGGCATGATCCGGGTGCGCTGCATCGCGCGGGTCCGGGAGCGTCGGGGTGGCGTCCGTCGGCCGCGGCAGTACGGTGGCATCGACACGCTGCAGCTGGCCGTCGTATGTCCCGTCGGCGCCGTCGGCGATGCGCTGCAGCCGTTCGGCGAACGCATACGGCGATCCACCCACGTTGCGGGCCATCGCGATGGCGAACTGCTCGGGCGACTGCGTGGGGGCGTTGCGGTCGCCGACCAGCGCGGTCAGCGTGCTGCCGCCGATCTTGCCGGCGTCGGCGCTGGCGCGGGTCTGCTCCAGCAGCGCCTGCATCTGCACCTCGTTGAATTCCAGCGTGGTCTTCTGCCCTGGCGCGATTGCGCCGGTGCCCGTCATCTTGCCGCTCAACGCGCTGTTGAGGGTCTGCGCGATCGCCTTTTCCTCGCTGGCCTCGTTGCGCCCGCCCAGGCGCTGCAACAAGCCCGGCGCGGCGACGTCGCCATCGATCTCGAAACGGTAGCTGCGTTCCTGCACGCGTTCGGCATCGTTGCCGTCGTACTGGCGCACGATCGTCAGCGGCACGTTGTCGGCGTATTGCAGTTGCTGCACTACCGTGTAGCCGTCCTGGCCCGGCGTGCTGATGCGCACCTGGCTGCCCTGGTTGCGGTTGCCGGCAACATCGGCGCTGAGCGGGCCCAGTTCCAGCTGCAGACGCTGCTGCGAGCTGAAATTGATCCGCTCCAGCGTCTGCATCTCATCGACGCCGGGCACGCCCGGGGCCATCTTGCCCTCGCGCACGAACTCGCCCATGGCCGCGCGCGCGCGCGGATCGGACAGGTCGAACTGCGCGCTCTGCACCCGCGAATGGCCCAGTGAGTCGGCGACTCCGAGCAGGGCCTGCGCCGTTCCCACCTTGAAGCCAACCGCGTTCACTGCCTCGATGGCTGCGTTAGGCCCGGTCACTACACGCACGTGGCGCTCGTCCACACGCTCGATCAGGTAACTGCGGCCGCTGGCTTCGGTGATCTCGCTCTGCATGGCGAGGTGTTGCAGACTCGCCGAGGCATCGCGCTGGGTGTAGGTCTGCGTGTCCATCACCGCGCGCGCGCCGATCGGCAGGCTCTCCGGCTGTAGTGGATTGACGCGTGTGGCAGCCTCTGCAGGCTGGTCGACGCCGGGCAGCGTCAGTGAATAGCGCATGCGCTGCCCGGCACTGACGCTGGCTTCGATGTCCAGCTTGCCGTTGCCGAGCTTGGTCTGCAGGCTTTGCTGCTGGCCGGTGCGTGCGTCGGCCTCGAGGTTGAAGGTGGTGGTCTTCGCGTCGGGATCGCTGAGCTTGCCCAGGGCTAGCGCGCTGCTGGTGCGCAGGCTGTTCTCGCCCAACGACTGGGTTTTACTGCCGTTGCTCTGCTCGCTGGTCTGCGAATACTTGACCGACTGCTCTGCCGGGGTGGCCGTGACCGTGCCGCTAGCCAGTTTCGCCGCGTATTCGCTGTTGGGGCTGCTATAGGTCGGGTCGAACGCGCGATCGTTCGCGTCGTCGATAAACTGCTTGTTGCGGTCCACGTCGCGCGGGTCCGGGCCGGTGGAGGCGTTGTTCATTGGATGCGTCCTGCATGCTGCGCCGATGCAGCGGGTGCGCAGTATATCGCCGGTATTTTATGCGGTTATCAAATCGATGTTATGCGCCGGCCAGGGTGACGGCCGTCGCATGCGGCAGCGAAAGCGGCGCGTCAGTGCGTCGCGGCAGGCGCGGGCGCGTT
This sequence comes from Xanthomonas sp. 3075, assembly GCF_014197275.1. Lineage (GTDB taxonomy): Bacteria > Pseudomonadota > Gammaproteobacteria > Xanthomonadales > Xanthomonadaceae > Xanthomonas > Xanthomonas campestris_B. The sequence goes on along the minus strand of NZ_JACIFI010000016.1, from coordinate 96,908 downwards.
GCTGGTGGCAGCGGGCGTGCTCGCCTGCCAGCCGCACAATTTGCCCTGGTTCTGCTGCTTCAACCACTCGCTCATCGGTGCGAAGTATTCCAGCATCGGGCCGGCATCCAGTCGCTCGTTGCCGGTGAGTTCCTTCAGCGTGGTCTGCCAGGGTTGGCTGGAACCACGTTGCAGCATCGACCAGAACTTCTGCCCGGCATCCTTGTTGCCGTAGAAGCTGCACTCGTACAACGGCCCCTGATGGCCGGCGGCTTCGCACAGGCCCTTGTAGAACTGGAACTGCAGGATATGCGCCAGAAAATAGCGCGTGTACGGCGTGTTGCCCGGCACGTGGTACTTGGCGCCGGCATCGAAGAAATCTTCGCCGCGCGCGGTCACCGGCGCTACGCCCTGGTATTTGGCTTTGAGCTGCCACCAGGCCTGGTTGTAATGCTCGGGAGGAATCGAGCCGTCAAACACACCCCAGCGCCAGCGGTCGATCATCAAGCCGAACGGCAGAAAAGCGACCTTGCTCAGCGCCATGCGCATCTGCGAATTGATCAGCGCTTCGCGGCCGGTCTGCTGTTCGCCCACCATGCCGATGGACTGCAGATACTTGGGCGTCATCGCCAGCACGATGGTGTCGCCGATCGCTTCGTGGAAGCCATCGTTGGCGCCGTTTTGAAACAGCGGCGGCAGCGGGTTGTAGGCCAGGTCGTAGTAGAGGTGGCCGAGCTCGTGATAGATGGTGGTGAAGTCTTCCTCGGTCGGCTTGATGCACATCTTGGTGCGCACGTCGGCGCCGATGTTCTGGTTCGGCTCGCCACCCATATTCATGTCCCACGCGCTGGCATGGCAGACCACGTCGCGGTCCAGCGGCTTGATGAACTGCGAGCGCTGCCAATAGGTGTCGGGCAGTTTGGGCATGCCCAGCGAGGTGTAGAAGTCCTGCGCGCGCTCGGTCATCTGTTTTGCGCTGCGCAGCTGGGCTTCGCGTTCGGCGTTGAAGCGTGCCGCGGCGTCGCCGTCGCTGCCGTTAGCGGCCACGTTGCGGGCCAGTACTGCGCTCAGATTGCCCTGGTACTGTTTTTCCAGCGCGGAGGTGATGTCCAGATCGCCGGCACCCGGGTATGGCTGCAGCAGATCCCATAGATTGCTCCAGTCCTGCTGCCACATATTGCCCATCAGATGCGCCGGCAGCATGCCGCCGGCAACCTCGCCCTTGTCCTTGCCGTACTGCGTATCGAGCTTGCTGCGTGCGTAGCACTGCAGCTGCGCGTACAGCGGTTTGACCTGTTCCCATAGCCGGTCGGTTTCGCTGGCCAGTTGCGCTGGCGGCATGTCGTAGCCGCTGCGCCACAGCACGCCGACATCGGCAAACCCCAGCCCGCGCGCGCCCTCGTTGGCGAGCTCGACAAACCGCTGGTAGTCCTTGCGCATCGGCTGGGCGGTGCCATGCCAGCCCTGCCAGGCGTCGAGTTGTTCGTTGTAGTCGCGGCTGCTGGCCAGCACCTGTTCCAGTTCGCCGAGTTGGCGGCAACGGCGTTGTTCGCCATCGCCCACGCAATACCGGCCCGCGCCGTAGTCGCCTTCCATCTTGGCCGCGATCCGGGTCAACTCGGCCAGCTTGGCCGGGTCGCGCGGCGCAGGCAGGGCGCTCATCAATTTCAGCAGTTGCAGCGCACGCGCGCTGTCGGCGGACATCGGGGTGCCGGCGTACTGCGCGGATTGTTCGATCCAGCGATCCAGCTGCGCCAGCGAACGCTCGTTGGCCTTGGCCGCCAGCAGCTGCGAGTCGCCGTTGATATAGGTCGACGACAGCCACTGCGCTGCAGTGACTTCCGGGTAGGCGGCCTTGTACTCGGCGCTGATACGCGCAACGAATTGGTCGGCGCTTTCGGCAGGCGCGGTCTTGGTCGCGGCCGGTGTGGCCGGCGGCGCGGCGTCCTTGCGGCAGGCCGACAGCGATAGCGTGCCGGCGGCGACAGCCAGTGCCAGCAACAGCAGACGAGGATTCACGGGTGGTCCTTGCAGTGAAGTCCGGCGAAGGCTAGAGCGCGCGAGGCTTCAGGGCAAGCAGCGCTTCACGGCAAGCGCTGCAGCTGCCGATGCCACCCAGCGGCGGACGATCCCGCCGCTGGCGGTGCCAGAACGCTCAGCCTTTCCCCGTGCACTGCGCGAACACATCGCGTTCGCGCGCATACACGCTGGTCTTGACCTGCATCAGGCCGAGCACCGAGGGAAACAGCGCGTCCTGGTCGGTGTACTGGCCGGCACGGTGGCGCAGGCAGGCCTGGTCCAGGCCGCGGTCGCGCGCAAACTCCGGCGAGAACCACATCACCATCGGCACGTGGGTCTGCTCGCTGGGGGCGATCGCATACGGCACGCCGTGCAGATACAGGCCCTTCTCGCCCAGCGATTCGCCGTGATCGGACAGATAGATCATCGCGGTGTCGTAATCGGACAAACTGCGCAGGGTGTGGATGGCCTGATTGAGGAAATGGTCGGTATAGCTGATGGAATTGTCGTAGGCGTTGACGATGTCCTGACGGCTGCAACTGCCCAGGTCGGCAGTCCTGCATACCGGCTTGAAGCGCTCGAACTGCGCCGGATACCGCTCGAAATAGCTGGGGCCGTGGCTGCCGAGTTGATGCACCACCACCACGCGGTCGCCGGGCTTGGCACGCACTTGCGCGGCCAGATCGCGGAGCAGGATCTCGTCCATGCAGCGGCCATCGGCGCACAGGCCCGGGGTGGTGGCGTCATCCAGCTTCTGGATCTCCAGGCCATCGCACACGCCCTTGCAGCCGGACTGGTTGTCGCGCCACAGCGTGGAAATGCCGGCGTGTTCAAGCACGTGCAGGAACGATTGGTGGCCGCGGATCATGTCTTCGTTGTAATCGCGGCGGCCGAACGGCGAGAACATGCACGGCACCGACACTTCGGTGCTGGTGCCGCACGAATGCATGTCCGGGAAATTGATCACGCCCGCCTGCGCCAGCTCCGGCGTGGTCTGGCGTGCATAGCCATTGAGGCCCCAGTTCTGCGCACGTGCGGTTTCGCCCAGCACCAGCAGCAACAGGCGTGGACGGCTGCCAGCAGCGCGCGGCGTTGCGGTGGCATCGTGTTCGACCGGTTGCTTGGGCGCATGCTTGATCGGCGAATCGGATTTGAGGTCCTGCCGCAACGCGACGATGTAATTGATCGGCGTGGCCAGATAACGCACCTCGCGGTGATTGCGCATCAATGCGGAAATATCCTGGAACGACAGCATCGTGCCGGCTGCGCCGACCGCTGCGACGGCCAGCAGGAAGCCTGCGCGGATCGCCAGCGCCTTGCCGGTGCTGCGTGCGCGCAAACGTATGCGCCACACCAATGTCGTCGGAATCAGGAAGTAGCACACCATCGGCAGGATCAAGCCGGGCGTCAGCAATTCGCGCGATTCCTTGTGGTCGGTATGCAGCACGTTGCGCAGCATGTCCGCATCCAGATAGACGTTGTAGCTGTTCATGTAGTGCGCGGCCAGCGCGGTGGTGAACAGCAGCAGGGTCAGCAGCGGTTTGGCGTTCCAGCGCCACACCAGCAGACCCAACAACAGTGCGTGCACGGCGACCAGCAGCGCCAACAACGACATGGCAAACCCGACACTGCCCGGGTGCGTGGCCATTGCCGAGCGCCAGAACAGCTGATTGCACACCAGTGCGAAGAACAGGCTCGACAGCAACACCAGCATTTCGGTCGACAGCGTCGGCCGCGTGCTCCATGCGCGCACGCGCAGCCCGCTACGTCCGCGCGGTTGCGGTTCCGGTAACCAGGTGCTCATGCTGCATCCCCCGATGGCAACATCGCATCAGACGCGCGATGCGGACGAGCCAGCATCACGCAGTACAACGCCAGTGCCGTCAGCCAGCACACTGCCAGCGACCACACATCGTGCGAGACAAAATGCGCGCCACGCAGTTGCTGCGCAACGCCGAAAATGAGACCTGCCACCAAGCCTACGCACAAACCTGGAACGCGCCACGCAGGACGCAGCGACAACGCACAGAAATACAGCGCAACCCACGCATATCCGGCACTGGCATGTCCGGCCGGAAAACAACCGGACGCGGCCATGCCGTGGCGTGATTCGAACAAGCCGATCATTGCCCGCGTGCCGCCATACCGGCTCAGATCCCAGGGGCAATCCATCGCTGTCCACGACTTGAGCAACGACACCAGCGAGGTCGACAAGGCGACCGATGCGGCCAGATAGGTGAGCGGCCAACGCAGCACGCGCAAACGCGGCCTGCACCAGGCAGCCACCGCCAGAATCACGACGCTGACACCCGCCGCCGTGCTCAAGCCTCTACCGATGCGATGAATCACGCCGCTGGTGAACCAGTGGTCCTTGAGCAGCCAGTGGCCGCCTTCCATCCGGTACAGCGCATCGGCAATCCATTGGTCGCCGCCGGCGCCCATCAACAACGCGCTGAGCAACAGCACACCGGTCAGCGGCATCCACAGATGGCGAACAAAAAAACGTGCCCGCACATCAGGGGCGGTGCGCGCCAGAACTGGCGCATGGACGGGAAGCGTGCTCATCGGGATGTCGGCCTGTGTCATTGCCCGGCATCTTCGAAACCCGGATGTCGGAGAGCGGTCGGACCGGAGTTGCCCAGCCGTTAACCCGACACCAAGCGTTCAGTCTGTATCGCCGTCGCTACCGGTTTGTTCGGTGTCGGACGCAGTGGCGATGCAACCGGCATGCCATGCGGTGCCCGGCACCAATTGCCATTGATTGCGATTGGATTCGCCGATGTCGATGCGTTGCGCCGGATCGATACACGCCGGTACAGCCTGCCTGAGCACGAACAACCAGCGCTTTTCCGGCGCCTGCGCAAGCCACGGGCCTGCCTTGTCCCATTGCTGCTGCCAACTCGCCTTGAAGCCGAAGTCGGTCACTGCGCGGTCGGCCTGCAGCAGGTTCTGCTCGCGCCAGGCCAGCATGCCCAACTCGGCATTCGGGCCGATACGCTGGCCGACGCGCTGCATCAGCCGCGCGGACGAACTGTAAGGGTCCAGTGCCGGCATCAAGCCCAGGCCGTACACGATCCACAGCGCCGCCGTCATGGCCACCACCGCGGTGCCCGCGCGGCGGCCCCGCGACCACGCCAGCACGGCAAGGCCGACGATGCCAAGACCGATCAGCCAGAACCCCACCGACTGCAACGACGCCAGCGCCATGCCGCGTTTTAGCGCGGTGTTTTCCGCCCAATGCAGATGCAGCGCGATGCCGCCGCCCAGACTCAGGCCGGCAAGTGCAAGCAGCAGCACATAGCCATTGAGCAGCGCACGCACACCGCGTCGGCGCAGCAGCCCGGCCAGCAGCGGCGCTGCCGCCATGCACAGCGCGGGCAGCATCGGGAAAAGATAGACCTCGCGCTTGCCCGGGCTGGCGCTGAAGAACAGCAGCACCAACACGCTCCACGCCAGCAACAGCACATAACGCGGGTCGCCGCGGCGCAACCGGCGCCACCATGCCGGCAGCAGCCACGGCAACAACAGGCAGCCCGGCAACCACAGCGTGGCGATCACCTGCAGGTAGTACCAGGCCGGTTTGACGTGATGCCATGCGTGCGCATACCGCGTGCCGGTCTGCTTGAACAACAACTCGTGCGCGTACGCGTGCAGTTGCGGGTTATCGCCATGCAGCAGCGCGATGCCGAGCGGTCCCAGCCACACCGCGGTGCCAGCCAGGAATGCCGGCAGCACCAGCAACCAGCTGCGCCCGGCCTGTGCACGCGCCGGCAGCACGCTCCAATGCCGGCGCGGCAACGCCATCCATGGCAGCAACAGCAGCAGCGGCAGGAAACCGACGCCCTTGGTCACCGTGCCGACGCCGGCGGCGAACACCCCCAGCGTCCACGCGCGCCAATCCGGCCCGCGCAGCACATGCCGCAGCAGCCCCCACAGCGACAGCGTGGTCAGCGCCACCAGCACCATGTCGATCTGCGCGCGCTTGGCCATCAGGCCGAACTGCAGTACCGCAAACAACGCCAGCACCGCATAGCCGGCCACGCGCCGGTTCCACAGCCGGCGGGTCATGTCCCAGGTCAGCCACAGCGTTGCCAGCGCGGCCAGCAGCGAGGGCAGCAGAAACGCAACCGGCCAGTGCGGCACCAGCGCATGGCTCGCCGCCTGCAGCCACATGAACACTGGCGGCTTTTCCGCGTACAGCTCGCTGCCACGGTGCGGCAGCAGCCAATGGCCGCTGTCGACCATGGTGCGTGCGGCCAGCACAAAGCGCGGCTCGTCCGGCGGATTGGGTTGGCGTAGCCCGAGCCCGGCCAGCAGGCTGACAACGATCAGCAGCAATGCGGCAAGCAGCGCGCGCCGACGCGGGACAGAGGCAGAGCTGGCAGGCGACACGCGCACGCCCCGATCAAAAGGGGCAGAACGATAGCTGGCAAGCAGGTCGGAATGTTGTCGGAATGCGTGCCAGCCCGCCTGGAGCGGTCGGGTTCGGCTCGCCTCGGTTAGGATGCGCACACCGTCCCTGTCGGGGCGCTCTGGAAACGCGCTCATGCGGCTGCTGGTCATCGAAGACAACCGCAATATGGTTGCCAACCTGTTCGACTATTTCGAAGCACGCGGGCACACCCTGGACGCGGCGCCCGATGGCGTCACCGGCCTGCATCTGGCCACCACCCAGCAGTACGACGTGCTGGTGCTGGACTGGATGATGCCGCGCATGGATGGCCCGGAAGTGCTGCGTCGGCTGCGCGAACAGCACCAGTCCGAGTTGCCGGTGATCATGCTCACCGCGCGCGACGAACTGCCCGACAAGATCGCCGGCTTCCGTGCCGGTGCCGACGATTACCTGACCAAACCGTTCGCGCTGCCCGAGCTGGAAGTGCGCATCGAGGCCTTGCTGGCGCGTGCGCAAGGTCGCCGTCGCCGCAAGCTGCTGCAGGTGGCCGACCTGCGTCTGGATCTGGCGACGCTGGAAGCCACCCGCGCCGGGCAGGCACTGCATCTGTATCCGGCCTGCCGCAAGTTGCTGGAAGTGCTGATGCAGGCCAGCCCCGCTGCCGTCACCCGGCAACGGTTGGAGCAATCGCTCTGGGGCGACGAGCCGCCCGATGGCGACATGCTGCGCTCCCACATCTACGAATTACGCCGTAGCGTGGATGGCCCGTTTGCGCAGAAGTTGATCCACACGCTGCCGCGCCTGGGGTATCGCCTGGCGGCGCTGGAGGATGGCGGCGAGCCTGCCAATGGCGACTGCAACGATGGCTAGGCAGCGCCCGTTGGGTCGTCGCGTCGTGGCGTGGTTGTTTGGCTATACGCTGTTGATGACGCTGGCGGTGTTCGGCACTGCGCAGTATCTGCACGAACGCGCCGAACACGGGGTCTGGCGCTCGCTGTTGAATTCGGAACTGAACAGTATCCTGGACCGCAGCGCGCAGAATCCGGACTACCGTTGGCAGGATTCGGACACCTTGCGGCTGTACCGCGTCGACGACAGCGCGGCGGTGCCGCCGGTGCTGCGCACCTTGCATCCGGGGTTGCACGACGGGCTGTCAATCGCCGGTCGCCGGAGCGCGGTGATGGTGCGCGACACGGCGCACGCCGGGCGGCTGGCATTGGTGCTGGACATCACCGACTTCGAGGCGCTGGAACACTTCATCACCCGCTGGATGCTGGCCGCAGGCGTTGCCTTGATCGGTGTCACCTTGTTGATGGGCACCTATGCGATGGCGCGGCTGGTGCGCCCGCTGGTCGAGCTGGCGCGCGATATCGGCGCACTGCGCCCGGAGCGGCGCTCGCAACGCATTGCAGTCGGCGCGCAGGGCAGCGCCGAGCTGTACGTGATTGCCGATGCGCTCAACGACTACCTGGATCGCAACGGGCAGTTCGTCGAGCGCGAGCGCGCCTTCATCGACAGCGCCAGCCACGAGTTGCGCACCCCGATCGCGGTGATTGGCAATGCCGCCGAACTGGCGCTGGAGCAACCCGGCACACCGCAGGCGGTACGCCATCAGCTGGAGCGCATTGCGCAGACCAGCGGTGCGGTAGAACAGCTGATCACCTTGTTGCTGGTACTGGCCAAGGATCCCGGCCGGCTGACGCGCAACAGCGATGCCGTGCGCCTGGACCAGCTGCTGCCGGACATCGTCGCCGACCACGCGCACCTGTGCGCAGACAAGGATCTGCAGGTGGTCATCGACACGCTGCCGCCGTGCAGCCTGACTGCACCGGTGGCGATCGTGCAGACCGCCATCGGCAATCTGCTGCGCAATGCGATCGAAAACAGCGATCGCGGCATCATCCATGTCTCGCTCAGTGCACCCGGCGTGGTGCGCATCGCCGACCCGGGCCACGGCATGACGCCGGAGGAAATCAGTGCGATCTATGCGCGCCTGGCGCGCGGCAATGCGCGTCAGGGCAACGGCATCGGGTTGGAGCTGATCGGGCGGCTCTGCGAGCACCTGGGCTGGCATCTGAACCTGGATTCCAATGCAGGGCAGGGCACGGTGGCCACGCTGGATCTGTCTGGCGCGATGGCTGCGACGCGGCTGGTGCAAGACTAGGCGCGCCTGGCGCTTTGGGCGCTGCGCTGGATCGTCCAGCCGACGATCAGGCTGGCAACAACCCGCGCTCGCGCAGCCAGCTGCGCGCATTTTCCGCGTCCTGTTCGAACCATGCGCGTGTGGACCCGAGCCGATAGGTGTAGCCCCAGGTGTCCATGTCGGCCATCAGGCGTGCGCTGCCTACGCCCGGCAACTGATCGGCCAGCAAGATCTGCAGGTAACAGGTGGCATCTTCTTCATCCACCGAGTCGGTGGCATCGGTATGCACCGCAGCGCGCTTTTCTGCCGGCAAGACGATCAGGTGCCCGGCCTCGTGCAGCAGCGAATGCACCGGCGTGTCGTCGCGCACGTACACGTCGCAGCCGATGATGCCCGCTTCCGGCTCGCCCCAGAAACTGCCCGGTATCGGTGCCCCGGTCTCCACGCGATGCAGGCGCAGGCCATAACGGGCGAGCAGGGCGTTGGGTGCGTCCAGGCCAATATCGCCCACGCATAACACGGCGGCAGACCCGGAGCTGGAAGAAGAGTCGATGGTCACGCGGGAGAGCTCGCGGTCGATGGACGCCGCAGCGCTGCGGCAGGGCAGACACGATGACGGCACTGGACGAACCGCGTGCCATCAGAATGCATTGAGTTCACTGACACCAGGCAGCAGGCAATCGCTTGCACGGACAGGTGCGTAGACATCCAGGGTGGCATGGCCGTTTCGCTTCCCAACCCGCAGCGCATCAACCGGCGTTCGCGCAAGCATGGATGTTGCCAGCGGTAAAAACGGCACCGTGCGTAGACGGTGCCGTCGAAGACGCTTACTTGTCGCCGTCTTCCGGCAAGGCGACCGAGATATCCAGCACGTCGTGCTCGCCATCCTTGACCAGATCCACCCGCACCGCATCGGCGTCGATGTTGACGTACTTCTTGATCACTTCCAGCAATTCGCGCTGCATCAGCGGCAGGTAATCCGGCCCGCCGCGGTGGTTGCGCTCTTGCGCAATGATGATCTGCAGGCGGTTCTTGGCCGTCTCGGCGGTGTTCTTCTTGCTCTTGAGAAAATCGAGCAGGCCCATGCTTACCCTCCGAACAGCTTGCTGAAGAAGCCTTTCTTCTCCACGGATATGAATCGCATCGGGCGCTCTTCGCCCATGATGCGGGCGACTGCGTCGTCATACGCCTGGCCGGCCGGGGACTCGGCATCCAGGATCACCGGCTCGCCCTTGTTGGAGGCATTGAGCACGTCGCCGGATTCGGGAATCACGCCGATGGCCTTCAGGCCAAGCACTTCTTCCACGTCGGTGATGCTGAGCATCTCGCCGCCTTCTACGCGGCCCGGGCTGTAGCGGGTCAGCAGCAGGAACGCCGGCACGGTCTTGCCTTCCTCGGCCTTGCGGGTCTTGGAATCGAGCAGGCCGATGATGCGGTCCGAGTCGCGCACCGAGGACACCTCGGGGTTGACCACCACCACCGCGCGGTCGGCGAAGTACATCGACAGGAACGCGCCCTTTTCGATGCCGGCCGGCGAATCGCAGACGATGTACTCGAAGCCGTCGGCGGCAAGATCCTTGAGCACTTTTTCCACGCCGTCCTGGGTGAGCGCGTCCTTGTCGCGGGTCTGCGAGGCAGCCAGCACGTACAGGTTGTCGAAGCGCTTGTCCTTGATCAGCGATTGCTTGAGCGTTGCTTCGCCATGCACGACGTTGACGAAGTCGTACACCACGCGCCGCTCGCAGCCCATGATCAGGTCCAGGTTGCGCAGACCGACGTCGAAGTCGATGACGGCGACCTTCTTGCCGCGCCGTGCCAGCCCGCAGGCCAGGCTCGCGCTGGTGGTGGTCTTGCCGACGCCGCCCTTGCCGGAGGTGACTACGATGATTTCAGCCAAAGGATTTCTCCGAAATATTTCTGTGGTTGGGCTGCGTCAGTCCAGCGCAGCGATCTTGATCTGATCCTGCTCCAGCCAGACCTGGACGGCCTTGCCACGCAGGTCCATGGGAACATCGTCCAGCACCTTGTAGTGGCCAGCGATGGCGACCAGTTCGGCGTGGAAGTCGCGGCAGAAGATGCGCGCGTCAGGGTTGCCCTGCGCGCCGGCCAAAGCGCGGCCACGCAGGGTACCGTAGATATGGATGCTGCCGTCGGCGATGACCTCGGCCCCGGCACCCACCGTACTGAGTACGGTCAGGTCGCAGTTCTCCGCGTACAGCTGCTGGCCCGAGCGCACCGCGTTGCGTTGCATGCGGCCAGGTGCGGGCCGCACGGCCGGCGCTGCAGGTTCGGCGCGCGCAGGGGGCGGCGGTGGAGGCGGCGGGCTGACCGCCGTCGGTTCGTATTGCGCACGGAACTTGGCCAGCAACGGCACGCCGAGCTGCTGCGAGAGCAGGTCGATCTCGCTGGTGCCGTAGGCCAGCGCCACCGGCAGCACGCCGGCATCGCGCAGGCCGTCCAGCAGCGCCTTGGCGGTGGTTACGTCCGGTAGCTGCGAGAGTCCGCCGAAATCCAGGATCACCGCCGCGCGGCCGAACAGCTTCGGCGCACGCGACACGCGCTCGCGCATCTCCTGCACCAGGCGCGGCACGTCCAGCGTGCGCACGCGCAGATTGGCGATGCCCACCTGGCCGATCTTCAGTTCGCCGGCTTGTTCAAAATCTACATTCACGCTAGCCACGCCTCAGCTCCCCGTCGACGGGTTGTCGGTGGTGGCGGCATGACGCGGCCGGCCAACCCACGGCAACTGCTCGGGCAACTTGCCGCCATAGGTCTCCTTGACCCACGGATAGCTGCACATGTCTTTCATCAGCATGCTGGCGCGCACGTCCACGTCGGCCATGGTGTTCTGGCCGACCTCGCGGAAGCCGAAGCTGCCATGGAACAGCAGCGCCGCGTCGGCGCCGTGGTCCAGGAACACCTCGCAGGCCAATTGCGGGTAACGCAGCTCGGTATAGCTCTGCACGTCGGCATAGAACGCACGCCCGACGCCACCACCGCGACGGCGGCTGGCGACCACGATGCGGTCGATGTAGAAGAATTCCGGGTGACGGTCCCGGAACCAGGCGAAATTGCTGCTGTCATGGGCACTGCCACTGCCGAACCCGACCAGGAACCCGGCCAGGTTGCCGTCGCGCTCGGCGACGCGGAAATATTCGGCCTGCGCGTAGAAGCGTTGCAGCTTGGTTGCATCCAGCGGCAGGATTGCCAGTCCGGCATTGTTGTTCAGGGCCAGGACGGAATCGAGCTCGTGCTCGCGCACGTCGCGGATAACGATCGACATTAGGACTCCGTGGGGTAACGCTCTCGATCCGAAATCGGATCTGCGTCTGATTATTACATGCGGGGCCAGCAGCGGCGACCGGTGCGTGCTGTCCGGCGCGCCTGCGTGCGAGACCGCGGTGCCTGCGCCGCCCGCATGGCGAGGTAGTGCATCGCCATGCGGCGGCCTTGCTGCGCGCCATGCATGACTTCCGGCAAGAGGGCAAGGCGGCGCGTTGCGCCTAAGATGCGTGCATGTTGGGACACCTCAGTCATACGCGCGTGCTGCGCTTCGCCGGCCTGTTTACCTGGGCGATGATCGCCATGCCGTTGGTATTCATCTATTGGACGCCGGCCGAGGAGGGGGGGCACCGCAGCGTGGCCCAGGCCGTCCTGATGTCGGCGTTCTTCGTCGGCTTCGGCGCCAGTTACTTCTGGTTGACCCGTGGCCTGAGCAGTGGCGGGCACGCCCATTGGTATGACCGGCTGATCCTGCTGCTGCTCACCGTGTGCGCGCTGGCGGTCAGTTATCTGACCGGCACCGGGCTCGGCAGCATCCTGATGATGGTGGCGGCCGGTGTGATCCCCTGGCTGCTGCCGCTGCGCGTCGGTGTGGTGTGGCTGGTGCTGAGCCAGTTGGCGGTGCTGCCGGTCTATCACCTGCTGCTGGGCTTTCCGATCTCGGGTGCATTGATGCAGTCGCTGCTGTACGGCGGCTTTTCGATGTTCATCTTCGTCACCAGCCTGGTCGCGCGCCAGCAGACCGAGGCGCGCGAAGAACAGCGCCGGCTCAATGCCGAACTGCGCGCCACCCGCGCGCTGCTGGCCGAAAGCGCCCGCATCAACGAGCGCACCCGCATTTCGCGCGAATTGCACGACCTGCTCGGCCACCACCTCACCGCGCTGAGCCTGAATCTGGAAGTGGCCGGCCATATCACCGAGGGCCAGGCCCAGGAGCACGTGCGCCAGGCGCATACGCTGGCCAAGCTGCTGCTCACCGATGTGCGCGAAGCGGTCAGCCACCTGCGCGACAGCGGCGCGATCGACCTGGAAGCGGCGCTGCGCCCGCTGGTGACCCAGGTGCCGTCGCTGGACATTCATCTTGACATCGCCCAGCCGCTGACCCTGGACGACCCCGAACGCGCCCATGTGCTGTTGCGCTGCACGCAGGAAATCATCACCAACGCGGTGCGCCACGCCGGCGCGCGCAACCTGTGGATCCAGGTCCGCCGCGATGCCGAGACCGTGCTGATCGACGCGCGCGACGATGGCCACGGCGCCGAGACGGTGGCGCCCGGCAACGGGCTGCGCGGCATGCGCGAGCGACTGAGCCAGTATGGTGGTCAGCTCGAGATACAAACCCGGCGGGGTGACGGCTTCGGCCTGCGCATCTCCGTTCCAGGCGCGCCGGCACTGATGCCTGCGGCCGTGACCCAAGGAGTGTTCTGATGATCCGTGTGTGCCTGGTCGACGACCAAACCCTGGTACGCCAGGGCATCCGCTCGCTGCTGGCGCTGGATAACGGCATCGAGGTGGTCGCCGAGGCCTCGGACGGCAAGCAGGCGGTCGAGCAGATCCCGCAGATCCAGCCCGATGTGGTGCTGATGGATATGCGCATGCCGGTGATGTCCGGCCTGGAAGCGCTGCAGATGCTCTCGCGCAACGGCACGCTGCCGCCGACCATCATCCTGACCACCTTCGACGACGACCAGCTGGTGCTGGCCGGGCTCAAGGCCGGCGCCAAGGGCTATCTGCTCAAGGACGTGTCGCTGGAACAACTGGTCGGCGCGATCCGCACCGTCGCCGGCGGCGGCTCGTTGGTGCAGCCGGCGGTGACCCAGCGCCTGCTCTCGGGCCTGGAGCACATGCGCAACGAGTTCGTCAGCCTCGACCGGCCCGATCCGCTCACCGACCGCGAGACCGAGATCCTGCGGCTGATGGCCAGCGGCTTTTCCAACAAGGAGATCGCCAATTCGCTGGGCGTGGCCGAGGGCACGATCAAGAATCACGTGTCCAATATCCTGTCCAAGCTCGGCGTGCGCGACCGCACCCGTGCGGTGCTGAAGGCCTTCGAGTTGCAATTGGTCTGATCGGCGGAGCCGGGCCAGCGGCAGGTCCGGCGCTTGACGGTGTGCGCCGGAGCTGCACCAGGCGCCGGATAGGCCACGGCGTGTGGTCTGGCCGCTTGCCGTGTGGCCGGGTGGGTGGCCGCACACTAAAATCGCGTCGCATAGCGATCGCATCACACGCACGCAGCGCGCGATATGCATGATAGCTGCGCGCAATCCGCCCAAAACCCTTGTGCAGGTTGGGATCGCGCAGTTCCGCACGGCGCGGTTGCGCAATGGATGACACTGCAAGACCGCGCTACCCGTCGCACAACTGAACATCTTTCTCGAAGCCTGCTAGGATGGCGGCTTCGCTTCACTCAACCCGGCCGTGGGATCGGCCCCGGAGACCTCCTGAATGACCCGTATTATCGAGTTCCTGATCGCCTTGGGGATCGTGGCTGGCTTGTTTGTCGTGGTGGGCTTGGTATTGCCCTCGGAGCGGCAGATGTCCGAGAGTGTTGAGACCAACCGCAGAATGACGATTGTTTACGACACCGTGAACAGCTTCCGTCGTTTCAAGGATTGGAACCCGCTTGTGCTGCGTGACCCGAAGATCCAGCTGAAGCTGGCCGGCCCGGAAGAGGGCAAGGGTGCACGCGTCGACTACAGCTCCGAAGAGGGCTATATCGGCAAGGGCAGCTGGGAAATCAAAAACACCGTCAAGAACGAGCGTGTTGAGATCGCGATCGAAGATCCCACCAAGGGCTACGACAAGGTCACCAATTTCACTCTGGCAACGACCGGCAAGAACAACAAGAACGTCAAGATCACCCAGGACTACAGCGTCAAGTACGGCTGGAACCTGTTCGGTCGCTATGCCGGCTTGTATGTCAGCCGCCATGTGGGCGACGACCTGAAGCTGGGTCTGTCGCGCCTGGCCACCGCCCTGGCCACCGTGCCGAATTTCGACTACCGCGCCGAGCTGGATGGCAAGCCGGTGTTGAGCGATCTCAAGATCGTCGATGTGCCCGCCGAGGACCTGCTGGTCGTCACCGCAGGCAACATCGATCGTGACAACGAGACGATCAAGAAGTCGATCAAGGACAACCAGGAGTGGATCAAGCGTGTGATGGAATCCAACGGCCTTGAGGCTGCTGGTCCCGTTCGCATCGTGACCACCGACTTCGCCAGCGACAAGTATGCGTTCGACGTCGTGCAGCCGGTGCGCAAGCGTGCCGGTGGCGCAGCCAAGACCGATGCCAAGGCCGATACCGCCAAGGCTGACGCCAAGGACGCCAAGAAGGACGACACTGCCGCCGCACCTGTGGACGCAACCCCGGTTGCCGCAACGGGTGAGGAATTGAAGGTCAACATTCCGTCCGAAGCGCCGGTCAAGTACGAGCGTACCAAGGCACACCGTTCCGCCTTTGCGACCTACGCAGGCCACATGGCCGGCCTGGATGCAGTGCGTAACTCGCTGCGCGCCTGGGCCGCCACCAGCGGCAACGACGTGACCGAGCGTCCGTACGAAGCGTGGAAGGGCGGCGTGGACAAGGCGTTTACGCCGGAAGGCACCTATGACGTCTACTGGGCCATCAAGTAATCGTCTCACCACGATGATCTGATCCAGACGAAAACGCGCCGCAGTCTTGCGGCGCGTTTTTTTTTGCGCTGCGGCGCTGTAACGGGAGCCTGCTTTCATGTCTCTGCCTGAACGTCGTAAGAAACATCCCTCGTTGCTGGCGTTTTGCGGTGCATTGCTGGCCGCCGCCGCCGTGGGGGTGTCGGCCTATGCGTCGCATGGCGTAACCGATGCGCTGGTGCAATCGCGGCTGCAGTTGGCGTCGTTCTACGCCTTCGGCCATGGCGCCGTACTGACGGCGCTTGGCGCGACCGAAACGCGTGCGTTCGGGCGGGTCGGCCTGTATCTGCTGTTGCTCGGCACCTTGCTGTTTGCCGGCAGTCTGGTGGGCGGCGCGTTGTTGCACTGGTCGACCGGCCTGGCGCCGATCGGCGGCATCAGCCTGATGCTGGGCTGGTTGGTGCTGGCGCTTGGCGCGTTGCGGCGCTGAGCATGCCGCACCATGCACGCGGTTTCGATGTGGAGGCAGCGTTTACGTCCCTGGCCCGGCGTGACCGCGCGCTGGGTGCGTGGATGACGCGCATTGGCCCGATCGCCGCACAACCGGGCTGGCGCAAGCCGTTCGACCCGGTGGACGCGCTGGCGCGCGCAATCCTGTTTCAGCAACTGAGCGGCAAGGCCGCGTCGACGATCGTGGCGCGGGTGGAAGTGGCCATCGGTGCGCAGCGCTTGCATGCAGAGACACTCGCTCGTGTCGACGATGCGGCATTGCGTGCATGCGGCGTGTCAGGCAACAAGGCGCTGGCCTTGCGTGATCTGGCGCGGCGCGAGCAGGAGGGTGAGATTCCCTCGTTGCGCAGGCTGGCCTTCATGGACGAAGAGGCGATCGTCCAGGCGCTGGTGCCGGTGCGCGGCATCGGCCGCTGGACGGTGGAAATGATGCTGATGTTTCGCCTGGGGCGCCCGGATCTGCTGCCCATCGACGACCTGGGCGTGCGCAAGGGCGCCCAGCGCGTGGACAAGCAGGAACAGATGCCGACGCCGAAGGAACTGGCCGCACGTGGCGAGCGTTGGGGCCCGTATCGCACCTACGCCGCGTTCTATCTATGGAAGATCGCCGACTTCAGCGTCGCGACCAAAGTACCGACTCCGCGCTCGCAGGAATAGGCGCGCGCATCGATCCGCGCTTGGTTGCCGCACGCATCAGGCCGCGTGCCACCGCCAATGCCAAGGTTCGTAGACGATGCCATGCGGATTGTCGCGTGGATAACTCAGGCAGTAGCCGAACTGGCCCGCGTGACTGCACAGCCAGGCAAACGCAGTGGTGACCTCGAACGATTCTTCGGCCGGTGGTTCGCCCGGAGTGCCGATATCCAGCGCATCGCCGCTGTGGTGTTCGCTGAAGCCGGGCGCCGCGTTCACTGCCAGGATCTGCGTCAGGCTCAGCCCGCGTGAGAACTTGCGTTCGAAGATGCCCAGTTGGTAATCGTGGCTGCGATAGCCGGAGATCGCATCGAGCACGATCTCCGCGCGCAGCGCGGCCGCATGCATCTGCCGCCAGGCACGCGCGGCGCCTGCGCTGAGCCAGAGCGGCCGGCCGAAGCGATCGCGCCCGGCGAACTGCAGCGTTGCCGGTTCGGCGATTAGGTGCAGTCCGGTGCGTTCTACATAGTCATCGGCAACAAGCCCGAGCTGTGTGAGGCGATGCTGCAAGCCGTCGACCGCAAGAACGCCCTCGTCGCCTTGGTGAAATCGCGCAGTGGCGTTCTGCAGCCGGTCCAGTGCCTCGTCCAGGCCTGGCTCGCGCGCCAGTCGCGGCACCAGCGGCATCAGCCCGTGCGGCAGCTGCGCGGCCAGATAGCGTCCATCACGCTTGCGCCTTAGCAGCCAGTCGGCCTGCGCCAGCACGCGGGCGTCGGCATTGCTGCGGGCACGCAGGAGGGCGGCTGGCACCAGTTCGATGGCGGTGGTGTTGAGTAGCAGGGACGGCGTTGTGCGCATCGCGACAGGTTAGGGCTAAGCGCGTTGCGCGGCCAGTTGCTGTAGATCCTGCAGCAGCTGGCGCGGCTGTTCGGGACTGAGCACGAGCAGGCTGCCGCTCTTGAGTGGGAGGATCAGCACGCGGGCTGACTGGGTGATCAGATAGAACCCCGGGCCTGCCTGTCTGCTGCGGTAGTACCCGGAATGAAAGCCCGGGTAGCCAAAGCCCAAAGACTTTCGCCCTGGCTTGAAGGCTGTGTGCTCGGCCAGATCGACCACGCGCGCCATGTCCAGCCGCATCTGGTCGACAGGCACCTGCTTGGTGAACAGTGTCGAGCGCACGATCAAGTGCTCGTCCTGCAGCCGGATACCGCGGCGCGCATGCGCGACGGTGCAGCTCACTGCGATTGCCAGCAGCAGTGCCAGGTGGGCGTACAGGGCGGCAGGATGCCCGTTGCGGACATTGTCCGCATGCACCACGACGAGCACGCACGCGACAGCCAGCAACGGGAGCCACAGCCACAGCGCGAGCCCCCAGGGCGCGACCGCAGCGACGGCGTAATCGCGCCGGTGCGGGCGGTGCCCGGTGCGTACCGTGTGCTGTGCAGCGTTGCCGGGGCGTTGGCCGGATCGCGTCGTCATCGGGCTTCCTTGGTGGGCAGTGGCGCTGCGGCACCTGGCGATACGTGTGGGTGCCTGATAACGCGCATGCCGGGGGTGTTTGGTGTGGCCGCCGCGAGCTGACTGTCATCGCCGTTGAAGGCTTTGAGACATGGCAGCGCTGTGGCGACGCTTCGCCGGTTGCAGTGCCTGCTCATGCCTGCGGTTCCTTGTCGTCGTGCGGCTTCGGCAGCCGGCCGGCCTTGCGCAGCGCATCGCGCAACACGTATTCGATCTGCGCGTTGAGGCTACGCAACTCGTCGTCGGACCAGCGCTGCATGGCAGCCAGCACATCGGCGTTGATGCGCAGCGGGTAGGCCTTTTTTTCGCTCACTCGCGCTCACCGCGGCCGCTGTGGCGGCGCAGGTGCATGACCATCGAAACGATCAATACGTTGACGCCGACGAGCATGCCGATCACCACCGCGTAGATACCGGCGCGGCTATCGCCGGCCCAGTACAGGCAGGCGGCGCCGATCAGGATCACCAGGCTGATCAAGGCCCAGCGCAGGCCCAGCCCGCGCGCACGGTCGTCGTCGTCCGCCCCGATGGAGGCGGCGATCGCCAACGCGGGCAAGCCGGAAAGAGCGACCACCAGCGGCACCATGACATTCATTGCATCACCTCAATACAGCGAGCCGGCGTTGACCACCGGCTGGGTGCCGCGATCAGAACACAGCACGGTAAGCAGGTTGCTGACCATGTGTGCCTTGCGCTCTTCGTCCAGTTGCACCACGCCGTTCTTCTGCAGCTCGGCCAGCGCCATTTCGACCATGCCCACCGCACCGGCGACGATCCGCGTGCGTGCGGCGATCACTGCGTTGGCCTGCTGGCGCTGCAGCATGGCCTGGGCGATTTCCGGTGCGTAGGCGAGGTGGCTGATACGCGCTTCGATGACGTCCACGCCGGCCTGGGTCAGGCGCTCGTCCAGATGCCGCTTGAGCTGTTCGCTGATTTCGGCCGGGTGGCTGCGCAGCGAGATTTGCCCATCTTCGTGCTGGTCGTAGGGATAGCTGGTGGCCATCGCGCGCAGCGCCGCTTCGGACTGGATGTGCACGAAGCTCTCATAGTCGTCGACGTTGTAGACGGCCTCCGAAGCATCCAGCACCTGCCAGACGATCACCGCAGCGATCTCGATCGGGCTGCCATCGAGCTCGTTGACCTTGAGTCGTCCGCTCTCGAAGTTGCGCACCCGCTGACTGACTCGGCGCTTGGCGTAGAAGGGGCTGTTCCAGCGCAGGCCGGAGTCCCGGGCCGTGCCGATGTACTTGCCGAACAGGCTGAGCACGGCGGCCTGGTTGGGTTCCAGGGTGTACAGGCCGGCCAGGAAAAAGATGCCGACCGCACCGATCACGATGGTGACGATCAGCGCTGCGGGCATGGCGTTGCCCGTCAGCAGCATCCAGGTGGCGGCAGCGAACGCTGCGCCGGCGACAACGACGACGGGGATGCCCGGCAGTGAACGGATCGGCTTCTCTTTCATCGTGCGGATATCCTTGGAGAGTTTGAAAAAGATATCAAAGTGATATCAGGTGGCGCAAGGGCCGCGGCCGGCGGTCTGAGTGACGGACCGCTAGAATGACGTCCCCCTTCGATCTGGACCGCGCCCATGACCACCCTCGGTACGCCGTTATCGCCTTCCGCCACCCGTGTATTGCTGCTGGGCTCGGGCGAACTGGGCAAGGAAGTGGCGATCGAATTGCAGCGCTTCGGGGTGGAGGTGATCGCTGCCGATCGCTACGCCAACGCACCCGCGATGCAGGTGGCGCAACGCTCGCACGTGCTGGACATGCTCGATCCTGCCGCGCTGCGCGCGCTGATCGCCGCCGAGCAGCCGCACCTGATCGTGCCGGAGATCGAAGCCATCCATACCGAAACCCTGGTGGCGCTGGAGCGCGATCAGGGCCAGCGCGTGATTCCCACCGCGCGCGCCGCACGCCTGACCATGGACCGCGAAGGCATCCGCCGCCTGGCTGCCGAAACCCTGGGCCTGCCGACGTCACCGTATCGCTTCGTCGATACCGCCGCCCAGTATCGCGAGGCGATCGCTGCGGTGGGCCTGCCCTGCGTGGTCAAGCCGGTGATGTCGTCCTCGGGCAAGGGCCAGAGCACGTTGCGCAGCGAAGCCGACATCGACGCGGCCTGGGACTACGCACAAACTGGCGGACGCGCCGGCGCTGGCCGCTGCATCGTCGAGGGCTTCATTGATTTCGATTACGAGATCACCCTGCTGACCGTGCGGCATGCCGGCGGCACCTCGTACTGCGACCCGATCGGCCATTGGCAGCAGGACGGTGACTACCGCGAAAGCTGGCAGCCGCAGCTGATGTCGACCGCCGCCTTGCAACGCTCGCAGGAGATTGCGAAAGCCATCACCGACGATCTGGGCGGCTGGGGTTTGTTTGGGGTGGAGTTGTTCGTCAAGGGCGACGAGGTGTGGTTCAGCGAAGTGTCGCCGCGCCCGCACGACACCGGCCTGGTGACGCTGGTGTCGCAGGAACTGAGCGAATTCGCGCTGCACGCACGCGCCATCCTCGGCTTGCCAGTCGGTGCTGAAAACGGCGGCGTGATCCGTCAGAGCGGCCCGTCGGCGTCCTGCGCGCTGCTCGCGCACGGCAATGGCGTCCCGGTATTCGACAACGTTGCCGCTGCATTGCGCGACCCGGACACCGCGCTGCGCTTGTTCGGCAAACCGCGCGTGGACGGCCACCGCCGTGTCGGTGTCACCCTGGCGCGTGCAGAGAGTATCGATGCGGCACGCGAGAAAGCGCGTGTGGCGGCTGCGGCGCTGACGATTCAGCTTCGCGACTAAATAACGTAGTTCTTGCGGGGGTTTTGTGGGCATCGGCCTGACCGTTGCCCGCGATTTTCAAGACTGCCTTGCTTGCAGATGGCGAGATTGGCATGCGGCTAACGTGCAGTAATCACGAAACATTGCTTAGTGAACCATGGTGGCTACACCCGCATTACATCCGTTGCGGGTGAGACCAGACCACGGTCAGACAGTGGTCTGATAGGCATCCGTCTGCTCCATCGAAGGCGTCGGACGCAAGGGCATGTATAAGCGGAACTGCAAGTTTCAGGTCAAAGCCCTTGCAGAGTGTGGTTGGCTCTGCTCTTGCTGTATCTGCCTTTGCTGTTCGCCGTGCGCGCGTTCCGCCGCAGCCTGGACCCAGCTCTGACTGCTCTGCTCCAGCGGTGTATTGAGTGCAGCGACAGTATCCACATGGGCACGCAACTGGTCGTGCGGTCCCAGTGAGTTGGGATTGTTCTGTACCGCAAACGCACGTGAGGCGTCCTCGCTTAGACGCACGTCGTCGATGCGGTCCATGCCCATTTTGCAGGATTGCACCGCCAGGCAACCAGCCAGGTTGTCACTGCGTACGTCCGATTGTCGGTTGTTTGCTTGATCCATGGCTTGCACATGGGACTGCGCTTGTGCAAACAGCGGGTGCCCGGGATGATCGGGATTACGCAGTGAGGGCGGTTGCCGCTCATCACTCAAAATATGTTGCTGGATCGATCTGTCTGCGGGAAGCGGATGCCGAACTTCCTTGTTCAGGGGGCTTTCTGGAAACGGTGCTTCAATGCTTTCCACGCCATGGATATTGCGTAAGGGGCGGTAAGCATCTTTCCCCTGGCCTTCGAGCGGTAAAGGGATGCGAACGTCAGGAAGCAGTTGCCCGACTCCAGCGGGGCCAAGCAAGCCATTTACATCGATGCTCTTGTTGCGATGCAGACCGGCATGATTGAGTGCGGCCCAGGTAAAGTCGACACAGTTGTTGCGCACATCCTTGTACTCTTTGTCGAAGCCTAGCTTTTCCGGCTCTTCACCGAATGTTTGCAGTTTTTCGTATTGCTCCTTGCTTATTTCGATTGTTCTTGAATAGGTCGGATTATGATACTCCTTGGAGTCCGAGTTATATATTTTTCCTGGCCCGTTCATCTCGCCGTGGTTGATAGGGGCGAATCCGTAACTAGTTGGTTTTCCTCTGCCGTCATCAATTATAAAAAACATGTGCCCCGGCGCAGAGCTGGCCGGTTCGCCATCCACTATTTGCTGCTTTCCGTCCTTATATAACGGAGTGCCGGGTGCCGCGATAACAATTGTTACAGTGTGGTTCTGCTTATCCATCTTTTGCTCCATGCGAGATATTGAGATTACTTGGAGGATGTCCATCTCTTCTGGATCGAAATTTGTGCGGTAGGGTCTTTCAACTCTGGGTTGCCTGGCTGCGCTGAAATATCAATGCGATAACGGCCGTAGTTTTCCAGGGGTAGTCTGCAGACCACCCATTCGCTTAATTCTGAAGTGTGAGCACCAATGTCGATATATTTAATATCATCTTTTCCTTTTCTCCATTCAAAGAATTTTCCCCTGCTTGGTTCCTCCCTCATGTATTCTTGAAAGGCGTCCTCTGTTTTTATTTTGAGGCACTTGTCTCCCGTCCACTTGCATGCATCAACCTTGAGCGCATAACGCAATGGAGGTTCACCGTGATTTAATCTGGTGACTGGGTCGAATTGACCTTCGCGACTCAGTGTTAATCCTACAATGTATGATTGGGTAAGATTTATGTTGTTGGGCGTTGCCTCAAACTCGAAGCGCACATGTTCGTCAGCACCATCAACCCGGAAGGGTTGGCTAAGAAAGAGGTCTTTCTTATCGGTAGGTGCTGGCGCGCTTGCGCTACAGGCAGACAGCATCGGGGCGATGACGATCGACAGCCATAAGCCTCGGAAGATGAAACGCAGATCCTTCAGCTTTGGTTTCATCCGGATTTCCTTGCATTACTGGGGCTGCATCGGAGTGTAAACCCACGGGATGAAGCCGGACTAGTCCGGCTCTCCCTGTCCCTTATCAATAGGCCCCGGCATCTATATCAGTTGAAAAAAGCGTTGTTGCTGCTGGTTATCAGGCGGTAAATCATCAATCCACCCCCTTCTTGCTATCAGGCAGCGGGAACAGTGACCCATCGTCGACGGGTCACCATATATCCTTCCTGCGATAACTGACTGCTGCCCGCTTACTTAACAGCTATATCCACCCACACCGCATGATGGTCGCTGCCATCGGCAATCGCCGCTTCCGGGGCGGTGCTGGCCGGCCAGAAGATGCCGCTGCCGATTAGCGTGAACTGGTGCGATGGCAGCACGTAGTCCAGCCGCATGGTGCCGGCTTGCGGGCCGAAATCGCCGGTGACCTGGTGCGGGTCGCCCGTGTGCACGATGCCTTGCGCGGCGTATTCGGCGGTCTTTTGCGGGCCGCCTTCGCTGCGCGGGGTGGGGTAGTGCAGCACGCGCGGATGATGGATCAATGCGCGGATCGCTTCGTGGCGGCCTGCGCCATCGATCGGATCGTTGTTCAGATCGCCCAGGATCACGAAGTGCGCATCGGCCGCCAGACCGCCGCAGATTCCCTTGTCATCGCACAGCCAGCGTTTGCTGTCGGCCGCGTTGTCCAGGTACGCACGCCATAGCGCGAGCTCGTCGTGGTTGCGTGCGGCGTTGCGTTTTTCCGCGCCATCGAACACCGGCGGCGTCGGGTGCGACACCAGCGCATGCACGACCCCGAGCGGCGTGCGTACCGGCACGTCCCAATGCGATTTGGACGACAGACGCAGCTGCGACCAGATCGCGTCGCTGTAAAACGCACGCCCGGTCCCCGGATCCAGCGGCCGCAGCGCACCCGGCAGCGCGCTCCATTTCAGTAATTGAAAACTGCGTACGCCCTGCGCATCGATCGGATACCGCGACAGCACCAGCATGCCGTACTGGCCGGGGTGCAGCCCATAGCCCCAGGCATCGTTGCCACGCGAGCGGCCATCGCCACCGACGGTGCCGTTGCTGTCCAGGTCCAGGCCGCTCGGCACGCCGGTATTGACCGGTGCCAGATAGCGATACGGATAACGCAACGGTTCGCCGCCGCCCGGCTGGGCGACCTGCAGGTAGCGCTGCTGGAACAGATCGGCAGCGCGGTGGTCCGGGTCGAAATCGAATTCGTTGAGCAACACCAGGTCCGGGCGCACCCGCTGCAGCACGGCGGCGATCTTGCGTGCATGCGCGCTGTCGCCCTGCAGCTCGCGCACCAGGCCGCCTGCCTCGTCGGAGTACAGCGAGGTGTTGTAGGTGGCGATGCGTAGCTGTGTCGCCACGGGTTCGCCAGTGGCGCTATCGGAGGTGGCAGCCGATGCAGGCGTGCGATGGGTGCAGGCGGCGCAGAGCGCGGTCAGCGCGAGCAAAAGAAGAGGTCTGATCATCGCGCGATTCTCGCATGCCCGATGCGACAGCCCGATGTCGCGCGCTGCGATTCACGGTGCCGATGCGGTGGCGGGTAACCCGCGCCACTGGCGGCCGTCGTAGGCTTCCAGTGCGCTGAAACGACGCTTGTAATTCATCTTGGCATGGCCTTCGATCCAGTAGCCCAGGTACACATGCGCACGGCGCTCGCGGCGTGCCCATTGGATCTGCTGAAGGATCGCAAACGTTCCCAGGCTGCGCGCTGCAGCCTCCGGCGCGTAGAACGTGTACACCGCCGACAACGCATGCTCGGTGACATCGGTGACGGCAACGGCGAGCAGCCGCCCCGGTGCATGCGCCACCGCCGGTTCGCGGATTTCCAGGAAGCGCCCGTGCGACCAGCCGCCGATCAGGAACTGGTCGAACTCGGTGGCGCCGTGCTCGTCCATACCGCCACCGGGGTGCCGGTGCTTGAGGTAGCGCCGATACAGCGCGAGTTGTTCGTCGGTGCGCTCGGCGGCAGCCACACGCACCACCAGCTCTTCATTGCGCGCGAGACAACGGCGTTGACTGCGATCGGGCCGGAACGCGTCTACGGCAATGCGTACCGGTACGCAGGCGCGGCACGTTTCGCAATGCGGCCGGTAGACCAGGTCGCCGGAGCGGCGAAATCCCCATGCCAATGCCTGCGGATAGATCGCGCCCAAGCGCGGGTCGTGCGGGTCCAGTACCAAGTCGCGCGCCTGGCGGTCGGACCAGTAACCACAGGCATGCTCGCCGGTCTGGAACAGGCGCAGGTCATCGTGGGTGTCGGCGTGAATGGCCATGGTTTCAGGATAACGCCTGGGCGTCGCAACAGCGGCGACTGTCCGCCGGATGAATACGCCGGGCTGGCAGGTCAACGGGCGCGTCGATGGCTCGTTGATGTGGGTGTTGGTGGCAGCGTACGGTGAATCCGGGTGCGCCACCCACGCGATGCGGCCCATGCAGGTGCCGCGTGTGGTTTTCACATCCCAGGAGTTTCTCATGTCCCGCAAACCCTTTCTCGCACTTGCTGTGTTAGCCGCCCTGTCCACCGGCTCGGCGTTCGCCGCCACCCCGCCGGCCGCCGGCGATGCGCCGCGTCCTGCCAAGCTCGACACCAACGGCGATGGCATGATCGATCGCAGCGAAGCCGCGGCCGATCCGAAACTTGCCGCGCAGTTCGACACGCTGGACGCCAACAAGGACGGCAAGCTCTCGCGCGATGAGCGCCCGCATCACCGTGGCATGGGGCGTGGCGGACGTGGCGAATGGATGAGCAAGCTCGACACCAACAAGGACGGCCGCATCAGCCGCGAAGAAGCCAAGACCGACCCCAAGTTCGCTGCACGTTTCGATGCAATGGACCTCAACAAGGACGGCTTCGTCGATCGTGCCGACCGTGAGCTACGCATGCAACAGCATCGCGATGCGTGGTTTGCCAAGGCCGACACCGACAAGGACGGCAAGTTGAGCAAGGCCGAGTTCGATGCGGCATCCAAGCAACGCGGCGAGCATGGCCGCTGGGGACAGGGCGAGCATGGCGAACACGGCAAGCGTGCGATGCCGGCCAAGCCTGCTGCGGGCAACTGAGCAGGTGTTGACGCGGCACGTGGCTGAACACGTGCCGCGTCAACGGTAGCGGTAAGGATCTCAGTCACACGGATGATGCAACAAGGCGCCGATCGACCCATGGCCTCCCGCAAGGGAGGCTTTTTGCATGGCGCTGCCATGCGCTGCGATTACCTCACCCGTTGCTGGAAAAGGCGAGCTCATGCCGTAATGGCAGCTCGCCGGGTAGCGATAGCGCGATGTGCCAGTGTGTTCCGGCCGGTGCAGCATCACGGCCTGCCGTCAGGTTCCGGCGGCGTTGGAATACTCTCCGGCGACAACAACAGTGCCGATTCGGGCGCTCGACATCACCGTGCGACGCCAGCGCAGGTTGTCATTTGCTGTGCCACTGCTTGGGGACAGGATTGGCGAGCGTGTTCTTTTCCTGCGTGTAGGTTCCGTTCTGCTGTGCAATGGCTTCACCCGTTTCGACGACGGCGTTTTGAATGAAGACGTTTTCCTTGCTGCCGCGGATGAAGGTCAGCTGGTGGAAAGCGGTTTTGTTGCCCCAGTCTGGAGAGGGGAGTGAGATGAACTTCACCGTGCAGGTCTCGTCGTCGAAACTGCCTTGCAGGACGTAGACGCCATAGTGGTTCTCGCCCTGCGAAATGATCTTGTACATGCCGTTGGCGTAGTAATAAATCTCCGCATCGGGAAACGGCTTCTTCTCGTACATCTTGCGATAGTGGAGCACCTGTTTGACGGTGGGTTCTCCAAAGCTCACGGCCAGCGTCTGGCCGTCGGGCGAGGTTGTCAGTCCTTCCGCGTACGCGCCAGCGCTGCTCAGCAGCATCAGGCCTGCGGTCACGATCTTTTTCACTGCATTGCTCTCCTGGTCTTTTTAAAGCGCCGTATGCCGAAACTGCACGGCTGCAGTCGCACAGCCGCTGGAATACTCGCAGAGAAGTAGTGGCAATGAAATTCATTGGGATACAGTCAAAAAGTGCGGTTCAGCCACGCTGTTACAGGGCCGTGCCGTTCAAGATCGCCGCGGTTCGCTGATCCATGTGTCTCACGCGATGACCGAGATCGCATCAACAAACGCGGCGAACAGCACATAGAGCGCCGTTGCGCGTCTGTGAAGGGCATGGTGCATGCCGGTTGCAAGCGCCATGCGAGGATTCTGGATCGCTGCCTGTCTCGCTCGACCGCTGCGCAGGCTGATCGTGGCTTTCAAGTGCGTCATAGCATCCCCGCCTTGATGGAGTGATGCAGGATTGGCAGCAGGACCGCCAGCGTGCTCACGAGCATTGCGCCTGGACTGAACATACAGCGGTAAAGCACTGGTGCCTGCGTGGTGCCGCGCCGTTGTGCATCACGTTCCAGCATGGGGCGCATCACCCGGGGCAGCACGCGGAGCGTTTGATAGTTGATCACGACCATGCCTGCGCACAGCACCAGCAAGTCCGACCAGGGTTCGGTGCTGAGTCGATTCAGCAGCAACGTGCTGCCGCACACGATCACCGACGTCAGCGTGCTTGTGAGCATGAAGCGGCGGATACCTGCGGTTTCGCGAGCCGTCTCGGCAAAGCGCAGCAGATACCAGCCCGACCAGTAGGTTCCCAGTGCTGCAACCAGCACGCTGCCTGCAGCAAACAGCGCCGGCATGCCGAACCAGACGCTCAGCGCACCGGCCGCGCCGCCACCGCCAACGGCAGAGCCGGTCAAGCCGCCCATGCCCAGCTTGCCCGCGCCACCGATGCCGCCCAATACGATGGCTGCACTTGCGGTTCCTGGCGCTGCCAGCATCGTTGCCGAGGTCACCGCAGTCGCGAAGGCGACGCTGGGCGCGCTGCTGCGCGCGAACTCGCCGAACCGGCACAGCAACTCGTGACGCACGCTGGCACGTGCCCGCGACAGGCGTTTGCGCACGGCGGCGTCGCTGAGGCCGAGCAGTGAGGCGACCTGCTGCGAACTCTGGCCTTCGCGGTAATACAGCAGCAGCGTCTCGCGGCTCTCTTCCGGCAGTGCAGAAATGATGTCGAGCGCGGCGATCTCTTCTTCCACCTGCAGCAGATGGTCGGCAGGCGAGGGGGCCGGGTCGGCGGCCATCGCCATCGCAAGCTCGGCCGCTTCGCCGCTGAGCGCACGATGCCGGTTGGCGCGTAGCCAGTCGCGCGCCAGGTTGCGGGTGATCTGCCGCAGCCACGGCAGGAAGCTGGCCGGCTGATGCAATTGCGCCAGCCGCTGCCAGGCACGCAGGAACGCTTCCTGGGCGATGTCTTCGCTGGCGGCGATATCGCGGGTGATCGCCAGTGCGATGGCGGTCACCGTATTCTGGCTGGCGCGCACAATGCGACCGTACGCCTGCTGGCAGCCGGCTGCGGCGTTGGGTAATTCGCGTTGCAACATCAGGTCCAGCGTGTCGGTGTGCATCGGCGCAATCCATGTCCTGTTCCCAGCATGACGCATGGTGGCGCTGGATGTGACCGATATGATGCGGTCGCCAGTGGTCCTCAGCGCGCCGGCTGGATCCGCACGCGCATTTCCTCATCCTCTGCTGCAGGCGGTTGTGTATCTGCAGGAGCTGTCGGTTGCGATGCCGGCTGTACCTGCGGCGCCGCATCAGGTGCGCTGCGATGGCGCATGACCACGAACATGGCCACTGCGCCGATCACCAACAGCAGCACCAGCCGGATGCGCCAGGCCCAGCTGCGCGCGCTTGAGCTCGATCCGTTCTCGCCTTCGCGGAAGGTGTATTCCACATTCGGCAGATCGCGGCGGGTGGTATCGAGCAGGCGGGCGTCGCGCAGCAGCTCGCGTGCGCGCGGCTGGTCGTCGGCGTGCACGATCCACACCGTGGGATAGGCCTGCGCATTGCCTTGTTCGAGATAGCTGAACTGGCCGGTGCGCTTGCTTTCATAGGAGCGGCCATTGCTCATGCGCACGTCGATACCGGCCTCGCGCAGCAGATTGGCCACGCCTTCGGCGGTTTCGATACGTTGACTGCTGAAGATCTTGCGCATGATTCAGGGTGTGCCGTTGGCTCCCGAACGGATCGCGCAGCAAATGCGCGTGTTCGAGGTGGAAAGAGAAGTTGGCGGGGACGTCGATCCATGCCAGAGCGTTGATGCACCGGTCGCCACGCCTGGGCGCGGCGAGTGCCATGAAGAAATCGACACGCCTATTCCTTGGCCGGCACGGCGACCGCGCTACCGTCGGGCACGACACGGATCAAGCCTTCCTGTGTGGTGCTGGCGACCAGCACGCCATCGCGGGTGAAGAACTGCCCACGTGCCAGCCCGCGCGCGCCTTGCGCGGTCGGGCTGTCGAGCGAATACAGCAGCCAGTCGTCGGCGCGGAACGGGCGGTGAAACCACAGCGCATGGTCGAGCGAGGCCATCTGCACATTCGGCGTGTAGTAGCTGATGCCGTGCGGAAAGGTGGAGGTGCCCAGCAGCTGGAAATCCGAGGCGTAGGCGAGCAAGGCACGGTGCAGGCCGAGGTCGTCGCCGATCGAGTCGCTCAGGCGCAGCCACATCTGCTGGAACGGTGGGCGTTTGGGCGGCCGGAGTTCGTCGCGTGGAAACACGTGGCGAAATTCGAACGGCCCGCCGCGCGACAGCCAGCGCTGGACCTTGGCCGGCAGCTTCTCCAGCACCTCCTGTGCCAGTGGCGGGGTGGGTTCGATGTCTTCGGGTGGCGGCACCACCGGCATCACCGACTGGTGCTCGGCGCCGTCCTCGCTTTCCTGGAACGAGGCCGCGCAGAAAAAGATCACCTTGCCGTGCTGGATCGCGGTGACCCGGCGCACCGAAAAACTGCCGCCATCGCGGGTGCGATCGACCTCGTAGACGATCGGGTGGTCGATATTGCCGGCGCGCAGGAAATACGCATGCAGCGAGTGCGCCTGACGGCCGTTCTCCACCGTGGCCTGCGCCGCCGACAACGCCTGGCCCAGCACCTGTCCACCGAACACGTATTTGGTGCCGATATCGCGGCTCTGGCCGCGAAAGAGGTTGTCCTCCAGGCGTTCCAGCGACAGCAGGCTGATCAATTCGGATGTGACGGGTTCGGCAGGGACGGACAAGGGGCGGGCCTGAGCGTGCGATGGAGCACGATTATAGCGGCCGCCCTGTGCGCGCCGTGCCCGAGCGGGTTCAGCTCTTTTGCAGGCGCGCGACCAGGCCGTGCAAGGCAGCCTGGGCATCCGCCGCGTACCAACCGTCGATGAAACGCTCCAGCTGGATCAACTCCGGCGCCAGTGCCGCGCGCAGATCGGCGCGGGCGATCGCGCGCGTGGTCAGCATCGGTTGGCGCGGCAGCTGCTGCAGGTCCTGCAGCCAGGCCACTGCGCGGGCGGTGACCAGATCGCCATCGACCAACTCATCGACCAGGCCGATCGTGACCGCCTGTTCGGCGGGCAGCAACTGGCCGGAGATCAGCAGGCGCTCGGCACGGTGCGCCCCGACCACGCGGCGCAGCAGCCGCTGGATGCCTTCCGGCGCGGCCAGGCCGACCTGCACTTCGTTCAGGCCGATCGCATACGGTTTGGCGGTGTCGGCGCTGCGCGCCATCACCCGGTAGTCGCAGCACAGCGCCAGCACGCAGCCGCCGGCCGGCGCATGTCCGCCGATGGCGGCCACCACCGGCACGCGGCTGTTGGCCAGCGCTTGCGCGGCCTCGAAGAAGGCCGTCCAGCTGGCCAGCAACGCGGCGCGGTCGGTGCCGTGCGACAGCAGATGCGGTACGTCCATGCCACCGGAAAAAATGCGCTCGCTGCCCGACAGCACGATGCCATCGACTTCATCGCCGGCCTGCTGCACCGCAACGCTCAGTGCCTGGCATAGCGCAGTGTCCAGCGCATTGACCGGCGGGCGCGCCAGCCGGATTTCGCGAAGACGGCCATGGTCTAAGATCTGGATGCTCATTCGGGGCTCCTGGAGATCGGATCATGATAGACGGCAGTCATAGCAGGCGGCGTATGCGTGGACGCGTGCTGTTCGGTGCGTTGTTGGCGGTGGCAAGTGCGGGCGTCGGCGCGCAGTGTCTGCCCGCGTTCAAGGACGGCTGGATCCGCCTTCCGCCGCCTGGCGGCATGGGCATGGCGGCGGGGTTCGGGCAATTCCACAACGGCTGCGCGCAACCGGTGACGGTGACCGCAGCCAAGAGCCGCGTGTTTGCCGATGTGTCCATCCACCAGACCACGCAGGCCGATGGGGTCAGCCGCATGCGAGCGGTGCCCGCGCTGGCATTGCCGGCCGGGAAGTCGGTCACGCTGGCGCCCGGCGGTGTGCATCTGATGCTGATGGACGCGACCGGGCCGCTACAGGAAGGCGCACAGGTGCCGGTGACCTTCACCTTGCAGGATGGCCGCAAGATCGAGGCCACGTTGCAGGCGCGCACGCGCGCGCCGGGCTCCTGATCGAGCGCTGCGCGGAGTGACACGCGACATTGCAGCATGCAGGCGGCAGTGTCGTCGAAGCCAACGTGCATGCTGATGCCGATCGACACGTGCAGCAGCTCAGCAACGCTGCCGATCGATCAGGCAACAGCCTGAGGCGGCACCAACCGTTGCCGCGTCATCGGGTTCTTCCTGCGCCGACAATGCGGGCCAACCGCATTACGCAGTGACGATCACCCTATCGCCGAACACAAAAACGGCGGCTCCTACCAGAGCCGCCGTCGCCACCGAACGCTGAGAAACCCAGTGCTCGGGTCCGGGCAGTCAGCTGCTGGCCGTGCGCACCGCATCCGGCAGCGACGCGCTCTTGCCGGTCTGCGTATCGATCCACACCACCACCACGTTGCCGTCCGAATACAGCACGCTGTCGTCCTTCTGGTCGACGATGCGGTGGCCGATGGTGATGCTGCTGCTGCCCAGGCGCTCGACGAACAACTCCACCGTGATGTCGTTGGGCCACACCAGCGGGCGTTTGTAGTTGACGTTGGTGGCGGCGACGACCGGCGCGATACGGTCGGTCATCGCCACGCCTTGCACGCCCAGCATCCAGCGCACGCGCGCTTCTTCCAGGTACGAAATGTATTTGGCGTTGTTGACGTGACCCATGCTGTCCATGTCGCGCCAGCGCACGCTGATCGGAATACGTGCCAGGATCTTTTGCTCTTCGCTCATCAGCTCGCCTTCTTCTTTGCGGTTTTCTTGGTGGCGGACTTGGCGACCTTGGCCACCTTCTCCGGTTTGACCTTGCGCGGCGGGCGCGCATCGGGCTTGTTGGCCATCGCCGCCGGGCGGGTCTCGCGTGCCTTCACCGACGGCAGCATCTTGGCCAGGAACTGACCGGTGTAGGACGCCTTGTGCGCAGCCACGTCTTCCGGCGTGCCGGAGACCAGGATGGTGCCGCCGCGATGACCGCCTTCCGGGCCCAGGTCGACGATCCAGTCGGCGGTCTTGATGACGTCCAGATTGTGTTCGATCACCACCACCGTATTGCCCTCGTCGCGCAACTTGTGCAGCACGCCGAGCAGCGCCTCGATGTCGTGGAAGTGCAGGCCGGTGGTCGGTTCGTCGAGGATGTACAGGGTGCGTCCGGTATCGCGACGCGACAATTCCTTGGACAGCTTGACGCGCTGCGCCTCGCCGCCGGACAACGTGGTCGCGCTCTGGCCCAGCTTGATATAGCTCAGGCCGACATCGATCAGAGTCTCCAGCTTGCGCGCGATGCTCGGTACCGGCTCGAACAGCTGCAGCGCATCTTCGACGGTCATTTCCAGCACGTCGCTGATGTTGTAACCCTTGTAGCGGATCTCCAGCGTTTCGCGGTTGTAGCGCTTGCCGTGGCACACATCGCACGGCACGTAGACGTCGGGCAGGAAGTGCATCTCCACCTTGATCATGCCATCGCCCTGGCAGGCCTCGCAGCGGCCGCCACGCACGTTGAAGCTGAAGCGTCCCGGCGAATAGCCGCGTGCGCGCGACTCCGGCACCTGCGCGTACAGCTCGCGCAACGGCGTGAACATGCCGGTGTAGGTCGCCGGGTTGGAGCGCGGGGTGCGCCCGATCGGCGATTGGTCGATGTCCACCACCTTGTCGAACAGGTCGAGATTCTCGACCTCGCGATGCGCGGCCACCGGATGCGAGGCGCCATTGATTTCGTTGGCGGCCAGCGAAAACAGCGTGTCGTTGATCAGCGTTGACTTGCCCGAGCCGGACACGCCGGTGATGCAGGTCAGCAGGCCGGCTGGAATGTCCAGGTCGACGTTCTTGAGGTTGTTGCCGGTCGCTCCGCGCAGATGCAGCATCATCTTCGGGTTGGGCTTGTGGCGCTGCTTGGGGATCTCGATACGGCGCTTGCCCGACAGGTATTGGCCGGTCAGCGAACGCGGCGCATCCAGGATGTCCTGCAGCGTGCCCTGGGCGCAGATTTCGCCGCCATGCACGCCGGCGCCGGGGCCGATATCCAGCACGTGGTCGGCCAGGCGGATCGCGTCTTCGTCGTGTTCGACCACGATCACCGTATTGCCAAGGTCGCGCAGCCGCGTCAGCGTGCCGAGCAGGCGTTCGTTGTCGCGTTGGTGCAGGCCGATCGACGGTTCGTCCAGCACGTACATCACCCCGACCAGTCCGGCGCCGATCTGGCTGGCCAGGCGGATGCGCTGCGCCTCGCCGCCGGACAAGGTGTCGGCCTTGCGTTCCAGGGTCAGGTAATCCAGGCCCACATCGACCAGGAAGCCCAGCCGCTCGGCGATCTCCTTGACGATCTTGCCGGCGATCTCGCCGCGCCAACCGGGCAGCGACAGCCCGCGGAAAAACGCCAGCGCCTCGTTGACCGGCAACACCACCAGTTCGGGCAACGGGCGATCGGCCACGAAGACATTGCGTGCGGCGCGATTCAGGCGGGTGCCGTTACAGGCAGGGCAGGGCTGCTGGCTGACGTACTTGGTCAGCTCTTCGCGCACCGCCGGCGACTCGGTTTCGCGGTAACGGCGTTCCAGGTTCGGCAGGATGCCCTCGAAGCGATGCTTGCGGGTGGTGCGCCCGCCGGCATCGGTGAAGTAGGTGAAGCTGATCACCTCATCGCCGCTGCCGAACAGCACCGCCTGGCGCACCTTGGCCGGCAACGAATTCCACACCGCATCCACGTCGAACTTGTAGTGCTTTGCCAGTGAGGCGATCAGCTGGAAATAATAGGCATTGCGCCGATCCCAGCCGCGCACCGCGCCGGCCGACAGCGACAGCTCCGGATGCACCACGACGCGATCCGGATCAAAGAATTCGGCCACGCCCAGGCCATCGCAACTCGGGCAGGCACCGACCGGCGCATTGAACGAAAACAGCCGCGGTTCCAGCTCCGGCAGCGAGTAATCGCAGACCGGGCAGCTGTACTTGGACGAGAATAGATGTGGCGCGGCGGCCGGGTCGTCCAGCGACTGCACCGCGACCATGCCTTCGCCGAGCTTGAGCGCGGTCTCGAAACTTTCCGCCAGCCGCTGCTTGATGTCTTCGCGCGGACGGAAGCGGTCGATCACCGCTTCGATGGTGTGCTTCTGGCGCAGCGCCAATGGCGGCACCGCATCGATCTCGTACAACTCGCCGTCCACGCGCACGCGCACGAAACCCTGCGCGCGCAGTTGTTCGAACACCTGCGCATGCTCGCCCTTGCGGTCGCGGATCACAGGCGCCAAGAGCATGTAGCGCTGCTCGGCGTCCAGCGTGAGCATGTGATCGACCATCTGGCTGACCGTCTGCGCTTCCAGCGGGAACCCGTGGTCCGGGCAGCGCGGCTGGCCGACCCGCGCGTACAACAGGCGCAGGTAGTCGTAGATCTCGGTGATCGTGCCCACGGTGGAGCGCGGGTTGTGCGAGGTGGATTTCTGCTCGATCGAAATCGCCGGCGACAACCCTTCGATATGGTCCAGGTCCGGCTTTTCCATCACGCTGAGGAACTGGCGCGCATACGCCGACAGCGACTCGACGTAGCGGCGCTGGCCCTCCGCATAGATGGTGTCGAACGCCAACGACGACTTGCCCGAGCCGGACAGGCCGGTGATCACGATCAATTTGTCGCGAGGCAGGTCGAGATCGATGTTCTTGAGGTTGTGCGTCCGCGCGCCGCGGATGCGGATGAAATCCATCGCCATGGGGGATCCGATGTCGGGCCGGCGAACCGGCGGTGGTGCGAGCGTGCTCAGCAGGAATGAGAGGCAATCGATCAGCCTACCCGCCGACCTAGGTGAGGGCAATTGCCTCAAATGCCAGTCTGCCGGGGCCGTTGTGGCGACCGGATGATGCGTTCCACCGGCTCGACGCGACGCGGGCTGCGCGCAGCTGCTTGCGACTTGACCCGAAACCGGCTAGGCCAGTACAATCCCGCTCCTGTTTGCCCCATGGGTAAGACAGGCGACCATAATAACTACAGAGGAAAACCTGGTCATGTACGCAGTTCTGGTAACCGGCGGTAAGCAATACCGCGTCGCGCAGGGCGAAACGCTCCGCGTGGAAAAGCTCGAAGTCGAAGCCGGCAACGAGATCAAGTTCGACACCGTCCTGATGCTGGGCGATAGCGACGGCATCAAGCTGGGCGATGCGCTGAAGGGCGCCTCGGTCACCGCCAAGGTCGTGGCCCATGGCCGCGCCGACAAGGTGCGCATCATCAAGTTCCGTCGCCGCAAGCACCACATGAAGCGTCAGGGACACCGTCAGTACTACACCGAAATCGAGATCACCGGCATTGCCGGTGGCGATAAGAAGTAAGGAGAACCAGTCATGGCACATAAAAAGGGCGTAGGTTCCTCGCGCAACGGTCGCGATTCCAACCCGAAATACCTCGGCGTGAAGATCTTCGGTGGCCAGGCCATCGACGCCGGCAACATCATCGTGCGTCAGCGCGGCACCCAGTTCCATCCGGGCGCCGGCGTCGGCCTCGGCCGCGACCACACGCTGTTCGCGTTGGTCAACGGCAAGGTCGAGTTCTCGGTCAAGGGTGCGAAGAAGCGTCGCACCGTCAGCGTGGTTGCCGAGGCGTAATCGCCCGTTCCATGCAGGCCAGTTCGTAGCCGCGCCAGCGCGGTGACGAACGACACGGAGAGCCCCGCTTCGGCGGGGTTTTTCGTTTGACGGCTGGGAATCGGGAGTAGGGAATCGGGAATCGGAAAAGCCGGTTCTGCGTCCCATCGCGTTTTTCTACAGCCGTGCTGGCGGGTGTTTTCGCCGGCAGGAATCCGCCGCTTTTGCTGGCCGATTCCCCATTCCCTATTCCCCATTCCCGGTTGCAAGCCCATGAAGTTAGTCGACGAAGCAGAAATCCTGGTCACCGCCGGTAATGGCGGCAATGGCTGTGTCGGCTTTCGCCGCGAGAAGTTCATCCCGCTGGGTGGTCCCGACGGTGGTGATGGCGGCAGTGGCGGCAGCGTGTGGATCGTGTCCGACGAGAACGTCAACACGCTGGTCGACTTCCGGCATGAGCGCACCTTCAAGGCGCAGCGCGGCGAGAACGGCATGGGGCGTCAGGCCTATGGCAAGGGTGGCGAAGACCGCATCATCGTGGTGCCGGTCGGCACCGTGGTGATGAACGTGCAGACCGACGAG
The DNA here is from genome assembly GCF_014197275.1 of Xanthomonas sp. 3075. Taxonomy (GTDB): domain Bacteria; phylum Pseudomonadota; class Gammaproteobacteria; order Xanthomonadales; family Xanthomonadaceae; genus Xanthomonas; species Xanthomonas campestris_B. Next base: position 60,480 of record NZ_JACIFI010000016.1, on the reverse strand, counting down.
ATCATCGGCGACCTGACCCAGCATGGCGATCGTCTGCTGGTGGCCAAAGGCGGCAAGGGCGGCCTGGGCAACATGCATTTCAAGAGCTCGGTCAACCGTGCGCCGCGCCAGTCCACCACCGGTGAAGAAGGCGAGGAGCGTCTGCTCAAGCTGGAGCTGAAGCTGCTGGCCGATGTCGGCCTGTTGGGCTTCCCCAATGCGGGCAAGAGCACCTTGATCCGCGCGGTGTCTTCGGCCACGCCGAAGGTGGCCGATTACCCGTTCACCACCTTGTATCCGAATCTGGGCGTGGTCAGCGTCGAGGCCTATCGCAGCTTCGTCATCGCCGACGTGCCGGGCCTGATCGAAGGTGCTGCCGACGGCGCCGGGCTGGGCACGCAGTTTCTGCGCCATCTGCAGCGCACCCGTCTGCTGCTGCATTTGGTGGATATTTCGCCGATGGACGGCGGTGTGGACGTGTCGCCGGTGGATCAGGTGCGCACCATCGAGCGCGAGCTGGAACGGCACGATCCCGAACTGCTGAAAAAGCCACGCTGGCTGGTGCTCAACAAGGCCGACCTGATGTTCGAGGACGAGGCGCGCGCCGCAGCCGAGACCATCGTGGCCGAACTCGGCTGGACCGCACCGTGGTATCTGGTTTCGGCGCTGGGTCGCGATGGCACCTTCCCGATCATGAAGGACGTCATGGCATTCTTCGACCGCCAGCGCGAGGACGAGCTCGAGGCGCGCAATGCCGGCTGAGCGCATGCGCAGGCACATAAAAAACCCGGCCGAGGCCGGGTTTTTCTATGCCACCGCAAGCCAGGCCTGCGGTGGTGCCAACACGGCTCGCTTACGCGGCCTTGATGGCCTTGATGCGAGCGGTCAGGCGGCTCTTGTGACGCGCAGCCTTGTTCTTGTGAATCAGGCCACGGGCACTGAAACGGTCGAGGATGGGCTGGGCAACGGCGAAAGCGGCTTCGGCGCCTGCAGCATCGTTGGCGTCAAGGGCCTTGATCACCTTCTTGACGGCGGTGCGCAGCATCGAACGCTGGCCGGTGTTGCGCTCATTGCGCACGACGGTCTGCTTGGCGCGCTTCTTGGCGGACTTGATATTGGCCACGGTGGTGGGTTCCTGAAAAATCGGTATGGTGGAAAAAGCAAGCGGGAAAGTATGATGGACTTAGTTATGTACGTCAAGTCAGTTGTCAAGAGGGATACAGCGTGAGCAAGCCCGGCATGTTGAGAAGCCTGCTCTCATTTAGCAGCATGACCATGGTGTCGCGGGTGTTGGGGCTGGTGCGCGACCAGGTCATCACCACCACCTTCGGCACCAATGCGCTGACCGATGCGTTCTGGACGGCCTTCCGGGTCCCCAATTTCCTGCGTCGGCTGTTTGCCGAAGGGTCCTTCGCCACCGCCTTCGTGCCGGTGTTCACCGAGGTCAAGGAAACCCGGCCGCATGACGATCTGCGCGAACTGATGTCGCGCGTGGCCGGTACCCTCGGAGGAGTGCTGCTGCTGGTCACTGCGCTGGCGCTGATCTTTGCGCCGCAGCTGGCCACGCTGTTCTCCAGCGGCGTCGATACCGACCCGGCCAAGCATGGCCTGCTGGTGGACCTGTTCCGTCTGACCTTCCCGTTCCTGCTGTTCGTCTCGCTGACCGCGCTGGCCGGCGGGGCACTGAACAGTTTCCAGAAGTTCGCCATGCCGGCGCTGACCCCGGTGATCCTCAACCTGTGCATGATCGCCGGGGCCTTGTGGCTGGCGCCGCGGCTGGGCGGAACTCCCGAGAAGCAGATCCTCGCACTGGGCTGGGCGGTGCTGGCGGCGGGCATGCTGCAGTTGCTGTTCCAGCTGCCTTCGCTGAAAGGGATCAACCTGCTGATCCTGCCGCGCTGGGGCTGGCGACATCCGGGCGTGCGCAAGGTGCTGACCCTGATGGTGCCGACCCTGTTCGGCTCATCGGTAGCGCAGATCAACCTGCTGTTGGACACGGTGATCGCCGCGCGGCTGGCCGATGGCTCGCAGTCGTGGTTGTCGCTGGCCGACCGGTTCCTGGAACTGCCGCTGGGCGTGTTCGGGATAGCGCTGGGCACGGTGATCCTGCCGGCGCTGGCGCGCCATCACGTCAAGACCGACCGCAGCGCGTTTTCCGGCGCGCTGGATTGGGGCTTTCGCACCACGCTATTGATCGCGATGCCGGCGATGCTCGGATTGCTGTTGCTGGCCGAACCGCTGGTGGCGACGTTGTTCCAGTACGGTCAGTTCACCGCGTTCGAGACGCGCATGACCGCAATGTCGGTCTACGGCCTGAGTTTCGGCCTGCCGGCCTACGCCATGCTCAAGGTGGTGCTGCCGGCGTTCTATGCCCGCCAGGACACCCGCACCCCGGTGCGCGCGGGCGTGGCAGCGCTGATCGCCAACATGGTCTTCAACTTCGCGCTGCTGGCGGTGGTCTACCAGATCATGGTGCCGCCGGAGCTCAAGGCGCAGGGCGTGATGCAGGCGCTGGGCAAGCAGCCGGGTCTGCATCTGGCGCTGGGCATTGCCAGTGCGCTGTCGAGTTATCTCAACCTGGGTTTGCTGTGGTACTGGCTGGGCAAGTCCGGCGTGTATCAGCGGCGGCCGGGTTGGGGCAGCTATGCGGCCCGTCTGCTGCTGGCGTGTGCGGCCATGGCAATAGTGCTGTTGGGTCTGCTGTGGTGGCTGCCATCGTTCACCGTGATGGATAAGTGGGACCGCATCGGCTGGCTGGCGGTGCTGGTCGGCAGCGGTGGGGCGACCTATCTGGTGGCGCAACTGGCACTGGGATTGCGGCCGCGGCATCTGCGCGAGGGCTAGTCGCCCGCCGAGCGGCTGAGCGGGTGCGGCGCCATCCGTCACGCACGGAGGGGGCCGATGCCGGGCCGGGGAGCCGCGCAATCGCCTGCCCGCTTCCGGGACGCAGCAGTGCGGCACCGGCCTGGGGCCGCGCCCATGCACATTGACAGGCACGGCTATACTTGCGGGTTATGCATCAACGAGGGTCGGCTGACAGGCCGGCATCTGTTTGGATCGAGGAATGAGCAGGCTGTTTAGAGACGTCGAGGGCGGGACCCTGTTCCCGCACGGAAGCGTAGTCTGCATCGGCGCCTTCGATGGCCTGCACCTGGGGCATCGGACGTTGGTGCAGCACGCGGTCGCGCGCGCGCGCGCGCTGGGCGTGCCGGCGGTGGCGGTGAGTTTCGAGCCGCTGCCGCGCGAGTTTTTTGCCCCGGCCGCGCCGCCGCCGCGCCTGACCCTGGCCCGCGCCAAGGTCGAAGGGTTGCACCGTTTCGGTGCCGACAGCGTGGGCATGATCCGTTTCGATGGCCGCTTGTCGGCAATGAGCGCCGAAGACTTCGTACGGCTGGCGCTGGTCGGTCGGCTGTGCGCCAAAGAGGTGTGGATCGGCCCCGAGTTCCGTTTCGGCCATCGGCGTGGTGGCGATATCGCCTTGCTGCGTGCGTTGGGTGAGCAGCATGGATTTGTGGCTGGCGAAATCACCCCAGTGCACCTGCATGGCGAACGGATTTCTGCCACGCGCATCCGCGAGCTGCTGGGCATCGGCGAGTTCGTGCATGCCGGCGAACTGCTCGGCCGCCCGTATGCGATCGGCGGGCGGGTGGTGCGCGGCAAACAACTGGGGCGCACGCTGGGTTATCCGACTGCGAATCTGCGTTTTCCGCGCACGCCTGCGCTATCGGGCATCTACGCGACCTGGGTGCATGGCGTGGCCGAGCGGCCATGGCCGTCGGTGTCGAGCTTTGGCACCCGACCCACCGTGGCCGGCGTGGAGCCGTTGCTGGAAGCGCACCTGTTCGATTTCCAGGGCGATCTGTATGGCCGGCATATCGAAGTCGAATTCGTCGCCAAGCTGCGCGACGAAGAAAAGTTCGACGGGCTCGATGCGTTGACCGTGCAGATGCACCGCGACGCCGAGCAGGCGCGCGCCGTGCTCAAGGCGAGTCCCTCGCGATTGCCTGCCGATGCGGACGTTGCTCGCTCCGTCGGTGTTTCCAGCGAGGGACAACACGGCAGTGCTTCGCGCCGCTCGGCAGACCCGGACGCCGTCGATGCCACTCCCTCGCAACATCCCCGTACATCACCTCACGCAGCGCAACGGTAGAGACCTGTGACCCAAGACTACAAAGCCACGCTCCATCTGCCCGCGACGGAATTCCCGATGCGCGGCGACCTGCCCAAGCGCGAGCCGGCGATGCTGGACCGCTGGGAGCGCGAGGGGCTGTACGCGCAGCTGCGCGCCAACGCGGCAGGGCGCCCGCTGTTCGTGCTGCACGACGGCCCGCCGTATGCAAACGGCCAGATCCACCTGGGTCATGCGGTCAACAAGATCCTCAAGGACATCATCGTCAAGTCGAAGTATCTGGCTGGCTTCGATGCGCCGTACATCCCGGGCTGGGACTGCCACGGCCTGCCGATCGAGATTGCGATCGAAAAGAAGTACGGCAAGGTCGGGGTCAAGCTCGATGCCGCCGAGTTCCGCCAGAAGTGCCGCGAATACGCGACCGAGCAGATCGATCTGCAACGGCGCGACTTCAAGCGCCTGGGCGTGATCGGCGATTGGGACAATCCGTACAAGACGCTGGACTTCCGCTTCGAAGCCAACGAAATCCGCGCGCTGGCCAAGGTGGTGGACAACGGCCACCTGACCCGCGGCGTCAAGCCGGTGCATTGGTGCTTCGATTGCGGCTCGGCGCTGGCCGAGGCCGAGATCGAATACGCCGACAAGGTCTCGCCGACCGTGGATGTGGCCTATCCGGCGCGCGATCCGGGGGCCGTGGCTGCCGCGTTCGGCGCCAGTCTGCCGGCCGGCACCAGCGTGGCGGTGCCGATCTGGACCACCACGCCGTGGACGCTGCCGGCATCGCTGGCGGTGAGCCTGGGTGCGGAGCTCGATTACGTGCTGGTCGAAGGGCCGGCCGACCGTGGCCAGCCACGCTGGCTGGTGGTGGCCGAAGCCTTGGCGGCCAGGGTGCTGGCGCGCTACGGCGTGGATGGAGTGGTAGTGCATGGCCATGCCAAGGGCGCCGTGCTGGACCAGATGCTGCTCGATCACCCGTTCTATGCCGAGCGCGAGATCCCGCTGCTGCTGGGCGAACATGTCTCGGCCGAAGAAGGCACCGGTGCCGTGCATACCGCGCCCGGTCATGGCCAGGAGGACTACCAGGTCTCCAAGCAGTACGGCCTGTTGGAGCGCTACACCGCAGCGCAGATCAATCCGGTGGACGGGCGTGGCGTGTATCTGCCCTCCACGCCGCCGCTGGGCGACACCGTGCTGGCCGGGCTGCATATCTGGAAAGCCAACGACGTCATCATCGACGCGCTGCGCGATACCGGCGTGTTGCTGGCTGCCAGCAAGATGGAGCACAGCTACCCGCATTGCTGGCGCCACAAGACGCCGATCGCGTTCCGCGCCACGCCGCAGTGGTTCATCTCGATGGAGCAGGCCAACCTGCGCGCCGATGCGCTCAAGGCCATCGAGCAGGTGACCTGGTACCCGGCCTGGGGCCAGGCGCGCATCGCCGGCATGGTCGAGGGTCGCCCGGACTGGACCATCTCGCGCCAGCGCACCTGGGGCGTGCCGATCGCCTTGTTCGTGCATCGTGAAACCGGCGAGCCGCATCCGCGCAGCACCGAGTTGCTGCGCCAGGTGGCCGACCGGGTGGAACTGGGCGGTGTGGACGTGTGGTACACGCTGGATGCGGCCGAACTGCTGGGCGATGAGGCGGCCGATTACGACAAGATCACCGACATCCTGGATGTGTGGTTCGACTCCGGCGTGACGCACGAAACAGTGTTGGTGGACCGCGGCCTGCCCAAGCCGGCCGACCTGTACCTGGAAGGCTCCGACCAGCATCGCGGCTGGTTCCAGTCCTCGCTGCTGAGCGGCGTGGCGATGGACAAGGCGGCGCCGTACAAACAGTGCCTGACCCACGGCTTCACCGTGGACGAGCATGGCCGCAAGATGTCCAAGTCGTCCGGCAACGGCATCGAGCCGCAGGAGATCATGAAGACCCTCGGCGCGGACATCCTGCGCCTGTGGATCGCGTCGGCCGACTACAGCAACGAAATGTCGTTGTCGCAGGAGATTCTCAAGCGCAATGCCGATGCGTATCGCCGCCTGCGCAACACCGCGCGCTTCCTGCTCGGCAACCTGCATGGCTTCGACCCGCTGCAGCATCTGGTAGCGCTCGACGACATGGTGCTGCTGGACCGCTGGATCGTGCATCGCGCGCATGAGTTGCAGGAAAAGATCGTCGCCGCGTATGCGCGCTACGACTTCGCCGAGATCGTGCAGGCGCTGCTGAATTTCTGCAGCGTGGACCTGGGGTCGCTGTATCTGGACGTGACCAAGGACCGCCTGTACACGATGGCCGAGGATGCGCGCGGCCGCCGTTCGGCGCAGAGCGCGATGTATCACGTGGCCGAGGCGTTCGTACGCTGGATCGCGCCGGTGTTGAGCTTCACCGCCGAAGAACTTTGGGGGTATCTGCCGGGCAAGCACACCGACAACGTGCTGTTCGCCACTTGGTACGACTGCCTGGCGCCGTTGCCGGCCGATGCCGCGCTGACCAGCGCCGACTTCGACAAGCTGCTGGCCTTGCGCGAGCAGGTGGCCAAGGTGCTGGAGCCGATGCGTGCCAATGGCGCGATCGGCGCGGCGCTGGAAGCGGAAATCACCATCGCCGTCGATGCGCAGACCGCTGCGCGCTGGCAGCCGCTGGGAGAGGAATTGCGCTTCCTGTTCATCAGCGGCGATGTCACCGTGACCGCGGCCAGCACCGACGACATCTTCGTCAGCGCGCAGCCGACCACCAAGGCCAAGTGCGTGCGTTGCTGGCACCACCAGGCCAGCGTGGGCAGCGATCCGCGCCATCCGGAACTGTGCAGCCGCTGCGTCAGCAATCTCGAAGGCCCGGGCGAGCAGCGTCGCTGGTTCTGATGTGGGGTTATTGACCGCGCGTGGCGGGAAATGTCCGCCACGCGTTGCCGCTCCAGCGGTGTGAACCAGCTGCATGGCGTGGCGGGTTTTGCTGCCGCCGCCAGCAGCGCGCTGTCACGTTGCTGCGCTCGATGCTCAGCTGCGGACGCTCGCTTGCTGAAGCGTCCGCACGCGGCAGCAGCAGGGCCGCGGATGGATTCGTCGCCCATGCCATGCTTGTACGTCTCATCGCCACGTCTGCTCTGCCATCCAGGCATCTTCTCCTTCGCAGGAGAAGCCACCCCAACTGCGATCTTTCGACATGAGTCAACGCCCCAAACCCTCCGCCTTGATCTGGCTCGTGCTATCGGCCGTCGTGGTCGGGCTGGACCAGTGGAGCAAGGCCTGGGTGCTGTCCAGCCTGCCCGAATACACGCCGGTGCCGGTGATCGACGGCTTCTGGAACTGGTACCGCACCTACAACACCGGCGCAGCCTTCAGCTTCCTGAGCGATGCCGGCGGCTGGCAGCTGTGGTTCTTCACCGCACTGGCGGTGGGTATCAGCGGCCTGCTGGCGTTCTGGCTGTCGCGCACTGCGCGCGGCGAATGGCGCAGCGCGGTGCCATATGCGCTGGTGATCGGCGGGGCGATCGGCAACGTGATCGACCGCCTGATGCACGGCCACGTGGTCGATTTCATCCAGTGGTACATCGGCAGCCACACCTGGCCGTCGTTCAACATCGCCGACTCGGCGATCGTGGGCGGCGCCATCGGGATTGCCCTGTTCGGGTTGTTCGACAAGGGCGGCAAGCGGGAATCGGGCACTCGTCACTAGGAATCGACGCTGAAGCCTGGGTGCCGATACCCGCCGCCTGATCCGACCCCTCTTTCCCCATTCCCGTAGAATGCCTGTCATGGATGTCCTGCTCGCCAATCCCCGTGGTTTCTGTGCCGGTGTCGACCGCGCGATCGAGATCGTCAAGCGCGCGATCGAAACGCTGGGCGCGCCGATCTACGTGCGCCATGAAGTCGTGCACAACCGCTTCGTGGTCGATGACCTCAAGCAGCGCGGCGCGATCTTCGTCGAAGAACTGGACGAGGTGCCCGACAACGCTACGGTGATCTTCAGCGCACATGGCGTCTCGCAGGCGGTGCGTCAGGAAGCCGAGCGCCGTGGGCTCAAGGTGTTCGACGCCACCTGCCCGCTGGTGACCAAGGTGCATTTCGAGGTGGCGCGGCATTGCCGGGCCGGCCGCGACGTGGTGCTGATCGGCCATGCCGGACACCCGGAAGTGGAAGGCACGATGGGGCAGTGGAGCCGCGAGCGCGGCCCGGGCACGATCTATCTGGTCGAAGACATCGAGCAGGTCGCCACGCTGCAGATCCGTCAGCCCGACAACCTTGCCTACACCACCCAGACCACGCTGTCGGTGGACGACACCATGGGCATCATCGAGGCATTGCGGACGCGTTTCCCGGCGATGCAGGGGCCGCGCCACGACGATATCTGCTACGCCACCCAGAACCGCCAGGACGCGGTGCGCGATCTGGCGCGCCAGTGCGACCTGGTGTTGGTGGTCGGTTCGCCCAACAGCTCCAACTCCAACCGCCTCAGCGAGCTGGCCCGGCGCGACGGGGTGGAGTCCTATCTGATCGACAATGCCGGCGAGATCGATCCGGCCTGGATCGTCGGCAAGCAGCATATCGGCCTGACCGCCGGCGCCTCGGCGCCGCAGGTGCTGGTCGATGGCGTGCTGGCCCGGTTGCGCGAGTTGGGCGCACAGGGCGTGTCCGAACTGGAGGGCGAGCCGGAATCGATGGTGTTCGCACTGCCCAAGGAACTGCGGCTGCGGCTGGTTAGCTGAAGGCGCGCGCCGCTGGTTGAGGGGCATCGAGTCGGTGGGTACTTGGTGGTGGTGCATGGCTGCAGCTGACCAGGTTGGGTCGGTCGCAACCCAGCGCCTTGGCTTTCAATGCCCGCTCGTCGCTGCCGGCGATTGACCGGAAGCCGGCTGCGCTCCTACAATTCACGGCTCGCCGGAATAGCTCAGTTGGTAGAGCGGCGCATTCGTAATGCGTAGGTCGTAGGTTCGATTCCTATTTCCGGCACCATCGCTTCAACACTGGGTCGGCCATTGGTCGGCCCAGTTGCGTTTTGGGCGGATGCCCGCGCAGGCGGGGGATGCGCGCCCAATGCACTGCGTATTGCGCTGGTCGCAATCGACGCCTGCAGCGACGTATTTCCGGCGCCACGCTGCGCTGCGACAACATGTCGCATACTTTTGCGCGCATTAATTGCGGCAGATCAGTGTCGATGGGTTTCGTGCAGGTGCAGCAAAGTCTAAAATTAGGGAGCTAACCCGTGTCTTCGGTCTGCACGGCGCCTTCCCTCACGAAGCGCACCGGCGGACACGTCCCCCAACGGATACGACGAACGAGGCTGGCGTTCCTCCGCACTTGGATCGACCGATGATTCCGTTGAAACATCTCGGGCGTGTACTTCGTCCAGGCCTGATGCTGCCGTTCCTGCTGTTGGCAGGCTGCAACTCGGCCATCCTCAATCCGAAAGGCCAGATCGGCCACGACGAGAAGCAACTGCTGATCACCTCGGTGGTGCTGATGCTGATCGTGGTCATCCCGGTGATCGTGATGACGATTGCGTTCGCGTGGAAATACCGCGCGTCCAACACGAAAGCGCGCTACGAGCCGGATTGGTCGCACTCCACCGCCATCGAAGTGGTGGTGTGGTCGATCCCGTGCGTGATCATCCTGGTGCTGGCCGTGCTGACCTGGCGCTCCTCGCACGCGCTGGACCCGTACCGGCCGCTGGATTCGGACGTCAAGCCGATCACCATCGAAGCGGTGTCGCTCGACTGGAAGTGGATGTTCATCTACCCGGACCAGAACATTGCCACGGTCAACGAAATCGCCTTTCCGGTGCACACGCCGCTGAACTTCAAGATCACCTCCGACACGGTGATGAACTCGTTCTTCATTCCGCATCTGGGAACGATGATCTACGCGATGGCCGGCATGGAAACCAAGCTGCATCTGGTCGCCGACGAGCCCGGCGAATACTTCGGCCTGTCGACCAACTACAGCGGTCATGGGTTTTCGAAGATGAGCTTCAAGGCGCACGCCGTCGATCAGGCCGGCTTCGATGCATGGGTGGCCAAGGTCAAGGCATCGCCGACCGCGTTGAATGCCGCCGAGTACCAGGTGCTGGCCGCCAATCGCAACGACAAGGAACAGTATCCGGTCACCTACTACTCGTCGGTGCAGGACGGCATGTTCCGCTCGCTCGTCGACAAATACATGAATGGTCCGGGCCATAGCAAAGGCCATGGCGACCATCAGGCATCGGCTGCAGAGCCGGTCGCCATGTGCACTTCTGGAGACAAGTGATGCTAGGCAAACTTACGATCGAGGCGGTTCCGTACCACGAGCCGATCATCATGGTCGCTCTCGGTGGCGCCGGCCTGCTCGGCCTGCTCATCGCGGGCGCCATCACCAAGTACAAGCTGTGGGGCTACCTGTGGAACGAGTGGTTCACCTCGGTGGATCACAAGCGCATCGGTGTGATGTACATCATCGTGGCGCTGGTCATGCTGCTGCGCGGCTTTGCCGATGCGGCGATGATGCGCACCCAGCAGGCGCTGGCGGGTAACGGCGGCGAAGGTGTGCTGCCACCGCATCACTACGACCAGATCTTTACCGCGCACGGCGTGATCATGATCTTCTTCATGGCCATGCCGTTCATGACCGGGTTGTTGAACCTGATCGTGCCGCTGCAGATCGGCGCGCGCGACGTGGCGTTCCCGTTCCTGAACTCGCTGAGCTTCTGGCTGTTCGTGGCCGGTGCGGCGCTGATCAACATCTCGCTGGGTGTCGGTGAATTCGCGCAGACCGGCTGGCTGGCGTATCCGCCGTTGTCGGGGCTGGAATACAGTCCGGGGGTCGGCGTCGATTACTACATCTGGGCGTTGCAGGTCTCAGGCTTGGGTACGTTGCTGACCGGCATCAACTTCTTCGTGACGATCATGCGGATGCGCGCGCCGGGCATGACCCTGATGCGCATGCCGATCTTCACCTGGACCGCGTTGATCACCAACATCCTGATCATTGCCGCGTTCCCGATCCTGACCGTGGCGTTGGCGCTGCTGGGTGCCGACCGTTACCTGGGCACGCACTTCTTCACCAATGACGGTGGCGGCAACGCCATGATGTACGTCAACCTGATCTGGATCTGGGGCCACCCGGAAGTCTATATCCTGATCCTGCCGGCGTTCGGCATCTTCTCCGAGTTGATCGCCACCTACAGCCGCAAGCGGTTGTTCGGCTACACCTCGATGGTCTACGCCACTTCGTGCATCGGCGTGCTGTCGTTCGTGGTGTGGTTGCACCACTTCTTCACCATGGGCTCGGGTGCCAACGTCAATGCCTTCTTCGGCATCACGACGATGATCATCTCGATCCCGACCGGCGTGAAGATCTTCAACTGGCTGTTCACCATGTTCCGCGGTCGTGTGCACATGACCTCGCCGGTGCTGTGGACGATCGGCTTCATCATCACCTTCACCATCGGCGGCATGACCGGCGTGATGCTGGCGATCCCGGCCGTGGACTTCGTGCTGCACAACAGCCTGTTCCTGATCGCGCACTTCCATAACGTCATCATCGGCGGCGTGGTGTTCGGGTACCTGGCAGGTCTGACCTACTGGTTCCCGAAGGCGTTCGGCTTCAAGCTCAACGAGAAGATCGGCAAGGCCTCGTTCTGGTGCTGGATCATCGGCTTCTTCGTGGCCTTCATGCCGCTGTACGTGCTCGGCTTCATGGGCATGACCCGTCGCATGAACACCTACAACCACCCCGAGTGGGCGCCGTGGCTGTATGTCGCTGCGGTGGGTGCTGCGATCATCGGCATGGGCATCTTCCTGAATCTGGTGCAGATCGGTTACAGCGTGTGGAAGCGCAAGGAGCACATGGACTACACGGGCGATCCGTGGGATGGCCGTACGCTGGAGTGGGCAACCTCTTCGCCGCCGCCGTTCTACAACTTCGCCGTGCTGCCGCACATCGATGACCGCGATCAGTTCTGGGGCGACAAGCAGAACGGCAAGGGCTGGGTGCGTCCGTCCAAGTACGAAGCCATCCACATGCCGCGCAATACCGGCGCAGGTGTCTATATCGGTGCCTTCAGCGTGCTGTTGGGCTTCGGTCTGATCTGGCACATCTGGTGGCTGGCCATCATTGGCCTGGTCGGCATGATCGGCAGCTTCATCGCCCGCACCTTCGATGACGACATCGATTACTGGGTGCCGGCCGACGAAGTGGAGCGCATCGAAAACGCGCGCTTTGCCCTGCTCGAACAGCAACAGGCGGCGCAGGCCGCGAAGGTGGTATGACCATGTCTTCTTCGACCACGCTTGACCACGCCGCCCACGCGGGCGGCCACGACGACCACGAGCATCACGACGCCGGTGGCAACACCGTCTTCGGGTTCTGGGTCTACCTGATGAGCGACTGCCTGCTGTTCGCCGGTCTGTTCGCCACCTATGCGGTGCTCTCCGGCGCCACGGTGGACGGACCGACCGCCAAGGAGTTGTTCGACCTGAAGTTCGTGCTGGTGGAAACCTTCCTGCTGTTGTTCAGCAGCCTGAGCTTCGGCTTTGCGATGATCGCCGCGCACAAGCGCAAGATGGGTGGCCTGTACGGCTGGCTGGCGGTCACTGCACTGTTGGGTATCGGCTTCCTGTGCATGGAAGTCTACGAGTTCAACCACTTGATCCATGAAGGTGCCGGCCCGGGGCGCAGCGCGTTCCTGTCGGCCTTCTTCACCCTGGTGGGCACGCACGGCCTGCACGTCGCCTCCGGTCTGTTGTGGATGGCGGTGCTGGTGATCCAGATCTCCAAGAACGGCCTGACTGCGCGCAACAGCACGCGTCTGGCCTGCCTGAGCCTGTTCTGGCACTTCCTGGACATCATCTGGATCGGTGTGTTCACCGTCGTCTATCTGCTGGGAGCGCTGTAATGGCCAATCACCACGCGCATGAAACCGCCACCGACGCACATGCCGGCGGCTTGAAGTCCTATCTGATCGGCTTTGTGATGGCCGTGGTCCTCACCGTCATCCCGTTTGCGATGGTAATGAGCGGGGCGTTCTCCAAGGGCGTCACCGTCATCGTGATCTCGGTGATGGCCGCCGTGCAGATGCTGGTGCACATGGTGTACTTCCTGCACATGGATCGCTCGCCCGAGCAGCGCTCCAACGTACAGGTGGGCCTGTTCTCGCTGCTGATCATCGGCATCGTGATCGTCGGTTCGCTGTGGGTGCTGCACAACATGAACGTCAACATGATGCATTGACACCGCGCAGTGCCGGATCGCGGCACGTCGGATCGACGCATGCTGGGTTAAACAAGGCCGCCAAGTCATTGGCGGCTTTTTTTTGCGCATGAATTCGCCTGTGGCATGACCAATGGCATACGGGGAAGTGCTGGCGGGCGCTTAGCATCGGGGACTTGCCTGTTTCCAGGTCACCGCGGAGTTGCAATGAAGATCCCCACCGTCCTGTCCTTGTCGCTGCTGGCGGCGCTGTCGTTGCCTGCCGCCGCACAAACCGCACCACCGCAGGATGTGCCGTTCGACGGCACCGTGAAGATCGACGTCGACGCCACCGACCTGGCGCACCGCATCTTCAAGGTCAAGACCACCATGCCGGCCAAGCCGGGCCCGATGACGCTGCTGTATCCGCAGTGGATTCCCGGCAACCATTCGCCGACCGGGCCGATCGACAAGCTCGCCGGGCTGGTGATCAAGGTCGATGGCAAGGTGGTGCCGTGGAAGCGCGACCAGTTCGATGTGTACGCCTTCACCGTGGACGTGCCGCAGGGCGCCACCGAGCTGGTGGCCGAGTTCAAGTTTCTCTCGCCGCAGGCCCCCAACCAGGGCCGGGTGATGATGACCCCGGAGATGCTCAACCTGCAGTGGAACACCACCGCGCTGTATCCGGCCGGCGTGTTCGTACGCAACATCAAGGCGCAGGCCAGCGTCACGCTGCCGGCCGGCTGGAGCTATGCCACCGCGCTGGAAACCGACCGTCGCGTCGGCGACACGGTGACCTTCAAGCCGATCGATTTCGACGACCTGGTCGACTCGCCGATGTTCGCCGGCAAGTACTACAAGCGCGTGGAGTTGAGCGGCGGCAAGCAGCCGGTCTACCTCAACGTGTTCGCCGACGAGGCCAAGTCGCTGGAGGCCAAGCCCGAACAGATCAAGGCACATGCGTCGCTGGTGCAGCAGATGGACAAACTGTATGGCGCGCGCCATTTCGATCATTACGAATTCCTGCTGGCGCTGACCAAGAAGCTGGGCGGCATCGGCCTGGAGCATCACCGTTCCAGCGAGAATAGCGGCCCGCCGAACTACTTCACCGAGTGGGACAAGAGCTGGACCGGCCGCGACCTGCTCGCACACGAGTTCAACCATTCCTGGAACGGCAAGTACCGCCGCGGCGCGGATCTGGCGACGCCCAATTTCAATGTGCCGATGGGCGACAGCCTGCTGTGGTTGTACGAAGGCCAGACCCAGTTCTGGGGCGAAGTGATGGCCGCGCGTTCGGGCCTGTGGACGCAGGAGCAGGCGCGCGACATGCTGGCCGGCGTGGCGGCGACCTACGAGCGCGGGCGCCCCGGCATGGCCTGGCGCACCGTGCAGGACACCACCAACGACCCGACCATGTCGATGCGCCGGCCCAAGGCGTATCGCAGCTATCAGATGGCCGAAGACTATTACTCCGGCGGCCAGATGATGTGGCTGGAAGTGGACAGCAAGTTGCGCGCGCTGACCAACAACAAGCGCTCCATCGACGATTTCGGCAAGGCTTTCTTCGGCATGAAGAACGGCGATTGGGACGTCAATCCGTACACCTTCGACGACATCGTCGCCACGCTCAACGGCATCGCTGCCTACGACTGGGCGAGCCTGTTGCGCAGCCGGATGGACGGCCACGGCTCGTTGAACGGCGGTATCGAAGCCAATGGCTGGAAGCTGGTCTACAACGACGAGCCGAACCTGGCCACCAAGACCTACGAAAGCAACGAGAACGACGTCAGCCTCGGCCTGTCGCTGGGCGTGTCGCTGGAGAGCTCGGGTGAAATCAACGAAGTGCTGTGGGACAGCCCTGCATTCAACGCTGGCCTGATCGCCGGCAACACGATTGTGGCGGTCAACGGACGGGCCTTCAGTAGTGAGGTGATCAAGGACGCGGTCAAGGCGGCCAAGGGCACCACCGCACCGATCGAACTGCTGGTCAAGCGCCTGGATCGTTACGACACCGTGCGCATCGATTACCACGGCGGTCTGCTGTATCCACATCTTGAGCGCATTCCCGGCAAGCCGGATCGCTTGAGCGAGTTGTACAAGGCGCGTTGAGTCGCGGTTGCCCGCTTGCAGGTGTGCGAGCGGGCAGTGGCAACACCCGGAGCGGCATGACCGGTTGCGATCGATCATGCAGCTCCAGACGTTGGTTTTCGTCGGCACCGGTGCAGACGGATCGATCGAGATCCAATACGCGATCTAGGTGTTCGACGCCGGCGATATGTCCCACGCAGAACGCCGTGGTGGAATGTTGCAGTTGCATGCCATCCGTCAGTGCCGTCAGCCTGGCCGATTCCCGATTCCCGATTCCCGATTCCCAAGCCCGCGTCGCGCATCCTGAGACCGCCGGCGACTATGCTGTGGCTCCGGAAACAAGTGGCTAGATGACGATGGCGAAGGCGAAAACGGCCTATGTCTGCGGCGAGTGCGGCGCCGAGTACACCAAGTGGCAAGGGCAATGCACCGAATGCGGGGTGTGGAATACGCTCAGCGAAATCGTGCTGGAAAGCGCCACGCCCGGCGGCAAGGCTTCGCCGGCGGCATCGCGGCGTAGCGGCTGGGCCGGCAAGACCGAGGCACCCAAGATCACCGCGCTCAAGGACGTGCAGCAGTCCGAGCAGGCACGCGTGTCCACCGGCATCGGCGAGTTCGATCGGGTGCTGGGCGGTGGGCTGGTCGAAGGTGCGGTGGTGTTGATCGGCGGCGACCCCGGCATCGGCAAGTCGACGCTGTTGTTGCAGGCGCTGGCGAGCATGGCCAGCACGCTGCCGGTGTTGTACGTGACCGGCGAGGAATCGCTGGCGCAGGTGGCCGGGCGTGCGGTGCGGCTGGATCTGCCGTTGGACGGCTTGAATGCGCTGGCCGAAACCGGCATCGAAAACATCCTGCAGCACGCCAGCGTGGCGCGGCCGAAGCTGATCGTGGCCGACTCGGTACAGACGCTGTGGACCGAGTCGTTGACCGCAGCGCCGGGCTCGGTGAGCCAGGTGCGCGAGAGCGCCGCGCGGCTGGTGCGTTATGCCAAGGAAACCGGCACGGCGGTGTTTCTGGTCGGCCATGTGACCAAGGAAGGCGGCATCGCGGGGCCGCGCGTGCTGGAACACATGGTCGACGCGGTGCTGTATTTCGAAGGCGAGAGCGGTAGCCGGTTCCGGCTGTTGCGCGCGTTCAAGAACCGCTTCGGTGCGGTCAACGAGCTGGGCGTGTTCGCGATGGGCGAGAAGGGCCTCAAGGAGGTCTCCAACCCGTCGGCGATCTTCCTTTCTGGCGGGAGCACGCAGCAGCCCGGCAGTTGCGTGATGGTCACCCGCGAAGGCACCCGGCCGCTGATGGTGGAGGTGCAGGCGCTGGTGGATGCCTCGCCGCTGTCCAATCCGCGTCGTGTCGCGGTGGGCCTGGAACAGAACCGGTTGGCGATGTTGCTAGCGGTGCTGCATCGCCATGGCGGCATCGTGGTGGGCGATCAGGACGTGTTCGTCAACGTGGTCGGCGGCATCCGTGTGCAGGAAACCGCTGCCGATCTGCCGGTGCTGCTGGCGGTGCTGTCGTCGCTGCGCGACCGGCCATTGTCCGAGAAGACGATCGCGTTTGGCGAGGTCGGGTTGTCCGGCGAAATCCGTCCCGTTCCCAACGGCGAGGACCGATTGAAGGAAGCGGCCACGCATGGCTTCAAGCGTGCGATCGTGCCCAAGGCCAACGCACCCAAGACCACCAGCATCAAGGGCATGGAGATCGTCGCGGTGGAGCGTTTGAGCCAGGCCCTGGAGGCGGCGGCCGATTGAGCTTGGGATGGCGCGGGGTATGCGCGGGCAAGGGGCAGCCGGTCGTTGCCGTCGCGCCAGGTCTGGGTGCTGCGGGTGGGCCCGGCCCGCCCAGCTGCGGTGCTTGCTTGGGCTGACTGGTCGCAGGCCGTTTATCGGATAGCACCCGGCGATCTACGTTTTTCCCCGCAGAAAACGTTTTCACCGCGCTGCCGCTATGGCACCATGCGCGGCCCGTTGCGCTGTGCAGCGGATCACAGAGACCGCTCACGCCCCGTTTTCAGGAGAATCACAATGGAATGGATGTTGCTGCCGCTCAAGCGCTATGCCGACTTCACTGGTCGCTCGCGTCGCAAGGAATACTGGATGTTCGCGTTGTTGCAGGCGATCATTTTTCTGGTGCTGGGTGGCATTTTCGCCATCGCAGCGGCGTTGATGGGCGGCGACAATGGTCCGGGCGTGGTGGCGTGGCTGGTGCTTGCCGTCATGGTGATCGTTGGCCTGGCATTGATCGTGCCGGCCATTGCGGTGACCGTGCGTCGCTTCCATGACCAGGGTAAGTCTGGCTGGTTCTACCTGATCAACCTGGTGCCTTGCGTCGGCGCTTTGATCGTGCTGGTGTTCATGTGCATGGAAGGCACGCCAGGCCCGAACGAGTACGGCGAGAACCCCAAGCAGTAACGGTTCCGCACCAATCGATCGCACGACGGCGCAGGTCGATTCCTGCGCCGTTGTCGTTTATGCGGCATGGCTTTGCGAGCGAAGAGGTGGGCGACGGTCAGCGTTGAGGGATATCGCTCCTGATCGGAGCCGATTGCTGCCGTACCGCCAATTGACACCTCATCGATGTGCCGCAACGGGCACGCAGCCGTGCTGCGGTTCTCTCCAGGCGTTCTGCTCCGCGCTCGCTTGGTCAGCAGGCGGCGGCATGATGGACGATTGCCGGGTTTCCTGCCTTGCCAGGTGCCGATGTCTCCTTGTCCTGCAAGGCCAGCTCCAGTTTGTAGCCGTGCGAATAGATGGTTCGGATACGCACCGCACTGCTGTGACTGCTTAGCTGCAGTTTCTTGCGCAGCTTGTAGATGTGCTGTTCCATGGTGCGGTCGGTAAATTCGGTGTGGCTGCCCCATACCGCCTTGGCCAACTGGCAGCGACGAAAGCACACGCCAGGGCTGGAAAACAGCAGCCAGGCGATCGAAAATTCGCGCGCGGTCAAGGCAATCGGCTTGCCATGCAGGTAGACGGTGTTGTCCTCGCGGATCAATTGATAGGGGCCGACACTGAGTTGCCGGGATTCAGGGCATGCCTGGGCTGCAGGCGAAAGCGCCAGCGCTGCACGCACATGCAACTCGTGTGGATTGAACGGCAGGGCGAGCACATCGTGTGCGCCGGCGCGGTACCAGGCCAGGATGTCGTCGGCGCAATCGAAACGCCCCAGCACGATCAAGGGGGTGGGCTGGCCGCAGTGGCAGCGCTGCCAGGCCAGTAACGAGCTGTCATTGGAGGCGACACAGGTCGCATCGAACACCAGCAGCTCGCACGGCGAGTGCCGCAGCGAACGCAGAAGCTCCAGCTCGTCGGAAAACACCGCAAACATCGGCGCCAGCGATCCGAGGCTGGCATTGACCTGCGATGCCAGAAGCGCGTCCTGCGTCAACAGGAAAGCAGACCCTTGCTTGCCGGGAGGATTGCCGTGCATCAGCCGGCCTTCCCGCAGCAGCGCACGCCGCCCGTGGACGTTTGGTGTCTATCGCCGTCAGCGGTGGCCACAAGGAATTCTGCATATCTCGATGAGCGCATTGCCATACCGTTCTGCTACCAGGGGAATCCGACCCAGATCGGAGCAATGGTATGTACCATTGCAAAGCTGCAAAGTTTCACTGCTGCGGACTTTTCTTCGGGTTTGCGAGGGCTGGCTTTAGCGCGCGCTCATATAGTCCTAACAAAGTTCCGACATCGCCTGCACGCACCGGCTTCAAATAACGGGATTACGACATTTCGGGCTGCGTATGGCCTGGCTGAATTTGCGCACTTAATCGCGCAGATCGAGGTCGACCTATGACGATTGGTATATTGCAGGCGGTGCGGATGGAATATGTCGATCGTTTGTCGGTGCACTGCGGTGGCGTCGCAATCATTGCATCGCACCAACCGGAGCGACCACGCGGCCATCGCCGAGACATGCGATGGCACGCGCCAATGCCTTGGGCTGCCGGGCGTTCTGGGACATCGCACGGCTGCAAATAAGGCCGTGTTGCCTGCGGCGCTGTCTTGCGTGCGTCTTCGCCTGGCTTGCGATGTCCTGTCCACGACACCGTTGGCGGTATGCCAGAAGTGCTCTGCATATGCGGAATGCACCGCGCGGGCACTGCGGAACAGAGTGAGGTTTTTTGAATTTCTTGATGCCTGCGAGTAAGAAATTCCGTTGGATGCGCTGCATACAATCGTTTGCGCCAGCAGGTTCGGCGCATTTGTTGTTTTTTTAGCTCATCCCTACGAGAGAGCCCGGCATGATCCTTTCAACCTATTTTTCGGCGATCTCTGCGTTGTCGTACGCAGACCGTCTTCCTACCTACACAAGCAGGATGCTGGTTGGTGCCTGGCCGCAAGGTCTGCAACATCTTCAACAACGCCGGGACGGGCAGATAGCGCAGGATGCTGCCGAGGATGAAGTCAGCCTGCTCGGCGCCAGTGGCGATGCGCTGTTGATCCTCGAATATCAGGAAGATGCCGAAGATGCGTATCGCCAAGCCTTGAAGGCGATGCGGGGCCATCAGCGACAACTACGCCTGTTGTCGTGTCGCAACACCGCCTGGCTGATGCTGAGTCAGCGGCGCTTGAGTGCTGCGCTGAACTGCTTCGTGCAGCTGGCGATGGACCGGCAAACACCGGCCTGCCTGTGCGGCGAAAGCCTGCTCGGCATGGCGTTGACGCATTTCCATCTGGGCCAGAGCACGCTCGCGTTGCAAACCCTGGAGCGCGCGCATGAAGCGCTTGGCGAGCTGGATAGTGGTGCCACCGAATGGCTGCGCATCGCCACCGCACTGCGCCTGGACATGCTTGCGCAACTGCGTATCCGTCGCAGCGAGCGCATGAGCGATCACGTGTTCTGGCAGGCCACGCTGCGCCAGGAAGAGGCGGTGCATGCGTTCGAGCCCAACGAGCTGCGCGCCTGCATTGCCGATCTTGCCGAGAGCATGCCGGTGCTCGCGCAACGCATGCGGCATGTGCGCAACCTGCTGCGCATTGCCGGCGGCGACACCTTCGGTTTCGATGCGCAGATCGATGCGTTGCCGGCCGCAGCGACCGGTTGCCCGCCGTGCGCCCGGCAGGATGCGCAGGTGGAGTTGGCGCTGGCGGCGCTGGCGGTGGGGCGGGCCGATCTGGCCGAGCGTGCGCTGGCAGGCGCCGGCCGGCATCACGCGCCACGCTGGAATCTGGAGTTCGAATACTGCCAGGCCAAGATCAGCCAGGCGTTGGGCAAGACCGAGCAGGCGCTGTTGCTGTACAACCGCTACGCGTTGGGCGCAGTGCAATGCCTGCGTAGCGAGGTGCAGGCGCCGCGCTTGCTCGAAAGCGGCACGCCGTCGCATGTCAGCGACGATATCTCCGCGCGCCTGCCGGCCAAGTACCGGCGTGCCTACACCTACATGATCGCCAACGCGCATCGCTCGGATCTGTCGATCAACGAAGTGGCCGCACAGGTTGGCGTCACCGGACGCGCGTTGCAGCAGGCGTTCAAGTCCGCCACCGGTCTGTCGCCGACTCAGGTGCTGCGGCGGTACCGGATGCAGAGTATCCGCGACGAGCTGCTGGCCGAGGGTGGATGCGGCAGTGTGCTGCAGGCGGCGAGTCGCTGGGGCGTGGGTAGCCGTTCGGCGTTGGCCAAGGGCTATCGCCAGCATTTCAACGAAGCACCGATGCAAACCTTGCAGCGCTGAGCGCTGCGCTGCACGTCACGGCCCGGGGGGGACGGGGGCCGTGACGGGTTGTTTCCGATGCGCTGACATAGCAGTTTTGGGCTGTACGCAGTGCAAGCGCAGCGGTGGTGCAAGCGTGCGTGTGAGAGGCCTTGCGGCTATGCTCTCCGGCTCGCATTGCCACCCAGGAAGGCACGTCCGAGGACGGGCGTGGCCGCCAAGGAAACGACAAGATCATGCAAGATCACACCTTCGAGGCGACGGACGCCTCCCAGATCCGCCGCGCTGGCGTCGATCTCAACGGGCTGATGTCCGTGCTCAGCAAACACCTGTATTCCACCCCGGTGGTCGCGCTGCGCGAACTGGTGCAAAACGCACACGATTCGATCCTGCGTCGCCGGCTGGAACAGCCTGACTGGCAGGACCAGGCACGCATCGACGTGCATGCCGACCCCGCCCAGGGCACCGTGCGGATCGTCGATACCGGCGCCGGGCTGACCCAGCAGGAAATCCACGACTACCTGGCCACCGTGGGCGTGGGCTATACGCGCGGGCTGCGTCAGGGCGGGCATGAGGACAGCGGCCTGATCGGGATGTTCGGCCTGGGCTTTCTGTCGGCCTTCGTGCTGGCCCGCCGCGTCACCGTGCGCACTACTTCCTACCAGACGCCAACGCTGGGTCATTGCTACGTCTCCAGCAATGCCGAACAGTACACGGTGACCCCGATCGCCGCGCGCGCGCAGGTCGGCACCGAGGTGGTGCTGGAACTGCACAACGACTATCTGTCGCTGGCCCAGGAAGGGCGGCTGCGCGAGATCCTGTCGCGTTATTGCGCGTTGCTGCGCGAGCCGATCTGGATCGGCGCCGATACACAGCCCATCAATCCCGAGCCGCCGCCGTGGCGCGTCAACGATGCGGTGCCGTTGCATCCGGTGCAGGCCTGGCGCCGTCAACGCGAGTTCGCTGCGCGCTTCGAGCGCAACTTCGAACCGCTGTGCTGCATGCCGGTGCATGCGGGAGAGGACAGCGACGCGGTCGGCTTGCTCTGGGTACAGGATGGGGCGACCTACGGCACCAGCGACAACCGCAACCTGTCGGTGTTCCTGCGCGGCATGTTGCTGGACGACAACGCGCGCGAACTGCTGCCGCCGTGGGCAGGTTTCATCGGTGGCGTGATCGAATCCAATCGTTTGACGCCGACCGCAAGCCGCGAGGATCTGCAGCGCGATACGACCTACAGCTCGGTGCAGCACACGCTGTCCGAGGCCTTGGTGCAGGGTCTGGCCGATGTGGCGCGTCAGCAGCCCGAGGCGTGGCGCCGTATCCTGCTTCGCCACAACGAGGCATTGCTGGGCGCGGCGCTGTGCGACGAGCGCTTGTTCGCGTTGCTGATGGAGCATGTACGCGTACCGACCTCGCAGGGCGACCTGCCTGCGCAGCAGTTGCCGGCACGCGGCGCGGTCCACGTGATCCTGGATAGCGACGGTGGCTTCGAAGAGATGCTGTTCCGCGCGATGGGCGTGCCGGTGGCCTACGGAAACCGCTATGCGGTGGTGCCGTTCCTGCGTCGTTGGGCGCAGGCCAAGGGCGTGCGCCTGGTCGAACTGGGCACCGAGCAAGGCAACCGGCAGCTGTTCCAGCTGGACACGTTGCCGGCCGACGAGCTGGCCTGGCTGGAACAGCACCTGGGCGACGGCGAAGCGCTGGTGCCGGCGCGTTTCAGCCCGGAGGCGTTGCCGCTGGTGGTGGTGCCCGACCGCGAGGCCGAACTCAAACGGCGCCTGGAGCAGGACGAGAACGACAAGCGCGTGTCCACCGCTGCGTTGCGTCTGGCGCGGCAGTTCACCGCACGCATCGAGGCGCGCCAGACCCAGCAGCTGTATCTCAATCTGGATAACCCGGCGCTGCAGGCGTTGCTGGCCGCACAGCGCGCCGGCAATGCGCAGGCGGCGGTGGCGGCGCGCTTGCTGCGCTCGCTCAAGGTGATCGTGTCGGCGCAGGGGCGTACGCAACCGCAGCCCGGCGGCAGCGAATCCGGTGGCGGCGATCTCAACAAGGCCTTCGGCGATCTCGCCGAGGCCGTGACCCAACTGCTGGCGCGCTGAGCGCTGCATCGAAGGAACAACCGCATGGAAATCTGGAACTGGGTAGAAAAGCTGCAGGACGATCTCGGCCAGGCCGGCCAGCCGCAGAATGCGCAATTGCTGACGCGCCTGACCGACCATATCTGCGATCTGCAGATCGAACGCGCCGAAGCGTTGCTGCCGGAAGCGCGTGCGCTGGGCAAGACGCTGGCCAATCCGTGGCTGGAGGTGTTCGTCGGGCATTGGGAAATGCGCAACCGGGTCGGCAACCTGTGCGAAGGCGAGCGTGCGCTGGGCGATGCGGTGGCGTTGTTCGAACGCGCACACCGGGCCGATGCGGTGGAGTGCCCGCAATCGGTATGCGTCACCCAGGATCTGGCCGCGTGCTACGCCAATATCGACGGTCCCGGCTGGGTGCAGGAACGCATCGAGGTTTGCGAAGAAACGTTGGGCCGCATCGACCCGAGTTGGTCGTGCTTCCAGTGCCTGAGTTGCGAGAAGGCCGACGCACTGCTCGATGACGGGCGCGGCGAGGCGGCGCTGAGTTATCTGGACCAGCAGGCGCAGACCATCGTTGCGCACGGCGGCCAGATCTATGACGGTGTGCCGGACATGCGCATCTCGATCCTGCTGGCGCTCGGCCGCGCAGAAGAAGCGCTGGCGCTGGTGGAAGAGCGCGAACGCGAGGCCGCGCGCGAGGGTGCCGAGTGGGCCAACTGCAGTCAGCCGCGTCGCCTGCAAAAGGCGCGCGCATTGGCGCTGCTCCATCGCGACGAAGAAGCCCTGGAAGCCTTTCTGCCGTGGCGTGAGGTCGCGCCGCGTTATCGTATGCATTGGTTGCGTGCGGTGGTGGTGCTGGTATCGCATGCACCGGAGCGCAACAACTGGCTGCTGGGCAGCCGCTTGCAGGTGATGCTCGACCATTACGCGCAGGTTGGTGCCCACCGCATCCTGATCGACACCGCCGAGATGGCGATCGACCTTGCACTGCAGCGCGGCGCGGTCTGGACCGCGCGCCGGCATCTGGCGCTTGCGCGTGCGCATCTGCCCAAGTTGCAGCAGGACCGTGGTGCGACGCAGTTGCTGGAGCGCTTGGCCGTGCGCATCGACACCGCACCGGCCGGCGAGCCGGCACCGGTGCCGACCGCGCAATTGCTGGAATGGCTGGACGGGCAGGCCGACGACGTGGTGCGTGACCCGGAGCGTGAGGCGCAGTGGTTGCTGCACGCAGTGGCCGAGCAGCCGGACGATGCCGACCTGGTGGATGCGACCGCGTCGGCCCTGAGCGCCTGCGCTGCGGACGATGAAGCGATCACGCTGCTGTGGGCATTCGTGCAACGGCATGCCGATCGCGAAACCAGCCCGACCTTCCGGCTGATGAACCTGCTGCTGGGCAGCGGCGACGATGCCGGCATGCGGCGCCTGGCGCAGCTGTATCGTCCGTTGGTGCCGGTGGCGGCGCTGTGGTGCGATGCCCAGCTGGCGCAGCGCCTGGCCGATTGGCCGGCGTTGGAGCAGGCTTGCGTCGCGTTGCTGGAACTGTCGCCCGGCTCGCATGGCGCGCGTGGCCTGCTGGCGCGCATGTATCTCAACACCGGCCGGTTTGCCGAGGCCGCCGCCGTGCAGCAGCAGCTGATCGCGTCGATGGAGGAACCGCGCGCTGCGTACTGGGATCACATGACCGCCGCCAGTGCTGCGCAGGACTGGGATGCGGTGCGTGCGTCGGCGCAGGCGATCGGGATGGAGCTGAGCAGTACCAGCGGCGTGGTCGAGGAAAACTGGGGCTGGGTGATCGTACGTTGCGTGGACGACGGCGAGATGGCCGAATACTATGCCCGCCGCACCGGCCCGGTGACTGCGCGTATCGTCGAAAACGCCCCCGCCCATCGACGTCAGCATGTCCGCGATTGGGTCGTGTTCGATGCCGAATTGCTCTATCCGCCACCGGAGGATGAGGCCGAGCGCGAGCGCTTCGTGCCGACCTATGCGCAAGTGCATGTGCTGCAGCCCGGCGGCTACGGCAACAGCTGGCTGGTGGATGGCGTGCATCCCGGCGAGCAGGCGATCGATGCCTTGCGCGAAGACATCGAAGCGCGTGGCTGGACGCTGTGGCTGCATAGTCGTGACGACTACCGCGTGACCGACCCGCAACAGCCGGATGCGTTCGATGCCGAAGACGCGGGTTCGGGCCTGCCCGGCGTGTTGTTCACGGTGGCCTTGCCGGAAACGGTCGCTGCGCTGGAATTGCACCGCGCCTTGCTTGCCGCAACCGCGCAGTGGCCGCATCCGATGTGCTGGTTACGCCTGGCCGAAGCCTGCGATCAGGACACGCAGCCGCATCTGGACGCGGTGGAGCGATATCGGCTGTAAGGCGGCAATCGATGCCTGCGTGCAGCCGCTGTCGATGCGGTTGTCGCCGGGATCAGTGATTGGATATTCGGGATCGGCATGCATGGCCTGCATGCCAGACGCTCAGGCGGCGGTGGCGACCAGTGATGTGTTGCAAGGCCTGGTCTGCGCTGCAAGCACGTCGGCTCTCCCCACCCAGCCTGACAGAAATCCGAACAGACAAGGCTCGGCGGCGGCCTGCATGCCGGTACGTGGTCTCGCCCCCGGCTGTGCCGCCGCGCTCCCACTCTTGGCGGCTGCTGAGATAAGAAATGCCGCGTTGCCGGCGTTGACGCTGCGAGTTCACCGCCATGGCGGTGATGCCGCGATCTGAGAGCCGTACAACGGGGTGATCCGGTAGCTGGCAAGTGCGCGCCGCAGCAGCGCGGTGATCCGCAGCAACGCACACGCTGCACCCGAGCCCCCTGCGGTGGTCGGGCCCGCCGTGCGGATTCCCAGCCAGCGCGACATGCAATGACGCGCATCTGCCGAGGCGTGGACCGGCGCACGTTCGACGCGTGCGCGGCAATGTCACACTGCGCTGGGCGGCAGCCTCTGACTGCTACAGGTTTGGCCGCTGGTTGCTGAATCTGAATTGCTTTACTCTGCTTCGCATCGGCGTGGGGGCGCCGCGCCGATCAAGGGGCGCAGTTCGGCCCGCATGCCCAGCCTTCTCATTAATTTTATTTCGGCGGGTGATCTCATGGTGGCATTGCAGCAGCGCTCGATTGATGCGATTCGTGGCCAGGAAGGTGCGTTGTTGACTGCGTGGCTGGACGCCAGCCTGGGCAGCGACGCGCGTATTTCCCGGCAGGAAGTCGAAACCCAGAGTGCGCAATTTCTGAGTTTGCTGGCCGCCGCGTTGAAGGACGGCGGCAGCAGCCTGGACAGTGCCGACTGGAGCGAGGTCCGTCGCTTCCTGGAGAACCTGTCGCGCGACCGCGCCACCCGTGGCTTCGATTCGCAGGAAACCGCCAACTTCATCTTCTCGCTCAAGCGGGTGTTGTTCGCGCTGGTGCAGCGCGAATATGCCGATACGCCGGAGGACCTGGGCCAGCAGCTGTGGGCGCTGTCGGAGTTGCTGGACCGACTGGGCCTTTACACCGTCAAGGCATTCCAGAAGACCCGCGAAGAAATCATCGTGCGTCAGCAGGAAGAAATGCTGGAGCTGTCCACCCCGGTGGTGAAGCTGTGGGACGGGGTGCTGGCGCTGCCGATGATCGGCACGCTGGATTCGCAGCGCACCCAGGTGGTGATGGAGTCGCTGCTGCAGCGCATTGTCGATACCGGTTCGGAGATCGCCATCATCGACATCACCGGCGTGCCGACCGTGGACACGCTGGTCGCCCAGCACTTGCTCAAGACGGTCACCGCGATCCGCCTGATGGGCGCCGATGCCATCATCAGCGGCGTACGCCCGCAGATTGCGCAGACCATCGTGCATCTGGGGCTGGACCTGCAGGGCATCGTCACCAAGGCCAACCTGTCCGATGCGCTGGCG
Organism: Xanthomonas sp. 3075; assembly: GCF_014197275.1. Classification (GTDB taxonomy): domain Bacteria; phylum Pseudomonadota; class Gammaproteobacteria; order Xanthomonadales; family Xanthomonadaceae; genus Xanthomonas; species Xanthomonas campestris_B. The sequence continues at coordinate 33,502 of NZ_JACIFI010000016.1, read as the reverse complement.
CTGGCACTCAAGCGCATTGGCGTGGCCGTGAGCAAGGCGAGCTGACATGGAGCGCATCCCGATTCTGCGGATGGGCGATCTGTTGCTGGTCACCATCCAGGTGGACATGCACGACCAGCTCGCGTTGACCCTGCAGGAAGACCTGTCGGAAAAGATCAGCGCCATCTCCGCGCGTGGCGTGCTGATCGATATTTCCGGGCTGGATATCGTCGACTCGTTTATCGGCCGCATGATCAGCACCATTTCCGGGCTGGCGGCGGTCATGGATGCGAAAACGGTGGTGGTGGGCATGCAGCCGGCGGTGGCGATCACCTTGGTCGAGTTGGGCCTGACCTTGCCGTCGGTGCGCACCGCACTCGATGTCGAGCGCGGCATGCGTCTGCTGCAGCAACCCGATCGCGCTCCATGACGACCGGCTCGCAACCGGTACGCACCGAACAGGATGTGGTGCTGGCCCGGCAGGTGGTGCGCAAGCTGGTGGTGCAGTGCGGCCTGCGTCTGGTCGATCAGACCAAACTGGTGACCGCCGCCAGCGAACTGGCGCGGAACACCGTGATCTACGGCGGTGGCGGCGACATGGATTGGGCAATGGTGGAAAGCGGCATCCGCAAGGGCGTGCAGCTGACCTTCCGCGACGAAGGTCCAGGCATCCCCAATCTGGATCTGGCACTCACCGATGGCTGGACCTCCGGCAGTGGACTGGGGTTGGGCCTGTCCGGCAGCCGTCGGTTGGTGGATGACTTCGTCCTGGACACTGCAGCCGGCAAGGGCACGCGCATCACCATCACCAAATGGAAGTGAACGTCGCTGGCGAGGTCACACGTGCGTTTCGTGTCGACGAAACCAGCCAGGTCGGCCAGGCACGTCGCGAGGCGGTCGCGTTGGCGCAGATCCTGACCTTCGATGAATCCGCCTGCGGCCGCGTCGCGCTGGTGGCCACCGAGCTTGCCACCAACCTGGTCAAGCATGGCGGTGGCGGCTGCCTGCAGCTGTCGGCGGTGGCCACGCGCGAGGGCATGGGGGTAGAGATCTGCGCCATCGACAACGGTCCGGGGTTCGCACTCGAGAACGGTCTGCGCGATGGCTATTCCACCGCCGGCACGCCAGGCACCGGGCTGGGCGCGATCAAGCGCCAGGCGCAGGTGCTGGACGCCTATTCCGATGCCAAGGGTGCGATCGTGATGGCGCGACTGTTCGCCCAGCAACGCGCGGAACTGGACCTGCCGTATGGCGCCCTGCGCGTGCCGATGCACAACGAAGTGGTATGTGGAGATGCCTGGCATCTGGCGATCGGCGAGCAGCGGACCAGCGTGACCGTGATCGACGGCCTGGGCCATGGGCCCGGTGCGGCCGAGGCTGCCGATGCCGGCACCCGCGCCGCAGCCAAGGCCGGCGGCGAGCCCGGCGAGCGCATCGCCCAGCTGCATGCCGGTATGTCCGGCACACGGGGCGGTGCGGCGGCAGTGATGCAGTTCGACAGCAGCACCGGGCAGGTACGGTTTGCCGGTGTCGGCAATATCGTCGCCTCGTTGTGCGATGGCGATGGCGTGCGCGGCATGCCCTCGCACCCAGGCATTGTCGGCGTGCAGTTCCGCAAGGCGCAGCCGTTCGATTTCCCGCAGGCGGCCGGTAAACTGCTGGTGATGCATAGCGACGGCCTGCAGTCGCGCTGGAATCTGCGCGATCATCCGGGCCTGCTGTCGCGCCATGCACGTCTCGTGGCGGCGGTGCTGTTGCGCGATTACGCGCGCGGCCGCGACGATTGCGGTGTGTTTGTGATGCGCTTGGGAGGCGTGCAATGAAGACGTCCGGCGACGCACCTGCCATCAATCCGATGGCCGAACTGGATGCACTGCGTCAACAGAATCAGGCCCTGCGCGAAGAGTTGGAAGAAACCAACCAGGGCGTGCTGGCGCTGTATGCCGAGCTCGACCAGCAGGCCGAGCAGCTGCGCGATGTGTCCGAGCTCAAGAGCCGGTTTCTGTCGTACATGAGCCACGAGTTCCGCACCCCGCTCAGTTCGATCCTGAGCATCACCCGGCTGCTCGAAGACGGTATGGACGGGCCGCTCACTGCGGAGCAATCCAAGCAGGTGCGCTTTGTCAGCGCCTCGGCGCGCGAACTCACCGAGATGGTCGACGACCTGCTGGATCTGGCCAAGATCGAGGCTGGCCGCATCACCATCTCGCCGGGTTGGTTCGATCTGATGGACCTGTTTGCGGCGTTGCGCGGCATGTTTCGTCCGCTCACCGATACCGGCAGCACCAGCTTGATCTTCGAAGATCCACCCGTTCTGCCGATGCTCTACACCGACGACAAGAAGCTGGCGCAGATCCTGCGCAACTTCATCTCCAACGCGCTCAAGTTCACCCCGCAAGGCCATGTGCGCGTGTTCGCGCAGCTGGAAGGCGTCGACCAGGTGCGCTTCAGCGTGCAGGACACCGGCATCGGCATTCCGGCCGAGCTTCACGAGGCCTTGTTCGAGGATTTCGTACAGGTGGACTCGCCGCTGCAGAAACGCCTCACCGGTACCGGCCTGGGGCTGTCGATCTGCAAGCGGTTCGCCGAATTGCTCGGCGGGCGGGTGGGGATCGAAAGCGTGGTCGGGCAGGGATCGGAATTTTTCGTGGTGCTGCCGGTGAAACTGGCGCCGGAGGACGCACGTGGGCAGTAGTCATCGCATTCTGGTGGTCGACGACAACGCGGTGACACGGTATTCGGTGCGGCGCGTGCTCGAACATCACCAGTTCGAGGTCGAAGAAGCCGGCACCGGCACCGACGGGCTGGCCAAACTGGCCACGCAGGCGTTTTCCGCAGTGGTGCTGGACGTCAACCTGCCAGACATGAGCGGCTTCGACATCGTGCGCACGCTGCGTGACGCGCCGCGTACCGCGTTGCTGCCGGTGGTGCATGTGTCGGCCGCATCGATCGCCACTGGTGACATGATCACCGGCCTGGAGGCCGGCGCCGATGCCTACCTGATTCATCCGGTCGATCCCAGCGTGCTGGTCGCCACGCTGCGCACCCTGTTGCGCGCGCGCCAGGCCGAAGAGGCCTTGCGCATCAGCGAGGCACGCTTCCGCGAGATCTTCGAGCACATCAGTGCGCCGATCGCGGTGGTGGATGCCAGCCTGCATACGCATCAAGCCAATGCGGCGTTCCAGCGCCTGATCGGCACCGCGACGCCGGGCGAAGCGATCGCCGTGCCTGGGGTGGACCAGGCCGCCACCGTGCTCGCGCTGACCAACGCGCTGGCGCAACGCGCGCGCTGGAGCGGTGCGTTGTCGATCCTGCGCGATGGCAAGGTGTGCGAAACCGAGTGGCGCGTGTCGCCGTATCGCGAGCCGGACCTGGGCTTGCTGCTGGTGGAGGACGTTACCGAGCAGCGCCTGCGCGAGCGCGAGCAGCGCCAGGAACTGGACACCGCCACCAGCGAGCTGGCCCACCAGATCGCCGAGCGCCAGCGCACCGAAATCCAGTTGCTGCAGGCGCAGAAGATGGAGGCGCTGGGCAAGCTCACCGGCGGTATCGCGCACGACTTCAACAACTTGCTGACCAGCATCATTTCCGGGCTTGACATGATCCAGCTGGCGGTGGAATCCAACCGCATCGAGCGGGTGCCGCGGCTGGCGGAAATCGCCACCGGCTCGGCGCATCGCGCCGCCGCGTTGACCCAGCGCATGCTCGCGTTTGCGCGTAAGCAATCGCTGGATGCGCAGCCTTTCGACGTCAATCAGCGTGTGCGCTCGCTGGAAGACATGCTGCACCGCTCGATCGGCGAAAACATCGTGCTGGAACTCGACCTGGCAGACACGCCGTTGGTCGCGGTGGCCGATGCCAACCAGCTCGAAAACGTGGTGCTCAATCTGGTGATCAATGCGCGCGATGCATTGAAGGGGCAGGGCACCATCCGCATCCAGAGCGCGGCCTATACCGCGCTCGACGATTCGGAGCTGGACGATGGCGACTACGTGGCAGTGAACGTGATCGACAACGGTAGCGGCATCGAGGCGGCGATCCTCAATCAGGTATTCGAGCCGTTTTTCACTACCAAGCCGATCGGCGAAGGCACCGGCCTGGGTTTGTCGATGACCTACGGGTTCGCGCGCCAGTCCGGCGGCACCGCACGCATCGCCAGCACCGTGGGGCGCGGCACGACGGTGACCTTGCTGTTGCCGCGGGGGCTGGCTGCAAGCGAGTTGCCGCTGGCGCCGGCACCAAGCGCGCAGCGCCCGCGCAACGAGCGCATCCTGCTGGTGGACGACACTGATGTGGTGCGCATCATGGTGAGCGAGGTGCTCAGCGATGCCGGCTACCACGTGATCGAAGCCGAAGATGCCAATGGCGCGCTGAATCAATTGCGTGCCGGCGTGGAGGTGGACCTGGTGGTGTCGGACGTCGGCCTGCCTGGCATGAACGGGCGCGACATGGCCGATGTGGCGCGCGCGCTGCGGCCGGGCCTGCCGATCCTGTTCATCACCGGCTACGCCGAAAACGCCGCCACCCGCCAGGAATTCCTGGCCGAAGGCATGGCGCTGTTGCCCAAGCCCTTCAGTCTCAACGATCTGCTCAACATGGTCGGGCAGATGCTCGATAGCAGCGTGTTGGCCACCCGCGCGTAGGGCGCGTCGATGGCCATGCACGCCGGCGGCGACTGCCGCCGTATCGTGCGATCACGATGTCCTTGCGATCCCCGGTCGTGTTGAAGACAGCCAAGCGCATTTACGTGCGCGCGCTTTCCCTCCCGTCACAAGCCGGTTTGCGCGCGAAGGTGCGTGGCCTGCTGTTCGATACCGATGCAGCGCACAGTGTGTACGCGTTTGCTCGCGCTCGGCGCGAATACGCGTACGGGCCGAACGTAGCGCCCGGAAAACCACCGGCCGTGTCGGTGACGCGCATGCTGGCATCGCAGCGAACACTCCTCGGGTGAGTGCATCGTTGCCGTAGTCGATCTGGCCTGGATGATTGGTCGCGGTGCCGATCTGGTCGCAATGCACCAGATCGCTGCTCTTGAACACCGGCAAGCGGGGAAGTAACCGAACGTGGAATTGACCAGGTCGAAGTCATTGCCCACGCGGATCGCGGACGGGTTCGGATAGAAACCTGCCAGCACCCGGTTGCGGTACTGCGCGGCAGTCGGCACCGGGCCGCCGTCATCGCGCTGGTAGTCGATTAGGCGATCACCGCGCTGCCGGCATGCGCCAGCGGACAGCTCGCTGCAGCCAGCAGGGCGGTCATCCACGCAAGTCGTTTCAAGGCATGTTTCTCTACGGTGAGTGCTTCCACACGGCGCCAGCATGGCAGCACTCGGCCAGCCCGGGCATGCCGTCTCGCCATGTCTGGTGTACGCAACGGCATGGCTGTGCATGTACGCGGCGACACGCGTGCCATGGCGCTGCAACATTGCTGACATATCGTGCGCGCGGCGCCACCTTGCGCCTTCGTCCGGCATGCCTGTGCCGATGGACGACACCTCGCGCTACCTACCCAAGGATCACCTCGCATGTCGTTGTACTTGTCTGTCTTCGCGTCCCTGACGTCCGCCGCTACGCACGCACCTGCACGCCGTCGCGCCGCCTTGCAGCGCACGCCGCTTGCGCGCGCCTGCGCCGGCCTGTTGCTTGCTTCGATGGCCGCCACCGCGTCGGCGCAGCAAGCGCCGACGACCCAGGGCGAGGGCAGCCCGACCGCGCTGGATACCGTCACCGTCACCGCCGAGCACCGCGAGCAGAACCTGCAGGAGGTGCCGGTGTCGGTGGGCGTGGTGCAGGGCGCAGCGATGCGCGAGTACACCGCCGGCGGCGACGACACGCTGCTGGCGCTGTCCGGCCGCGTGCCGGGCTTCTATGCCGAGACCACTACCGGGCGCATCTTCCCGCGCTTCTATATCCGAGGCCTGGGCAATATCGATTTCTATCTCGGCGCATCGCAGCCGGTGTCCATCATCCAGGACGACGTGGTGCTCGAGCACGTGGTGCTCAAGTCCAATCCCGTCTATGACGTGGACCAGGTCGAAGTGCTGCGCGGCCCGCAGGGCACCTTGTTCGGTCGCAACACCACCGCCGGCATCGTCAAGTTCGACACGGTCAAGCCCAGCGACACCTATACCGGCCGCGTCAACGCCAGCTACGGCAGCTACAACACGGTGTCGCTGGATGGCGGCTTCGGCGGCCCGATCAACGACGTGCTGTCCTTCCGCGTCTCGGCCTTGTACCAGCACCGCGACGATTGGGTGGACAACACCTTTGCCGGTACCAGCGCCGATGGCACGCGCACGCCGCGCAAGGACGCGATGGGCGGCTACAACGACCGCAATGCGCGCCTGCAGGTACTGCTCAAGCCCAACGATGCGTTCTCGCTGCTGGGCTCGGTGCACACCCGCGATTACGACGGCACCTCCACGCTGTTCTTGCGCAATGCGGTGACGCGCGGTAGCGACAAGGTGGATGTGCCGCGCGACCGCGTGGCCTATGACGAGGCGCACGACAACCCGCAGGCGTATCAGACCGACGGCGGCTCGATCAAGGCGATCTACGATTTCGGCGGCGTGTCGCTGACGTCCATCACCGCCTACGAAACCACCTCCGGCTATAGCCGTGGCGACACCGATGGCGGCGCGGCGGCCGACTACCCGGTCAACGGCGTGCCGAACGGCTTCGGCCAGTCGATGGGGCAGATCCGCGACCTGGATCAGTACACCCAGGAGCTGCGCCTGGCCAGCGAGGGCGACGACGCACTGCAATGGCAGGTGGGCGCGTTCTACTTCGATGGCCGCGACACCACCGATTTTTATCAGCGTGCATATTTCCTGCGCACTGCCGCGCGCAATCCCAACAATTGGGTGCGCCTGCGCAACACCAATACCTCGTGGGCCGGCTTCGGCCAGCTCAGCTACAAGGCCACCGATGCGCTGACGCTGACCGCCGGCATCCGCCAGACCAAGGACAGCAAGGAAACCCGTCTGCTCAAGACCGCAGATACTGCCGCTGGCGTGGCGACGTATCGCGGCCGACGCGACGTGCGCATGTCCGACACCCAGCCCAGCTGGGATGTGAGCGCGATGTACGAACTCAACCCGGAGCTGAGCGTGTATGCGCGTGTGGCACGCGGTTTCCGTGGCCCCACCATCCAGGGCCGCAGCGCGGTGTTCAATTCGGACTTCACCACCGCCGATTCGGAAACCATCCTGTCGTGGGAAGCCGGCATCAAGAGCAGCCTGTTCGACAATCGCCTGCGTCTGAATGTCGGCGGCTTCACCTATACCGTCGACGACATCCAGCTCAACGGCAACGATTCCGATGGCAATGGCGTGCTGTTCAATGCCGACAAGGCCAAGGCCTACGGTCTGGAAGCGGACCTGGATTGGCGTCCGATCTCCAACCTGTCGCTGACCGCCGGCATGAGCCTGCTGCATAGCGAAATTCAGGACAAGCGTGTGTTTGCGCAGGCCTGCGCGCTCAACGGCGTGGTGGTGTGCACGGTCAACGACCCGACCATTCGCGTCGGCGCCAATACCTTCGCGCAGATCGACGGCAACCCGCTGCCCAACGCGCCCAAGTACAACCTCAACCTGGCGGTGCGTTACGACATTCCCGTCGGCAACGAGGGTGCGTTCTTCGTCTCCACCGACTGGAACAAGCAGGGCCAGACCAGCTTCGTGCTGTACGACTCCACCGAGTTCCGCGCCGACGGCAACTTCGAAGGCGGCCTCAAGCTGGGCTACACCGGTGGTTACGGTGCGTGGGAAGTGGCGGCATTTGCGCGCAACATCACCAACGAAAAGAACGTCAAGGGTGTGATCGAAAACTACATGGCGGCGGTCTATAACGAGCCGCGCATCGTGGGCGTCTCGGTCAACGTCAACTGGCAGTGAGTTAGAGCACTACCGAAGGCATCGTTGCGGCGCGCGCGTCGCAGTGAGCCGATGGAATCGTGAGCCGGCTGCGTTTGCGCGCAGCCGGCCGGTTGTCGTTTCAACGATTGCGCAATACCGAGCCGACCCAACTGACGATCTGTGTGCTGCTCACCGCGCCGGAATGACGTCCAATCTCGTTGCCACCACGGATGACCAGCAGGGTGGGAATGCTGCGGATGCCGAAGCGCGTGCCCAGCGCCGGGTGCAGGTCGGTATCCACCTTTGCCAGCCGCACCTGCGGTTCGAGCAGCGGGGCGGCTGCCGCGAACTGCGGCGCCATGGTCAGGCACGGCCCACACCACGGCGCCCAGAAATCCACCACCAACGGCAGCTCGCTGCGCACCGCATGCTTGTCGAAATCGGCCGTGGACAGCGCCACCGGCGCACCCAGAAACAATGGCCGATGGCAGCTGCCGCAGTTGGGCGCATCGCGCAGGCGCGCGCGCGCGATGCGATTCATCGCAGTGCAGCTCGGGCAGGCCACCAGCAGCGGCGCAATGGTCATCGGTGATCTCCGCAGGCAAGAGAGACGGTGCATCGCAGGTTGCGCCGGTGGCGATCCGCGCGTGCGTGGGCGGTTGTCAGTGTAGCCAGGGTGACGCAAGGCCTGCGTGCGGAGGCGATGATTGCGGGGCTGCACGCCTGGTGGCAGGTGTGTTCATTCCTGCCTCCAGGCGATGCACCGATCAGGCCGACCGGCCCAGGTCCAGCACAGGTACGAAGCCGCCGAAGATCATGCGCTTGCCGTCGTAAGGCATCGGATTGACCGCCGGGTCCATGCGCGGGTCGTCCATCATCTTCTGCATGCCGGCATCGCGCGTGGCCTTGTCCGGCCATTCGATCCAGGAGAACAGCACGGTTTCGTCCGCGGCTGCCTCGACCGCGCGATAAAAGTCGGTCTGCTGCCCGTGCGGTACGTCATCGCCCCAGCACTCCACCACGCGCAATGCGCCGTATTCCATGATCATGCTGTCGCCCATGCGGGCGTGTTCCAGGAACTTGTCCTTGTTGGCAGTGGGCACCGCAAGGACGAAACCATCGATGTACGACATGAACCACCTCCGCTGGCATGACGCACGGCGTGCGCCTTGTAGAAACGACGAACAGGCGGGGCCGGGAGCGATACGCAGATCGGCGCGTGGCGCGGTCTGCGTGAAAGCCTGCGTGCACGGATGGGCTCGTTCGTCGCCACCGCCATGGCTCGGACGATCCGTGTGCGCAACTGCCCGACGTGCTATGTCCCCGCACCTGAGAGTGCCGACCCAGCATAGCGGGCCGACGTCCTCATGGCCGTTATGACGCAGCCAGGTGACGCCGTTGCAACGTCGCTTCGAACACCACCGCGTCGGCTTCGTTGCGCGCCTGCAGCGTGCCGCCATGCGCCTTGACGAACTGGTCGGCGATGAACAGCCCCAATCCCAGCCCCTGGCTGGTGTGAAAGCTGGCCTTGAACGGCTCGAACAGACGCGGCATCAGACTGTCCGGGATATGCCCGCTGTTGCGCACCGACAGACGCAGGGTGTCGCGCTCGCTGCCGTCCAGATGCACCTGCACCGGATGACGGCCGCCATGCAGCACCGCATTGCCGACCAGGTTGGACACCACCTGGGCCAGGCGGTCGCCATCGCCATCGCCGTCGAGATCGCCTTCGGTGCGCAGGTCGATGATGGTGTGCGGATTGGCCTGCGCCACTTCGCCCACCACGCTGTGGGCCACCTCACCAAGGTTGCAGGGGCCGAACTGCATCGACAGGCCGTCGCTGCGCAGACGCGAAAAATCCAGCAATTGCTCGACCATCCGGGCCATACGCCGTGCGCTGTTTTCCAGGTGGTCCAAGGTGCGCGCGGCCGGGCCGTCCTGCGGGACATCCAGGCCGAGCTTGTCGGCGCACAGCAGGATCACCGACAGCGGCGTGCGCAGGTCGTGGGTGAGCACCGCCATCATGGTTTCGTTGAGCGTGAGCGCCCGTTCCAGCGAGGCATTGCGCGTCTTGAGCAGGCGCCGCTGCTGATACAACTCGATGAACACGTTGACCTTGCTCAGGATCACGTGGGGCTCGATCGGCTTGTGCAGAAAATCCACCGCGCCGGTTTCATAGCCCTGGAACGCACGCATCGGATCGCTGGGCGATGCGGTCAAGAAAATGATCGGCACATGCCGGGTGCGCTGCGAGCCGCGCATCAGTTCGGCCAGCGAAAACCCGTCCATTTCCGGCATGTGCACGTCCAGCAGCGCCAGCGCCACGTCGTGTTCGAGCAGCAGTTCCAGCGCCTGCGCACCGGAAGAGGCACACAGCACACGGATGCCCTCGCGCTGCAGCAGTGCTTCCATCGCCACCAGGTTTTGCGGCACGTCATCGACGATCAGCAGCTTGGCCGGCTCGTCGTCGTTGCGGGTTGCAGCCAGGCCGGTCGCGGTGAGGTTCATGGGTGAAAGGCTTCCAGTCGGCTGCAGATCGCCTGCAGGGTGAGGACCGCGTCGGCGCCGGCATGGGCAAGCGCGGAGGCGGGCATCAGGGGAGAGGCGGCATCGTCGGGACGCTGGATCCAGGCATTGCCGCCGGCCGCGCGCACCGCCGCCACACCGGCGCTGCCATCGGTGCTGGCACCGGTGAGCAGGATCGCCAGCAGGTGCGGCCCGAACACGTCAGCAGCCGACTCGAACAACGGATCGATCGCCGGGCGCGAGAACAGCACCGGCGCATCCATCGACAACGCCAGGCTGTCGCGGGTTTCCACCAGCAGGTGATAGTCGGGCGGGGCGATGGTCACGCTGCCGGCCAGCAGCGGCTGCTTGTCTTCGGCCTCGCGCACCGGCAAGGCGCAACGCGCATCCATCAGCTCGGCAAGATGGCTGGTGCGGTCGCGGGGCAGGTGCAATACCACCAGCACCGGCATCGGCAGCCCCGCAGGCAGGCTGGACATCAGCGTCTGCAAGGCGGCCACGCCACCAGCGGAGGCACCGATCACGATCGCCTCGACGTGTTGCGCAGGGTTGTGCAGGACGTTCATGCCGCCGCCTTGCGGAACAGGCGCTGCTCGCGCGCCACCGACTCGAACGCCTGCGCATGCGCGCCGAACTGCAGCGATTCCTTGCTGCCCAGGCCCAGAAAACCGCGATGCACCAACGCATCGTGGAACAACCCAACCGCGCGATCCTGCAGGCTGCGGTTGAAATAGATCAGCACGTTACGGCACGACACCAGATGCACTTCGGAGAACACCGTGTCGGTGGCCAGGCTGTGATCGGCGAACACGATATTGCGCTTCAACCGGCGATCCAGCACCGCGCCGTCGTAAGCGGTGGTGTAGTAGTCCGACAGCGAACCGCGGCCGCCGGCCTCCAGATAATTGCGGCTGAACTGTGCGATCCGGTCGATGCCGTAAGCGCCGGCTTCGGCCATGTTCAGCGCTTCGGGATTGATGTCGGTAGCGTAGATCACCGCCTTTTCCAGCAGGCCTTCTTCGTGCAGCAGGATCGCCAGCGACCAGACCTCTTCACCGGTACTGCAACCGGCCACCCACAGCTTGATCGACGGATAGGTGCGCAACACCGGTACCGCATGCTCGCGCAACACGCGGAAGTACGCCGGGTCGCGGAACATCTCCGACACCTGCACGGTGAAGAACTGCATGGCCTGCGCGAAGCTGTCCGGTTCGTGCAGCAGGCGATGCTGCAGGTCGGCCACGCGCGTGCATTCGAAGCGCGCCATCGCGTGGCGCATGCGCCGGCGCAACGAGCACACCGCGTAATCGCGGAAGTCGTAGTGATAGCGCTGGTAGACCGCTTCCAGCAGCACGCGCAGCTCCAGGTCGAACAATTCCACTGCGTTCATTGCCGCGAGCACCACACCCGGCACAGCGACACCAGCTTGTCCACGTCGATGGGCTTGGCGATGTAGTCGTTGGCGCCGGCGTCCAGACAATGTTCGCGATCGTCGGCCATCGCCTTGGCGGTCAGTGCGATGATCGGCAGATCCTGCCACTGCCGGTTGGCGCGGATCTGGCGCATCGCGGTGATGCCGTCCATCTCCGGCATCATGATGTCCATCAGCACCAGATCCACCTCGCGCTCGGCCAGGCGCTCTAGCGCTTCGCGGCCATTGCGCGCGATTTCCAGCGTCACGCCGAGCGGCTCGAGCACGCTGGAGAGCGCGAAGATGTTGCGCACATCGTCTTCGGCCAGCAGCACGGTGGCGCCATCGAGCACGGCGTCGCGGCGGCGCGCTTCACGCAACAGGCGTTGCTGGTCGGTCGGCAGCGAGGCTTCCACGCTGTGCAGGAACAGCGTCACTTCGTCGAGCAGGCGCTCCGGCGACCGCGCGCCCTTGATGATGATGCTCTTGGAATAACGCCGCAGACGCTGTTCTTCATCGCGCGTGAGTGCACGCCCGGTGTAGACGATCACCGGCGGGAACGCCACCGCATCGTTGCCGGCCATGCGTTCGAGCAGGTCGTAACCGCTGCCGTCCGGCAATGCCAGATCGGTGACCATGCAGTCGAAGGTGGAGCCGGCCAGTTGCTGCATCGCGTCGGCAATGCTGCCCACCGCAACGATCTCCAGTTGATCGCGCGCCAGCAGCAGTTCGAGATTGGCACGCAGCGCGCTGTCGTCTTCGACGATCAGCAGGCGGCGCACGGCGCGGGCATTGGTGTCTTCCAGCTGGCGGATCGCGCCTGCCAGCAGCTCGCGCGTGGCCGGCTTGATCAGATAACCCACTGCACCCAGTTCCAGCGCGATCTGGCTGCGCTCCAGTGCCGACACCACATGCACCGGAATGTGGCGGGTGGCTGGGTCGCGCTTGAGACGCTCCAACACGCTCAGGCCGGATGCATCCGGCAAGCCGATGTCCAGCAGGATGCCACTGGGGCGCAGCTCGGCGGCCAGAAGCAGCGCCTGTTCTGCCGTCGGGGCCACCACGCAATCGAAGTCCAGTTCATGCGCCAGGTCCACCAGCGCCTGCGCAAAGCGGGTGTCGTCTTCCACCGCCAGAATCAGCCGGCCGGGACGGCTGCGTTGATCGCGGTCGTCGTCGGCGGACTGGATCGGCACCGCGCTGCGGGCCACCACGGGCGGGGGCGGTACGTCGAGCGCAGCGGCAGCGGGCTCGCCGAAGCGCGTGGTGGTGACGCCGCGCTGCTGCGCCGGTGCGGGCGTTGCCGGGTGCGCGCTGGTCGGCTCTGCGGGTGCGCCATCGGTCGGCAATTCCAACGTGAAGCAACTGCCACGGCCAGGCTCGCTGTCCACGCGGATGCTGCCGCCCATGCGTTGTGCCAGGTCGCGCGAAATCGACAGGCCCAATCCGGTGCCGCCATAGCGCCGCCGCGTGCTGCCATCGGCCTGGCGGAACGCTTCGAAGATCACGTCGCATTGTTCGCGCGCGATGCCGATGCCGGTGTCGTTGACCTTGAACACCACCCGGCCCGGTGCATGCGCCTGGATCGACAGACTCACCTCGCCGTGCTCGGTGAACTTGATTGCGTTGGCCAGCAGGTTCTTGAGGATCTGCTGCAGACGCTGGCCGTCGACCACCAGTTGCGTTGGCGCCTCGGCATCGGCGGCGATGGCCAGCGCCAGACCTTTCTGTCGCGCCATCGGCTCGAAGGTTTCGCGCAGCCGTTGCATCACCGTGCCGGTGGCCACGGTTTCGTCGGCCAGTTCCACATGCCCGGCCTCGATCCGGGACAGATCCAGGATGTCGTTGATCAATGTCAGCAGGTCGTTGTTGGACGACAGGATCGCCTGCGCGTATTTGACCTGCTCCGCACTGAGCGTGCCGTCCTTGTTGTCTGCCAGCAGTTTGGCCAGGATCAGCGCGCTGTTGAGCGGCGTGCGCAACTCGTGCGACATGTTGGCCAGGAATTCGGACTTGTAGCGCGAAGCGGTGGACAACGCGTTGCTGTTGCGCACCAGCTGCGATTGCGCAACCAGCAAGGCCTGTTTCTGCGCCTCCAGCGCCTGGGTGCGTTCTTCCAGTTGCACATTGGTCTGTTCCAGCTCGGCCTGTTGCTGCTCCAGATCGCTCTGCGATTGCTGCAGGCTGCGGCTCTGTTCTTCCAGCTCTTCGTTGGCCACGCGCAGCTCTTCCTGCTGGGTCTGCAGTTCCTCGCTTTGGCGTTGGGTCTGTTCCAGCAAGGCCACCAGCTGCGCGCGCAGCAGCGCAGTGCGCAAGGCCAGGCCGATGTTTTCGCCGCAACGGGCGAGCAATTCTTCCTCGCGCGCGCCGCTCGTGCGCGGGTCTGCCACCCGGCCCAGTTCCACACTGCCGATCACCCGGCCATCGGCAGTGACTGGCGCCAGCAACAGTTCCAGGCAGCCGCTCTGGCCCAGGCCCGAGGCGACCTGCAGATGGCCGGCATCCACGCCACGTACGCGGCGCACCGTGCCACGTTGCAGGACTTCGCCCAACTGGCCGGCAGTGGTGGATAGTTTCCGGGGCAGGTCCGCCGGTAGCGCTGCGCCGCCGATCAGGCGCAAGTCCTGGCCGTCGATGCGATACAGCGCGCCGACCTGCGCGTTCAACGTGTCGCAAAGCGCACGCACTGCGGCATCGGCCAGCGCTTCGGGGCGTTGATCGCCGCGCAGACTGGCTTCGACGGTGTTTTCGGCCCGCTGTAGCCATAGCGCGAATTCGGCCTGGCGACGGGCGCGGATGGCCTGCATCACCACCAGCGCCATCGCCAGAAACGACACCCCGCCGATGCTGCGATTGATCGAAGAAAAACTCGAACTGGTACTGGTCGGCGCCCAATGGAAACCCAGTGCCAACAGCCCGCACGACAGCACGGCCACGATCAACGGGACCTGCGGCCGATTCTGAAACACCGTCACCCCGACCGCGACGAAGTAGGTCAGCCATACGGCGTAGCCGAGCGGAGTGACCAATTCTGCGCCAAGCGTTCCGGCCATCAACGCCCCCGCGATGACCCAGACCCAGCGGTCGCGTGTGGTCGAGATGTTCTGCATAGGCGCGCGAACCAAACTTGGAGGGCGGCCATGGTAGCCGATAAGTTTCAGGCGCAAATCGCCGGTATTTTGGCGCTTTGCAGTCGGGTTGGCTTGCACGTCACCTTCACGCGGCGCTGCCTATGGTCGCGCGTTTTTCCGGGGAAGCGCGCGTCATGGATGCGGAAACGGCCGTCGACAATGCGGGGCCGCTTTCTCACGACAGCCGGCAATGTCAGCTGTTGGTGCAAAGCGTGTCCGATTACGCCATGTATATGCTCGATACCGGTGGCCACGTGCGTAGCTGGAACCCCGGCGGCGAGCGTATCAAGGGCTATACGGCGGACGAAGTCCTGGGTGCGCATTTTTCGCGTTTCTACCTGCCCGAAGACGCGCAGCGTGGTGAGCCGGCGCACAATTTGGACATCGCAAGACGCGAAGGCCGCTTTGCTGCCGAAGGGTGGCGTGTGCGCAAGGATGGCAGCCGGTTCTGGGCCAGCGTGGTGATCGAACCGGTGCTGGAATTCGGCGTGCTGGTCGGCTTTGCCAAGATCACCCGCGATGTCACCGACCGGCATGAAGCACAGCGCTTGTTGCAGCAGGCGCAGCACGCGTTGATGCAATCGCAGAAAGGCGATGCACTGGGCCGGTTGACGCTGGGCATCGCGCACGATTTCAACAATCTGCTGACGGTGATGGTGACCAGCCTGGAGTTGATCGCGCTGCGCGCCGGCGATGACGCACGCACCCGCATGCTGTTGGAAACCGCGCAGACTGCGGTGGATCGCGGCACCCTGCTGACACGCCAGTTGCTCAGCTTTGCGCGTGGACAACGTCTGGTCCCGGAACGGCTCCCGGCCAACGACGTGGTGGGGCGTGCGCTGGAATTGTTGCGGCGCTCCTGCCCGGCAGGGGTTGCACTGTCGTTCGACTTTGCGCAGGCCTTGCCTGACGTGCAAGTGGACCCCAGTCAACTGGAAGCGGCCTTGCTCAATCTTGTCTTCAACAGCTGCGATGCCATGCCCGCTGGCGGCAGCATCGTGGTGGCGACGGCATCGCAACAGCGGCTCGCGCCGTCGGATCCGTGCGGCCTGCCCCAACGGTACGTGAGTATCTCGGTGCGCGACGATGGCGCGGGCATGTCCGAGCACGTGGCGCAGCATGCCAACGAACCGTTTTTCACAACCAAGGATGTCGGCAAGGGCTCCGGCCTTGGCTTGAGCCAGGTATACGGCTTTGCTTCCCAGTCCGGCGGCTTTGTCGAGCTTGAAACTGCACCCGCCTGTGGCACCACCGTGACCCTGTTTCTCCCGGCCATCGAGGAGGCCGAGCATGACTGATTCCCTGCGCCTGCTGATGGTGGAAGATCAACAAGAACTGCGTGACTTGATCGGCGAAGCCCTGCGCGATGCCGGCATCAGCGTCGATACCGCCGACGACGGCCACAGTGCCTTGCGCATGCTGCGCGAGCAGGGTCCGTATGATGTGGTGTTCAGCGATATCCGCATGCCCAATGGCATGTCGGGAATCGAGTTGAGCGAGCAGGTAGCGCAATTGCTGCCGCAGGCGCGCGTGATCCTGGCCTCGGGTTTTGCCAAGGCGCAGTTGCCGCCGTTGCCGGCACAGGTGGACTTCTTGCCCAAGCCCTACCGCCTGCGTCAGCTCATCGACATGTTGAAAGGCGCATCAGCCAGCGTGTAAGCGCTGGCTGCTTCAACGCCAGGCACTCATCAGCGACTTTGGTAGTACACCTTGTCGATGGCGATCTCCACCGGTGCGGCCGGCGGATCGGCCACCAGCATGAAGGCCTGTTTGACCGCCTGCAGATCCAGGTCGTAGAACGCACCGAGTGGAATGCTCACCTCGTGCCAGGCGCCATCGCGCACCAGGCCGTAATGATTGCCGCCAGCGACAAAGTCCACCCAGCTGTCGCCAAAACTGGTGTTGATGCCGATCTTGAAGTTCGAAGGCGTGCTGGTTTTCATGTGCAGCTTCAACGTGCCGCCCGCATACGCAGACAAATCGCGATAATCGGTCTGGATGCCCAATCCGTACCACGCGCCGGCGTTGGCGCGGTACGCCATCACGCTGCCTCCTTCGAACGGCGACTGCGCTATCGGTGTGAGGTTGTTCCACAGATACAGCTCGGCATCCTGACCGAAGGTCAGCCGCGCGCTGGTGTCGGTTTGTTCGGTGAACACACCAAAGCGCCCGGCGGGTGCGGCATGTTGCGCGCCCACGTATAACGCCGAGCCGGGATTCTGGTACAGGCGGATGTAATCGACCTCCATCTTGCCTGGCAATGGCGCGGTGACCGCAGCGGGTGAGCTGATGCCGGTGAACGTGCCACCGACGGCCAGATTGAGCAATAGATACTGCTGCTGATGGAATTCGTGCAGCGATGCGCCATCGATATTGGAGATCGCAAATTCGAAATATTGCTGGCCGTCGATCGACACGCGGATGAACTGCGGGTCCCAGGTCATGCGGTACACGTGGAAATCGGTATGCAGATCCACCGGGTGGGTGTAGCTGGTGTCGTAGTCGGCCTGCGCGCCGTTGTAATCCCAATGCACCGCCGCGCCGATGCGGCGGTTGACGGTGCCATTGGCGATCGCTGCGGCCATGCCGGCTTCCATCAGGTCGATCTCGCCACGCCCGGGCCAGACGCCGATGGTGCCCAGCATCCAGTACGCCGGCCACAGCCCGTTGCCGACCACCGGTGTCTTGATGCGTGCTTCCAGCGTGCCGTATTTGAAATGCATGCGGCCTTCGGTCTTGAGCCGCGCGGAGGTGAACGGCATGCCCTGAAACGTTTCGCGTCGCGCTTCGATCACCAAGCGCCCATTTTCGATGCGCGCGTTTTCCGGACGGCTGGTGTAGTACTGCAATTCGCCGTTTCCCCAGCCGCACAGGCCGATCTGGCAGCCGTTGCCGACGTCGTAAATCCATTTGTTGCCATCGATACTCGGGCCGTTGAAGTTGTCTTCCCACACCAGGGTCTGTGCGTGCGCGCCGGGTGCCAGCCCCACGCCAAGCAACACAGCGAACTGCACAGCAACACTGCGTAAGGTGTTCATTGCACGCCTCTCCAGGTGCGGACCTGAGTCCTTGGAGAAGCGACGCTGCGTAGCTGGCCCCGCACAGTCAACGCAATTTCCTGGTGTGTTTCAGTTTCGTGGTGTTCATTCCGAAATGAGTGCGTCGCGATATGACGCCGGTCGCAAACGTCGTCGGTTGCATGCTGCGTGGCAGCAGCGGCTTACCGCCGACGGCACGGCCCAATCAAGAGCGGCCAACAAAAACGACTGCGCAGGCGCCAGGCGGGCGCGGCCGTTGTTCGGGATCGGCATGTTGCTGTTCGTACGCTGCGCGTTCTCCGCGCCGTCCACGCCAGCGGAAGGGCTGCTCGCTAGGGTCTAACCGATGCAAGGCGAGTAGACGGAGGATTCAATACCTGTGGTGCGGTCGAGCAGGTAAGCAAGCCATTGCCCGGTCGTCCGCCAGATGCGCGGGCTGCCTATCGTTGGCATGCAGTGACGCCTGCGCCAACGCACGTATCAGTGCAGTGTTCGCTGCCTGCCGACCAACCTGCGGTGACGCGCTGGCGCGGACAACCGGTAGCGCAGGCTATGCGTGAGAGCCGGAGCGAACGAGCGATGGTGAGCTGGATGACGGCTGCTCCTGCCGGGTGATCGGTCAGCGGCCCGGGTGTCTCTCAGTGGCCTGCGTGCACGGTCCATGCCACCAGCCGAATCACCAACGGCCGCACCACCAGCACGCAGCAGAACGCAGTGGGCATCGCGATGCGATAGGCATCCAGTACGCGCCACAGATAACCGGGCGCCAGGCCGGTGTTGGCGCCGGTGATCACCAGGCACATCAGCAGCGCCATGATCGTGGCCATGTAGAACGCGAAAACAAAGGGGGTGGCGCGGACGCCCGGCTTCCAGCGCGGACGCACCTTGGTCGAAGAGGGTGGCGATGACGACATGGGAGGTGCCCGGAATGCCGCAACACAGCGGCGTGGGCGGCACTGTAGAAGCGCCGCCGACATCGGGGTAGATCGCGTAGCCTTGCGGCTTACATAAGCAAATCTTACGAATCGTTCGGTAATGCTGTGCCTCATCCATGAATATTCTTCAGTCCATCCGTAGTTTTGTCGGCACGGTCGATGCCGGCAGCATTGCCGCAGGTGCCAAGTTGCTGGGGGTGAGCGCGGCGGCGGTCAGCCAGAACATCGCGCGCCTGGAACAGCACCTTGGCGTGCGTCTGCTGCACCGGACCACGCGTAGCCTGGCCCTGACCGAGCGCGGAGCGCTCTACTACGAGCAGGTGCGCCAGCTGGAGCGCGATCTGGAGCGCGCGCGGCAATCGGTTGCCGGGCCGCAACAGGCGCCGGCCGGACGCCTGCGCGTTGCCAGCACCGCCGGGTTCGCGCGCCATGTGCTGGCGCCGATGTTGCCCGCATTGCGCCAGCGCTACCCGCAACTGGACATCGAATTGCAATGCACCGACCGCGTGGTGCAGCACGCCAGGGAAAGCGTGGACGTCAGCTTGCGGATCGAGGCGCAGCTGGAGGATGGCCTGGTGGCGCGCTGCATCGCGCAGGTCCCGTTCGTGGTCTGCGCTGCGCCGGAGTATCTGGTCCGTCGCGGCAGGCCGCAGACTGCGGACGAATTGAAGTACCACGACTGCCTGTTGCTGCGGTATCCGGTGGACGGACGGTTCCTGCGCTGGACCTTCGTGCGCGACGGCGTGCGCTTCCAGCCGGAGTTAGGCCAGGCGATGGTCAGCGACGATGTCGATGCGCTCGCCACCATGGCCGCTGCCGGTGGCGGCATCACGCGACTGGCCGCCTTTGTCGTCGAACCTTATATGCAGCGCGGTCAGCTGCAGCCGCTGTTCGTCCCCGATGCGGGCAGGGCGGCCCAGGCCTTGCCCGAGCCATTGCGGATCTACCTGTGCGTTGCCGACCGCCGCGACTTCACCCCGAAGGTGCGCGCCTTCATGGACCACGTGCTCGAACGCCTGCCGGCGCAGTGGCGCTTCACCGAGCCGGCGTTGCTGGCCGCACCTGCGGAAGCGGTGACCGGTGTGTAGCCGACATGTTCAAGCCGTTTGCTGCGCACTGGCAACAACGCGCACGCCGGTGTGATACGCCTGCGTGCAACCGGGTGTCGAACTGCCTGGTTGCCAAGCGGCTCCAGAACACGAAGTGCCCGACGTCGTCGTCTTCGATGCATGACACCATCGATCACTACCCACGCCGCAGCACCCTGGCGCTCACTCCAGCTTGAGCATCACGATCGAGTGCGCCGGCAGCGCCACGGTCAGTGCCTTGCCCTGTACGCGTGCACCGTTGAATGGCTTGGGCGCCACGTTACGCGGCTGTGCAAACGTGTTGTGTGCGGTGATTGCCGGAGCGGTCAGGATCTGTCCGGCCACGCCGCGCAGCGGCAGGCCGTCCACCTGCACGGCGACGGTTGCCGCTGCGGTGGCATCCAGATTGGTCAATGCCACATAGACGTGGCCGTCCTTGGCCTTGACGGCCGAACCGTGCACCGCAGGTACATGCGCATCGCCGTGGCGGTACTGCGGCGTCTGCAGTTGCAGCGGCAGGTGGGTGGCGTCCTGATACGGCTTGTACAGCGCGAACACATGGTAGGTGGGCGTCAGCACCATCTTGTCGCCGTCGGTGAGGATCATCGCCTGCAGCACGTTGACCATCTGCGCGATGTTGGCCATGCGCACGCGCTCGGCATGCGCGCTGAAGATGTCGATGTTCAACGACGCCACCAGCGCATCGCGCAGACTGTTCTGCTGATGCAGAAAACCGGGGTTGGCATCGGGCAGGCCGGCGTACCAGGTGCCCCATTCGTCCACGACCAAGGCCACTTTCTTGCCCGGGTCATAGCGGTCCATGATCGCGCTGTGTTTGCTGATCAGCTCATCCATCACCAACGTGCGCGCCAGCGTATCGATCCACGCAGCCTCATCGAAATCGGTCGATGACGCGCGCGGCGGCCAGCCACCGGGCACGGTGTAGTAGTGCAGGCTCAGGCCGTCCATCAGCTTGCCGGCCTCGCGCATCATCACCTCGGTCCAGTGGTAATCGTCGTTGTTGGGGCCGGGCGCGATCTTGAGGATCTTCTGGTTGGCCGGTGCCTTGACGAAGGTCTGGTAGCGCCGATACACGTCGGCCGCGTATTCCACGCGCATGTTGCCGCCGCAGCCCCACAGCTCGTTGCCCACGCCGAAGTAGGGCACCTGCCACGGCGCATCGCGGCCATTGGCGCGGCGCTCGTTGGCCAACGTCGACCGGCTCGGCGCGGTCATGTATTCGGCCCATTGCGCGATTTCGTCCGGCGCCGCATTGCCCACGTTGCCGGCGACATAGGCCTGGGTGCCGAGCAGCTCGGTGAAGTCCATGAATTCGTGCGTGCCGAAGTGGTTGGATTCTTCCACGCCGCCCCAGTGCGTGTTGACGCTGATCGGGCGCTTGGCCTGCGCGCCGACGCCATCGCGCCAATGGTATTCGTCGGCAAAGCAACCGCCCGGCCAGCGAATGTTCGGTACCGCAATGGCCTTCAACGCCGCCACCACATCGTTGCGATAGCCGCGTGTATTGGGGATGGGCGAGTCCTCGCCAACCCACACCCCGCCATAGATGCCGGTCCCCAGGTGCTCGGCAAACTGCCCGAACAGCTGCCGCGATACCTGCGCACCGGGCTGGTCCGCCTGCAGCGTGCCGGTCACCTTGACCTCGGTAGCGGAGCCGGCGAGCGCGCTGGTGGCCAGTGCGACTGCCACGATCGACCGCAACAGCTGGCTGAGTGATAGCCGCAACGCGAGGGGAATGCACTGCATCGGGTGGGTGCTCCTGTGCTGGTCGGTGGAGGTGGTCACGCACAGCCAGTGGGCAAGCGTGGCCCTAGCGTAGTGCGTGCACTGCCTGCCTGTATTGCTGCATTGCGACCAAGGCGAACACCGCCGCATGCAGACAGCGCGCGGTTGGAGCAATCGACATGCGTTGCGCCACGAGATGCGCAGCAGCATGGCAGGCAGCCACGTCGGGCGGCTATGCTCGCCAGCTTCCAGTATCGGCGGGACGATCATGCAGCGAGTGTTCGGGCGGTTGCCAGACGGGGTCGAGATCCATGCGCTGACGCTGCGCAGCGATGCCGGGCTGGAGGCGGAGATCCTCACCTACGGCGGCATCCTGCATGCGCTGCGGCTGACCACTGCGCAGGGCGTGGTGCCGCTGGTGTTGGCGTTGCCGGATCTGCCCGCGTACGCCGCCGATGGCGACAGCCTCAATATCCTGGTCGGGCGTTTTGGCAATCGCATCGGCGGTGCGCGTTACACGCTCGATGGCGTGACCCACACGCTGGTGGCCAACGAAGGGCGTAACCAGTTGCATGGCGGTCTGCACGGTTTCGGGCGGCGTGTGTGGAGCGTGCTGGAGCACGCGCCCGATCAGGTGTTGCTCGGCTACGACTCGCCCGATGGCGAAGAAGGCTACCCCGGCAATCTGCAGGTGCGCGCGCGGCTGCAACTGCGAGGGCTCGACCTGCAGTTGGACTTCGAGGCGCAGTGCGATGCCGCTACCCCGTTGAACCTCACCCATCACCCATATTTCAACCTGTCCGGCGACCCGCATCAGCGCGCCGCCGCGCAGGTGCTGCGTGTGCCGGCCGATCGTTATCTGCCGGTGGATGCCGAATCGATCCCGACCGGCGAGATCGCCCCGGTCGCCGGCACACCGTTCGATTTCCGCAACGCTGCCGCCTTGGCCGACAACCGCGATGCTGCGCATCCGCAGGTGATCCTTGGCAAAGGCTACGACCGGTGCCTGGTGCTGGCGGCAGACGCCGATTGCGTGGCCGAGCTGTACTCGCCGCACAGTGGCGTGGCGCTACGCATCACCAGCGATGCACCGGCAGTGCAACTGTACGAAGGCCAGCATCTGGACGACCACCATCCCGGCCTGGGACGCGGGGTGTGCCTGGAGCCGCAGGACTACCCGGATGCACCGAATCATCCGCATTTCCCGTCGACGATCCTGCGTCCCGGCCAGACCTATCGCCGCCATATCGCCTATCGCTTCGCCAGCCCGGGACCGGATCGGCCGTGGGCGGAGGTCAGCGCTGCGCTGGATGCCTAGCTGCGGCGATCGCAACGGCCATGCGGTCGTCGGGCGGGCAGGGCAGCGTTGCCGCCGTGCCGGCGACGGCTGGGCGCGGTGGTCGTCTACTTTGAGCTGAGCAGGGGCAGCGACGGCGCTAGCCCTGCGCGCACCGGCGCCTGGCGCATACCGGGTGCATGGACGCACGCGCAGCCAGCGCGATCAGCGCGGCCCCAGCACCAGCTCGATCACGAACTTGCTGCCGAAGAACGACAACACCAGCAGCGCCATCGCGGTCAGCGTCCAGTGCACCGCCTTGGTGCCGCGCCAGCCATTACGCCAGCGGCCGATCAGCAGCGCACCGAACACGATCCACGACAGGATGCTGAGCACGGTCTTGTGCAGTAGCCGCTGCGCCAGGAAGTCCTGCACGAACAGCAGGCCGGTGAGCAGGGTCAGGCTCAGCAACACAAAGCCCACCGTGATCGTGCGGAACAGCAGCGTCTCCAGCTCGGTCAATGGTGGCAGCGCACGCAGCCAGGTATGGAAATCGCGCCTGCGCAATGCGCGCTCCTGCAGCCACAGCATGATCGCCAGCAGCGCGGCAATGCCCAGCGTGGCATAGGCCAACAGCGCCATCCATGCGTGCAGCTCCAGCCGCCAGCCCAGATCCGCGCTCGGCTCATGGCCGTAGGCGTGGTAGCAGACCAGCAGCAAGGCCGACAGCGGGAACACCACCACGCCCACTGCTGCCATGCGCCCGCGGGCGCCGAACACCGCCGTCAGCGCCGCCATGCCCAGCCCGCACAGCGACAGCGCGGCGAAGAAGTGCATGTCCGGCCCGCCAGCGGTACGGAACGCAACCATCGCGTGATAGCCGGCGTGCAGCGCCACCGCCGCCAATGCTGGCGCCAGCCAACGCGCGGGTGCCTGGTTGCCATCGCGCACTACCGCTCGGGTGAGCAGTGCCGTGGCCAGCAGATACAAGGCGGACGCGATGAGAATGAGTGTCATCGTGGAAGTTTCGCATATTGGTGGGGCAGGGATTCGGGATTCGGGAATCGGTGAAGCAGGAGCTGTGGGTCGCGAGAGTTGAGGGGACTGGCAGCGAGCAGTCGTGGGGCCGGGCATCGACCTGGCGCTTCGTTGGGCTGGCGGCGGCGGCGCGGCCGGCTTGGGCGAGCTGACCCTGTCGGGCGGGACAGGGCCGCGGGTGCCGGGCAGCGGCGCTGGCCGGGGCAGGCCGTCAGCCGGTGCCGCTATAATCGGTGCCCGTTTCCCTTTGCGGTCCCTTGCGCATGTTCGAGTCCCTTACCCAACGTCTCTCCGGCACCATGGAGCGCCTGCGCGGCCGCGGCCGCCTGACCGAGGAGAACATCCGCGAAGCCACCCGTGAAGTGCGCATCGCGCTGCTCGAAGCCGACGTCGCCCTGCCGGTGGTGCAGGCGCTGATCGAGCGCATCAAGGTGCGCGCGGTCGGCCAGGAGGTGCTCAAGTCGCTGACCCCGGGCCAGGCGCTGATCAAGATCGTCCGCGACGAACTGACCGCTGTCATGGGCGCGGCCGCCACCGACCTCAACCTCAACGTGCCGGCCCCGGCGATCATCCTGATGGCCGGCCTGCAGGGCGCGGGCAAGACCACCACGGTCGGCAAGCTCGCCAAGCACCTGAAGGAAAAGCGCAAGAAAAAGGTCATGGTGGTCTCGGCCGACGTCTATCGCCCGGCCGCGATCGAGCAGCTCAAGACCCTGGCCGAGCAGGTCGGCGTGCTGTTCTTCGCCTCCGACGCCTCGCAGAAGCCGGTCGATATCGTGCGTGCCGCCATCAGCGACGCGCGCAAGTCCTTCGTCGACGTGCTGCTGGTCGATACCGCCGGCCGCCTGGCGATCGATGCGGCGATGATGGACGAGATCAAGGCGCTGCACGCGGCGGTCAACCCGACCGAAACCCTGTTCGTGGTCGATGCGATGACCGGCCAGGACGCGGCCAACACCGCCAAGGCCTTCGGCGAGGCATTGCCGCTGACCGGGGTGGTGCTGACCAAGACCGACGGCGACGCCCGTGGCGGTGCGGCGCTGAGCGTGCGCTACATCACCGGCAAGCCGATCAAGTTCGTCGGTACCGGCGAAAAGACCGACGGCCTGGACGTGTTCCATCCCGACCGCGTCGCCAGCCGCATCCTGGACATGGGCGATGTGCTGTCGCTGGTGGAGCAGGTCGAGCACAGCGTCGACCAGGAAAAAGCCGCCAAGCTCGCCGCCAAGGTCGCCAAGGGCAAGAAGTTCGACCTCAACGACATGAAGGAGCAGCTCGAGCAGATGCAGAACATGGGCGGCATCCATGGGCTGATGGACAAGCTGCCGGGCATGGGCCAGATCCCGGACAACGTCAAGCAGCAGGTCACTGGCAAGGAAGTGCCGCGCATGATCGCCATCATCAATTCGATGACCAAGAAAGAGCGCCGCAACCCGACATTGCTCAACGGTTCGCGCCGCGCCCGCATCGCACGCGGCTCGGGCATGCAGCCGGCCGACGTCAACAAGCTGATGAAGCAGTACCAGCAGATGGAAAAGATGATGGGCAAGCTGGCCGGCGGCGGCATGAAGGGCCTGATGCGCAACATGAAGGGCATGATGGGCGCCATGGGCGGCCGTGGCGGCATGCCGTTCCGTTGAGTTTCAAGCGGCAACGCGTGCCTCGACAGGCACGCGTTGCGTCGCACGCGCTGGCAATCATGCGGGCGCTGCAGTCGACCACTGGCTGGATCGTGCTGCTGCCGGCAGTGTCGGTGGCGTGGCTGGTGATGATGCGGATGGTCGGATCGATCAGCGTGCCGACGCACGCGCAAGCGTCGTCGATCAACACGCTGTCGATCAAGCTATGTCGCGTCCTGCCGTTGCCACTGCGGTAACTGACGGACGTTGGTCGATCGCCATGCTGCGCGCGCGCCGGATGCACCGGCGGTTACCATGACGTCTCATCATTCCAGGCCGCGCACGATGGGTTCGTTTTCGCATATCGACGCCTTCCAGCAGCGGTTTGGTTTAGGCCTGCCGATCCTGCTCAGCCCCATGGCCGGCGCCTGCCCGGTGCCGTTGTCGGTCGCTGTCGCCAACGCTGGCGGCATGGGCGCCATGGGCGCGGTGCTGTCGCAGCCGCAGGACATCGTGGCGTGGATGGCGGCGTTTCGTGACGCGAGTGCGGGGCCTGCACAGATCAATCTGTGGATTCCCGATCCGGCACCTGTACGCGATGCCGATGCCGAGGCGCGCGTGCGCGAGTTTCTATCGCAGTGGGGGCCGCCGGTTCCCGAGGCGGCGGGCGATGCAACACCGGCCGACTTCGATGCCCAGTTCGAGGCCTTGCTCGCCGCTCGTCCTGCGGTCGCATCGTCGATCATGGGCGTCTTTCGGCCCGATCAGGTGACACGCCTGAAGCGCGCCGGCATCGCCTGGTTCGCTTGCGCGACGACGCTGGACGAAGCGCGTGCGGCTCAGGCGGCCGGTGCCGATGCGGTGGTCGCGCAGGGCGCCGAAGCCGGCGGGCATCGCGGTGCGTTCGACGCCGGTCGTGCCGAGCGGCAGATGACCGGGCTGTTTGCCTTGTTGCCGCGATTGGTCGATCACCTGGATATCCCGGTGATCGCCGCAGGCGGCATCGCCGATGCGCGCGGCATTGCCGCAGCGCTGATGCTGGGCGCAAGCGCCGTACAGATCGGCACCGGCTTGCTGCGCACCCCCGAGGCGGCGCTGCCGAGCGCCTGGGCCGACGCCCTGGCCCAGGCCGAACCGGAACAGACCCAGACGACCCGCGCATTTTCCGGCCGGCTGGGGCGTGCGCTCGCCACCCCGTATGTGCGTGCTGCCGCTGCTGCGGATTCGCCGCCACCAGCCCCGTATCCGGTACAGCGCGCAGTGACCGCGCCGATGCGTCAGGCCGCGATGCGCGACAACCGCCTGGACGCCATGCAGGCCTGGGCCGGGCAATCGGCCTGGATGGCGCCTGCACAGCCGGCCGCGCAATTGGTCGCCCAGTGGTGGGCGGAAGCACAGGTGCTGTCATGTCGCTGATCTTCTGCAACGGCGCTCCGGCGACAGCGCAGCAATTGGGCGCTGCCGCGCTGATCAACTACGGCCACTTCACCACGCTGCAGGTGCGCGACGGTGCCACGCTGGGGCTGCACCTGCATCTGCATCGCCTGCAGGAAGATAGCCGCGCGCTGTTCGGCCAGGAACTGGAAACGGACCAGCTGCGGGTGCAGTTGCACGCCGCGCTGCTGGCATCGGCCATGGCCGATGCCAGCCTGCGCGTCACCGTGTTCGCGCCCGACTACGATTTCCGCGACCCATTGCGCGAGGTCGCACTGGATGTGCTGGTCGCCATCTCGCCGCCGGCGGAGATGCCCGACACCGGGCTGCGCGTGCAGGTGACCGATTACGTACGCGAGCGGCCGGAACTCAAGCATGTCGGCACGTTTCCGCTGCTGCATCTGCGCCGCCTGGCCATGCAGGCCGACCATGACGATGTGGTGCTGCAGGACCGGCAGGGCAGGCTGCTGGAGGGGGCGTTCTGGAATCTGGGACTGTGGGAGCGCGGCGGGGTGGTCTGGCCGCAAGGGCCGGCACTGCTGGGCACCCGGCAGCAGTTGCTGCAGTCCGGGCTGAAGACGCTGGGCATCGCCCAGATCAGCCGCCCGGTGGAGCTGAGCGAACTGGACCGTTTCGATGGCGCATTCGCCTGCAATGCGCGCGGGCAGCAGGCCATCGTGGCGCTGGGGCCGGCACGTTGGGGGCCGCATGCCGCGCAGTTGCCGCTGCTGGAGCGGGCCCTGCAAACCCATGCCTGGCAAGCGATCTGAGTGATCTGGCGTGCCGGCGCCGGGTGACTTGGCTTCGCTGCCGCAGCCCGCTATAATCGCCGGCTTACCGCGCCACTCTGGCGACTGGGCAACTCAGGAAAACGACACCATGGTCAAGATTCGACTGACCCGCGGCGGCGCCAAGAAGCGTCCGTTCTACCACATCATCGTGACCGACGTGCGCAGCGCGCGCGACGGCCGCAACATCGAGCGTCTGGGTTACTACAACCCGGTTGCCCAGGGCGCAGAACCGCGCGTCGTGCTGGACCTTGCGCGCGTCGACCATTGGGTCGGCCAGGGCGCACAGCTGACCGACAAGGTGCGTAACCTGTATCGCGAAGCATCCAAGTCCCAGGCTGCTGCGGCCTGATCCGGGAGGGCCGGGCATGTATCGCCCGGCCTAGTTGACGCAGATGAAACCGACCGAGCGCCGTATCCTGCTGGGCAGGGTTGTCGGCGCTTTTGGTGTCAAGGGCGAGCTCAAGCTCGAATCCTGGACCGAGCCGCGTAGCGCCATCTTCCGGTACCAACCGTGGATCGTGCGGACGCCCTCGGGGCAGGAGTCGGTCGTCAGTGGCGTACGTGGACGCGATCAGGGCAAGAATCTGATTGCGGTGTTCCCCGACGTCAGTGACCGTGACACCGTCGAAGCCATGCACGGAACCGAGATTTACGTCTCGCGCAGCGTGCTGCCGCCGCCCAAGCCCGATGAATATTATTGGGTGGATCTGGAAGAGCTGCAGGTGGAAACCGTCGAGGGCGTCAAGCTCGGTACGGTCTCGCATCTGTTCTCCACCGGCTCCAACGACGTGATGGTGGTGCGCGGCGATCGCGAGCGGCTGGTGCCGTTCGTGCTGCCGGATTTCGTCAAGTCGGTCGACTTCGACGCCAACTTGATCGTGGTGGATTGGGACCCGGACTTCTGATCAAAGCGGTGCCCCGGCTCCGCTCTTGCTCTACCCATTCCCCAATCCCGATTCCCGATTCTCCAGTGCGCATCGACGTCATCAGCCTGTTCCCCGAGTTCATCGCGCAATGCGCGGCGTTCGGCGTGGTCGGGCGGGCGCAGGAGCGTGGCTTGCTGGACTTGCAGGGCTGGAATCCGCGCGATCATGCGCAGGGCAATTACCGCCGGGTGGACGATCGTCCGTTCGGTGGCGGGCCCGGCATGGTGATGTTGATCGAGCCGCTGCGGGCCTGTCTGGACGCGGTGCAGGCGGCAGACGCGCGTCCGGCGCCGGTGATCTATCTCAGCCCGCAGGGGCGGCCGTTGACCCAGCCGCTCGCTCGCGAGCTGGCGCAGTTGCCACGCATGGTGTTGCTGTGCGGGCGCTACGAAGGCGTGGACGAGCGGTTTCTGGCGCAGGCGGTGGATATGGAAATCTCCATCGGCGACTACGTGTTGTCCGGCGGCGAATTGGGCGCAGCGGTGCTGGTGGATGTGGTGACGCGGTTGCAGGAGGGGGTGTTGAACGACGCCGAATCCGCAGCCCAGGACAGTTTCGAAGGCCCGCAAGGGCTGCTCGACTGCCCGCACTACAGCCATCCGTCGACCCACGACTGGGGCGATGTGCCGGACGTGCTGCGCTCGGGCAACCACGGCGCGATTGCGCGCTGGCGCCGGCAGCAGTCGCTGGGCCGGACCTGGCTGCGTCGCCCGGACCTGCTCGATGAGGCCGGGTTGGACAAGAACGATCGCCGTCTGCTGGACGAGTTTCGCCGCGAACTCGCCCCGGACGACGAGAAATAAGGGCTCACCCCTAGCTCTTGCAAGATTGATTGGGGTACAATATGCGGCTTGCTGGCCAGCCCTGCGCTTGGCCCTCCTACGAACCTCGAGCAATCGCCGTGCGGCGACTGCCGGTCCAATATCACCAGACACGCGGTGCCCACCATGAGCAAACTCAACAAGACCATCCTGGCTGACTTCGAAGCCGCCCAGATCCAGCGCCAGCTGCCGGAGTTCAACCAGGGCGACACCGTCGTGGTGAACGTCAAGGTGAAGGAAGGCAACCGCGAGCGCGTGCAGGCCTATGAGGGCGTGGTGATCGGTACCAAGAATGCCGGCCTGAACTCCGCATTCACCGTGCGCAAGATTTCGCACGGCTTTGGCGTCGAGCGCGTGTTCCAGACCCACAGCGCCATCATCGACTCGGTCGAAGTGAAGCGTCGCGGTAAGGTGCGCGCGGGCAAGCTGTACTACCTGCGTGGTCTGGAAGGCAAGGCTGCCCGCATCAAGGAAGATCTGGCCGCCGCTGCACAGGCCAAGGCCGCTCGCCAGGCTGCTGCCAAGGCTGAGTAAGTCACTGGCAGGCTTGTCCTGCCATTGCCAAACGGCCGCCTTCGGGCGGCCGTTTGCGTTGTGGGAATCGGGATTAGGGAATCGAGATTGGGGATTGGGGATTTGACGGTGGTGCGTGCGTGAGGTGCGCGGGGTAGGCGAGCGCGTGGTTGTTGCTAGTGGGAAAGACCTCCTGGCAGCTGCCCGCTAGCGGTTACCTGGGTCTGGCAGGTCGTCGATGAATCACCAAGCGCCTGTACGCTGCATCGATCATCTCAACAGGGCATCCTCCTGCTGCTTTCGACCTGGCGTGATGTCAGCCGTTGTGGCAGTACGCCGCCCGGTGCTGCCAGCCGACGTCAGCGCTGGCGGGGCTGCGGCACATCCGTGATTGGCGCCGTATCTGCAATCGGTGACGCCGGATGCGCCGGCACTTCGGCGGCGGCAGCCAGTGCCGAAGGATCTGCAGGCGTGGCCAGCATGCGTGCCTTGCGCCAGCCGCCCCAGCGGTAATACGCCAGCGACAGCAGCATCGAGCACACCGAGCTGATCGGAAGGCTCCACCAGATGCCATCGGCTCCCAGATGCGGAATCAAGACGTTCGCCAGCGGTACGCGCACTCCCCACAGGCCGAACGCCAGAATCAGCAGTGGCGGGATCACCGCACCGGTGGCGCGCACCACGCCGGAAATCACAAAGCTCACGCCGAACAGCAGGAACGACCAGATACCGATGTGATTGAGATGCCGCGCGACCTCCAGCGTCGGGCTGTCGGCGGGCAGGAATAGCGCCAGCGTCCAGCGGTCGAACAGGATCAACAGTCCGATCAGCACGCCGGTCATCAGGACGTTGGCGACGATACCGGTACGCGCGGTCGCATCGACACGGTTCCAGAGACCGGCGCCCACGTTCTGCGCGGCCATCGTCGAGCACGCAGCGCCCAGCGCCATCGCCGGCATCTGCACATAGGTCCATAGCTGCAGCGCCGCGCCGTAGGCGGCTGCGGTGTCGGTACCGAAGCCATTGACCAGCGTCATCATCGCGATCATGGCCAAGGAAATCAGCACCATCTGCAGGCCCATCGGCACGCCTTTGACGATGAGCGCGCGCAGGATCGTCGGCGCGAGGCGGAACAGGCGCAGATCGCCGCGCCCCAGCCACAGGACATGACGTTTGCTGCGCAGATACAGCAGCAAACCGCCCAGCGCCACCGCCTGCGCCAGCAACGTGGCCCAGGCCGCACCGGCGATGCCCAGCGCCGGAAACGGGCCCAGGCCGAAGATCAGCAGCGGGTTGAATACGATGTCCAGCACCACCGACACCAACAAAAAGCGGAACGGCGTGCGGGCATCGCCGGTGCCGCGCAGCGCCGCCGACAGGAACGCGAACACATAGATCAGCGGCATGGCCAGGAAGATCACCCGCAGGTACGCCTCGGCCAGCGTTTGCGATGCCGCCGGCGTGCCCATCGCGGTCAACAGATGCGGCGCCAGAAACCAGCCGAGCACCGCGATCACTGCCGACAGCCCGCCGAAGAAACTGGCGCTGGTGCCCATGACCTTGCGCGCCTGGGCGATGTCGCGCGCGCCCATCGCCTGGCCGATCAGGATGGTCGAGGCCATGCCGATACCGAACACCGAGCCGATCAGGAAGAACATGATGCTGTTGGCATTGGCGGCCGCAGTCAGCGCCGCCTCGCCGAGGTAGCGGCCCACCCAGATCGCATTGATCGAACCGTTGAGCGATTGGGCGATGTTTCCCGCCAGGATCGGCATCGCGAACAGCAGCAGATTCTTGCCGATCGGGCCTTCGGTAAGGACAGCGGATTTGGGCATCGCAGACGCGCCGTGGTGCGGAAGCTGCGAACACTAGCATTGGCATGTGCGAGGTGTGCGGTCGCCTTGCGAATCTCAACAGCCATGGAAGAGCGAGCTCGCTAGGCCGATGCCACGGGCACCACACGCGCTATGCAGCTCTGCCTGTATCGGTCAGCCAGTGTGTGGCAGGCAGGCTTGGTCTGGCTGGCGGTGGCGCTTGAGTTTCGACGAGGTTGCCCAAATATTTTTCGCTCAGTGCAGCCCGTTATGACGCGCCGATGCAGCGGCGATGACCACACCGGCCTGCAGCCCATTGAACCCACGGCAAGCACAACCCGATGACTCAACTGGTGGAACAAGCGACGACGGTCAGGCTGGATGTCTGGCTGTGGGCGGCACGCTTCTTCAAGACGCGCAGCCTGGCCAAGACGGCGGTGGACAACGGCAAGGTGGATGTCGCCGGCCAGCGACCCAAGCCCTCGCGTACGTTGCGCAGCGGCGAGCAATTGCGCATCGACCGTGGCGGCGAGATCTTCGAGATCACCGTCGCGGCGTTGAGCGATGTGCGCGGCCCGGCACCGGTCGCACAGGCGCTGTACGTGGAAAGCGATGCCTCCCGAGAAGCCCGCTCGCAATGGCGGCTGCAGCGCGCCGCCGAACGCACCGGCTATCGCGCACCCGAGGGCAAGCCGGACAAGCGTGCCCGCCGGCTGATCAACGCGCTGGGCGATATCGACGCGTTGTGAAAAAGATAGGAGTTGAGATGGATGATGTTCCGAAGTCAATAGTTAGGCTGAGTCTTGGATTTATTGCTGAAGGCGGAAATGCTGAGCCCTCGCCCGAAATCTATTCTGTAGTGACCGGCGAGAAAAGATTCTTTTCTGATTTCATGGCTTACTTGATTAGCTTGCTTGGTGTTGTGATGTGCTTGGAGGCGGCGCGGTCCGGCAGTTCGAGTGCTTATCGGTCTGATGACTCAATATCTATCAGTAGTCGTCTCTCGCCTGCACGGTGGATATGGAAGCCTAGTTCTGCAATTTCTGATCTTGGGTTTAACTTTGTGCCTTTCGAATTGCAATTGGAAAGACAATCCTATGTTGCTGATGAGGATGCCCCCGGGGAACTGCCTCTCGGCTCAATTGCATCGATGCTTTATTGCTATGGTCAAGCACTAGGCACGAATTACTTCGAGCGAAATAAGGTTTTTGTTCAAAAGAAATATGGGGTGGAGCAGAAGTATTGGCCGGAAGTCTGGCAGTTTGCTGCCGTGGTCCGCAATGCAATGGCTCATGGAGGAGAAGTTCACTTCCTCAATCCGAAAGCTATGCCGGTGGAATGGAAGGGTGTCAGATATTCGCCGATTGACAACGGAAGAAAACTTCTTCATCACGATCTCTGGCCAGGTGATCTAATGGATCTAATTTCTGAAATGGATTTGATTATTTAGTATTTATTTGAGTACTCGACATCCCCCCGCCCTGAGTAGCGGCTTGGTTTAGAGTCCGGGGGTAATGATATCGGTGTTGGCCAGATGTTGGGCATAAGCAGCCGGGGTCAT
>NZ_JACIFI010000015.1:15834-151377 GCF_014197275.1 Xanthomonas sp. 3075 | reverse complement strand
CTGGATGGGACGATGGCTGCTGACAGCAGCCGGCACCACCGTGCCCGGCTGACGGAGTGGCCAAAGCCCCTCCAACAACACAGTTGCTACAAGGACGTACTTGCGGCGTGTCCCGCGATGGTGGGCGGGCCAAGGGCCCTGCAACCAAGCCGCAGATCGGGGCCCTGCAGCGGAAGAACTGATCTGCCATAGACCGGCGCGCAGTCGTGTTGTCAGCGGCTCCTGGCCCGCGCGCGTGCTCAGCGACCGTCGCGCAGGCGGCTGTGGCGGTAGCCGTAGCCGAAATAGACCACCAGCCCGACCAGCGTCCACACCCCCATCAACATCCAGTTGTGCAGC
The DNA here is from genome assembly GCF_014197275.1 of Xanthomonas sp. 3075. Lineage (GTDB taxonomy): Bacteria > Pseudomonadota > Gammaproteobacteria > Xanthomonadales > Xanthomonadaceae > Xanthomonas > Xanthomonas campestris_B. The sequence goes on along the minus strand of NZ_JACIFI010000015.1, from coordinate 151,038 downwards.
GTCATCGCCGACAGCAGGGCCAGGCAGCTCAATACGCCGGCGCTGCAGATCAGCCAGGCCGCCGGCATGCGGAACGGACGCGGCAGTTCGGGGTGGGTGCGGCGCAGGATCAACACGCCGGCGCACACCGCCGCAAACGCGATCAGCGTACCCATCGAGGTCAACTCGCCCAGCACATCCAGCGGGAACACCGCCGCCAGCAAGGCAATGCCGATGCCGGTGATGACGGTATTGATGTGGGGGGTACGGTACTTGGGATGAATGCGGGTGAAGATCGAAGGCAGCAGACCATCGCGCGCGATGATCATAAAGATGCGCGGCTGCCCGATGATCATCACCAGCACCACCGACGACAACCCGATCAACGCGCCGACTTCCACGATCACGCGCAACCAGGCCAGCTGCGGATGCGCCGCCACGGCGGTCACCACCGGCTCGTCGGTACCGAGCAAGGTGTACGGCACCAGCCCGGTCATCACTGCCGCCATTGCGATGTAGAGCACGGTGCAGATGACCAGCGACAGGATCATGCCGATCGGCAGATCGCGTTGCGGGCGGTGCGATTCCTGCGCCGCCACCGACACCGCCTCAAAGCCGATATAGGCGAAGAACACCATCGCCGCGCCGCGCAGCACGCCTTCCATGCCGTACTTGCCCGGACCTTCGTTGGCCGGGATGAAGGGATGCCAGTTGGCGGTATCCACATACTTCCAGCCCACCGCGATCACCAGAATGATCAGCCCGGTCTTGAGGATCACCATCGCCATGTTCATCGCAGACGACTTGCGGATGCCCACATAGCACAGCCAGGTCAGCAGCAGCACGATGCCGGCGGCGGGCAGGTTGGCGATCGCACCGGTGGGCTGCAGCTTGCCGTCCAGCGGCGCACTGACCAGCGCGGCTGGCAGATGGATGTCGAAATGTTCCAGCAGGCTGAGGAAATAACCGGTCCAGCTGACCGCCACCGCCGAGGCAGAGACGCCGTATTCGAGCACCAGCATCCAGCCGATGAACCAGGCCGCCAGTTCGCCGAAGGTGGCGTAGGTGTAGGTGTAGGCGCTGCCGGACACCGGCACCATCGCGGCGAATTCGGCGTAGGCCATCGCGCAGAACGCGCAGCACACCGCTGCCAGCACGAACGACAGCATGATCGCCGGGCCGGCATGGTCGGCCGCTGCCTGGCCGGTGATGACGAAGATGCCACCGCCGATCACCGCGCCGATGCCCAGGGCGGTCAGCCCCCAGGGACCGAGCGCGCGTTGCAGGCCCAGCCCGTCGGCCGCCTCATGGCTGGCGTGAGGGTGTTTGGTGGCCCAGAGTTGTTTGAACATGGAGCGGTTCCGGCTTGGCGCTGCGCGCGATCGTTGAACGAGAAGACCGGCGCGCACGCCGGTCTTGAGGAGAATCAGGCTTTCTTGGCAAGCCGGCTATTGTGGATGCCGTAGCCGAAATAGATGAACAGGCCGATCACGGTCCAGCCCACGAAGACCTTCCAGTGTTCCTGGAAGGCCTGGAAGAACAGGAACAGGCAGGCCACCGCGCCGAGCGGGCAGATCACCATCGCCAGCGGCACCCGGAACGGCCGTGGCAGATCCGGCTTGGTGAAACGCAGCACCATCACCCCGGCGCAGACGGTCGCAAAGGCGAGCAGGGTGCCCATCGACACCAGTTCGCCCAGCACGTTCAACGGAATCACCCCAGCCAGCAGCGCTGCGACCACGCCAACGAAGAGCGTGCCGACATAGGGGGTGTGGAACTTCGGGTGGACCTTGCCGAACAGTTTGGGCATCAACCCATCCTTGGCCATGGTGTAGAAGATGCGCGGCTGCGCCATCAGCATCACCAACACCACCGAGGACAGGCCGGCGATCGCACCGATCTCCACCGCGGTCTTGAGCCAGGTCAGTTGCGGATGCGCTTCCAGCGCGGTGGCCACCGGCTTTGCGGTGCCCAGCTGGGTGTAGGGCAGCAGGCCGGTCAACACCGCACAGACGATGATGTAGATGACGGTGCAGATCGCCAGCGACACCAGGATGCCGATCGGCATGTTCTTCTGCGGATCCTTGGTCTCGCCGGCGGAGGTGGAGACCGCGTCGAAGCCGATATAGGAGAAGAACACGATGGACGCTGCACGGAAAATCCCGTCCCAGCCGAACTGGCCCGGCCCGGTGTTTTCCGGGATGAAGGGGTGCCAGTTGGCCGGGTCGATATACGAAATGCCGAAGCCGACGAACAGACAGATCACTACCACCTTGATCGCCACCACGATCGCGTTGGCGAACGCCGATTGGGTCACGCCCACATAGCACAGCATGCTCACCGCACCGACGATCAATACGGCCGGCAGGTTGACGATATTGCCGGAGCTGACAAAGCCATGGCCGTCCCAGGCCAGGGGCGCGCCCGCCAGTTCTGCCGGGAACGGCAGCCCGAGCGTACCGGTCACGAAGCTGATCAGGTAGGCGGACCAACCGACGGCGACACTGGAGCCGGCAAACAGGTACTCCAGTACCAGGCACCAGCCGATGAACCAGGCGATGCCCTCGCCGAGGGTGGCGTACGAATACGAGTAAGCGCTGCCGGAGACCGGCATCATCGCGGCGAACTCGGCATAGCACAGGCCGGCGAACGCGCAGGCGATGCCCGCAAACACGAACGACAGCATGACTGCCGGCCCTGCGTGGTTGGCAGCGGCCTGGCCGGTCAGGACGAAAATGCCTGCGCCGATCACCGCGCCGATGCCGAGCATGATCAGGTGCTTGGCGGTGAGGGTCCGTTGCAGCGTCGCTTCGCCTTGCAGGCTGCCTTCGACGGGTTCGCCCGCATCCACATGTCCAGCGGGCTCGATCGGTTTGACCCTCAACAGAGACTTCAGCATTCGGTACATCCCTAAGTGGCAGAGCTAAAGGCGCGCGCGCCTGGGCGAAGGTGGTGCGCCGCGTCCCGATGGGACAGGCAAGCGGCCTACCTTGCCAAAGCTACACGCTCACGACAAGCACGTACGCAGCATGAATGGCGATAATGGTCGCTGATCCATGCGCAACCGGGAACGACAGATGGTGGATGCAACCCTGCGGCAGCAACTGGCTGCCTACCGCGCCCGCTGGCCGGACGAGGCCGAGGTGGCCGACCAGTTCATGCAGCTGCTGGACGATGCCACCGATCCGTTCGTGCGCGAGCGTGTCGAAGGTCATTTCACCGGCTCGGCCTGGGTGGTCAGCGCCGACGGCAGCCGCACGCTACTGACCCATCACCGCAAGTTGCAGCGCTGGTTGCAGCTGGGCGGCCACGCCGACGGCGACCGCGATCTGGCCCAGGTGGCCTTGCGCGAAGCGCAGGAGGAATCCGGCCTCACCGGGCTGACCCTGGCCGACGGCCTGTTGTTCGATCTGGACCGGCACTGGATCCCGGCCCGTGCCGAGGTGGCCGGGCACTGGCATTACGACGCCCGTTACGTGGTGGTCGCCGGCGCCGACGAGACCTTTCAGGTCAGCGAAGAATCGCTGGCCCTGGCCTGGCGCCCGATCGCGGAGCTGCTGACCGAGCCGGAGCTGGATCCGTCGATGCGGCGCATGGCCGAGAAGTGGGTGGCGCACGGCGGCAGCTGATGCGCCGGCGACGGGCGTTGCCGGACCGGCGTGCGCGGGCGCCGAGCGTCCGTTGGCTGGGCGGGCATGGCGGGATTGGGTACCCTTGGGCGCCCGTTGTCTGTCCACGCCCATGTCCCGCATCGCTGCTTCGTTCACTTACCGCCTGGCGTTCCGCCCGGTCGACGACCGGATGGAGTCGGCCGAACTGGCGCGTACCGTGCAACGGGCGCTGCTGGCGTTGAGCGGGCCGCCGCATGGCGTGGCGATCGTCAGTCTGCAGCGCCCGCCGCGCGAGGACGGCGACGGCCTGTACATGGAGGCGGTCACCACCGGCCCGGAGCGGTGGTATTTGAAGGCCGACGACTATCTGTTGAGCGAGGGGGTGCGCGGCGAGTTGCAGCCCTGAGGGGCTGGGATTCGGGATTTGGGATTTGGGATTCGCAAGAGCGTACGTCGCCTGATCCGCTGTTGCGCGCTTGTTTTGGCATTCAGCGCATTCGCGTCTGCGCCACCGCAGATGATCCAAGCCAGATAGCGGTCAGAGAAAGGACTCGCCAGCGCCGCCGCTCTTCCCAGTCCCAAATTCCGAATTCCTAATCCCTAATCCCCGTCAGTAGAGAACCCGCGTCCGCAAGGTGCCGGTGATCTGACCCAGCTCGTCCTTCAACACGCCCGCCAGCTCTTCGCTGGCGCTGACATCGATGACCACATAGCCCACCTTGGGGTCGGTGCGCAGGAACTGGCCGTCGATATTGAGGTTGTGGCGCGAGAATAGTTCGTTGATCTGCGACAGCACGCCCGGCACGTTGCGATGGATGTGCAGCAAGCGCAGGCTGTCGGGATGTTCGGGCAGGGTGACTTCGGGGAAATTCACCGCCGACAAGGTGCTGCCGTTGTCGCTGTAGCGCACCAGCTTGGCGGCCACTTCGATGCCGATATTGTCCTGCGCTTCCAGCGTGCTGCCGCCCACGTGCGGGGTCAGGATCACGTTGTCGTGCGCAATCAACGGGGACTCGAACGCATCGCCGTTGCCCTTGGGCTCGATCGGGAACACATCCACTGCCGCGCCGCCGATCTGGCCGGAGCTCAGCGCCGCATCCAGCGCATCGATGTCGATCACCGTGCCGCGCGAGGCGTTGATCAGATGCGCGCCGTGTTTCATGCGCGCGATCTCCGCCGCGCCGATCATGTCCTTGGTCGACGGGGTCTCCGGCACATGCAGGGTCACCACGTCCGAACGTGCCAGCAGGTCGTCCAGATCGATCGCTGCGCGTGCGTTGCCCAGCGACAGCTTGGTTTCGATGTCGTGGAAGATCACCTGCATGCCCAAGGATTCGGCCAGCACACCGACCTGGGTGCCGATATGCCCGTAGCCGACGATGCCCAGCACCTTGCCGCGCGTTTCGTGGCTGCCGGCGGCCGACTTGGACCAGCCGCCGCGGTGGCATTCGGCGTTCTTCTGCGGGATGCCGCGCAACAGCAAAATCGCCTCGGCGATGACCAGTTCGGCCACGCTGCGGGTATTGGAGTAGGGCGCGTTGAACACCGGAATGCCGGTCAGCTCGGCCGCATCCAGATCGACCTGGTTGGTGCCGATGCAGAAGCAGCCAATGGCGATCAGACGCTTGGCATGCGCCAGCACCTCGGCACTCAGTTGGGTGCGCGAGCGGATGCCGACGATATGTGCTTCGGCGATGCGTGCCTTGAGTTCCTCCTCGGGCAAGGATTTGGCGTGCAGTTCGATCTGCGAATAACCGGCGGCGCGCAACACGTCCACGGCGGTCTGGCTGATGCCTTCCAGCAACAGGACGCGGATGTCCTGCTTGGGAAACGAGGTTCTCTTCGGCGACATGAGGGAGCGCACTGCAGCAATCGGGTCGGCAACTATGCCAGATGGGGTGCGCGATTGGGCGGCTGCAACGCAGTGTTTGCGCAGGCAAAGTCCTTGCGGTGCAACGGTTTCAGCTGAATCCAACGCCGTGTCGGCGGTAAGCCGCGCAACTGGACGCGCCTGGCGCACGCTGGCACGCTGTGCGGTTCCTACTGCAGCGCCGTGCCCCATGACCGATTCCCGCATTCTTTCGTTGCAACAGGCTGTGCCGGCATTGCGTCTGAAAACCGAGCCGGCCGACCTGGAGCATTACGGCCGCGACTGGACGCGGCGCTGGACGCCGAATCCACTCGCGATCGCCTTGCCCGGTTCTGTGGACGAAGTGCAGGCCGTGGTGCGCTGGGCAAATGCGCAAGGTGTGGCGGTGGTGCCGTCGGGCGGGCGCACCGGGTTGTCCGGCGGCGCAGTGGCGGCCAATGGCGAGCTGGTGTTGAGCCTGGAGCGTTTGAACAAGCCGCTGGAGTTCAACGCGGTCGACCGCACGCTAACAGTGCAGGCCGGCATGCCGCTGGAAGCGGTGCACAACGCCGCGCGCGAGCATGGGCTGGTGTATCCGGTGGATTTTGCCGCGCGCGGCTCGTGTTCGATCGGCGGCAATATCGCCACCAATGCCGGCGGCATCCGCGTGATCCGCTACGGCAATACCCGCGAATGGGTGGCTGGCCTGAAGGTGGTCACCGGCGGTGGCGAGTTGCTCGAGCTCAACAATGCCTTGGTGAAAAACTCCAGCGGCTACGATTTCCGCCATCTGATGATCGGCTCCGAAGGCACCCTCGGCATCGTGGTCGAAGCCACGCTGCGCCTGACCGACCCGCCGCCGCCCAGCAACGTGATGCTGCTGGCGCTGCCCTCGTTCGAGGTGTTGATGCAGGTGTTCGCCGCCTTCCGCGCGCAGCTGCGCCTGGAAGCGTTCGAATTCTTCACCGACCGCGCGCTGGAACACGTGCTGGCGCATGGCGCACAGGCCCCGTTTGCCGAGGTCCATCCGTATTACGTGGTCACCGAATTCGCCGCCGGCGACGAAGCGCAGGAGGCGGCCGCGATGGCCGCGTTCGAGACCTGCATGGAGCACGGCTGGGTCAGCGATGGGGTGATCAGCCAGAGCGATGCGCAGGCGGCGCAGCTGTGGCGCCTGCGCGAAGGCATCACCGAAGCGTTGGCGCGCTATACGCCGTACAAAAACGATGTGTCGGTGCGCATCTCGGCAATGCCTGCGTTCCTGGCCGAAACGCAGGCGTTGTTGCACGACGCCTATCCGCAGTTCGATGTGGTGTGGTTCGGCCATATCGGCGATGGCAATCTGCATATCAACGTGCTCAAGCCCGATGGCACCACGCAGGCCGATTTCGTTGCGGCCTGCGATCAGGTCACCAAGTTGCTGGCGCAGGCGTTGCAACGTTTCGACGGCAGCATTTCCGCCGAACACGGCATCGGTCTGGTCAAGAAGGGCTATTTGTGGAGCACGCGCTCTGCCGAGGAAATCGCCTTGATGCGCGGCATCAAACGTGTGCTCGATCCTCAGCTTTTGCTGAATCCCGGCAAGCTGTTCGAGATGGGCGACGCGCCCGACGCCACGCGTGCCGGTTAGTCTTTCTGCACCTTCACATGGAATCGATATGACGATGATGCGCTCCCTGGTGTTTTGCGCTTTGACGATGCTGCCGCTGGCAGCGTTCGCATCCAGTCTGGCCGGTACGTCGGCGGGTGCCTCCTCGGCCGGTTCGTCCGATTCCTCCGGCAGCAGTTCCGGCGACGACAAGGTGGTGGCCGATGCACGCGAAGACGCGGCCGGCTTCGTCGCCAGCGATGGCGCCATCCGTGGCGCGCGCCTGGAAGCGGCGCTGCTGCAGCTGCGCAGCCGTAGCGATGCGGCGCGGTTGTCCAGCGACCTGCAACTGGCTCAGTCCATCCTGGCCCAGTGAGTGCGCGCCGCCGGTGCGGGTGGCTGTGGCTGGCCGCAGCGATCGCACCGGCAGCGCACGCCGAACTGCAGGTTGAGGTAGCCGCGCCAGGCCTGGATCCGGCGCAACGCGATGCCACACACGCCTTGGTCGAACAGGTCGCACAGCGCCTGCCACCAGGCTGGGCGCAGCGCCTCGGCGTTCCGATCCAGCTGCAATGGCGTAGCGATCTGCCCACGCATGTGCATGGCCGTGCGATCGGCCATCGGATCCTGCTCGATCGTGCATTGCTGCAGGCATGGAGCGCGCAGCCGGCGGTTGCCCGCAGCGATCCCGGTGCGCCTGCCACGCGTGCGGCAATGGCGGCAGTGGTGCACGAGCTGGCGCATGTGCTCGATCGTGGGCCGCAGGGCGGATTGTCGCGGGATCCACGCCTGCGCGATCTTGCCGGCTGGCAGGTGCGTCCCTGGCGGATCGGACGCGGTGCGAACCAGTTCAGCGACCGCAGCCCCGACGACTACGAACGGCGCAGCCCGGCCGAATTCGTCGCGGTCAACCTCGAACATTACGTGCTGGATCCCGATTACGGCTGCCGGCGCCCGGCGCTTGCGGCGTGGTTTGCCGAGCAGCTCGGCGCGCCGCGCGAGGCCACGCCATGTGCGAACACGCTGCCGTATCTGCAGGCCGACAACGATGCCGGCGCGATGTCGCTGCTGGCGCTGGATCCATCGCGTGTGTACGCGGTGGACTATCTGCTGGCCGAGGGCAACGCGCAGCCGATGAGCCGCTGGGGCCACAGCATGTTGCGGCTGGTGATCTGCGCGCCCGGCCGCGCACCCGGTCCCGATTGCCGCCTGGATCTGCAGTATCACCGTGTGCTGTCGTTCCGCGCCTTTGTCGGCGACGTACAGATTTCCAGCTGGCGTGGGCTGACCGGCTCCTATCCCTCGCGTCTGTTCGTGCTGCCGTTGACCCAGGTCGTCGACGAATACACCAAGGTGGAGTTGCGCGCGCTGTCGTCGGTGCCGCTGAGATTAACGCCGGAGGAGATCGCTGCGTTGCTCGCACGCGCCGCACAGGTGCATTGGAGTTACGACGGGCGCTATTACTTCGTCGGCAACAACTGCGCGGTGGAGACCTACAAGCTGTTGCACGATGGCGTACCACGGCTGGCCGCCGCCGGGCTGTCGTCGATCACGCCGCGCGGCGTGCGCCACCGCCTGCAGCGCGCCGGCATCGCCGACATGCAGGTGCTGGACGATCCGGTGCAAGCGATCCGTCAAGGCTATTACTTCGAATCCGCAGCTGCGCATTACCAAAGCATGTTCGAGGTAATCCGGCGCAGCATGCCGGTGGCGCAGGCAAGCGTGGAGCAATGGCTGGATGCGCGCCCGGATGCGCGTGCACAGTGGTTCGGCCAAGGCGGTTTGCGCGAGACGGCAGCGGCGCTGTTGCTGGAACAAGCCGCGTTGCGAAGGCAGGAATTGCTGGCACGCGATGCGCTCAAGCGCTTGCTGCGACCCGGCGTGGCCGAGCGTGAATCGGTGCAGGGACAGCTGCAATCGCTGTTCGCGCGGCAGGCGCAGCTCACCCATCCTGCGACGTTATTGGGCACCTCCGGTTACGGACTGCCGCAACCGGACGAGCAGCGGCAAGTGACTGCGCGCGTGGCGCAGGAAAGCCGCGTGCTGTTCGATGGCTGGAAACAGCTGCAGGCGCTGGGGCGGCAGCAATTGCCGGCCGAGGTGCGCGCCGGGTTGGAACAAGGCGAGGCCAATATCGTGCAGCTGCAGGCCCGGCTGCGAGTGCTTGCGCGCAGTAGTGCGGCCGCCGACAACCTGTAGCTGGACCTGCGCACCCCCTCGCGGGCGCAATAACACGCGGATGGACAGGCGGTGCCGAGCCTCTCTCGTCGGCACGGTCATTGCCGCGGTCAACGGCCGTCGATCGCCCCCATCCGCCCTGCGGGCAGCTTCCCCCGCACGCGGGGAAGGGACGTGATCGAATGCGCAGAGTCCTCTCCCGCTTGCGGGGGAAAGGAAGTGAATCAACCGCGCAATAATTCATCTTCTGCATGCAGGAGAAGGGCCGTAGATCGAAGATGCAGAGCCCCTCTCCCGCTTGCGGGGGAAAGGAAGTGAAACAACTGCGCAATAATTCATCTTCTGCGTGCGGGAGAGGCGCTGTTGATAGAAGATGCAGATTCTGCGTGCAGGAGAAGCGCTGTAGATCGAAGATGCAGAGCCCCTCTCCCGCTTGCGGGAGAGGGGTTGGGGTGAGGGCACGACAGGCCAGCATTCACCACGCCCCCGTTGTCGCATTCGGCGCCCTGCGCGGGCGTCTCCCGAGACAAGACAGTCGGCAGCCGTCACTTCCGATGCGCTGCGCAGGACGATGACCTCCATCCAGGCACCCGGCGAGGAGCCCCGGTGCGCGGTAGCCGGCTGCTGTCGGTTCTCAGTGCCCGGCCATGCAGCCATCGCATCCGCCGGGATGCCTCAACCGGCGGGTTGCAGGGCTGCCTGCTTGGCGTACTTGCGCAACCACTGGCTGACATGCGCATCGTTGCGGTACTGCTGCATCAGCTTTGCGAGCCGTGCCGGTGCCGGCGTACAGAACTGTGCGATCGCCACTTCGATCTCATGGCGCCGGTCGGCGTCGTACGGCTCCTCGCCAGCGAAGTGCTCGCAGGTGTCGTAGTCATCCACCAGCGTGCGCACATCCTCCGGCATGCCGCACAGGCCGGGCGGATGTTGCATCCATTCGTCGTCCACCTTGGCGTCGGTGCAGGCCACCGGCGCGGGCTTCGCCATGGATGTCGGTGCCGGGGCCGGTTCCGCACTACAGGCGGCCAGCACCCCCAGCGTCAGCACAACGGCCAGCTTGTGCATCAGTCGGCGCGGCCTGCGAATTCGCCGGTGGTGGTGTTGACCAGCACGCGCTCACCGTTGGTGATGTACTCGGGCACCATGATTTCCATGCCGGTGTTGAGCTTGGCCGGTTTGGGACGCTTGGTGGCGGTGCCGCCCTTGAGTTCCGGCGGCGTCTCGACCACTTCCAGCGTCACCGTCTGCGGCAACTGCACCGCCACCGGCTGGTCGTCGATCACCTGCACGTAGAGACCGGTCAACCCGTCGGTGATGTACCCGGCATCGGTGCCGATCACATCGGCGTCCAACGTGTAGGGCGTGAAATCTTCGTCGTCCATGAACACGAACGCCTCGCCATCCTTGTACGAGAACGTGGACAGGCGACGCAGCAGTTCCACTTCCGGCAGGTTGTCGTCGGCATCGAAGCTGGCGTCGGTTTTCACACCGCCCGGCACGCTGTACATGATGAAGCGGAAGCGCACATTGCCGCCGCGGCCCTGCGGCGAACTGCGCTCGATGTCGCGGATCTGGTAGATGCCGCCGTTGTATTCGACGACGTTGCCTTTCTTGATGTCGTTAGCTTTCATGGGAATCGGGAGTTGGGAATGGGGAATCGAAAAAGCCGGGGCCGGGGTGCTGAGAGTAGGGTGCCGTTACGATTCCCTAATCCCGATTCCCCATTCCCCGCTACTTGGGCGCCAACCGCACGGCGCCGTCCAGGCGAATCACTTCGCCGTTGAGATAGCGATTGCGCAGGATGAAGGCGACGGTGTCGGCGTATTCGTCGGGTTGGCCCAGACGCGAGGGGAACGGGATCGCCGCAGCCAGCGATTGCTGCACCGCCTCGGACATGCCATCGACCATCGGGGTCCAGAACACGCCCGGTGCGATCGTCATCACGCGGATGCCGAAACGTGCCAGTTCGCGTGCCATCGGCAAGGTCATGCCGACTACGCCGCCCTTGCTGGCGGCATAGGCGGCCTGGCCGATCTGGCCTTCATAGGCGGCAACCGAGGCGGTGTTGATGATCACCCCGCGCTCGCCATCGTCGCCGGCGGCGTTGTGCTGCATCACATCGGCCGCGGCCTTGGCGACATTGAAGCTGCCGACCAGGTTGACCAGCACGGTGGTGCGGAAGGTCGCCAGCGGCATCGGTGCGTCCTTGCCCAGCACACGGCCGGCGCCGAGGATGCCGGCACAGTTGACCACAAGGTTGAGTCCGCCCAGCACCTGCGCGGCCTGCGCCACGTTGGCCGCGACCTGGGCCTCGTCGGTGACATCGGTGGTGACGTAATGCGCGTTGCCGGCACCGAGCAGCGCCAGCGCCGCATCGGCCTTGTCGGCGTTGACGTCGAACAACGCGACCTTGCCGCCGTCGGCCACGATGCGCTGCGCCACGGCCAGGCCCAGGCCGGAAACGCCGCCGGTGACGATGGCGCGGACAGAAGATGGCTGCATGCGGTGGTTCCTCAGAAAACATTGGAGGCCGGTGGAGGCCGGCGGGCGAACGGTCGACGACGCAGCCGGCAATTCTAGCCCAAGCGTCTATGCGACCAAGCTGGAAGATGCGGCGTCAGTGGCATGCGGAGTTTGCGTCTCAGCCGGCGGCCGCCAAGGCCTTGCCGACCTTGCTGCCGGTCTGGCGACCGAGCAACTGCGCCAGCCAGCGGCCGGTGCGGGCGAGGGCAGGCAGATCGATGCCGGTAGGCATGCCCAACCCGTGCAGCAGATACACCACATCCTCGGTGGCGACATTGCCGCTGGCGCCCTTGGCGTACGGGCAACCGCCGGCACCGGACACCGCCGCATCGACCACGCGTACGCCTTGCTCCAGGCAGGCGGCGATATTGGCCAGCGCCTGGCCGTAGGTGTCGTGGAAGTGCACCGCCAATGCCTGCATCGGCACGGCCTGCGCCACTGCTGCCAGCATCTGGCGCGCCTTGGCCGGCGTCCCCACGCCAATGGTGTCGCCCAGCGAAATCTCGTAGCAGCCCAGCGTGTACAGGCGTTGCGCCACATCGACCACGTCGGCCACCGGCACCTCGCCCTGATACGGGCAACCCAGCACGGTAGAAACGTAGCCTCGCACGCGCACGCCGTCGCGCGCGGCCTGTTCCAGGATCGGGCGAAACCGCTCGATCGATTCGTCGATGCCGGCATTGGTATTGGTGCGATTGAATGCCTCAGACGCCGCAGTGAACACGGCCACTTCCTGCGCGCCGGCGGCGCGTGCGCGGGCATAGCCCTGCAGGTTCGGCACCAATACCGGATAGCTGATGCCCGGTGCTTGCGCGATTCCGGCGAATACTTCGGCCGCGTCGGCCAGTTGCGGCACCCAGCGCGGGCTGACGAAGCTGGTCGCCTCGATACTGCGTAGCCCGGTCGCGGAGAGTCGATCAATCAAGGCGATCTTGTCGGCGGTGGCGATGGGCTGCGCCTCGTTCTGCAGGCCATCGCGTGGGCCGACTTCCACAATGCGCACGACCTCGCTCACGCCAGATCCTCCGGCACCCAGGCAGGCGTGCGCTTGTCGAGGAAGGCACTCAGGCCTTCCTGGCCTTCGGGCGAAACGCGCAGGCGTGCGATCCACGCTGCGTTGGCCGCATCGATGGCGTCGCGGTCGGCAAGTGGCAGCACCGAGCGCACCAACGCCTTTGCACTGGCGGCTGCCAGCGGTGCGGCACTCAGCAACAGGCGAACCTGACGCTCCACGGCGATGTCCAGTTGATCTGCGGCGACCAGTTGATGCAACAGCCCCAGCAACTGCGCGGTGCTGGCGTCGAAAATCTCGCCGGTGGCGAACCAGCGGCGTGCCTGGCGCGCGCCGATCGCCGCGATCACGTACGGCGAAATGACCGCCGGCAGCAGGCCGAGCTTGCTCTCGGTCAGGCCGAAGCGCGCCTCGGTACAGCCGATGGCGATATCGCAACAGGCCACCAGGCCGACGCCGCCGCCAAATGCCGCGCCGTTGACGCGCGCGATGGTCGGCTTGGGCAATTCGTCCAGCGTGCGCATCAAGCCGGCAAGCGCGAGCGCATCGGCCGCGTTGTCGGCCTCGCTGGCGCCGGCCATGCCGCGCATCCAGTTCAGATCGGCGCCTGCGGAGAACGCGCCACCGGCACCGGTGATCACGACGACGCGGATCTGTGCGGCCCGACCGGCGTGTCGCAAGGCCTCGGTGAGGGCGGCGATCAGGGTCGCATCGAAGGCGTGATGCACCGCCGGGCGGTTCAGACGTAGCGTGCGGACCGGTCCCTGGTCGTCCACGATCAAGCCGGTGTCCTGCATTGTGCATACGTCCATGAATGGGATACGAACCATGATAACGGCATGGGTCGGCGGAGCCATGACGCGGTGCGTCGATGCTAGAATTGAGAACCATTCCTAACAATCAGGCCGTCTTCGTGACGCTGTCCGACATGCCTTTGCATCGCGCCGCCATCGTGGATTCCGTGGAGGATCGCCTTCCCAACGACACGATCGCCCGGCGCCTGCGGGAACTGGGCTTTGTCGCCGGCGAAGAAGTCACGGTGCTGGCCACCGGGCCGGTCGGGCGCGAGCCGTTGCTGGTGCAGGTGGGTTACACACGGTTCGCCCTGCGGCGTAGCGAGGCTGCGCGCGTGCAGGTGCACGTCGACGGAGCACCGGCATGAGCGCGGCAACCGTTCCGCTGCGTCTGGCATTGGTCGGCAACCCCAACTGTGGCAAGACCGCGCTGTTCAACCAGTTGACCGGCAGCCGGCAGAAGGTGGCCAACTACACCGGCGTCACCGTCGAGCGCAAGGAAGGGCATTTCCGCGCGCCGTCCGGGCGCGACTTCGCGGTGCTGGATCTGCCCGGCGCCTACAGCCTGCAGCCGGCCAGTCTTGATGAAGCGATCACCCGCGACCTGTGCCGTGGCTTCTATCCCGGTGAGCCTGCACCGGACGTGCTGGTGTGCGTGATGGATGCGACCAACCTGCGCCTGCACCTACGCTTTGCGCTGGAGCTACGCGAGCTGGGCCGGCCGATGATCGTGGCGCTGAACATGGTCGATGCCGCACAGCGACGCGGCATCGTCATCGACCTGCCGGCGCTGGAACAGGCGCTGGGCGTGCCGGTGGTGGAAACGGTGGCGGTGCGCCGCGGCGGCGCCAAGGCCCTGGTGGAACGGCTCGATACGCAGGCTGCGAGCCTGGTCGCCCCCACCGCTACGCCGCCGGTCGATGGCAACTACCACGCGCAGGTGCGGCAGATACTGAGCGCGGCGGTCACCATGCCCACCCGCACCTCGCGCGTGGACGACGCGCTGGACCGCTGGCTGCTGCATCCGGTCTGGGGCCTGGTCACGCTGGCGGTGGTGATGTTCCTGATCTTCCAGGCGGTGTATGCCTGGGCCACGCCGGTGATGGACCTGATCGACGGCGGCACGTCGGCGTTGGGCGAGTGGGTCGGCGCCACCTTGCCGGAGGGTCCGCTCAACAGCCTGCTCAAGGACGGCATCATCGCCGGCCTGGGCGGGGTGATCATCTTCCTGCCGCAGATCCTGATCCTGTTCGCCTTCATCCTGGCGCTGGAAGAGTCCGGCTACCTGCCACGCGCGGCGTTCCTGCTCGATCGCATGATGGCTGCCGCCGGTTTGTCCGGGCGCTCGTTCATTCCCTTGCTGTCGAGTTTCGCCTGTGCGGTGCCCGGCATCATGTCCACCCGCAGCATCCAGGACCCGCGCGACCGCCTCGCCACCATCATGGTCGCGCCGTTGATGACGTGTTCGGCGCGCCTGCCGGTGTATGCGTTGCTGATCGGCGCCTTCATCCCGCAGAAGACCGTGTGGGGCATCTTCAACCAGCAAGGCCTGATCCTGTTCGCGCTGTATGCCGCGGCCATCGTCAGCGCGCTGCTGGTGTCGTGGACGATGAAGAAGTGGCGCCGCGACAAGAGCGAGCATCCCTTGATGCTGGAACTGCCGTCCTATCGCCTGCCGCATCTGCCCGACCTGGCGTTGGGTCTGTGGGAGCGTGCGCTGATCTTCCTCAAGCGCGTCGGCGGCATCATCCTGGCCTTGACCATTTTGCTGTGGTTCCTGCTGTCGTTTCCGGCCGCACCGGCCGATGCCACCTTGCCGGCGATCGACTACAGCTTCGCTGGGCGCATCGGCCATGCGATGGCGATCTTCTTCGCGCCGCTGGGTTTCAACTGGCAGATCTGCATTGCATTGATCCCCGGCCTGGCCGCGCGCGAAGTGGCGGTGGCCTCGTTGGCCACCGTGTACGCGCTGTCTGCCGCAGACGACGATGCCGCTGCGCAGGCGCTGTCGCCGCTGATCAGCGATGGCTGGTCGCTGGCGACCGCGCTGTCGCTGCTGGTCTGGTACATCTACGCCCCGATGTGCATCTCCACGCTGGCGACCATCAAGCGCGAGACCAACTCGTGGAAGCAGATGACCATCAGTGCGGTGTACCTGTTCGCGCTGGCGTATCTGGCCTCGCTGGTGACCTATCAGCTGGCCGTGCTGCTCGGAGCCGGCTGAGGTGGATCTGTCGCTGACGTTGCAGTACGTGGTCATCGCATTGGCAGTGCTGCTGAGCCTGTGGGTGGTGATGAAGAAGCAATTTCCCGGCACGCTACGGCGCCTGCGCGGCACCCTGGCGATCGGCTTGCTGCGCGATGGGCGACCGCCGTGGATGCAGGCGCTTGGGCGGCGTGTGGCACCGCCGGCTGCGCAAAACGCGTCGGCCTGCGGCGGCTGCGACAGTTGCGGGCCCACGCCGCCACGTGGTCACTGACGCGCCTGGTCCTCTACACTTGCGCGGCCGCAGGATGCGGCGGTACAGGGGATAGGCGATGCGTTTGTTGGTGTTGTTGGCAATCTTGGCCGCCGTTGCGGGCATATATAACTACGGTGGCAATGCGCTGGACGAAACGCAGGTGCGCGATTTCTATGCTGCGCACGATAAAGCGATGCTGAGCCAGGACGGCGAGGCGCTGTGCGCGATGACCGCGCCGGAATTCGAAATGGTGGTGTTGTACCGCATTGACTCGCACCAGAAGCGGCAGACCGCCACACGCGAGAAATACTGCAAATCCAATGGCGAATGGGCGCAGGTGCTGGGTCAGATGCGCCATGTGGCACCTCCGGAAGAGTTGATCGACTACAAACATTCGATCACCAAGATCGAAATCGCGCCCGATGAGGCCTCGGCCATGGTCGAGACGCGCGCCACGCTCGGTTTGCCGGGCCTGCGCATGACCTTCCGCTCGCGCGACAAGGTGATCCGCAAACGCTGGAAGACCTTGATCGAACGCAGCGAAGGCACTGCCTGGGTCGGGCCGGCGTACGACTAAGAGCGGCTAACAAAACGGCTTCGGTGTCAGCCTACTGCAGGCCGGCTATCTGCGGCCTGGCTGCAGGGCCCTTGCCCGCCCAGCGTCGCGGGACACGCTGCAAGTACGTCCATGTAAGCGCTTACGCGGCATCCATGCCGCATAAGGTCCCACGACGCTGGGCGGGCAAGGACCAGTCGAGATGGTCGGCATGCATGGGTTTAAACAAAGCAACCAGCGGAGTCTCTGGTGCGGTGTCCTCGCCGCTTGCGGGACCGTGTGGCGGCATGGATGCCGCCACCGAGCCTCCAGGGATGGATTCACGGCGTGTCCCGCGAGCGGTGAGGGCACCGCGCCCTCGACCCACTCAGCGTTTGAGCTGGGCTTCTGACTGCATCCACCAAGATACGGCCGACAAAGCCAATGCACTGACTGACAGGCGCTCGCTAGGTTTTGTTAGCTACTCTTATTCGCCGCTGGCGCTATCGCCGGGTTGGCGCTACCGATGCGTGGGCGCGGTGTCCGTCATCCATTGGCCGAGTTCCGCGTCCAACGCTGCAGCGCAACGCGCGCCGGCCACACGCCTTCGCTATGCTTGCGCCATGACGACCTCCTTCCAGATCTCCCGACGTGCGCAGGCGCTGACCAGTTCGGCGATTCGCGAAATCCTCAAGGTGACCGAACGGCCGGAGGTGATTTCCTTCGCCGGCGGGCTGCCGTCGCCGGCCACCTTTCCGGTGGAGCGCATGCGCGCGGCCAGCGACCAGGTGCTGCGCGATGCGCCGCAGGCGGCGTTGCAATACGGCCCCACCGAAGGCTATGCGCCGCTGCGCGAATGGGTGGCCGCACGGCTGAGCCGCGATGGCGCCAGCATCCGGCCCAGCCAGGTGTTGATCACCACCGGCTCGCAGCAGGGCCTGGACCTGCTCGGCAAGGTCTTTATCGACGAAGGTAGCAAGGTGCTGGTGGAAACGCCGAGCTACCTCGGCGCCTTGCAGGCGTTCTCGCTGTTCCAGCCCAGCTTCGTCGGCATGCCCTCGGACGAGGACGGCGTGGTGGTGGACGCGCTGGATCCTGCAGTGCTGGCCGATGCGCGCTTTCTGTATTGCCTGCCGAATTTCCAGAACCCCACCGGTCGCCGCCTGCCGTTGGCGCGACGTCAGGCCTTGGTGGCGCGTGCGGCCGAGGCGGGGGTGCCGATCGTCGAGGACGACCCTTACGGCGAGCTGTATTACAGCGGCCAGCCGCTGCCGAGCCTGTTGTCGCTGCATTCCGAAGGCGTGATCTACATGGGCTCGTTTTCCAAGGTGCTCGCACCGGGTTTGCGGCTGGGCTATGTCGTCGCGCCGGAGGCGGTGCTGGGCAAACTGATCCAGGCCAAGCAGTCGGCCGATCTGCATACGCCCTCGTTCACCCAGCGCGTGGTCTACCAGACGCTGCAGGACGATTTTCTGGACACGCATATCCCGCAGATCCGTGCGCTGTATGCGCGCCAATGCAGCCTGATGCTTGAGGCATTGGATCGCCATTTTCCGCCCCAGGTGCAATGGAATCGCCCCGAAGGCGGCATGTTCCTGTGGGTGACCCTGCCTCCCGGATTGGATGGCACCGCATTGCTGGCGCGTGCGATCGCGCGCAATGTCGCGTTCGTGCCGGGTGCGCCGTTCTATGCCACCTTGCCGCAGGCCAATACCTTGCGGCTGTCGTTTGTCACCGTACCTGGCGAGAAGATCGATGCCGGCATCCACATCCTGGGCGAGGTCCTGCGTGAGGCGCTGGCCGAATTGCCGGGGCAGGGCGCGTGACCACGACAACGCTGGCGCAGGCGGCGTCGCTCGCGACCACCATCGACAGCGTTGCGATTGGTGTGGCACGCGATTTCACCCGCCCCGGTAGTCGCAGCGCGATCGACAAGCGTGTTGTGGAAGGGGCAGTGCGCATCGGTCCGCAAGGTCTTGACGGCGACCAGCAGGGCGACCGGCGTGTGCACGGAGGGCCGGACAAGGCGATTCATCACTATCCGCGCGATCACTATGCCGCCTGGCTAGCCGACCTCGGGGCGCACGTGTTGCTGGAGACTGCCGGCGCATTCGGCGAAAACCTGAGCAGCGTCGGTCTCACCGAAGCCGACGTCTGCCTCGGCGATCGTTTCTTCCTGGGGACAGCGGTGGTGGAAGTCTCGCAGCTGCGTCAGCCGTGCTGGAAACTCTCCGATCGTTTCGGTGTCCGCGACATGGCGCGGCGCGTGCAGGACACCGGCCGCACCGGCTGGTATTACCGCGTGCTGCAAGCCGGCGCGGTGGCGGCCGGCGACATGCTCAGCTTGCAACACCGGCCGCATCCGCAGTGGACGCTGTCGCGCCTGCAACAGGTGCTGTACGCCCGCAAGGTCGATGAGGCCGCGATCGAAGAGGTGTTGCGCCTGCCGCTGGTGCCGTCGTGGCAGGCACTGTTCGAACGCCGCCTGCAACGCAACGAAATAGAGGGCTGGGGCAAGCGCCTGGATGGCGTCACCGACTGACACGGTCAACAAACCGGCGCGCTCATCCGAAGACCGCAGCCGCGCTCGCTGCTGCACGCGGCATGCGGACACCGATGTCGAACACGCAACCCGTGCCAACCCACATCGGCTCGCCACGCGGTGTCGCCCCCCCGGCAGCAAGCACCAACAGGCGCCACCTGCGAACGCCACCAAGACGCGGTGCAAACGATGCACGCCCCGCGCACCCCGCTTCCAAGATTCCCCCACTGCCGATTCCCGACTCCCGGCTTTTACGATTCCCGAATCCCCATTCCCGAATCCCGGCTATCTTGTACGACCAACACCGCCTAGCTAGCCTGCCGCCATGACAACCTCACCTGTGAAAGTTCTGATCCACGGCGCCTCGGGGCGGATGGGCAAGGCATTGCTACGCCTGGCTGCCGAAGACGAGGCCTTGCATCTGGTCGCTGCGGTGGTGGGACGTTCGCCCTCGCAGCGCGTGGTGGACGGCGTGCCGTACTTCGCCGCCAGCGAACTCGGCGGTGCGCCGGCGTTCGATGTGGCCATCGACTTCAGCCTGCCGCAGGGCTTCGCACCGATCCTGGCGTTGTGCGCGCAGCGCGGCAAACCGCTGGTGTCCGGGACGACCGGGTTGGAGGAGGCGCAGCGCGCCGCATTGCTGGAGGCCGCGCAACAGATCCCGTTGGTGTGGGCGTCCAACTTCAGTCTCGGCGTTGCGGTGCTGACCGAGCTGGTGGAGCGTGCCGCCGGCAGCCTGCCGGGGTGGGACTGCGATATTGTCGAGGCGCATCACGTGCACAAGCAGGACGCGCCATCCGGCACCGCACTGACGCTGGGCGAAGCGGCCACCGGCAGCGGGGCGCAGCCGCGGTTTGCCAGCCTGCGTGCCGGCGATATCGTCGGCGAGCACACGGTGCAGTTCACCACCTTGGGCGAGCGGGTGGAGCTGATCCACCGCGCCACCAACCGCGACATCTTCGCGCGCGGTGCGCTGCATGCGGCCAAGCGGTTGGTCGGCAAGCCGCCCGGCAGCTATCGCGTGCGCGATCTGGTGCTGTAACCCGGCGCGTCGTCGCGCATGAATGGCGAATGATCGCAGCGGCGCATTCATCTCGTGGTGGCGAGGCCAGTGCGTCAACAGGTGTTCTTCAGGCTGGCATGCCGGGGCACTTGCCTTTACAATTCTCGCTTGCCCGAACCAGCGTCGGACCGGTCCTCAGCACCGCGTCCGCGCTTTGCTGCAACCGGAATTTGGCCGGAAGCGCATCGGAGTCCCAGGCAGCCAGAGCGAGACCCCCCACGTGACCCAACCCGCAATCCTTGTCCTCGAAGACGGCACCGTGTTCGAGGGCGAATCCGTAGGCGCCAACGGGCTTTCCGTCGGCGAAGTGGTGTTCAACACCGCCATGACCGGTTACCAGGAAATCCTGACCGATCCCTCCTACGCCCGCCAGATGGTCACGCTGACCTATCCGCATATCGGCAACACTGGCTTTACCGATCAGGATGACGAAGCGCGCAAGATCTGGGCCGCCGGCCTGATCGTGCGCGATGTACCGCGCCGCCCGAGCAGCTGGCGCAGCCAGGTGGCCTTGCCGGAATGGCTGCAGGCCCGTGGTGTGGTGGCCATTTCCGGCATCGACACCCGCAAGCTGACCCGCCTGCTGCGGCAGAAGGGCGCCCAGAACGGCGCGCTGATGGCCGGCGAGATCGACGTGGAAAAGGCACTGGAAGCGGCGCGCAAGTTCCCGGGCCTGAAGGGCATGGACCTGGCCAAGGTGGTGTCCACCGAGACCAGCTACAGCTGGAAGGAAGGCTCGCTGGATCTGAACTCCGACGCCTTCCTCGGCCTCGGCGCCCTGAGCGCGGGAACGTCCGCACAGGGACAGACATTCAAGGTCGTGGCCTACGACTACGGCGTCAAGCTCAACATCCTGCGCATGCTGGCCGAGCGCGGTTGCGACGTCACCGTGGTGCCGGCGCAGACCCCGGTGGCCGAGGTGCTGGCGATGCATCCGGACGGCGTGTTCCTGTCCAACGGCCCGGGCGATCCGGAGCCCTGCGATTACGCAATCGCTGCGATCCAGGAATTGATCGCCAGGAAGGTGCCCACCTTCGGCATCTGCCTGGGCCATCAGCTGCTGGCGCTGGCCGCCGGCGCCAAGACGATCAAGATGGTCACCGGCCACCACGGCGCCAATCACCCGGTGCAGGATCTGGACGGCGGGCGGGTGATGATCACCTCGCAGAACCATGGCTTTGCGGTGGACGAAACCACGCTGCCGGCCAATGTGCGCGTGACCCATCGTTCGCTGTTCGATGGCACCAACCAGGGCATCGCGCTGACCGACGCCCCGGCGTTCTCGTTCCAGGGCCACCCGGAAGCCTCGCCGGGCCCGCGCGATGTGGGGCCGTTGTTCGATCGGTTCGTGGCGTTGATGACGCAGGATGCCAAGCGCGCATGAGCGGGCGTTTGATCGGTGTGCTGATCCTGCTGGTGGGTGCTGCCCTGGCCTATTGGGCGGTGTGGATGCCGCTGGAGCAGGCACGCGCTGGCGCCGAGTCGATCACCTTGCACGGCGGCATGAAGCTGGCCTTGGTCATACCGATGTGCCTGCTGTTCGGTATTGGTTACGCAGTGGGTGGCGGACGCTTTCATCAGTCAATTCACAACAGCGATCCGGACAAGGTACGCCGTTGGGGCAAGACCTCGGGAATCGGCTGGTTGCTGATCCTGGTCAGCGTCGCCGCAGCCTTCGGGTTGTATCAATGGCTTCAGCACACCCTGCACGGCCTCGGCTATGGATCTGCAGGATGAACCGGCTTTCGACTCTGCTGAGTCGATGCACTATCACGCTGCGTCGCGATTCGATCGCCGCGGCCACTCTTCCGCACTTGCGGCTCGCCGCAAGTCCTTAATCGAGTAAAGAAATGCCAAAGCGCACCGACCTAAAAACCATTCTGATCATCGGCGCCGGCCCGATCGTCATCGGCCAGGCCTGCGAGTTCGATTACTCCGGCGCGCAGGCGTGCAAGGCGCTGCGCGACGAGGGCTATCGCGTGGTGCTGGTCAACAGCAATCCGGCCACGATCATGACCGACCCGGACATGGCCGACGCGGTCTATATCGAGCCGATCAACTGGCAGACGGTCGAGAAGATCATCGCCAAGGAAAAGCCCGATGCCTTGCTGCCGACCATGGGCGGACAGACCGCGCTGAACTGCGCGCTGGATCTGGCCGACCACGGCGTGCTGGAGAAGTACAACGTCGAGTTGATCGGTGCCAAGCGTGAAGCGATCCGCATGGCCGAAGACCGCGAGCTGTTCCGCGTGGCGATGGGCGAGATCGGCCTGGATTGCCCCAAGGCCGAAGTGGCGCACACGCTGGAAGAAGCGCTGGATATCCAGACCCGGGTCGGCTACCCGACCATCATCCGCCCCAGCTTCACCCTGGGCGGTAGCGGCGGCGGCATCGCCTATAACCGCGAAGAGCTGATCGAGATCGTCGGCCGTGGCCTGGAACTGTCGCCGACCACCGAAGTGCTGGTGGAAGAATCGGTGCTGGGCTGGAAGGAATTCGAGATGGAAGTTGTGCGCGATACCGCGGACAACTGCATCATCGTCTGCGCGATCGAAAACCTCGATCCGATGGGCGTGCACACCGGCGACTCGATCACCGTCGCTCCTGCGCAGACCCTCACCGACAAGGAATACCAGCGCCTGCGCGATGCCTCGATTGCGGTGCTGCGCAAGATCGGTGTGGATACCGGCGGCTCCAACGTGCAGTTCGGCATCAGCCCGACCACCGGCCGCGTGGTGGTGATCGAAATGAACCCGCGCGTGTCGCGGTCGTCGGCGCTGGCGTCCAAGGCCACGGGTTTTCCGATCGCCAAGGTCGCCGCCAAGCTGGCGGTGGGCTACACGCTGGACGAGTTGAAGAACGAGATCACCGGTGGCCTGACCCCGGCCTCGTTCGAACCGTCGATCGACTACGTGGTCACCAAGATTCCGCGCTTTGCCTTTGAAAAATTCCCGCAGGCCGATGCACGCCTGACCACACAGATGAAGTCGGTCGGCGAAGTCATGGCGATGGGCCGCACCTTCCAGGAATCGCTGCAGAAAGCGCTGCGTGGCCTGGAAACCGGCAAGATCGGGCTGGACCCGACCGGCCTGGATCTGGGCAGCGAAGACGACATGGCCGCGCTCAAGCGCGAGCTCAAGGCTCCGGGCCCGGAACGTCTGTTCTACGTGGGCGATGCGTTCCGTGCCGGCATGAGCGTGGCCGATGTGTACGCGCTGTCGTTCATCGATCCCTGGTTCCTGGATCAGATCGAAGAACTGATCAGCCACGAACAGCAACTGGCCGACGACGGCATGCCGGCACTGGATGCCGCGCGCCTGCGCACGCTCAAGCGCGCCGGTTTCTCCGATGCGCGCCTGGCCGAGCTGACCGGCACCAATGAAGAATCGGTGCGCACGCTGCGTCGCGCGCTCAAGGTACGCCCGGTCTACAAGCGCGTGGATTCGTGCGCGGCCGAATTCGCCACCAGCACCGCCTATCTGTATTCGACCTACGAGGACGAATGCGAAGCGCTGCCGACCGACCGCGACAAGATCATGATCCTGGGCGGTGGCCCCAACCGCATCGGCCAGGGCATCGAGTTCGACTATTGCTGCGTGCACGCGGCGCTGGCACTGCGCGATGACGGTTATGAAACCATCATGGTCAACTGCAACCCGGAAACCGTCTCCACCGATTACGACACCTCCGACCGCCTGTACTTCGAGCCGCTGACGCTGGAAGACGTGCTGGAAATCGTCGAGCTGGAACAGCCCAAGGGCGTGATCGTGCAGTACGGCGGCCAGACCCCGCTGAAGCTGGCGCGTGCGCTGGAAGCCAACGGCGTGCCGGTGATCGGCACCTCGCCGGACTCGATCGATCTGGCCGAAGACCGCGAGCGTTTCCAGCAGCTGGTCGACAAGCTGGGCCTGAAGCAGCCGCCGAACCGCATTGCCCGCAACGCGGAAGAAGCCCTGGTGCTGGCACGCGAGATCGGCTACCCGCTGGTGGTGCGCCCGAGCTATGTGCTGGGCGGCCGCGCGATGGAAATCGTCTACGGTGAATCGGATCTGGCGCGTTATGTACGCGATGCGGTGAAGGTCTCCAACGATTCGCCGGTGCTGCTGGATCGCTTCCTCGACAACGCGGTGGAAGTGGACGTGGACATCATTGCCGACAAGGACGGCAACGTGCTGATCGGCGGGCTGATGGAACACATCGAAGAAGCCGGCGTGCACTCGGGCGATTCGTCGTGCTCGCTGCCGCCGTATTCGCTCTCGGCCAAGACCCAGGCCGAGCTGCGCCGTCAGGTCGTCATGCTGGCCGAAGGCTTGAACGTGGTCGGCCTGATGAACACCCAGTTCGCAGTGCAGGTCAACGAGGCCGGCGACGATGTGGTGTTTTTGCTGGAAGTGAACCCGCGCGCCTCGCGCACCGTGCCGTTCGTGTCCAAGGCCATCGGCATCCCGCTGGCCAAGATCGCCGCGCGCTGCATGGCCGGCAAGACACTGGCCGAGCAGGGCGCCACCAAGGAAATCGTGCCGGACTATTACTCGGTCAAGGAAGCGATCTTCCCGTTCGCCAAGTTCCAGGGCGTGGACCCGATCCTAGGGCCGGAGATGCGCTCCACCGGTGAGGTGATGGGCGTGGGCCGCAGCTTCAGCGCCGCATTCGCGCGCGCGCAGGAAGCCGGTGGCATCAAGGCGCCGCCGGTGGGCAAGGCGTTCGTGTCGGTGCGCGATCCGGACAAGCAGCGCGTGCTGCCGGTCGCCCAGGCATTGGTGGAGCGCGGCTATACGCTGGTGGCCACGCGTGGCACCGGTGCCTGGCTGCAGCAGAACGGCCTGAGCTGCGAGATCGTCAACAAGGTGGCCGAAGGCCGCCCGCATATCGTCGATTCGATCAAGAATGGCGAGATCGTGTATATCGTCAACACCACCGAAGGTCGCGCCGCCATCTCCGATTCGTTTTCGATCCGGCGTGAAGCGCTGCAGCATCGCGTGACCTATTCGACCACTGTCGCCGGCGCCAAGGCGCTGGTGCATTCGCTGGAATTCCGCGGCACCGGCCCTGTGTGGTCGCTGCAGGAACTGCACAAGGAGCTGGAAGCATGAGAGCACCCATGACGGCAAAGGGCGCGCAGCGTCTGCGCGAAGAGCTGGACCAGTTGAAGTCGGTCAAGCGTCCGGCGGTGATCAGTGCGATCGCCGAGGCACGCGCGCACGGCGACCTGAAGGAAAACGCCGAATACCACGCTGCGCGCGAGCAGCAGAGCTTTATCGAAGGCCGCATCAAGCAGCTGGAAGGTGAGCTCTCGCACGCCGAGATCATCGACATCACCAAGCTGTCGGCCGGCAACAAGATCGTCTTTGGCGCCACGGTAACGCTGGCCGACACCGAGACCGACGAAGAGAAGCGCTACCAGATCGTTGGCGATCTGGAAGCGGACATCAAGCTGGGCATGATTGCGATCTCCTCGCCGCTGGCACGTGCGTTGATCGGCAAGCTGGAAGGCGATTCGGTCACCATCGATGCGCCGGCCGGCCAGCGCGAATACGAAGTGGTCAGCGTCGCCTATCTCGACTGACCGATTCGCACTGATCGACATCACTGGCCGATGACCACCGCAACGCTGCTGCTGCCGGAAAAACGCCGTCTGCCCGGCGCATTGGGCGACACGGCGGTGGCACGTGCGCTGGCGCGTGCCGACCAGCGCGCGGTGGATGCGGGAGAAGTGGCGCAGTTGCAGCGCCACTTCACGCTGACGCCTGCGCAGTGGCCGGTGGCCGCCTTGACGCGTCAGCTCGATGCCGGCGATGCCGCCGGTGCGAGCTGGGTGCGTGCCGATCCTGCGTATGTGGTGCCGGACATGCAGGGCGCACGGCTGATGGGCTACGGCGAGGCGCTTGGCCTGACCGCCGAGGATGTGGCGATGTTGCTGCCGATCCTCAAGCCGATGTTCGGCGATGCCGGATTCCTGCTCGACGCGCCCACGCCGTCGCGTTGGTATCTGCGCCTGTCGCCGGATACCGCGTTACCGGATTTTGCACCGCCGGATCTGGCGATCGGCGATGACTTGTTCGAGCATCTGCCGGCTGGCGATCTCGGCCGGCGCTGGCGTGCGTTGCTCACCGAAGCGCAGGTGCTGTTGCATCAGCACCCCTGGAACGAAGGCCGTGTTGCCGCCGGCAAGCCGGCGATCAATTCGCTGTGGTTCTGGGGCGGCGGCGTGCTGCCGCATGCGGTGAGCTCGCCGCATCGTCAGGTGCGCAGCCGCGAATCGCTGCTACGCGCGCTGGCCCTGGCCGCCGATGCCGATGCGCAGGGCGAACAGCGCGTGGATGCCTTGGTGGATCTGCGTCATCTGCGGTCGCTGCAGCAGTTCTGTGAGGACGCGGTCGCGCCGCTGCTGGTGGCGATGGCGCGGGGCGAACTGGATCGCTTGGTGCTGGATTTCCAGGATGGCGAAACCGTCTCGCTGACGCATGCGCAGCGCTGGCGTTTCTGGCGCAAGCCGCAGTTGCAGCTGGCGCAATGACGTCCACGCCGCAGATCGTCCGGCGCCCGCCTGGGCAGGCCGGCAGTTGGCCCGATGCGATGTTGCCACTGCTGCGCCGCATCTATGCCGCGCGCGGCGTCACCGATACGCATGGCGCGCACCCGCGCCTGGGGCAATTGCTGTCGCCGGAGTTGCTGCATAACAGCGGCGTTGCTGCCGAACTGCTTGCCGATGCCATCGCACAGCAACGGCGCATTCTGGTGGTGGGCGATTTCGATTGCGATGGCGCCACTGCGTGTGCGGTGGGCGTGCGCGGCTTGCGCATGCTGGGCGCACTGGATGTGCATCATGCCGTGCCCAATCGCATGGTGCATGGCTATGGCCTGTCGCCGGCACTGGTGGACGAACTGGCCGTCTTGCAACCGGATCTGCTGGTCACTGTCGATCACGGCATTGCCTGCCATGCCGGCGTGGCGGCGGCCAAGGCGCGTGGCTGGACAGTGCTGGTCACCGATCACCATCTACCCGGCGAGGTATTGCCACCCGCCGATGCGATCGTCGATCCGAATCTGGCCAACGACACGTTTCCAAGCAAGACCCTGGCCGGCGTCGGGGTGATTTTCTATGTGCTGCTGGCCTTGCGCAGTGTGCTGCGCGCACGCGGCGCATTTGCCGAACGTGGTGAACCGGATCTGTCGGTATTGCTGGATCTGGTCGCAGTCGGCACCGTCGCCGATCTGGTGCCACTGGATACCAACAACCGCGCGCTGGTGTCGGCTGGCCTGCGTCGCCTGCGCGGGGGCCGCGGCTGCATCGGTTTACGCGCCTTGATCGAGGCCAGCGGCCGCGATGTGGCGCGTTTGAGCGCCAGCGATATCGGCTTTGCGTTGGGTCCACGGCTCAACGCAGCCGGCCGGCTGGAAGACATGGCGCTGGGCATCGAGCTGTTGCTCAGCGAAGACTGGAACCGGGCGCGCGCGATCGCCGGCACGCTGGAAGAGATCAACGCCGAGCGCCGTGCGGTACAGCAGTTGATGACCGACGATGCCGAACAGGCCGTCGCCAAAGTGGTGCTGGATGCCGACGGCCAATTGCCGATTGCCGCGTGCCTGTTCGATGCCGAGTGGCATCCGGGCGTGATCGGCCTGGTCGCCTCCAAGCTCAAGGATCGCCTGCATCGCCCGGTGATTGCGTTGGCGCCTGCCGAGCCGGGCAGCAGCCAATTACGCGGCTCGGCGCGGTCGATTCCCGGTCTGCAT
The DNA here is from genome assembly GCF_014197275.1 of Xanthomonas sp. 3075. Classification (GTDB taxonomy): domain Bacteria; phylum Pseudomonadota; class Gammaproteobacteria; order Xanthomonadales; family Xanthomonadaceae; genus Xanthomonas; species Xanthomonas campestris_B. Next base: position 123,162 of record NZ_JACIFI010000015.1, on the reverse strand, counting down.
ATCCGCGATGTGCTGGCTGCAGTGGACGCGCGTCATCCCGGCTTGATCCAGAAGTTCGGCGGCCATGCGATGGCCGCCGGATTGAGTCTGGAGCATGCCGCGCTTGCGACCTTCGAACAGGCATTCCAACGCCAGGTGCAGGCGATGGTGGATGCCACGTTGCTGCATGCCGAATTGCATAGCGATGGCGAGCTGGCCGCGCATGAACTCGATCACCTGCATGCCGAAGCGCTGCGTGTGGCCGGGCCGTGGGGGCAGGGCTTTCCCGAGCCGTTGTTCGATGGTCAATTCGAAGTGCTGCAATGGCGCCTGCTCAAGGAGCGCCATCTCAAGCTCACCCTGCGCTGTGCCGGTCGCGCCGAACCGCTCAACGCGATCCACTTCAATGGCTGGCGCGGCAGCGAGCCGGCGCGGGTGGTGCGGATCGCCTATCGCCTGGTCAGCGACGACTATCGTGGTGGCACCGCGGTGCAGTTGATCGTCGAACATTGCGAACCGGCGATAGTCACCGACTGATCTGCGGGCTCAGCGTACTCGCCACGTTTTGTCAGCCACACCTTGGCCTCGTCTGGGCGGTTCAAAGCTTGAGTCGATCGCGCGCGCGGTGCCCTCACCGCTTGCGGGACAAGCCGTGAACCCGTCCCAGGGGCTCGGTGGCGGCATCCATGCCGCCACACGGTCCCGCAAGCGGCAAGGACACCGCACCAGAGAGTTGGTCGGTAGTCGGTCAAAACCCGCCTATCGGCAGGTCTGCCTTAGAGCAGCTAACAAAACCTGGCGAGCGAGCGCCTGTCAGTGAGTGCAGTGGTTTTGTCGGTCGTATCTTGGTGGATGCCGTCAGAAGTCCAGATCAAACACTGAGCGGGTCGAATGCGCGGTGCCCTCACCGCTTGCGGGACACGCCGTGAACCCGTCCCTGGGGGCTCGGTGGCGGCATCCATGCCGCCACACGGTCCCGCAAGCGGCGAGGACACCGCACCAGAGACTCCGCTGGTTGCTTTGTTTAAAACCCATGCATGCCGACCATCTCGACTGGTCCTTGCCCGCTCACCGTCGCGGGACCTTACGCGGCATGGATGCCGCGTAAGAGCCCTGCAGCCCTGCAGCCCTGCAGCCCTGCAGCCCTGCAGCCAGGCTGCCGCTCAGCCGCTCAGCCGCTCTGCACTGAGCGGCGCACCCATAGGCGGTATTTACGCAGAAGTACAGGCTCTACGAGCCGCATGCCTGACGAGTCTAGTTGGCAGCTCGAAGCGTCCTGCTAGACCGTGCAAGCGCACACTGACGCTCGCACTCACTCGCATTGTCCTTGCCTCGATCAGGGCGACTTCTTGACCTCGGTCACCACGGTCGGCAATTCCCACGCTCCGCCAGCCGCGACCAATCTGCAAAGGCCGGAAGTGGATTTGGACGTCGGTACGAAGCGACGGCCGTCCCAGGTCCAGCTTGCCTCGCTGTAGCAATCGCCCAGACCGCGTCCTTTCTGCGATGCAAGGATGGTCGATCCATCGATATCGCTGGCTTGCGTGGTCACCAACGTCGGCGCGAACGGCGCGCGTGCGTTGATCACCCAGAAACCGGTGCCGACGTTGTAGGCGCCCATCCAGCAGTCGGTCGATACCAGCAGTTTGTCGCTGCTGAGACGGGTGACTGTCAGCGGCTTGGCTGCATTGCCGGGCTGTAGTCCCTTGCATTCCTGATCGGCCGGCAAGCTCGCACGCAGCGCTTGATAGAGCGCCGGCAGCGTGCCCAGGCGCGCATCGGACGCTTGCGTTGCTGCGAGTTTGACCGCGCGCACCTGCGGAATCGGCAACGCCGGCAGCACCGCGGCTTCCCCGCGATCGCCCCTGCGCACCAGCGCACCGCGCGTGCCCAACCTGCCCTGGAACTCGTCCATCTTCAGCAGTACGGCGGCAGCGCCGCGATCGGACAGCTGCCACCGGCGCCCATCGTTGCCGACCGCCACGATCTTGCTGCTGCGTGGCAGTGCGGCCAGCAGCGCGGCCACCTGCGCGCTTGTCAGCGGCGCGGTGCCGTTGTCGCGATTCAGCGCCAGCTTGCCCAGCTCGCGCTGGTCGATGCGCAAGGTGAGCGACGCCGGCATCTTGACCTTGTCGTACTGGCCCAGCATCAACTCGGCGGTTACCGCTTGCCCGGCACCGGCCTTGCGGGTCAGCAGCACCGACACCGGCGTGCTGTCGCCTTCATCCGGCTGATAGCCTGCAGCGCGGCAGGTGCGGGTATTGTCGCAGGCGATAGTCCAGTCTTCGTGGTCGAAGCTGATGCCGATGGGCGCATCGGCAAGCGCAGCGATAGGGGCGAGCAGTAACGCAGCAGTAAGCAGGGTAGGGCGCATGGTGTCTTCGAAGGAGCGTGTCCGGTGCGCATCTTGCGTTGCTGCCGACAGGCCGTCCAGCGAGTCGCATGCTAAAGCGGGACGTATCTTCATGTCGGCATCGGCGCGGTGTCAGTCCTGTTCGCTACGCGCCGCGTGCGCCCACGCAATCCAAACAACGGACGCAACCAGCGCACCCGGCGGATCGCAAATTCATGCAACGCCAGGCAACCGATCACGGTGGCGGCGATCACCAGCGTCGGCTCCAGCCAGGCATTCAGCTGCAACGGCATCAGCCAGTACAGCGCCATGATGATCAGGCTCTGGTGCAGGACGTACCAGGGGAACACCGCTTCGGTGCAGTACGGTAGCCAGCGGAACGGGCGATTCAAACGGTGCCTTGCCCAGCCAAGAATCGTCAACAGCGCCAGCCAGGTGTAGGCGGCACGTGCGCTGTGTTCGATGGTCTCCCACGGCAGCGCGGCCAGCGTTGTACCCAGTTGCGCAGGTTGCCCATGGATGCCGACATAGCGAAGGCCCAGTTCGGCGCCAATCGCCACCAGCGCGGTACCCAGCGTGTGCCAGCGCAGCTGCACTGCCAGCTGCCAGAAGCGCTCGCGGCGTGCCAGCAGATACCCCAGCACAAACAGCGGGAACGATTCGGCATGCACGAACCAGTCGCCGACCAGCGCGTGGGTCGGCGGATGGCGCGGCATCACCCACAGCACGCAAAACGCTTCCCACAGCATCGGCAACAGCAGCAGTGCCGGCACCGCCAGCGCAGCGGGCAGGCGAGGCAACGTAATCAACCGCAGCAGGCGTGTCAGCGACACCAGCGCCATCAACGCGACGGTATAGGGCAGCAGATAGGCCAGATACCAGAGATGGTTCCAGGTGATGCCGTGTTCCCAGCCATCGAAACTGCCGGCCGGCCAAGGCCGTACCTGCCAGTAGCGCAACAGGAAGTCGCCGAAGCCCGGGCTGACCTTGCCGTTGCTCACGCCCTGGCAATAGGCCTGCACCGCCACCACCACGAACATGCCGAACAGCAACGGCGGCAGCAATCGCCCGCAGCGCTGCAAGGCAAGGCGCCAGGGCGCGGCCTGCGGCCGCGACAGCCCGATCGCGATGCCGGAGATCGTGAACAGCAACGGCATCCGCCAGCGGTTGAGCACGATCATCGGCCACTGCAGCCAGGTGGCGGTGTGCACGCTCTTGAGGTGGAAATCCCAGTCGGCCACGTAGGCCATGCCCACGTGATAGAGGATCAATAGTGCGAAGGCGAAGACGCGCAAGGCATCGATATCGTGGCGGCGCTCGGTCATGGTCGTGTGGTTGGAAGGCGTGCCAGCATCCTCGGCAATCCGGCCTCGTACAGCTGCGCCAAGGGTGGCAATGCCGTCCCTGAGGGACCAGTTGCGGTCCCACGGGGACGAACCGGGGGCGGCAAGCCGGCGGTTGGGCCGAGATGCGCGGATGTTTTCACCCGCGTCACGGGCAGATCTGGCGGCGCTACGCCGCAGTCTCGTTCTTGATGAAAGGAGCGGTGCGCAAGGTCGCCATCGCTGGCAGGCCAAATAGCGGTCGTCGCCAGCGCTGCCTGCGGATGACCTTATAGCCCGCCAGGCAAAGCACAGCGGTGGCGACGATCAGCGTCGCACTCTCGACCAGCTGCGGCAGTGCCAGTGGCTTCAAGGAATGCGCCAGGACCACGATGATTGTCTGGTGCAGCACATAGACCGGAAACACGGCAGCGGTGAGATAACGCAAGGCGGCGCTGTCTGCATGACGGAAACGGTGGGCAAAGCCCAGGATCGCGGCGATCGCGCACCATTGGTCGACCGCCCATAGCGCGCGCAAGAGCAGGCGCAGCGTGTTGGGTGCGGGATGCGCGTCATCGTAAATGGAGAAATACCAGGTGTGGATCATCAGCGCATCGCTGCACACGGCCAGCAGCAGTGCTACCCAGCGCAGGCGTTGCAGCGACTCCCAGACACTGGTCATTGGCGCGATCAGCACTCCGATCAGGAAGATCGGCAGGTACTGCGCGTGGTTGTACCAATCGTCGAACAGCCAATGGGTCTGCTCGAAGCGAGCCACCAACAGCAGACGAGCGAGCGCCAGTAGGGTCACCGGTACCAGCAACGCACCCCAGCCCTGAAGCGCGCGCGGCCCATGCGCGCAGACGCGCCATCGCCGCCGCAGGAAGCAGGCGCCAAAGCAGCCAGGCCACCAGGGTGTACGCCCACAGGTAGGGCAAGAACCACAAATGGTTCCAGGTCGGCAGGCGCAGACAGTCGCCACCGGCACCACAGAATCCTTGGTAGGCGCTCAGATACTTGGCATAGAACGCCAGGTAGCCCTCGTGGTAGCCGCCTGGCAATTGCTCGACGACTTGATAGTAGGATTGAATGGGGTCTGGAGTGGGTCGGCAATCGGCGCTGCCAGCCTAGAATATAGGCATGAGCACCGACCCCGCACGCACGATCCTGGAGCGCTTTCTGCCTTGGCAGCGCAGCGCAGGAATGTTCTTCTGGCTGATGGTGGTAGTGATCAATGGCAGCGGCAACGCCGTCACCGAATTGATGGATCGTCGTCGCGCCGGGCTGCCGATCCAGAGCTGGGAACCCTGGGTTTGGGAGATGTCCAGTGGCCTGGTCTGGCTGCTGATGCTCGTCCCGGCCATTGCCTGGTTCACGCGAAAGCTGCCGTTGCATCTGGATACCTGGTGGCGCCGGCTGCCCTGGTATCTGCTGCTCAGCGTGGCAGTCTCGGTGGTGCACGTGCTGGCGATGGTCGGACTCCGCATGCTGACGTATCGGCTGCTGGGCGAGCATTACGATTTCGGGGCGTGGCCGCAGGAATTGGTCTACGAATATCTCAAGGACGTGCGCACCTTCGCGACCATCGTCGCGTGCATGCACGGCTACCGGTTTCTGTTGCGGCGCTTGCAGGGCGAGGTACGGCTGCTGGCTGCGCCGGACGAAGGCGCGCCGGTGGAGTCGCTGGATCGCCCGCAACGCTTCCTGGTGCGCAAGCTGGGGCGGGATTTCCTGGTCGCCGCCGCCGATCTCGAATGGCTGCAGGCCTCAGGAAACTACGTCAACCTGCATGTGCGCGGACACGATTATCCGCTGCGTAGCACGATGGCGGCGATCGAAGCCAAGCTCGACCCGGCCGTGTTCGTGCGCATCCATCGCAGCTACATCGTCAACCTGGGCTGCGTGGTTTCGATCGAGCCGCTGGATGCCGGCGAGGCGCGCGTGCACCTGTCCGGCACTGGCAAGCTGCCGTGCAGCCGTCGTTACCTGGCGTCGCTGCGGCGGGCCGCCGGCCATGCCGAGGTGCCAGCGGTAGCTGTTGTGCCGGGCTGAACAGCATGGCTGCCGCGTTCCGCCGCCGCCGCCCGCTTGCTAAACTATCGGGCTTGTTTGCCGGAAGTCCGCCATGATCGAAACCAATCCGATCCGCCAGCGCATCACCGATCTCAACGATCGCGTGCTCTCGCTCAGGGGGTATCTTTGACTACGACGTCAAGAAAGAGCGTCTAGAGGAAGTCAGCCGGGAGCTTGAAAGCCCCGACGTGTGGAACGACGCCGAGCGCGCCCAGGCCCTGGGCCGCGAGCGCTCGATGCTGGAAAAGACCGTCATCGGCATTGCCGATGTGCTGGCCGGCCTGGCCGATGCCGGCGACCTGCTCGAACTGGCCGAAAGCGAGCAGGACGAAGACACCGCCGTGGCGGTGATCGCCGACCTGGACAAGTACCAGACCCATGTCGAAAAGCTGGAATTCCAGCGCATGTTCTCCGGGCAGATGGACGGTGCGAATGCATTCGTCGACATCCAGGCCGGCGCCGGCGGCACCGAGGCCCAGGACTGGGCGGAAATCCTGCTGCGCATGTATCTGCGCTGGGCCGAATCGCGCGGCTGGAAGACCGAGCTGATGGAAGTGTCCGGCGGCGAAGTGGCGGGCATCAAATCGGCCACGATCCGCATCGAGGGCGAGTACGCCTATGGCTGGTTGAAGACCGAAATCGGCGTGCACCGGCTGGTGCGCAAGTCGCCGTTCGATTCGGACAACCGTCGGCATACCAGTTTCACCTCGGTGTTCGTGTCGCCGGAAGTGGACGACAACATCGAGATCGACATCAACCCGGCCGATCTGCGTACCGACGTGTATCGCTCCTCCGGTGCCGGCGGTCAGCATGTCAACAAGACCGAGTCGGCGGTGCGTATCACGCACATCCCGACCAATACCGTGGTCGCCTGCCAGACCGGCCGCAGCCAGCACCAGAACCGCGACAACGCGATGAAGATGCTGGCCGCCAAGTTGTACGAGCTGGAAGTGCAGAAGCGCAATGTCGAGCGCGACGCGCTGGAAGCCACCAAGTCCGACATCGGCTGGGGCAGCCAGATCCGCAACTACGTGCTCGACCAGAGCCGCATCAAGGATCTGCGCACCGGCATCGAACGCAGCGATACGCAGAAAGTGCTCGACGGCGATCTGGACGAATTCGTCGAGGCCAGCCTCAAGGCCGGTCTGGCGGCAGGCTCCAAACGCCTGGATGCCTGATCGCAGGGCGAGGTCGATGTGCTTGCGTGCATCGACCTCGCCTGGTGCGCCGTTGCGAGGCCAGCATCGTCAGGACGGCAGCCGCAATGCAATGCCATCCCGCACCGTTGCACCGCGCGTCGTCACAGTCCCACCGTAAAAGAACGCAGGAGCCGCTGACCTGGTTCCTCATTCCCCACCGGGCACACGCCCGACCCATTGCAGATCGATTCCCGCCATGACCGAGCAGACCCCCGCGCCGCAGACCCCCGCCGACGAGAACAGCCTCATCGCCGAGCGCCGCGCGAAACTGGGCGCGTTGCGCGGCCAGGGCATCGCCTATCCCAACGACTTCGTGCGCGAACACTTCGCCGGCGACCTGCAGGCCGAATTCGCCGATGCCGACACCTGGACCCCCGAAGCGCTGGAAGCCAGCGGACGCAGCGTCAAGATGGCGGGCCGGCTGATGGCCAAGCGGGTGATGGGCAAGGCCAGCTTCGCGCAGATCCAGGACGAATCCGGGCGCGTGCAGCTGTTCCTGCAGGGCAATGTGCTCGGCGATGCCTATACCGCGTTCAAGGGCTGGGACGTCGGCGACATCGTCGCGGTGGAGGGCGGGCTGACCCGCACCAAGACCGGCGAACTGTCGGTCAAGGCCAGTGCACTACGCCTGCTGACCAAGTCGCTGCGTCCGTTGCCGGACAAGTGGCATGGCCTGTCGGACGTGGAGCAGCGTTACCGCCAACGCTATGTCGACCTGATCGTCACCCCGGAAGCGCGCGAGGTCTTCATCAAGCGCTCCAAGATCATCCGCGCCATGCGCGCCTGGCTGGATGCGCGCCGCTTCCTGGAAGTGGAAACGCCGATGATGCATTACATCCCCGGTGGCGCCACCGCCAAGCCGTTCACTACCCATCACAACGCGCTGGACCTGGATCTGTACCTGCGCGTGGCCCCGGAGCTGTATCTCAAGCGCCTGGTGGTCGGTGGCCTGGAAAGGGTCTACGAAATCAACCGCAACTTCCGCAACGAGGGCGTGTCGACCCGGCACAATCCCGAGTTCACCATGCTCGAACTCTACGAGGCCTACGCCACGTATCACGAGATCATGGACCTGACCGAGCAGGTGATCCGCGACACCGCCCAGTCGGTGCTGGGTACCACCCAGGTCAGCTGGGATGGCGCCGACATCGATTTGGCGCCGGCTTTCCGGCGCTGGCGCATGGACGAGGCCGTTCGTCACCATAACCCTCAGATCAGCGCGGCCGATTGCACCGATCGCGCCGCCCTGCTGGGTCACTGCGAGCGGCTGAAGATCCGCACCAAGCCCTCCTACGGCTGGGGCAAGCTGCTGCTGGAGATCTTCGAGGCCACCGTCGAGCACACCCTGGTGCAGCCGACCTTCATTACCGACCATCCGGTCGAGGTGTCGCCGCTGGCACGTTCCAGCGACACCGAGCCGGGCTACACCGATCGCTTTGAGCTGTTCATCAACGGCAAGGAATTGGCCAACGGCTTTTCCGAGCTCAATGACCCCGAAGACCAGGCCGCGCGCTTCCAGGCGCAGGTGCAGGCCAAGGACGGCGGCGACGACGAAGCGATGCACTACGACGCCGATTACATCCGTGCGTTGGAGTACGGCATGGCGCCGACCGGCGGCCTGGGCATCGGGATCGACCGCCTGGTGATGCTGCTGACCGGCAGCACCTCCATCCGGGATGTGCTGCTGTTCCCATATATGCGTCCGGAAGCCTGACTTTCTGGCGCTGTCCGTGCGCGGCGGCACAAATACTGCATATGCTTAGGCAGAGCCCCGAATGGTTGTATCGTCGGGGGAGTCGGCACAGGAGCCGGCGTCATCGCTTTTCCGTTCTCGAATAGAGGAGCAACGGCTATGCAGGACGTTTTAGGGAGTTCGGTCGATGTGTCGTCGCCGGATACATGGGAAGGCTTGTCGGAAAAGGCGGATCTGGGATTGAACATCGTGATTGTCGATGACCAGATGTCCGCACGGACCATGCTGCGCCATGTCATCGAGGACATCGCTCCAGAGTTGAAGGTCTTCGATTTCGGTGACCCGATGGAGGCGCTGGCCTGGTGCGAAGCCGGGCGCGTGGATCTGTTGCTGCTCGACTACCGCATGCCCGGCATGGATGGCCTGGAGTTCGCACGCCGGTTACGCCGTCTGCCCAGCCACCGGGATATCCCGATCATCCTGATCACCATCGTCGGCGACGAACCGATTCGCCAGGCCGCGTTGGAAGCCGGGGTGATCGACTTCCTGGTCAAGCCGATCCGCCCACGCGAGCTACGTGCGCGCTGCTCCAATCTGCTGCAGTTGCGTCAGCAGAGCGAGAGCGTCAAACAACGGGCGTTGTCGTTGGAGCAACGTCTGCTGGCCAGCATGAACGAGGTCGAGGAGCGCGAACGCGAGACGCTGTCGCGGCTGGCGCGCGCGATCGAGTACCGCGATTCGGGCACCAGCGCGTTCCTGGAGCGCATGTCGCACGTGGCCGGCCTGATCGCCGAGCAACTGGGCCTGTCGGAGGAAGAAGTCCGCATCATCGAGATGGCCGCACCGCTGCACGACATGGGCAAGATCGCCATTCCCGATTCGGTCTTGCTCAAGCCGGGCAAGCTCACCGAAGACGAGATGAACATCATGCGCCGGCATCCGCGTATCGGCTACGAGCTGCTCAGCGGCAGCCAGAACCGCTTCATCCAGGTCGGTGCGCTGATCGCGCTGCGTCACCACGAGCGCTACGACGGCACCGGCTATCCGGACGGCCTGGTGGGCGAGGCGATTCCGCTGGAAGCACGCATCGTCGCGGTGGCCGATGTGTTCGACGCACTGCTGTCGCCGCGCCCGTACAAGGAAGCCTGGACCATGGATGCCGCACTGGCCTATCTCTACGCACAGCGTGGCCGCCTGTTCGACCCGCGCTGCGTGGATGCGCTGCTACGCGGCCGGGCGCAGCTGGATCAGATCTGCGGGGACTACTCCACCGCATCGGCGCGACCCGGGGTATAGGCAATGAACCCGTTCGGAAGGATCCGGCAGCGGCTGACGAATCGTCCTGACAGTGAGCATGGTCAGGCGATCGTTCGCATCATTCTGATCACATTGATCCTGTCGTACGTCCTGTTGCCGAGCGTCCATCACAGCCTGCCACCGCGCCAGCATGCCGGCGTGTTGCCCATCGTGCTGACCGGTCTCGGTCTGGGCGTTGCGTTGTTCGGGTGGCTGCTGTGGCGACCAGGTCGCTCGGATCCGCGTCGCATCCTGGGCATGCTGGCCGACTACGGGCTGATGGCGGCAGGCATGATCCAGATGGGTGAGCCGCTGGCCTGGGTCTATGTAGTGGTGATGTGGGTCACCGTCGGCAACGGCCTGCGCTATGGCAACCGCTATCTGTATCTTGCTGTGGTGATGGCGGTGGTGAGCTTCTCCACGACGCTGTCCATGACCGAATATTGGCAACGCAATCAACGGCTGGGTATTGGGCTTGCCGTTGGTCTGGCGGCGGTTCCGCTGTATTTCTCCAGTCTTCTACGGCAGCTGACCCGTGCGACCGCAGAGGCGCGCCGTGCCAGTGAGGCCAAGAGCCGCTTTCTGGCAAACATGAGTCACGAGTTTCGGACACCGCTCAATGGTCTGTCCGGGATGACCGAAGTATTGGCAACGACGCGTCTGGATAGTGAGCAGCGCGAATGCCTGAAAACCATCCAAGCATCGACCCGTAGTCTGCTTGCGTTGGTAGAAGAGGTGCTGGACATCTCGGCCATCGAAGCCGGCAAGCTGCGAATCAATGCGACTGACTTCGCATTGCATGACACGTTGCAGGCAATCAGCCTCATTCTGGAGCCGCAGGCCAAGGCCAAGGGTTTGCGCTATCAGGCGACTGTGGCTGCGGATATACCTTTCCATGTGCATGGGGATGCGGGGCATCTGCAGCAAATTCTGTTGAATCTGGTCGGCAACGCGGTCAAGTTCACCGATCGGGGCAGTGTCCAGCTGAAAGTGGCGGCAACCGGTGCCAACGGCTGCGGTGGTTTTCTGCTCCGCTTTGAAGTGCTCGATACCGGAATCGGTGTGCCGCTCGATATGCGTCCGCGCTTGTTCGAGGCGTTCGAACAGGCGGATACCGGACTGGCGCGCCGGTTCGAAGGTAGCGGCCTCGGAACGACGATTGCCAAGGGACTGGTTCAGTCGATGGGTGGCGCGATCGGGTTTGAGGAAAATCCTGAAGGCGGCAGCCTGTTCTGGTTTGAACTGCCTTTTGGCCTGGCGACCGCCAAGCCTGCAACAACTCCATCGCCCGTGCTGCATGAGGCAGATTCCACAAACATACCGGGCAACGTAATCGCTTTTGCCGATCCGTTTCTACGTCACCGTGCCCGTGTGCGTAGCATGCAGATCCTGGTGGCAGACGATCACTTGGCAAACCGTCTTGTTCTGCAGCGGCTTCTGCAAAAAGCAGGCCATCGCGTCACCTGTGTCGATGGCGGGGAAGCCGTATTGGATGCGTTGGCCGAGGCGGATTACGACGCAGCCATCGTCGACTTGCACATGCCCGGTGTCAGCGGTCTGGATATGTTGAAGCAGCTACGGGTCATGCAGGCAGGTGGTAAGCCTGGTACCCCGGTTGTGGTGCTGAGCGCTGATGTGACGCCAGAGTCGATTCGCAGTTGCGAGCAAGCGGGCGCCTATGCATTTCTGGCCAAGCCGGTGGCGGCGATCAAGTTGCTGGATACGCTGGCCGAAATTGCCCTTAACCAGAAACTCCGGCAGACCGATCTGACGATTGGAATCCGTGGCCCCGCACCAAGCGGTGCAGTTCTCGATCCTGCTGTGCTCGACGAGCTGGCGGAATTGGGGATGGGAGATGAGTTCGAACGCGAGTTCATTCAACAATGTCTCAGCGACGCCGCCGCGTGTGTTGTGCAGCTCGGCAAGGCAGCGGCAGATGAAGACTGGGCGCGTTTACGCGAGCATGCTCATGCGGTCAAAGGTGTGTCCAGCAATCTCGGGCTGGTGGTATTGGCCGAAAAGGGCGGTGAGTTGATGCGTCTGTCAGAAGCGCAGCTACGGGCAGAATGGCGCCAGAGACTGGAGCAACTGAAGACTGGATTGACACAGGGACGCGAAGCACTCGTTCAGCGTGCGCGAAACAAGTCCGACGGAGGAGCCAGTGGAAACGGCGACCTTGGTTAAGCGAAGCCCGGCAATAGGCCGGGCCTGATTCCCCCAGTATTGGATCCACCAAAAATCAGACGGCACTCGCGCCAACGCGGCGATTCTGTGCTTTGACTAAACGGTCCATTGTGCGCAGCGATTTTTCGCTGAGTGCCAGGGCAGTATCTACCCAGACTTCGGTGATGCGCAGCAGTTCGTCGTAAGGCACCGCCTGCGCGAGGTTGCGTGCGGCATTCATCGCCAGATAAGAGTGGGAGATACGCTTTTGCTGGCGGATTAACGTTTCGGTAGCAACAACCCCTTGACCCTTGGGTACAAGCACGTCCACGATCCCCATCGCATGCATTTCTTCGCTGCTGTAAATGCGACCATCGAGAATGATTTTTTCTGCCAGATGCGGCGAAACACGGCGGCATAGGAAAGAATACGCGCCCATGCCGGGAAACAGACCGAACAAGACCTCAGGCAGTCCCATGCCGATGCCCTCTTCGGCCACGATGGTGTGGCAGGCCAGGGCCATCTCCAACCCGCCTCCCAATGCATCGCCTTGCAGTAGCGCAATGCTGCGCACGTCCCCGCCAAAGCCGACATGTAGGTGGTGGACACCTTCCACACAGCGTTTGGCATAACGCATCAATTGCTCGCGATTCTGTTCGCGTATCAGGCGTGCAAACAGCTCCAGGTCGCCGCCGAGATTGAAGGCGCTGGAGTCGGATGCAAGGACGAAGTGACGTAGTTCACCGCTGCGTCGCTCATGCGGAGCGCGGGTGATGGAACCCATGACATCCCATATGTCGTCCAACAACTCAGGGGTGCAGCAGGGACGTATGCCACTACGCGCATTGGCATGCATGAACAACCAGTGGGTGCCGTCAGCGGCCGACGAATCAACACGAATGGTGGAGTGGGTGCGACCGAGGTGAATCTTTTCAATCGTGTTCATGGGGCATGATCCTGGAAGAGCCCGCAGTGGGAGAGTGGCTGCCGGCGGGCGCGCGCGATCCACTCCGAATCGATGCTACACCGGCACTATCTCCATGAACGTCAGGGACTTCCTTCCTGTCCGGCGGTGCCGTTGATCTGAATCTTTCAGTGAATCCAACAAACGAATGCAGTTTATGGGTGGTTACAGATTATTTGAAATTATGTGTCTCTGTAATTCCATTTATTTGACTGCCTGCAGCACGTCCTTGTTGCGTGTTATGAACTTCGAAAGAGCGCGGCTGCATTTCAAAGCGGCAGAATTGTGAAGGCAACAAAGTGCAAACCTGAGTGGGCTCCCGCCCATCTCGGTTAGGTCTGATGCCGGACGCCAAATGCAGACGCCCGCAAGGCCTTGCGGCATTGCGGGCGTCGAGTGACGGCCGGATGGCCGTCGATCTGCGCTGGCGCAGGTGGATTACTGCTTGGGCGCATCCCGCAATTCCCGCCGCAGGATCTTGCCGACGTTGGTTTTCGGCAGCTCCTTGCGGAATTCGATCACCCTGGGTTGCTTGTAGCCGGTCAGGTTGGCGCGGCAATGCGCTTTCACATCGTCGGCGGTCAGGGCAGGGTCCTTCTTGACGATGACGGCCTTGACGATCTCGCCGGACTTTTCATCCGGCACACCCACGGCAGCTACTTCCAGTACGCCGGCCATTTCGGCGATAACGTCCTCGATCTCGTTGGGATACACGTTGAAGCCGGACACCAGGATCATGTCCTTCTTGCGATCGACGATGTAGACGAAGCCTTGCTCGTCCATGCGTGCGATGTCGCCTGTGTGCAGCCAGCCATCGGCATCCATGACCTTGGCGGTTTCCTCGGGCTTCTTCCAATAGCCCTTCATCACCTGCGGGCCCTTGATGCACAGCTCGCCGATGTCCCCTTGCGGCAGTGCAACACCGGAGTCGTCCTTGATGCAGGCATCGGTGGACGGAATCGGCAGGCCGATCGAGCCGTTGTAATCGGTCAGATCCATCGGATTGATGCAGGCGGCCGGGGAGGTCTCGGTCAGGCCGTAGGCCTCGACCAGAGTCAGGCCGGTGACCTTTTTCCAGCGTTCGGCCACCGAGCGTTGCACCGCCATGCCGCCGCCGAGGGTCATCTTGAGCGTGGAAAAATCCACTTGATCGAAGCCGGGCGTGTTGAGCAGGCCGTTGAACAGCGTGTTGACGCCAGTGAACGCGGTGAAGCGGGTCTTCTTCAATTCCTTGACGAAGCCGGGCATATCGCGCGGATTGCTGATCAAGTGATTGCAGCCACCGATCTTCATGAAGACCAGACCGTTCGCCGTCAACGCGAAGATGTGATACAGCGGCAGTGCGGTGATCACCACCTCGTTGCCTTCTTCCAGCTTGCCGGTGCCGGCAAGCCACTGGTGGGCCTGCTGCATGTTGGCCACCAGGTTGCGGTGGGTGAGCATCGCGCCCTTGGCCACGCCGGTGGTGCCGCCGGTGTACTGCAGGAAGGCGATGTCGTCGGATTCGATCTGCAACGTCGGCACTTTGTGCTTGCTGCCCAACGCCAGCGCCTCGCGGAAGCGGATCGCGCCGTTGATGCGGTAATCCGGCACGAGCTTCTTGACGTACTTGACGACGAAGTTGACCAGCGCCGCTTTCGGAAACCCGAGCATGTCGCCCAGGCCAGTGGTGATCACCTGCTTGACCGGTGTGTCGGCGATGACCTGCTGCACGGTGGTGCCGAAGTTGTCGATGACCACCAGCACGCTGGCACCGGAATCGATCAACTGATGCTTGAGTTCGCGCGGTGTATAGAGCGGATTGACGTTGACCACGGTCAGGCCGGCACGCAGGATGCCGAACGTCGCGATCGGATATTGCAGGCAGTTGGGCATCATCAGGGCGACGCGGTCGCCTTTCTTCAACTGCAACTCGCCAAGCAGATACGCGGCGAATTGCTCGACCAGCTGATCGGCTTCGCGATAGGTGATGGTCTTGCCGAAGCTGTGATACGCCGGGCGATCGGCAAACCGTTTGACCGAGGTGTCGAACACCTCTGCCACGGTGCGGAACTGCTCCAGATCGATCTCGGCAGCGACACCAGCCGGATAACTTTGCAACCAAGGACGTGCCTGATTCATCTGCCCCCCTCCAGGGTGTTCGGTACCTGGCGCGGTGTGTTCCACGCCACTACATCAGCTGGCAGCATACCGTCATGGATGGAAAAGGCGAAGCGTGATGCAGGGCAGCATTCAAGCGCTGGCGACAGGGGATCGCATGCAACATGCGTTCTCGCCACGATCGCTGCGCGCGACCTGCGCCGGAACAGCGGCTGTGAGAGACATGGCAGCAGATGCATCGGGCAATCGAAGCGCGCCAGATCGGCGATGCGATGGCGCCGGTTGCCGAAGATTTTGTCGGCGAACAGCTGCTGGAGGCCGTCGGTCTGCGGCGGTTGATACGACTGCAGATGCTGGGTAATTGCCAGATCCGCGCGACGCTGGGGTCGGTGGATATCGCGCTGCGCGGTGACGTGGCAAGCGTGCGCTTCCCCGTTTTGCTGGCCGTGGCCGTGGCAGCGGCCGCTGGCTGCCGGGGCAAGAGGCACAGCGCGATCAGGTGATCACCGGCTGGTGCTTGCAGGACGGCGACTGGCAGCGATACCACGCGCACTGGGAACCGACACGGCACTGAGAATGGCGATGCGCGGACGCAGCGCCTGGCGAGCGCAGCCGGTAGTGGGTGCAGGCTCTACCGTTGCACTGATGTGTTTTCGCGCGTCAGCTATCTGTCTCTGACGACCACTCGCCATCGAGCGTCAGCACCTGTCGTGATCGCCTGAAACGACACTCCCGCCATATCGGCGGGAGTGTCGTGCAGGGTATGCCGCGCAGCGATCACGCTGCCTTGCGTGCTGCCAGTTGACGCAGCACGTACTGCAACAGACCACCGTGCTTGAAGTACTCCACTTCCTTGGGTGTCAGCAGCAGCACCTTGACCTGGAACTGCTTGACGCTGCCGTCGGACTTTTTCGCATCCACGGTGGCGCGACGGCTGGCGCCGTCCTGCAGGCCGGTGATGTCCAGCACTTCCGAACCGTCCAGGCCCAGCGTCTGCGCATTTTCGTTCTCGAGGAACTGCAGCGGCAGCACGCCCATGCCGACCAGGTTGGAGCGATGGATGCGCTCGAAGCTCTCGGCGATGACTGCCTTGACGCCGAGCAGGTTGGTGCCCTTGGCCGCCCAGTCGCGTGAGGAGCCGGTGCCGTATTCCTTGCCGGCCAGCACCACCAGCGGCACGCCGTCGGCCTTGTACTTCACCGCCGCATCGTAAATCGCCAGTTTTTCCGGCTGGCCACCGGCCGCGGGGTAATACAGCGTGTTGCCGCCTTCTTCGCCGCCGAACATCAGGTTCTTGATGCGGATGTTGGCGAAGGTGCCGCGCACCATCACGTCATCATTGCCGCGGCGGCTGCCGTAGCTGTTGAAGTCGGCCGGCTGCACGCCGCGTTCCTGCAGGAAACGTCCTGCAGGCGAATCCTTCTTGATGTTGCCGGCCGGCGAGATGTGGTCGGTGGTGATCGAATCGCCGAACAACCCCATGATGCGCGCACCGTGCACGTCTTCGACGTGGCCGACCTGCATGGTCATGCCGTCGAAGTAGGGCGGGTTCTTGATGTAGGTCGAGGCCGCGTCCCATGCGTACAGCGCGCCGTCCGGGGAGGCGATGGTGTTCCAGCGCGAATCGCCCTTGAACACATCGGCATAGTTCTGCTTGAACATCTCCGGGCCGACGGTGGCGGCGATGGTGTCGCCGATTTCCTTGTTGCTCGGCCAGATGTCGCGCAGGTAGACCGGCTGCCCGTCGCTCCCGGTGCCCAGCGGCTCGGTGGTGAGGTCGATGTCGGTGGTGCCGGCGATGGCATACGCCACCACCAGCGGCGGCGAGGCGAGGTAATTCATTTTGACTTCGGGATGCACGCGGCCTTCGAAGTTGCGGTTGCCCGACAACACCGAGGACACCACCAGATCGTCCTTGGCAATCGCCGCCGAGACGTCGTCCGGCAGCGGGCCGGAGTTGCCGATGCAGGTGGTGCAGCCGTAGCCGACCACGTAGAAGCCCAGCGTTTCCAGGTCGGCAAGGACGCCGGCCTTGCTCAGGTAATCGGTGACCACCCGCGAGCCCGGCCCGAGCGAGGTCTTCACCCACGGCTGCGCTTTCAGCCCCTTGGCGGCGGCGTTGCGCGCAAGCAGGCCGGCACCGAGCATCACTGCCGGGTTGGAGGTGTTGGTGCAGGAGGTAATCGCGGCGATCACCACCGAACCGTCGCGCAGCTGCCAACCGGCGCCGCTGTCGTTGGCGCTTTCCGCCTGCGCGGCCTTGGCGCCGACTGCGGTGCCACCGCCGCCTTCGTTCTTCAGGCGATCTTCCTGCTTGAGGTCGGTCGTGCGCTTGCTGCGCGCATCCACGAACGGCTTGAGGCTCTCGCGGAAGTTGGCCTGCATGTCTTCCAGCAGCACGCGATCCTGCGGACGCTTGGGGCCGGCCAGCGATGGCTTGACCTCGCCCATGTCCAGTTCCAGCGTGGCGCTGTACTGCGCAGGCGGGGTATTGGCGTCGTGCCACAGGCCCTGCGCCTTGGCATAGGCTTCCACCAATGCGATCTGCTCCTCGCTGCGACCGGACAGGCGCAGATAGGTCAGCGATTCTTCGTCGACCGGGAAGATGCCGCAGGTGGCGCCGTATTCCGGTGCCATGTTGCCGATGGTGGCGCGGTCGGCCAGCGGCAGATGCTGCAAGCCTTCCCCGTAGAACTCGACGAACTTGCCGACCACGCCGGCCTTGCGCAGCATCTGGGTGACGGTGAGCACCAGGTCGGTCGCGGTGGCGCCTTCGGGCAGCTTGCCGCTGAGCTTGAAGCCCACCACCTGCGGAATCAGCATCGAGGAGGGCTGGCCCAGCATCGCAGCCTCGGCCTCGATCCCGCCGACGCCCCAGCCCAGCACGCCGATGCCATTGATCATGGTGGTGTGGCTGTCGGTGCCGAACACGGTGTCCGGGTAGGCGATCCGGGTGCCGTCCTTGTCCGCGCTCATCACCACGCGCGCCAGGTTTTCCAGATTCACCTGGTGGACGATGCCGGTATTGGGCGGCACCACCTTGAAGTTCTCGAACGCCTTCTGGCCCCAGCGCAGGAAGCCGTAGCGTTCCTGGTTGCGCTGGAATTCGATCTTGCCGTTGAGGTCGAGCGCATCGGCCGAGCCGAACACGTCCACCTGCACCGAGTGGTCGATGACCAGCTCGGAGGGAATCTGCGGGTTGATCTGGTCGGCCTTGCCGCCGAGCTTGACCACCGCATCGCGCATCGCGGCCAGGTCGACCACGCACGGCACGCCGGTGAAATCCTGCAACACCACGCGCGCCGGCATGAAGGCGATTTCAATATCGGGCTCGGCGGTGGGGTCCCACTTGGCGACCGCTTCGATATGGTCCTTGCCGACGGTGACACCGCCGTCCTCGTGCCGGAGCAGGTTCTCCAGCAGGATCTTCATCGAGTAGGGCAGGTGGGCGATATCGAAGCGTTCGCCCAGTTTGGGGAGGCTGTAATAGTCGTAGCGCTTGCCGTGGACCTCAAACGAGGTGCGGGTGGAGAAGGAATCGCTCATGCATCACTCCTATGGCATCGAAGGCTTTAGGTAGGGGCCTAGTCTGAGCGATTCAGTGTGTACGCACGGTGTGTCCGGCGAGTTCAGTCGGCTTGAGTACGACCTCTCAAGTACGTATGATGTGCGCATACTTTCTGGAGCATGCTCATGGAAGCCACCGTTGCCGAACGCGGACAGATCACGCTGCCAAAGGCCGTGCGCGATGCCCTGGGCCTGACCAAGGGCACCACGCTCAAGATCGAACTCGATGGCGGGCGCATCATCCTGCGCAAGGATGTCAGCGAGGCGTTGCGCAAGGTGCGCGGCAAGTTCAAGTTGGTCGATGGCCTGACCAGCACCGACGAAGCCATGCGCGCCATCCGTGGCCGCGCGCCCGGAGATCCGTTCGACCCATGATCGCCCTGGATTCCTCGGTGCTGCTGGACATCCTCATCGGCGACCCGGTGTACGGCGAGGTGTCGGAAATCTGCATCGGCGATGCATTGGCGCGCGACGAGGTGGTGGTCTGCGATGCGGTAGTGGCCGAAGTACTGGCCATGCTGGACACCCAGGTCGACCTGATGGAAACCCTGGCCTCGATCGGGGTCCGTTACGAAGCCACCCAGGAAGCGGCGGCGGTGCGCGCCGGCCATATGAACAAGCGCTTCCGTGCACGCGGCGGCAAGCGCGAGCGGGTGGTGGCGGATTTTCTGATCGGCGCCCACGCGATGCTCCAGTGCGATGGGTTGATCACCCGCGACGAGGGCTTCTTCCGCGACTACTTCAAGGGCTTGAAGATCACCGTCCCCAAGCCCGTTGCCTGACCCACGCCTTCTGATCCACGTCTGACGTTTTTACACATTCACTGCTGTCCCTTTGGAGAACCCGCATGTTGGAAGCCTATCGCCACCACGTTGCAGAGCGCGCCGCGCTCGGTATCCCGCCGCTGCCGCTGACCGCGCAGCAGACCGCCGAGGTCATCGAACTGTTGAAGGCTCCGCCCGCCGGCGAAGACGCCTTCCTGGTCGAGCTGCTCAGCCAGCGCGTGCCGGCCGGTGTTGACGACGCCGCCAAGGTCAAGGCCTCGTACCTGGCCGCGGTGGCGTTCGGCACCGAAAAGACTGCGTTGATCAGCGCCAAGCGTGCCACCGAGCTGCTCGGCACCATGCTGGGTGGCTACAACATCCAGCCGCTGATCGACCTGCTCGATAACGCCGAGCTGGGCGCCACCGCCGCCGAGGCACTGAAGCACACCTTGCTGGTGTTCGACGCCTTCCACGACGTGCAGGAAAAGGCCGAAGCCGGCAACGCGCACGCCAAGGCCGTGCTGCAGAGCTGGGCCGATGCCGAGTGGTTCACCAGCAAGCCGGAAGTGCCGCAGAGCATGACCGTCACCGTGTTCAAGGTGCCGGGCGAAACCAACACCGACGACCTGTCGCCGGCCCCGGATGCGACCACGCGCCCGGACATCCCGCTACATGCGCTGGCAATGCTCAAGAACGCCCGCGAAGGCGCAGCGTTCGTGCCGGAAGAAGACGGCAAGCGCGGCCCGATCCAGGCCATCGCCGATCTCAAGGACAAGGGCCACCTGGTGGCCTATGTGGGCGACGTGGTCGGTACCGGTTCCTCGCGCAAGTCGGCGACCAACTCGGTGCTGTGGTGGACCGGCGAAGACATTCCGTACATCCCCAACAAGCGCTTCGGCGGCGTGTGCCTGGGTTCGAAGATCGCCCCGATCTTCTACAACACCATGGAAGACGCCGGCGCGCTGCCGATCGAACTGGACGTGTCGCAGATGGAGCACGGCGACGTGGTCGAGCTGCGTCCGTACGATGGCAAGGCGCTGAAGAACGGGCAGGTGATCGCCGAGTTCGCGATGAAGTCGGACGTGCTGTTCGACGAAGTGCGCGCCGGTGGCCGCATTCCGCTGATCGTCGGCCGTGGCCTCACCGCCAAGGCGCGCGAATTCCTGGGCCTGCCGGCCTCGGACCTGTTCCGCCTGCCGATGGACCCGCCGGACACCGGCAAGGGCTTCTCGTTGGCGCAGAAGATGGTCGGCCGCGCCTGCGGTCTGCCGGAAGGCCAGGGCATGCGTCCGGGCACCTATTGCGAGCCGAAGATGACCTCGGTGGGCTCGCAGGACACCACCGGCCCGATGACCCGCGACGAGCTCAAGGACCTGGCCTGCCTGGGCTTCTCGGCCGACCTGGTGATGCAGTCGTTCTGCCACACCGCCGCGTATCCGAAGCCGGTGGACGTCAAGACCCACCACACCTTGCCGGAGTTCATCTCCACCCGTGGCGGCGTGTCGCTGCGTCCGGGCGATGGCGTGATCCACAGCTGGCTCAACCGCATGTTGCTGCCCGACACCGTGGGCACCGGTGGCGACTCGCACACCCGTTTCCCGATCGGTATTTCGTTCCCGGCCGGCTCCGGTCTGGTGGCCTTTGCCGCCGCCACCGGCGTCATGCCGCTGGACATGCCCGAGAGCGTGCTGGTGCGCTTCAAGGGTGAGATGCAGCCGGGCGTGACCTTGCGCGATCTGGTCAACGCGATTCCGCTGTATGCGATCAAGGACGGTCTGCTGACCGTGGCCAAGCAGGGCAAGAAGAACATCTTCTCCGGCCGCATCCTGGAAATCGAAGGGCTGCCGAACCTGAAGGTGGAGCAGGCGTTCGAGCTGTCCGACGCCTCGGCCGAGCGTTCGGCGGCAGGTTGCACCGTACACCTGGACAAGGCGCCGATCATCGAATACCTGACCAGCAACATCACGTTGCTGCGCTGGATGATCGCCGAAGGCTATGCCGATGCGCGCACGCTGGGCCGCCGCATCAAGAAGATGGAAGAGTGGCTGGCCGATCCGCAGCTGCTGCAGCCCGATGCGGATGCCGAGTACGCCGCCGTCATCGAGATCGATCTGGCCGACATCCATGAGCCGATCGTGGCGTGCCCGAACGACCCGGACGACGTCAAGACGCTGTCCGAGGTTGCCGGTGCGGCGATCGACGAGGTGTTCATCGGTTCGTGCATGACCAACATCGGTCACTTCCGTGCCGCCGCCAAGCTGCTGGAAGGCAAGCGCGATATCCCGACCCGCCTGTGGGTTGCGCCGCCGACCAAGATGGATGCCTCCGAGCTGACCAAGGAAGGCCATTACGGCACCTTCGGCGCGGCCGGCGCGCGCATGGAAATGCCCGGCTGCTCGCTGTGCATGGGCAACCAGGCGCAGGCGCGCGAGGGCGCCACGGTGTTCTCCACCTCCACGCGTAACTTCCCCAACCGTCTCGGCCGTAACACCAATGTGTACCTGGGTTCGGCGGAACTGGCGGCGATTTGCTCGCGTCTGGGGCGCATCCCGACCAAGGACGAGTACATGGCCGATGTGGGCGTGATCAAGACCAGTGGCGAGCAGATTTACCGCTACATGAACTTCGATCAGATCCAGGAATATCAGGATGTGGCCGACACCGTCGCTGCCTGATCCAGCGGGTTGACGGCAGGTTTGAAAACGCCCGGCAATGCCGGGCGTTTTCGTTATTCGGGCGATGGCTTCGCTTTGCTTGCGCACCGCACGCGCTTGGGAAATGCCAGTTAACTCGCCTATCGCATTGCAACAAAAATCTGAAGTGCGAAGGTCTAGATTTCCCCGCTCCCATCTGCGCGAATGATCTTCCTATGCCCACTTGCACGATCGCCGATCAATCACTGCACTATGCACAGTATGGTCAAGGGTTTCCGGTTCTGCTCGGCCACAGCTATCTCTGGGATGCGGCCATGTGGGAGCCGCAGATTCAGGCGCTCTCGCAGCACTACCGGGTCATCGTTCCGGAGTTGTGGGGGCATGGGCAATCGGCGGCGCTGCCGGCAGACACGCAGACCGTGGGCGATCTTGCCAAGCAGATGCTGCTATTGCTTGATGCGTTGCAACTGCCGCAATGCGCGGTGGTCGGTCTGTCGGTCGGTGGCATGTGGGGCGCCGAGCTGGCGCTGCTGGCACCGGAGCGCGTGCGCAGCTTGGTATTGATGGATACCTTCCTGGGTGCCGAGCCGCAGGCCATGCAAGCGCGTTATTTCGGTCTGCTCGATGCGATCGAAGCGGCCGGGCAGGTGACGCCTGCATTGGTCGCGGCGATCGTGCCGATGTTCTTCCGCTCCGGTATCGATCTGAGCTCCGCGCTGCCGGCCGCGTTTGCGCAGCGCCTGGCGGCGATGACGGCCGAGCAGTTGCGCGCGTCGGTGATACCGCTGGGGCGTTTGATCTTCGGCCGCGCCGACCGGCTTGAAGCCTTGGCGGGACTGAACCCTGCGAACACCTTCCTGCTGGCGGGCGAAGACGATGGTCCACGGCCGCCGGAAGAGTTGTGGATGATGGCCGAGGTGATTGGCTGCGATTACGAGCTGGTGCCCGATGCCGGCCACATCGCCTCGCTGGAGAACCCGGAGTTCGTCAATGCGCAGCTGTTGGGGTGGTTGAAGCGGACAGTGGAGCAGGGTGTTGGCATGGTTGCTGAGAGCTACGCTTGAAGGCAGCGCTCAGAAGGATGGTCCCAAGCTACGTAGGTCGGGTGCGCGGTGTCCTCGCCGCTCGCGGGACACGCCGTGAATCCATCCCTGGAGGCTCGGTGGCGGCATCCATGCCGCCACACGGTCCCGCAAGCGGCGAGGACACCGCACCAGAGAGTTGGTCGGTGGTTGGATGGAAGCCTGATTTGTTGCCTGGCTTGCATTAAGACTCTGATCGGATGCGTCGTTATCCGAACAATGCACGTCATGTACTGCTTGCAACACCCACACCGATCATCTCGACTGGTCCTTGCCCGCCCACCGTCGCGGGACCTTACGCGGCATGGATGCCGCGTAAGAGCCTTATCTGTTCGGATTCTGGCAGTTTAGGTGTCGAGAGCCGACGTGGGCCACCGTGAGAGCCTGGATCATTGCCGATCGCCGTGTAGCTGGGTGCCCACGCCGGCGGACGGGCAAGGACCCTGCAGCCAGGCAGCAGCGCTTCCGCCCTGTGATCGCCGCATGCATGGCATCCAATCTTCGCGAAAAAATCGAGATCTCGCGTCCCCACAAAATCGCGATCCCGCAGTCCAAACGTAGCCAGAAAGCGCGCGATCAACGCGGCAGGTAACTGGGGACGGTGAATTCAGGGGCAGCATGTATGCGTGATGCACACGCACCTGCCGATAGCGGCGCCTGCCTTGATGGCGACGGGGTCGCTGTGTTGGCCGCGCTAAGGCTGTGCGCCCAACCAGGCTTCCAACGCCGCAGCCGGTAGTGGCCGTGAGAACAGATAGCCCTGCAGCACTTCGCAGCCCAGATCGGCGAGAAACAGACGCTGCGCTTCGTTTTCGACGCCTTCGGCGACCACATGCTTGCGCAGATGCGCGCCGATGCGCAGCACCGAAGTGGTGAGGGCGCGGGCGTCTTCGCTGTGTTCGATGTCGCGGACGAAGCTCATGTCCAGCTTGAGTTCGTCGATCGGCAGACGGTGCAGATGGCTCAGGCTGGAATAGCCGGTGCCGAAGTCATCCAGCGACAGTGCGATGCCGGCTTCGCGAATCGCGTGCAGATTTTCCAGCACGCCTGGCTGGCCGGACAACATCACGCTTTCGGTCATTTCCAGGGTGAGGTCCGATGGCAGCACGCCTTCTTCGGCAATCAGCCCAAGCAGGTCGGGCAGCATGCGAGGGCTTTCGAAACTGCTGGCCGACAGATTCACCGACACGTGCGTCACCGGCACGTCGCGCTGGCGCCAGTCGGCGATCTGACGACAGGCGCGGCGCAGCACCCAATCGTTGAGCTGCGGCATCATGCCTTGCTCCTCGGCAACCTGCAGGAAGCGCGCAGGCGAGATGGTGCCGAGGTGCGGGTGATTCCAGCGCAGCAGTGCTTCCACGCCATACAACGCGTGCGGCGCGGCGCTAAGCAGTTGCGGTTGGTAATGCAGTTGCAGCTCGTCGCGCTCGATCGCCTGACGCAGCTCCGCTTCCAGTGCCACGCGCTCCTGCGCCATGCGATTCATGTCGGAACTGAAAAAGCGGAAACGTCCGCCGCCTTCCTGCTTGGCGCGATTCATCGCCAGGTCGGCATGCCGCAGCAGGATGGTGATGTCGCTTCCGTCTTCGGGAAACATCGCCACGCCGATGCTGGCAGACGGATGCACGGTCATGTGGCCCACCGGTAACGGGCCGGCGATGCTGCCCAGCAGGCGCTCTGCGGTGGCGCTGGCCTGCTCGGCACTGCATTGCGGCACGGCCAGTGCAAATTCATCGCCGGCCACGCGCGCCAGCATGGCGGTAACGGCCAGTTGCTCGCTGATCCGCAGCGCGATGTCGCGCAACAGCGCATCGCCGGCCGCATGCCCCTGGCTGTCGTTGATCAGTTTGAAACGATCGATATTGACGAACATCAGCGCGACCGGTTCGCCTGCGTACTCGGCCTGGGTCAACGCCTGCTCGGCGCGCGCGCTGAACATGATGCGGTTGGGCAGGCCGGTCAGTCCATCGTAGAAGGCGAGTTGATGCACGCGTTGGCGGATCTGCTCGCGTTCCAGTGCCAGCGTGCACAACTGCTGGCACAGGTCGGTGAGGCGGACATGCCAGGCGTCGGCGCGCTGCGGCTTGCGGTAATACAACGCAAAGGTGCCGAGCACGCGCGAGCTGTTGGACCGGATCGGGGTGCTCCAGCACGCGCGCAAGCCCATGGGCAGCACCAGTTCGCGATACTGCGCGAACAGCGGATCGGTGGCGATGTCCTCCACCATCACCGCGCGGCCGCGCCAGGCAGCGGTACCGCAGGCGCCGGCGTTGGGCGAGATCTTCAGCCCGTTGAGTGCTTCGGCGTACTCGGATGGCAGGCTGGGCGCAGCCAGCGAATGCAGGCGGCCCTGATTGTCGACGCTCGTCACCGTGGCCACCACGTCTGGTGCGATGCGTTCGACTTCGGTGCAGATCAGCGTCATCACCTCGACCAATGGCCGCTCCTGCACCAGCGCTTCGAGCACGCGATGCTGCAGCACCTCGTGCATCTTGGTGTCGGTGATGTCGGTCAGCACCGCGATGTAATGCGATGGATTGTGCCTGGCGTCGTAGATCGGGTTGAAGTTGAGCGAGATCCACAGCGGCGTGCCGTCCTTGCGGTACACCAGCAGGTCGGCCTGGGTGTGCTGCAAGGCATCGGCGCGTTCGCGCACGCGGGCGACTTCGTTCTGGTCGCTCTGCGCGCGGGTGAGGACATCGGAAGGGCGCCGGCCCACCAGTTCGGCTTCGGTGTAGCCGAACATGCGCTCGAAGCCGTCGTTGGCGTAGAGCAGGCACGATTGCAGGTCGCAGATGAGGATGGCGCTGCTGCTGCCATCCAGCGCTTCTGCGAGCAGGCGCGAACGTCGGTCCTGCGGATGTTCGCCAGCCTTGGCGATGCCCGCGGTGACCGGGCAGGATTTGAGCGAGCCGCTGTCGGACAGGCTGGTCACCATCTGACTGAGATGCGTGGGATTGTCCGCCAGCGGATGTGCAGCGCCCTCGGAGGTGGTCCCCGCTGTGCGGGGCACCTCCGCCTGCTCGGTCGAACGCGGCGGCAGCGCGGTCATGTGGGAATCAGCGTGCCTGGGCCGACAGCGCGATCAGGCGTTCGGCGATACGTTCCAATGGCAGCACTTCCTGCGCGGCACCAAGTTTGTAGGCGGCACCGGGCATGCCCCAGACCACGCTGGTGGCCTCGTCCTGCACCAGGGTAGGCGCGCCGGCCTGCAGCATTTCCAGCAAGCCGCGTGCGCCGTCGTCGCCCATGCCGGTGAGGATGGCGCCGACCGCATTAGGGCCGGCATTGGCGGCGACCGAACGAAACAGCACGTCGACCGCCGGCTTGTGGCGATTGACCGGCGGGCCGTCGTCGATACGGCAGCGCCAGCGGGCGCCGTCGCGGATGATGCGCAGGTGCTGGCCGCCCGGCGGCAGATAGGCATGGCCGGGCAGGATCGCTTCGCCATCGCTGGCTTCGCGCACCGACATGGCCGAGTGGCGATCGAGGCGTTCGGCGAATGCGGTGCTGAAGCTGGCCGGCAGGTGCTGGGTCATCACCACGGCCGGTGCGTCTGCGGGCATGCGCTCCAGCACCACACGCAGGGCTTCGGTGCCGCCTGCCGAGGCGCCGATGGCGATCAGGCGGTCGGTGGTGCGGAAGCGCAGCGCGCTACCGGCGACAGGTGCCGATTGCATGTCCAAGGTGAGCTTGGGCGCGCTGGGACGGTTGAGCGCGCTGACCTTGGCTTTGGCGGCCATCTTGACCTTGCTGACGATTTCTTCGGCATAGCCTTCCAGCCCGCGCGCGACGTCGATCTTGGGCTTGGAGACGAAATCCACCGCACCCAACGACAACGCCTGCAAGGTGGTGTCGGCGCCACGTTCGGTCAGCGAGGAGATCATCACCACCGGGGTGGGGCGCAGGCGCATGAGGTTTTCCAGGAACACCAGGCCGTCCATGCGCGGCATTTCCACATCCAGCGTGATCACGTCCGGATTGAGGCGTTTGATCTTTTCGCGCGCCAGGATCGGGTCGGCGGCCGAGCCGATGACTTCGATGCCGGGATCGCGCGACAGGATTTCGGTGAGCATCTGACGTACGACCGCCGAATCGTCGACGATCAATACACGCACAGGAGTTTCCAGCGTCATTCGAACAACTCCACTCCACCGGTGACCGGTGCTTTGGACAGACGGGCGCGCACGGCCGATTCGGCGGCGGCGACCTCGGCTTCGTGTGCATGCGGCAAGCGCTGCACCACGACGCGTCCGGTCGTCGGGAAGAACCACACCTTGCGCGGATGGATGCCGCACAGATCTTCGGCAATGATGGGAATGTGTTCTGCCATCAGGTACTGACGCACGAACTCGGCGTTGCGGGTGCCGACCGGGTTGCTGGTAAAGCCTTTGAGCACGTTGGCGCCACCGAAGACCTTGGCCTCGATCCGCTTGCGATGCGCGCCGCGCTTGAGCATATCGTTGATCAGCAACTCCATCGCATAACTGCCGTAGCGCGCGGGTGCGCCATCGCCGACCTGGCCTTCCGGCAGCAGGAAGTGGTTCATGCCGCCGATCTTCAGGACCGGGTCGCGCAGACAGGCGGCAACACACGATCCCAAGGTGGTCGTCAATGCGGTGTCGTCGTCCACCACCAGGTACTGGGTGGGCAGCAGCTTGGCGGTGATGGTCTGGAACCGCGAGTCGCGGTAGCGCATGACATCGTCCACTTGCACGGCCGTACTCATTTGGCCGCTCCCGCGCGCGGGGAGCGCCGATACAGCGTGCGCCCGCACGGCTGGATCAGGTCGGACGCGTGCAGGTAGTTCTCCGAGTGCCCGGTGTACAGCAGGCCGTCGTCGCCCATGTGGCTGACCAGACGCGACAGGATGCCGCGCTGGGTGGGCTTGTCGAAATAGATCATCACGTTGCGGCAGAACAGCGCCGCATACGGGCCGCCGACGTCGTAGCGCGGGGCCAGCAGATTCAACTGTTTGTATTCGATGAGCTGGCGCAGCGCCGGAATCACCCGGCACTTGCCTTCGTTGGGGCCGCTGCCGCGCTGGAAATACTTGCGCTTGATCGATGCATCCAGCGAGGCGACGCGGTCGATGGCATAGACGCCGCGCGAGGCGGTTTCCAGCACCTGGGTATCGACGTCGGTGGCAATGATGCTCACCGGCGGCGTCAGCGAGCCGAAGGCTTCGCAGGCGGTGATGGCGATGGAGTAGGGCTCCTCGCCGGTTGAGGCCGCACACGACCAGATCTTCAACGGTGCCTGCGAGGCGCGCTTTTGCAGTTCTTCGCGCAGCTTGTCGAAGTGATGCGGCTCGCGGAAGAACGAAGTCAGATTGGTGGTCAGCGCATTGGTGAACGCCTGCCATTCTTCTTCGTCGTTACCTGCTTCCAGCTGGTCCAGATAGTCGCGGAAGGAGCGCAGGCCGAGCACGCGCAGACGACGCGATAGCCGGCCGTACACCATGTCGCGCTTGGCCGGAGCCAGAGCGATGCCGACACGCTGATAGATCAGATCGCAAACGCGCTTGAAATCGCGGTCGCCAAAATCAAATTCGCGTGTGTCTGAAGCCGAAGTCGTGGTGGTCGTCATATCCGTACGCGTCGTTAGCTGACACTGGATATCGGCCATATAGCCATACAACTGAAGCGCCAATGCAGTGATGGCGTACGGTTAGATCCGATTGTGCTTTGTCACCAGGCCAGGGCTGCGGCGCTGTGGGGCCGGTCCGGTGTGCGGCGAAGGCGGCGCACAAACACAACGCCCCGGCAGTGCCGGGGCGTTGTGGGAGACAGCGGTGGATCAGAACTCCTGCCAGTTACCGTCGGCCAGTGCGGCCTTTGGCTTGGCGTGCGGCGTCGCTGCCGTTGCATGCGCTACCGGTTTGGCTGCGCTCTTCACTGCGACCGGGCGCGAGGCGACCGCCTGCAGGCGTGCGGGCGGGGCGACGTGCGCGGCCGGCTCGTCCAGCTTGAACACCGAGACCGCTTCGGCCAGATGACCGGCCTGCTCTTCCATCGAGCGGGCGGCAGCCATGGCTTCTTCCACCAGGGCGGCATTCTGCTGGGTGGTCTCGTCCATCTGGGTGATGGTCTGGTTGACCTGCTCGATGCCGGCCGACTGCTCCTGCGAGGCAGCGGAGATCTCGCCCATGATGTCGGTGACGCGCTGCACGCTGGCAACGATCTCGGCCATGGTGGTGCCGGCCTTGCGCACCAATGCCGAGCCTTCGGCCACCTTGTGCACGGAGTCGTCGATCAAGCCCTTGATCTCCTTGGCCGCTGCGGCCGAGCGCTGTGCCAGGGTCCTCACTTCCGAGGCGACCACGGCAAAGCCGCGTCCCTGTTCGCCGGCACGTGCGGCTTCCACCGCAGCGTTCAGGGCCAGGATGTTGGTCTGGAACGCGATCCCGTCGATGACCGAGATGATGTCGGCGATCTTCTTGGACGAGGCTTCGATGCCCGACATGGTGGTGACCACCTGCGAGACCACGTCGCCGCCCTGCGAGGCCACACCGGTAGCGCCGATGGCCAGTTGATTGGCCTGACGTGCGCTTTCGGCGTTCTGCTTGACGGTGGAGGTGAGTTCTTCCATCGAGGCAGCGGTTTCTTCCAGGTTGGCGGCCTGCTGCTCGGTGCGATGCGACAGGTCGCTATTGCCCGAGGCGATTTCGCCGGCCGCCGAATTGATCGCGGTGGACGAGACCTTGATGCGCCCGACAATGTCGGCAAGCTGGGTGGCGGTGGCATTGGCATCGTCGCGCATCTGCGCGAACACGCCGCTGAACTCGCCTTCCATGCGTACGGTCAGGTCGCCACGCGACAGCGCAGAGAGCAGGGCGGAGATCTGTTGCAGGCTGCCGGCATTGGCGTCCAGCAAGCCGTTGAGCTGCTGGGCCAGCTGCAGGAAGAAGCCCTGCTTGCCTTCGGTTTCCACCCGGCCGCTCATGTCGCCGCTGGCAGCGGCGCGCACGATGCGGGCCACTTCGTCTTCGACCTGGACTTCGATGGTGCGGTCGCGCCATTCGCAGACATCGCCGCTCGCTTCGCCTTGCTCGTTCTTGATGACGGTGACGGTCTGCATCATCACGAACTCGCCGTAGCGCTCTTCGAAGCTGGTGATGCCGTCGCGTTCCAGCGCAGCAATGGCTTTGCGCACAGTCGCTTCGGGCAGGCCGAGGTAGCTGATGTGCTGGCCGATGACATTGCCGGCATCGAACTCGGGCGCGGACAGACGGATGCTGCCTTCGTAATGCGTCACCAGCTTCAGGAACGCCTCGTTGGCGTAGATGATGGTCCGATCGGTATCGGTGATGAAGGTGCCGGTGGAGGACTTGTCCAGCGCAGTGCGGATACGCAGGTTCTCGTCGGCGATCTTCTGATCGCGTTCGATGCGCTCCTTCAGATCCCGCTGCATGCGCTGCATGGAGCGCATCAACTCGCCCACTTCATCCTTGCCCTGCACATTGATCTGGCCATCCAGCTTGCCGCCGGCAATCTCGGTGGCGGTGCTGACCGCGCCGCGCATGCTGCGCACGATGGAACGTGCGAACAGGAAGGCCAGGCCCAAGCCACCGGCGACGCCGATCAGCAGCACCACCACGGTCAGGGTGACCGAGGTCGCATGGACGTTTTCGGCCTTGCTTTTGGCTGCCTGCGCCAGACGGTTGTCTTCGGCGATCAATGCAGCCAGCGATGCCTGCGCCTTGGCGTGCAGCGTGCGCGTCTCGCCGACGAAGGTATCCACGGCATCGTCGGGCAGATTCAGTTCCAGCATTTCGTTGACGCTGGCGTAGGAGGCCGAAGCCTTCTTCCAGTCCGCAACAAAGTTGGCGAACAGCTTCTTCTGCTCCGGGCTTTCGATCAGGCGGGGATAGTCCTTGATCGTTGCCTGGATCTGGCCGTCCAGCTCGGTGGCACGGGCCTTGGCTTCGGCCTTGACCGTGTCGCTGGCGCGGACCAGCCCCTGATAGGACGAGTTGCGGAATTCGCCAAGCATGCCGCGCAGGTCGCCTGCTTCGCGCACGCTGGACATGGTGTTGCCAGCCAGGTCACTGGTGACGTTGTTGAGCGAGGCCAGGCCCGAGTAGGCGATGACGCCCTGCACCAGCAAGATCAGCAGCACAATGCCGAATGCAAGCATCAGCTTGGGCATCAATTTCAGATTGTTGATCCATTGCATTGACACGATTCCCATAGAAGGTCAGTGCGCATAACGCAGACAGCACAACGCCACGCGCAAGGCGTGGCGATGCACCATGCAATTACTTGATGGTGGCGAGCTTCAGGCTGGCCGGCGAGCTGACTTCGATTTCGGCACGCGAGCTGTCGCGCTGG
Organism: Xanthomonas sp. 3075; assembly: GCF_014197275.1. Lineage (GTDB taxonomy): Bacteria > Pseudomonadota > Gammaproteobacteria > Xanthomonadales > Xanthomonadaceae > Xanthomonas > Xanthomonas campestris_B. Next base: position 91,620 of record NZ_JACIFI010000015.1, on the reverse strand, counting down.
ATCTTGCCGAGGACGCAGACGTCCTTGCCTTCCAGGGTTTCCGGGGCGAAGCTGAACTTGCCGCGGTTGGCGCCATTGATGCGGGCCGAGAAGGTGTGGCGCGGGAACATGCCACCCATGTACAGGAAGGTGGGTTCGCCTTCCGAGCTCTGCGCGTACTTGGCCTTTTCGACCTTGCCGCAGACCATGCCGTCCTTGCCGACGAAACGGGTCGCCATTTCCGGCGGAATCATTTCCTGCGACTGGGCCGACAACGTGGGAGCAACGATGACGAGCGCAGCAACGGGGAGGAGCGAGAGCAGGAACTTCATTGGGATTCTCCAGAATCAAAAGTCGAACGTTGACCCGTTTGTGTTCGCGGGCTTCTATTCAGCTATCGGCTAGCCGGCGTTCAACTTGAATCCAAAGAATGTGATTTAAGTCACAAATCAAACGTGTGGTGCATCTGGTGTCAGGGCGCTCCCGACACCAGATGGTCTTAGCTGCAATCGCCAGGCGCCGCAGACGCGGTCAGGCCGGTACGGCGGTTGTCAGTGACGCTGCATCACGCAGCTTCTTCCGCCAGGTGCTGCTGGCCGAGTTCGGCGCTGTCCAGCAGGGTTTCGATATCCAGCAGGATCAGCATGCGATCGTCCTGGGTGCCGATGCCGGAGATGAAGCGGGTATCGACCGAAGCGCCGAATTCGGGCGTCGGGCGGATCTGGTCGTCGTTGAGCGGGATCACGTCGGAGACGCTGTCCACCACGATGCCGACCACGCGGTCTTCGACATTGAGCACGATCATCACGGTGAAGGCGTCGTAGCGCGCTTCTTTCAGGCGCAGCTTCAGGCGCAGGTCGATCACCGGCACGATGGTGCCGCGCAGGTTGATCACACCCTTGATGTAGTCGGGCGCGTCCGGCAGACGGGTGACCGAATCGTAGCCGCGGATTTCCTGCACCTTCAGGATGTCCACGCCGTAGTGTTCTTCGCCCAGGGCGAAGCTGAGGAATTCACCACCTGTGCCGGTGGCAGTGCTTTTATCGTTCATGGAAACTCCGGGCGTTGCGGCTGAGTGTGAGGGTGCGGCAGAAAGCTGCAGCAAGAAAGCGATGCCTTAGCTACATCGGCGAGGTGCGCAGCAACTTTAGGTATGTACGGCATCCGGTGCGGGTCAGTTCAGAACACGCCGCTCTTGCGCGCGTTGCGCTGGCGGTCGATCCGGAAGATGTAGCGCTGGATGGTTTCGTCCGCACCACGCGGCAAGTCGCTGAATTTCATGCCGATGCGAAATCCTTCGCTGCCGTTGGGCAGCGCCTGCTTGTACTGGCTGCACACCGTCAGGGGCAGCGCGATGGGTGCGGTGTCGGGCAGTTGCAGCGTGCAGTCGCGGTAGGTGCGTTGCGGTTCCAGCAGCGGCATGCCATCGGTCAGTGCGACGGCCAATCCGCCACTGCTGATGTCGATCACGCGCACCTGCAGATTCAGCGTCTCGCCCTGGGCGTCGTCCTGGCGAATGGTGCAGATGGGCGAGTCGGTGATCGGGGTTGCCAGCCGGTACGATTCGCGCCGCTGCATGTGATACATCGTGGAGGGCAGGTCGGCGCGGAAGGCGACGTGCGTGTCGCGTTCGATCCGTTGCACGGTTTCCAGCCGGAAGCGGATGTTGATCCGCTCCAGCTGCGCGTAGCAGAGCAGGAACTTGGCGCCTTCGATGGCGCGGTTGGAGGTGTCGTTGTGGCTGCCGTCCAGGATCACGCAGTCGTCGTCCTCGTCCACCTCCAGCACGGCGGTAGGCACGGCCATGTCGCGGCCGGCCACGTGCATGGTCACGATGGCGCGCTGGTCGAGCAGCTGGCGCAGCAGGCCGCGGATCTGGCGCCTGTTTTGCAGCAGATAGCGCTCGTCACCGTTGGCGAGATCGTCGGCGTCTTGGTCCAGCTCTGAGGTATCGCCTTGGGACATGGGCACAAGCACAGTGGCAGCGGGATTGCGCCCGGATGGTTTCCCGGCGACGCCTAGATATCGGCGGCAATATCAAATCTTTAAGTTGTGTGACAGCCTGGTCCTTGCCGGCGCTTCGCCTGGGCGAGGCGCCGGCCGACCTTGGGCAATGGGTGGGTGACGCGTCACCGCGCTACGACGCGGCGGCGTGCGCCGCATTGCGCATGGCGGCGCCTGGCCTGCCTCGTCCCTGGCCGACGGCGCGCACTGGGTGCGTCATCGGCCTGGCGGTTACATCAGCTGTAGCACTGGCGTGCGCTGGCCAGCAAGGTACTCAGGCGATCCTGCTGCTCCAGGCGGAACACCGCCACCGCGTCCACCAACTGTGCGGCCTGGTCTTCCATCGCACGTGCCGCTGCGGTGGCTTCCTCCACCAGTGCGGCGTTCTGCTGGGTGGTTTCGTCCATCTGGGTCACGGTCTGATTGACCTGGGTGATGCCGGCGGCCTGCTCGCGCGAGGCGCTGGTGATCTCGCCCATGATGCCGGTGACGCGCTGCACCGAGCTCACCACCTGTTGCATGGTGCTGCCTGCTTCGGCGGCGAGTGTGGCACCGTTGCCGATGCGGGTGACCGAGTCTTCGATCAGGTGCTTGATCTCCTTGGCGGCGGCAGCCGAGCGCTGTGCCAGGGTCCGCACTTCCGAGGCGACCACGGCAAAGCCACGCCCCTGTTCGCCGGCGCGAGCGGCTTCCACCGCGGCGTTCAAGGCCAGGATATTGGTCTGGAAAGCGATGCCATCGATCACGCTGATGATCTCGGCGATCTTCTTGGACGAGCTGTCGATCTCGGCCATGGTGGTGACCACGCGGCCGACCACATCGCCGCCCTGGGCTGCCACGCCGGCGGCATCCAGCACCAACCGGTTGGCCTGGTCGGCGTTGTCGGCGTTCTGCTTGACGGTGGCGGTGAGCTCTTCCATCGAGGCGGCGGTTTCTTCCAGTGCGGCGGCTTGCTGTTCGGTGCGCCGCGACAGGTCGCCATTGCCGGTGGCGATTTCGGTGGCGGCCGAGTTGATCGCCAGCGACGAGTCCTTGATCCGGCGCACGATGCCGGCGAGCTGGTCGGCAGTGGCGTTGGCATCGTCGCGAATGGTGGCGAACACGCCTTGCAGATCGCCTTCCATGCGCGCGGTCAGATCGCCTTGCGACAGCGACGAGAGCAGCGACGACACGCGCGACAGACCGTCGGCGTTGTTGTCCAGCAGCGCGTTGAGCTGCTGGGCGAGCAGCAGCAGGAAGCCGTGCTTGCCTTCCAGGCCGACACGCTCGCTCAGGTCGCCTGCGGCGGCCGCCTGGACGATGCGTGCGACTTCATGTTCGACCTGTACTTCCTGGGTGCGGTCGGCCCACTCGACCACATAGCCCATGCGTTCGCCGGCCGCGTCCAGGACCGGGCTGACCACTTCGCGCAGGATGCGGCCACCGACCTCGATCTGTGCGGTATGCGCGCCGCTGAGCCGTGCCAGCATGTCGGCGTGTTGCGCGGCGTTGCGGTGGAACTGATCGATGCGGGTATCGCTGAGGGCATCGACATCGAAGCTGGGCAGGTCGCGGCGCAGCGCATCCTGCACGCTGGTGAGCATGCGCTGCAACGGACGGTTGGCATACACGATGCGGCGGTCGGCGTCGGCGATCATCACGTTGGTGCTGACGTCGTCCAGCGCGGTGCGCACGCGCAGTGCCTCGCTGGCGATCAGATGGTCGCGCTGCAGGCGCGCGCGCAGATCGTCACGCATGGTGCGGGCGCTGCCCAGCAGGCGACCGAGTTCGTCGTGCCGGTCGATCTCGATCGGGTTGTCCAGGCGCCCGGCGGCGACGTCGCCAAGCACGCGCTCCACCGCCAGCAATGGCCGGGTGATCATCTTGCGTGCGGCGATGAACACCACCGCGATGCACAGCATCAGCACCACCAGCGAGAACAGCAGCATGCTGCCCATCAACGCATCCAGCGGACCGTCGATGGCGCTGCGCGGCTGGGCGCCGATCACCGCCCATTGCCACGCTGCGTAGCGCTGCGCAGTGACTTCGAATGCCTGGCTGTTGCCCTTGGCGTCGCGCAACTGCAGGCTGGCGCTGGGCAACTTGCCGTCCAGCACCGATTGCAGCAGTGCCTGCTGGTTGGCCGGCACCAGGGTCGCCAGCGTGGCCGGCGTGCCCGGCGGCGCCGCGATGACCTGGCCTTGATGCTCGCCGGGGGCCATATCCACGATGACGAAGTAACCGTCCTGGCCCAGCGTGGTGGTGTTGACCTGCGCCTTGAGCGCGGCCAGTCCCTGGGTGTAGTTGCGGCCGACGAACAGCGCGCCGATCACGTCGCCGGCGGCATTGCGCAGCGGCTGATAGTGGGTCATGTACTGCTCGCCGAACAGCTGCGCCTGACCGGTGAAGGCCTTGCCTGCGGCCAGTGCTGCATAGGCCTTGCCCTTGCGGTCGAGCAGGGTGCCGATCACGCGCTCGTTCTGCTTGTTGCGCAGCGAGGTGGTGATGCGCACGAAGTCGTCGCCGGTGCGCGCGAAGATCGTCGCGACACCGCCGGTGGCCTGCGCAAAGCGGTCCACCGCGTTGAAGTTGAGGTTGAGCGTCTGCGTTCCGGCACGTAGCGACGGCGTGTTCTGCTCGCCGATGGTCACGGTGGTGGCAGTGTCGAGTTCGCGTGCGCCGGCGGGAAGCATGTCGTCGAACACGCTGCCCAGGCGCTGGGTGCCTTCGGTGAGGGTGACGTCGTACATCGCCACCGACTGCTGCATCAGCCGCGTACTGGAGCGTAGTTCGGCCTTGACCTGGGATTCGATACCGCTGGCGGACTGGCGATAGATGGTCATGGCCAGCAGGCCCAGGGAGAGGGCAATGACCAGCGTGAGAAGCGCGGACAGTCGGGTGCCGACCGAGAGCCGGTTGAAAGAGTGCATGAGGGAGTCGACCTTGCCCGGGGGAGGGCGTTACGAATGCGTGAGGTCAGTAGCGGCTGCTTAAGTGCGAAATTGATCGTTTTTCGCAGGCAAAGTCACAAAATATGCGCTGATCGGAGTTTTTCTGACCTGTAAGCGGTTTCAGTTAGGGCTTTCTCTTACCCGGGTGAGATGGACTGAGGTTATGAAAATGTGAAATATAAGGGAGGCTTCGGACGCTCGTGGTGCGCTGACCCATCGATCACACGCTACAAAAGAAAGGGCCGCGTCCCCTCGCAAGGACGCGACCCTCAACATCCGCCAGCAGCGGATCAAATGTCCTCAATGCGCTCCGGCGGTGACGCCTCGGCGCCCGATGTGACTGTGGTGCCTGGCGATGGTGCATGAGCGGCGACAGACCACCACGGGCGCCGATGCGATTGGGGTGGCCGGCGTTCGGAACCCGAATCCAGGTCTACAGGCCGACGCCGAGCGCAGCGCCCGCCAGCCGCGCAATCGCGTGATCGCGCAGCTGGCGGTCCTCAGAACTCCTGCCAACCGCCGGCATCGGCCGCCACGCCTGCGACGCGGCGACGCGGCGGGGTGATGCTGCTGGAACGTGCAGCCGCGCGATGCACCGGGGATGCCTTGGTAGATGCGCTGGCGACCACCGACAACGCGGGTGTGACCTGTGCGTGGTCGTCGATCTTGAACACCGCAACCGCGTCGGTAAGCTGGGTTGCCTGTTCTTCCATCGCACGCGCGGCAGCGGTGGCTTCTTCCACCAGTGCGGCGTTCTGCTGGGTGGTTTCGTCCATCTGGGTGACGGTCTGGTTGACCTGCTCGATGCCGGCCGACTGTTCCTGCGAGGCAGCGGAGATCTCGCCCATGATGTCGGTGACGCGCTGCACGCTGGCGACCACTTCGTCCATGGTCTTGCCGGCGGTGTGCACCAAGGCCGAACCGGCCGCCACACGCTGCACCGAATCGTCGATCAGACCCTTGATCTCCTTGGCTGCCGCGGTCGAGCGCTGGGCGAGGGTGCGCACTTCGCTGGCGACCACCGCAAAGCCACGGCCCTGTTCGCCGGCGCGTGCCGCTTCCACGGCCGCGTTCAAGGCCAGGATGTTGGTCTGGAAGGAAATGCCGTCGATGACGCTGATGATGTCGGCAATGCGCTTGGATGAGGCTTCGATGCCGGCCATGGTCTCGACGACCTTGCCGACCACCGCGCCGCCTTCCGACGCCACGCTGGCGGCGCCGATCGCGAGCTGGTTGGCCTGGCGGGCGCCTTCGGCGTTCTGCCGGACGGTGGAGGTGAGCTCTTCCATCGAAGCGGCAGTTTCTTCCAGGTTGGCCGCCTGCTGCTCGGTGCGCTGCGACAGGTCCTGGTTACCGGCGGCGATCTCGCTGGCGGCGCTCTTGATCGACACTGCAGATTGCTGGATATGTCCGACGATGCTGGCCAACTGCTCGGCGGTGGCATTGGCGTCGTCGCGCATCTGCGCGAACACACCGCGGAACTCGCCACTCATGCGCGCGGTCAGGTCGCCGGCGGCGATGGCCTGCAACAACGCAGACAGCGACTGCAGATTACCGTCTGCGGTGGACATCAACTGGTTGAGGCTTTCCACCATCACGCGGAAATCGTATTGGAAAAGTTCGGCGTCGCCGCGTGCGCTGAAGTCGCCATTGGCGGCCGCACGCGCCAGATCGCCGATCTGCAGGTTCATCGTCGACAGGTTGTGCTTGACCTGGTTCATGGCCGCAGTGAAGGCAGCCTTTTCGCCCGGCAGCTGCACCATGTCCTCGCTGAGGTCGCCGATGGCATAGCGCTCGACCAGCTGGATGGTGCGGGTCTGGGTGTCGATGTGGCTGGCGACCAATGCATTGGTGTCGCCGGCCATGCGGCCGAATTCGCCCGGAAACGCGCTGGCATCCATGCGGAAACTGATCTGGCCGGCATCGTGACGCTTGGCCATGTCCAGCTGCGCAGCGATCAGCTGACTGACCTGCTGCTGCATGCTTTGCATGGTCCGCAGCAGGTGCCCGGTTTCGTCCTGGGGTTGTGGCTCGATCACGCTGTCCAGCTTACCGCGTGCGATCGCGTCGGCGACGGCGGTGGCCTTGGACAGTGGGCGGGTCAGGCTACGGGTGATCAGCCAGGCCAGCGTCACGCCGATCAGCGCAGCCAGGACGCCGAAACCGGTGAGTGCGCGGTTGGACAGCGTGATCGCCGTGTCGATCGCGTCGGCGCCGATCGCGTTCTGTTCCTTCTGGGTCTGCACGGCCTGGCGGATGGTTTCGGCACGTTTTTCGCCCAGTGGCGCGGCCTCTTCGTTGAGCACGATGCGTGCCTGGGCGCTATCGCCGGCCTTGGCCAGCTCCATGACCTTGTTGCTGCTGGCGCGCCCCTGGACCTGGGCCTGCAGGATTGCCTTGCGTTCGGCCATGCCCTTTGCGGTGCCGGGCAGGCGCTGCAGCGCTTCCCATGCCTTGTTGTAGGCCTCGCGGTTCGTTTGAATGATCGCGCTCAGCGCCTCTTGCTTATCGGGGTCGGCGAGCACCAGGTCGCGCAGATAACGCTCGTTGAGCAGGATCGCTTCGCGCATCTGGCTGAGCAATTCGGTCTTGTAGTTGTTGTTGTCCAGGATGTTGGTGACGCTGTTCTGGACGGAGTTGAATTGGTATAGCGACAACGCAGTTGAAGTACCGATCAACAGCAATAACAGGCCGAAGCCGAGCGCCAGGCGCTGGCCGACCTTCAGGGATTGGAGGAATTTCATATGCGGGGGTCTCGGGAGTCGACTGAGTAATGAGCCGCTACCGGTAACGGCTGATTAAATAGAACTTAACTATCGCATCCCGAAATAAACTGCCGCATGGTGTGCGCCAGCCCGGCTGCCGGCCCACGAGGCTGCGCTGAGGTGTTCGAATGGGGGCCGCATGCAAGTGCAGCAGGAGGCGCCTTTACCGGCTTCCAGCGCACCTGCCCGGGGGCGGTGTGGAGCGGTGTGCTGATCCAGTGCAGCCCACGCAGATCGGCGTGATCGGCCAGCCCGCGGACCCAGATGGCGTGAAACACGCCGGCCTGCAGCCATTTGTTGAAGTAGCGGTGCACGGTGCTGGCGCTGCCCATGTGTGCGGGCAACCGTTGCCAGGCACATCCTTCGCGCAGCACGTAGACGATGGCTTCAAACGTCTTGCGCGCGGGTTGGCGCTTGCGTCCGCCGCCCGGCTGTCGCTGGTAGGGGCGTTTGTCCCGGCGTGGCGGCGGCAGCAGGGGCTCCACTTGTGCCCATAGCGCGTCACTGATGGGTATCACCGTGCGTTGTCGCCTTCGCAGCATGTAGACCGAGCTCTAGTCTGCCACTGCAAGTGTTGCGATGCACAATAGCGGTCGCCGGCTGGAGCGTGGCGCGCATGTAAAAAAGGCCGCATTGCTTGCGCAATGCGGCCTTTTTCAGCGGAGTTGCCGGAAATTCTTCCGGAAAAATCAGAACTCCTGCCAACCCGTCGTGCCGGCCTGGGGCACGCCACGCGGATACCCGGCCATGCGCGGGGCGACGGGTGGCCTGGCGGATGCTGCGGCAATCACCGACAAGGTGCGTGCGACCTGGGAGTGGTCGTCGATCTTGAACACCGCCACTGCCGCGCTGAGTTGCTGGGCCTGTTCTTCCATTGCACGTGCGGCAGCGGTGGCTTCTTCCACCAATGCGGCGTTCTGCTGGGTGGTTTCGTCCATCTGGGTGACGGTCTGGTTGACCTGCTCGATGCCGGAGGACTGCTCCTGCGATGCGGCGGAGATCTCGCCCATGATGTCGGTGACGCGCTGCACGCTGGAGACGATCTCGCCCATGGTCTTGCCGGCGCTGTGCACCAGCACCGAGCCGTCGGTGACGCGTTGCACGGAGTCGTCGATCAGGCTCTTGATCTCCTTGGCTGCCGCGGTCGAACGCTGGGCGAGGGTGCGCACTTCACTGGCGACCACCGCAAAGCCACGGCCCTGTTCGCCGGCACGCGCCGCTTCCACGGCTGCGTTCAAGGCCAGGATGTTGGTCTGGAAGGAGATGCCGTCGATGACAGAGATGATGTCGGCGATCTTCTTGGACGAGGCTTCGATGCCGCTCATGGTCTGCACGACCTTGCTGACGATCTCGCCGCCCTGCGAGGCGACACCGGCCGCGCCGATGGCGAGCTGGTTGGCCTGGCGTGCGCTTTCGGCGTTCTGCTTGACGGTGGAGGTGAGCTCTTCCATCGAGGCAGCGGTTTCTTCCAGATTCGCCGCCTGCTGCTCGGTGCGCTGCGACAGGTCCTGGTTGCCGGCGGCGATTTCGCTGGCGGCCGCATTGATGGAGGTGGCCGACTGCTGGATGCGTCCGACAATGCCGGCCAATTGCGTGGCGGTGGCATTGGCATCGTCGCGCATCTGCGCGAACACGCCGCGGAACTCGCCATCCATGCGCGCGGTGAGATCGCCGGCAGCGATGGCCTGCAGGATGCCCGACAGCGACTGCAGGCTGCCATCGGCGGTGGACATCAGCTGGTTGAGGCTTTCCACCATGACGCGGAAGTCGTACTGGAACTGCGCCGCATCGCCGCGGGCGCTGAAATCGCCGTTGGCCGCAGCCTGGGCCAGATGACCGATCTGCTGGTTCATCGTCGACAGGTTGCGCTTGACCTGGTTCATCGCAGCGGTGAACGCGGCCTTCTCGCCGGGTAGCTGCGCCATGTCCTCGCTCAGATCGCCGATGGCATAGCGCTCGACCAGCTGGATGGTGCGGGTCTGGGTGTCGATGTGGCTGGCGACCAATGCGTTGGTATCGCCTGCCATGCGGCCGTAGTCGCCCGGAAACGCGCTGGCATCCATGCGGAAGCTGATCTGGCCGGCATCGTGGCGCTTGGCCATGTTCAGCTGCGCAGTGATCAGGTTGCGCACCTGCGACTGCATGGTGTCCATGGCCTGCAGCAGGCGACCGGTTTCGTCGCTGGCGTCGCTGTGCACGGCATTATCCAGCTTGCCATTGGCAATGGCTTCGGCAGCGCGGGTGGCGCGGCCCAGCGGGCCGGTCAGGCTACGGGTGATCAGCAGGCCCAAGGCGCCGCTCAGCAGGACCACCAACAGCGAACCGCCGACCAGCAGCTTGCGCGAATCGTCCATCGAGGCCAGGGCGGCCTCGGCGGCCTCGGCGGCCAGTTTGTCCTGCAGGTTGATGTTGCTGGCAATCGTGTCCTGCCAGTGCTCCATCGCCGGCCCGGCCTTGGTCAGCAGCAAGGACGTCGCTGCGTCCGTCTGACCGGACATCACCAAGTCGATCACCTGATCGTTCAACTTCCGAACGTTCCCGCTCTGTCGATCGATGTCTGCGCGGATCTGTTTACCCTGTTCGGAAGACTTGGTCGCATACAGCGCGTCATGGGCTTTGCCGTAGTCGGCACGTGCATCCTTGATTGCCTGGATGAACTTGCGATTTTCCTCGTCGCTGGTGGGAATCACCACATTCCGCACCTGCGCGGCGATGATGTAATTTGCATTCATCATGTCATTGGACAGGCGGATCTTCAGCATGTTCTGGTGAACCAGGCTATCGACCAGCGTGCGTGCCGAGTGAAGGCCGCGATAACCGATAAGAGCGATAAGGCAGGACAGCAGAATAAGAACGGTGAACGCTGCAGCCAATCGGGGTCCGACGTTGAAGCGAAGCAGGAGAGAGTTCATGGCGTTACCTGGAAGAGTGATGGGGATGTGTAAACATCGGCCTCGCGGACAAGGTAAGTGCGCGGCCCTGCGTCAGGTAACGGCGGAATAATCGATGTATTTAGCGTTTGCATACCAGTGTTAATCTTAAATTTATATGCGCGGCTAAGAAATTTGCGTAAGTTTAAAATATTTATTTTTGAATAGTACAATTGCGGCGATTTTTACGTCGAATTTTCATGGTGTGTCGCCTGGGTGAGGCGATGCGTGTGAGCGCCACGCGAATAAATCGATTCGGGAAATGTTGAAAAACTAGCGGGTTTTTGTAGAAAAACGTCAAATCTTATGAGCTGGATAAACTGATGTGAAGGTGATGCGAGAGCTGGGAATAAAATGTTTAAAAAACCGTGGGTTTTACGACCAAATATGTCAAATCGGATTGGGCGTATTTGATGGCGGTCAGCTGGTGGGTGGTTCATGCGATCTGCTTGTCTGTCATGCGGGCGATACAGAATCGACGAAGGCCCCGGGCGTGCCAGCGGTGCCGAAAGCGCGATAGACGCGGGGACCGTTGCCGGGCAGCTCACCTGTATCGGGCACCACGCGGCTGAGGCTGTCATGCGTCGCAGCGCAGACAAAAAGCAGGGTCCGGCCCTCTGATGGAGAGGTCGGACCCTGTGTCGATGCAGCATGGCGCGCCGATGTGTTTCTCTCGGCTCCCGGTGCTTAGAACTCCTGCCAGTCGGTGTGGTTGGCAGCCTCCGTCGTGGTGCTGCGGCGTGGCTGCACGACAGCGCGTGGCGCTGCGGCCGGACGCGGGAGGGGGCGGGCGGGGGCAGAGGCCTTGGCGATCTTCGACAGCTGGCGCGTGACCTGTGCGTGCTCGTCGACCTTGAACACCGCCACCGCTTCGGTGAGTTGCTGGGCCTGTTCTTCCATCGCACGCGCGGCAGCGGTGGCTTCTTCCACCAGTGCGGCGTTCTGCTGGGTGGTTTCGTCCATCTGGGTGACGGTCTGGTTGACCTGCTCGATGCCGGCCGACTGTTCCTGCGAGGCGGCGGAGATCTCGCCCATGATGTCGGTGACGCGCTGCACGCTGGCGACCACTTCGTCCATGGTCTTGCCGGCGCTGTGCACCAGCGACGAGCCGGTCGCCACGCGTTGCACGGAGTCGTCGATCAGCTCCTTGATCTCCTTGGCCGCGCTGGAGGACCGCTGCGCCAGGGTGCGCACTTCGCTGGCAACCACCGCAAAGCCACGGCCCTGGTCGCCGGCACGCGCCGCTTCCACCGCTGCATTCAAGGCCAGGATATTGGTCTGGAAGGCGATGCCGTCGATGACGCTGATGATGTCGGCAATGCGCTTGGACGAGGCTTCGATGCCGCTCATGGTGTCCACCACCTTGGCCACCACCTCGCCACCTTGTGAGGCAACGCCGGCTGCGCCGATGGCGAGCTGGTTGGCCTGGCGCGCGCTTTCGGCATTCTGCTTGACGGTGGAGGTGAGCTCTTCCATCGAGGCGGCGGTTTCTTCCAGGTTGGCCGCTTGTTGCTCGGTGCGCTGCGACAGATCCTGATTACCTGCGGCAATTTCGCTGGCAGCGGCATTGATCGACACCGCCGATTGCTGGATGTGGCCGACAATGCCGGCCAATTGCGTGGCGGTGGCATTGGCGTCGTCGCGCATCTGTGCGAATACGCCACGGAACTCGCCATCCATGCGCGCGGTGAGATCGCCGGCAGCGATGGCCTGCAGGATGCCCGACAGCGACTGCAGGCTGCCATCGGCGGTGGACATCAGCTGGTTGAGGCTTTCCACCATGACGCGGAAGTCGTACTGGAACTGCGCGGCATCGCCACGGGCGCTGAAATCGCCGTTGGCTGCAGAACGTGCGAGATGACCGATCTGCTGGTTCATCGTGGACAGGTTGTGCTTGACCTGGTTCATCGCGGTGGTGAACGCGGCCTTCTCGCCCGGCAACTGCACCATGTCTTCGCTCAGATCGCCGATGGCATAGCGCTCGACCAGCTGGATGGTGCGGGTCTGGGTGTCGATGTGGCTGGCGACCAATGCATTGGTGTCGCCCGCCATGCGGCCGTAGTCGCCCGGAAACGCGCTGGCATCCATGCGGAAACTGATCTGGCCGGCATCGTGGCGCTTGGCCATGTCCAGCTGCGCGGTGATCAGGTTGCGCACCTGCGACTGCATGGTGTCCATGGCCTGCAGCAGGCGACCGGTTTCGTCGCTGGCGTCGCTGTGCACGTCGTTATCGAGCTTGCCCTGGGCGATGGCTTCGGCAGCGCGGGAGGCGCGGGACAACGGACCGGTGAGGCTGCGGGTAATCATCCACGCCAGCAGGGCGCTGAGCACCACCACGCCGACACCGCCGCCAATCAGCATGCTGCGGCCGCGCGCCATCGCGTCATTGGCCTGCGTGTACGCTTCCTGGCTGCTCTCGCGTTGCGCCTCTGAGTAGGTGCGGATCGCATCCTGCCAGCGTTGCGTGGCCGGTGCGGCGCGTTCGAGCAGGATCGGCATGGCCTCATCGACCTTGCCGGCAGTGCCTAGTTCACGCACTTGCTGGTTGTGTGCAAGCGCCTGTTCGCGCGTGTGGTCCAGCGCGTCGCGCAGTTTCTGGTCCTGCGCATCGGCGGGAAAGGCGTACAGCTTGTCGCGCAGTTCCTTGTAGCGGGCGCGCTGGGCATCGATGATGTCGCCGAACTGGCGATTCTGCTCGGCGGTGGTGGGAAGCACGATATTGCGCAGGTTCAACGAGATGGTGGCATTGGCATCGAGCATGTCGGTGGCGTACTGGATCATCGCCATATTGCGGTTGACGATGGTATCCAGGCGTCCGCGTGCCTGGCTGAGCGTATACAGCCCGGCGGCTACCAACGCACACGACAGCAGGATCAGGATGCCGAATGCCAGCGAAAGGCGCTTGCCGACGTTGAAGCGGAGCAAAAAGGAATTCATGGAATGGCCTGGGCAATGGAAGAACGAAGGCGCATGCGCTGCACACCGGCGCTGGAGCACTGCTGTACGTGATGCGTGATCCAGTAACGGCGTTTCCGGTGCGGCTTTGAGATGGCTGAAATTGTGGGTAAACCTGCCAATCAGGCAGGTGATGCCCATGTGTGGAACGGGTAGGGGATTGGTGGCGAGGTGTCAGGAATCGCCCTGCATACGCTGTCGGGAAGCGGCGTTTCCGGTGCCATCGGCACTGCATCTGCTTGCGCATGTGAAGTGCGATTTCACGTCGTTTTGGGGGTGGTGAGGACGCTTGCGCACACGCAGACCGTTGGTTAGGCAATATGCAATGCGAGGCGGCAGCGTGTTTTGTCGGAGCGATGCCCGCGCTGGCCTGCGAATGCGCAGCCAGGCAGCCGATAAACCCGGCTGCAGCTAGCAAGAAGGCTTGCGCACACGCCCGCTGGTGCGCAGCCTGGAACGCAAACGGCCGGTCAGGCAATGCCGGACCGGCCGTGAGGCAAGCAAGGACCGGTGCGCGCGCACCGGCTGGTGATGGTTCAGAACTCGCGCCAGTTGTCGGTGCCCGTGGCAGCAACCAGGGGAGCGGACGGATGCTTGGTCGCACGCAGCTGCGGCGTGCGGGCCGGCGCTACCGCGTTGACGCTGCGGGGGCGAGCGGTGACACGTGCAGCCGGGGCGCTCTCGGCGACCTTGAACACCGCAACCGCTGCGGTGAGCTGCTGGGCCTGCTCTTCCATCGCACGCGCGGCGGCAGTGGCTTCTTCCACCAGCGCGGCGTTCTGCTGGGTGGTTTCGTCCATCTGGGTGACGGTCTGGTTGACCTGTTCGATGCCCGCGTACTGCTCCTGCGATGCCGAGGAGATCTCGCCCATGATGTTGGTCACGCGCTGCACGCTGGCCACGATTTCGGCCATGGTGGTGCCGGCCTGATCGACCAGGGTGGTGCCCTGGGTGACCTTGCCGACCGAATCGTCGATCAGGTGCTTGATCTCCTTGGCCGCGCCGGCCGAACGCTGTGCCAGCGTGCGCACCTCGGAGGCGACCACGGCGAAACCGCGTCCCTGTTCGCCGGCACGCGCCGCTTCCACCGCCGCATTCAACGCCAGGATGTTGGTCTGGAAGGCGATGCCATCGATGACCGAGATGATCTCGGCGATCTTCTTCGACGAGGTCTGGATGTCGGACATGGTGGTGACCACCTTGGCCACCACATCGCCGCCTTGCGAAGCCACGGCAGCCGCGCCGATGGCGAGCTGATTGGCCTGGCTGGCGTGTTCGGCGTTCTGCTTGACGGTGGAGGTGAGCTCTTCCATCGAGGCGGCGGTTTCTTCCAGATTGGCGGCCTGTTGTTCGGTGCGCTGCGACAGATCCTGGTTGCCGGAGGCGATTTCGCCCGATGCCAGGCCGATCGCCTCGGCTGCGGTCTGGATGCGGCCCACGATGCTGGCCAGTTGTTCGGCAGTGGCGTTGGCGTCGTCGCGCATCTGTGCGAACACGCCCTGGTACTGGCCGCTCATGCGGACGGTGAGATCGCCGGCGGCGATCGACTGCAACAGGCTGGAGAGCGACTGCAGATTGCCGTCGGCGGTGGCCATCAGGTGATTGAGGCTTTCCACCATGATGCGGAAATCGAACTGGAACTGTTCGGCATTGCCGCGTGCGCTGAAGTCGCCGTTGGCGGCGGCCTGCGCCAGCTGCTTGATCTCGGTGTTCATCGTCATCAGGTTCACCTTGACCTGATTCATCGCGGCGGTGATGGCGGCCTTTTCGCCCGGCAATTGCGGCATGTCTTCGGACAGATCGCCGATCGCATAACGCTCCACCAGGTGGATGGTCTGCATCTTGACCTTGATGTGCGCGGCC
Source organism: Xanthomonas sp. 3075 (assembly GCF_014197275.1). Taxonomy (GTDB): domain Bacteria; phylum Pseudomonadota; class Gammaproteobacteria; order Xanthomonadales; family Xanthomonadaceae; genus Xanthomonas; species Xanthomonas campestris_B. The sequence continues at coordinate 76,194 of NZ_JACIFI010000015.1, read as the reverse complement.
ACCAGCTCGTTGGTGTCCTGGGTCATGCGGCCGAAATCGCCGGGGAATGCGCTGGCATCCATGCGAAAGCTGATCTCGCCGGCATCGTGGCGCTTGGCCATGTCCAGCTGGGCGGCGATGAGGTTACGCACCTGGCCCTGCATGCGGTCCATGGCCTGCAACAGGCGGCCGGTTTCGTCGTTGGACTGGGTGCGCACGTCGTTGTCGAGATTGCCGTTGGCAATCGCTTCGGCGGCGCGGGTGGCCTGGGTCAGCGGACGGACCAGGCTGCGGGTAATCAACAGGCCCAGCAGGCCGCTGACCAGTACCACCGCCAGGCCGCCACCGATCAACAGTGCACGGCCACGCGCCATCGCGGCGTTGGTCTCGGCATAATTTTCGGTCGCGCGCTTGCGCTGCAGCTGGGCATAGTCGGCGATGCCCTGCTGCCAGCGTTCGGTCGCCGGTGCGGCCTTTTGCAGCAGCAGTGCGAGCGCTTCGTCGGACTTGCCATTCAATCCCAGATCGGCGACCTGGGCATTGGCCTTGCCGGCCTCTTCGCTGGCCTGGTCGATCCGTTGCCGGATCGCGGTGGCTTCAGGCGATGCCGAGAACACGTACAAGGTGCGGCGGCTGTCCTCATAGGACTTCAGCTGGTTCTTGATGATGCCGGCAAAGCGCAGATTGTCTTCCTGCGAGGTCGGCATCACGATGTTGCGCAGCTGCACGGCGATGACTGCGGTGGTGTTGGTCATGTCCTGCAGGTGCTGCATGATCGTGACCTGGCGGTTGACCACGGTATCCATGCGGTCGCGCGCCTGCCCCAGCGTGTAAAGGCCGGCGGCGACCAGACCGCACGACAGCAGAATCAGCGTGCCGAAGGCAAAGGTCAGGCGCTTGCCGACGTTATACCGTTGTAGAAAAGCGATCATGTTGGGATCTCAAGGCGAGGGCGGAAAGATGACGCGCGTGGTTGGTGCGCATCTGGAAGGGGATGTCGTGGAACCGGCAATGGCAGCACCCAATCCAGCCTCCGCTGCGGGTGATGTTCGATCACGACGCAAACGATTGCAGAGCAGGTATGCATGACAAGGTTCTTAACGGCCAGGATTTCCACGACTGAACCAGCCAAATGCGGCTGCGTATGGGAAACCGTCATCGAAGTGACGTCGGTGTGCATACGCGGCCCGTCAATGCATGCTGGCTGTCTGCCAAACAGCGCCGGAGCGACGGCGTCCTCACGCGACGCTGACGCGGGCGGATGCGCGCCAACAGCAGCGACGGCTGCCTGAGCCGGTGGCGAACAGGCCAATTTGGCTGCGTATTGGCTGCGCAACGTCATCGGCCAACGCTCCTGCTGCGTCGCCTGGCCGGCGCTGCGTCTTCGCGCGCGGCGTCGCGTACCAGCTACGCAGGGGGCTGACTGCGCAGCGGCTCGAGTGGGCCGATTCGCTGGTCCATGTCGGGCCGATCACGGCAAGGCACGCCGATCGGCCGATTCGGATCGGCCCACCATCAGCCATGCGTTGCCGCGCGGCCACATCGCGGAGCAAGCGCGTGCGCCGGTCTCAGGCAGCCCGACCCAGGGAGGGGGCGGCCGCCTGCAAGCGGAAGACCGCCACCGCATCGCGCAGTTGCTGCGCCTGTTCTTCCATCGCGTGTGCGGCGGCAGTGGCTTCTTCCACCAGCGCGGCATTCTGCTGGGTGGCCTGGTCCATCTGCGCGATGGTCTGGCCGACCTGTTCGATGCCCTGCGACTGCTGCTGCGAGGCTTCGCTGATCTCCTGCATGATGGTGGCGACGCTGTGCACCGAATCGACGATGTCCTGCATGGTGCGTCCGGCCTGGCCGACCAGCTGGTTGCCATGTTCGACCCGGCTCACCGAATCGGCGATCAGCTGCTTGATCTCCTTGGCAGCAGCGGCCGACCGCTGGGCCAGGGTGCGTACTTCGGAAGCCACCACGGCAAACCCGCGCCCTTGTTCGCCGGCGCGTGCGGCCTCCACCGCTGCATTCAGTGCCAGGATATTGGTCTGGAAGGCGATGCCGTCGATGACCCCGATGATGTCGGCGATCTTGCTGGAAGCAGCCTGGATGTCGGCCATGGTGTCCACGACCTGGCCGACCACCGTTCCTCCCTGCGAAGCCACCGTGGCTGCGCCCACCACCAATTGATTGGCGCGGCGGGCATGTTCGGCGTTATTGCGCACGGTGGAGGTGAGTTCCTCCATCGAGGCGGCGGTCTCTTCGAGATTGGCGGCCTGCTGCTCGGTGCGCTGCGACAGGTCCTGGTTGCCGGAGGCGATCTCGCTGGCGGCATCGTTGATGGTATCGGTGGAGTGCTGGATGCGTCCGACGATGTCGGCGAGCTGCGCGACGGTGGCGTTGGCGTCGTCGCGCATGCGCGCAAACACGCCGTGGAAATCGCCCTGCATGCGCAGGGTCAGATCGCCTGCGGCAATGGCCTGCAGCACGGTGGACAACGCAGCCAGATTGCCATCGGCGGTGGCCATCAACTGGTTGAGGCCTTCGACCATCGCCCGGAAGTCGTACTGGAAGCGCTGGGTATCGCCGCGCACGCTGAAATCGCCCTGGGCGGCGGCCTGCACCAGCAGCTTGATTTCGCCGTTCATCGCCGACAGGTTGGTCTTGACCGTCTGCATGGTGTCGCTGATGACGGCCTTTTCGCCGGGCAGGCGGTCCATGTCCTGGCTCAGGTCGCCGATGGCATAGCGCGACATGATCTGCGCCATGTGCATCTTCAGCGCGATATGCGCGCCGACCAGCGTGTTGGTATCGCGCACCATGGTGGCGTACGCGCCGGGGAAGCTGTCGGCCTGCATGCGATAGCTGATCTCGCCGGCATCGTGACGCTGGGCCATCTCGCTCTGTGCCGCCAGGACGTGCTGCAATTGCTCCTGCATCTTGCGCATGTTGTCCAGCAGTTGCCCGGTTTCATCGCGGCTGGGCGGCACGATGCGCTCGTCCAGCCTGCCTTGTGCGATGTCGGCAGCCACTGCGGCGGCGCGGCGCACATTGCGGATCAATCTGGACAAGGTGTACCAGCCGAGTGCGGCGATCAGCACCGCCAGCAGCGACAGCCCGGCAATGGCCTGCCACATCGCGCTGCGTGCATCGACCAGGTGCCGCTCGGACTGCTGCTGCAAGGCTTGCAACGACACGCCGCTGAGCGCGCGCATGGTGGTGGCCAGGCTGTCGAGCGCGGCGTTCCAGCGTGTGTCGGCCTGCGCGTCGCTGCCTTCCAGCGCGGCGCCGAGTTCGGCCAGTGCAGCGCTTGCGCGGGTGGCTTCGGTCTTGGCGGCGTCGGCCAGGGCAGGGTCGGGCTGTTCCAGCAAACCCATCGCCTTGTCCAGCTCATGGCGGAAACGTACGTGGCTGCGCGTCAGCTGGCCGAGTTGTTCGCGCAGCATGGCGCGGCTGTCGGCGGCCTGCGATGGGTCGCTGGCTGCATCCAGGCGAGTCAACGATTCGGTGGCATCGGGACCGTAGATCAGCGTGGCAACCACCAGGTGGTAGCTCTCGATATACGGGGTGTAGACCAGTTGGCTGTCGTCGCGCAGGGCGTCGAGCGCGGCAAACGCCTGCTCGCTAAGCGCGGTATAGCGGTCTGCAGTGGTGCCAGCGATGAGGCGTTGCTGAAGGGCGAGCAATTCTTTCTGGCTGCGTTCGAAGCCAGGCATGGTGGCGGTGGTTGCAAGCAGTTGGGTCAGATCGTGCTCGGCGCGCTCTGCGGCGGTCGTCGCGGCGCTGCCGCTGTCCACATGGGCAGCGTGCAGGTCGGTGATCAGGCCCAGCATCTGCGCGAGCGGCGCATAGCTGCGCAGTTCGTTGCTGCTGATGGAGACGCTTTCGTTGAGTTTGCCGCTGTAGAGCAGCACCGGAATGACGATGCCGATCAAGGCGAGCACACCGATCGCACCGAGCTTCTTGGCGATGGCCAGGTTATCCCAGCGGCTATTCCAGCGGCGCGGAGCAGGTGGGGCGGTCTGCGCCAATAGCGCGGGGGAAGTGGTCATCGATATGTCTCATGGGCGTACGCAGCGTATCGGCGGCGCCCGCTACGGCTTGAGCCGACCGGCAACTGTGCCGGTCGGCTCCGTTCAGTCAGAACTCCTGCCAGCTGCTGTCGTTGCTGGGCGCAGTGGCCACCGCACGCGGCTTGGAGGCGGCAGTGCGGCCGGCAGCGGCGACCTTTGCCTTCACCGTCGAAGACACCGACGGATGCGATGCAGCGGGGCGCTGCTGCGCTGGCGCCTGTGTTGCCTCGGTCTTGAACACCGCAACCGCTTCGGTGAGCTGGATGGCCTGATCTTCCAGCGAGCGTGCGGCAGCGGTGGCTTCTTCCACCAATGCGGCGTTCTGCTGGGTGGTTTCGTCCATCTGGGTGACGGTCTGGTTGACCTGCTCGATGCCGGAGGACTGCTCCTGCGATGCGGCGGAGATCTCGCCCATGATGTCGGTGACGCGCTGCACGCTGGAGACGATCTCGCCCATGGTCTTGCCGGCGCTGTGCACCAGCACCGAGCCATCGGTGACGCGTTGCACGGAGTCGTCGATCAGGCTCTTGATCTCCTTGGCCGCCGCAGTCGAACGCTGGGCGAGGGTGCGCACTTCACTTGCGACCACCGCAAAGCCACGGCCCTGTTCGCCGGCACGCGCCGCTTCCACGGCCGCGTTCAAGGCCAGGATGTTGGTCTGGAAGGAGATGCCGTCGATGACGGAGATGATGTCGGCGATCTTCTTGGACGAGGCTTCGATGCCGCTCATGGTCTGCACGACCTTGCTGACGATCTCGCCGCCCTGCGAGGCGACACCGGCTGCGCCGATGGCGAGCTGGTTGGCCTGGCGTGCGCTTTCGGCATTCTGCTTGACGGTGGAGGTGAGCTCTTCCATCGAGGCAGCGGTTTCTTCCAGGTTGGCGGCCTGCTGCTCGGTGCGCTGCGACAGGTCCTGGTTACCGGCGGCGATTTCGCTGGCGGCGCCCTTGATCGAGATGGCCGACTGCTTGATGCCGCTGACGATCTGGGCCAGCTGCGTGGCAGTGGCATTGGCGTCATCGCGCATCTGAGCGAACACGCCGTGGAACTCGCCGCTCATGCGGGCAGTGAGGTCACCGGCAGCGATCGACTGCAGCAAACCGGACAGCGACTGCAGGTTGCCGTCGGCGGTGGCCATCAGGTTGTTGAGGCTGTCCACCATCACGCGGAAGTCGTACTGGAAGCTGTCGGCATCGCCACGCGCACTGAAGTCGCCATTGGCGGCACATTGCGAAAGATGCTTGATTTCGTGATTGACCGCAGACAGATTGCCCTTGACCTTGGCCATGGTGTCGCTGAGCACGGCCTTGTCGCCAGGCAGGGCTTCCATGTCTTCGCGCAGGTCGCCGACGGCGTACTGCCCCATGATCTGCGCCAGGCGCATCATCACTGCGACATGCGAAGCGGCCAGGTCGTTGTTGCCACGCACGATCGTGGCGTAGTCGCCAGGGAACTCGGCTTCATTGACGCGATAGTTCAATTCGCCCTGGTCGTGCCGGCGCTTCATTTCCAGCTGGGCGTGCAATACCTTCTGCAACTGCTGCTGCATCTTGCTCATGCTGGCGAGCAGGCGGCCGGTTTCGTCGGTCCCGGTGCTGTCCACCACGATCGAGACGTTGCCGGCCGCGATGGAGTCGGCCACATGCGAGGCGGTGCCCAGGCGATTGACCAGGCGGCGACGAATCAACCAGCCGCTCACCCCTGCCACCAGCACGGCGATGCCGCTACCGATGATCATCGACCAGCGGCTGCTGTTCTTGGCGGCGGTCAATGCCGCGCTGCGCTTGACCAGCAACTCGTTTTCCTGTGCTTCGAAATCGACCAGCAGCTTGCGGATATCGCCCATCGCCGCGCGTTCATGGCCGGCCTTGAACTGGGTCAGCAATTCGGCCAGATCGGTCTCGCTGCTTTTGCCGCGCAGCGCGATCAGGCGTTCTTCATGGCCCATGAACTGGTCGTAGGCGGCATGCAGACGCTGCAGGCGTTCCTGCTGGACCGGGTTGTCGGAGGTCAACGTCTTGGCGCGGGTGAAGTCCTTTTCAAACTGCTCCTTGCCGTTCTTGTACGGATCGAGATGGGCCTGCTGGCCGGACAGCAAGAAGCCGCGTGCACCGGTTTCGATATTGACCGTGGCAATCGACATCGCGCGGCCGGTCGCGATGACCTGATAGGTGTGGTCGTTCATGGCCACGGCCTCACCCAGCTCCGACTGCCCTCGCAGGCCTACCGTTGCAACGATCAAGAGCACAAGGACCACTGTGCCGAATCCCAGTGCCAGTTGTGTCGAAAGACTTAGCTGTTTCATCGAATGAGCCTTGAGCTGGTAAGACGTGGAGTAGTCGGAGCCGCAGATGCCGCGCTCCGGGGAACAACCGTGGTTGGGCCACGGTGCGTCTCAGATGAGTTGCGTCTGGTGTCACCTGATTGCTGAACTAACTAACGGCGTAGTCACGCGAGACTTAAGTTCTTCATCACAAATCGATCACGCAGTTTCGTCGGCGTTTAACTTCGTAAAACCGCAGCGTGCTGGCTGGTATGACCAGCAAGGTTTGCCGAGGCGATTTTTCCCGGATTTTTAACGATGCACGGGCCGGAATGCCCTCGATCCGGGGCTGTGCCAAGGCGTTAGCATCACTGGTATCTCAACCAATGGAGCGCGTTGGCGGGCCATGCGCGACCCGGCTGGCCTGATGCAACAAAAAAATGCGGCGCTGATGACAGCGCCGCATGTGCGTGGCAACAAGGATGCAGGCAGCGTTTAGAACTCGGCCCAATCCGTTCCATTGGAGGCGACCGCTACCGGTTTACCGACTACCTTGGGCTTGTGGGCTGCTGCAACCAGTTTGGGCTTGTGCGCAGGCGGCGCCGCCTGCGTAGTGCGGGTGACGGCGGGCACCGGTGTGCGGGCATGCCCGGCCTCGGTCTTGAACACCGCAACCGCTTCGGTGAGCTGGATGGCCTGATCTTCCAGCGAGCGTGCTGCAGCGGTGGCTTCTTCCACCAGTGCGGCGTTCTGCTGGGTGGTTTCGTCCATCTGGGTGACGGTCTGGTTGACCTGCTCGATGCCGGAGGACTGCTCCTGCGATGCGGCGGAGATCTCGCCCATGATGTCGGTGACGCGCTGCACGCTGGAGACGATCTCGCCCATGGTGGTGCCGGCGCTGTGCACCAGCACCGAGCCATCGGTGACGCGTTGCACGGAGTCGTCGATCAGGCTCTTGATCTCCTTGGCTGCCGCGGTCGAGCGCTGGGCGAGGGTGCGCACTTCACTGGCGACCACCGCAAAGCCACGGCCCTGTTCGCCGGCACGCGCCGCTTCCACGGCCGCGTTCAAGGCCAGGATGTTGGTCTGGAAGGAGATGCCGTCGATGACGGAGATGATGTCGGCGATCTTCTTGGACGAGGCTTCGATGCCGCTCATGGTCTGCACGACCTTGCTGACGATCTCGCCGCCCTGCGAGGCGACACCGGCCGCGCCGATGGCGAGCTGGTTGGCCTGGCGCGCGCTTTCGGCATTCTGCTTGACGGTGGAGGTGAGCTCTTCCATCGAGGCAGCGGTTTCTTCCAGATTGGCGGCCTGTTGCTCGGTGCGCTGCGACAGGTCCTGGTTGCCGGCGGCGATTTCGCTGGCGGCGCTCTTGATCGAGATCGCCGATTGCTGGATCCCGCTGACGATCTGGGCCAGCTGCGTGGCAGTGGCGTTGGCGTCGTCACGCATCTGTGCGAACACGCCCTTGAATTCCCCCTCCATGCGTACAGTGAGATCGCCGGCAGCAATGGCCTGCAGGATGCCCGACAGCGATTGCAGGTTGCCGTCGGCGGTGGCCATCAGGTTGTTGAGGCTGTCCACCATGACGCGGAAGTCGTACTGGAAGCTGTCGGCATCGCCGCGCGCACTGAAGTCGCCATTGGCGGCCGACTGCGCCAGGTGCTTGATCTCGGTATTCATGGCGCCGAGGTTGACTTTGACCTGCGCCATGGTGTCGCTGAGCACGGCTTTTTCGCCGGGCAGCTTGTCCATATCGTCGGACAGGTCGCCGATCGCGTAACGGCCCATGATCTGCGCCAGGCGCATCTTCACTGCGATATGCGAGCCCACCAGCGTGTTGGTGTCGTGCGCCATGCGGCCGTATTCGCCGGGGAAGGCATCGGCGTCGATACGGAAGCTGATCTGGCCGTCGTCGTGACGCTTGGCCATATCGGCCTGCGCGGCGAGCAGGTTGCGCAGCTGCAGCTGCATCTTGCTCATCGCCTTGAGCAGGCGGCCCGCTTCGTCGTTGGCATGCGTATCGACGTCATTGTCCAGCTTGCCGCCGGCAATCGCTTCTGCGGCGCGGGTGGCGCGACTCAGCGGCTGGGTCAGGCTACGGGTGATCACGTACGCCAGCAAACCGCTAATCAAAAGCACTGCCAGGCCGCCTGCAATCAACAGGTTTTTGCCGCGCGTCATGGCCTCGACAGATGTATCGTAGCTGGCAGCGGTCTGCTTTTCCTGCAAACCGACGTTATCGTCGATAGCGTCCAGCCAGGTCATCATCGCCGGTCGCGCCTTGTCGACCATCAATTGTTGCGCCTGTTCATTGCGGTTTTGCACGGCCAGTGCGATCACCTGGTCGTTCAACCCTTTGGCGACGTCGCGTGCGGCGTCGATCTTGGCACGGACCTTGCGCCCCGCCTCAGAGGCCGGAAACGCATCGAGCGCTTTGCGCTCATGTGCATAAACCGCACGGCTTTTGTTGATCTCCTCAAGTGTTGCGGCATTCAACGCCGGGTCGGTGACCGCTGCCAACGTCCCCAGTGCGATAAAAATGTCCGCGTTCGCCGAGCGCATGTTGTTGCTCAGGCGGATCTTGACCAGACGGTCCTTGACGATGGTGTCCAGTTGCGCTCTCGCATCGACCATGGCGCTGAGCCCAGCCGCTACCAGCAGACCCGACAACAGGATGAGGATGCCGAAAGCTGCGCCTAAGCGGCGACCTACATTATAGCGCTGGAGAAATGCATTCATAATCGAATCCTGGTGGCGTTGTGCGGGTAAAGGAAGCGACGATGCAGCGCGGGCAGGCTGCTTGGTAATAGGTCGCTATGCCTTTAACGGCAGGTAACGGATATCACTGAATGGTCTGAAAACAATATATATATAAACTTATTTATACTTGTGACGCTCATGGAGCATATATGTTGGTTTACATGTTTTCCTGGCAGCCATTCAAAGATATAGCGGACTCTTCAGTATAATTTTAATACCTTGTTTGAATGGCGGGCTCTGCAGTATATTTTCGACAAGCTATTTTTTTCAGTGCCCATGGCGCTGGCGGTGTCTTCGAGAGGAAGAGCAGCTAACAAAACCTGGCGAGCGCCTGTCAGGGAGTGCAGTGGTTTTGTCGGCCGTATCTTGGTGGATGCAGTCAGAAGTCCAGATCAAACACTGAGCGGGTCGAATGCGCGGTGCCCTCACCGCTTGCGGGACACGCCGTGAACCCGTCCCTGGGGGCTCGGTGGCGGCATCCATGCCGCCACACGGTCCCGCAAGCGGCGAGGACACCGCACCAGAGACTCCGCTGGTTGCTTTGTTTAAAAACCATGCATGCCGACCATCTCGACTGGTCCTTGCCCGTCCAGCGTCGCGGGACCTTACGCGGCATGGATGCCGTGTAAGAGCTTACAAGGACGTCCTTGCAGCGTGTCCCGCGACGCTGGGCGGGCAAGGGCCCTGCAGCCAGGCCGCACATCAGCCGGCCTGCAGTAGGCTGACGCGAAGTCGTTTTGTTAGCCGCTCTAAGCCAATAAAAAAGCCGCGCTCCTGAAGAGCGCGACTTTGACTGCATCGGCCGCTACATCGCCGATACGGTGGTTTAGAACTCGGCCCAGTCCGATTCACTGGACGGTGCCACGGCCAGTGCGCCCCGTGCGGCAACAGCAGGCCGTGCTGCCGGCGACCTGGCAGTCGGCGGTGTGCTGGAAGACGCAGCGCGCGATTTGGCGGCGATGTGGCGCACCACCGGCGTGGCACGGGTCACCGCTTCCAGTTCGGCGGACAGGCGGAACAAGGCCACCGCTTCGGTGAGTTGCTGGGCCTGTTCTTCCATCGAACGGGCAGCGGCGGTGGCTTCTTCCACCAGGGCCGCGTTCTGCTGGGTGGCTTCGTCCATCTGGGTCACGGTCTGGTTGACCTGCTCGATGCCGGCCGACTGCTCCTGCGAGGCAGCGGAGATCTCGCTCATGATGTCGGTGACGCGCTGCACCGACGACACGATCTCGCTCATGGTGGCGCCGGCCTGGCTGACCAGCGCCGACCCTTCGGCGACCTTGCTCACCGAGTCGTCGATCAGTCCCTTGATCTCCTTGGCCGCGCCAGCCGAGCGCTGCGCCAGGGTGCGTACTTCGGAGGCGACCACGGCAAAGCCGCGTCCCTGTTCGCCGGCACGCGCCGCTTCCACCGCTGCATTCAAGGCCAGGATGTTGGTCTGGAACGCGATGCCGTCGATGACGCTGATGATTTCGGCGATTTTCTTCGATGACGTTTCGATGCCGGACATGGTGGTGACCACCTGGCCGACGACGTTGCCGCCGTGCGACGCCACATCTGCCGCGCCGATCGCCAACTGGTTGGCCTGGCGGGCGTGTTCGGCGTTCTGCTTGACGGTGGAGGTGAGCTCTTCCATCGAGGCGGCGGTCTCTTCCAGGTTGGCCGCCTGTTGTTCGGTGCGCTGCGACAGGTCGTTGTTGCCGGCAGCGATTTCGCCTGCTGCGGTGTTGATGGTCAGGGTGGAGTGCTTGATGCGGCCGACGATGTCGGTCAACCGCTGGGTGGTGGCATTGGCATCGTCGCGCAGGCGCGCGAACACGCCGTGGAACTCCCCATCCATGCGCGCGGTCAGGTCGCCGTCGGCCACGGCACCGAGCAACTGCGAGAGCTTGCCAAGATTGCGATCGCTGACGTCCATCATCGAATTCAGATCCGACACCATCACGGCGAAGTCGTACTTGAAGCGTGCGGCATCGCCACGCGCACTGAAGTCGCCGGCGGCAGCGGCTTGCGCCAGCTGCTTGATCTCGGTGTTGATCGACAACAGGCTGGCCTTGGCCGCATCCATCGCCTCGTGCAGGATCGCGCGGCTGGCCGGCAGACGGCGTGCGTCCTGGGTCAGGTCGCCTTGTGCGTACTGGTTGAGGATGCGTACGGAGTCGGTGATGGCATCCAGATGCTCAAAGATCATCGTATTGATGCCGCTGGCGAGCGTGCCGTACACGCCGGGGAAGTCTTCCGGCATGCGGTGGGTGATGTCCTCGGCCGCATGCAGATGCGACATGCGCGCGGTCTCGTCGGAGAAGCGGCGCAGCATCTGCGTCATGCTGCCGGTGGCATCCAGCATCTGCCCGATTTCGTCGTTGCCGGTCTTGTTCACCTGCACGCTCAGATCGCCGCGCGAGACTGCCCGGATCGCCCCCAGCGCCTTGGACAGCGGGTTGGTGATGCTGCGTGCGATCAGCCAGCCGAAGGTCACCGACAGTGCGGCCATCAACAGCGTACCGATCAGCAGCACGGCGCTGGTCAGCTTGGACGAGGCAGCGCTGGCAGCGACCATGTCGCCCAAGGCCTTGGACTGCCGCGCATACAATTTATCCACCGCAGCAAACAGCGTCTTGCGCAGCTCGCCGGACTGGCTGCGCGAAAATTCCCTGGCAGCCGTGCGATCGGGCTGTAGATAAAGTGGGCGCAGCTGCTGATTGGCAGCGAAGTAACGCGTGCTGGCATCGGTGAGCGCGGCGTAGTCGTCCTTCAACGCAGACGTGGGGCCGATCTTGCTATCGAGCGCCTTTTGCGTTTCGACATACTTGGCCTGGATCTCGTCCATGCGCTTGAGGAACATCGCATAGCGTTCCGGGTCTTCGAGATTGAGAAACTGGCCCACCTCATAGACACGGAATTCGCCGGCAAACCCGCGTAGCTCGGAGAGCCGGCTCAACACGGGCACCACGTCCTGGTTGATCAGGGCGGTTTGCTGCTGCATCTGGTTCATACGCCACAGGCCCAAGCCGCCCAGCAACGCGGTCAGGACTGCACTTAGGCAGAAGGCAGCCATCAGTTTGCGGCGGATCGGCCAATCGTTGAACTTATTCATCAGTTACCTTGGGTATCGCGCAGGGAGAGTCCAGCTCGCTAACGGCCCGCCGGTTTGATTCTTTACGCTGCACGGATGACTGGTTAGCGATAGTGCGCCGCAACCCGCAAAAATCATGCAAGAAACATGTTGCTGCGCTAGGCCACCCTCTGCTCGCATGACGCATCAGCCTGCACGCGCACGTGCGCGCCTGCAGGCCTGCGCACTTCCAGCATCCTGCAGTCGACCATGATTGCGCGTGGCGATCGCAGGCGGGCTGGCAGCGCTAGGGAGAGGCGGCCGTGCGCGTGGCCATGCCGCCGACGCGGGTGACGGCAGGTGCCGTCGGTGCGCGCGCCGACGCGATGGCGCCAGGCGCATCGGCCAGCGTGAAGCGCGACACCGCCTGCGCCAATTGGCCGGCCTGGTCTTCCATCGTGCGTGCGGCAGCGGTGGCTTCTTCCACCAATGCAGCGTTCTGCTGGGTCGCCTCATCCATCTGGGTGATGGTGCGATTGACTTGCTCGATGCCGGAGGACTGTTCCTGCGAGGCCGCAGCGATCTCGCCCATGATGCCGGTGACACGCTGCACGCTGGCCACGATATCGGCCATGGTGGTGCCGGCCTGGTGCACCAGCAGCGAGCCTTCGGCGACCTTGCTGACCGAGTCGTCGATCAGGTGCTTGATCTCCTTGGCCGCACCGGCGGAGCGTTGCGCGAGCATGCGCACTTCACTGGCGACGACCGCAAAACCGCGACCCTGCTCACCGGCCCGCGCCGCTTCCACCGCCGCGTTCAAGGCCAGGATGTTGGTCTGGAACGCAATCCCGTCGATGACGCTGATGATTTCAGCGATCTTCTTCGACGACACTTCGATGCCGGACATGGTGGTCACCACCTTGGCCACGACCGCACCGCCTTGCGAGGCGACACCGGCCGCGCCGATGACGAGCTGATTGGCCTGGTGCGCGCGCTCTGCGGTCTGCTTGACGGTGGAGGTGAGTTCTTCCATCGAGGCGGCGGTTTCTTCCAGGTTGGCCGCCTGTTGCTCGGTGCGTTGCGACAGATCGTTGTTGCCGGCGGCGATTTCGCTGGATGCGGTGTGGATGCTGCCGGCCGCCTGCTGGATACGCCCGATCACCAGTGCCAGGTGTTCGGCCGTGGTGTTGGCATCGTCGCGCATGCTGGCGAACACACCGTGGAAATCGCCCTGCATGCGTACGCTCAGGTCGCCGTCGGCCAGGGCGCTGAGCAGGCGCGAGATTGCTGCGATGCTGCCGGCGTTGGCGTCGAGCAAGGCATTGAGTTGCTGCGCCAGCTGCAGGAAAAAGCCCTGCTTGCCGGCGCTGTCGATGCGCTTGGACAGGTCGCCGGCAGCCGCGCTGCGCACCACATCGGCCACGTCGATCTCCACGCGCGCCTCGGCGGTGCGGTCGCGCCATTCGCAGACAAAACCCATGTGCGCGCCGGCTGCATCGCGAATGGCCGACACATCCTGGGTGATGCAGGCCGTGCGGTACTGCACCTCGCGTTGGGCGGCGCCCTGGCGGTCGAGACGTTGATAGATCTCCGCATCCTGCGCATTGCCCACTTCCAGCAGCGCCACCGATTGGCCGATCAGGTTCTGCGATCGCTCGAATGCCGGCGCGCAGGCATGGATGTCGTCGGCATAGGTCTGCAGCAAGGTCTGCAATGCGTTGTTGGTGTAGATGATGGTCAGGTCCGGGTCGGCGATGTACATGCCGGTGGAGGCGTTGTCGAGCGCGGTACGGATGCGCAGGTTTTCTGCGGCGATGCTGCGCTCGCGCTCCAATCGCTCGCGCAGTTCGCGCTGCATGCGGGCCAGCGCGGCCATCAGGCTGCGTGAATGGTGTGCGGCCACCGGAATCGGCTGGTCCAGCCGACCTTCGGCAATATGCTGGGCAGCGGTCATGGCGACCTGTGGCTCGCCGCCCAGCAGGCCGAACACCGAGCGCAGGATCCAGCCGGCGGCCAGTGCCAGGCAAACGAACGCGAGGACCACTGCGCCGCCTTGCTGCCACATCACCCGCTGGCTGTACTGCTCGGCCTGCTGGCGATTGGCCTTGTTCAAGGCCAGGATGCGCTCGCTGATGTCGCCCATGCGGGTTTCGAGCTGTTCGAATTTTTCGGTGAAATCGGCGTAGGCCGCGCTGCTGTCGGCATGCGTTTCGGCCAGGCCGATCACCTGGCTGGCCGAGGCGATATAGGCCTGCAAGGTGGGTGTCACTGCATCCAGATCGCTGCGCAGTGCCGGGGCGAGCGGCAACTTGCGGTTGGCTTCCAGCGCCTGATGGAATTCTGCGGCGTGTTCGTCCAGCGAGCTGCGTGCGTTGGCGATGGCGGCATCGTCCTGACGCGATGCGGCAAGCAGGCCGGCGGTGACGTCGCCGCGCAAGGCGTCGTGCATCATGTCCGCCTGCATGTGGTTGCGCAGCGCGTCGGAAGACGTCACCTGCGCGGCGATCGCGTCGAGCAGGCCGCGTTGGCCGTTGTAACCGACGCCGCCCAAGGCGAGCAGGGCAAGCGCTGCCACCAGCACCAGCATCCCCAGCATGTGCATGATCTTCATTGTGCGGCCTGTTTCAGAAGCGGAAAGACAGACCCACGCCGAGTGCGTGATCCGGTGAGCGATCGTTGAGGCCGCGGCTGTATACCGCATCCAGTTGCACATCGTTGCTCAGCAGCCAGGCAGAACCGACATCGAGCAGCGCGGTAGTGCCGCCGTCGTCGCTGTTGGCGATCTGCGGCAATGCCACTTCCACGAAGGAGCGCACGCGGTCGTTCCAGGCCTTGCCGAGCACCGCGCCGAAAATACCGGCGGTGTAGCGATTGCCTTGCCCATCGTCGTCCCACACCACGCCGGGCATCATGCCGGCGGAGATGCTGTCGCTGAGATCCCATTCGGCCACCAGCCGGAACGACGGCCGCGCACCGTGGCCGCGCAGGGCGCGTGCACCGCTGGGCAGGTCCACGTGCAGCAGCCAGGCCAGCGAGGCCTTGCCATCGTCGGAGCCGGCAAGATGGTGTTTGACGCCGAGCGAGACGTCGGACATGCCGCTGACCGTCGCTTCGCCGGGTGCATCGATGCGCTGGAGCCCATCGGTCTCCAGCCGCAATTCCCAGGTCGGGCCCAGGCCATAGCGGAACAGGGTGGGGGTGGCATAGCCATCGACGCGATTGTCGCGTTCCCACGCCACGCTGGTTTCCACCTGCAGCCGACGATCGCCGACGGTGAGGCTGGATTCGACGAAATCGGGACGGTCGGTGGCGATCGGCTCTTCGGCGCGGGCCTGGTCGATAGTGCCGAACAGGACAAGACAACTGGCGACAAGACAGACCTTCATGGCAACCCCTTGAACGATCGGAGATTCGGGTGCATGCGCGGGTCGGCGACCATGCGCATGGTCGACTGATCGGCTGTTGCGGTAAGCACAGACAGTCGATGACAGTTTGGTTAACGGCAACGGCCATTGAATCTTGATGTGCCGGCAAGCAACGGCAGGGCAGGGGTCTGTTCGCAAAGTGCCAGCCAGGCGATGCGCCGGGTATGCGATGCGCCGTTGCGTGGAGCGCGTGATGGACATGGGGATGCGTGCCAAGCGGGCTGTGGCGCGTCGAGACACGGCGTGAGGCACGACTCCAGGTGGTCGTGGCCCCGGGCATCGAGGTTCTTGTCGTTCGATGCCCGGGGCGCTGCCGGGTGCCGATGCCAATCGGCCGGAATGCTGTGCAATTGGGTAGTACGCCATCACCGATGCCGGCGTGCGGTCAGGTGACCGCGAGCAGCGCCCTTGCGCGCGCACCGGCGCCGCCGTGGTTGCGTTGTGCGGGCACCACCGCGCTCACCCGGAAGCTGGACACCGCATCGTCCAGCTGCTGCGCCTGCTGTTGCATCGCATTGGCGGCGGCGGTGGCTTCTTCCACCAGCGCGGCGTTCTGCTGAGTGCTCTCGTCCATCTGGGTGACGGTGAGATTGACCTGTTCGATGCCGGCCGACTGCTCCTGCGAGGCGGCAGAAATCTCGGCCATGATATCGGTGACGCGCTGCACCGAAGATACGATCTCGGCCATGGTGGTGCCGGCCTGATCCACCAGCGCCGAGCCCTGGGTAACCTTGCCGACCGAATCGTCGATCAGGTGCTTGATCTCCTTTGCCGCACCGGCCGAGCGCTGCGCGAGCGTGCGGACCTCCGATGCGACCACGGCAAAACCGCGTCCCTGTTCGCCGGCACGCGCGGCTTCCACCGCCGCGTTCAAGGCCAGGATATTGGTCTGGAAGGCGATGCCGTCGATGACGCTGATGATCTCGGCGATCTTCCTGGACGAGGTCTGGATGCCGGACATGGTGTCCACCACCTGGCTGACCACGTGCCCACCCTGCGATGCCACCTTCGCAGCGCCGATCGCCAGCTGGTTGGCCTGACGCGCGCTCTCGGCGTTCTGTTTGACGGTGGAGGTGAGTTCCTCCATCGAAGCGGCGGTTTCTTCCAGATTGGCCGCTTGTCGTTCGGTGCGCTGCGACAGGTCGTTGTTGCCGGCAGCGATTTCGCCGGCCGATCCGGTGATGGCGCTGGCGGCCTGCTGGATGCGCCCGACAATGCCGGCCAACTGCGTGGCCGTGGTGTTGGCATCGTCGCGCATCCGCGCGAACACGCCGTGGAACTGGCCATCCATGCGTATGGTGAGATCGCCTTCTGCCAGTGCCGCCAGCAGCTCGGACAACTTGCCCAGGTTGCGGTCGCTGACCTCCATCATCGCGTTCAAGTCGTTGATCATGCGCGCCGAGTCGTGCTTGAAGCGCGTTGCATCGCCGCGTTGACTGAAATCGCCGTTGGCCGCTGCTTGCGCCAGCCGCTTGATCTCGGTGTTGATCGCCAACAGGCTGGCCTTGGCCGCGTCCATCGCCTCGTGCAGCACAGCGCGGGTGCCGGGCAGGCGGGTGGCGTCGTGCGACAGGTCGCCTTGCGCGTATTCGTTGAGAACGCCGATGGCATCGACGATGGCATCCAGGTGTTCGAAGACCATGGTGTTGATGCCGCTGGCCAGTTCGCCGTAGACACCGGGGAAATCGGTGGGCATGCGGTGGCTGACGTCTTCGCCGGCATGCATGTGCATCATCACCTTGGTCTGCGCGGAGAAGCGCTCCAGGGTGTGCACCATGTCGTCGGTGGCCTTGAGCATCTGGCCGACTTCATCGCGGCCATGCGGTGCGGTGCGCACGCTCAGGTCGCCGCGCGCCACGCCCTGGATGGCAGCGAGCGCGCGCGACACCGGTTCCAGGATCGAATTGCCGATCATCCAGCCCGCCAGCAGGTTGATCAGCATCAGCACGCCGCCGGCGAACGCGACAATGCCGGTGAAAGCCAATGCCTGGGCCTGGGTGTCGTCCAGATACACACCGGTGCCGATCACCCAGCCCCACGGCTTGTACAGCGCCGCATAGGAGGTCTTGTGGACGGGGTCTTTTTCGCCGGGTTTTGCCCACGAATAATCGACGTAGCCGCCGCCCGCCTGCGCGGCGGTGACGAAGGCCGGGAAGATGCGCAGTCCGTCGGGGCTGAGCACATCGGACAGGGGTTTGCCGATCAGATCCTTGCGAATGGGGTGCATCAGCATCGTCGGTGACTGATCGGTGACGTAGATGTAATCCACGCCGTCGCGTGCGCGCATGGACGACAGCGTCGACAGCGCTCTGCTCTTTGCGGTGGCCAGATCCATCTCGCCTTTTTCGGCGCGTTTGGCATAGCCATCGACCACTGCAGTGGCCATTTCGATCTGGCTCCTGAGCCCCTCACGGCGCGTATCGGTGAGTTCCACGTATTGCATGCGGGCGGCGATCACCGCCAGCGCGATGATGCCCAGGGCCACCAGTGCTGTCTGGGCGAGGAACTTGCGCTTGAGCGGCACATTGGCAAGCGTATTGGCAACCGTGGTCTTCAACGTCATGGCTTCCATCCAATGAGTAGGGAACGTGACCGGGATAAGACACTTAACGACCGGAGCCGGAAAATATGGAGTCGCGTTTGTTAGCCGTGCGGCAACCGGTTGCGGTTTTCAGGTTGTCGCCGGGTCACCGGATGGCCGGTGCGGGTCTTGAGCTGTCCGTTGCAATGCACGTCAATGGACTTGGCGTGGGTCGCGGTGGTCGGGCATGGGGACAGAAGTCGCCTCGGCGTGGGCGTTATGCCGGCACGCAACAGTGGCGCGCACGGTGCGCTCCGCCGGGGGCTGATGCACCGGCGCCGCGAGGGGACGTTTTAGAATTGCAGATGCGATGCGGCCATGATCGACAGGCCGCAACGTCTGGGATCGGCTCAGCGGCGTTGCGGTTTGCTCACGCTGGCCACCGACTGCTGCAAGCTCTGCAGCTCGGTCCACACCTGTTGTTGCGGGTCGCCTGCAAGGCTGGGTGCCAGCGCCTGCGCGGAGCGCAGATCGCCTTCATGCAGGGCGCGATTGGCCTGGCGTTGTTGCGCCAGATACAGGCCCAGCTGCTGTTGCACCCGGGCGAACTGGCGCGCCTGTTCGCCCTGCGGGGCGGTGGCCTGGAAGTAGCCGGCATGCCGCGCAATGCGTTGACGCAAATTGCCCAGGCGCTCGTCGTAGGCCTGGACACGCGCGGGATCGTGCGAGGCGGCAAGCTGTGCCCGCTGGTCGTTGCGCAACTGCGCCAGATCGATGGCGAGTGAGTGCAGCGCGCTCATCGGCACGCTGTCCAGAAGCACGGTGACCGGCGCCGCAGGCGCAGAGAAGGACGGCGTCAACGACACGCCGGCAGCTACCAGTGCAACGGCGAACACAGCGCCCAGCAGATGGCGGGCAGGGTGTCTGGACTTGGCGATGTGCATGCGGACTTCCTTCGACGTGACGCGGGCAACGTGGCCCTCATTGCTGTGTGTATCGGCCGCAGGCGCGTGCGCTTGATCGGCTTTCGACCAACGGCAGCACCGCACGCGCGGTGCGCGAGCGCGGCAGTGCCAAGAGGTCTATCCGCGGCTGCCACACGGCAACACGCCCCGGCGGTACCGAGGCGTCTTTGAAGGGCGATCATCACGTGCCAATTGGCGGCCGACACCACCCAATGGGCGATCTTGCAACGAGCGCGCGGTCCAACCCCATTCCCTGAGGGGAGGGTTACGTCCGGAATTCGTGCCAGCGGGGGTCGGTGTGGGCCGCCGCTGCAACTGCCGGGCGCGGGGCAGCAGCGATGTTGGTAGCGGATTTGGCGATGACGGCCACGATCGGGCGCTTGGCGGCTGGCGCGTCGAGACCCACTCGAATACGCGGCGCCGATGGCCCTGCGACGGTCGGCACGCGCTTGAACAGCGACACCGCATCGGCCAACTGGCCTGCCCGGTGTTCCATCGAACGTGCAGCGGCGGTGGCTTGTTCCACCAGGGCCGCGTTCTGCTGGGTGGCATCGTCCCTCTGCGTCACGGTCTGCTCGGCCTGCTCGATACCGGCCGATCGTTCCTGTGCGGCGGCGGAAACCTCGCCCAGGATGCCGGGCATGCGCGCCGAGACGGTCGTTGAGCCAGACATGGCCGAGGGCCAGGACATACTGCGGGTCGTGCCATGCCGCGCGGATTGGTCGGCGCTGGCGGACCCAGTCCGCCGGGAACTATCGCATCATCATGTGTTGCCACGCGGCGTCCATGCCGCGCGTGTTGCGTTGACTCAGGCCGCTTGCGGCACGCGCAGCGAGCGCACCAGTCCACCGATGTCCACGATCAGCGAAACCCGCCCATCGCCCAGGATGGTGGCGCCGGAGACGCCCGGGATACGCCGGTAGTTGTTTTCGATGTTCTTGACCACGACCTGTTGCTGGCCGAGCAGTTCGTCCACTTCCAGCGCGATCTTCTGGCCATCGCCTTCGACCACCACCACCAGCGGTTCCTGCGAGGACTGTTGCCCGCCGAAGCCGTAGTAATTGGTCAGCGACAGAATTGGCAGATACTCGCCGCGCACCCGCAACACACGGCCGTCGCCAGCCATTGCGCGGATGTCTTCCGGCGCCGGCTGCAGTGCTTCGAGCACGTAGGCCAGCGGCAGGATCAAGGTTTCGCCAGCCACCGAGACGGTCATGCCGTCGAGGATGGCCAGGGTCAGCGGCAGACGGATCAGCACGCGGGTTCCGCTGCCGGCGTTGCTTTCCAGCTGCACTTCGCCACCCAGGCCCTGGATGTTGCGGCGGACCACGTCCATGCCCACGCCACGACCGGACAGGTCGGTGACCGCATCGGCGGTGGAGAAGCCCGGCGCGAAGATCAGGTCCCACACCTGCGCGTCGGTCGGGTTGTCCGGCACGGCAATGCCGCGTTCGGCCGCTTTTTCCAGGATCTTGTCGCGATTGAGGCCACGGCCGTCGTCGCTGACTTCGATCACGATGTGGCCGCCCTGATGCGATGCGGCCAGGGTAATGGTGCCGGTCTCGTCCTTGCCGGAGGCGCGACGCGCATCGGGCAGTTCCAGACCGTGGTCGATCGAGTTGCGCACCAGATGCACGAGCGGATCGGCAATCTTTTCGATCAGGCCCTTGTCCAGCTCGGTGCCTTCGCCAATGGTGCGCAGACGCACCTGCTTGCCGAGGCGGCCGGACAGGTCGCGGACCAGGCGCGGGAAGCGACGGAACACCGCGTCCACCGGCAGCATGCGCACGCCGATGACCGCTTCCTGCAGATCGCGGGTATTGCGCTCCAGCAGGTCCAGGCCGGCGCACAGCTGTTCGGCATGCACCGGATCCAGCCCGGTGGAGACCTGCTTGAGCATGGCCTGGGTGATGACCAACTCACCGACCAGATTGATCAGTGCATCGACCTTGTCCACGCTGACGCGGATGGAGGTTTCGGCTTCGGCGGCGGCGGCCTTGGCCGGCGCGGCGGCGGCTGCCGGTTCGCCGGCGGTCGCTGGTGCCGCAGCGGCGACAGGCGCGGCTACAGCGGCGTCCACGGCCAGGCTCGGCGGCGGGCCGGGCACCGCCATCGGGCGGATATCCAGCTCGCAATCGTCCACCACCCAGGCGAAGGTGTCTTCGATCTTGCTGCGCGGAATCTTGCCGATCAGGCCAAGATCCCACGCCAGGTAGGCTTCCAGCGGGTCGATGTTTTCAAAGCCCGGCATGCGTTCCAGGCGCGCGGCGATCTGCAGCGGGCCAAGATGCTCCAGCTCGCGGATGATGCGCAGCGGGTCGTTGCCGCTCATGAACAGCGACGGCGCCGGGGTGAAGCCGATGTGCCAGGCTTCGGGTTCTTCTTCCTTCGGCTTGGCGACCACCGCAGCGGCCGGCGCTTCGCCCGCGAGTACCGCATTCAAACGGGTGTGCACGGCCTTGACCGCAGCCGGGTCTGCCGGGGTGCCGTGTTCGGCTTCGCGCAACAGGGCGCGCAGCACGTCGACCGAGCCAAGCATGGCATCGACCGCGTTGGGCTGTAACTGACGCTTGTTGGAGCGCAATTCGTCCAGCAGCGTCTCCAGCACGTGGGTCAGGCCGGCGACCGCCTCGAAACCGAAAGTGGCCGCGCCACCCTTGATCGAGTGCGCGGCGCGGAACACCGAGTTGATGATTTCCGGGTCGCGGTTGCCTTCTTCAAGCGACAGCAGACCGGCCTCCATCGCGTCGAGCCCTTCACGGCTTTCCTCAAAAAAGGTGGCGTGGAAACGCTGCAGGTCCATGCTCATGGGCGTGAAATCCGATGGTGAAGCGAGAGGGAATTAACCCAGGACTTTCTGGACGGTGGCGATCAGCTGTTCTGGATTGAACGGCTTGACCAGCCAACCGGTGGCACCGGCGGCCTTGCCTTCGGACTTCTTGTCGGCCGCCGACTCGGTGGTGAGCATGAGCATCGGGGTGAACTTGTAGTCGGGCAGCTGGCGCAGTTCGCGGATCAGCGAGATGCCGTCCATGTTGGGCATGTTCACGTCGGTCACCACCGCATTGAAGCGCTGGCCCTTCGCGCGGCCCAGCGCGACGGCGCCGTCTTCGGCTTCTTCGACGGCGAAGCCGGCAGAGGTGAGGGCGAAAGAGACCATCTGGCGCATCGACGCCGAATCGTCCACCACCAAGATACGTGCGCTCATGCGGCGTTCTCCACAGATTTCAGGTTGTCATTGGATGCGGGAAGTCCGAGTGCGTCGGTGACGCCGAGCAGACGAGCCGCATCTCTAAAGGTGTCGTTGCAGCCATCGAATTCGGTGTGCAAGCCAGCCTCGCGGCGGGCCTGCACAAAGGCGCAGAGCAACTGCACGCTGGCGGTATGGATGCGCCGGACGCTGCCGGCGTCAAGCACCAGCTCGCCGTCCTGCGTCAGGACTGCGGCAAGTTTTTGCTTGAGGTCGGCGCTGGTCTCGATGCCGAGATCATCGCCCAATGTCACTGTGCTCATTGTTGCTCCGAACGGATGGTTCTATGCGTACTAACGGCGGGAGGCGGAAAAGCTTTAACGCTGAATCGTTGTGCGTGCAGAGAGGCGTCAGCTGAGCGGCGCATCAATGCAGCAAATGGCTGGCGTCGAGCAGGATCATCGGCTGATGGCCCAGGCGTGCGACACCACGGAACAGGTTGTTGGAGATGCGGCACAGGCGTGCGTTGTCCGGCGGCTCGATCTGCTGATCGGTGAGGCTGGTGACGTCTTCCACCGCCGAGACGCGCAGTCCCATGGTTTCGCCGTTTTCTTCCAGCACCACCACACGCGTCTGCAGATCCATATCGACCGGTGAAGAGCCCAGGTGAACGCCCAGATCGATCACCGGCACGACCTGACCACGCAGATTCATGATGCCGAGCATCGCGCTGGCGGTGCCGCGCAAGGGCAATAGCGGTACCGGCAACACCACTTCCTGCACCTTGAGCAATTCCAGGGCATAGGTCTGCTCGCCGCAGCGCAGGCGCAGCCAGCGCGTACTGCGTTCGCTGGCGCGGCGTTCGGCGTGGATGCGTTCGGCCTGGCCAGGCGCCAGCAGCGCCTGCAGCCCATGCGGCTGGATCGGCGCCGAGGGTGCGCGTTGCGGCGCGGCCATCGGGGCCATCGCCGCGCGCGCAGGGGCGGGCGGGGGCGGCGCGGCAACCGCGAACGCGGGGTCTTCGTCCATCTCCGACAACAGGTCGGCAGCCAACAGGTCGGCGCCGGAGTCCGCAGTGCCGAAAGCCGGGTCTGCGTCCATTTCGGCCATCAGATCGGCCGTGCTCATAAACGGGCTGGGCGCGGCCGTGGCGAAGGCCGGATCGGCGTCCATCTCGGCCAGGAAATCGGCAGCGATGTCGGTGGCGCTCGGCGCTGCGACGACCGGCGGGCCGAAGGCCGGATCGGCATCCATTTCGGCCAGGAAGTCGGCGGCGATGTCGGCGGCGCTCGGCGCTGCGACGACCGGCGGGCCGAAGGCCGGATCGGCATCCATTTCGGCCAGGAAGTCGGCGGCGATGTCGGCGGCGCTCGGCGCTGCGACGACCGGCGGGCCGAAGGCCGGGTCTGCATCCATTTCGGCGAGGAAATCGGCGGCGATGTCTGCGGCGCTGGGCGCTGCGACAATTGCCGGGGCGAAGGCCGGATCGGCGTCCATTTCAGCCAGGAAATCGGTGGTGATCGCTTCGGCGCTGACCACGGCGCTAATCGCATCCGGCACGTCGGCGCGCTGCACGGGCGGCTCGGCCAGCGCCAGATCCGCGTCGGCAAGCACCGCCGCGGCGATGGGCTCGGCGACGGCGACGGGTGCGAATACCTGCACATCGCCATCGTGCAACAGGCCTTCCAGATAATCGTCCAGCTCACCGTTGGCGGTGTGGTTGCTCATGCGGCTTGCTCCATACGCATCGCGTCATCGGCCAGCACCCATTCCAGCGCGCGGCGATAGGCGGACAGGCCACGGCCCTGATAGTCGCCGCTGGTGGCGGGCACGGTGAGTGCGGCGGCATTGCAAATACGGGTGTCCATCGGCACGGCGTCTTCCCACACCAACGGGCCGTAGGTGTCCTGCATTTCCTTGAGTGTTTCGTTGCCGGCGCGGGTGCGGCGGTCGAACAGGGTCGGCAGGATCGACACCGGCAGATCGCGGCGACGCGAGCGCTGCACCATGTCGGCGGTGCGCACCATGCTGGCCAGGCCATGCAGCGCGAGCGGCTCGGCCTGGGTCGGCACCACCACGCGGTCGCAGGCGGCCAGTGCATTGATCATCAGCAGGCCGAGCGTGGGCGGGCAGTCGAGCAGGATGTAGTCGTGCTGGCCGGCGTGGCGGGTCATCGCGTTCTGCAGGGCCAGGCCCAGGCCGGGCTGGTTGGCGCTGCGGCGTTCCAGTGTGGCCAGTGCAGCTTGCGCACAGACATAGGACAGGCCGGGGATGGTGCTTTCGTGCAGCAGGCTGGCCAGATCGCTCGGCGGGGTGCCGAACAGGTCCAGCACGCCGCGCGGCGGCGGGTCGACCGCCACGCCGAATGCACGGGTGAGCGAGGAGTGCGGATCGAGGTCGACCAACAGCACCCGGTGGCCGAGCGCGGCCAGGCCACGACCCAGCGCCAGCGTCGTGGTGGTCTTGCCCACGCCGCCCTTTTGGTTGGCGATTGCCCAGATACGCATCTCACTGCACTCCTTGAATTACGGCGGGAACGGAACTTGTGCCGCTTTCGGTGGTGGCGGCCGTTTGGCCGCCGTCAGACTTGGGAAGCTTGGGCGCCCCGGCGGCGGTCGCCTGCATCTGCGACGGCGGATCGGGTGCGAGTGAGCCAGCCGAGTCCGCGAGGATGATTAACACCACACGCCGGTTCGCATTCCGTCCCGCCTCGGTTGTGTTATCGGCACGTGCGCGGAATTCTCCATAGCCCACCATCGCCAATCGCTGCGGGGCGATGCCGTCGTCGGCAAACAGGTGCACCACGCTGGCCGCACGCGCCGCCGACAGTTCCCAATTGGAGGGAAACTGCACGGTGGCGATCGGCTGGTTGTCGGTATAGCCCTCCACCCGCACGCCATTGGGCGCATTGCGCAGCACCGAGGCCAGCGTGGACAGCGTGCCGCGGGCGCCGCCGGCCAGGGTGGCCGAGCCGGTACCGAACAGGATGTCGCTGTTGATCTCCACTTCGATCCACAGATCGTTGCGGCGGATGGTGATGAGTTTCTTGTCGATCAGCGGCGCCAGCGTCTTGCTCAGCTGTTGCGCCACTGCATCCATCTGTCGCTGCGCACGCGCCAGTTGCGCCTGATTGCGCAGCGACACCGGCATGCGCATCTGCGCGGCCATCGACGGCAGCAGGGTGGGGTCGGTCGGTCCGTTGGAGGCCGCCATCGGTGCGCCGGCCTTGATGACCGAGGGGCGGTCGTAATCGGCGCCCAGGGTCTGGGTCTTGCCGATCTGCACCGGGCTGGCGGTGTTGGACGAGCCGCCGAACGCAGTGGTCAGCGCCTGCGCCATCACCTTGTATTTGCCCTCGTTGAGCGAGGAGATCGCGTACATCACCACGAAGAACGCCAGCAGCAGCGTCATCAGATCGGCATACGGAATCGCCCACGCTTCGTGGTTGCCATGGTCTTCGTGATGTTTGCGACGGCGGGCCATGACGGGGCTAATGCAAGTAGCCTGCCAATTTCGACTCGATGTTGCGCGGGTTCTCGCCTTGGGCGATCGCGATCAAGCCTTCGATCGCCATTTCGCGCTCGTTGGTACTGCAATGGATGACGCTTTTGAGCTTGGCGGCGACCGGCAGAAATAGCAGGTTGGCCGAGGCGATGCCGTAGATGGTGGCGGTGAACGCTGCCGCGATGCCGTGGCCGAGCATGGCCGGGTCGGCCAGATTCTTCATCACCGCCATCAGCCCCAGCACCGCACCGATGATGCCCAGCGTGGGCGCGTAGATGCCCATGCCTTCGAACACCTTGGCGGCGGCAAGATCCTGACGCTCCTGGTTGTCCACCTCGATTTCGAGCATGTGGCGCATGGATTCGGGCTCCACCCCATCGACCAGCATCTGCAGGCCCTTGCGCAGGAACGCGTCGTCCTGGCGCGGAAGCTGGTCTTCCAGGCCCAGCAGGCCCTGACGGCGCGCGATGTTGCTCCATTCGACGATGTGCGACAGCAACTGCGGGCGGTCGCTGGCCGGCGGCTGGATCACCCAGCGCAGGATCTTGAAGGCGCGCCGGAAAACTGCCGGCGAGGTGTGCAGCAGGATCGCCGCCACGGTGCCGACGATCACGATCACGAAGGCAGCCGGCGACCACAGCGACGAAATGCCGGCACCTTTCAACACGCTGCCGCCCACGATCGCCACGACCGCCAGCACCAGTCCGATAATGCTCAATCTGTCCATGCAAGCGGTATCGGCCCAAGTGCGGCGGACTTGATAGAGGCGGGCGCTTGAGAGCGCCAGAAAGTTGTCGTTCTGCGGTGTGCGCCCGATTCCTGGCGGGCGCCGGCGCGTCGCTTGCGCGTCTTTGGCGCCGGTGGCGCATCGTGACCGCTGGACCAATGCCAACAGACCGGTGCGCTCGCATCGAGAGTGTGCGCCTGTGTTGATCGACTGTCGGCGGGATATCTGCCGGCGATGCCTCCCCATCCGCCCTTTGGGCACCTTCCCCCGCAAGCGGGAGACGGGACGAAATCGCGTCCACGATAGCCCCTCGCCCATTTGATAGCCCCTCTCCCGTTTGCGGGAGAGGGGTTGGGGTGAGGGTAGTTGTACGGAATGTGTTCCGTCACCCACCTACGCGCAGTGAGGTCTTCGGAAAGGACAACGGCCGCCGGGCGCGGCCGTTGTCATTAAATCAAGCAACCCGGATCGTATTCCCGATCCCCGATCCCCGATCCCCGATCCCCGATCCCCGATACCCAATCCCCAATCCCCAATCCCCAATCCCCAATCCCCAATCCCCAATCCCCAATCCCCAATCCCCGATCCCCGATCCCCCGATCCCCAATCCCCAATCCCCAATCCCCAATCCCCAATCCCCAATCCCCAATCCCCAATCCCCAATCCCCAATCCCCAATCCCCAATCCCCAATCCCCAAAAGATCAATGGTCGCTAGAGCGCAAGCCATCCACGTTCAGGATCAGCGCCATGCGGCCGTCGCCGATCAGGATGGCGCCGGCGTCGCCGGGCAGGCCGCGTGGCAAACGCAGCAGGCGTGTTGCGGGGCAGAATGCGCTCCCGCATGGGCTGTGATACTTAGTTTTCCACTGCATTAGAACGATCTAATCGCATCTGTGCAGAAGGGAGAGGGAAGAGGAGGGACACCGGGTCGCCGCAACCGCGCCGGATATTTCTGCATCACTTCGCGCGGCGTTCTTGTCCGATCGTTGGATCGACAGAAATCCGCCGAAGCCGATCACTATTGGGAGAGCATGATCGAAATGAACCGCATGCCATTCGCACGCAACCGCAGCACGCTGTCCGCCGGTATCGCCATCGTCTTGTTCGCGAGCGCCGCCTCCACCACCGCTGCCGCCCAGCAGGCCGACGGCACGCCGGCGCCCACGGGCCAGGCCGAGGTGCAGGCCACGGACCTGGATGCGGTGACGGTGACCGGCTACCGCTACGCGATCGAAAAAAGCCTGGAGCAGAAGCGCAACGCCAACGCCGTGGTCGATGTGATCACCGCCGAGGACGTGGGCAAGTTCCCCGACAAGAACGTGGCCGATGCGCTGCAGCGCGTGCCCGGCGTGGTCATCAGCCGCGACGGCGGCGAGGGCAAGAACGTCAGTGTGCGCGGCCTGTCCTCGGAGCTGGTGCTGACCGAATTGAACGGCAACTACATCGCCACCGCCGAGTCCAACGGCGACCCGACGCGCTCGTTCAACTACACGCTGCTGCCGTCGAACCTGCTGGGCAGCGCGGAGTTGTACAAGACCCCGGAGGCGCGCATCGATGAAGGCGGCATCGGCGGCACGGTGATCCTGCAGACGCGGCGCCCGCTGGAACTGGAGCCAAACTCCGGCTTCGTCTCCGCCGAGGGCACCTGGTCGGATACCAGCAAGAAGACCGACGGCCAGTTCTCCGGTTCGTACTCGTGGCACGACAAGGACAACCGCTTCGGTGTCTTCGTTGGTTACACGCAGCAGAAGCGCACCGCACGCACGCTCGATGCCAGTACCGAGAGCTGGCAGTGGTACGGGCGCGACGAAGTCGGCCCGGCGGTCGACGTGAACGGAAATCCCTCGGACTTCAATGCCAACTGGTGGGGAGGTACCGGTTTCTGGAACCAGGACGGCAATTACTCCACCGGTTTCATGATGCCGACGGCGGTCAGCCTGGGCGCCAAACGCGAGGAGCGCGAGCGCAAGGGTGGGCAACTGACCTTGCAGTTCAAGCCGACCGACGACCTGACGCTGACCGCGAACTACTTCCGCTTCGACCTGTCGCAGGACTCGCAGACCAATACCATCAAGATTCCCGAGTGGAACATTGCCCGCTATAACGGCGACGGCAACTGGCGCGGCGGCCGTCTGCTCGACCGGCTGCAGTTCGATCCCAGCGGCACCATCGTCACTGGCGCCGCCTACAGCCTGCGTCCGGGCAAGACCTACTATTGCAGCGAGGCGCAGGCCGCCGCGGCCGGCCTGCCGCCGGGCGGCTGGGGCTCGGACGATTGCACCGTGCCGACCCCGCAGATCACCGGCAGCTACAACATCGAGAAATCGCAGTCGCAGACGGTGGACCTGGGCGGCGAATGGCGTGGCGAGCAGGTGGACGTGGCATTCAAGGTCGGCCGCACCTGGGCCAAGGGCGGGCCGGAGCTGCAGTTCTCCCTGCCGATCAAGCCACGCCTGCAGAACGCCGACGGCAGCTGGAGCAATGGCAACTTCGCCAGCGCCTGGGACCTGACCGGCACGCCGAGCATGACGTTCTCGCCGGAGCTGATGCAGAACCTGCGCGACGGCATCCTGCAGGTCGACCTGGGCTCGACCGGCTCGTCCTGGACCCGCAACACCAATCAGCAGCAGTACGCGCAGATCGATACCACCTGGCATTTCGACGGCGAGGTCGTCGACTCGCTGCAGTTCGGCCTCAAGCGTCGCGACGGCGGCATCCACCGCAGTACCGGCAACAACTACTGGGTGTGCCCGGGCACCGACCCAAGTGACTACGACAACCGCTACTGGAACGGGCGCTGCAATGCCATCGCCACCCAGTTCTCGCCGGGCCTGCTGTTCGCGCAGGACAACCTGGCCGGTGGCGTCAACGCCAGCGCGTTCCCGGCGATCAACTTCCCGGGTTACATCGGCTACTTGAACCAGACCTACGGCGCGATGCAGACCCGCAGCGAAGACAACTTCGTCTACAACGTCGACGAGGAGATCTATTCCACCTACCTGCAACTCAACTTCCACACCGAGCGGCTGCGTGGCAACGTCGGCGTGCGGGTGGCGCGCACCGGCCAGCGTGCCGATTCCACCGACAAGGTGACCGCCTACAACGACTACTTCTTCGATGGCGCCGACGGCAATCCGCTGGCCTGCCAGCAGGGCGCCGCCATGCCCAGCGGCGCCCCGGCCGACACCTATTGCGGGACCGAAGGCTACTGGCGTTTGTCCGACAGCGTGCAACGCACCGAGTCGTTCGTGGTCAGCGGGCTGGACCGCAACTACACCGACGTGCTGCCGAGTTTCAACCTGGCCTACGACCTGACCGAGAACCTGCTGCTGCGCGCGGCAGCCGCGAAGGTGATCGCACGTCCCAGCTACAACGACATCGCCGCGCCCGGCAGCCTGGAGTTTTACAGTCCCGAGTACGTGGCCGACCGGCGCCTGACCGGCGGTGCCAGCGAGCAGGGCTGGTACGGCTCGGGCAGCAACAAGAACCTGGAGCCGTACAAGGCCAACCAGTTCGACCTGGGGCTGGAATGGTATTTCCAGCCGGGCTCGGTGGCAGGTGTGGGGCTGTTCCGCAAGAACGTGGAGAACTTTGCGGTCGACGTGATCAGCGACGTGAACATGATGGTCGACGGGCAACCGGTCACCGTGCAGAACTACAGCACCCAGGCTGGCGGCCAGGACGCGGTCTCGCAGGGTGTGGAGCTCTACGCGCAGCACACGCTGCCATTCGGTCTTGGTGTGCAGTTCAACTACACCTACAACGATGCCAGCAAGGCGGCGGTGCGGCTGGAGGACGGCACTGAGGCCGGCAAGACCGCCATGCCGGGCAGCGCCAGAAACCAGACCAACCTCACCGTGTTCTACGAGACCGACAGCCTGCTGCTGCGCGCCTCGTACAACCGTCGCGGCGAGCTGGTGCAAGGCCTGGTCAACGGGTTGAACGTCTACGAGGAGCCGTACTACCAGATCGATCTGAACGCGGCGTACAACATCACCCCGGCGCTCAGCCTCACCGCCTCGGTGCTGAACCTGACCAAGCAGGAGTCACGCTCGCACCTGGGCGAGGACACCCGCGCCCGCTTCTACACCGGCGGCTACGCAGGCCGGCTGGCGTACCTGGGGCTGACCTACAAGTTCTAGCGCCAACGTGTCGCGCCCATGCCTGCCGCGTGGCGGTATGGGCGCGATGGGCGCGATGGTTTGGCGATGGCCGGGCTGCGGTGGAAGTGAACCTGGAACCGTTATTTCGATAGTGTGGTCGATGTGGGGTGTTTGTTTCCTAGGCCTCCTACTGTTGGCGTATGCGCTGGTTTGCCTTGCCGAACGGGCTGCCGCTAGTTGGCCAAGTATTGGTAAACTACACAAAAGTAGTCAGTGAAGCGCCTCATGTCTCAAGCCACTGCCCCAGCGATAGACCGTGACGATTTTTCAACCGAGTCAGACTTTGTCGACAGCTTCGTAGGTAAGCTATCAAAGGGTCGTACATCGTTTGGAAAGGTAGAAATCACCAAGGAGTGGGATCACCGCGCTGGGGTCGTTGATGTTCTCGCTCGGCATCGGCGCAAGACACTAGTAGCCTTCGAAGCCAAGTTAAATAATTGGAAGCG
The DNA here is from genome assembly GCF_014197275.1 of Xanthomonas sp. 3075. GTDB lineage: Bacteria > Pseudomonadota > Gammaproteobacteria > Xanthomonadales > Xanthomonadaceae > Xanthomonas > Xanthomonas campestris_B. The sequence goes on along the minus strand of NZ_JACIFI010000015.1, from coordinate 45,131 downwards.
AGCATTTCATCAGGCGTATCGCAGCACTGCTTACGCCAACAAGTCATATGTGATCGTTCCTGCACATGTGGCCGCTAGAGCGCTGAGGAACCGAGACGAGTTTGAATTACGGGGGGTGGGACTGTGTTCATTCGATGGAAAATCCGTGGAGGTGCTCATCGAGGCCTCCGAGCAGGACGCACTACTGACCTGGCTGCGGGCGCAAGCGCACGAACATTTCGATTCGCTAAAAGATGATGAGCGCGCAGCTAAATCTAGATCTGGTTGCCGAGCAGCTGTGTCAGCAATGCGGATTTGAATTCAAAGGATTGTTGGGCAAAGGGGCATTCAAGAGCGCCTATCTTTCTGTCCATCAGTCGTATCCATTCGCGCTTAAGATTGCTGCGATAGCGGGTGATGCTAACCGCCTTGTGCGTGAGGCCGATGCGCTCAAGGAGTGCTCGCATGCATCGGTTGCGAAACTTCTGCAAGCATTCCCCTATGCGCACGGAACCCACCACCTGTGGGTCGTCTATGAGGAATACTTGGGCGGCGGAACGCTTGAGGCACGCCTTAAGCTAGGCGCTCTGCCTCCAGCAGTTGTCCGAGCTCTCGGTGTACGGCTAGCAGAAGTCTTGGAACATCTTGAAAGTAAGCGACTTGTTCACCGGGACATCAAGCCCGCAAACATCATGTTCCGCGATGATAGGGACCCCCACCCCGTACTAACGGATTTTGGAATTGTGAGAATGTTGGATCAGCCAACTCTCACGCATGCCTTCATGCAAATGGGGCCGGGAACGCCTGCATATGCAGCCCCTGAGCAGCTAACCAACGACAAAGCACTCATTGACTGGAGAACTGACCAGTTCGGAGTCGCCATAGTGCTGGCAGAATGCCTTCTTGGACATCACCCGTTCCTTGAGCCGGGAAAAACTATAAATGACGCCATCATTAGTGTAGCCGCGAAACACGAAATGCCGGCTACAAATGCTCAGCGCCTTACCGCAATGGGGTTCGGCTGTATAACTAGGGCGCTCAAACCGTGGCCCGTTTCCAGATACCGCAGGCCTTCCGATTTCATCAAATCATTGACCCAACCCTAAGAGAAATCAATGGCGTCCTATCTGCAGTTCGGCCACGATTCCTGGAACCTCCTAGAGGAAGCTGACATTGGCGCCTATACCGGGCTAATCCTCAGCCCGGTCAACGATGGACCTACAGACGTTCAAACTCGACTTGCTCGCCTAGGTACTCTGCGCGATAGGCTTGAGGTGATCCTTGACCCGCAAATGTATAACCCTGCGGTCGAAAAAGGAAAGATGGACCAATGGTCCTACTTTCCGGCCGATTTTGCGACAGCCGATCATGCAGATATCGGCTGGTGGACAACGCGCACGCGCGCGATTGTTGATGAAGGAGCCCGTCTCGGCGTGGATGCGGTGTGCTCCCCAGCATTGTTTCCGAGAGCATTTACGGACGACTACTACTCCTTGATGGTAGAGGTCGCTGACGCGACTAAGCAGTACGCAGATCAGCATGAAATCCAGACGATGCTGACAGCCGTAGTTAGCTTGCGTGACCTCGCGAACCCAACAAGGGCGATGGCTATCGCATCGATCCTTTCGCGAAGTTCCTGCGAACGCGTCTACCTCACGTTTGTAAATGAGGATGTGCCACCACGTGAGCCCTTGAAGGATGGCGCTGGCATTCCCACTGCCGTGCATCTTGTGCGTCTCCTTTCTGCGGAGATGCGAGTGCATGTTGCCTTCGTGAGTCATGACTTGATTCTGTGGAAGCTCGCTGGAGCAACCGACATCTCCACAGGAAAATTCATGAATCTACGGCGCTTCTCCCCTGGGCGATGGCAGGACGAAGAAGCTGGGGGACGGCAAGTGGCCTATTGGAACGAAGGGCCCTTGCTAGCTCGATTGCGGGAGGCTGACGTGGCGTTGCTACTTCGTCATGGATGGTTCGAAGGCAGGGATATGTCCGGCAACCCATCGGAAGCGCGAATCTTGGAAATCATCCGCGGTGGTACTCGTACTGCCTGGCTGAAACTATCCTGGATGCAGTACCTGCGATGGGCTAGTAACATGGAAGCTCTATGGCACGGCAATCCCACTCTCGCTGAGGCCTCGTTGGACACCGCTGACCGGAATTGGAGTGAGATTGTCGACCGACGGAAGCTGCTCTTCCAAGATAGATTCAATAACGGTGACCATGTCCGCGCATGGATGAATGCCGTTCGGGAAAGCCGAATTCGGTGAAGTGGGCCTTGCATTTAAGTGACATCCAATGGTTGAGAAGTAACGGCTCGAAATAACGGTTCCAGGTTCACTTCCACTGCAGCCTGGCAGTCGCCAACCACGCGCCTATGCCTGAAACGCGGCGGTATGGGCGCGACGCTCCCGCGCTCGCATCGGACCGTGAAGGGTCAGGTGCACTTATCAGGCGAGGGCGCTCGGCTTGCGTGGCCCGTATGGAACTGCTTCATCGGCGCACAGAGCCACACGAGACCCGCCAGCGTGTCTTGACACGCCAGACCGCGTACTTGCAATCTAGTCCCAAGGAGCGTCGAAACTCCTCTCATAGCGGTACCCACCTCCGTCAAACCGGTGGGTTTTTTGTGCCTGCATCCCGCAGGTGCAAGCCGATGCGATGCCTGCGTCGGGAGGGCGGCTAATACAACACCCGCAAGGGGAATACGCCCGCCGGCTATGAGCGGTTTCGAACCTCCCGACATCCCGTCGCCGTTGGCGGCGGTTCTTGGGTTGTTCCAGGAGGGCGTTGCCATGTCTACCGCACCATCCATGCCGGCATCTGTGCCGGTTGATCTGTTGCCAGCTTCCGCTCACCGCCCGCGGTGGGATATGGGCGATGTGCTGCGCAGGCTCGACGCAAGCACAGCTATTGAGCAGGCGAGAGACCATGCCGCGCATCCGCTGAGTCACCAGCTCGGTGTATTGCCGCACACCTCGCGCCGCCTGTCGGCACGCAGGGCTGTGCCATTGCAGCAGTACGTCGCTGCAACAATCACCCGCCATCACCCGGAGGCGCCATGACACGCCGCCGCCCACCCAAGGCATCTGCCAACGCACGGCCCACCCGCACGCGTGCGCGCTCCGCGCCACCCAAGCGGGTGCAGTGGGTCGTTGTGGAACCCGACCGCACCAAGCTGCCACCGATGCTGCCGCCCGACCCGGACGCCTCGCCGCAAGGCCCCGGCACGCTACGTGCACCCCGCCGCGCTCGCCGCCCGCGCCAATGCACCGTCAGCTACACCCATTACCCCGGCGCCCACGACCACGCCGGCGACCAGCACGTGCCCCACGTCCGCCTCAGCGGCCTATGGCTGGAACAACTGGGCTTTGCCATCGGCACCAAGCTGCGCATCACCGCCAGTGAAGGACAACTGCTGATGGAGGTGTTGCCGCCGGCGGAGGCGCCGGCCAGGGCGCGCAGCGTGGGGCGATGATGGTGCGGGTGACAGAGACCTGCGATTGACCTCAGTGCCGCATGCCACTAGCGTCGCAGCGACATTAGCGCACACCGGACGCTTCATGATTGCGCGCCCCCTCTACGCCTTGCTCGCCACCCTGGCTCTGGGAGCTTGCGCCCACGCGGCGGGCGGCGCAGCTCCGGCAACCGTCACGGAGACATCCGCCCTGAGTTCATCCAGCCCTGCCACTGTGCCGCCTGACAAGCCCACTGCGGAGGGTTTGCTTGGCCACCTGCTTGCGTTGATCAAAGGCAGCCAGACCATTTCCGACTTCACTCCCGAGCGTCTGAAGTCGGCAATGGGGCAGGTCGTTCAATTCGTAAAAGACGATGAACGCCTATACCGTGCTTTTGGCCGGCTCACCAAAGAGTGGAGCTACGGCTTTGGTGTTGATGAAACCAAACTCGATGGACGCTGGTTTGAATTCCGTTTTGATCGCAATGTGGCCGGTGCATCGCCTTCAATGACCGAGATCTGTCGTCTGGACTTCGACCGCTTCACCCAGCAGCTTGAGCTAATGGGATTTGCGCGCGAGCGCAACATCGTCGAAGACGGGCGCTGGATGAGTGATTTCTTTACGCGTCCGGGAATGCGAGTAGAGGTTTTTCCGCGTGGCGAGGCTGCGGAACCGCAAGCGTTGGTAGCGCACAAATGCGTCGAATGGGTCTACATTCGATAAGCTGAGGTAGCGGACATGTCACTCAGCCCTGGAGTTGTCAGGCCTCATAAAGCAATGCGTGCATAGGGCATTGGGGGTACTTGAGAGGCGTGCATGACACGATGACATTGAAAAACTGTCAAAATTCCCCCTGCAGCACCAACTTATTGGAGAAAGGCCGTGCCCCTTGCAAACGATCCAATGCGCTTTGCACTCACGGCATTGATTACCTGCCTGATCGCTGGCTGCAGCCTGCAACCGCCGCCTGCAAACGTGCCTATCGCAAAGGAGCAGATAGAGATGAGAACGGTCGTCCCGTTGGTACGGAGTTTGACCCCACATGATCGTGGGCCTACAGAGCTGGAATTCGATGTGCCCGCACTGCCCGACGACGCGACTCCGCCCGTTTTCATCGGTGTGCGGATCACCGGTGTCGATCCAACTGCCGTCTCCCAAAGTGCTGACAGGCTGATTAGCGCTGGTGTTTCGGCCGAGCTCCACTTGGAGCGTATTGAACCATCCGGTCCGGTCTCCGTGGAATTGCAGCGTAGTCAGCGTGTGGGAGTAGGTCAGCAGGCGTCCATTCCCTTGTCAGCTGATGGTATGGCTCCTGGTCTGTTCGCTTTTGATGCGGACGGTACGACGCTGCAGGACGCCGGTTTGTCTACTGAACAGACCGCGTCCAGGGAGTTGGCGTTCGGCTATAGCAATGCTGTCCAGCCAGGCCGTTATCGGCTCAAACTGCGCTTTGATCAGAACGCCGAGGCGCTGGTTGCGGCTAATGCTCAACTTCTTGTCGCTTACACCTACAAAGGAAAGTGAGGGGAATGAGCATGGATGATCATGAAAAGCGCTATGCAGTCACTGTCTACGTCGCTGCCGCAGGTACGCCGTTGATGACCGGAGGCACATCCTTCGGCGGCCATATGTACTACTCGATTGACGACGGAACGACTGTCAAAAGTTATGGGTTCTCGCCCATCAAGCATGGTGAGGCTAGCGGGCCGGGAAAACCTTCGTTCAATGACGTCGACACCTATCAAAAACCGTATTACTCACGCACGATGGAGATTGATAAGGCCCAGTATGACAAGTTGGAGGCCTTCGGCGCGGCCCCTGCTAAGCACGGGTTCAATATGGAATATCACGGTGTTAAAAACAGTTGTATCGACTTCACGTGGGATGCGCTCAATCACGCTGGACTGTACCGGAAGACAAAAGATGGAGTTGATAAAGGCTTTGAGGGGGATATCAGACCCGTAGAAAACGTAGATGAGATCAAGAGCATTCCTGCTCCTGTGCCTAAAAGTGAGTTGAATAAGGAGCACAACAATCCCAAGCCCAAGCAGGAACTTTGGCAGAAGGTGATTGGTGAGGCGCAGCCGCCCGGTGAGCAGGTATCTCCACTACAGGAAGTAACACAGCTTGCGAGAGTGCTGCCAACAGATCCGCTGCATCACCAAGCAGAAGAAGCCGTTCGCCGCCTTGAGCAAGGTCTCGGCCGCGAGTATGACGACAACAGCGCACGGCTGGCAGCAAGCAGCGCGTATTTAGCCAAAGAGAACGGGCTGTCGCGAATCGATCATGTCGTGCTGAGCGAGAACACCAAGTCCGTGCGCCAGGGCGAGAACGTCTTCGTTGTGGAAGGTGCGTTGAACGATCCCGCTCACAAGATGGCGCATATGAAGACAAGTGATGCGATTGCGCAGTCCGTCGAGCAATCCTTGGGGCAACTACAGGCCTTGGGCGAAACTCAGCGCCAACAGCAATCCCAGCAGCAGGAGCAACAGCGAGAGCAGTCGATTGCGCCTCAACACCGGATGGTGTGAGGGCTAGTGAAGTAACGGTTCTGAAATGACGGTTCCAGATTCACTTCCACGGCAGCCTGGCCGTCGCCAAACCATCGCGCCCATGCCTGCGCGCGTAGCGGCATAGATCGGCAGCGATGCTGGTAGTGAAACGACAACGGCCGCAGTACGCGGCCGTTGTCGTTAGATCAGGCAACCAGGATCGTCTTGACGATTCCCGATTCCCGATTCCCGATTCCCGATTCTCCCAATCCCGAATCCCGAATCCCGAATCCCCAAACTCACTGATCGCTGGAACGCAGTCCATCCACATCCAGGATCAATGCCATGCGGCCGTCGCCGATCAGGGTGGCACCGGCATAGCCGGGCAGGCCGCGCAGAGCGCGGGGTAGCGGCTTGATGACCACTTCCTCGCGGCCGCGGACCTGGTCCACCACCAGGCCGAAGCGGGTTTCGCCGGCCTGCAACAGCACCACGGTCAGCAGCGGCGGCTGTTCGGCAGGTACGCCCAAAGAACGGGGTCAGATTCACTTAAGGAAGTCAATCTGACCCTGAGGTTTGGACCCGTTATTCGACAAATAGCTGCCATTGTTGAATGGCCGGGATTGGTGGAATGCGGAAAGGCTGGTTTCGAAGCAGCTAAAGCGATTCCCGCCGCTTAGCCGTATCACCAAACCGGCGAGAGATTTCTGTCTTGCGAGGCGGCGACACCATACAACATCGCGTATGCGGACAGGAAGTATCCGGCCGAATAGGGTGATACCCTCTGCATGGCTCAAACGCTGATGTTGGAGTGAGGAGTAAAAATGGTCGCCTCAATTAAACGCCGCACTGTTTTGGCTGCGGCATTATCCATGGCCCTGCCGATGCGTAGCTTTGCCAAACCCGGAATTGAAGCTGATAGCGTGTCCTCGGCCCTTCGCCGTCGCGTAGCCGAGGAAAAGCAGGGCACCGGGGCCGTATTGGGGGTGGTGCGCGCAGGCGAATTGAAGACCTTCCACTACGGAACGGTTGGCCTAGGTAAACTCCAACAGCCGAATGATCGGTCAGTATTTCAGATCGCCTCGCTAACCAAGATATTCACGGCACTATTACTTGCTGATTGCGTTCAGCGGGGTGAAGTGAATCTCGTCGATCCGCTATCAATGTACATTGCAGTTCCTCCCGCCACCTTCGACGGGAATGAGATCACGCTTCTCGATTTAGCCACTCATACGAGTGGGCTACCACTTCGGCCATCCAGTCGCACCGGCCTCAGTCAAGACAACCCCTACGCCGGCTACACCGAGAGCGATCTTTGTGCTGATTTAGGTCGTGTCCATCTCACGCGCTTACCGGGGTCGAGTTTTGAATACTCGAATTTTGACTACGCGTTATTGGGTTACGCGTTGTCACAGCGCCTTGGCAAAACGTATGCTGACCTCTTGCGAGCTCGCATTCTTGAACCGCTTCGTATGGACGAGACTACGCTTACTCTATCAACGGCGATGCAGCACCGCGAAATTTGGGGTTACGATGCGGACTTCCACTCGGCTCAACCCTGGGAATTTGGTGCGCTTGCGCCGGCAGGCGGCCTTTTTTCGACGGTGAAGGACCTGTCGAAATTCATGACACTTTGGACAAACAAAGAAAGCGGTCCCCTCTCTAGGGCGGCTTCAATGATGCTGACCGTAGATAGGCCCGGCGATAATGCCGATACCAGAATGGGTATCGGCTGGCGGAAGGTCCACCCGGATGGCCAGAGTATAGCTTGGAGCAATGGAAATGGCGGCGGCGTTCGTAGCTTCATGGGCTTCAACGCCGACACGCGCGTCGCCGCAATCGCGTTTATCAACAAAACATCGGGTTTTGGAGTTGACGATATCGCGCTTGGGATGCTTGCGCCAGCTGGCTCGCATGTTCCCCCGTTTTTCTAAAACCCGGGCTGGTTTAAGATGTTTAAATATTAGCTGGATGGGAAATAACGGTTCCAGGAAATAACGGTTCCAGGTTCACTTCCACGGCAGCCCGACCGTCGCCAGACCATCGCGCCCATGCTTGCGCGCGTAGCGACATAGATCGGCAGCGATGCTGGTAGTGAAACCACAACGGCCGCAGTACGCGGCCGTTGTCGTTAGATCAGGCAGCCAGGATCGTCTTGCTGATTCCCGATTCCCGATTCCCGATTCCCGAATCCCCAACCTCAATGATCGCTGGAGCGCAGCCCATCCACATCCAGGATCAGCGCCATGCGGCCGTCGCCGATCAGGGTGGCGCCGGCGTAGCCGGGCAGGCCGCGCAGGGCGCGGGGTAGCGGCTTGATGACCACTTCCTCGCGGCCGCGGACCTGGTCCACCACCAGGCCGAAGCGTGTTTCGCCGGCCTGCAGCAGCACCACGGTCAGCAGCGGCGGTTGTTCTGCCGGTACGCCGAGCCAGCGGCGCAGGTCGATCAGCAGCAGCGTATGCGAGCGGCGGTCGAGCACGGCGCGGCCGTCGAACCAGCCCAGCGAGGTCTGCGGTGCATGCAGCACTTCGACCACGCGGGCCAGCGGTAGCGCATAGACCGCTTCGCCGGCCTGCACCAGCAGGGTCGGCAGGATCAAATAACGGTTCCAGGTTCAGTTCCACGGCACCCTGACCGTCGCCAAGCCATCGCGCCCATGCTTGCGCGCGTGGCGGCGTAAATCGGCAGCGATGCTGGTAGTGAAACGACAACGGCCGCAGTACGCGGCCGTTGCCGTCAGATCAGGCAACCAGGATCATCTTGGCGATTTCCGATTTCCGATTTCCGATTTCCGATTTCCGAAAATCAATGATCGCTGGAGCGCAATCCGTCCACATCCACAATCAGCGCCATCCGGCCGTCGCCGATCAGGGAGGCACCGACGTAGCCGGGTAGGCCGCGCAGGGCGTGGGGTAGGCGTTTGATCACGAAGAAGTGAATCTGGAACTGTTATTTGCACCTACAAGCAGGTCGCTGAGCAGGCGTCAGGCGCGCTCCAGAAGCGCATTGCGGGACTTGTTGTTGCGCCCCGTACATGGGAAAAGAAGAGCACAAAGATTTGCTCTGAGCTGGGCCATGCTTTGAGGCACGCAGTGGAGATGCGGATAAGTGAAGGCGTACTAGTCATGGCCGCAATTTCGATGGATGGCGATAAGCCGGCTGATCAGACACGGCACTATCGCTATGCCGCGGCCCAGATTTTTCATGGTGCCATTAGTGACGCAAAGGACGCCACTGAGGCACTAGATAAATGCCTGGCCGATTATAATTAAGGGTCTTGCCGGGGTATGTGTCGGTGGAAGAGGTGTACCTGGAACCGTTCTTTGCAACGTGCCGTCGCTATTGGCGGCGGCGCTTGGCCAGCGCGGGGCATTTGTCGATGCAGGCGTTGCCGCCGGTGGAGGTGCCGCTCGCATCGCGCTGTAAGCGCAGTTAGCTGTGTGAACAGATAAGCGATACGATGCAGCAGGTAGGCCGCAGAAGAGGCAGCTAAGATAGCCTCATGTTCTAAACGCGGATTTGCCTTGAGCTTCAGGTTCGGCATCACACTCACAGGAGAGATAAGGTGCTCATTGCAAAGGATCTAATGCGCGTTGCAGTGACGGCATTGATCATTGGTCTGATCGTAAGCTGCAGCATTCAATCGCCACCTGCAAATACCCCCATCGCAAAGGAGCAATCAGATATGCGAACCGCAGTACCGCTGACGCGAAGCTTGCCCCCCAATGACGGCGAAGAAATGGTGCTTGAGTTCGACGTGCCCGCCCAGCCGGACGACGCAAACCCGCCAATTTTTATCGGCATTCAATTGATCGGAAGTGACACCGGCGCCGTCGCGGATGCCGCGGACAGTCTGGTACGTGCCGAAATCGTTGCAGTCGTGCATCTAGAGCGTATCCAGCAGGCTGGGTCCGCCACTGTGGAGCTGCAGCGCAGTCAACGTGTTGGAAGAGAACAAGAGGTGCCCGTTACCATCGCTGCAGACGGTATTGCAAAGGGGTTGTTCGCGCTAAATGCGGATGTCGCGACAATGGCAAGTGCTGGGCTGGCTCCGACGGGCAGGGCTTCCGAGGAACTCGCGTTTGCCTACAGCGCTTCGCTCCAGGCTGGTCGTTATCGTCTCAGATTGCGTATTGATCAGAACCGGCAAGCGTTGTTAGATGCGAATGCACACCTATTGATTGCTTACACTCACAAAGCAAAATAAGGCGGGCGAGACATGGATGATCACGACAAGCGCTACACCGTCACTGTCTACGTCGCTGCGGCCGGCACTCCGCCTTTGATCACCGGCGGCAACTCCATGGCCGGACACATGTACTACACAGTCAGTGATGGCAAGGAAATTAACAGCTACGGGTTTGCTCCCTCAGAGCATGGCGAGTCTAGTGGGCCGGGAAAGGTATTTAAGGATGACGTCAGAAACTATAAAGATCCTTATTACTCGCGCACGATGGAGATTGATCAGTCGCAGTATGAGAAGCTAAAAGAGTTCGGCAAGTCGCCTGCAAAACATGGTTTCGATATGGAGTAAGGTGGTGCTTCCAATAGCTGCATCGACTTCACGTGGGGCGCGCTGAACTATGCCGGGCTGCATCGTACGACAAAACAGGGGATCGACAAGGACTTTGAGGGTGCGCTCAAGCCGGTAGGGAATATTGACGAGATCAAGAGCATTCATGCCCCCATGCCTAACAGCGGGTTGAATAAGGAGCACAGCAACCCTAAGCCCGATCAGCTGTGGTGGCAAAAAGCGATAGGAGAGGTGCAGCTACCTGGGAATCAGGTATCCCCGGGTGGAGCCAATGCAATGGCTGTGCATCCACAGCCGCACGATCCATTGCACCAGCAGGCAGAAGATGCCATTCGCCGCCTTGAGCAAGGACTCGGCCGCGAGTACGACGACAACAGCGCACGGCTGGCAGCAAGCAGCGCGTATTTAGCCAAAGAGAACGGGCTGTCGCGAATCGATCATGTCGTGCTGAGCGAGAACACCAAGTCCGTGCGGCAGGGCGAGAACGTCTTCGTTGTGGAAGGTGCGTTGAACGATCCCGCTCACAAGATGGCGCATATGAAGACGAGTGATGCGATTGCGCAGCCCGTCGAGCAATCCTTGGCGCAATTACAGGCCTTGGGCGAAACTCGGCGCCAACAGCAATCCCAGCAGCAGGAGCAACAGCGAGAGCAGTCGATTGCGCCTCAACACCGGATGGTGTGAGGGCTAGTGAAGTAACGGTTCTGAAATAACGGTTCCAGGTTCAGTTTCACGGCAGCCTGACCGTCGCCAAACCATCGCGCCCATGCCGGCGCGCGTAGCGGCATAGATCGGCAGCGATGCTGGTAGTGAAACGCCAACGGCCGCAGTACGCGGCCGTTGGCGTTAGATCAGGCAACCAGGATCGCCTTAACGATTCCCGATTCCCGAATCCCGAATCCCGAACAATCAATGATCGCTGGAGCGCAACCCATCCACATCCAGGATCAGCGCCATGCGGCCGTCGCCGATGAGGGTGGCGCCGGCGTAGCCGGGCAGGCCGCGTAGGGCGCGGGGCAGGGGCTTGATCACCACTTCCTCGCGGCCGCGGACCTGGTCCACCACCAGGCCGAAGCGGGTTTCGCCGGCCTGCAGCAGCACCACGGTCAGCAGCGGCGGTTGTTCTGCCGGTACGCCGAGCCAGCGGCGCAGGTCGATCAGCGGCAGGGTGTGCGAGCGGCGGTCGAGCACGGCGCGGCCGTCGAACCAGCCCAGCGAGGTCTGCGGTGCGTGCAGCACTTCGACCACGCGGGCCAGCGGCAGGGCGTAGACCGCTTCGCCGGCCTGCACCAGCAAGGTCGGCAGGATCGCCAGCGTCAGCGGCACGCGGATCATGAAACGGCTGCCGCGGCCCAGTTCGGACTGGATCTGGATCTGCCCGCTCAATTCGCGGATGCGCGACTGCACCACGTCCATGCCGACACCACGGCCGGAGATGTCGGTGACCTCGGCCTTGGTCGAGAAGCCCGGCATGAAGATCAGATGCAGGCACTCGTCGGTGCTCAGGCGGGCGGCGGCTTCGGCGTCGATCAGGCCTTTGTTGCGGGCGATTTCGCGCAGGCGTTCGGGGTCGATGCCGGCGCCGTCGTCCTGGATTTCGATGCTGACGTAGTCGCCTTCCTGCTGCGCGGACAGGCGCACATGACCGCTGCGCGGTTTGCCGGTGGCTTCGCGCAGGGCAGGCGATTCGATGCCGTGGTCGATGGCGTTGCGCACCAGATGCACCAGCGGGTCGGCCAGCGCTTCGACCAGATTGCGGTCCAGTTCCGTCTCGGCGCCGATCAGCTCCAGCTCCACTTCCTTGGACAGCGTGCGCGCGACGTCGCGGGCCACCTTGGGGAAGCGCGAAAACACCTTGCTGACCGGCTGCATGCGGGTACGCATGACGGCGGTCTGCAGACGGGCGGTGGCGATATCCAGCGTGCTGACCGCGCGATCGAGTTCTTCGTCGCGCAGGCGGGTGCGCAGGGTCTTCAAGCGATTGCGCGACAGCACCAGCTCGCCGATCAGGTTGACGATGGCGTCCAGGCGCTTGGTGTCCACGCGCACGGTTTGTTCGGCTTCGGCGCCAGCCTTGGCAGCGGCTTTCGGCGCGGCCTTGGCGCCGGGCGCTGCCGGTGCATGGCCGTCGTCGTGCGCCGCCGCGGCGGCGACTGCCGCCTTGGGAGCGGCCTTGACTGCTGGCGGCCCGCTCTTGGCATCGAACTGCGCGATCAGCGAGGGCGGCGCGTGCGGTACCGGCTCACCGGAACCCATCGCATCCAGCATCGCCTGCAGATAATCCAGCGACTGCTGCGCGGCATCGAAGTGATGCGCCTGCAGCACCGCCTGGCCGGAGCGCGCCATGCCGAGGGTTTCCTCAGCGGCATGGCACAGCTCCACCATGGGCTTGATCGCCAGAAAGCCGGCGCCGCCCTTGAGCGTATGGAAGCCGCGGAACACCGCGTTGAGCTGGTCCGCTTCGCCGGGTGCCTGTTCCAGCGACACCAGCTGTTCGCCGAGGCGATCCAGGATTTCCTGGGCCTCGACGATGAAATCGGCAGCAATATCGTCTGGAACAGCACTCATGGTTACAACCCCAATCCGGACAGCAGGTCGTCGGCGTCGTCCTGCGACACCGCGTGACGGTCCAGGCCCTTGACTGCAGGACCGGCAAGACCGCCGTCGTCTTTCTTCGGCTCGGTGTTCTTCGGCGGCAGGCCGAGCGCACCGAAGCCTTCATGCACGCGCCGCACGATCCCGGCCACGCGCCGGATGATCTGGCCGCTCAGGTCCTGGTAGCTCTGCGCCAGCGACAGCTCGGTCAGGTTGTGGCGCATCTTGTCCATCAGCGCGCCCTGGTCCTGATTGAGGCCGCCGTCGCGCAGTTGGTTGGCCAGCTCGCGGCATTCCTCGACCAGATCCAGCGTGCGATGGCTGGCCTTTTCGGTCATTTCCACCACGTGGTCCAGGCGCGAACACGCATCGTCCAGTTCGCCGGCTTCGTCAGGCACGGTGGGCAATTCGCCCAGCGCCTGACCGAGTTCGCGGGCGAGCCGGCTCAGGCCCTGCATCATCGGACGGGTACGCAAGGCGGCGAGGTGATCCACCTCGCGCTTCCAGGCGGCTTCGTCACCGCTTTCCAGTGCATCGAGCGCGCCCTGCAGGCGGTCGATCAATGCGGCGCGTTCTGCGTTGGTATCCACGGTGGCGTTCATCAGGCGGTCGCCGCCAGACGTTCGAACACCTTGCCCAGCTTTTCTTCCAGCGTCTGCGCGGTGAACGGCTTGATGATGTAGCCATTCACGCCGCACTGGGCCGCTTCGATGATCTGCTCGCGCTTGGCTTCGGCGGTCACCATCATCACCGGCAGGTGCTTGAGCTTGGCGTCGGCGCGGATGTTGCGCAGCAGGTCGATGCCGGTCATGCCGGGCATGTTCCAGTCGGTGACCACGAAATCGAACGGGCCGGCACGCAACGCAGCCAATGCGCTGTTGCCGTCTTCGGCCTCTGCGGTATTGGTGAAGCCGAGATCGCCCAACAGATTCTTGACGATACGTCGCATCGTCGAGAAGTCGTCCACGATCAAAATCCGCATGTTCTTGTTCACATCAAGCTCCTAACACTAAAAAATACGCGAAAAAATTATTCGTCAATTTCGACACCGGCATCGGCCAGTTCGAAGACCTTGAGGCGGCCGCGCAGACGCACCACCGCCTGGCCGTGGATCTGGCAGACGCGCGATTCGCTGACACCGAGCACGGCGCCGATTTCCTTCAGATTCAATTCCTGCTCGTAATACAGCGACAGCACCAACTGCTCGCGCTCGGGCAACTGGCCGATGGCCTTGCCCAGCTCGCGGCCGAATTCGCCACGCTCCATCATCTGCTGCGGATTGGGACCACCCTTGGCGGTGGTGTCCAGCTCGCCGTGGTCCTCGATCCGCGACTCCAGGCTCAGCACCTGGCCGCGTGCGGCATCTTCCATCAGACGCAAGTAATCGGGTAGCGGCATTTCCATCGCGGCGGCCACTTCGGTGGCAGCGGCGGCGCGGCCGGTGTTCTGCTCGATCTTGCGCACGGCGGCGGCGGCGTCGCGGGCACGGCGGTGGACTGAACGCGGCACCCAGTCGCCACGGCGGATCTCGTCGATCATCGAGCCGCGGATGCGGATCGAGGCATAGGTTTCGAACGAGGCGCCCTGGTCGGAATCGTAGCTGCGCGAGGCTTCGATCAGGCCGATCATGCCGGCCTGGATCAGATCGTCCACTTCCACGCTCGCCGGCAGGCGCGCGGCCAGATGGTGGGCAATGCGGCGGACCAGATCGGCATGCTGGGTGACGATGTCGTTGGCGTTGTTGCGCTGCACGGCACGGTACTGCGCGGTGGCGGTCGTTGCGGTGGCGGTACTCATGCGGCCACTCCCCGTTGGATGATGCGTTCGACGAAAAACTCGACGTTGCCGCGCGGCACCGTGGGGGCCTGCCAGCGCGAGGTACGGCGAGCGATTTCTGCAATGGCCTGCGCCGACGGACTGGCGGGGTAAGCCTTGATGACGGGTTGCTGGCGCTGCACCGACAGGCGCAACCAGTCGTCCTGCGGCACGTGGCCGAGGTAGTTCAGCGACACGTCGCCGAGGAATTTCTCGCAGACCCGCGACAGCTTGTCGTACAGCAGGCGGCCTTCGTTGGGGTCGCGCACCATGTTGGCGATGATCTGCAGGCGGTCCACGCCGCGTTCGCGCGAGAGCACCTTGATCAGCGCGTAGGCGTCGGTGATCGAGGCCGGTTCGTCGCAGACCACCACCACGGTGTCCTGGGCGGCCTGGCAGAAGGTCAGCACGCTGTCGGTGATGCCGGCGGCGGTGTCGATGACCATCACGTCCAGGTCGCGTTCCAGTTCGGAGAACACGTTGACCAGGCCGATGTGCTGGGCCGGGGCCAGTTCCGCCATGTGGCGGCGACCGGAGGCGGCCGGCACCACCAGCACGCCACCCGGACCTTCGATGATCACTTCATCGAGCGTGCAGCGGCCGGCGATCAGGTCGGCCAGGGTGTACTTGGGCGAGAGTCCCAGGACCACATCCAGGTTGGCCAGGCCAAGGTCGGCGTCCAGCAGCAGGGTGCGCTTGCCCATGTCGGCAAGCGCCACGGCCAGGTTGGCGGAGATGTTGGTTTTACCCACGCCGCCCTTGCCACCGGTCACGGCAATGGTGCGCACCGGGCCCAAGGGCTCGGGACGGGTCGCCGACAGGGGGAAGGCGTTGGTCAGCTTTGCGTATTCACGCGACTGCATGGTTGTGCTCCGGAGTACAGGGCTTATCGGCAGCGCGCCGTAAATCTTCAAGGCGAAGAACGAGACTGGCGGCATTGGCGCGGTGCAGGTCGTCAGGGACCCGCTGTCCGTCAGTCACCCAGGTGATGGGCATTTGGTGGTCGACCACCACCGACAAGGCGCTGCCGAAGCGGCCGGTCTCGTCGAGTTTGGTCAGCACCACGCCTTGGGGCTTGGCGTGGGCGAAGCGGCGCACGACCTCGTCGAGGTCTGAAAAATGGGAGTTGGCGGGCAGCACCAGCAGCGAGGTGACTTGCTGGGCGGCGCGCAGCCAGTTCAGCTGGGCGGCCAGGGCGCGGTCGCGCTGGCCCATGCCGGCGGTATCGATCAGCACCAGCTTGTAGTCGCGCAGGCGATCCAGCAGCGCGAGCAGGCTTTCGGCGCTGTCGGCTTCGTGCACCGCGATGCCGAGCTGGCGGCCGTAGCTGTGCAGCTGCTCGCGGCCACCGACGCGCAAGGTGTCGGTGGTGACCAGGGCCACGTCGCGCGGGGCGTGCTGGGCGGCGAAGCGCTGCGCCAGCTTGGCAATGGTGGTGGTCTTGCCGGCGCCGGTCGGGCCGACCAGGGCGATCACGCCGCCGCGTTCCAGCGGGTCGATCGGGGCCACCGGCAGGCGCTTGGACAACAAGCCCAGCATCAGGCCGCGGCCGCGGTGCAATTCGGTGTCGGCGGGGATCTGCATGGCGATGTCGCGGGTCAGACCGGCGTCGAAGCCGTAGTCGTCCATCAACTCCAGGGCCTGCGCACGCACCGGCGAGCCACGCAGGCGCTCGTCGGTGAGGCGGTTCATTTCGCGCTCGATCATCTGCCGCATCAGCGCCAGTTCGCCGCGTAGCTGCTTGAGTTCTGCGTCGTTCTGCGTCGCCGGGGCGGCGGCGACCGGCACGGCGGCCAGGGCCACCGGTGCGACCACCAGCGGCGGCAAGGCGGCCGGCGGCAGGATTTGCGGCAGGGCGTCGTCCAGATCGAAATCGGCCTCGTCGGCCAGCGCGTCGTCGTCCTGGCCGTAGCCGGCAACAGCGACAGCGACGGGTGCGGTCATGGCCGCAGCCATGACCGGTGTCGGTGCCGCAGCCGCTTCCAAGGAAGCGCGCTGCACCGGGGCGGTGGTCAGAAAGTCGGCGAAGACCTGTTCCGGGATTGCCGACAGCGCGTGTTGCTGGCGCGGCGCGGCGGATGCGGCCACCGCGTTGGCCAATGCCTGCGCGGTGGGCGAGGGTGCGGCGCTGCGCATCGGCGCAGCTGCTGGCGCCTGCCGCACCACGTTGACCGGCTGGCGCAGCGCCATGGCGGCGATCATGTCGTCGGCGGCACTGGCAACGCGTTGACGCATGCCGGCATCGGCAGCCGGCTTGAGCGGGGCGTGTACGGGGGCGGAGGTGGCTTGCGCTGCAGGCGCCTGGTGCATCTGGGCCGGCGCAGTGACCGGCGGTTCGGAGCGCGCGGTTTCCAGGGCGCGCTGCACGAGTTCTTCGTCGTAATTGCTGGCAGCGACGATCTCGATGCCGTCGGCGGTGCGGCGGTTGGACAGGATCACCGCATCCGGGCCGTGCTCTTCACGCACCATGCGGAATGCGGTGCGCATGTCCGGGGCAACGAAGCGTTTGATTTTCATGCGAAGTGCCTCCAGGAACGGGACCCGCCGGACGCCGGACGGGTACGTGAAAAATGTGGGTGTGTTGCCAGCGTCATGAGTTGCCTGTCCCGTTCGGTTGTTCCAAGTCCTGCTGCGCGCCCCGCACCGATCAAGCTGTGTGCGGTCTCGCCAGAGCTAATGCACGCGGCATGCCAAAACGCGGTGCTGGGTTTCCGGCGCAGGAAGTTGCAGGGTCGGGATGGCGCGTTGGCCGTGCTGTCGGCGTTGTTGCATGAGGCCAAGTCGATGGATTGATTGGCTTTTTCCCGAAGGGCGGTGCGGTGCGGCGCGTTGTGGCGCCTGTCCGTGGCTCTTGCGGTGAGGTTCTCTGAGAGCCTGCGAGCCGCCGACGTCGTGCAATCGATTGGATGGTCGGCCCGGTGGCGGCTTTCCGGCGCTGCGGGCTGCAGCTGGTGGATGGCGGTTACCCGCGGCCGATTTTGCGGCGGTGGGGTCCGTTCGCTGCCCCCATCCGCCCTGCGGGCACCTTCCCCCGCAGGCGGGGGAAGGGCGGAGCGCCGGCTGGTGTAGGGCGGAGTGCTGTCTGGTGTAGTGCGGAGTGCTTGGCTGGCGTTGTTTCGTTGGTCGGGCCGCCGTTCTGGGGTGGGTGGGTTTGTGTGCTGCCCCCATCCGCCCTGCGGGCACCTTCCCCCGCAGGCGGGGGAAGGGTGGAGCGCCGGCTGGTGTAGGGCAGAACGCCGGCTTGTGTAGGGCGGAGTGCTGTCTGGTGTTGGGCGGAAGGAATCGGCGTCGCGAGGTCTTTTACAGTTGCCTCCATGCAGGTAGCCGGAGCCTGGTCCATCGACGTCGAACCACTCGGTCCATCGACGTCCAACCACTCGCGCGTCACTCAAGCACTTCATTCAAGCACTACCGCATTGCGAGCTCTCTTCCCATGCGGACAGCGCCGGCCTGGGGCAGTAGGCACCGCCACGTAATCGGCCCCCTCTCCCGCCTGCGGGAGAGGGTTGGGGTGAGGGTACGGCCGATCGCGCTGCCCCCATCCGCCTTGCGGGCACCTTCCCCCGTCGGCGGGGGAAGGGCGAAATGCCGGCGCGTGTTGCGCGGAGTGCTGGCTGGCCTCATCTGGATGACGGGCTGGCGTTGCCGTGTTGCCAGAGTGCCGCCGAGCAGCGTTGGCTGGGTGACGTTTAGCTGATCGTGCCGACCAATTTCAGGCGCTTGTCTTCCGGTACTTCGCTATAGGCCAGCACCGACAGGGTCGGCACGCTGTGGCGGACCAGACGGGCCAGCGCGGCGCGGACCTGGCCGGGTACCAGCACCACGGCCGGTTCGTTGCGGGCTTCCTGCTTGCCGACGCAGTCGGCCAGGCTCTGGTGCAGACGCTCGGCCAGCCCCGGCTCCAGCGCCACGCCGTTGCCGTGGGTGGATTCCTGCAGCACGCGCTCCAGCTGCGGGGCCAGCGTGTAGACCGGCAGTTCGGCGGACATGCCGGCGATTTCCTGCACGATGAAGCGGCCCAGCGAGGTGCGCACTGCGGCGGTGAGGGTGGCGGGGTCCTGGCTGTGCGGGGCGTGTTCGACCAGTGCTTCGACGATCTTGCGCAGCTGGCGCACCGGAATCCGCTCGATCAGCAGGTTCTGCAGCACGCGTACCACCACCGACAGCGGCAGCGCCTTGGGCGTGAGGTCTTCGACCATCTTCGGCGCGGTCTTGGCCAGGGTGGCCAGCAACTGCTGCACTTCTTCGTGGCCGAGCAGTTCCGGGGCGTGTTCTCGGATCAGGTGCGACAGATGGGTGGCGACCACGGTGGCCGGGTCGACCACGGTGTAGCCCATCGATTCGGCGTAGGAGCGCTGATGCGGCTGGATCCAGGTGGCGTCCAGGCCGAACGCCGGGTCCTTGCCGGGAATGCCGTCCAGCTGGCCGAGCGCACCGCCCGGGTCCAGCGCCAGTTCGCGGTCGGGGTAGATCTCGGCGGTGGCCACCGGCACGCCGTGCACCAGCAGGCGGTAGGCGTTGGCCGACAGCTCCAGGTTGTCGCGGATGTGCACCGGCGGGACCAGGAAGCCGATGTCCTGGGTGAGCTTGCGACGCACGCCCTTGATGCGCGCCATCAGTTCGCCGCCCTGGTTCTTGTCCACCAGCGGGATCAGCCGGTAGCCCACTTCCAGGCCCAGTGGGTCGATCGGGCGCAGCTCGTCCCAGCTCAGTTCCGAACTGGCCTGGGCGGCAGTGGCTGCCGCAGCGGCCTTGGGATCGGTGGCCGGGTCGCCGGTCGGCGGGATGACCAGGCTGCGCTTGTACATTTTCCAGGCGATCACGCCCAGGATCAGGCCGAGCGTCAAAAACGCGACGTTCGGCATGCCCGGCACCAGGCCGACCAGGCCCAGGATGGCCGCAGCCACCGCCAACGCGCGGTGCTGGCCGAACACCTGGCTGATCATCGCCCCGCGCATGTCCTGCGCCCGCGAGGCGCGGGTGACCAGCAAGGCCACCGAGGACGACACCAGCAAGGCCGGCAGCTGCGCCACCAAACCGTCACCGATCGACAGCAGGGTGTAGGTGGAGGCGGCATCCACAAAGCTCATGTCGTGCTGGAACATGCCCACCGCCATGCCGCCGATGAGGTTGATGAACAGGATCATGATGGCGGCGATGGCGTCGCCACGGATGAACTTGTTGGCGCCGTCCATCGCGCCGTAGAAGTCGGCTTCCTCGCGCACTTCTTCGCGGCGGGCCTTGGCTTCCTCGCGCGTCAGCAAACCGGCGTTGAGGTCGGCGTCGATGGCCATCTGCTTGCCGGGCATGGCGTCCAGGATGAAGCGCGCGGTCACTTCCGACACGCGCCCGGCACCCTTGGTGATGACCACGAAGTTGATGATGGTCAGGATCGCGAACACCACGATACCCACGGCGTAGTTGCCGCCGATGACGAACTGGCCGAAGGCTTCGATGACCTTGCCGGCTGCGGCGTGGCCGTCCTGGCCATTGATCAGGATCACGCGGCTGGAGGCGACGTTGAGCGCCAGCCGCAGCATCGTGGTCATCAACAGCACGATCGGGAAGATGGTGAATTCCAGCGGGCGCTGCACGTAGATCACCGCCAGCAGCACCATCAGCGAGATGGCGATGTTGAAGGTGAACAAGGCGTCCAGCACCGGTGCGGCCAGCGGCACCATCAGCATGGCCAGCATGGCCATCAGCGCCAGCGGGGCGCCCAGGCCGTTGCGCAGCAACTCCATCACGCGACGGGCATTCAGCGGGGCGGGTTGGGCGCTCATGCGCTGGCTCCCTTGCCGAACTCATCCACTTCCAGGGAAGGCAATTCCGGCATCGGGCCGCCATTCCAGCCGCGCAGCTGGTAGACGTAGGACAGCACCTGGGCCACGACCGAATAGAGTCTCACGGGAATTTCCTTGCCAATTTGAGCTTCTCTATACAAGGCGCGTGCCAAAGGCGGGGCGGTGACGATCGCCACCCGGTGTTGTTCGCAGACTTCGCGGATGCGGAAGGCCATTTCGTCCACGCCCTTGGCCACCACGATCGGGGCGCGCATCTTGCCGCCCTCGTACTTGAGCGCGACCGCGTAGTGAGTCGGATTCATCAGCACCACGTCGGCCTTGGGCACCGCTTCCATCATCTGGCGCTGCGACATCTGCATCTGCATCTGGCGGATGCGGCCCTTCACTTCCGGGCTGCCCTCGCTTTCCTTCATCTCGCGCTTGATCTCTTCGCGGGTCATCTTGAGCTTCCGCATCCAGTTCCACTTCTGGTATGGCGCGTCGATGGCGGCCAGCAGCACCAAGGCGCCTGCGGTGTAGAACAGCAGGCTCTTGGTGAAGTCCAGGCCGTTGCCGACGGCCTGCTCCAGCGGCTGGTTCACCAGCGAGCGCAGCCCGTGCAGGCCCTTGGAGATGCACAGGCTGGCGGCCAGGCCGACGAACAGCAGCCGCAGCACCGACTTGACCAGCTCGGCCAGGCTGTTGCTGCCCCACATGCGCTTGAGCCCGTTGGCCGGGTTGAGCTTGTTGAGGTCGGGCATGATCGCCTTGCTGGAAAAATGCAGGCCGCTCATCAGCAGCGGACCGGCCAGCCCGGCGGCCAGGCAGATCCCGACCAGCGGCACCATCACCCACAGCAGTTGCAGCAGCAGGTCGCCGAAATGACCGAACAGCGCCATCGGGTTTTCACGCATTTTCGGGTCCGGGCTGAGCGCGGTCTTCATCCAGACACTGGCGCCATCGCCGATGCTGCGCGCCAGGGCCATCAGCGCGAACACGCCGGCACCGAAGACCGCGGCGGTGGACAACTCGCGCGATTGCGGGATGTTGCCCTGTTCGCGGGCTTCGCGCAGGCGTTTTTCGGTGGGAAGCTCTGTGCGTTCGCCGCCGTCTTCGGACTCGGACATGGAGGTGCCGGTGACTGGTCAGCCCTGTCTGATGCAAGCCACGTTCCAGTTATCGCGCGGGCGACCCCGCATTGGCTGGCCAGGGCGGCGACAGCGCGGCCTCAGGGCGTGCGTGCAGTCAGGCCACCGAGGACTGCGGTTCTTCCGGTTCGATGCGGTTGCGCCCGTAGTGCTTGGCCCGATACAAGGCCTCGTCCGCGCGCGCCAGCAAGGTGGCGTCGGTGTCGCCGAGACGGAACCAGGCCACCCCGATCGAGCAGGTCACCTGCAGCGCGCACGCGGCGCCGACCTCGTACGGGGCCAGGCTGATGGTCTGGTGGATGGCGCGCAGGCGATGCTGGCTCTGTCGGGTCATGCCCGGCAGCAACAGCAGCAGTTCTTCGCCGCCGTACCGGCCTACCTTGTCCGAATCGCGCAGGCAGGCGGTCAGGCGCGCGCCGACCATGGCCAGCACCGCGTCGCCGACCAGATGGCCGTGCTCGTCGTTGACCAGCTTGAAATGATCCAGGTCGATCAGCACCACCGCCAGCGGGTGTTGGCCGTGGGCGCAGGCCTCCAGTTCCTCGGCCATCGCTTCGAGCACGCCGGAGCGGTTGAGCAAGCCGGTGAGGGCATCGTGGCTGGCCTTCAGCGCCAGCGCTGCGCGGGCGCTTTCCAGATCGCGTTTTTCGCGTTCCAGTTGATGGGTGCGCTCGGCGACCAGCGCGGTCAACATGCGTCCGCGTGCCACCAGGTGTCGGGTGCGCCAGCGCCACAATCCGACCAGCAGGCCGCTGCCGATCAGCAAGTAGAGCGCGATGGCCGGGGGGCTACGCCACCATAACGGTGCCACTGCGAAGGGCAACTCGGTGACCGCCGAGGCAGTGCGCCGATAGCGGTCCAGCACCTGTACCTGCAGGCGGAAGTGACCGGACGGCAGCGGCGGCTGGTCGATCGACAGGTTATCGCTCTGGATCCATTCGTCGTGGAGCCCGAGCAGGCGATACCGCACCGTGAGGCGGCTGGGATCGTCATAGACCTCCAGTGTGGACAGCTCGATATGCAGCGGTTTGTCGCTCCAGCCGATCAATTGGCCGGGTGCGACCTGCACCCCGTCGCGGCTGATGCTGTCGATGCGCACGCTGGGCTGGCGCGCGTCGAACAAGCGGCCCGGGTCGCGCAGATGCGTTACCCCGCGCGCAGTGCCGATCCACACCGAGCCATCGGCATCCTCGGCAAACGCCGATTCGGACACGTCGTCCCAGATCAGCCCCTGCGATTGCGACAGGTGCGCCCAACGCTCGCCGTCGTAAACTTCCACCCCGCGCGCATGGCCGACCCAGACCCGGCCCACGCTATCGCTGCGCAGCAGGTACACGCCGACATCGCGCAGCGCTTCATCTTTGACGATCTGCAGGTCCAGGCCATCGGGCTGCAGCGTGCCGTGCCACAGGCCGGGTCGGTAGAACGCCATCCAGACTTCGCCGCTGTCGCCGATGTGGAATTTGCCGATCCACGGGTCGGCCGCAGCGCCATTGACCCGCACCGGCACCCTCGACCATTGCTCATCCTGCAGACGGAACAGCCCATTGGCGCTGGCTACCCACAGGGTGCCGTCGGCGGTCTGCTGGATATCGGTATAGGCGATCGCCGGCATGTCGGTCACTGTTCGCAGCGCGCCGCCTTCCAGTGGGCGTTCGATCACGAACAGGCCGCCGAAACTGAGCAACCACAACCGCCCCTGGCGGTCCATGAACGCGCGGCGCGCGGTGCGTGGAAGTTTGGCGATCTCGACGCTGCGGCCGTCGGGCCAGGTACGGCGCAGGAATCCGGCCGAATTCAGCGTCCACAGGCTGCCGTCGTTGCTGCGCACCATGCCAACGACCTGGATTCCGGCAGCGGGCAAGGCAGGAACGAAGCGTCCACGCGGATCGGCCTGACGGCCTAGGCCGTGCTCGTTGCCAACCAGCAGCGCGCCTTGCGCATCGCGGGTGATCGACCAGGTCGGCGCGGCCGGCATGCCTTGGGTGGCGTCCCAGTTCTCTATCCAGTCGTAGCCGGCCCAACGCACCAGGCCTTCGCCGTCCACGGTCATCCAGACATCGCCGTCGCGGTCCACCACGATCGCGTCGCTGCTGCCGGGGGGCAGCCCGTTGTCGGCACCGAAGGTACGCCACTGGCCGTTTTCCCAGCGCACCAGGCCATCGTTGCGGCGCACCAGTACGCGGCCTTCCCGATCCAGCACCAGCGGCGCCTGTGGCCCGACCGTGCTGCCATCCAGCAACGGCAGCGGGCGCACGCTGAACTGGGTGGCGCCCGGCGCGCGATAGAGCAGGGTGCCGGTTCCGCGAACCCACAGTGCGCCGTCGTGATCGCGCAGCACGCTGTACCAGCGGTCCTCCGGCACGCCTTGTTGCGGTCCGTAGACCTGGACCTTGCGCTGGGCATCGACGGCGCACAGCTTGCGTTCGCAGCCTACCCACAGCGTCTCGCCCACCACCGACAGGCTCAGCACCCGCGACAGCTCGGGCACGCGTACACGCGTTGCAGTGTCCAGCAGCGGTTCGCTATGCCAACGGCCGTTGCTGCGCTCGCTCAGGCGTTCCAGCGTGCCGCCGTTGAGCATCACCGTTCCCCACGACGGGCTGGCCAGCAACAGGTCTGCCTGCAGATGTTCGGCTTCATCCGGCGACAGTTTGCGGAATCCCCGCTCGTCGCCCACGAATAGTGTCTGAAATCCGGCGACCCACAGCCGCCCGTCGGCGGCTTCGGTCATTGCGCTGATCGGCTCGTTGCGCAGGCCATCCAGCGACACTTGCTGAAAGACGCGCCCGTTGTAGCGATACAGCCCGCTCTCGGTGCACACCCATATCAACGTGGCGCGCGTCTGCAGCAGGCAGGTGCCGGCCAGCCCGAGCAGTCCCTGGTCGTGGGCGTAACGACGGATGCTCGCGGTCTGCGCGCCGGCCAGATCGGCCAGCGACAGCAAGGCCAGCAACAGCACCGCGACAAACGGTGTGTGCCGGCCAGACGACCTCCATTGGCGATGCTGGCACCCCACGGGCGTTGCAATCTCCCACGTTCGGCCACGTGGGGTCCATGCCTTCGCACGGTGTCTCACGCTTGCCATGGGCAGCCCCGATATTAGGCCGCGATACACGTACTAACGGCTGCTGAGTCAGGTTTCTTTAGAAAAACCGGCTGTACATGCTGGCCGCCACTGTGCTTTGTCACTCTTGTCCCGTGGCAGCGGCGGCCGCAGTCAGCTGTCGCTGCCCTCGGATCCGGCAGATGCCAGGTGCTCGGTGTCGTAGTCGATGCGATTGCGGCCGTTGCGCTTGGCGCTGTACAACGCGGCATCGGCACGGGCGAGCAATTGCTCCAGCGTCTGGCCGGGCTGGAACCAGGCGACGCCGATCGAACAGGTCACCTGCAGCAGGCCGCCGTCGATGCGGTAGTCGCCGCAGATACCGCGATGCAACGCGTCCAACCGATGCGTGGCCTCGTAGCCCAGGCCTGGCAGCAAGGCGAGCAGTTCTTCGCCGCCGTAGCGGCCGATCCGGTCGTCGCCGCGGACCAGCGCATCCAGCCGACGACCGACTTCGGCCAGCACTGCATCGCCGGCCAGATGGCCGTGCTGGTCGTTGACCAGTTTGAAGTAATCCAGATCGATCAGCACCACGGCCAGCGGCCGTGCGACCGCATCGGCGCGTGCGAGCATGCCGCGCAGTGCGTGCAGGATGCCGGCGCGGTTGAGCAAGCCGGTCAGTTCGTCGTGGCTGGCCTTGAGCGCGAGTTCGGACCGTGCCGCTTCCAGATCGCGCTTGTCCTGCTCCAGTTCGGCGGTGCGTTCGGCGATCAACTGTTCCAGTTCGCGCTTGCGCCGCAGCAATTTGTGCGTGCGCCAGCGCAGCAGCAAGACCACGGCCGCGACGGCCAACAGCAGGTAGCCGGCGAGGGCAGCGATGCTGCGCCACCACGGTGGACGGATGACGAACTGAAAGCGCGCGATCGGGCTGGCACTGCGTTGATAGGCATCCAGTGCCTGCACTTCCAGCGTGTAGTCGCCTGGTGGCAGCAGCGGATAGGTCAGGTGGCTGAGCGAGGACGTGGTCCAGCGTGCCTGATGGGCCTTGACCCGGTAACGGAAGCTGATGCGGTCGGCGCCGCCTTCCACGCCCGGCGTGCTCAGCTCGATATCCAGCGGCGTTTCCGACCAGGCGAGCGACGCGCCGGCATGCACGATCCGGGCACCACGCCGGACCTCGGCGATGTCGACCCGCAGCGGTTGCGCGGCGAACAGCCGTTGCGGGTCGCGCAGATGGCTGAGCCCCCGGCTGCTGCCGATCCAGATGCTGCCGTCGTCGTCTTCCAGAAAGGCGTTGGACGACATGTCGTCCCATAGCAGCCCCTCGGCGCGGGTGATCCGCGACCAATGGCCGTTCTGGTACAGATCCAGCCCCTGGCTGCTGCCCACCCACAACCGCCCCTTGCGGTCGTGGCGCAGGATGAAGGGCATGATTCTGGAAATCAGCGGGTCGTCCACCACCTGCAACAGCAGGCTGCCGTCGGCTTGCAGGCGGCCGTGCCACAGGCCGGTGTCGCGCAGCGACAACCAGATTTCGCCATCGGGCGCGAAGTCGATCTGGAGCATGTCCTGGCTGGGCAAGCTGCCTCGCACGGCAATCTTCACCCAGGTAGTGCCGTCGCGGCGATACAGGCCATCGCCGGTGGCCGCCCACAGCCGGCCCTGGCGATCAAACTCGATATCGCCGATGAACTTGCCTTCCATTGCCGGTTCGGGGGCCAGTGCATAGGGCGGGGCGGCCTGGCCGCGGACCAGGCCGCGCGGTGTCGCGATCCACACCGCACCGACCTTGTCGAACAGCAATTTGTAGCCGGGTCTGGGCAAATCCATCACGTTGCGGGTCACCCCGGTGAGCGGATCGCGCCGGGCAATGGCACCTGAGTAATACGACACCCAGGCCGCACCATCGGGCGCCACGGTGATGTTCAGTGCCTGCGACAACACTGCACCGTCTTCCAGCAGCCATGGCCGCGCATGCGTGGCATGCCGCTCCAACAGGCTGGCGCCACCGTCGGCACCGACGGCGAGCAGGCCGTCGGGCAGGCGCTGCATGGTCCAGGTCGGCGCTGGCGGCATGCCTTGCGCTTCGGTCAGGTGCTCGATGTTGCCGTAGCCCAGCATCCGCTGCAGGCCCAGTCCGCGGGTGCCGATCCATAGCGTGCCGTTGCTTTGCAGCAGCAACGGGCCGACCAGAGCTTCCAGCTGCAGGCCCTGGTCGGCGCCGATATCGGTCCAGTGCGTGCCTTCCCAGCGCACCAGGCCGTGATCGGACCGGGTCAGCATGCGTCCGCGCGCGTCTTCCACCATCGTGGTCGAGCCGGACAGGGTGTTGAAACTGTTTTCCGGATTGGCCGGATGGTCGGTGAAATGGGTGGCGCCGGGGTCGCGCGAGACGAGCTTGCCGCCGCCGCGCAGCCACAACCGTCCGCCCCGTTCGCGGAAGATCACCCGCCAGCGTCGCGCCGGCACGCCATCGGCTTCGGACAGCGCTTCGACCACCGTGCCGCGTGCATCCAGGCGACAGACCCCGGCATCGCACGGTACCCAGAGGAACTGCCCGTCGGCCAACAGCGTGGTGCCCGGCGCGCGCAGCTTGCCGTCGGCGGTGCGCACCGGCAGCGGTTGCACCTGCCAATGGCCGTCGGCCGCTGGCGTCAGTGCCAGCAGCGCGCCGTTGCTGACCACGGCAACCCCGGTGCGGTACGCCGCGATGACGTTGCCGGCGTCGGCACGGATGCGTTTGCCGTGATCCAGCACCTGCACGAACTGCTCGCCGTTGCGCACGAAGACGCCATTGGCGGTGGCCACCCACAGGCGCCCGGCATGATCCAGCGTCAGCGCCCGCGTGTAGCGCGCATCCAGCCCCTGATCCTGGCCGACCGGAATGAAGCGATCACGCTCGAAACGGTGCAAGGCCAGTTCGGTCGCCACCCAGACCGCACCGCGGCGGTCTTCGACCAATCCGGTGATGCTCATGCCTTGCAGACCATCGCTCTGCGCGTAATCGCGGAAGCTGTAGCTCTGCGCGCGGGTACTCCCGATGCCCGCCATTGCGAACGCGACCACGAATAGCCAGCGACAGACCCAGGACGCGATGCGCTGCGGCGCAGGAAGGGCGAACAGCACATGCAGCTTGAACATCGGTCCCCGTAGGATGGGTAGGTGGCTGAGACGAGTGAGCATCAATGATTCAGTGGGATTGACGGCTTGTCGATCACAAACTTGAGATGCACGCTACGCGGTCAATTCTCTGGCGGCATCGAAGGCCGTGTCGAACAGGCGCTGCACCGGCGGTGCGAATTCGCTGGCGAAGCTGGACAGGAGAAACAGACCCAGCAGCACGGTCAACGGCAGGCCCAACTGCACCGGATTCAATGCCGGCGCCGCCTTGGCCAAGGCGCCAAATGCGAGGTTGACCGCCAACATCGCCACCATCATCGGCAACGCCAGGGTCAGCCCGCCGCGCAGGATCTGCAGGAACAGCGTCGGTGCCACCTCGGCGAACGCGGAAGCATCGGGGATGGCGGTGCCGATCGGCAAGGCCTTGTAGCTGTCCACCAGCAGCGCGATCACCGCCAGGTGACCGTTGGCCGCGAAGAACAGCAGCCCGAATCCGATGTAGAACCACTGTGCGATCACGCCGGAGGTCACGCCCCGCAACGGGTCGGACATCTGCGCGAACGACAGGCCGGTGGACTGCGACACCAGCTCGCCGGCCAACGCGCCGGCCTCGAAGATCAGCTTGAGCATGAAGCCCATGCTGGCGCCTACCGCCAGCTCGCGCGCCACGCTCAGCACCGCCTGCGCGGTGAAGCCGTCCCACTCCGGGACCGGCGGCAGCAGCGGCGCCAGCACCATCGACAAGGTACCGGCCAGCATGACCCGGACCCGTCCGGGCACCGCGCGGGTACCGATCAACGGCATCGCGGTCAGCAGCGCGCCGGTGCGCAGCATCGTCCACATGATCGCCCCGACCATCGCAAACGCGCGCTGGCCATCGATCACCATCTGGGTTGCAGAATCCATCCGATCGCGTCCGCTAACCGATCAGATGCGGAATGCGCTGAAACAGCGCAATGGTGAACTCCACCAGATGCCCCAGCAGCATGCTGCCGGTGGCAAACAGGGTGGCCGTCAACGCGACGGCTTTGGCGACGAAGGCGATGGTCGGTTCGTTCAATTGGGTGGCGGCCTGCACCACACCGATGACGACACCGACCACCAGCACCGCCAGCAGCATCGGTCCGGCAATCCACAGGACGGTGACCAGGCCACCACGCAATTCAGTCAGGGCGATTTCAGGGCTCATGGGTGTGGTGATGCAAGTGGGGTGCCAAAGGACGGGAATCGGGAATCGGGAATCGGGAATCGGGAATCGGGAATCGGGAATCGGGAATCGGGAATCGGGAATCGGGAATCGGGAATCGGGAATCGGGAATCGGGA
>NZ_JACIFI010000015.1:0-15735 GCF_014197275.1 Xanthomonas sp. 3075 | reverse complement strand
AGGCTGAATAGGGGGATGAGGTCTGAAGCTGGTGCGACGGTGTGTGGGGTGACCAAGCTACGGTCTGCAGCAACTCGCCCCTCTCCAGCGGGAGAGGGGTTGGGGTGGGGGTACGAGGCGAAGCCACGCGTGTTGGGTGGTTCGGCTGGGGAATTGCTCAGCTGTGGGCTTCGGCCGCTATCGGCTGCACTGGCTGGCGCGCTTGCTGTCTGCTCTGCGTCTGCTGCGCGACTTCGGGACCGCATGCCGAAGCGGTAGGCCGGGTCGACACGCCGGCAGGGCGGCGCATGCAACCCTCTTGGCTACGACGCGTTAAAGCTCGCCGCCAGCGTGCCCACCACCAACACCCATCCATCCACCAGGATGAACAGCAGGATCTTGAACGGCGCGGAGATCAACATCGGCGACAGCATCATCATGCCCATCGACATCAGCACGCTGGCCACCACCAGATCGATGATCACGAACGGAATGAAGATCAGAAAGCCGATCTCGAACGCGGTCTTCAGCTCGCTGGTCACGAACGAGGCCACCAGCACCGGGAACGGCACCGCGTCCGGGCCGGCGTATTTGCCGTCGCCAGCCATGCCGGCGAAGGTCATCAGGTCGGTCTCGCGGATCTGCGCCAGCATGAAGGCGCGCAGCGGCTGGGTGGTGAGCGTCCAGGCGGTCTGGAAGTCGATCTGGTTGTTGAGGTACGGCGACAGGCCGGCGCCCCACATCTTCTGCCACACCGGCATCATCACCAGCGCGGTCAGGAACATCGACAGGCCAAGCAGCACCTGGTTGGACGGGGTCTGGCCGGTGCCCAGCGCCTGGCGCAGCAGGCCCAGCACGATGGTGATGCGGGTGAAGGCGGTCAGCACCAGCAGCATCGACGGCAGCAGGGTGATCGCCGTCATCAGCAGCAAGGTCTGCAGCGGCAGGCTCACCGGTTGGTCGCCGATGCGGCCGACGCTGACGTTCGGCAACGACGGCAATTGATTGGCGCCGGCCGGAGCGGGCGCCGCAGCGGGAGCGGCGGCCTGGGCCATGGCCGGCAAGGCGGCAGGCGTGGCGGCCGCCAGCAGCGGGCAGCTCATCACCAGCAGGATCAACACCAGGCGCAGGCTGCGCCCCCAGCGATTCCAACGACTGAACATGTCACGGGTCCTTGCGCAGCTTCTGTGCCAGCAGCTGGGCGAAATTGGGGAGTTGCTTGAAGTTGGGCAGGGTGGGCGCAGGCGCGGTCGGCAGCGGTTCGGACAAGGTGTGCAAGGTGTTGATGCCGCCGGCGGTGACGCCAAGCAACAACTGCTGGCCGTTGACCTCCACCACCACCACGCGTTCCTTGGCACCCACCGCCAGGCTGGTCACCATGCGCAGGCCCTCGGTGTTGCGGAAACCGCTGCCGGGCATGCGCTTGAGCAACCAGCCCAGGCCGACGATCAGCGCGAGCACCAACAGCAATGCAAACACTGCGCCAAACAGGCTGGGCGAGGACGGCGCCTGCGCACCGACCTGGGTGGCCTTGGCCGCGACGGGCGCGGCAGTGGCCAGCAGGCCGATCACCGCAGCCTCCGGATCCGTTCGCTGGGGCTGACCACGTCGGTCAGGCGGATGCCGAAGCGGTCGTTGATGACCACCACTTCGCCATGCGCGATCAGGGTGCCGTTGACGTACACGTCCAGCGGTTCGCCGGCGCCGCGCTCCAGTTCCACCACCGAGCCCTGGTTGAGCTGCAGCAAATTGCGGATCGGGATGCGCGCGCGGCCCACTTCCAGCGACAGGGTCACCGGCACGTCCAGGATGACGTCCAGGTTGAGGTCGGTGGCATTCAGATCGCGGTCGGCCTGCAGGCTGTCGAAGGTGGCGGGCGAGGCGTCGAGGATGTCGGAATTGATCATTTGCTGGGGTCCTGGGATGGAACGGCACGCGGGGCTTGCACGCCGGGCGGGCGTACGGCGGTGATCTTGACGGCGTTGTTGCCGTTGGAGACGCCGAATTCGCCGGTGAACAACGGGATTTCTTCCACGCACAGCGGCACCTGGGCGGGCAGGTCGATCGGCAGGATGTCGCCGACCTTCAAACCGGTGAGCTGACGCAGACTCATGCGCTTGCTGGCCAGCACGCTGGACAGCGTCACTTCGGCGGTGTCCAACTGCTCGCGCAGCATCACGTTCCAGGAGTCGTCGCGGTCGTTGCGATCGCTCTGGATGCCGGCATCGAGCAATTCGCGGATCGGCTCCAGCATCGAGTACGGCAGGGTGATGTGGATCTCGCCGCCGCCGCCTTCCAGTTCGACGTGGAAACGGCACACCACCACGTACTCGCGCGGGGTGACGATGTTGGCGAAGTGCGGGTTGATCTCGGAGTTGATGTACTCGAAGTCCACCTCCATCACCGGCGCCCAGGCTTCCTTCAGATCGGCGAAGGTCTGCTTGAGCATCAGCTGCACCACGCGCATCTCGGTGGCGGTGAATTCGCGGCCTTCGATACGGGTGTGATAACGGCCGTCGCCACCGAAGAAGTTGTCCACCACGGTGAACACCAGGGTGGGTTCGAACACGATCAGGCCGGTGCCGCGCAGCGGTTTGAAGCGGATCAGGTTGAGGTTGGTCGGCACATACAGCGAGTGCATGTACTCGTTGAACTTGATCAGGTCGATGCCGCGCACCGACAGGTCGGCCGAGCGCCGGATCAGGTTGAACAAGCCGATGCGCCACAACCGCGCGAAGCGCTCGTTGACCATCTCCAGAGTCGGCATGCGACCCCGGATGATGCGGTCCTGGCTGGACAGATCGTACTGGCGCGCCTCGCCGGGCAGGGCATCCGGCTCGGTATTGACCACGCCCGAATCGACGCCGTGCAGCAGGGCATCGATCTCGTCCTGGGAAAGCAGATCACTGACGCTCATGGGGCAGGCCTTACTGGGTAACGAAACTGGTGAACAGCAATTCTTCGACGCACTTCTTGCCGGTCTCGCTGGTCATCACCTTCTGCGCTTCGGCGAGCGCGGCTTTCTGTAGCTTCTGTTTGCCGACCAGGTCGGCCACGTCGGTGGCCTTGGTCTGCGACAGCAGCATCAGCAGATGCGCACGAATGGCCGGTGCGTTCTCGGTGATGAGCTTGAGGTCTTCCGGGTCGCGGGTGACCAGCTGCACCTCGACCTGCAGGTACTGCGGGCCATCGCCGGGGTCGGCCAGGTTGACCACGATCGCCGGGTCCATCGGGAAGTACTGAGCCGGCTTGGGCACCTCGGCCACCTTGGGTGCGGCATGCTTGCCGCCTTTCTCATCGCCCTTGTGGCCGAAGAAGAACCAGGCGCCGCCACCGGCAGCGGCCAGTACGACGACGCCAACCGCGATCAGCAGAAGCTTCTTGCCGCCCTTCTTCTTTTCGCCCTTGTCGTCTTTATCTTCGGTTTTCTTGGGTTTTTCGGCGGCTGCCACAGTCTGCTCCAGGGGAATGCTCACCCTGTGGATGCAACTGGCATGCCAAACACGCGCCGGTTTCCTGGCGCACGGCCGATCGAAACGCAAAAACCCCCGCAAGCCTTGCGCTGCGGAGGTTATGAAGCGTCGCCGGGGATTGCCGAGGCGCGGTTGTCAGCGGCGCCGGAGCATGTCTGGCGCGCCACCTCAGGCGTAGGCGTCCAGCAATCCACGCTGGCGTAACACCACCGACGGAATTCCGACGGGCGGGCTGTCTTCCAGGCTGAGTCCGTTGCCGTCGCCGTTGCCGCCGTTGCGATTGCCCGACTGGCCTTGCTGCTGCTGGCCCACATCGGCCTGGCCGAGCTGAAAGCCGTTCTGTCCCAGCATTTCGCGCAGGCGCGGCAGGCTCTGTTCCAGCGCCTGCCGCACGTCGGCATTGGCCGAGGTGAAGCTGGCGTTGACCTTGTCGCCGTCCAGATGCAGGCGCACCTCGACCGGGCCCATCTCGTTCGGGGTCACCTTGATGTGGGCGTGGCCGATCTTCTGGTCGGCCAACCAGCTCATGCGTGCGCCGATGGCGTCGTCGAAGGTGTCGCTGCCCATCTCCGGGGTCGGGGTGGGCGAGGCGCTGAACACCGGCGCCGGATCCTGCGCGCGACTGAGCGAAGCAACCGTGGCGGTCGGCAACACGAACGCTGGGGCATCCGGTCCCGTCGGGGCGGCGCTGTCGTCGGTGGACGGGGTCAGCGCCTTGGCGGCCATGCTCATCAACGCGGCGGTCTGGGCATCGCCGCTCAGCGCCGTGGCGGACGTGGGCTTGGCGCCTGCGGTTGCCGCCGGCGCCAGCGCACCCAGTGAGGGCAGGGCGTTGCCGCTCGCTCCCGTTGCGGTGGGTGCGGCGGCATCGGTGGGCAATGCGGTGGCGGTCGGGGTGGTGCCGGTTGCGCCGGCCATGCTCGCGGTCAAGGCCGCTGCCGCGGCCGCCAGCACATCGCCGCCCGGCAGCGCTTGCGCCAGCAGGCCCATGCCGAAGCCGCCCAGGCCCGGCGGCGGCCAGCTGGAATCGGTCGCGGTTGTCGCTTCAGCCGGCGCGTCCTCGCTCGCGGCCGTGGACTTGGCGTTCTTGCCGGTTTTGGCGGTACCGGCCGCAGCGCCGCTGTCGGCGGCAGCCGGCTCCTTGGCGGAGCTGGACTTGGCGGCTTTGGCATCACCCTCCTGCGCACGCGGGCGTGCGGTGGCATCGCCCGGCGCATCGTCGCCATGGTCGTTGTCGTCGCGCTGCTTGCCGGACTGGTTGGGCTTGGGCGCGGCCTGCTTGGCCGGCACCCGTTCGGGCGCCTGCGGCGGGGCCTGGTTCGGCGTGTTGGCCGGATTGAGCATGCGCGCGAACGGGTCCTGGCCCGCATCCGGTTCGGACGAGGGGTCGCTGTAGCTGGATTTCTTGCCGGTGCTGGTGAGTGCGCCGAGGCCGGCTGCAAAAGCGGACAAGGGGTTCATGCGGATTCTCCGTGGGTATCTTCGCTGCGTGACAGGCGCGAGCGGCGCGCGCCGAGGTCGTCCATCTCACGCTGGTCGCGGCGCTCGATCACCTTGTTCTCCTGGGCGCGGTAGCTGGCTGCCAGTTGCTCCAGCACCTGTTTTTCGCGGCTGGCCAGCAGCAGGCGGGTGCGCTCGGCTTCCACCTTGTTGCGGTTGCTTTCCACCGTCTGTGCCTGTTGCACCACGGCGCTGTCGAGCCGGTCCAGGAAGGCGCGGCGGTTGGTCAGCGCGGCGGCGCTGGTGCCGGCCATGTGGCTGTTGGCGTATTCATCGGCATAACGGCGCAGTTCTTCCAGACGCGATTGGTGCGTCTCCAGCGCGCGTTGGCGCTCGGCCAGATCGCGGGCGACCTTGTCTTCCTGCTCCTGAGCGCGGCGCAGCAGGGGGTCGATCCGTTTGGACTGCATCATGGATTAGTTCTCTGGTTCAACCAGCCGCTGCAACGCGGACAGGCTGTCGGGCAGGTCGGCGGCCTTGTGGACGTCCTGGCCGAGGAATTCGACGATCTCCGGCCAACGCGCCAATGCTTCGTCGGTGGCCGGGTCGCTGCCGCGCTGGTAGGCGCCGATGGCGATCAGGTCGCGGTTGGCGGTGTAGGCCGACAACAGCCGCTTGAGCTTGCGGATGCGCAGGCGCCAGGTGTCGTCGGCAATGTCCTGCACCACGCGGCTGACCGAGGATTCGACGTCGATGGCCGGGTACAGGCCGCTGTCGGCAACCCGACGCGAGAGCAGGATGTGGCCGTCGAGAATGGCGCGCGCGGCGTCGGCGATCGGATCCTGCGGGTCGTCGCCTTCGGTCAGCACGGTGTAGAAGGCGGTGATCGAGCCGCGCCCCTTGGCGCCGTTGCCGGCACGTTCCACCAGCGCCGGCAATTTGGCGAACACCGACGGCGGGTAGCCGCGGGTGGTTGGCGGTTCGCCGACCGACAAGCCGATCTCGCGCTGCGCCTGGGCGAAACGGGTCAGCGAATCCATCAGCAGCAAGACGTTCAAGCCCTGGTCGCGGAACCATTCGGCAATGGCGGTGGCGCGGTAGGCGCCGTGCAGGCGGGCCAAGGGCGGGCGGTCGGCCGGAGCGGCCACCACCACGGCGCGGCGCAGGCCTTCCTCGCCCAGGGTGCTTTCGACGAAATCGCGCACTTCGCGGCCACGTTCGCCGATCAGCCCCACCACGATCACGTCGGCCGAGGTAAAGCGGGTCATCATGCCCAGCAGTGTCGATTTACCGACACCGGAGCCGGCGAACAGGCCCACGCGCTGGCCACGGCCGATCGGCAGCAGCGCGTTGATCGCGCGCACGCCGACATCCAGTGAGGTGGTGATGGGTTCGCGTGCGAGCGGGTTGATCGACACGCCGGCCATGCTGACGCTGCCTTCGCCGCGGATCGGGCCCTTGCCGTCGAGCGGGGTGCCGTCGCTGTCGATGACGCGGCCAAGCAGGCCTTCGCCCACTTCCACGCCGCCGCGCCGCCGCGAGGGCACCACGCGGGCATTCGGCAGCAGACCGTGCAGTTCGGCGCTGGGCATCAGGTAGGTGCGTTCGCCGGCAAAGCCGACCACTTCGGCATCGACCCAGCCGCCATCCACTTCGACCTTGCAGGTGGCGCCCATCGGCGCTTCGCAGCCGGTGGCTTCCAGGGTCAGGCCGACCGCGCGACGCAGGATGCCTTCGCGGATCAGGGTGCGGCCGGCAGTCGGCTCCAGTCCCAGCCCGCTCAGGCGGGTGGCCAGGCGCAGGTTGCGCGCGTCCAGCCAATCGGCCGGGGCTGGGGTGGCTTGCAACAGGTCGCTCACAGGCCCGCTCCGGATTTGCGCATGACGGTCTCCAGCGCGGCCCGCAGGCGCGCATCCAGGGTGCCGTCCACGCGCACGCTTTCGGCGTGCACGCGCAGGTCGCCACGGCTCAGGCTCAGGTCGGGGGCCACGCGGGTGGTGCTGCTGGCCGCCAGATGCGGGAGTAGTGCGGTGATGTCGTCCGGGTGCAGGCGCACTTCGACTTCGCGCCCGGTACCGCCGACCGCATCGATGGCTTCGTGCACCAGGTCCGAGAGCAACTGCGGGTCGGCCTGATAGGCACGGCCCACCAGCGAGCCGGCGATGCGCACCGCCAGCTCGCCGAGCGCGCCGACCACTTCGTTCTCCAGCCGCGCCAGCGGGCGAGTGAAATTGTCCAGGATGCCGTCGATCTGCGCGGTCAGGCGGCGCACTTCGGACTGGCCCTGGGCAAAGCCTTCGGCATGGCCGCGCGCGAACCCTTCCTGCTGGGCGGCGTCTTCGATGGCCTGGATCTCTTCCAGGGTCGGCGGGCGCAGCACCGGCTCGTAGACGGCCGGTTCGTCGAATTCGGATTCCGGCAGTGCCGGCGCCATGTGCAGGTCGGGGGCCAGCCAGCGGGTGACGATATCGTTCATACCATCGCCTCCGCACCGGCACCGCCGAGGCTGATGGCGCCTTCGTCAGCCAGGCGGCGGACGATGGTGAGGATTTCCTTCTGCGCCGCTTCCACGTCGGCCAGGCGTACCGGGCCGCGCGCTTCCATGTCCTCCAGCAGGATCTCGGCCGCGCGCTGGGACATGTTGCGGGTGATCTTCTCGCGCACCTTGACGTCGGCACCGCGCAGGGCCAGGCCCAGGCGTTCGCCGGAGACTTCGCGCAGCAGCGTCTGCAGGCCGCGGTCGTCCAGATCCACCAGGTTGTCGAACACGAACATCAGGTCCTGGATCTTGCTGGCCAGGTCGGCGTCGATCTTGCCGATCTCGCCCAGCACGCCCTGGTCGGCGCCGGTGTCCAGGAAGTTGAGGATGTTGGCGGCGACCTTGATGCCGCCCACGTTGGACGACTTCAGGTTCTGGTTGCCGGAAAATTGGCGCTCCATGATGTCGTTGAGCTCGCTCAGCGCATTGGGCGGGATGCCGTCCAGGGTGGCGATGCGCAGCAGTACGTCGGCGCGGGTACGCTCGGGCAGCAACTTCAACGCCTCTGCGGCCTGGTCGCTGTCCAGATGCGCCATGACGATGGCGATGATCTGCGGGTGTTCGTTGCGCACCAGGTCGGCGACCGCGCGCGGGTCCATCCACTTCAAGGTGTCCAGGCCGGTGGTGTTGCGGCCGAGCAGGATGCGGTCGATCAGGCCACCGGCCTTGTCCGCGCCCAGCGCCTGGATCAGCACGTTGCGGATGTAGTCGTCGGCGCCCACGCCCAGCGAGGTCTTGCCGGCCAGCTCGCCGTTGAAGTCGTCCATGACCCGCTCGACCTGGTCGCGCGAGATACCGGTCATGGTGGCCATGGCGATGCCGATCTTCTGCACCTCCTTGGGGTCCATGTGCTTGAGCACTTCGGCGGCGTCGCTTTCCCCAAGCGACAGCAACAGCACCGCAGCACGCTGCACTCCGGTCATCGGTGGTGTATCAGGCTTCACTGGCGACCCATCCCTTCACGACTTGTGCGACACGTTTTGAATCGGCTTTCACGGCTTCACGCGCTACGCGCATGCGTTCTTCGTAGGCGTCCGGCAGGGCGATCGCAACCTT
Source organism: Xanthomonas sp. 3075 (assembly GCF_014197275.1). Taxonomy (GTDB): domain Bacteria; phylum Pseudomonadota; class Gammaproteobacteria; order Xanthomonadales; family Xanthomonadaceae; genus Xanthomonas; species Xanthomonas campestris_B. The sequence goes on along the minus strand of NZ_JACIFI010000015.1, from coordinate 7,248 downwards.
ACGGTCCTGGCCAAGCTGGGCGGTGTCTTCTTCCAGGCGGGGTAACAGATCGTCCTGGTCGACCATCCGCACGTCGGCGCTCTGTGGAGTGCCATCCTTGCCAACCTTGCCTTGCTTGTCCTTGACCGGGGTCACGCCGGTGAGCTGACGCAGGGTGGGGCGCACCACACCGAACAGCAGCGCCAGCACCACCACCGCACCGACCAGCAGGCGCAGACCGTTCTGCACGCGCGGGTCTTCCCACCACTTCGGGCCTTCCTCGCCCGCAACCGCTTCCCGCACGAACGGGGCATTCATCACCGACACCGTGTCGCCACGTGCCGCGTCGAAGCCTACCGCCTGCTTGACCAGGCCCTCGATGCGGGTGAGCTCGGCGGCGGTGAGCGGCTGCTCGACCATCTTGCCCTTGGCACCGGGGCGCGGGACGTTGTCCAGCAGCACTGCCACCGACACCCGCTTGATGCGGCCGGCCGGCTGACGGGTGTGTTGCAAGGTTCGGTCCAATTCGTAATTGCGGGTGGCGCTCTTGGAACTTTCGGTCGGCGCGGCAGGTGCGGCGGCCTGGCCGTTGGCGGCGGCCGGGGTACCCGGCGCGCCAGCGGTGGCATTGGCAGCCGGCGGCTGGCCGGGGCTGTTGCTGGTGGCGCCGGGCGGGCCCTGCGGGCCGGTGGCGCTGCTGCTGGAATCGCTGACCTGCTCGCTGCGCAGCTTGGCCGGCTCGCCGTTGTAGAGCTCGCGGGCTTCCTCGACCACCGAGAAATCCATGTCCACGCTGACTTCCGGGTTGACCCGGCCCGGGCCGGTCATCGGCTCGAGCAGTTCGCGGATGCGCTGGTTGTAAGAGCTTTCCTGGCGCCGCACCTGTTCGAACTGGGCGGCGTGCTGGGCAGCGTCGCTGTTGGGATCGGCGATGGAGAGCATGCGGCCGCTCTGGTCGACCACGGTCACGCGCTCGGGAGTCATGTCCGGGATGCTGGACGCCACCAGATTGACGATGGCATCGACCTGGTTGCGCTCCAGACCCTGGCCGCCACGCAGTTCCAGCACCACCGAGGCGCTGGCTACATCGCGCTGGCGGGTGAAGGCGCTGGGCTTGGGAATGGCCAGATGCACCCGCGCCTCGCGCACCGGGCGCAGGGTAGCGATGGTGCGCGAGAGTTCGGTTTCCAGCGCGTGCTGGTAGCGGGCGTTCTCCACGAACTGGCTGACGCCGAAGCCCGGATCCTTTTCCATCAGCTCGAACCCGCCGCCGGTTTCCTTACCGGTCAGGCCGGAGCCGGCCAGCTTCAGGCGCGCGTCGTACAGACGGTCCTGCGGCACCGAGATGGCACCGGTGCCCTGGTCGATCTTGAACGGGATCTGCGCGGTGCGCAGCAGGTCGGCCGCCTCGGCGTTGCCCTTTTCGTCCAGGCCGGTGTACAGCGATTGGTAGCCGGGTTTTTGCGACCAGAAGAACACCGCCAGGCCCGCACCCACGGCCAGGGCGATCATCGCCATCATGGTCAGCTTGCGGGTGATCTGCAGGCTGCGGACACGGTCGAACCACTGGCCCGCCTTTTCGGCGTTCTGGTTCATGTTTTCTTTGGTGATCGCGAGAGCCATGTGTCGTCAACCTTTACAGCGGCATGTTCATGACGTCCTGATAAGCCTGGACGAGACGGTTGCGGACTTCCACGGTGGCGCGGAAGGCCACCTGGGACTGCTGGGAGGCGACCATGACCCGCGCCAGATCGGCACTGGGGTCGCCCATTTCGAATGCTTTGGCCAGCGCGCCGGACTTCTGCTGGGCCTCGTTGACGCCGCCGATGGCGCCGCGCAAGGTCTCGCTGAAGCTGGGCGCCTGGGTGGCCGGCGTTCCCTGCGTGCCGGCCAACCCCTGGATCTGATTGCCGCGCGCCGCATCGCCCACCGCGCCCATGGGGCCTTGGCCCATCTGCGTCTGGTAGCTGCGGATCTGCGAAAGAATCGAGGTAACGGAATCGCTCATGGGTGCGGTCAGCCAGGGAGGCATCCACATCAATGCAAGCGGCGTGCCGAAATTGCGGCGGGATTCCGGCGCCGGGGGCGTGGAGGGTGCTGTAGCAGGGCTGCAGAGTGGTCTGCAGGCGCAACTTTCTCTGCGCTAGCTAGGCGGGCACCTACTCTTGAGTCGGGTGCTTCTTTAGCTGGGCCTTGTCGACAGGGCGCGCGTTTGTTCAGCCGGTTTGCCTAGCAAGACGCGGGCCTGTCTGGCGAAGAGCGACTGATCTGCGGCTTGGCTGAAGGGCCCTTGCCCGCCCACCATCGCGGGACACGCTGCAAGTACGTCCTTGTAAGCTCTTACGCGGCATCCATGCCGCGTAAGGTCCCGCGACGGTGGGCGGGCAAGGACCAGTCAGGATGGTCGGTGCGCGTGGTTTCAACAAAGGCAGTCAGCAAACTCTCTGGTGCGGTGTCTTTGCCGCTTGCGGGACCGTGTGGCGGCATGGATGCCGCCACTAGCCTCTCCCCCGGGAGAGGGCGCTTCAGCGCAAGGGGCCCTTTGCCGCAAGGGGCCCTTTGCCGCAGAGAGGCGCTTCACCGCAGAGATCAATGCCTGCCTTCCCCCGCCTGCGGGGGAAGGTGCCCGAAGGGCGGATGGGGGTAGCAACTGCCATTGGGCGATCAAGACAGTTGCTCCACGGATGGATTCACGGCGTGTCCCGCAGGCGGTGAGGGCACCGCGCGCACGACCAACCAGACTTTTGCGCTATGCATGTGACTGTAGCTAAACGACGCGACGGCTCGATATTTCTGCGGCTGTGAGCTGGATTGAATCGGCCGGCTTGGCTTTGATGACAATGTGTCTTAAAGGTGGTGCATGCGCCGTGCCCATTAATCCGGCAACCACGCGTCCCGCCAACGCTCCAGATTGCTGCCGCTCAACATCCAGTCGCGGCGCACCACGTCACGCAAGGCCGCACCCTTGGCGCGTGCTGCGTCCGGGTCGGCCAGATGCTCGCGGATGGCGCCAATCCAGTCGCGGTACCGGTTTTTCACCAGCGTCACCGGCAGGTTGCCCTGGTAGCAGCGCACATCGCTGGCGATCACCGGGTAGCCGCAGGCGCCGTACTCCAAGAGCCGCAGATTGCTCTTGCACGCGTTGAACAGGTTCTGTTCCACCGGTGCCAGCGCCAGATCCAGGCCCAAGGCGGCCAGCGCGGCCGGGTAATGATCGATCGGCACGCCGGGCTGGAACTGATGGATGTGCTGGCGCAGCGCGAACGGGTACATCCCCATGAACACCCATTCGACCTCGTCGGCCAGCTCGCGCACCACGTCGGCGATCAATTCAAGATCCCCGGTATGGCTGGCGCCGCCGGCCCAACCGATCCGCGGCTTTCCGCCATGGCGGATGTTGCGCTCCGGCAAGGCTTCCCACCAGTGCGGGGGCAGGCGGTTTTCGGCCACGCGGATATCGCTGTGCAGCCCGGCAAACGCCTCGGCCAGCGCCGGGGTGGATACCACAAAGCGATCCACCAGGCCCAGCCCGCGCCGCACGGTCTTGAGAATGTCCTTGGGCATGTGCTCGCGGTGGGCATTCTTCAGCGGCAGGTTGGGCAGGTAATCGTCCAGCTCGTAGACCTTGAACGCGCGCGATAACGCCTTCATGCGGCGCATCGCCTCCAGCCGCGCTTCGCCCACCTGGCGTTGCAGGATCACCACGTCGGGATCCTGACGCGCCAGCTCGCTGATCTCCAGATAGCCGTTGAACAGCACGCCTTCCACCATGCCGCCCTCGCGCAGAGCACGCAGCGGCTGGATCACCCGATAGTGGCCGCAGCCTTCGATATCGGCCGGCAGTGCGATCACGCTCGGCAGCGGCCGCCACGACTGCAACGGCCGCCAGCTGGCGCGCGGGTCGGCCAGTCGGAAGCCTGCGCCGGGATCCAGCGAAAAGCCCGGGTTGTAAGCCGGGTCGTTGGCCATTACCGGCAGCCAACGGGCGTACATCGCTTCTTCGTCGAGTGCAGTGGCGGGCGTCTGCTCCGGTGGGTCGATCAACAACTGCGCGCGCGCGGCAAACACATTCAAGTACCCGGCCTGGTGCAGGCGCAGACACAGATCGACATCGCTCCACTGCGCCAGTGCCGGCTCCAGCGCAAAGCCGCCTGCCTCGATAAAGAGCTGGCGCGGCAGCATCAGGCATTCGCCGCTCAAGGCGGTGTAGTTCTGATCCAGCTGCAGCCGCTGCAGATAGCCCGATTCGTCGAACGCGGCCCCTTCGAATGCGCGTGCTGCCGGTGCTCCCAGGCCAAGCAGCAAGCCGGCGTGATGCACGGTACCGTCGCCGCGCAGCAGCTTGCCGGCCACCGCGCCGACCTCCGGGCGCAGCGCGTGGTTGAGCAACTGCGCGAGCCAATCGGTTTTGATCGCTGCTGCGCCTGCCGCAAGCCACAGCAGCACGTCTCCACGTGCCTGCTCGGCTGCGGCATTGCAGGCCGCCTCGCGCGAAGGTTCGCCCTCAAAGTGCAGCACGCGGATCTGCTGCAGGCTCAGGTTTTCGATGCTCGCCAGCCAATCGCGCAGCTCTGGCTGAGTGTTGTCGCCCCGATCAAGCAATAGCAGCTCGTAGTGCGGGTAGCTGGTGTTAGCGAGCACGCTTTCAAGGCAGCGCTGTACCTGCGCCAGGCGTCCATCGACCAGCACCAGAATGCTGACCAAAGGCTGCTGTGCATGCTGGTAATTCACTGCATGGCGGCCGGGGCCGTTGCTGCTCACTACCGCTTCCACATAGCCGCGCACGGCGAGATGGCGCGTGATGGCGCGTTGTTCGTCCTCGTCGCTGTGCCGGGAGGTGTTGGCCGATGCCACCAGCAAGGGTTCGGCGATGTGCTGGATGCAGGCCAGGCCGTGGCGCTCGACCAGGCCGAGCTGATAATCCAGTTCGAACGCGTCGCCTGATCCAGCCGGAAAGCCGCCATCGGCCAGCAGCGTGCGGTGCCGGAATAACCAATGCCGCGACAGCGTCGACGGCGCACTCAGCAGCATGTCCAGATACAACGCCGGCCGCATCGCCAGCCCCAGCTGACCGTCGTCCAGCGCGACCACTTCGTCGCCGTAGACAGCTTGGCAATCGTCCGGCAGCGCGAGCATCTCCAGCGCCAGCATCAACAGGCCGCTGGCAGTGAAGAGGCTGCCGGCTTCGACCAGCAGCACCCAGTCGATGGACTGCTGTGTGGCGATGGTCCGATTGAGTGTGGACAACAACCCGTCGGGGCCGACCAACACACCGCACTCCCCATGCTCGGCGACCTGCTGCGGCGAGCTGCTGAAAACCCAGGTCTGCTGATTCCGATAACACGCCACCGCCGCCAGACTGGCCTGAGTTGCGGCCACCGCTGCCGCATCGCCATTGCTGTCGATCAACATCACTGCGATCCGCGGGCCACCTGCATGCGCCTGCAAGCGCGCCTCGATCCGTGAGCGCTGGACGTTGCTGGGATGGCGCACGCCCAACCAGGTGGACGGCGACACTCGCTCGGCCATGCCGGCGCTTTGCATCAGCGCATTGACCAGATCCACCGACTTGAACACCCGCGCCTTGTGCGGGCTGAGCGGGGCGACGCGCACCTGGCGGTTGTCGCCGCCCTCGCGCCGCCAGCCGAGTTGGCGGATGCCTTCGCGCAGGTCTTCGTGGCCCTGATCGCCGATGCCGGGTTGATCGCGGCCGGCCTGACTGAACTGCGCGCTCGACACGCGAAAATGCGTGAGCGGGCTGGAGAGCAGGGCGAGATTGCCATGACGCAGCAGCTTGACGTAAATCGCCAGATCACCCACCCAGTGGATGGCCTTGCCGTTCAACATCATCAACTCGTTGCCCAGCGCCAGCAGGTCAGCGCGTCGTGCAAGCACGCAGCTCGGCTCGCCGATGAAGTTGATGGCGTGGTCGGCCAGGAACGACACCAGCTCCGGCCCGTCGATCAGTACGTCCTCGCCGAACGGGAAGCTGGTGGCCAGGATGTCGGGCAACGGCGCACCGTCATCGTCGATGCGCAGCCGGCGCGAGGACGCCAGCGCTGTGCCAGGGTTGCGTTCCATTGCCTCCACCAACTGCGCAATGCAGTCCGGCTGCAGCACATCGTCGTCGTGCAGGAACTTGACGTACTCGCCCTGCGCCAGCGCGATGCCCTTGATGGTACTGGCGAGTTCACCGAGGCGGGTGGCATTGCGGTGGTAGCGGATCGGAAATGGGGCGTTAGCCAGCCTCGACGCCAACACGGCCTCGATGGCACCATCGGTGTTGTCGTCGCAGATCACCAGCTCCAATGCCGTGTAGGTCTGCGCCAGCACGCTATCCAGCGCCTGCGCAAAATAGCGCGACTTGTAGGTGGGCATGACAATGCTGACGAGGGCGGGGTAACTCATAGGGTTTGTCAGTCTCTAATTAAAATTGAACGACTATGACGTCAAGCTCACGCTTTACAGAATGAAGGTGAGGTGATATTTGCGATTCGCAAAGTTAATCGTTTAAAAGTGGTAAGAAAATCCTGATACGTATTCTCACGTCCACAATAGGTCAAAAAATGATTGCGAAAATTGCTCTTTTTACAGTGCTTGTTCTGGTTGCGGGCAACTCGAAGGCATGGACGCTAGTATATGAAACTGATGCAAATGGCAATGTTGTTTCGGGATCGCTGCGAAGCCTAAGAACTGCTGTGGACGCTGGTGCGAGTGTCAAGGTGCTGGTCCCGGCACCCAACATACACGTATGGACTGTGCAGTGCACACATACTTCTTTGAGGCTTGATGCTTCACAGGCCGTAGTCTGTATGAGTGAAACCGATCTTGTTGTTGACGTGACAGTGGGGAGTCAATTTGCTGTGGTTTCGTCTCCTTTGCAATCACACCATTATCTCCTGAATACGTTGGGTCAATATGCTTTGGCTGCTGTAAACATTAAGACAGGGGATTTGATTTCAAACACTTCTACGATTCGTCCTATGCGCTGGTATGTAGAATAATAGTATTTTAAGTTCAATGTAATTGATCCGGAATTTCATTGTCTGCCTTAGGAAGGCGCGCAGCACACTTCACGGAGTCGGATTAAAGCTACGCTTCGTGGAAGGTGAGTTTGCTGTTGGAGACGGCGAACGACGCAGGCGCGTTCGCCGGAGCATACCGAAGTGGCGCTCTAGGGATGGTCTGATCAACGGCATCGGAGGATGAGCCTAACCACATCGACCAGGCTGACGGCGCTCAGATCCTCGATTTTTTTGCCGTTTCCGG
>NZ_JACIFI010000014.1 GCF_014197275.1 Xanthomonas sp. 3075 | reverse complement strand
CCTCAGCGTCACCGAACGTCAGTTGCATGGATCACTCCTCAACATGAGGCGGGTAGTGTCGCGTATCTGTGGTGCGTTGTTCAGAGGTTCCCTAGAGCGGTTTCGTGGTCGTGTGGCTCTTTCGATCTGCCCAGCGGCGCTGACTGACCGAATATCCTCAGAAAAATGGCGATCAGCGGGCAGGCGTTGGCGTGTTCGGTTTCTCTTGCGTCGGCGGTACCGCAGGCCGACGATTATGCTTTTTGAGTATCGTTGTCTACTCTGTTCATTACTGCTCTGCTGGCGTTTCGGCTAAGGACTGGGCGCGCAGCGCCTGCTCCACGCGCTGCACATCCGCCGGCGTATCCACGGCGATCGACTTGTCACTCATCTGCACCATACGCACTTCAAAGCCAAGTTCCAGAAAACGCAGGATCTCGATGTCCTCGATTTCTTCCAACGTTGTCTTGCAAGATACCGACGCAAACGCCCGCAACGCCTGCTTGGGAAATGCATACGCACACACCTGCCGCCAGGCACGCCGAAACTCGCCTTGCTTGGTGATCGGGATCGACGCGCGCGACATGTATAACAGGCGCCCGTCAGGGCGTACGACCACCTTGGGCACGCTCGGGTTACGGAACTCGTCGATGTTGGCGACCTGGCAGTAACCGTTGATCACATCATTCGGCGCCGCTACCGCCGCATCGATCAGCAAGCGCACGTCTTGCGGATTGAATAGTGGGTCATCGCCTTGCACATTGATGTAGGTATCCACATCGAGCTGCTGCGCGACCTCGGCGACACGATCGGTGCCGGTCAGGCAGTCGCTGGAGGTCATCAAGGTGCGGATACCAGCCTGTTCGCAGGTACGTTGAATCACATCGCAGTCGGTGGCGACCAGAATCTGCTCGGCCGGCGCGGCCTTGGCGCATTGCTGATAGGTACGCACGATCATGGGCACGCCGCCCAGTTCGATCAGCGGTTTTCCGGGCAGACGCGAGGAGTCGCGCCGCGCAGGGATGATGATGGCGTAAGTCATAGAAGCCTCCTGGCAACCGATGGCGTTGAATAGCGAGGGCGGCTCAGCCGACTCTGCCTTGCCAAAAATCGGTGGAGTTGAGATCCAGCCGGCTGACTGCCTCGGCAGCCTCCAGCACTGCATCGCTGTCGGTGAACAGCCGGTTCCACAAGTCCATCGAGAAACCGTAGCTGTTGTCGCGAGCCACATTGAACAACGGGACGAACTTCAACGACGACCAGCTCAGATGCGGCTCCAGTGCCAGCAGCCGAGACTGTGCAAACCGGTAGCTATCGACCAGGGTCTCGGCTGGGAATCCAAGCCGGCGTGCGTAGTCCTTCCACAACGACGATTCGAACGTGTAATGGCTAAGATCCTGGAAGTGCCGCTCGGGTGCAAGTTCCAACATCGGCGACAATTCCTCATCTGCATAACTCGCCGGCCGCAAATCCTCAGGCATCGACCACAACGCCACCATGTCATCAGTCCTGCCGAGCATGGCTTTTTCGGTGAAATGAAATGGCATGTGCTGCCACGCGGCGGCCAGCGAGACGGCGATCTTTCCGCGATTACGCGTGCCGCGAAAGTGCGCGTTGATGGCCTCACGGACCGAGCCGGTCAGCACGTTGTCGCTGCGGCAACGCACGGCAAATTCGATGCCTTGCTCGGCAAGATGCTCGGCGCCCAGACGCGCGGAGCGCAGCACCGCATTGCGGTAGTGCAGGCCAAGATTGTCCGGCTGAGGAACAAGGATCAATGCATCCAGCCAAGGCCGGCAGCGATCGAGTAGTGCCCTTGGTTGGTGGTCCCAGGTCACCATGCACTGATACGCCCAAGGAAAACGCAGGCGATTCCAGGCCAGCACCAAGGGCGTGAAGTCGAACGCGAGTCCCTGCACGAAAATGCCCGTGTCTGGTGACTTCAGTCGACGCGATAGCTGCAACTCCGGTAGCAAACTGGAGAAGTCCTGCAGTTCCTGCAGCAGCGGGATGCTGCCTTGGTCATAGTCGACCGCACGCACCGTGCGGAAACGACCATGTGCCTTTGCAATCTGATTCATCACCTCCGGCGAGTGATTGGAGAAAATGACGATCAGCACATCGTCGATCGATTCCTCCTCCAGCGCCGAAGGTGATCTGACTGGTACACCATGGACGGTCGTGCCCTGATTCTCCGGCCGCGGGCAGATGGTGTAGTGCAAGTTAAGATGTTGGTTGACGCAAGGATAAAAGTCGCGGAAAAACTGCCCCGCGCCCCAACCGATTAGCTTGGTCTTGGCTGGATCCAGTCCTGGATACTTGATACTGGCTCGTGCGATGGAACCGGTAGCTAGCGCCATGATGATGCTTCCTTATTTTCTTTGCAGATGAAGCATAGCAGTCGCAATGCAACCTCTAAATGTGGCTTCGCATAGACAAGGCAGGCTTTGCTCATCAGGGCAGGCTGCTTGTTCATTGATTGCCTACAGCCGCCGGGGTCGGCAGCTTAAAAATCGTCAGTTCCAATCCGGCTGGCCCTGGTCGGTCGCAATGCAATGACAATTGCGGCATGGGAAACAGCTGCAGGCATTGCAGGAGATCGGCAGGACGTTTGATGCGTACCTTCGCCAGCAAAACGTCCGTGTTTGCGTTGAGCCACTCAAGTAGGGCGACCGGCTGCTCTACATCCAAACGAACGAACTTGTTTGTTGCATCGCTTTTCGGCAGTGGCGCAGTACCGATCTGGTGCTGGACGATCTCTGTAGTATCCGCACTGAAGCTGGACAGGGCAGGCACAATGCCGAGGCTGCCGAACAGCAGTGACAAGCGCTTGCCCTCGGCAAGCGCTTTGTCTGCAGTAAACGAAGAAAACCCGTAATCGAATGTGCCGATGTTGTTTGCGACCAATAGCTGTTCGAGAAATGCGCTGCGGGTATCGGCGATCTCCCAGATCAGGCCTTGCGTCGCGCATGCCTTGAATGCGTCAGTCTGCGGATTTCTGTTGCGGAAGAATGGATGTTCGGACACCTCGGCGTTGACGACATCGGCCAACGCCGACAGCAACCCACTCTGTAAAAACAGCAGATAGCCCAAAAACGTACGGTTGGACAGCGCATCGGGCCATGTTCCGGTCCAGGCCCGTAGCGTTTCGCAAACGTCATCGTCGAAGGCTTGCGGAACGGTGATTGGCCCCAGCGTACGTGTGGTGCCACGACTAGCCAGATGTGCCGCATAGTTGCGCAGCAACTCGCCTTGGTCTACAAGGCGCATGCCATGCTCGCGGATGCGGCGCAGCCACAACGTGCGGTGCACGCCATTCTTGATCTGCAATACCACGTTGATTTGCGCGAGGTCGTCACGTGCTAGGAAATCGTTGGTGCTCATCAGCGGAATGCTATCGACGCTATCAGTTAGCAGCACGTCGTGCACGATCGCCATCGCTGTCAACGGAAACTCCGGGTCCATCAATGCGCGCTTGAGAACGGTCGATGCCGGTGACGCGTAATCCCAGCCAATGAAAACCAGTGTGTCGGGCTTGCTCAATGTCTGCCTCACAGTGGCTTCTGGAAATAGTAGGTCTGCGTGTCGCCGAGTTGGCCTTCGCGTAATGTTCCGCTCAGTGGACTGTGGTGATTCGTTGCCACCACCTTGCCGCTGGCACCGACAATCGTGCAATCAGCACCATGCCAACTGATCAAGTTGAGCTGATGTTGGCGACCAAGTTCTAACATTTCATCTACGGTGAAGTGCTTGTAATGCCAAGCGTAGGGATTCTTCGCCAGATCAATGACGCTAGCATTTGGCGCTGAAATGATTAGCCGGCCGCCTGGCTTGAGCGCATGCACCATCAAGCCGAAGAACAGTGCGCCATTTTCCACGTGCTCAATGGATTCCATGGAGACGATAAAATCGAAATGCTCGGCAGGCAGCGCGAACGGGAAGAACTTGTGGGCAAACATCACGTTGAGGTCGACATAAGTCTGCGAGGCGCGGGCAATCGACTCGCCCGAACCATCAATGCCGATGATAAAACAAGGCAAACCTTGCGCCAATAAATGAGTGCCGTAGCCGCCACCGCAAAAAATATCGGCACCCAACAATGGCCCAGGCAAATCAATTAGCGATTGACGCGCGAATTCATACCGAGCCATGTGGTCCGGGGGGATATCATCAATCTTAAGGGCAATGACCCTTTCACCACTATCGAGCGCGAAATCACGATCAATCAATCCCATAAAATCGCTCCTTCTGATCGTCGCCGCACTGGCGCATGATCTTGAACTTCAAAATTAAAATCGGCGTGTTATTGATTACGTCAGAATATATGCGCCTTCTGGCATCAATGCATCGAAAAACGAACGGTCTTGCAATCTCGCCGGCAGCTTCCCTCCAAGCAACCATTCACAGTGCTTGCCTACCTGGCTCTTCGGTGCGGCGAAAGTGCCAGCTCCCAGAGTCGAACCTGAGCCTATCTGCACCTGGTTCGCCAATACGATCCCTGCGCGCAAGGTCACGCAGCTTCCAAGCTTGACACCATGGTCCAGGATCACTTGTCGATCTAACCAACTGCCCATACCTAACACACAATCCTTAGCGATATTGCAGCCGGCGCCGACGTGGACATTGCCCATCAGGCGTACGTTGCTTTCGATGACTGCGTTTGGTGACACCAGGTTGTATGTTTGATAACCGGCCAGCCTGATGTCTGCGATCAGTTTTTGGCGCGCGTAATTGACCGCGCGCTCATCCAGCGCCACGAAGACCTCTGTATCCTGAGAACTATAAGAGCCGCATAGAAGCCCTAGTTCGAAGTTATAGCTATCACTGCTGGACAACGAAATATACATACAGCCAGGCTGAAGTTGCTCGGCTAGTTCAAAGGCTTCGTCGAGCGCGCGACCATGTCCCACAACGATGCGTACCGTCATGACTGCTCTCCCAGCACATGCGTGCGATACCAAAGATGCTGGCTGACCAGATGCTCTTCGTAATCGCCGTGCATGAACTGTCGCGACTGTGGGCCGATGCCGCTTTGCAGGCGCTCCAACACTACCGTGTCTTCCGCGATCACAGTACGTTCGCCGCGAATCAAACTACTGAGCAGAGCAGTGAAATTTGTGCGTTGCTCCTTACGCCGGGCCGTCATCATCCACAAGTGGTAGTCGGTTTCACCTGGCGCGACTGGCTCGTATTGCTGTAGCAAAAAATGCTCGCCACGTATGCTGCAGAAGTTCACGTTCGGATAGACGAACCAGTTGTAGTAGATGTGCTCGCTGCCATAGGTGTCGCAGAGTTCGCGGAACCAGGAGGTGTGCTCTTGCAACGGTGCCTTGGTGGGATAACTGAGCGCGCTAAGCGCCGGCGCTTGAGCTTGTTGTATCAGTTCCTTTACTAACGACGGCGCATCGCTAGCTGCGCCAGTCGATTTCACAGGTGCAGTCATTGCTGGCAGAAAGGTCTTTGGATGCACAAATGGAACGTGGTTGTAGTCCTTCACGTTCTCCATGTTGAGCTTCCAGTTGTAGCGGACCCGGTGACGGCTGTAGATGACTTGTGTATCCAGGTGCGAAGATGCCTCGCGCAATTGGGTCAGAAACGTGTCGGAAAACTGTTCCTGCAGCGCAAGGGGGTGCTCGGATAGATTGACGAATAACAATCCGCCCACTTCCTCTATATGCAGCTTGTGCAGGCAGATGCGTTCGCGTTCCTCGGCATCGAACCGGTACAGCTCCTGATTCGGCATTGCACGTAATTCGCCCTCGGGTCCAAAAGACCATGCATGATAAGGGCATACCAGTGGCCGCTGGCCGGCGCTACTGGTCTGAATTGCGGACAGCCGATGCGGACATTGATTGACGAAAGCACGGATGCCTGCCGTCGTGCGCTGCACCAGCACTGGCACGCCAGCGATCGTTCGGGTGAAGAACTGATTACGCTCGCGTACCATCGAACTAAAGCCGGCGAAGTTCCACAGCCGGCTGAAGATCCGCTCACGTTCCAGCGCAAAGGTCTCGACGCTGGTGTAGTGCTGTGCGTCCAGTGCGTGGCGTGTCATGCAGAGCACCTTGTTGCGGTCATCGGTAGCATTGGCTGGTTCATGCTTGCGCTCGCGGCTTGTTGAAGATCGAGCGGGCCGGGTTGCCGATCACGGTCTGGCCGGCCGGCACATCGTTGAACACCACCGAGCCCATACCGACCACGGCGCCTTTCCCGATAGTAATGCCGCGCGCGATCAATGCACCCGTGTTGATCACCGCGCCATCGCCGACGGTGACGTTGCCGGCCAGTACGCAGCGCGGCCCAATATGTACGTAGTCGCCAATGCTCACGTCATGGCCGATCAAAGTGTCCTGGTCGATGAAGCCGTACGCGCCGATGTTGCAGTCCACACCGCAGTTCACGTCGTAACCGAAGTAGGTTGGGCCGTAGACTGTGCGCGCCCCAAGCGTGCAACGCGTGCGTATAGAAATGAACTCCGCGCCCTTCGCTAGTAGTGGTGTGACTTGCTGTTCCCGCATCGCCGGGTCGCCGATTGCTGCAACAAACAGCAGGTCGGATGTCGGGACAAAGGTCTGGGGATTGCCCAGCCATGGGTAATACAGCACAGGGGAGACGCTGTCCGCGCCGCGCTCGTCGAGAAATCCGGCAATGACCCAGTCGATCCCATGCCCGTAATCCACTTGCAGCTGTGCAAGCACCTGTCGCCCAAGCCCGCCGGCGCCAATGATGACAACGCGTTTCATGATCGGTTCCTTACTCAGCTGATGGTCAAGCCGCCGTCCATCACCAGGCTGGTGCCGGTGATCCAGCGGCTGGCGCCCGACAGCAGAAAGATGGCGGCATTGGCCACATCGTCAGGCTGCCCGAAACCCAACGGATAGTTGTTGCGTTCGGCTTCCAGTGAGCCGACGACTTGCGCGGTGGCACCCAACAGCGGTGTGTCGACGAGCGCAGGCGAGAGGCAGTTGACGCGGATGCGGCGCTTGATGACTTCCATCGCCAGGCAACGTGAATATGCAATCAGCGCCGCCTTGGACGCAGAGTACGCGCCCACTCCAGCGACACCGATATGCGCAGCGATGGAGGCGATGAACAGAATTGCGCCGTCGGCAGCGATCAGATTTCGCTTGAGCAAAGCTTGGGTAAGCAGCACCGGTGCATCGACATTGGTCGACTGAACCTCGTGCAGATGCGCTTCGCTGACCATGCGTGCCGGACACAGCCGCGAAATGCCGGCGCTATGCACCACACCTTGCAGCGGTGCAATCAATGCTGCGACCAGCGCGTCGCGCTCGGTTGCAACAGTCAGATCGGCGCGCACAGCTTGATGCGGCAATTCCGAAATCGCTTGTAGCTCGCTCAACGTCGCTTCCAGACGCTGCGCATCACGTCCGGTGACGATCAACTCGCCGCCCATGCGCGCGCAACTCAGCGCAATGGCTTTGCCCAGGCCCGAACTGGCACCGCTCACCAGGATGCGCCTGCCCGTCAGGCTGAAAGGATTGAAGGGAGTATGCTCGTTCACGTGGTCTCGTTATTCCGGAAAAGACAGGTGCGACTACCGTGCTCAAGCCTCGATCAAATCAGGAAACACCGCGCCCTCGATATCCACCAGGCAGGTGCCCCACGACAGCCCGATGCCGAAGCCGCATAGCAGCACGCGCTTGCGGCCGGATTCCAGTTCCTTGTTGATGCGCGCGGTCATGGTCACCGGCAACGAGGCGCCGCTGGTGTTGCCGAAGTCGCGTAGCGTCGAAGGCACTTTTTCTACCGGCAGGCCGAGCTTCTTGCGGATGGTTTCGTTGATCATGCGGTTGGCCTGGTGGAACACGAAGTAATCGATGTCCTCCTTGGCCACGCCGGTGTAGTCGAGCAGTTTCTGTACTGCCGGCGGGATGCGCTGGGTGGAGAAGCTCAACACCGCCACACCGTCCAGGATCAGGTCCACCCCACGACGCCACGGGCCGTCGGGTTCTTCGCGGAACGGAATCAGGTGCTGCATGGCGACCGGTTCGCGGTGGCCGCCCACCGGCAGGATGATCGCCTTGTAGCCGCTGCCATCGCTGTTGAGGTCGAAATGCATCGGCGGCGCGTCGGCGCTGAATTCTAGCGCCGTGGCGGTGCCAGAGTCGGAGAAGATCGGGTCTTCCAGATTGGCACTGCGGTCGCCGACCAGCAGCAGCCCTTTTTTGACGCCGCCGGCGGCGATCATCGAGCCGAGCAGGTTGATGCCGAACGGATAGGCCGAGCAGCCCAGGTTGACGTCGAAAGCGACCGTGGCGTGCGAGAGACCCAGCCGGTCCTGCAGGATGATGGCGGTGGCCGGAATCGGGTAATCCGGCGATTGGGTCACCACGATCAGTGCGTCGATCTCCTCGCGCTTCCACTGCAGCTTTTCCAGCAGCACCTGCGTCGCATCGAAGGCCAGGTCCGAAAAGCACTGCCAGGGCTGGGACATACGGCGGGTCTCGATACCGATATTGCGCACCAGGCGCTCGCGCTCGGAACGGATCTGCGGCCGGCAGTCGGTGAGGTTGGACACGACCCGCTTCGGCACGCATGTCGCCATGCCGGCAAAGCGAACATTGTGCAGCGTGGAGGTCGGCATGATGCTTACGCCTCGGTCAGTTTGTAGAGATCGCCTACGGTGCCGGCGGCAGTGAGATCTTCGCCGGTGATGGTCTTGCTGTACTCCATGTCGAACATCACGATCACGCCCAGCGCGGCGAGCGAATCCCACTCCGGCAATTCCAGCAGCACGGTGTCCAGCGTGACCTCCACCGGTTCCTGGAAGTCGGTGGCGGAGAGGAAGTTCTCGATAAATGTTGCCTGGGTCATGCGATCTCGCCTGGTTGCCTGTTGAAGAAATGGGAATCTGAAATGCACGTGCAGCGTGTTGCGATCATGTTGCCTGTTGGCCGGCGATCAGATCGGCAATGGTATCGACCTGGTCGCGGGTCAAGCCGGGAAAGATCGGCAGGCACAACACCTGCGCCGCAACCGAACGCGCCACCGGCAGCCATGCCGGTGCCGACGAGGGCAGGGCGCGATACATCGGGAAATCGCTGATCAACGGATAGAAGTAGCGTCGCACCAGTATCCCGTTCTCACGCATCAATTGGTACAGCGCATCGCGCGACAACGGGTAGTCGTCCTGCACGAGGATCGGAAAATACGCGTAATTGGCGCTGGAATGCGCGGGCCGCGCAACGCAGGTGATGCCGCGAATGTCGCCCAGGCGCTGGCGGTACTGCGCATCGATAGCGCTCCGCTGGGCGATGGCGTGATCGATGTGCTTGAGCTGCAGCAGGCCGAAGGCGGCGCTGATCTCGTTCATCTTGCCGTTGATGCCCGGCGCCACTACCGTGGTCTCGTCGACGAAGCCGAAGTTCTTCAGATGCCCGATGCGCTGATAGGTTCTTTCGTCGGGACAGACGATCGCGCCGCCTTCGAACGTGTTGAACACCTTGGTGGCGTGAAAGCTCAGCACGCTCAGGTCGCCATGGCGCAGGATCGAGCCGCCATCGTCGCGCACGCCGAAGGCATGCGCGGCGTCGTAGATCACCTTGAGGTTGTAGATGTCGGCGATGCGCGTGATGGCGGCGGTGTCGCAGCTGGTGCCGTAGCAGTGCACCGGCATGATCGCGGTGGTCTGCGGGGTGATGGCCGCTTCGATCTTGGACGGGTCCATGTTGAGCGTCACCGGGTCGATGTCCACAAATACCGGGGTGATGCTTTTCCATAGCAACGAATGCGCCGTGGCCACGAACGAGTACGGCGTGGTGATGACCTCGCCGGTGATGCGCAGCGCTTGCAAGGCGGTGACCAACGCAGTGGTGCCGTTGGTCAACAACGCAAGATGCGACACGCCCAGGTAGTCGCACAAGGCGCGTTCGAGCGCGCGGTGCATCTCGCCACCGTTGCTGACGATGCGGCTGGTCCAGATCTGCTCCAGATAGGGCAGGAATTCTTCCAGCGGCGGCAGCAGCGGACTGGTGACGGGGATGGGCATCAATGCCTCGGCAGGTGCTGATGAAGGTCGGGATTCCGGCGCAGCCGATGACTGCGCACGGATCAATCCAGTTGAAGCAAGCGCCATGCCAGTGAGCGGATCAGTGTGCGTATCCGCTCAGTTCGCCAGCTCGGTCTGCTCGCGATCGATGCCGTACTTGCGCAGCTTTTCCACCAGCGTGGTGCGGCGCAGGCCGAGTAGCTGGGCCGCATGGGCCACCACGCCCTGGGTGCGTTCAAGCGCCTCGTTGATCAGCGCCAATTCGATGTTGGCCATGTGGCCGCGCAGATCGATGCCGTCGTCGGGAAGGTTGGATGCGGTAGCCGCGTCCGCATCCGCAGTCTTGGATTGCAGCGTCACCACGTTGCCCGGCAGGCTGGCGTCCTCGACCGGCGCGGCAACCAGCGTCGGCTCCGCAAGCTCGACCGGAATCGCTGCGGCAAAATCGCCGCGATAACGCGCCGGCAGATCCTGCACACGCACCAAGCCACCCGGATGCAACACCGCCAGGCGCTCCACCAGGTTGGTCAGCTCGCGCACGTTGCCCGGCCAGTCGTAGCTGCGCAGCGCCTGCAAGGCTTCGTCGGCAAAGCGCACTTCGCCGCGCCCGGTGCGCGCCAGCTGGCCGGCAATCGTCTGCACCAGGATGGCCAGATCGTCCACACGCTCGCGCAGCGCCGGCATTTCGATCGGAAACACGTTGAGGCGATAGAACAGATCCTCGCGGAACTGGCCATCGCTGATGCGGGTCTCCAGGTTGCGGTGAGTGGCAGCGATCACGCGCACATTGCAGCGGATGGTCTGGCCTCCGCCGACGCGCTCGAAGCTACGCTCTTGCAGCACGCGCAGCAGCTTGACCTGCATCGGCAGGCTCATGTCGCCGATTTCGTCCAGCAGCAACGTGCCGCCTTCGGCCATTTCGAAGCGGCCCTTGCGGGTGCTCAGTGCGCCGGTGAAGGCGCCTTTTTCGTGGCCGAACAGTTCGCTTTCCAGCAGATCCGGAGGGATTGCGCCGCAGTTGATCGCC
This sequence comes from Xanthomonas sp. 3075, assembly GCF_014197275.1. Taxonomy (GTDB): domain Bacteria; phylum Pseudomonadota; class Gammaproteobacteria; order Xanthomonadales; family Xanthomonadaceae; genus Xanthomonas; species Xanthomonas campestris_B. The sequence goes on along the minus strand of NZ_JACIFI010000014.1, from coordinate 147,777 downwards.
ACGAACGGCCCATCGCGGCGCGGCGAGTGCTGATGGATGGAACGGGCGACCACCTCCTTGCCGGTGCCCGATTCGCCCAGCACCAGTACGGTGGTGTCGAAGGCGGCGACCTGGTCGATCAGACGGCGCAGGCGGGTGACCGCCTCGCTGTTGCCGGTCGGGCCGCTGTCCTGCTGCACGCCAGCCTGGTGTTCGGCATCCAGACGCTTGAGGCTGGCACGGCGCAGCAATGCTTCCAGCTGGGTATGACGCAGCGGCGTGTCCAGCGTCCACACATTGGCTTCGTGCAGGCCGTGGGTCTGCGCAAACGTGCTCGGGCTGCCTTCCATCAGCAACACCGGTGGCGGCAGCTTGGCGTCGGCCAGCCAGTCGAAGAACTTGTCGGCCTGCGCGGCGTCCTGCGCCGAGCCCACCATCACTGCCATCCACTCGTCGTGGCGATGACGGCCAGGATTGATGTCGGCACCGTCGGTGACCCAACGGGGGTTGAAGTCCATGAACTCGAGCAGCGACACGGTGCGCTCGGCGCGCACGGCATCGCTATCGATCAGCAGAATGCGGGACTCACTCATTGCCTGGCTCCTTCCGTCAGGCCCTCCAGGATTGGCATGACTTCCTGGATATAGGACAGCTTGCTGACAAAATTGTCAGCACCCGCGCGAAGAGCATGTTCACGATGCTCTGCATCGTCGAAGTGACTCGCGATGACAATATACGGCGGATCGTCCTGTGTCTTGATCAGCCGGGTCGCCTGCAACCCTCCCATCTCCGGCATCGCCAGGTCCATCAGCACCACCTTGGGACGCAGCGACTCGGAGCGCTCGATCGCTTCCAGTCCATTGGCGGCACTGCCGACGATATCCAGCCATTCGACCTTGCGAAAATGTCGCATCGCAGCGTTGATGAAGCCCTCGTGGTCGTCGACCAGCAGCACGGTGAGTTTGCTCATAGTAATCCTTATCCTGCCCGGGCAAGCAGCGGTTTGGTGTTGCGGCGGCGCTCGCGTGCCGGGGCGATGTCGAGTTGTTCGCGGTACTTGGCGACCGTGCGACGGGCGATATTAACGCCCTGACGCGACAGCAGCCCGGCAATGGCTTCGTCTGCCAGCGGCCGGCCGGCCGGCTCGCTTTCGATCAGCCTGCGCACCATTGCCTTGACCGCTTGACCGGAGACGCTTGCGCCTTCCAGTCGTACGGCAAAAAAGTGTTTGAGTTCGAATGTCCCGCGCGGGGTTTGCAGGTATTTACCTGTGGTGATGCGCGAAATCGTCGATTCATGCATGCCGATCTCATCGGCAATTTCTTTCAGCGTCAGCGGCGCCATCGCTTCCTCGCCACGCGCCAGGAACGCGGCCTGACGCTCGACGATGGCGCGTGTGGCACGCAGCAGGGTTTCGTAGCGCATCGACAGGCCACGGGTCAGCCAGCGCGCTTCCTGCAGCATCTCGCGCAGCGGCTGGGCGACGTCGCCGGCCTCGGCCAGTGCGCGCTCGTGCACCGGGTTGATGCTGACACGGTGGGTGGTGGCCGGATTCAACGCCACCCGCCAGCTGCCATCGGCATGCCATGCGAGCACATCCGGGATGACGCTGGCATTGCTTTCCTGCAGCAGATCGTCGCCCGGGCGCGGTTGCAGCGACAGGATCAGCCGTACGGCCTCGCGTGCGTCGTCCAGCTCGGCATCGTGCGCACGCGCCAGCACCGCGTAATCGTGGCTGGCCAGCAACTCCAGATCGCCGGCGAGGATGCGTGCGGCAAGATGACGGGCCGGCACGCGGCCGGGCAGGGCGCTCAGCTGGGCCTGCAGGCACTCGCGTAGATCGCAGGCGGCCAGGCCCGCCGGGTCGCCGTGCAGCAGGCGCTGGCGGATCGCTTCCACTGCCTCCACGGTCATACCCAGGCGGGTGGCACCGAGCTGCTGCAGCGTCGACAACGCCTCGGTCAGGTAGCCGGCGTCGTCGGTCTGCTCCAGCCAGAACGCGGCGGCCCCCAATGCGGCCTCGTCCAGGTCCAGTGCCAACTCACGCAGGATGCGCACATGCGGATCGGTGGATTCGCCGGCGGCCACGCGCTGCATGCGGTCGTCGTCGCCGTCGTTCCAACTGCTGCTCTGCACGTCCCACATCGTGCTTTCCGGCAACTCGTCGAACGCGGCGATGTCGTCGGCGCCATCGCCAGCTGCGGTGTCGTCGCTGCTGTCAGCAAGCTCTTCCAGTTCCAGCAGCGGGTTGGTTTCCAGCGCGCGACGAATTTCCAGTTCCAGCTGCATGCCGTCCAGTTGCAACAGACGGATCGACTGCAGCAACTGCGGGGTCAGGTGCAGTTGCTGGCCAAGCTGGGCGGAAATGGTCGTCTTCATTGAAGCGCTTCCGGAAGGCGCCGCGCGTGGCAGCGATGGAACGCATCTTGCAGGACAAGGCGACGGGTTTCTAATCAGGGAGTCGTGTGAGGTGACTCGTGATATTCCTGACAGTGCGTCAGGAATTCCCTGACACAGTGGCGGACTCAAGCATGTCCGCCGGGATCTCGTCACGGTTTTGATCGGCGCTCGTTTCTGCTGCGATCGCCGACGGAAAACGCTGGCTCAGACCAGCTCGTTGTGGTGCTTGGCAGCCAGCAGCACCAGATCGTTGGCGCGTCGGCAACCGAGTGATTCCATCATGCGTGCGCGATGCGTTTCCACCGTCTTGACGCTGATGCCCAGGTCCGCCGCAATTTCCTTGTTGCTCTGACCGCGCCCGATTTCGCGCAGGATCTCGCGTTGACGCGGCGACAGTGCGGCGATGCCGACCGGTTTTTCGCGGCCCAGCATCGGTGCAATCATCTTTGACGAAATCTGCGGGCTCAGGAACACCTGGCCGGCCGCTGCGGCGCGCAATGCCAGTTCCAGCTCCAGGGGCGCGGCGTCCTTGACCACGAAACCGACCGCGCCGCGATCGAGTGCATCGCGCACATGGACCGGGTCGTCGTGCATCGACATCATCACCACATGCGTGCGCGGCGCAGCGCGCAAGACATCGGTCATGGCATCCAGGCCGCTGCGACCGGGCAGGGACAGATCCATCAACACCAGATCCGGCCGGTGCAGGGAGGTCATATCCAGGGCTTGTTGCGCGTTACTGGCCTCCGCGACGACATCGATGCCGGCGAAGGTTTGCAGCAGCCTGGAGAGGCCTGCACGCACAAGGGTGTGATCGTCGACGATGATAACTCGCACGGCGGAGAAGAGACCTATTTTCGGTATAGGGCACCTTAGCCGACCCGACGCCTGCCGCCAACTAGCTGTATCAGCGCTGACGACGGGCGTCGGCGATCTGGCGGCGATGCAGGCGGAACAGATGACGTTCCAGGGCATCTTGCAGGCCTGGTGCAAGCGGGGCAAACCGCAGCCACAGCCACTGATCGTGCCCATCGCTGGCGCTTGCCAGCACCTCGGCGGGAAGCTGTACAAGTTCAGGGAGCCAGTCGGACGGTTGCAGGCAAACACTGCCGCTGGTGCCCGGCGGGTGGCCGGTTGCGCAATTCAGGCGGATGCCACGCACCGACCAGCGCACGAGCGCCTGGTTGAGTCCGCGATCGCCCTGCTGCACCAGGCGGCCGATCAATGCCAGCATCAGATCGAGTTTGGCATCCATGCGTTGCACCAGCAGCGGCAGTTCGCCGCGATCTTCGCTGGCTTCTTCGCTGCGCAGGTCTTCGACTTGGCCAAGGCTGCGCAGCAGGGTCTCTGCGGCGCTATGCGATCCGGCATCGCGACCCGCGTGGAAGCCGGCTGGCAGACGCAGTTCGCAAGTGAGCGTGTCGGCGAACAGTTCGGCATCGGCGGAGGGCGCGAGCGTGCCGAGCGCAGTCATCAGATCCGTCCGACCCGGGCGTAGGCGCGGCTGGCCGACGACGAGGTGCGCTGGGCGCGAATCAGGTCCAGCAGCTTGCGGCGACGGTCGAGCATCATCCGCATCAAATCCTGCTGCATCGTGTGCAAGGTCTGCAGCGCGTCGCGGTCCTGGCTTAGATCCACGTGCTGCGCATACTCGCGCAGGTGCAGGTCATGGCTGTCGAGCAGGAACGGCATCGCCTCGAAATCCTCTTGCGCCATGGCAAGGCGGAGGTCGGCGATTTCGGCTTGAAGGCTTTGCGCGCTGTGCATGGCTGGACTCAGGAAACCGCAGCGAGGCCGCGTTGTTCGAGGGGGATGGAGTTCCACGCCGAATCGATTTCGCTGAGCAACTCCAGCGCTTCGGTCAACGCAGACTCGTCGTTGTGCAGGTTGGCTGCGGTCAGGCGCTGCATGACGTAGTCGTACAGGGCCGACAGGTTACCAGCGATCTCGCCGCCGGCTTCGTGATCGAGCGAGCCGTTCAAATGACCGACGATCGCGCAGGCTTCGCCAATGGCTTTGCCCTTGCGCGCCTGGTCGCCCTGCGCCAGGCAGGCCTGGGCCAGACGGATGCGCTGGCAGGCACCGGCAAACAGCAGCGACACCAGCTTGTGCGGGTCGGCTTCGGTCACGCTGGTGGACACGCCGACCTTGCGGTATTGCTCGGCATATTGGCGATTGGAACCGTACATGGATGACTCCTCAATGGGCTGACCTTCGCTGCTTCCGGAGCGCTGCGCTCGGGCGATGACGCTCCTGCCAGAAGGCAAGGCCGAAATCACGATAGGCCCTTCTTGTATCGGCAAGACCCTTGCATGACTTGAGGATCGTCATCACCCAATTACCGTGTCAGCAGGCTGCTGAGCGACCCGGCGCTGCTCTGCAGCTTGCTGATCATGGTTTCCATCGCGGTGAATTGCGCGGTGTAGCGATCGGTGAGTTTCGCCATGCGCGCATCGAGGTCGTCCAGATCGGACTCGTAGCCCTTGATCTGCTTGTTCAAGCTGTCCGAGCGCAGTGTCAGGGTGCCGTTGTTGACGTTGACGTTGCTGTCCAGCAGCTTGGTCATGCCGGAGCCGAACTTGCTGTCCTTGCCGAACACCTCGGTGGCAGCGCCGCCGTCGGACGCGATGGCGGTGTCGAACTTGGCACCGTCGAAACTCATCACCCCATCCTTGTCGATGGTCAGGCCCAGCGCCTTGAGCTCGTTGACGTTGCCGCTGACCTGGCCGCGCAACTGCTGCTGCAGGCCGCGCACCAGCGAGTCGCCGGTCAGTGCCGAGGCGGTCTTGGTGGTGGCGTCGTAGGCGCTGCTCTTGGCCAGCAAGGTATTGGCGGTGTTGTACGCGGCGGCGTACGCGGTCAGATTGGCCTTGAGGCCGCTGGTGTCGGCAGCGACGCCCAGGTTGAACTTGGTGCCTTCGGCGGCCTTGGTCAGGTTGAGTACCACGCCCGGCACGATGTCGCTGACGGTGTTGGAGCTGGAGGTGCGCTCGAAGCCATCCACGCGCACCAGCGCATCGGCAGCGGCCACCTGCTGTGTCAGGCCGCCGGTGACGCCGGCGCCGAAGGTGAGGCTGCTCAGGCTCGGGTCGCTGGCACTGACAGTCAGCGCGCCCTTGGTGCCGGAGTCGACCGCGTTGAAGACCAGGTGCTGACCGTCGTTGGCGGTGACCACGCTGGCGGTGACGCCCTTGCCGCCGGCGGCCTTGTTGATGGCTGCAGCGATGTCGGTGAGCTTGTCGGTGCCGCTGATGTCGACGGTGATGCTCTGATCGCCATAGCCGATCGTCAGCGTGCCGCTGCCGACCGTGGCATCGGCGGTGAATGCGCCGGAGGCCAGTTTCTGCGATGCGGCCAACGACACCACTTCCACCGAATAGTTGCCAGGCGCTGCCGAGCTGGTGGTGGTGGCGGTGAAGCCGGCATCGGTCGGGACCGTCGCCTTGTAGGCGTTGGTATCGGCACTGCTGACAACCTTGTCCAGCGCAGACTTGAGCGTGGTCATGCTGCTCTTGATCTGGCTGATGGCCGACAGCTGCGTGGTCGCTGCGGTGCCGGCCTTGTTGATGCGCGCCTGCTCCGGATCCTTCTGACGGGATACCAGGGTGGACACCACGGTGGGGATATCCAGCCCGGAGCCGGACGTACTGATCACCGATGCCATGTTGCATTCCTCGTCTGGGCATCCGGACAGCGGATGCATGGGATTACGAGACGGGTATCGGCCGCATCCGGGAGGACTTTAGCGGGGCCGACGCGTCTTGCTGACCCACAGCCCGATGCAACTTCCGTGCCGGCCACGCCAATCCACTGGCGTCAAAAAAACCGCACCCACAAAAAAAGCCCCTCCGAAGAGGGGCTTTTGACTTGCTGAAAAGCGCTGCTGCTTTACTGCAACAGTTACTGCAGCAGGCTCAGCACGTTCTGCGGAACCGACTTGGCCTGGGCCAGCATCGCGGTACCGGCCTGCTGCAGGATCTGCGTGCGGGTCAGTTCGGCGGTTTCCTTGGCGTAGTCGGTGTCGCGGATACGGCTACGCGAGGCCGACAGGTTTTCCGAGGTTGCGCTCAGGTTGGCGATGGTGGAGGTGAAGCGGTTCTGCACCGCACCCATGTCGGCGCGCGAGGAGTTGACCGCGGTCAGCGCCTTGTCGACGATTTCCAGTGCCTTCTGCGAGCCGGAGAACGTGGAGATATCCAGGGTGCTCAGGGTCGAAGCGGTGGCGCCGGAAGCGGCCGAAGCGGTCTGGATGCCGGCGCCGACGGTGATGCCGGTAGCGCTGGAGGTACCCGCCGACAGCGAGGTGAAGTCCTGGCCAGCCTTCAGCGATTCGATCTGCACCGTACCGTCGGACTTGATCGAGGCGTACATGCCGGTCTGGTCGAGCTTGTCGTTGATCGCCGAGGCAACCTTCTTGTTCACATCGGCTGCGGTGTCGCCAGCGCCGACCTTGACGTCAGCGATGGTGACGCTCTTGGACGAACCGCTGGCGTCCTTGAACGACAGGCTGATGCCGGTGACCGAACCCGAGGCGGTGGCGGTGCCGGTGACGCCGGCAGCGGAGACCGCAGCGGCGAAGTTGGCCTTGCCCAGCGAATCGACATTGGCGTCGACGATGCTGTTGATGCCGATGGTCTGGCCGGCGTCGGCGCCGACCTGGAACAGCGCGCCGGAGAAGTCGCCGTTCAACAGCTTGGTGCCGTTGAAGTTGGTCTGGTTGGCAACGCGGTCGATTTCAGCGGTGAGCTGCTTGACTTCGGAGTTCAGCGCGTCACGGTCGGTGGACGAGTTGGTGGCGTTGGACGACTGCACCGACAGCTCGCGGATACGCTGCAGGTTGCTGCCGATTTCGACCATCGCGCCTTCGGCGGTCTGGGCCAGCGAGATACCGTCGTTGGCGTTGCGCGAGGCAACGTCCAGGCCGCGGATCTGCGTGGTGAAGCGCTCGGAGATCGCCAGACCTGCGGCGTCGTCCTTGGCGCTGTTGATGCGCAGACCCGAGGACAGACGCTGGATGCTCGTCGACATGCTCGCGCTGCTGGTGGTGAGGTTACGCTGAGCGTTCAGCGACATTACGTTGGTGTTGATTACCTGTGCCATTTTGATTTCTCCTAAGCGATTTTTCCGGCAAGGGGGACTTGCCCGGAGCCTCCGCAGGGGGGCCATCAAGTTGGCCGTTGCCGCTGCTGAGATGAATAACGGCGTTGCGTCGGGAACCTTTAGCGAAATCCAGTATTTTTTTCTGTTTTTCTGCTTCGGGACGAAATACGGAAACCTTGTGTATCAAGGGGTTTGGTTTATTCGGCAGCACCCCGTGGATCTTTAGCGCTTGTATAACTTTTTTACAGATAAACTCCATTCACCTGCGCAAGTCCTCACGCAGGGGTGCAGAAAAAAGCTGGTTTTCTGCTGAAAATCAGCGGAGCAGGTTGAACAACGACGACGACTGCATCTGCTGAAAAATCGTTTGAGCGGCCTGCAACGAGGCCTTCTCGAGTTGGTACTGCCCAATCGCCGAGGCGTAATCCAGATCGCGGATCGACGACAAGGTGGTCTTGAGCGTGACTTCGTTGGATTCGAGCAAGGAGTTGGCGTTGTCGATGGCCGACAACTGCGCGCCGCCCGAAGCGCGCGCGTCGATCATCTTCGACGAGGCCTGGCTGATGTCGCGCATGGAGCTCTGCAGCGTATTGATCATCGCCGCCTTCTGCGGCTGCGTCAGCGTGTCGGAGTTGAGCGCGCCGACCAGATCGTCGATGGTGGAGAACACGTCCTTGGTGGTGGAGGCGCCGATCTGGAAACTGTCGCCCACCGCCGGTGCGCCGCTGATGCGCATGCGCACGCCGGCGGCGGTGATGTCTTCGCCGTCTTTATAAGTGCCGGTGCCGACCACGGCGTTGGTGCTGTCGCGCACCTCGTAGGTGTCGGCGGCGGTGAACTGCACGCTGTAGCTACCGCCATTCCAGCTGCCGGTGCTGGCATCGCGGCTGAAATCCAGCAGCAGCCCGGTGCCGGTATTGGCGTTGGAGGGGTGCGCGTCCACGGTGCCGTCGCCGGTGCGGATACGCATGAAGATTTCGCTGCCGGGCAGGGTGTCGCTGACAAAGGTGTCCGGCGCCACTTCGACCTGCTTCTGGGTCTGGTCGCCGTTATAGACGACGCCGCCATTGCTCTTGATAAACGGCGCGCTGCCATCGGCGGTGCCGCCGAACAGATAGCGTCCGGTGCCATCGGTGCTGTTGGCCAGGCTCACCATGCTGTCGCGCAACGCGGTCAGTTCCGAGGCGATCGCCTTGCGGTCGTCGGGGCTGAGCGAGGAGTTGTTGGCCTGCACCGCCAATTCGGTGACGCGCGCCATTTTGTCGCCGGCTTGCGACAAGGCGTTTTCCTGCAGGCCCAGCCGGTTCTGCACATTGTTGGCGTTCTCGCCGAAGCGCGTGATCGCGGCCAGCGCACGGTCCAGGCCCACCGCGGTGCCTGCGGCGACCGGATCGTCCTTGGCGGTGACCAGGCGCTGCCCGCTGGAGAGCTGCGATTCGAGCTGGTTCAGCCGTGTCTGCTTGGCGCCCATCGAGGCGACCGACTGGCTGTACATCATGCTGGTGGAGATACGGTCGGTCATCAGCGTACGGCGCCCAGGATGGCTTGGAAGATGGTGTCGGCGGTGGAGATCATTTGTGCGGCCGCCTGATAGGCCTGCTGCAGCTTGAGCATGTTGGCGGCTTCCTCGTCGAGGTTGACGCCGGAAATCGAATCGCGGCTGGCCTGCGCCTGGTCGTTGATGACCTTCTGCGCGTCGGCGGCGTAGTCGGCCGCACGCGCGGCCGAGCCCACCGAGGTGGTCAGGCCCGAGAGCGCGCCGTTGAGCGTGACGGTGCCGCCGCTGAGCGCTTTGGCATCGTCGATCTTGGCCAGCAACTTGGCATTGCCGTTGTCGCTGGAGCCGGCGCCCATCGGGCCGACGCCGAACGTATCGCCGGCCTTGGGCGCGCCATCCAGCGCGAAGCTCCAGCCATTGGCGCTGATGGTCTGGCCGGCGGTGTAGGCGAACGGACCGGTGCCATCGATGGTGTATTGATTGGCATCGATGAACTCCACCGACGACGGGGTCAGCAGCGCCGGGTTCTGCGCATTGGTGACCTTGACGTCGCTGATCTTGCCGGAGCCCAGGTTGGCGACGGTGGCGGTGGCCTTGACCGGCGTCGCTGCGGCGATGCGCGAGGGGTCGGTGATGGCCACCGACACGGTGCCGGCCAGTCCGGCGGTGGGCTGCAGCAGGAATTTGTCGCCGCTGGCGGGCGTGCCGCCGACCACCATGCTCACGCCATTGAGCACCAACGGGTTGGCGACGGTGCCGGTGCCGGTCATCGGCACGGCCGCGCCGGTGCTGGCGCTGGTGGCCTTCCACGCGGTGCCGTCGAAACTGAGCGTGACGTTCTGCCCGTCCACCGCCGACATATTGCTGAAGCTGGCGGTCAGCGCAGCGGTGCCGGTGTTGCTCGGATTGGCCGCGGTAGTGGGCGAGCCGATAGTGAAGAAGTTGCCGCCCATCGCGCCGTACAGGTCCATACCCTGCGCGTGGCCGGCATTGAAGGTGCTGGCCATGCCCACGGCAAGGCGGCCCAGTTCGGCCTGGGTCGGCTCCAGCACGCTGCTGCGGAATTCCAGCAGGCCGCCGATCTGGCCGCCCAACGAATTGGCGCTGAGGCTGACGTTCTGTCCCTGGGTCTGCATCGCCACCTGCAGCTTGGTCGGCTGGTACGGGTCGGCGACGGTGGTGAGCTTGGACGAGGTGGTGCCCACCACCAGCGCCTGGCCCCCGGCGGTGAAGACATTCATGAAACCGCCGTCCTGCATCACCGCAGTGCCGCCGGTGTAGCCCACCAGCTTGCTCACCAGCGCGTCGCGCTGGTCGAGCATGTCCGGCGAAGCGTTGGCCGCGCTGTTGCCGATGGTGCCGTTGAGCTTGGCGATCTGCTGCGTCAAACGGTTGACTTCGTCTACCGAGGACGTCAATCCGCTGTTGACCTCATTGCTCAGGCTGTCCATTTGCCCGTTGAGCTGCTTGAAGCGCGTGGCCAGCGAGTTGCCGCTGTCGAGCATGCTCTGGCGCTCGGCGGTGGACGAGGCGTTGGACGACACCGCGCTGGTGGAGTCGAAGAAGTTCGACCACAGCCCGGCCACGTTGGTGGCGGTGTTGGAATACAGCGCGTCCACGCGGTTGGACAGCGACGACAGCTGCTGCAGCCGCGACAGTTCGCCGCCGCTGTCGAGCAGGCGCGAAATGGCCAGCTGGTCCGCCACCCGGCCCACATCGGTGATCTTGGCGCCATTGCCCACGAACGCGTAGCCCATGTCGGTGGGCGTGCGCGTTGCAAATTCCACGCGTTGGCGGCTGTAGCCTTCGGTATTGATGTTGGCGACGTTATGGCTAACGGTCGACAACGCCCGTTGGAAGGCGATCAGCGCGCTGGTCCCGGTGGACATGATGGACATGGGCGTTTACCTCAACGACGGATGGTGCCAAGCCCGGCAGGCTCGGCGGTGCTGGCGTAACGGTTGGACAGATCTGCCGCTGCGTTGCCGATGGCGGCGACCGCACGGTCGATGGTCGGGCCGTTGGCGATCGCCGCGATCTTGGCTGCGTAGCCCGGATCGGTGGCGTAACCAGCCTGTTGCAAGCCGCGTGCAAAACCGCGGATATCGGTGCCGGCCTGCAGCGCGGGCTGGTAACGACTGTTGTTTTTCAGCAGCCGCACATAGTCGGCAAAACTCTCCTCGGCCGAGCCGTAGGCGCGGAAATCGGCGGTTTCGGTGGTTTTGACGCCGTTGACGTATTCGTGGGTGCCGGTGGTGACCTTGTTGCCGCTCCAGCCGGTGGCCTTGATGCCGAACAGGTTGTTGGAATCGCCACCGTTGCCGATGCCACGCCGGCCCCAGCCGGTTTCCAGCGCGGCCTGCGCAACCAATGCACGCGGGTCCACGCCGAGTTCGCGCGCGGCTTTCTGCGCATGCGTCCAGATCTTGGCGACGAAGCCTTCCGGCGTGCGCTCGCCCAGGCTAGCGGCGGCGCTGCTGGCGGCGCTGGCATTGACTGCGGCATTGGCATCGGCGGCATCGCTGACGCTGACGTCGCTCCACTGATCGTTGGCCGATGGCCAGCTCAGCGCAGCAGCGTCGTCGCTGCCGGTGCTGCTGCTGCGCCCGGCGATCAGATCCAGTACCTGGCTCATGCCGATACCGGTCAAGCCGCCTGCGCCGATGCCTGCAGCGGTGCCGACAGCTGCGCCGAGGCTTGCACCGACGCTGCCTGCCGCGCCGTCGCGTGCCGGCAGCGGCAACGAGGCGTCGCGCTTGCCGGCGACCAGGGCATAGGCCTTGGCCGCATCGGCAGTGCTCAACGAGGTGTTCAACGCTGGGCCGCCGGTGTCGCCGCTCAGCTGCTTGGAGATCATCGCCGACAGGCCCAACCCCTTGCCCTGCGTCAGCGCCTTGGCCATCTGCTGGTCGTACATTTCGCGGAACATTTGGTTTTCGCCCGGAAACATCGGGTCGCCGGAGCTCGCATCGCGCATGCTCTTGACCAGCATCTGCGCGAACTGGCCTTCGAGCTGACGTGAGACCTTGTCGATCTTTGCGGGATCGGCCTTGGTGCTCGGGTTGAGATCTATGGGCGAGGCTGCGATACGCATGTCAGATCACCTCTAGCTCCGCCGTCAGCGCGCCAGCCTGCTTCAGAGCTTCGAGAATGGCGACCAGGTCGCCGGGAGCCGCGCCCACTTCGTTGACCGCGCGAACGATCTGATCGAGCGTGGTGCCGCCTTCGAACTTGAACATGCGGCTGCCTTCGGAGGTGGCCGTGATCGTGGACTGCGGCGTCACCGCCGTGCGGCCGCCACTGAAGGCGCCCGGCTGGCTGACATTGGTGTTTTCGCTGATGGTGACGGTGAGCGAGCCATGCGCAATCGCCGCCGGCATCACCCGCACCAGCTGGCCGATGACCACGGTGCCGGTGCGTGCGTTGACCACCACCTTGGCCGGCGCGTCGCCCGGCGACAATTCCACGTTCTCCAGCCGCGACAGCAGGCCGATCCGGGCGCTGGGGTCGGTCGGCGAGCGTACCGACACGGTCACCCCATCGACCGCACGTGCGGTGCCGGCGCCGAAGCTGTTGTCGATCGCTGCGACCATGCGCGAGACGGTGGTGAAGTCGTTCTGATGCAGGTTGAGGGTGATCTCGCCGCTGCCGGCGAACACGTCCGGCAGGGCGCGTTCGACGGTGGCACCGTTGGGAATGCGGCCGACGCTGGGAATATTGACCGACACCCGCGAGCCATCCTTGCCCTGCGCGCCGAAACCACCGACCACCAGGTTGCCCTGAGCCATCGCGTAGACCTGGCCGTCGGCGCCTTTCAGCGGTGCCATCAGCAGCGAGCCGCCACGCAGCGACACCGCGTTGGCGATCGAAGAGACGGTGATGTCGATCGGCTGGCCGGGCTTGGCGAACGGCGGCAGCTCGGCGTGGATCGCCACGGCCGCGACGTTTTTCAGCTGCGGGTTGACGTTCGCCGGAACATTGACGCCCAGCTCGCCGAGCAGGTTTTTCAGGCTCTGCACGGTGAAGGGCGCCTGGCTGGTGCGGTCGCCGCTGCCGTCCAGGCCAACCACCAGGCCGTAGCCGACCAGCGCGTTGCCGCGCACGCCGCCGACCTGGGCGAGATCCTTGATGCGTTCGGCCGATGCCGGTGCGGCGATCGCGCACAGCGCGACAGCGGCAGCGAGCAGACGGAAGGGCAGGGAAGACAGATTCATGGTCGCAGGCTCAGTAGGGCGACAAACGGGAATTGAAGAAGCGGCTCAACCAGCCCATCGCGTTGGACTGCGCGATCGCGCCGCGGCCGCCATAGGCGATGCGGGCATCGGCCACCTTGCTCGAGGGCACGGTGTTGTCCGGGCCGATGTCGGCGGCGCGCACGATGCCTTGCACCTGCACCAGTTCGTCGCCCTGGGTCAGGCGCAGATTCTTCTGCCCCTGGATCACCAGATTGCCGTTGGGCAGGCGCTGCATCACGGTGACGGTCACGCTGCCCTGCATGCGATTGCTTTGCGCGGTATTTCCCTTGCCGCCGAAGCTGCGGTCGCCGCTGGTGGAGTTGCGCAGCACATCGGTGCCGTTGACGGTGAGCGGCACACCCAACAGCGTGGGCGTGCTCATGTCCACGGTGTCGGCCTTGCTGATGCTGGTATTGGCAGTGGACGAGGCGGTGGTGCTTTCCACCAGGTTCACCGTCAGCAGGTCGCCGACATCGCGTGCGCGACGGTCGCCGTAGAGATTCAGGCTCGGGCCGGCAGCGTAGATCGCCCCGGCGGTGGGCTGCGCCACCGGCGCGACCACCGGCACGATCGGCGCCAGTTCGGCGAACGGCCGCACGTCGCCGGCTGCCACGCAGCCACCCAGCAGCACGCTGCAGGCGATGGCGAAGCACAGGGAGGAGAGAGAGGGCAGGCGGGACATGGCGTGAGTTCCTGAGAGGGCGATGAGCGGCGAGCCGATCAGACGTTGTTGTTCAAGTAACCGAGCATCGAGTCGGTGGTGGAGATCGCCTTGGCATTCATTTCGTAGGCGCGCTGCGTCTCGATCATGCTCACCAGCTCTTCCACCGTATTGACGTTGCTGCCTTCCAGCGCACCCTGCACGGTGGTGCCCAGGCCATTGAGGCCGGGGGTGCCGTTCTGTGCGGGACCGGAGGCGGTGGTTTCGACGAACAGGTTCTCGCCCTTGGATTGCAGACCCGAGGGGTTGATGAAGTCGGTCAGCGTCAACGCGCCGATTTCCTGCGCGGCGGCCTGGCCGGCCAGGGTCACGCTGATGGTGCCGTCGTTGCCGATGGTCAGCGACTGCGCGCCTTCCGGCACCTGGATGCCCGGCTGCAGCGGGTAGCCGCTGTTGGTGACCACTTCGCCCTGCGCATTGATCTGAAAGGTGCCGTCGCGTGTGTAGGCGGAGGTACCGTCGGGCATCTGCACTTCGAAGAAGCCGCGGCCGTTGACCATCACGTCGAGCGCGCGGCCGGTCTGCTGCTGGCTGCCCTGGTCGAAGCCCTTGAAGGTGGACACCACGCGCACACCGGTGCCCAACTGCAGGCCGGTGGGCAGCTGCGTCTGCGCGGAGGTGGAACCACCTGGCGCGCGCACCTGTTGATACAGCAGGTCTTCGAACGCGGCACGGTCGCGCTTGAAGCCGGTGGTATTGGTATTGGCCAGGTTGTTGGAAATGACCGACATGCGCGTCTGCTGCGCATCCAGTCCGGTTTTGGCGACCCACAAAGCCTGATTCATGACCCGATTCCTCGTTAGACCCGGGGATGTGTTCCGGGTACGGCTGGGTATATGCACGTGCCGTGCCAAACCCGTGCCGGATTTTTGCCGGCTGTGCGGTGGATCACGCGGGGTTGGGGCGCGGCGGCCTGCGCAGGGCAGGGCTGGCGGCGGGTAGGCAGCTTCTAGGCGGAAGCGGTGGAAACCTGCGCGGCAGATCAGCCGCGGTAGATCGGTTGCCGGTCAGCGATGTGTTCGACGACGTGTGAACCTTTGGCGCTGCGTGCGGAAGGGTTCTTGGGATTTGCCGGCTGGCATTGCGACACAATCAATAGCCTGGTTGGTTGAGCGCGCGGTGCCCTCAACAGCCTGGTCAGTCAAAAGCCTGGTCTGTCGAGGGCGCGGTGCCCTCACCGCTCGCGGGACACGCCGTGAACCCGTCCCTGGGGGCTCGGTGTCGGCATCCATGCCGCCACACGGTCCCGCAATCGGCGAGGACACCGCACCAGGGAGTTGGTCGGTTGTTTTCTTAGAATCGTGTCCGTTGCTCGGCTTTCATTGAGAAGATGATCGGACGCGCCGTTATCTAAGCAACCCACGTCAAGCATTGCTTGCACCATGCATGCCGACCATCTCGACTGGTCCTTGCCCGCCCACCGTCGCGGGACCTTACGCGGCATGGATGCCGCGTAAGAGCTTACAAGGACGTACTTGCAGCGTGTCCCGCGACGGTGGGTGGGCCAGGGTCCTGCAGCCAAGGTGGGTGGGCCAGCACGCTGCAGATCAGCGGCAGCGAGAGCCCAGATCATTCGCTCAGCAGTAGAGCTGCGTGTGCATGACGATAGTAGCCAAACGACATGCCGATTGCGTAAGCCTGCCATGCCGCCTCGCGCCTGCTTTCGAATTGGCTGGCAAAACCCGGCGGGCCGACTGGCGATTGCGCAGTCGCCTTGGCGATGACGTTTAGCCACTCACACGCAGCAGCGAATTGGCCGACTGCGCATTGTCGTCGCCATTCTTGATGATCTTGACCTGCATTTCGAACTGGCGCTGCAGCTGGATCATCTCCACCAGCGCGCCGGCGGCATCCACGTTGCTGCCTTCCAGCATGCCGCTGTTGACGGTCTTGCCGGTGGCCACCGCAAATGCCTGCGCGGGGTCGGTGCTGGTGTTGCGCATCAACCCGTCCGGGCGCCGTGTCAAACGGTCGGCGGGCGCATCGACGACTTTCATCTTGCCGACGATGGCCATGGTCTGCGGGCCTTCGCCCTGTGGAATGATGGAAATGCTGCCATCGCTGCCGATTTCCATCGCCTGGTGCGGCGGAATCGTCATCGGCGCGCCGCCCTCATCCAGCACCGCGTGCCCGTTGGCGGTGACCAGCTGGCCATTGGCGGTGAGCGCCAATTCGCCGTTGCGGGTGTAGGCCTCGCTGCCGTCGGGCGACTGCACGGCCAGCCAGCGGTCCTGCTGCAGCGACACATCCAGCGGATTGCCGGTCACCTTCTGATGGCCCTGGCTGCGATCGAAGCCCTGATCCACGTGCAGCGCATCGATCCGCGACGGATACCCCTTGCCCTGGATCTTGAAGGCCTCGGTATTGGCCAACGCGGCCTTGAACCCCACCGTATCGACGTTGGCAAGGTTGTGCGACACGGTGCTTTGCGCCTGCAGGGAGGCGCGGGCACCGGTCATTGCTACGTAGAGGGCTTTGTCCATTTGGCACCGGGAATCGTGAATCGGGAATGGGGAATTGCAAAAGCAGGATTGCTGGAGTCTGGGAGAAGGGGGGCAAGGCCGGCATCCGATACACGAGATGCCTGCTCTTACGATTCCCTAATCCCGATTCCCCATTCCCAGCTCTTAACGGATATTGATGATCGTCTGGGTGACCTGGTCCTGGGTCGAGATCATCTGCGAGTTGGCCTGGAAGTTGCGTTGGGCCACGATCATGTTCACCAGCTGCTCGGTCAGGTCCACCGTGGAGGCTTCCAGCGAGCCGGATTCGATCTGGCCCAGGTCCGAGGTGTCCGGCGCGCCGGTGCGGGCGGCGCCGGAGGTGTAGCTTTCGGCCCACATGTTGTTGCCCTGCGACTGCAGGCCCTGCGGGTTGACGAAGCTGCTCAGCGCGACCTGGCCCAGCGGCTTGTCGGCGCCGTTGGAGTAGCGGGCGAACACCACGCCGCTGGTGTCGATGCTGATCTCGTTGAGCTTGCCGCTGGCGTAGCCGTCCTGGCGGGTGTCGCGCAATGCGAAGGCTTCGCCGTACTGGGTCGAGCCGCTGACGTTGAGCTGCATGTTCAGCACGCCGGCACCGGTGCTCGGGGTGAACGGGTCCATCGCGACGATGCCGTTGGCCGGGGTGGTCAGCGAACCGGTATCGGAGAACTGCAGCGTGGTCGGCGCACCGACCGCGGTACCGTCCACGTAGTTGTGCACCTGCCACTCGTTCGGGTTGGCGGTCTTGACGAAGTAGGAGGTCTGCACGTGGCTGACGCCCAGCGAGTCATAGACATTGATGCCGCCGGTGGAATGGCTGTAGGTCTTGTCGTCGGCCGGGCTGAACGGGGTCACCGTCGGCGCGGTGGCGTTGCCGGGCAGGGTGAAAGCCAGGTTGACCGTGGAGGTCGACTTGGGCGGGCTGTCGGTGGTCAGCAGCTGCAGGTCCGACAGGCGGCCCACGTCGAAGCCATTGCCGCTGGGGTTCGGCGCAAACACCTGCAAACGCGCGCCCTGCGGGTTGATCACATAGCCGTTGGAATCGGTCTGGAAGTTGCCGGCGCGGGTGTACATCTTGGCGCCGTTGGACGACACGGTGAAGAAGCCTTCGCCGGAGACGGCCAGGTCCAGGCTGCGCCCGGTCGGGTCGATATTGCCCTGCGAGAACTGCTGCGCCACGTTGCTGACGCGCACGCCGGAGCCCACCGCATTACGCGACAGGCCGTAACTGGTGCTCTGGAACATGTCGGCAAACTCGGCGCGCGATTCCTTGAACCCGGTCGTGTTGACGTTGGCGATGTTGTTGGAAGTGACGTTCAGATCGGCATTGGCTGCGTTGATGCCGGACAACGAGGTATTGAAAGCCATGGATGAGTTCCTTTAAGTGTCGGTTGCCGGCTCAGCTGACGCGGAGCACGTTGGCGAGCGGGGAGGTGCCGAGCCCCGTCAGGTTGAGATACAGGCCGTCCGAGCCGATGGTGACGCTGTCCACTGGTGCATCGACGTAGGTGGGCAACTTGCTCTTGGCGCCAGCGGTGTCGGTTTGGGTTGCGGTGATGCCGTATTTGCCGGCCGCCATGCGGTTGCCGTTGGCGTCGGTGCCATCCCAGGCAAACGACACCTCACCGGCGGCGCTGGCCGGCACGCTGAGTTGTTTGACGAAGGCGCCGTTGGCATCGGTGATTTCGAAATTGACGAAACCGGCCGAGGTCGCGGCGACCACGCCCTTGGCCGAGCCGGTGGCGTCGATCGCCACCTGCGCCGAGGGCACCAATACGTTGTGCCCGACCAGCGCTGCGCCCTTGAGCACCTGATCGCTGCTCTGTGCTGCGGAGAAGCTGCTGACCTTGGTGTTGAGATCGCCAATGCCCTGCACGGTGGAGAACTGCGCCAACTGGCCCAGAAACGCGCTGTTTTCCATCGGTTTGAGCGGGTCCTGGTGCTGCAGCTGCTCGGTCATCAACTTGAGGAAGTCGGCCTGCCCGAGTGATTCCTCCTTCTTTTTCGTGGAGGCGGCGCTGCTGGTGCTCAGCCCGAGGCTGGCGTAGAGGTCACTGCCGATCGTGCTCATCTGGAATGGTCCGTTAGTAAAGGTCAGCTAGGAAGGGTCAGCGACCCATCGTGAGGGTCGCGAGCGCCAGTTCCTTGGCGGTATTGAGCATTTCCACGCCAGCCTGGTAGTTACGCGAGGCGGAAATCATGTTGACCATCTGCGAGACCGGGTCCACGTCGGGCGAGAACACGTAGCCGTCGGCGTCGGCCAGCGGGTGGCCAGGCTCGTAGCGACGGATCGGCGGTGCGTTGGTGGTGGTGATCTCCTTGACGTTCACCGAGGTCAGGCTGGGGTCCTGGCGGTTCTGCTGGGCCTGGAAGATCGGCTCGATCGGCTTGTAGGTCGCCTCGGCCGAGCCTGCGACCGAATCCGCATTGGCCAGGTTGGAGGCGATGGTGCTCAGGCGGACCGACTGCGCATGCAGCGCCGAGCCGGCCACATCGAAAATGGGAAGATTGCTCATGGCTTATTGGCCCGTGATTGCGGTGAGCATCGAGCGCACCTTGGATTCGATGAAGCTCATCGACGCGCGGTATTCCAGCGCGGCGCGGCCGTAGGCGGCGCGTTCGGCGTCGGGATCGACCGTATTGCCGTCCAGGCTGGGCTGGTCGGCTTCGCGGGTGATCTGGAACGGATTGAGCCCGGCGTTGCCGCCGATCTCGTAATGCTTGGCGTCGGTGGTCTGCAGCAGGGTGCCGTCGCGCACGCCTTCGGCCGATTTGAGCGCCGCCTCGAAATTCAGATCCTTGGCCTTGTAGCCAGGGGTGTCCACATTGCTCAGATTGCTGGCAATGAGCTTCATGCGCTGCTCGCGCAGCGGCAGGGCATCGCCGTGGATGCCTAGAAAGGACGAGATTGAATTGGACACGGTGCTCTCCCGCGAAGTGTTACCAGGGAGGAAGCAAAGTCTGTGCCAGATCGGATGTATTGCGGGCCGCAGGAGGGCTGGGTGCCTAAATCGGCCGACGAACGGCGGTCGGGCGATGCAGAGCGCCCGATCGGGATCGACGCCTTACGCCGTGACACATCCCGAGACAGGGCAGCGTGCCGGTGTCGGCCATCAGCCGCCGTGCGGCGCAGCGCGTGGACCGGTGTGGCCAGTGAGAATGCATCGCGCGTGCCAGGCACGGCAGCGCAGTTGGGCAGGGTGCAACGGTCGTCGGCCGCATCGGCGGCCGATCGGCGGGCTCAGGCCGCTTCGGCGACCACTTTCAGGCGGGCCAGCACGTAGTCGGCCAGCTCGTGGGCGCTGTACTTGGCCACGAAGGCGTTGGCACCGACCTGTTCGACCATGGCGTTGTTGAACACGCCCGACAAGGAAGTGTGCAACAACACGTACAGGCCTTGCAGCCCCGGCGTGCGCCGGATTTCTGTCGTCAGCGTGTAGCCGTCCATCGCCGGCATTTCGATATCGGAGATCACCATCGCATAGCGATCGGCCGGATTCTCGCCCGACGCCGCCACCTGCAACAGATGGTCCAGCGCCTGGCGGCCGTCCGACAACAGGGTTGCCGAGACGCCCAACTGGTCGAGCACGCTGCGGATCTGCTGGCGCGCCACCCGCGAATCGTCCACCACCAGCACCTGGAACTGCCGGTCGTAATGCACCAGCTGCAGCGACGGGTCCAGCTGCACGTCCTTGCTGACCTTGGCGATATCGGCCAGCACGCTTTCTACGTCGATCACCTGGATCAACTCGCCCTGGAACCGCGTCACCGCCGTCAAATAAGTGGCTTCGGCGCCGAGTTCCGGCGGCGGATGGATGTCTTCCACCGCAATATTGACGATGCGCTCCACACCGCTGACCAGGAACCCCTGGACCGAGCGGTTGAACTCGGCCACCACCAGGTAGCCGGGGCCGTCTTCCGAGTGCGCATCGCGTTCCGGGTGGCCGATCGCCAGCCCCAGGTCCAGCACCGGCACCGAGCGCCCGCGCACGTCGGCGACGCCGGCGAACTCGGTCGGCAGGCCGGGCACCTGGAACAGCTCCGGGCGGCGCAGCACTTCCTGGACCTTGAAGACGTTGACGCCAAAAAGCTGGCGCCCACCCAGCCGAAACAGCAGCAGGGCCAGTCGGTTGTGGCCAGCCAGGCGCGTGCGCTGGTCGATTCGGTTGAGCAGATCGTGGGTCATGGGGCAGATATCGACAGCGCCGCCTGGAAACTTGAGGGCTTTGTGGTTGGTCGGGGGCGCTGTGGGGAATGGGGAGTCGGGAATGGGGAATCGCAAAAGCGGAGGGCTTTGCGCAGCAAGCCCGAGGCGAAGGGCCGTGCTCTGACGTACTTACGGTGTTCACTAAGCAAATCGCACAGCAGCAACGAAGACCGACCAAGGCTCAGTCCCCGACCGATTCCCAATTCCCGATTCCCGATTCAAAAAACAGGCACACCTCTTGCACTGTGTTCCGGGTCTTCTTCCGGATCTGGTCCCATGCGCCTGCTCCTGCTTGTCATCTTGTTGGCTGCCGCTCCGGCCTGGGCCCAGAGCTACCAGTCTGTCGATTCCATCCGTGCTGCGGCGCTGGCCACCGTTGGGCCCGATGCCGAGGCCGAGGCCACGCTCGATCCGGGTCTGCGCATGCCGGCCTGTCCGATCGCGCTGCAGGCCCAACCCACCGGCACCAATACAGTCGAGGTGGCCTGCCCGCAGCCGGCCGGTTGGCGCCTGTTCGTGCCGCTGAAGGTGCGTCGCAACCAGGATGTCCTGGTGCTGCGTCGGGGCATCAGCGCTGGAGAAACCATCTCGCTGGCCGATATCAGCATCGAGAAGCGCGATGCCGCCCGCATCGTCGGTGCGGTACTGGCCGACCCGGTGGCCGCAGTGGGCAAGTCCGCCCGCCGCGTCCTGCCGGCCGGCTCGCTGCTCTCGGCCAATGATCTGGTGTCGCAGCGGCTGGTCCGGCGCGGTGACACCGTCCCACTGGTATCGCGCAATGGCGGTCTGGAGGTGCGCATGAGCGGTCGCGCACTCTCCGATGCCGGCGAAAACGAGCGGGTTTCGGTTGAAAATTCCTCGTCCCGCCGTGTGGTGCAGGGGATTGTTGAAGCGAGCGGAACCGTTGTGGTCTCCAGGTAAAAATTTTCTATAAAGTTTTTTTTCTGGGTGCCGTTATCCCCTACGACCTGTAGAGGAGTTCCTGACATGACCCAGAAAATCGAAGGCAATCTACCGACCGCTGCGACCGTTCGCACCGCGGCCCCGAGCAGCAAGATCGCTTCGGCCGGCGAAGACCGCACGTCCCCGATCGCCGCATTGCCGCCGACCGACAGCGTCAAGCTGACCGGCGAGGCGACCAACCTGCAGAACCTGCAGCGCGAGCTTTCACAGTCCTCGGCGATCGACACCGGTCGCGTCCAGGCAGTGAAGGATGCGTTGCAGAACGGCAGCTACTCCATCAACCCGGATGCCATCGCCAGCCGCATGATGGATCTGAATCAACAACTGGCCGGCTAATCCCCGACGGTAAAGGATGAACGTGAACGAGTTCCTGCAACGTCTCAGCGATGCGCTGGCCGGCGAACGCCAGGCATTACTCGAGAACGACATCGATGGGTTGATGCGGCACACGCAAGACAAGCTGTCGGCGCTGCGCGCGCTTGAAGCGCGAATGCCCGAAGGTGAAGAAGACCGCCTGCGTGAGCTGGCCGAAGCCAACCGCGCCAACGGCGCACTGCTGGCACGTCGGCGCCGTGAAGTGAATTGGGCACTGCGTCACCTGGGCCGCACCGAAAGTGCGCCTTCGTACGATGCCAATGGCCAGTCAAGCGTACTGCGCGGCGGACGTTCTCTGGCCGTTGCCTGAGCAGGCGCAACTGCGCTACATGCAGGTGCTGGCGGTGCAGCACACACGTGCGGGATAGCGCTGTTTTGCGCGGCATGCAGGCTTGCTGTGGTCGCTGAGGCGATCCGGCACTGCGGCGCGTCGGCGGTTCGGCGTATATTGAAGCGCCCTTTACGCCTTCTCGCCCCGTGACCGCCAAGTTCTTTTTGAATCAAACGCTGTTGCCGTCCTCGGCCATGCTGCGCGCCTTCGGCGACCAGATGCTTGAGGGCTTGTTGCTGTTCCGCGCAGACGGGCAGCTGATCCTGGCCAACGCCATGGCGCGCCAGAGCCTGTGCAAGGAAGATCCCACCGACAATCGCAACTTCGGTGAGCGGATTTCGCAGGTACTGCCATCGGATGCACTCAATCAAGCGCGCACCAAGGGCAGCTGGACCGGCAGCCTGCCGGTGGCCGATCGTGTCGTCATCGCGCATCTGTACTACAACGAAGATCAGGGCGTCGGTCACTTTCTGGCGTTGTTCCACAACATCGAAGGTCAGCAGGACTACGAGCGCGAGCTGCAGCAACGCCACGCCGAACTGCGCCAGGCCTACCTACGGTTGAACGGTGCGCAGGACAAACTGCTGCAGTCGGAAAAGATGGCCTCCATCGGCCAGCTCGCCGCCGGCGTGGCGCACGAAATCAACAACCCGATCGGTTATGTGCACTCCAACCTCGGCAGCCTGCAGGAATACCTGCGCAGCCTGTTCACGCTGATCGAAGCCTATGAGCGCGCGCTGCAGGCGCCGGACCCGAAGGCGCTGATTCCCGAGATCGACGAGATCCGCAACCGCGCCGACATCGACTTCATCAGCCGCGATCTGCCGCAGCTGATGGCCGAGTCGCGCGAAGGCATCGAGCGGGTGACCCGCATCGTGCGCGACCTCAAGGACTTCTCGTATTCGGACCGGTCCGAGTCGTGGAAGATGGTGGACCTGCACGCCGGTCTCGAATCCACCATCAACATCATCTGGAACGAGCTCAAGTACAAGGTCACGCTGGAGCGTAATTACGCAGAGTTGCCGCTGGTGGAATGCCTGCCGTCCGAGCTCAACCAGGTCTATATGAACATGCTGCTCAACGCCGGGCAGGCGATTGTCGAGCGCGGCACCATCACCGTCACCACCGGGCGCGACGAAGCGGAAAACGTCTGGATCCAGTTCCAGGACAGCGGCGCCGGCATCGCCCCGGACCTGTTGCAGCGCATTTTCGACCCGTTTTTCACCACCAAACCGGTCGGTAGCGGCACCGGCCTGGGCCTGTCGATTTCCTACGGCATCATCAACAAGCACCACGGCCGCATCGATGTGGAGAGCACCCCGGGGCAGGGCGCCAGTTTCCGGATCGTGTTGCCGGTGCGGCAGCCGCGGTAGCGCTTGGAATCGGGAGTGGGGAATCGGGAATCGGTAGAGCGGCGTTTGCTTGTGATTTGCTCTTGACGCGTAAACTGGAAATATTGGGGAACATGCAGAGCCAGCGCACTGCCTTGCCGATTCCCCAATCCCGATTCTCTATTCCCTGCCGTTACGCAGCTCATCGTGGGTGCGGAAGGCCTGACGGATGTGTTCGCGCAGTTCGTCGTCGTTCCAGGGCTTGGTCAGGAAGCGGTAGATCGCGCCGCGGTTGATCGCCTCGGTGACGGTGGCCAGGTCGGTGTAGCCGGACAGCACGAGGCGCACGGTGTCCGGGTAAAGCATCTTGACCCGGCCCAGGAACTCGGTGCCGCTCATGTCGCTCATGCGCTGGTCCGACAGGATCACCTGTACGTCGTTGGTTGCCAACAGGTCGAAAGCATCGCGCACGTTGCCGGCGGCCAGGATGCGATAGCCATCGCGGCGGAACAGGCGCACCAGCGAGCGCAGCACGTTTTCTTCGTCGTCCAGAAGCAGCAAGGTGCGGTCGGGGCGACTCTCGGCGAACGATTCCGGGCGCAGATAGCGGCGTCGTAGTGCCATGCCGGCCGATTCGGCCGACATTGGTTCGCCGAACAGGTAGCCCTGGAAGATGTCGCAGTCGTTGCGGCGCAGAAAGCCCAGTTGCGCCTGCGATTCCACGCCATTGGCAATGACCGTCATGCCCAGCTGATGGCCCATCGCAATGATCGCGCGCGCGATCGCCGCTTCGCGGCTGCCGGCCGGCGCGCTCTTGATGAAGCTGCGGTCGATCTTCAGCCGATCCACCGGGTAACGCACCAGCGCGCTGAGGCTGGAATCGCCGGTGCCGAAGTTGTCCAGGCTCAGGCTGATGCCTTCGTTGCGCAGGTTGGCCATCGTCTCGTGGACGAAATTGACGTTGTTGGTCAACGCGCTTTCGTTGATTTCCAGGGTGACGAACTGCGCCGGCACGCCAGCGGTCTGCAACATCGCCATCACTTCGTTGAAGAAGCCCGGGCGCAGCAACTGCAAGGTGGAGACATTGACCGCGATGCTGAAATCGTCGAAGCCCTGGTCGCGCCACAGTCGCGCCTGGCGCACCGCGTTCTGCAGCACCCATTCGCCGATCTGCACGATCACGCCCAGGCGCTCGGCGGTGCGCATGAAGCGCTCCGGCACCAGCATGCCCAGCGTGGGCGATTGCCAGCGCAGCAGCGCTTCCATGCCGACGATGCGGCCGTCACGCGCGCTCACCAGCGGCTGGTAGCGCAGGCGCAGTTCGCCGTGCGGGATCGCATCGACGATCTGGCGCGCAATGATGCTTTCGCTGTGTGCGTTGGTGGTCGAGTTGCGCGAGTACAGCCGCACCGTATTGCCGCCCTCCCGCGCAGCCTGATAGCTGGCTTCCTCGGCGTAATCGAGCAGGATGGACAGCGAGGTCGAGTGCTCCGGACACAGGCTGATGCCGACCTTGCCGGTCATAAACAACGTGTACGGCAGTACCGATAACGGCAATTCCAGCTGCTGGCGGATCTCTTCGGCGAAGTCTTCCGGCAGCGGGGTGTCTTCGCGACGCACCGCCACCACCACCATTTCATCGCTGCCGTGACGCCAGAGCTTGCCGCGCGTGCCGAGGAACTCCTGCAGCCGGCGCGCCGCCAAGGTGAGCGCCTGATCGCCGACCTCGCCACTCATGTTCTCGTTGATCGAGGCGAAATGGTCGATATCGATGTGGAAGATCATCAGCGGCGGGCCGCCGGACGTGGCTGCGTCCACCAGGTGCAGCAGTTCGGGATTGCCCGCGCCCAGGCGGGTGGGTTTGACGATTTCCAGTCCGGGCGGGATTACGGGGCTCCACATGACTCAACGTCCACCATCGTCGTGGACGGACTCGCCGACCGGGTGATAGGGCAGGCGCAACGTCACGCGCGTGCCTGCTCCGGGTGATGATTCTATCGCGAGTGCGCCGCCGACGGTTTGCGCACGCTCACGCATCACGATCAGCCCAAGCCCACGCGGGCCTTCGGGCTCGAAACCGTCGCCGTCATCACTGACTTCCAGCCGAAAACTTTCGCTGTCGATCGACTGCAGGCGCATGCGCACTTCGCCCGCACAGGCGTGCCGCAAGGCATTGGTCAGGCTTTCCTGCGCAATACGGAAGCAGGCTTGTTCGATCTCGTTGCCCGGCCGCACCTCCAGCGGCTGGATGTCCAGCTCCAGGCGCACCTGCGATGCGCGAAACAACATTGACGCCTGCCAGCGCAACGCCGCTTCCAGCCCCAGCGCATCCAGTTGCGGCGGACGCAGCAGCATCGACAGATTGCGCAGCTTGGTGACGGTGCTGTCGGCCAGCGAGACCACTTCCAGCAGATCCTCGCGGCGTGCGTCAGGATCCGGCTCGTCCAAGGCGGCATGCGCCGACAGCTTCATCGCGGTGATCGCCTGACCGATATCGTCATGCAGATCGCGCGAGATCGCGCGGCGTTCGTCCTCCTGCAGCGAGAACAGCCGCTTGGCCATCGCCTGCAACTCGGCATTGCTTTCGGCCAGTGCATCGCGCATGCGCTCGGGTTCGCTCAGGTCGCGCACCACCAGCAGCTTGCAGCTGCGCCCGCCGTAACGGATATCGCCGGCCGACAAGCCGGCGTAGAAGGTGCTGCGGTCGCGGCGCCGCATCGCCCGGGCGCTGGACACCGGCTCGTTGCGGTCGCTGCCGGCGCGCAGGTACTCGCGTACCACCGGCAGGTCGCTCTCGGTGACCAGGGTCTGCAGCGGCTCGCCCAGGATGGTCTCGCCCTGAAAGCCGAACTGCGCCGCCCCGGCCGAATTGGCGTACATCACGTGCTCGTCGGCCAGGATCAACACCCCGTCAGGCAGCACCCGCACCAGTTCCCGGAATTGTTCCTCGCGTTCGCGCAGCAGGCGACGTGATTGCTCCCGCTCGCTCACGTCCTGCAGCGTGCCGTGGATATGGCGTGCGCCGCTGGGCGTGGTCACGCTTTCGGCGCGCAGGTGAATGGTGCGCGGCTGTGAATCGCCACCGGTGAGCGGCAGCAGCACATCGATCTGCATCTCCCCGCCGCTGCAGATGTCTTCGATCATGCGTTCGATACGCGCCTGGGTGGCGGTGTCGGAGGCGGTCAGCAATTCTTCCAGCCGATGTTCGCGACGATGCATCGGCACGCTGCGGCCCAGCAGCCGATACACCGCCGCCGAATAGCGCCCCATGCCGGTGGCGCGGTCCAGTTGCCACGAACCCAGCCGCGCGATGCTTTGCGCTTCTTCCAGTCGCTGCAGCGCTTCGTCGCGCACATGCTGCGCGTGATGTTCTTCGCTGCGATCGACAGTGACCACCAGGCGGGCAGGGCCGCTGGCCAGGTACAACTGATTGCTGCGGATCTCGACGTGGCGTGGACCGTTGCGGGTCAGCAGTTCCTCGTTCATGGCGCAGGTATCGTCGCCCTTGGCGCGGATCTGCGTGATGATCTCTTCCAGCCGCATGCCATCGGCATTGGGCCAGATCGCCTGCAGCGTCTGCTGGAAGAACGCGTCGCGTTCCCAGCCGAAAAATTCCAGCGCCGCCGGGTTGGCGTCGAGAATGCGCAACGTGGCCAGGTCGTAGATCAGGGCAGGGCTGGGCAGCGCCAGGAACTTGGCCTGCAGCAGCGCCTCGGACTGCGCCAGTTGGGCATATTCGTCCACGATCAGCTTCACGAAGCGCCGCAGCACCAGATGGATCACGATACTGGAGATCACCAGGAAGCTGGCATCGGACCAGCGCTCCGGCAGTGCCGCACCGGTCATGTTGAGCAGCCGGTTGCCCAGCAGCAACCAGACCACGCCCAGCAACAGGTACAGCCCGGTCAGCGTCCACAGGCCTTGCTGCAGGCGTTGGGCCAGGCGAAGTCGGGAAACCGGGGGGGACGAAAACGCGGGCGCTGCGACAGGTTGGTGCATGAGTCCGCGGACGACCTTTGAAGCGGGCGATGGGTCCATCTTAGCCGCAATGCGACCTGCTTCGGTTGCAGCCGAACCGGGCGGCTCAACTAATCCGGAAAGCGGCCGTTATCCATTGCGACTCCGAGTCCGGGGTCGATCTTCGGAGTGTTCCAGAGTGGACTCAGGCGTCATTGCAAGCATGCTGCAGCACCCGCTGACCTCGGCGGTGGTGTTGTTGGATGCGCATGGCCAGCCCCTGGCCGCCAACCGCGTTGCGCAATCGCTCGGATTGCCGGCAACCCTTGGGGCGTATGCCGAAGTGCTGGACAGCAGTCGTGCCCAGCTGGCGCACAACGGCGGCATGGCCGCCTGCGTATTGCCGGCAACGGGCGGTGGACGGCTGGAAGGCTGGTTGCGCGCGGTCTGCGATGAACAGGGCCAGGTGATGGCGTTCACCCTGAGCATTCCCGAGCCGGTGGGCGCCGATGGCACCAGCCGCTGGGAAATGGGGCTGGACAGCGCCGACCACGGGTTGTGGGACTGGGATATTCCGGCCGACGTGGTGTACCGCTCCGAACGTTGGACACGCATGCTCGGCTATTCCGAGCAGCCACTGCCGAACAATCTCACCGCGTTGTCCGGGTTGATTCATCCCGACGACCACGCTCAGGTCAGTGCCGCCGTACAGGCGCATCTGGATGGGCGTACCGATACCTACGTGGCCGAGTTCCGGCTGCGTCAGCATGACGGCCAGTGGCGCTGGATCCTCGATCGCGGTCGTGTAGTGTCGCGCACCGCCGATGGCCGCCCGCTGCGCATGGTCGGCACCCATACCGACGTGCATCACCAGAAATTGCTCGAACAGCAGCTGCGCGAGCAGCAGGCTCAGCTGGAAGAGGCCCAGCGCATTGCCAGCATGGGCAGCTGGAGCTGGGACACGCTCGACGACGCGTTGTGGGTATCGCCGGATTTCCTGCAGCAGCTCGGCATGACGGAGCTGCGCCTGCAGGGCCTTCGCGACATCTTGCGGTTGCTGGGTCGGCCGTCGCTTGCGCAGTTGCGCAGCGCCTGGCGCAAGATCAGGCATGAAGGCATGCCGGTGCAGTTCGAGCTCGAGATCGATGGCCTTCCCGGCGTCAATCCGCATCATCTACGGGTCTGGGCACAGCCGGTATTCGACGGCAACGGCGGCATGGTACGCCTGCTCGGCCAGCTGCAGAACGTCACCGAACAGCGCCAGACCGATGCATTGATCCGCTGGCGCACCGAATTGCTCAACCGTGTCTCGGCGCTGGGCAAGATCGGTGGCTGCGAGATCGAAGTCGATACGCGCCGCATGCAGTGGACCGAGGAGTGCTACCGCATCCACGGCCTGCGCAAGGAAAACATCACCCTGGAGCAGGCGCTGGCGCTGTACACCCAGGATTCGCGCGACGCCTTCGAAGCGGCGCTGCTACGCATTTCCGATGGCGGCCTGCCCGAGCAGCTGGAGTTGTGCTTCTACCGCAACTCCGGTCAACGCATCTGGGTGCAGGTGCTGATCGAGCTGGACCGGCGCGAAGGCCTGCCGCCGCGGTTTGTCGCCTTGTTCCGCGACGTTACCCGCGAACGCGAAGCCAACGAACGCATCGAGCTGCTGGCCCATTACGACCGTCTGACCGGCCTGCCGAACCGTTTCCTGCTGCGCGAACAGGCAGAGACCGCGATTCGTGAGGCGCACGAGCGCGGCCAGGTGCTGGCGATGTTGCTGATCGACCTGGATGGCTTCAAGAGCATCAACGATTCGTTCGGCCACGCCACCGGCGACAATCTGCTCAAACTCGCTTCTGCGCGGCTGCATCAGCATCTGCGCAACAGCGATCTGTTCGGCCGTTTCAGCGACGACGAATTCATCGTGCTGTTGCGCGATCTGTCCGATCCGGAAGACGCCGGCCACGTCGCGCGCAAGCTGATCAACGCGCTCGGCGAGCCGCTGCGCAAGGAGCATGTCACCCTCAAGCTCGGCGCCAGTATCGGCATCGCGTTGCAGGGCGAAGGCCTGTCGGATTTCGACAGCCTGCTACGCGCCGCCGATGCGGCGATGTATGCAGCCAAGGAGTCCGGCCGCAATACCTTCCATTACTACAGCCAGGACGTGTTGCTGCGTGCGCAGCGTCGCCTGGAGTTGGAGCATGCGCTGCAAGGCGCGCTGGAACGCGAAGAATTCACGCTGGTCTATCAGCCGCTGGTCAATACGGTGGGTGAGTCATCGCCTGCGATCGAAGCGCTGATGCGCTGGAATCGCCCAGGACATAGCCAATGCAGCCCGGTCGAGTTCATTCCGATTGCCGAGGAATGCGGCGAGATCGTGCGTCTTGGCGAATGGGTGATCGGCGAAGCCTGCCGCCAGGCGGTGGTGTGGGATCGCGCCGGACTCAATTTCAGTCGCATCGCGGTGAACGTCTCTGCCGTGCAGCTGCGCGAACGCGGCTTTGCCGAGCGCGTGCTGGAGATCTGCCGCGACAACGGTTGGTCACCACAGCGCCTGGAACTGGAATTGACCGAATCGGCGTTGATCCGCGATTCCGATTCGCTCCGCCGCTGTTTCGAGCTTTTCGAGCAGAACGGTGTGCTGCTGGCGGTTGACGACTTCGGTACCGGTTTTTCCAACCTGCATTATCTCAACCGCTTCCCCGTGCAGCGTTTGAAGATCGACCGCAGCTTCGTGCAAGGCATGCTCGACGATGCCAACACCGCTGAAGTGACCCAGGCCATCGTGCATCTGGGTCACGCGCTTGGCATGCAAGTGGTCGCAGAAGGTGTGGAAACGGTGCAGGAAGACGCCTTGCTGCGCCAGCAAGGCTGCGACGAAATCCAGGGCTACTTCTATTCACGCCCGCTGTCGCCGCGCGATATGGCCCAGTGGCTGCGCGAAGCAGAAGCCGGCATGCGCCTCGGTGCGCGGCTGGTCGTTGCGGGCTGAGCCGCAAGACGCCTGTGTGATGATTGGTGGTGCCTGACGGCAGCGGTGTACGAGCCCGCTGCCTCATAAGTCTGTGTGTCCGGGGCTATCGACCCCCTCCCGCAACACACCGCAGTCTTGCCAAGCCCGTAATGACCCTGCGTGCAGGTCTCCAGTCCTTGATGACGCGGCCTGCTGCGACAATCGTCGCATGACACGTACCTTCCGCTGCATCCCGGATCGGCCATGACCTCGCGTCGTTTCCGCTGTTCGGGGGCCGTGGCAGAACCAGGGATCCAGACCCACTGAACGCCCACTGCCTTCTGAGCCCGATGCAGGCGGAGTTGCCAACGCCTCGACGGCCTTGCGGAGCTTTCTCTGCTCTGTCTGCCGGCACAACCACGTCCGGGAGCGTCATGGCGCACAAGCGATCGCGCTGCGGTGCTTCTCGCAATGCTTCTCGACGCAGGCGACACCCAGGGCTGCCAACGTGCTGCGTCGTGCGAAGCGCTCAGCCTGCGATGCCACCCACATTGCGATGCGCACCTGCATGCATGCGAGGCGAGGAAGGATTCGCCCGATAACGGATGAAATTCTGGCCTAGCACCGGGTTGGGGATCGATCGCAGCGGGACGCAAGAGCGGGCGCAGGGTCCCGTCAACGATCCGATTCCGATCAACCGATCGAGGCTGTCACCAGCGTCGTGCAAGCGTGCGTTGACGCATGCGCAAGCGAGCGGGGGAGTGGTCACCCTGGTTGCCGCAATCGGCCACTGGCATGCAATTCACTTGCTGCTTGCGTGGCCGGATCGGCCATGCATTGCAACGTCCGGCAGTGTGCACGGCAGTCTGGGTGACACTTGCAAATCACGCCGCGCTTATGAGGGGTCGCGTCCAGACAGGTCGATGGCGGCGCCGTCCAACCCCAGATCCCACGCGACGGTGGCGAACAGCAGCGCTTCTTCGCTGCAACTGCGGCGCGGATGGATCATCGCCTGTACTTCTGCGCGCGCAGCGCGCTCCAGGCGTTCCAGTGCCGCCGGCATGCGCACGCTCCGCAGCGCAGGCCGGGCAGCCTCGCTTTGCGCGATGCGCTCTGCGCGTGCGGCCGCCAATGCCGCAGCTTCCAACGCAGCGGCTTCCCGGGCGGCCGCTTGCAGGGCTGCGCCGGATGCATCGGGTGTAGGGGCGAGTAACGTCATGGACAAACACCAGGCTGGTTGCGGAACGACGAATCCCCGGGAA
This sequence comes from Xanthomonas sp. 3075, assembly GCF_014197275.1. GTDB lineage: Bacteria > Pseudomonadota > Gammaproteobacteria > Xanthomonadales > Xanthomonadaceae > Xanthomonas > Xanthomonas campestris_B. Next base: position 115,988 of record NZ_JACIFI010000014.1, on the reverse strand, counting down.
GACCGGGGACTGTCGAGATCAGAGCGTGTGCGGCATCGGTCTTGCGAGTGGCCAACACGACATCGCTGTCGTGCCGGTGCCCACGCTTAGAACAATTCGACCGTGCCAGCACCCATGCCTTGCTGCGCGACCGGCTTGTGCGGCGGGCGTTCCCATTCCACGCGCAGATCGCGCAGACGGGTGGACACCTTTTGCAGCGAGGCGACCAGTTCGCCGTCGTACACGCCACCATTGCGATGCAGCAGTTCCTGCAGCGCTGTCGCTTCGCGGTTGATCGCGGTGAGGCGATCGAGGTGGGTGTGGATGCCGCTCAGCGTCTGCGTGGCGATGTCCTCGAACTGCAGGGCACGCACCGCTTCGGCCACGCTGCCATCGATGGAGCGAGCGCATTCGGAGATTTCGCGCATGCCATCGCCCAACGAGGCGTTGATCTGGGCGACGTTCTCCAGCATCGCGGCCGATTCATGGCGCGCCTCGCGGGAGCGGTCCATGTGACGCGAGGCCAGCTGCGAGACCGTTTCACGCACCTTGGCGATCGATTCCTTCGAGCTGTGTGCCAGCTTGCGGATCTGTTCGTTGAAGGTGGTGGAACGTTCGGACAGGTTGCGCACCTCGTCGGCGACCACCGCGAAGCCACGACCGGCTTCACCGGCACGTGCTGCTTCGATGGCGGCGTTCAAGGCCAGCAGGTTGGTCTGGTCGGCGATCGACTTGACGTCTTCCAGCAGCGCGAAGATGCCATCCAGGTGCTGCGCCATCTCGTCGATGTGGTGGACGGTGTTGGTGCTTTGGCCGCTCACCTGTTCCAGCGCTTCCACCAGCTGCTCCATGCGGGAGCTGGCGTGCTGGGCGAAGCGGGCGACGTCGACGCCGGCATTGCCATCGTCGCCAGCGCGGTCGACGATGCGGGCCAGTGCCTGGCTTTGCTGACGCGACTTGCGGTTCATCGCTTCGAAGCTGCCACCAAGACCGGACACGGCCTGGCGGATCAGTTCGCGGGCACGCTCGACTTCCGAGCGCGAACCGTCGACTTCGTTGCTGACGAACGTACGCAGTTCGTTGAGCAGTTGGTCCTGCTCGCGCAGGATGCGGGTCTGGTCCGGGTTGCGCCGGAACTGGGAATACGTCACCCAGGCAGCGAAAACCAACCAACTAAGGGTCATGGTCGCCAGGATCGCCCAGCGCACCGAGGCGGGCCAGTCGAATCCGACAGCGAAGGGAAACAGCAAGGTCAGAGCCAAAGGAGCGGCTAGACGGATGAGTGGACGTGAATACATGGGCGTTCTCGGCAGAGTCACGGTTGCTGTATCGGCCGTACCCCCTTTGTCTTTAGCGCCGATCGCTAGATCGTCCCGCTCCTACCAGCGTAATCGACGCACGCTAGCGAGCGCTGGCGGTGCCTGAAAGCATGCGCATTGCGTTGATTCAGCGCAGCGCGCGATCCACCGCCTCGATCATTGCACGCTTTGCGAACAGGAAATCCCACAAGCTGCCGCCCATCTGTCGCCACAGTACCGCCGAGCGCACCGCAGCGAGCAGGAGCGCGCGGATTTCCGCGACCACGCCGGCCTGGCCCAGGTAGTGCGGGTTGCCTTGCACCATGACCTTCGGGCGCAGGTGGCTGATGGTCTGCGCATACAGCCCGCCCAGCGCGCTCAGCACGTCGGGATGGCCGCTGTCGCCCAGGGTCTGCGCCTGATGCGCGGCAGCCTCGATACCGTTGGACACGGTGGTGACGGTTGCGGTGTCGCGCACGAACCGGCGCTCCAGCTGCAGCACCGCCAGCGCCAGGCGCGGCAATACATCGTCCTGGCCCTGATTGCGGAAATAGTTGTGCAGCAGCCGAAGGCCCGAGGCCAGGTCGGCTGGAGAGCCATACACGGCCTCTGGCGAGGAGGCATCCACCCGGAACACGCTGTCCATGGCGGTGCGCACCGTCGCCGCCTCCGAATGCCCGGTTTCGGCGATGCGTCGCACCTGTTGCAAGGCCTGGGCGACGCCGGCCAGCGCCAGCACGCGGTGATCCATGGAAGAACTCATCAAGCCACTACCTCAGGTGAAAAAGAAGATCCCGCCAATTGGCGTTCCAGCGGAGCATCGGTGGCGGCAATGACCGCGCCGCCCAGGCATTGCTCGCCGTCGTACAACACCAGCGACTGCCCAGGCGTCACCGCCCGTTGCGGCCGCTCGAAACGCACCTGCACACTGCCATCGTCCTGCACATCCACCGTGCACGGCTCGTCGGGCTGGCGGTAGCGCGTCTGCGCGGTGCAGCTGAAGTTGCGTGCCGGTGGCGCGTCGGCGACCCAGTGGGCCCGCTCGGACTGCAGCCAGCGCGATTGCAGCAGCGGGCTGTCGCGGTTCTGGTCCACGTACAGCACATTGCTCGCCACATCCTTGCCGACCACGTACCACGGCGCCGCAGCGCGTCCACGCACGCCGCCGATGTTCAGGCCTTCGCGCTGACCCAGGGTGAAATAGAACACCCCGGGATGCTCGGCGATACGCTGCCCTTGCGGGTCGCGGATGTCGCCGGTGCGCGCCGGCAGATAGCGGCCCAGAAACTCGCGGAAGTCGCGCTCGCCGATGAAGCAGATGCCGGTGGAATCCTTCTTGGCATGCGTCGGCAGGCCGGCGTCCTGGGCGATCCGGCGCAGCGCGCTTTTTTCCAGCTCGCCAATGGGGAACAAGGTCGCCGCCAGTTGGGTCTGCCCCAGCTGGTGCAGGAAATAACTCTGGTCCTTGCCGCGGTCGGCGCCGCGCAACAGTCGCCAGCGTCCGCCGCTGTGCGCCACCCGCGCGTAGTGGCCGGTGGCAATGCGTTCGGCGCCCAATGCCCGCGCCGCGTCCAGGAAATGCTTGAACTTCACCTCGCGGTTGCACAGCACGTCCGGGTTGGGCGTGCGTCCGGCCGCGTACTCGGCCAGGAAGTGCTCGAACACGCCGCTCCAGTATTCGCCGGAAAAATCGCGGAAGTGGAACGGGATGCCGAGCACGCCGCAGACAGCCACCGCATCACGACGGTCGTCTTCGGCGCGGCAATCGCCACTGCCGTCGTCGGCCCAGTTCTGCATGAACAACCCGGCGATGGACTCGCCTTGCTGTGCCAGGCGCCAGGCCGCCACCGAGGAATCCACGCCGCCGGAGACACCCACTACAACGCGCGGCGTGCTCATGCGAAGTGACGCACCAAGGCCAGCGGATAGCGTTGGCCGGCCAGGTAGTCGGCTACCACCTCCCACACCAGCGGGCTGCGCAGGCGTTCGGCTGCGGCGTGCAGTTGGTCCGGGGTCATCCACAGCGCGCGCACCACGCCGGTATCCAGGCTGCGTTCGGGGTGATGCGTCAACGCCTCGGCAACGAAAGCGAAGCGCAAGAAGCTCTGCCCGTTCGGTGCCACCCATTGGTAGGTACCGATGAAATGGGTCAGGCGCACGTCCCAGCCGGTCTCTTCCAGGGTTTCACGCACTGCGGCGTCCAGCAGGCTTTCGTCCGGTTCCAGATGGCCGGCAGGCTGGTTCAGCAGCAACTGGCCATTGATGGTTTCTTCGACCTGCAGCAGGCAGCCGTCGCGCACCACTACGGTGGCGACGGTGACATCCGGGTGCCAGCGCGATGCGGCAGTGCTCATCGGCCTCGGTCCTGTCCGGTTGTGGCACGCGCCACGCCGTCACTGACCGAGTGGGCTTGGCGATTGTGCGCAGGCGCGTGCGCGCCCGATGTCGCGGCGGAGGCGCACGCGGCAGCGGTGAGCGATGGCGACAACTGCAGCACGGTCGAAGGAACGGTCATCAAGGGCCAGCCAGGGAATCGGACACAAATTGTGCGTGCCGCAGCGTAAATCGTCCAATGCGCGCGACGATGAACCGTATAATGGACGAATGCCTCGTAAGACCTCCCACGAACACGATCACGGCCTGACGGTCGAAGCCAGCAAGCCCGAAGTCGCGCCACCGCCGCGCTACCAGGTGCTTTTGCTGAACGATGACTACACCCCGATGGACTTCGTGGTGACGGTGCTGCAGCAGTTTTTCAACCTCGATCTGGAGCGCGCCACCCAGGTCATGCTGCATGTCCACACCCGCGGGCGCGGGGTCTGCGGGGTCTATTCCCGGGAGGTTGCCGAGTCCAAAGTGGCGCAGGTCAACGAATTTTCGCGGATGAACCAGCACCCGCTGCTGTGCACGATGGAGCAGAGCTGAGTCCGCTAGAAGGACTATTCCAGCAGCGCAACAGTGTGGACGCGGTCACGTGCTAACGCTGTCTGAACATCCCTGTTCGATAGGGTTGTGGAAAATCCCGATAAAAGCCGCATATTGTTGGCAACAGCCGTTCGGAGTTCCCAATGTTCAGTAAAGACCTAGAGCAAACCATCGGCCAGTGCTACAAGCGAGCACGCGAGGCGCGCCATGAGTTCATGACCGTCGAGCACTTGTTGCTCTCGCTGCTGGACAATCCGTCCGCCCAGGCCGTGCTCAAGGCATGCGGCGCCGATCAGGTACGCCTGCACAACGATCTGGAGCAGGCGATCGAGGCATCGGTCTCGCGTCTGGCCGAAGATGACGGCCGCGACACCCAGCCCACGCTTGGCTTCCAGCGGGTGCTGCAGCGTGCGGTCTATCACGTGCAGTCGTCCGGCAAGAAGGAAGTCACCGGCGCCAACGTGCTGGTGGCGATCTTCGGCGAAAAAGACTCCCACGCGGTGTATTTCCTGAATCAGCAGGACATCACGCGGCTGGATATCGTCAATTACCTCTCGCATGGCATCGCCAAGCTGGGCGAGGACGGCGAGCAGCCGTCTGCGTCTGACGGCGAGCCCAAGGCCGAGGGCGGGGAGGGCGAGGCCAAGGGCGATGCGCTGGCCGAGTTCGCCACCAATCTCAACGAGCAGGCCCGTAACGGCAAGATCGACCCGCTGGTCGGCCGCGCCGACGAGATCGAGCGCACCATCCAGGTGCTGTGCCGCCGGCGCAAGAACAATCCGCTGTACGTGGGCGAGGCCGGCGTGGGCAAGACTGCGATCGCCGAGGGCCTGGCCAAGCGCATCGTCGACAACGACGTTCCCGAGGTGCTGGCCGACGCGGTGATCTTCTCGCTGGATCTGGGCGCGCTGGTGGCAGGCACCAAATACCGTGGCGACTTCGAGAAGCGCCTCAAGGGCGTGCTGACCGCGCTGAAGAAAGTGCCCAACGCGGTGCTGTTCATCGATGAGATCCACACCATCATCGGTGCAGGCTCGGCGTCGGGCGGCACCATGGACGCCTCCAACCTGATCAAGCCGGCACTAGGCTCGGGCGAGCTGCGGTGCATCGGTTCGACCACGTTCCAGGAATATCGCGGCATCTTCGAAAAAGACCGTGCGCTGGCACGTCGCTTCCAGAAGATCGACATCGTCGAGCCGACCATCGGCGAGACCTTCGAGATTCTGCAAGGCCTCAAGCCGAAGTACGAAGCCCATCACGGCGTCACCTACGCCGACGATGCGCTGCAGGCGGCGGTGGACCTGTCGGTCAAGCATATCGGCGACCGACTGCTGCCGGACAAGGCGATCGACGTGATCGACGAGGCCGGTGCGCGTCAGCGTCTGCTGCCGGAAGGCGAGCGCAAGGAGCTGATCGATATCGAAGAAATCGAAACCATCGTCGCCAAGATGGCGCGGATTCCGGCCAAGCAGGTCAGCGCGACCGACAAGGACGTGCTGCAGCATCTGGAGCGCAATCTGAAGATGGTGATCTTCGGCCAGAACCCGGCGATCGAGACGCTGGCCGGCTCGATCAAGCTGGCGCGGTCGGGTCTGGCCAATCCGGAAAAGCCGATCGGCAACTTCCTGTTTGCCGGCCCGACCGGTGTCGGCAAGACCGAGGTCACCAAGCAGCTTGCGTTGCAGCTGGGCATCGAGCTGGTGCGCTTTGACATGTCCGAATACATGGAAGCGCATTCGATCAGCCGCTTGATCGGTGCCCCTCCGGGGTATGTGGGCTTCGATCAGGGCGGTTTGCTGACCGAGAAAGTGGTCAAGACGCCGCACTGCGTATTGTTGTTGGACGAAGTGGAGAAGGCGCATCCGGACATCTTCAACATCCTGTTGCAGGTCATGGATCGCGGCATCCTGACCGACACCAATGGCCGCGAGGCGAATTTCAAGAACGTGATCCTGGTGATGACGACCAATGCCGGCGCCACCCAGGCCTCGCGTCGGTCGATCGGTTTCACCAAGCAGGATCATTCCACCGACGCGATGGAGTCGATCCGTCGCGGCTTCACGCCGGAGTTCCGCAACCGCCTGGATGCGATCGTGCAGTTCCAGCCGCTGGCTTTCGACCACATCCTGCGCGTGGTGGACAAGTTCATCATCGAGCTGGAAATGCTGTTGCAGGAAAAGCACGTCTCGCTGTCGGCCACCCCGACTGCGCGTGACTGGCTGGCCCAGCACGGCTTCGATCCGCTGATGGGCGCGCGCCCGATGTCGCGCGTGATCCAGGAGAAGATCAAGCGTCCGCTGGCCGATGAGCTGTTGTTCGGCAAGCTGGTGGAAGGTGGCCGGGTCAACATCGACGTCAAGGACGGCGAGCTGGTGGTGGAAGCGCACCCGGAACCGGAGCGTCTGTTGCCGGCAACTGTCGACTGAGCGATGCGGTTGGCTGACGCGTTCTAAGAAAAGGCCGCTCGGATGAGCGGCTTTTTTTATGTCCGGGCGGTGCGGTGTTGCGCGAACAGCGCGTTGCCGCCTCAGTGCCTGACGTTGCTCAGCGCAACACCTGGAATTTGCAACGACGTGTGGTGACGCAAGACTGACACGCCGCGTGACAAGCAGAGCGCTGCCGCATCAGTGCAAGTCTGCGTTTACGTCGCGAATAAGTGGCGAAAGCCCGCGCGCCCGGTTCACCGTCAGCTCGCGATCGGATGTCCCTCAGCGGCTCGTCTGCCAGAGTCCTTCCACCCAGGCATAAGCAACGTTTTGTCCTTCGTTCTGCTGAGGCAAGTTCCTCAGCAAATCGCGGGCACGACAAAAAGCGGCCATTGGCCGCCTCGCGTCTCACCACCAGTACCGCTTACTTCATGCGGTAGGTAATACGACCCTTGGTCAGGTCGTAGGGCGTCATCTCAACTTTGACCCGGTCGCCGGTCAGAATGCGGATGTAGTTCTTGCGCATGCGGCCGGAGATATGGGCGATGATCTCATGCCCGTTTTCCAGCTTGACCCGGAACGTGGTATTGGGAAGCGTCTCGCTGACGCTGCCTTCGAATTCAATGGAGTCGTCTTTCGACATGTAATCCTGTGCAATCACGGCTGGCCCGGGAGGGCCGTAAGGGACGGCATTTTACGCTCCATCTCCCCGTGGTGCAAATTTTATGTTAAGCGGGCTTCACCAAGTGCGCTGGCCGGGCGCTCGCCGTAGTGCGCTGACCACTTGCCGGGTGCTGCTGGTTGGGCGACCTGCGACTGCACGTGTTGCAGGAACTGGGCGCGGGGCAGGTGGTGCGCGCCCAGGCGCAGCAGGTGCGGGTTTTCCACCTGCGCATCGAGCAGAGGCCATCCGCTGGCATGCAGATAGGCGGCGAGCGCCGCCAGCGCCACCTTCGAGCCGCCGCTGGCGGCACTGAACATGCTTTCGCCGAAAAACATCTGGCCGATCGCCACGCCGTAGATGCCGCCCACCAGGCGAGCGCCATCGAATACCTCCAACGAATGCGCATGGCCCAGGTGGTGGAGTTCGATATAGGCCTGTTGCATCCGGGGGGTGATCCAGGTGCCGTCCTGGCCAACGCGCGGAATCGACGCGCAGGCGGCAATCACCTGCGCAAAGGCGGTGTCGGCGCGGACGGTCCAGGTGCTGCTGCGCAAGTGACGCTTGAAGCGTGACGACAGGCGGACGCCATCGGTACGAAACACCATGCGTGGATCCGGGCTCCACCACAGGATCGGCTGACCCTCGGAAAACCACGGGAACACGCCGTGCGCATACGCGGTGAGCAGGCGCTGCGGCGACAGGTCGCCGCCGATCGCGAGCAGTCCATCCGGCTCGCGCAAGGCGTCCTCGGCCGGCGGAAACGCGGCGGCAGGATCGGCGGCAAGCAGATAGGGAAGGCGGCGTGGCATGCCGTGAGTGTAGAGCGTGTTGTGCATCTCGCCCCTGGAGCGTGGCATGCCCGGGGAGGATGGCCGTGGGACGGGTGTGGCTGGCCCTGAGTGTGGAACACGTCCGCGCGCACTGCGGTGACGGTGCGCCATCCGCACACGCCGACAACGGGTAGCCAAGTGTGCGTGCCGTTGTTGCCGCTAATGCTTCGGGAAGGCGCCTGCGATCAGGCGTGCATGCCGCTGCTGTCGGTCGCGCTGGATCAATCGCGAAACGGGCTGTGCTCGGACAACTCATGCGCATGCCGGGCGACCGCATCGCGCTCGTCCGCACACCACTGCGCCAGTGGCTCGCGAAAGCCGGGATCGGCGATCCAGTGGCGGCTGCGCACGAGCGTCGGCAGGAAGCCGCGTGCGATCTTGTGCGTGCCTTGTGCGCCCGGCTCGAAGCGGGTGAGACCTTCGCGCAGGCAGTATTCGATGCCCTGGTAGTAGCAGGTTTCGAAATGCAGCCCGGGCAGCGCCTCGCCGCCCCAGTAACGCCCGTACAGCGTGTCGTGTCCGCGCAGGCACAGCGCGCCGGCAATCGGCTGCCCGTCCAGCTTGGCCAGAAACATCACCAGCTGGCGCGGCAGATGCTGGGCGAGATGGCGCAGGAACTGTGGCGTCAGCGCAGGCGAGTTGCCGTATTCGTTGAAGGTCTTGAGATAGAAGCCATACATCGCCTCCAGGTCCGCCTCGCTGGCCTGGTCGCCGTGCACCACGCGCAGTTGCACCCCGGCCCGCTGCACCTTGGCGCGCTCCTGGCGGATGTTCTTGCGGCGTTTGTGATCCATCGCCGCAAGAAAGCTCTCGAAATCGCTCCAGCCGCTGGCGTTGTGCCAGTGGTATTGCAAATCGTTGCGTTCCAGCCAGTCGGCATCGAAGGCGGCATCTTCATCAGCCAGATGAAAATTCACATGCGCCGAAGACAAGCTGCTGCGCTCCACCAGCTCGCGCATCGCGGCCAATAGATGACCGCGCCACTTGGGCGCGCCGAGCAGGCGCGGGCCGGTCACCGGGGAGTAGGGCACGCCGCACAGCCACTTGGGGAAATACTCCTGCCCATAGCGCGCGTAGGCATGCGCCCAGGCGTGGTCGAACACGAACTCGCCATGCGAATTGTTCTTCAGATACCCGGGCGCGGCAGCGACCAGCGTGTCGCCGTCCCACAGCGTCAGGTGCAGCGGATTCCAGCCCCAGTCCGGACGCAGGCAGCCCTCGCGTTCCAGGCCTTGCAGAAACCCATAGCTGATGAAGGGATGGGTGCCGTCGTGCAAGGCATCCCAGGCCCCGGCGGGAAGTTCGTCCAGCTGGCGACACCAGCGGGCGGTAACGCTCACGCGTTCAGCCCGCTGGCGATGCCGCTGCCCGCGCGGCGCGGCCGGCGGTCAGCGGCCACCTCAGGCACTCTTGTCCAGATAACGCTCGGCATCCAACGCAGCCATGCAGCCGAAGCCGGCCGAGGTGATGGCCTGGCGGTAGTGCTGGTCGGCGACGTCACCGGCTGCGAACACGCCGGCCACCGAGGTCTCGGTCGCTGCGCCGTTGAGGCCGGAGCGGATTTCCAGGTAGCCGTTGTTCATGGCCAGCTGGCCGTCGAACAGCTGCGTATTGGGATGGTGGCCGATGGCGACGAAGAAGCCGTGCGCGTCGATGTCGCGGGTGCTGCCGTCGATAGTGGACTTGACCCGCACACCGGTGACGCCGGCGTCGTTGCCCAGCACTTCGTCGATGGCGTGGTGCCAGACGGTTTCGATCTTGCCGGCGGCGACCTTGGCGAACAGCTTGTCCTGCATGATCTTTTCGGCGCGCAGCGTGTCGCGGCGATGGACCAGGTAGACCTTGCGGGCGATATTGGACAGGTACAGCGCTTCCTCGACCGCGGTGTTGCCGCCGCCGACCACGACCACGTCCTGGTCCTTGTAGAAGAACCCGTCGCAGGTGGCGCAGGCGGAGACGCCACGGCCCTTGAAGGCCTCTTCGCTGGGGATGCCCAGGTACTTGGCGGTGGCGCCGGTCGCGATGATCAGTGCGTCGCAGGTGTATTCGGCGCCGTCGCCGCTCAGCCGGAACGGCCGCTGCGACAGGTCGGCGGTGTGGATGTGGTCGAAGATCACCTCGGTCTCGAAGCGCTCGGCGTGTGCCTGCATGCGGGTCATCAGGTCCGGGCCCATCAAGCCGTGGGGGTCGCCCGGCCAGTTATCGACTTCGGTGGTGGTCATCAGCTGGCCGCCTTGCTGCAGGCCGGTGATCACCACCGGCTTGAGGTTGGCGCGGGCGGCGTAGACCGCGGCGGTCCAGCCGGCCGGGCCGGAGCCCAGGATCAGCAGGCGGGAATGCTTGGCGGAACTGGCAGAAGAGGCGCTCATGTATACTCGCGATCTAGGAATTGGCAGGGTTGGCGAACGCATTCGCGCCCCTCAGGCGGCATAGAGTGGCGGTCCCCACCCGGTGAATCAAGGCGGCGCGATGGAACTGCTTGAACCGCAGATGGCATGGTCCGCCCCGTCCGCGTAATCGACGCCGCCTTGTGCGGCGTTTTTTGTTGACCGCTGAATACCGTGGCGACCGGTCGTCATGCAACAGCTGAAACCGTGGCCTCAGTCGTTTATTATCAACCACTAACAGCATTTTTCTAAGGTCTGGCTACAGGTGGCAAAGCAGGTTCCCGAACGCAGCAAGCCCGCAGAAGGCAAGACGTCCTCGCGCAAGACGGCGGCGGACACTCCGCGTCGGCAAAAGCTCTGGCGCGATCTGGCATTGATCGCAGTGGCGCCGCTGCTGCTGTATCTGCTGGCCAGTCTGTTCACCTACTCGAGCGCCGATCCGGGTTGGTCGCAGACCGGCAGCGTGGTCGCGCCGATACACAACATGGGCGGCCGCGTCGGCGCCTGGACCGCCGACGTACTGCTGCAGCTGTTCGGCTACGTGGCCTTCCTGCTGCCGGTGGTGCTGGGTGCGGTGGCCTGGATCGCCTTGTTCGGCATGGACAAGGAAGGGCAGGCCGAAGCCGATCTGGGGCCGGCATTGCGGTTGGTCGGCATGGTCGGGTTCCTGATCGCCTCGACCGGCTTCCTGCATCTGCGCCTGTTCACCGGCGACGTGGCCGGGGCCGGCGGCATCCTGGGTCGGCTGGTCAGCAATTCGTTGAGCGCCGGCTTTGGCGCATTGGGCGCCAATCTCTTCGTGCTGGTGCTGCTGCTGGTCTCGATCACCCTGGCCACCGGGCTGTCGTGGTTTGCGGTGATGGAGCGCATCGGCACCTGGGTGCTGGCGCTGGGGCCGCTGCTGCAGCGCAAGAGCCATCAGGCCACCGAGTGGCAGCAGACCCGGGTGATGCGCGAGGAGCGCGAGGAAGTGCGCAAGGTCGATGCGGTCAAGCAGGCCAAGCGCGAGCCGGTCAAGATCGAGGCGCCGCCGGCGGTGGTGGTGGAGAAGAGCGAGCGCGCCAAGCGCGACACCCAGATCCCGATGTTCCAGGGCGTCAGCACCGACGGCTCGGACCTGCCGCCGCTGGCGCTGCTGGACGACCCCAAGCCGCAGGCCAAGGGCTATTCGGAAGAGACGCTGGAAACGCTGTCGCGGCAGATCGAGTTCAAGCTCAAGGACTTCCGCATCGAGGCGCAGGTGGTCGGGGCCTATCCGGGGCCGGTGATTACCCGCTTCGAGATCGAGCCGGCGCCGGGCATCAAGGTCAGCCAGATCAGTTCGCTGGACAAGGACATCGCGCGCGGGCTGTCGGTGAAGTCGGTGCGCGTGGTCGACGTGATCCCGGGCAAGTCGGTGGTGGGTCTGGAGATCCCCAACGTGACCCGCGAGATGATCTTCCTGTCCGAGCTGCTGCGCTCCAAGGAATACGACAAGTCGACCAGCCCGCTGACGCTTGCCCTGGGCAAGGACATCGCCGGCCGCCCGACCGTGGCCGATCTGGCGCGCATGCCGCATTTGCTGGTTGCCGGTACCACCGGCTCGGGCAAGTCGGTGGCGGTCAATGCGATGGTGCTGAGCCTGCTGTTCAAGGCCTCGCACAAGGAACTGCGGATGCTGATGATCGACCCGAAGATGCTCGAACTGAGCGTCTACCAGGGCATCCCGCATCTGCTGGCGCCGGTGGTCACCGACATGAAGGAGGCCGCCAACGGCCTGCGCTGGTGCGTGGCCGAGATGGAGCGCCGCTACAAGCTGATGAGCGCGGTGGGCGTGCGCAACCTGGCCGGCTTCAACAAGAAGATCAAGGACGCCATCGACGCCGGCCAGCCGATGATGGACCCGCTTTTCAAGCCGAACCCGGAACTGGGCGAAGCGCCGCGACCGCTGGAGACGCTGCCGTTCATCGTCATCTTCATCGACGAATTCGCCGACATGATGATGATCGTCGGCAAGAAGGTCGAAGAACTCATTGCGCGTCTGGCGCAGAAGGCGCGTGCGGCCGGCATCCACTTGATCCTGGCCACGCAGCGGCCGTCTGTGGACGTGATTACCGGCCTCATCAAGGCCAACATCCCGACCCGCGTGGCGTTCCAGGTCAGTTCCAAGATCGACTCGCGCACCATCCTGGACCAGTCCGGCGCCGAGGCGCTGCTGGGCAATGGCGACATGCTGTATCTGCCGCCGGGCACCGCGCTGCCGGACCGTGTGCATGGCGCCTTCGTCAGCGACGAGGAAGTGCATCGGGTGGTCGAGCATCTCAAGGCCAGCGGGCCGGTGTCCTACGTCGAAGGCGTGCTGGACGAAGTGCAGACCATGGGCGATGGCACCGTGGTCGGTGCGACCGGCCTGCCCGAGAGTAGTGGCGGCGGTGGCGACGAGTCCGACCCGCTGTACGACGAGGCTCTGCGCATCGTCACCGAAACCCGGCGTGCGTCGATCTCCGGCGTGCAGCGGCGCTTGAAGATCGGCTACAACCGCGCCGCGCGTTTGATCGAAGCGATGGAAGCGGCTGGCGTGGTCAGCCAGCCAGAGCACAACGGTGACCGCACCGTGCTGGCACCGCCGCCGCCTAAGTAAGCCGCGAGGCGATGTGGCAGCGGCACGTGCTGGCTGCGGATTGAGGGCGGGGGGGGCGGGTGCCGACCTGGCGGCGACGTACCACGTTGCAGCCGATTCAGCGGTGCGTGAAGTCGGTGTTGTTGGACCTATGCACCTGCCATTGCCGGCCACAACGGCTACCCTGTTGTGCAAGGGCCGCTCCGGCTCGCTGCGATCGAGACCCATGCTGCATCGTCTTCTGCTGTTGCTCGTGTTGCCGAGCTTCCTTCCGCTGCTGGCCCAGGCCCAGGCCCAGCAGCAGACTGCGCCTGCGGCAACCGCTGCGCGTACCCAGGCCGACACCAACTACAGTTTCGTGCGCTATCGCGCCGACTACGAAGTGCGCGACGACGCCAGCAGCGTGGAAACCGATGCCTACGAAATCCTGCTCAAGACCAAGTCGGCGGTGGAACAATTCAGCCAGGTGCGGCTGAGCTATAGCGAGAAGATGGAAACCCTGGAGGTGCTGGAGGCCTACACCGTCACCGCCGAAGGGCTGCGCCAGGACGTGGCGGCCGACAAGATCTACACCCAGGAGAGCTATTCCAGCGCCTCGGCGGCGATGTACGCCGATCGCAAGGTCAAGGTGGTGGTGTTCCCCAACCTGGCGCCCGGTGCGCGCATCGTCTATCGCGTACGCCGTGCGCAGAACACCCCGTATTTCCCTGGCTATTTCAGCCTGTGGGAGACCTTCAGCGTGTTCGCGCAGTACGACGATGCGGTGGTCACGCTGGTGGCGCCGAAGTCGCTGCCGATGCATCTGTCGGTGCGCGGGTTGCAGGGCGGCACCAAGCCGGTGGTACGCGGCGATCAGGCCCGCTGGGAGTGGCGCTACCAACGCGCCATGCCGATGAAGAACCAGAACTGGAGCGCGGCGACCTGGGAGTTCAGCCCCACCTTGATGGCCAGCACCTTCGACAGCTGGTCGCAGATGGGACTGGCGTATCACGTCAAGGGCGGACGCGCGGCAGCGGTGACGCCGGCGATCCAATCGTTGGCCGATGCAGTCACCAAGGGGATCGACGACCCGCGCGCGCAGGCGGCGGCGTTATACGCCTGGGTCGCACGCAATATCCGCTACGTGGCGGTGTATCTGGGCAATGGCGGTCTGGAGCCCAACAGTGCCGACAGCATCCTGGCCAACCACTATGGCGACTGCAAGGATCACACGGTGATTCTGGAAGCCTTGCTCGCGGCCAAGGGCATCGACAGCACGCCGGTGCTGATCGGCGCCGAGGGCGGGCCGACGCTGCCGCCGATTCCGGTGCTCGGCCGCTTCAATCACGCCATTACCTATATCCCGGCGTTCGATCTGTATGTCGATTCGACCAACCCCTACGCACGTTTCGGCCAACTGCCGGCCGGCGACCTTGGCGCCCCGGTGGTGCATACGCGCGATGGCAAGGTCACACAGACGCCGCCGAACGACCGCAAGGTCAATCGCTACGTCGCACGCACCGAGTATCGCTTCACTCCGCAGGGCGGGCTTGAGGGGCTGACCACGCTCGATAGCGGACAGACCGGCGAGGTGGGCTTGCGCGCGATGTTCGTACAGCTCAATGCGCAGAACCGCAATCGTATCGAGGAGTCGATCATTGCCCAGTCCGGTTTCGACGGCACCGGCGATCTGTTGATCCAGGGCGACCCGCTGGATCTGGATGCGCCGTTCAATTACCGGTACGCGTTCCAGGCCAAGGATGCGGTGGATTTTTCGGTGGTCGGCGGCATGACCTTGCCCGATATGCCGGGTGCCGAATCGACGCGTGCGATCTACACGACCACCTCGGCCGAAGACAACCTGACTCCGTTCTACTGCAACGACAGCGTGCGTGAAGAGACCTATGTGGTTCGCTTCCCGGACACCGTGCCGATCATCGCGATCCCGCGCAGCACAACATTTCGTAACGCCGCCGGTGAATATGCCGTCGAGTGGACGCGTCAAGGCCAGACCGTGACCGCGGTGCATCGGCTGCAACGCGCCGCCGTGCGCGGGCCGCAGGCGCTGTGCCAGCCGCAGGACTACCGCGCGTTCCGGCAGTTGTACCAGCAGGTGCGGCGCGGCTTTCGCGGACAGATCGTCTACGGCGATCTGTCCAAGGTGCAGACCGCACCGTGAGAGGCGGCGGCACGCCGTTCTCATCATGAACGCGTCGCGCGATAGCGCTCGCCCATTCATCCATGAAGTATCAAAATCCACCGATGTCCTTTTGGAAGACCGCGATGCATCGCCAGCTCCGTTATGCCGTTCTCGCCGCCGCTCTGTTCGCCGGCACCGCAGTTGCCGGTGCGCGTCAGGAGCTGGACACGTTCACGCGCGGCCTCAAGGGGCTGGACGGGCAGTTCAGCCAGCAGGTCGCCGATGCCAATGGCCGGGTCAAGGAACGTTCGAGCGGGCGGGTGGCGTTGTCGGCACCGCGCCAGTTCCGTTGGGAATATGCCAAGCCCTATAAACAATTGATCGTGGCCGACGGCAAGAAAGTGTGGGTGTTCGACCCCGACCTGGAGCAGGTGACCGTGCGCGCGCAGGGGAGCGAGGAACAGAACAGTCCGCTGGTGGCGTTGATCGATCCGGCGCGTCTGGACAAGCAATACGACGTCAGCGAGGAAGCCGCACCGCGCGACGGGTTGCAGTGGTTGTCGCTGACGCCCAAGGTCGATACCGAAGCCAGCTTCCAGATGGCCTCGCTGGGGTTCGGCAAGGACGGACTGGCGAAGATGGAAGTGGTGGATGCGGTCGGCCAGCGCACCGCGATCAGCTTCAGCGGCTGGAAGCGCAATCCCGCATTCGCCGCCGACACCTTTCGCTACATTCCGGCCAAAGGCGTGGACGTGGTCGGCGACGCGCAATAAGAGCAGCTAACAAAAGCTAGCGAGCGCCTGTCAGTGAGTGCAGTGGTTTTGTCGGCCGTATCTTGGTGGATGCCGTCAGAAGTCCAGATCAAACACTGAGTGGGTCGAATGCGGGGTGCCCTCACTGCTGGCGGGACACCCCGCAAGTACGTCCATGTAGGCTCGGTGGCGGAATCCATGCCGCCACACGGTCCCGCAAGCGGCCAGGACACCGCACCAGAGACTCCGCTGGTTGCTGTGTTTAAACCCATGCATGCCGACCATCTCGACTGGTCCTTGCCCGCCCAGCGTCGCGTAAGAGCTTCCAAGGACGTACTTGCAGCGTGTCCCGCGACGCTGGGCGGGCAAGGGCCCTGCAGCCAGGCCGCAGATAGTGGGCCTGCAGTAGGCTGACGCGAAGTCGTTTTGTTAGCCGCTCTTAGCCCTCGCTTGCAGCATCCGCGCAGCCAGCGGCCTTCTTCGCAGAAGGGCGTTGGCTGACGCGATACAATGACCCGTGGCACGAACCAAGCTCCCCATCGCTCCCGAAGCCGATCTGCTCAGCGTAGACGGCGAGCATCTGCGTCCGCTGGCCGAGCGCATGCGTCCGCGCACCCTCGACGAAATGGTCGGGCAGAAGCGACTGCTGGCGCCCGATAGCGCGTTGCGACGCGCGGTGGAATCCGGCCGCGTGCATTCGATGATCCTGTGGGGCCCGCCCGGCTGCGGCAAGACCACCCTGGCGCTGCTGCTGGCGCATTATGCCGATGCCGAGTTCAAGGCGATCTCGGCGGTGCTGTCGGGTTTGCCCGAGGTACGCCAGGTACTGGCCGAAGCTGCGCAGCGCTTCGCCAGCGGTCGCCGCACGGTGTTGTTCGTCGACGAGGTGCACCGCTTCAACAAGGCGCAGCAGGACGCGTTCCTGCCGCATATCGAGCGCGGCACGATCCTGTTCGTCGGCGCGACCACCGAAAATCCCTCGTTCGAATTGAACTCGGCATTGCTATCGCGTTGCCGCGTGCATGTGCTGGAAGGCGTTTCGCCGCAGGACATCGTCGAGGCCTTGCAGCGCGCGCTGCACGATCCGGAGCGTGGGCTAGGGCAGGAGACGATCCAGGTCAGCGATGCCTCGCTGCTGGAAATCGCCAGCGCTGCCGACGGCGATGTGCGGCGGGCGCTCACGCTGCTGGAGATCGCCGCAGAACTGGCGAGCGGCGAGGGCGGTGAGATCACCCCGCAGACGCTGCTGCAGGTGCTGGCCGACCGCACGCGCCGCTTCGACAAGAATGGCGAGCAGTTCTACGACCAGATCTCGGCGCTACACAAGTCGGTGCGCAGCTCCAATCCCGATGCCGCGTTGTACTGGCTCACCCGCATGCTCGACGGCGGTTGCGATCCGGCCTATCTGGCGCGGCGGCTGACCCGCATGGCGATCGAGGACATCGGCCTGGCCGATCCGCGCGCGCAGAGCATGGCGCTGGAGGCCTGGGATATCTACGAGCGTCTCGGCAGCCCGGAAGGCGAACTGGCCTTCGCGCAACTGGTGCTGTATCTGGCCAGCACCGCCAAGTCCAACGCCGGCTACGCGGCCTTCAACCAGGCCAAGGCCGAGGTGCGCGCCACCGGCACGCAAGAAGTGCCGCTGCATCTGCGTAATGCGCCGACCAAGCTGATGAAGACGCTCGGCTACGGTCAGGACTATCAATACGACCACGATGCCGAAGGCGGGATCGCGCTGGACCAGACCGGCTTTCCGGATGCAATGGGCGAGCGGGTCTATTACACCCCGGTGCCGCGCGGGCTGGAGATCAAGCTCAAGGAAAAGCTCGATCGCCTGCGCGAGGCCAGGGCGCAGGCGCGCGCCGACAAGGGCAGGGCAGGCACTTAGCGCAGCGGCAGCTCGAGCGGCTGCCGCCACGACCGCAGCGACTCACTGCCTGTTGTCGTGGTCCGCGGCGGCGCTGCGCTGCGAGTCCGCCGCAGGCAGGTCGGCAGGCCGTGCGGTGTCTTCCGGACCGATGCTACGCCGATGATGCTTGCCATCGCCGATGCGCTGCGCGTGATAGATGCCGCGATGGCCGGAGAACAGGTAGGCGGTGATACAGGCAACGGCGGCAAAGGGGGCGATGTCGGCGCCGAACAGTTCGACCGCCATCAGCGTCGAGGCGATCGGGGTGTTGGACGCGCCGGCGAACACCGCGACCAGGCCCAGCCCGGCCAGCATCGAGAACGGCAGTTGCAGCAGGGGCGCCAGTGCGTTGCCCAGGGTCGCGCCGATGTAGAACAAGGGAGTGACCTCGCCACCCTTGAAGCCGGTGGCCAACGACGCCACGGTGAAGCAGGCCTTGCCGAGAAAATCCCAGGGTGCCATGGGTTCGTGGAAGGCGCGCACGATCTCCGGGATGCCCAGCCCGATGTAACGCTGCGTGCCCAGCAGCCAGACCGCCAGGGCAATCACCACGCCACCCAGCAGGGGCCGCAGCGGCGCATAGGCGATCGCCTGCTTGACCGATTGACCCAGGCGATGCGTGGCCGTGGCGAACAGCCTGCCGACCAGGCCGAACACCACGCCGGCCGCCATCACCGCCAATACGCTGCCGACACCGACCGGCACGATGCGCTCGATCGCATAGTGCGTGTGGTGGATGCCCCAGGCCAGGCACACCTGATTGGCCACGATCGCGGCCACCGTGCAAGGCAACAGCGCGTCGTAACGCAAGCGGCCGATGACCAGGACTTCGAGCCCGAAGATCGCACCCGCCAGCGGCGTGCCGAACACCGAGGCGAAACCGGCGCTGATGCCGGCCATCAGCAGCAGGCGCCGGTCCTGGTGCAGGAGACGGAACACACGCGTCAGTTGGTCGGCGAGCGCCGCGCCCATCTGCACCGCCGTGCCCTCGCGCCCGACCGAGGCGCCGAACAAGTGGGAGATCACCGTGCCCCCCAGCACCAGCGGCGCCATGCGCAGCGGCAACGTTTTCCGGGGATCGTGGATTTCGTCGATGATCAGGTTGTTGCCCGCGTCCACGTCCTTGCCCAGCAAGTGGTAGACCAGGCCAACGCCGAATCCGGCCACAGGCAACAGCCAGAGTACCCAGGCATGGCTTTCACGCCAGGCGGTCGCCGCCTCCAGCGCCAGCAGGAACAGCGCCGACGCCGTACCCGCCAGGACGCCCACCACGCTGGCGATCGCCAGCCACTTGGCAAGCTGTAGGAAAAGATCGAAATACTCGGGGCGGCGGAATCTGGACATGGCAGCCTGTCGCTTGGGACGTGATGGCTGGCACGGCAGGGAGTTGTGAGCAGAGACGCGCCTACAATCCCTGGCCGGGCCAGAGTTCTTGTAGGCGTCATCAGTAGCGATCGCTACGGTTGATGGTACAGCGCGGAGGAACGCCATCTCCGAGAAGTGAGAATAATCCCGCGCCGCTTGGGTGTCCAGCCGCTGCCTTGTGGCATAGCCCGACAAGCGGTCCGCTTGCCGACGGCAATGGATCGGTCTGAGACACTGGATTGGAGCGCGCGCGCTCCAATCCATTCCGGGCCATCGCAGCGGCAGTCGCTGCCGGGCCGCTGGCTGCGCGGTTTACAGCGCCTCGATGATGCCCGCCGCGCCCATGCCGGTGCCGATGCACATGGTGACCATGCCGTACTTCTGTTGACGACGACGCAGGCCGTGCACCAGCGTGGCAGCACGGATCGCGCCGGTCGCGCCGAGCGGGTGGCCAAGCGCGATCGCGCCGCCTAACGGGTTGACCTTGGACGGATCCAGCTCGCTATCGCGGATCACCGCCAACGCCTGTGCAGCGAAGGCTTCGTTGAGCTCGATCCAGTCGATCTGGTCCTTGGTCAGGCCGGCCTGCTTGAGCGCCTTGGGAATCGCGGCGATCGGGCCGATGCCCATCACTTCCGGGCGCACGCCGGCTACCGAGAAGCTGACGAAGCGGGCCAGCGGGGTCAGGCCGTAATCCTTGATCGCCTGCTCGGAGGCCAGTAGCACCGCACCAGCGCCATCGCTCATCTGCGACGAATTGCCGGCGGTGACGCTGCCGCCGAACTGGCCGTTACGGAACACCGGGCGCAGTTTGGCAAGGCCTTCGAGCGAGCTGTCCGGGCGCGGGCCTTCGTCGGTGTCGACCAGCCGCTTGCGCAGCGCGATGACGTTGCCTTGCAGGTCAGGTTGATGCGAGAGGATTTCGTACGGGGTGATCTCGTCGCGGAACTCGCCCGCCGCGATCGCTGCAATCGCCTTCTGATGCGAGGCCAGTGCGAATGCATCCTGATCTTCGCGCGAGACCTTCCATTCTTCGGCGACCTTTTCGGCGGTGATGCCCATGCCGTAGGCAATGGCCACATGGTCGTCGGCAAACACACTTGGCGACATCGCCACCTTGTTGCCCATCATCGGCACCATCGACATCGACTCGGTGCCGCCGGCCAGCATCAGGTCGGCGTTGCCCAGACGGATCTGGTCGGCCGCCATTGCGATGGCCTGGATGCCGGACGAACAGAAGCGATTGATGGTCTGGCCAGCCACGGTGTTGGGCAGGCCGGCGAGCAGCACGCCGATGCGCGCCACGTTCATGCCTTGCTCGCCCTCGGGCATCGCGCAGCCGATGATGGCATCGTCGATCCGCGACAGATCGATACCCGGCGCCTGCGCCACCACCGCGCGCAACACGTGCGCCAGCATGTCGTCGGGACGGGTATTGCGGAACACGCCCTTGGGCGCCTTGCCGACCGGCGTACGCGTGGCGGCAACGATGTAGGCTTCTTGAATCTGCTTGCTCATGTGGCTTTCTCCGAAAGCCGGGAATGGGGAGTGGGGAATCGGGAATCGCAACTGCGGATTCGCCTGAGTTCACCCTCGACATCGACCGGCAGAATAGTGGAGGAGCAGGGAATCGATTCGGCTTTTCACCATTCCCGATTCCCCATTCCCGATTCTCAGTTCCTCAGCGGCTTACCCGTCTTGAGCATGTGCCCAATCCGCGCCTGGGTCTTTTCCTGCTGGGCCAGTTCGACGAAGTGCTTACGCTCCAGCTTGAGCAGCCATTCCTCGTCGACCAGCGCGCCGCGATCGACTTCGCCGCCGCACATCACGGTGGCGATGCGGGTGGCGATTTCGTAGTCGTATTCGCTGATGAAGCGGCCTTCCAGCATGTTGACCAGCAGCATCTTGAAGGTGGCGATGCCGACGTCGCCGGCGACCTGGATGCGGCGTGCCGGCAGCGGGGCGCGGTAGCCGCCCTCGGCCAGCGCGCGCGCTTCGGCCTTGGCGATGTGCAGCGCCTCGAAGCTGTTGAACACCACCTTGTCGGTGCCGCGCAGCAGGCCCAGTTCCTGGGCGTTGACCGCCGAGTTGGAGACCTTGGCCATCGCGATGGTTTCGAAGGTCTTCTTCAGTTCGGCGAACACATCGCCGCCCGGACCCGCGGCTTGCGAGGCGCGCACGGCGATTTCCTTCAGTCCGCCGCCGGCCGGCAGCAGGCCGACGCCGGCCTCGACCAGACCGATGTAGCTTTCCAGCGAGGCCACCGTCTTGGCGCTATGCATCTGGAACTCGCAACCGCCGCCCAGCGCCAGTCCGCGCACGGCCGAAATCACCGGCACCTGCGCGTACTTGATGCGCTGGCTGGTGGCCTGGAAGTTGGCGACCAGCGCTTCGAACGCATCGACCTTGTCGGCCTGCAGCAGGCCCAGCGCGCCAGCCAGATCGGCGCCGGCGGAGAAGGGTTCCTTCTGCTGCCAGATCACCAGCCCGGCGAAGTCCTTCTCGGCGCGGCCAACCACGTCCTGCAAGCCGTTGAGTACGTGATCGGACACGGTGTTCATCTTGGTCTTGAAGCTGACCACCGCGATGTCGTCGCCGTCGTGCCACATGCGCACGCCATCGTTTTCGAACACCGTCTCGCCCGGCGAGAACTGCTCGCCCAGGAGCGGATCGGGGAAGCGCTGGCGCTTGTAGACCGGCAGTGCCGAGCGCGGCAGCTTGGCGTCGCGCGCAGGGCTGTACGACCCTTCGGCCGCATGCACGCCATCGCGGCCATCGAACACCCAATTCGGCAGCGGTGCGCTGCTCATGCTCTTGCCGTTGGAGATATCTTCGGCAATCCACTGCGCCACCTGCTTCCAGCCGGCGGCCTGCCAGGTTTCGAACGGGCCAAGCGACCAGCCGTAGCCCCAGCGGATCGCCAGATCCACGTCGCGCGCAGTCTCGGCGATGTCGGCCAGATGGAAGGCGCTGTAGTGGAACAGGTCGCGGAAGCTGGCCCACAGGAACTGCGCCTGCGGATGCTGGCTTTCACGCAGTTTGGCGAACTTTTCGGCCGGATTCTTGATCTTGAGGATCTCGATCACTTCCGGTGCAGCGCTGCGATCGGCGGTTCTGTAATCCTGTTTCTCCAGATCCAGCACCACGATGTCCTTGCCGACCTTGCGGAAGATGCCGGCACCGACCTTCTGGCCGAGCGCGCCCTTGCCGATCAACGCCTCCAGCCACTTCGGCGACTTGAAATACTGATGCCACGGATCGTCGGGCAGGGTGTCGCCCATGGTCTTGATCACGTGCGCCATGGTGTCCAGGCCGACCACGTCCGAGGTGCGGTAGGTCGCCGACTTCGGGCGCCCGACCAGCGGACCGGTCAGCGCATCGACTTCATCGAAGCCCAGGCCGAACTCGGCGGTGTGGTGGATGGTGGACAGGATCGAGAACACGCCGATGCGGTTGCCGATGAAGTTCGGGGTGTCCTTCGCATACACCACGCCCTTGCCGAGCGTGGTCACCAGGAAGCTTTCCAGCCCTTCCAGCACGGCCTTGTCGGTGCCCTTGGCCGGAATCAGTTCGGCCAGGTGCATGTAGCGCGGCGGGTTGAAGAAATGCACGCCGCAGAAGCGGTGGCGCAGTTGCTCGGGCAGCACGTCGGAGAGCTTGTTGATGCCCAGGCCGGAGGTGTTGGATGCCAGCACCGCATGCTCGGCCACGAACGGGGCGATCTTCTTGTACAGGTCCTGCTTCCAGTCCATGCGCTCGGCGATCGCTTCGATGATCAGGTCGCAATCGCGCAACTGCTCCAGGCCGCTTTCGTAGTTGGCCGGCGTGATCGCCTCGGCCAAGGCTTTGCTGGCGAGCGGGGCAGGGCTGAGCTTGCCGAGGTTGGCAATGGCCTTGAGCACGATGCCGTCGGCCGGACCTTCCTTGGCAGGCAAATCGAACAGCACGGTGTCGACACCGGCGTTGGTGAGATGCGCGGCGATCTGCGCGCCCATGACGCCGGCACCGAGCACGGCGGCACGACGGACTAGCAACGGATTGGACATAGCAATTAGCCTCTTGGTCGAACGTTTACTGTGTGGAATGAGCGCGGAAACCGGGTTCCGCGAAACGAATGAGTTCGCGCGCGGCCCGCGCACGATGGTCGGCCTCGCTGACGCCGGCCGGGCGCTTGATCAGCCCGAAGTCGGCCATGGCGTAGGTGAGCGCACCGGCCAGAAAATCCAGCCGCCAGTACAGCTCTTCCTTGCTCAGGCCCGGCACGCAGGCCGCGATGGCCTTGCCGAATTCGCGCAGCACATGTCCGTAGTGGTCGGACAGGAACTTGCGCAGGTTGTCGTTCTTTTCCGCGTAGGCGCGTGCGATCACACGCACGAACGCACCACCGTTCTGGCGGTCCTGCGCCATCGCCAGGGCCGGCTCGACGAACGCGGCCAGCACCGGCGTCAGTTCGCCGGGGTGCAGGCGCTTGGCGGTCTCCAGCTGTTGCAAGCGGGCTGCGGTCATTTCGTCCATGCGACGACGAAAGACCTCGTTGACCAGGTTTTCCTTGGAGCCGAAGTGGTAGTTGACCGCTGCGATATTGACGTCGGCCTGGGTGGTCAGCTGGCGCAGCGAGGTCCCGGCGAAGCCATGCTGGGCGAACAGCTCCTCGGCCGCGCCGAGGATGCGGTCCTTGGTGGAGAAGTGGGCGGGCTTGACCATGCGCTGGGTGGAACTCAATCAAACGATTGTTTGAGTCTACGGGCTGCCGGCAGGCGGGTCATGCGGCAACGCAGCACGATTCAGGGGGCGGTGTGCAAATCCAATGCCAAAGAGATAGAATTGACCATCGCAAAGAAGCCTAAGCCCGCGTTTTGACGCGGGTTTTTTTCATGTTAACCTCGGGTCTTCAGTGGCCCGCCCAACGGAGATCTTCCCATGGCGCTGGAGCGCACCCTGTCCATCATCAAGCCCGACGCCGTTGCCAAGAACGTCATCGGCGAAATCTACAGCCGCTTCGAGAAGGCTGGCCTGAAGGTCGTTGCCGCCAAGTACAAGCAGCTGTCGCGCCGCGAAGCCGAAGGCTTCTACGCGGTGCACCGCGAGCGTCCGTTCTTCAACGCGCTGGTCGAGTTCATGATCTCCGGCCCGGTGATGATCCAGGCGCTGGAAGGCGATAACGCCGTTGCCGCACACCGCGACCTGCTGGGCGCGACCAATCCCAAGGACGCTGCGCCGGGCACCATCCGCGCCGACTTCGCCGATTCGATCGATGCCAACGCCGCCCACGGCTCGGATTCGGTCGAGAACGCCGCCAACGAAGTCGCGTATTTCTTTGCCGCCACCGAAGTGGTCTCGCGCTGAGGCCGAGAGAGTCGAATCGTGAATGAGGTCGTGATCCCCTCCGTGCTGCAGGACGTTCCCGTCCGTGCCCCGGACCTGCGCAAGCAGAACCTGTTAGACCTCGATCGCGAGGGACTGGAGCGCTTCTTTGCCGACACGCTCGGCGAGGCGCGTTACCGTGCCCATCAGGTGATGAAGTGGATCCATCATCGCTACGTCACCGATTTCGACCAGATGACCGACCTCGGCAAGGCATTGCGTGCGAAGTTGCACCAGCATGCCGAGGTCCTCGTCCCGAATGTCGTGTTCGACAAGCCTTCTACCGACGGCACCCATAAATGGCTGCTGGCCATGGGCACCGACGGCAAGAATGCGATCGAAACCGTCTACATCCCCGACAAGGGTCGCGGCACGCTGTGCGTGTCCTCCCAGGTCGGTTGCGGCTTGAACTGCACCTTCTGTTCGACCGCCACCCAGGGCTTCAATCGCAACCTCACCACCGCCGAGATCGTCGGGCAGGTGTGGGTGGCCGCACGCCATCTGGGCAACGTGCCGCACCAGCAACGCCGTCTCACCAATGTGGTGATGATGGGTATGGGCGAGCCGCTGATGAATTTCGACAACGTCGTGCGCGCGATGAGCGTGATGCGCGACGATCTGGGCTACGGCCTGGCCAGCAAGCGGGTGACCCTGTCGACCTCCGGCCTGGTGCCGATGATCGACCGGCTCTCGACCGAGAGCGATGTGTCGCTGGCCGTTTCGCTGCATGCCGCCAACGACGCGCTGCGTGAGAGCCTGGTGCCGTTGAACAAGAAATACCCGATCGCCGAGTTGATGGAGTCCTGCGCGCGTTATCTGCGCGGCAACAAGAAGCGCGACTCGGTGACGTTCGAATACACCTTGATGAAGGGCATCAACGACCAGCCGGAGCATGCGCGCCAGTTGGCGCGGCTGATGCGCCAGTTCGACAATGCGGTGCAGTCCAAGGACGCCGGCAAGGTCAACCTGATTCCGTTCAACCCGTTCCCGGGCACACGCTACGAGCGCTCGGGCGAAACGGAGATCCGCGCATTCCAGAAGATCCTGCTCGACGCGCAGGTGCTGACGATGGTCCGCCGCACGCGCGGCGACGACATCGACGCGGCATGCGGGCAGCTCAAGGGGCAGGTCATGGACCGTACCCGTCGCCAGGCGGAATTCCGCCGCACATTGGAAGGGCAGGCCGATCGAGATGCGGCAGCGTGATATCGCGTTAATGGCGGCCGTGGCGATCGCGCTCAGTGCGGTCGGCTGCGGCGGTCGCAATGCCAAGGCCGGCTCGGTCAAGAGCGTGGAAGAAGTCGCGCCGATCTATTCGTTCCGCGACAGCAGCGCCACCAAAGACCGTCTGGCCGTGCAGGAAAAGCTCGGTCTGGCCGGCAACCGGCTGCAGACCGGCGATTACGTCGGCGCCGAACAGCAGGTACGCGCGGCCTTGAAGAAGGATCCGCAATCGGTAGATGCCATCGGCATGCTGGCCTTGATCCAGGGTGCCAGGGGCGATACGGCTGGCTCGGGCGCGTCGTATCGGCGGGCCGCAGAATTGGCCCCGCAACGTGGCGATGTGTTGAACAACTATGGTGCGTGGCTGTGCGCGAACGGTTCACCTGCCGAGGCGCTGACATGGTTCGATCGCGCCTTGGCCGACAGAAATTACGCATCTCCAGCCTCCGCGCTCGGCAACGCCGGTGGCTGCGCACTCAAGGCGGGCCAGCCCGAGCGCGCGGTCAGCGACCTGCGCAAAGCGCTCGAGCTGGATCCAACCAACGCGTATGCGCTCGAATCGATGGCGCGCTCCGAAGCGGGGCGTCGCAATTATTTTGAAGCGCGTGCATTTATCGAACGACGTCTGGCGGCTGCACCGGCAACTGCTTCCGTGTTACAACTCGCCATTCAGATTGAGCAAGGGCTCGGCGACAAGGTAGCTGCCGGCCGTTATCAACAGCGGTTGGTCAAGGAATTCCCTGACGCAGCGACCGCTAACTCCGGGGCCAATGCATTGTGACCAGTGATTCCAACCCGAACCTTTTCGAGCAGGAAAAGGGCTGTGGACAGCATTTGCGCGAAGCGCGCGAGGCAGCAGGCCTGAGTCTTGACGATGTCGCCGGCAAGCTGCACATGCCCACGCATGTGGTGCGTTCGCTGGAGCAGGAAGAATGGCAGCGCCTGGGCGCGCCGGTCTTCGTGCGCGGCCAGTTGCGCAGTTATGCCCGCTTGCTGCAGGTCGATCTGGCGCCATTGCTGCAACAGGCGACCATCGCGCCGATCGAGCCGGTCAAGCTGGTCAGCCACACCCATACCCCGCGTGCACGCCGCATTATCGAAAGCACCGCGCGCAAGGCGATGTATGTGGTCATCACCTGCGTGTTCGCGGTGCCGGTCTGGTATGCCACCCGTTCGCATCTGGACGGCGGCGCGCCCAGCACGGTCTCGCTGGACAGCATGCCGGAGACAACCAAGGCCGGAACGCCGGCGGATGCCGCAGCGCAACCGGCCGCCGTGCCGCGCGAACAGCCGGCGCCGTATATCGCGTCGATGACGCCGGTGCCGCGCGGCGACACCGCAACCGAAGTTCCTGCGGCCGATCCTGCCAAGCACGGCAGTCTCTCGCTGCGGTTCAGCGGCGACAGTTGGGTGCAGATCCTGGCACCGGATGGCACGGCGGTCGAAAAAGCCCTGATCCATGCCGGCGAGCAGCGTAGCTACACGCCCGGTCAGGTAGGGCGCATCGTGCTGGGCAATGCCTCGGCGGTAGAGGTTCAGCAAGGCGGCAGTATCGTCGATGTGAAACCCTTCCAGCGCGCTAATGTGGCGCGTTTTGCGGTATCCTCCGACGGCTCCGTGGTACCTGCTTCCGAGTGAAGCGGACTGCGGTTTTTCATTTTTCCCTTTTGATGTTCCGCGCCTCCGGGATGACGGAGCGAGAGTACGCATGGCGATCGACGATCTGCTGGACGAACACGAACAAGGCGAACGCGTTCGTTCCTGGTTGAGAAAGAATGGCGCAGGGCTTTTAGGCGGCGTCGTGGTGGGTCTGGCCCTGATCCTGGGCTGGCAGTGGTGGCAGAAGCACACCAACACCGCACTGGTGGAAGCCAACACCCGTTACGAGGCAGTGGTGAAGTCCATCCAGGGCAAGGACCTGGACAAGGCGGCCAAGGACATCGTGGCACTCGACGACGGCAAGGGTGGCATCTACGCCGAGCTGGCGGCGCTGCGACTGGCCAAGGCGCAAGTGGACGCTGGCAAGCATTCCGAAGCGATCAAGACCCTGCGCGACGTACCGGCCGAAGGCGAGCTCAAGCAAATCGTGCAGCAGCGTCTGGCACGTGTGCTGACCGAAAGCGGCAAGCCCGACGAGGCGATCAAGCTGCTGGCCGATGCACAGGATCACAGCAGCCTGGAGATCCGCGCCGATGCGCTGGTCGTGCAGGGCAAGACCGATGAAGCGCGTGCGTTGTACGCCAAGGCATTGACCACGGTGGATGTGGCCTCGCCGCAGCGCCGGTTGTTGGAAACCAAGCTGATGGATGTGGGCGGCAAAGTGCCCGATCCGGCGGAGCAGATTTGATGAAGCAGGACACCATGTACAAGCGCATTGCGTTGATCGCCCTGATGGGCATGTCGTTAGCCGGTTGCAGCACGGTCAAGGGCTGGTTTGCCGGGAAGGACGCTGCAGCCAAGAAGGCGCAGGAACCTGCCGAGCTGGTCAAGTTCGAGCCGTCGGTCAAGGTCGACAAACTCTGGTCCACCGGCGTCGGCAAGGGCGAAGGCCATATCGGCGTGCGTCAGCGTCCGGCCGTGGCCGATGGCAAGGTGTATGCCTCGGCGATCACCGGCGGCGTGCAGGCATTGGACCTGCAGACCGGCAAGCGCGTGTGGGAATACAAGCCCAAGAAAGAAGAGCGTAACGATCGCAAGTTCAAGCAACGCCTGTCCGGTGGTCCCGGCGTCGGTGAAGGCCTGGTCGTGATCGGTACGCTGTCGGGCGACGTGATTGCGTTGAACCAGGCCGACGGCACTGAAAAATGGCGCGCCAAGGTGCCCAACGAAGTGATCGCCGCACCGGCCATTGCACAGAGCCTGGTGCTGGTGCGCAGCAACGATGGTCGCGTCAGTGCTTTCGACGCCGCAACCGGCGAGCGTCGCTGGTTCCATGCCGAAGAAGGCCCGACCCTGTCGGTGCGCGGCAATGCGCCGATCGTCACCGGCCCGGGCGTGGTGTTCGTCGGTAACGACAGCGGCACCTTGAGCGCCCTGGCGTTGCAGGACGGCCGCCCGTTGTGGGAACAGGCCATCGGCGTGCCGGAAGGTCGTACCGAGCTGGAGCGCATGTCCGATGTGGACGGCGCACCGGTGCTGGACGGCACCACGTTGTATGCGACCAGCTTCAAGAACGAGACCCTCGCACTGGAAGGCCCCAGCGGTCGTCCGCTGTGGACGCGCGACCACGGCGGCGCCGGCGGTGTCGGCGTGTCTTCCAGCATGGTGGTGGTTTCGGACAATGCCGGTTCGGTATGGGGCCTGGACAAGAGCAGCGGTGCGGCGATGTGGTCGCAGGCTGCGCTGGCCCGCCGCTCGCTGACCGGAGTGGCCATCCAGGGCGATTACGCCGTGGTCGGCGATTACAAGGGTTATCTGCACTGGCTGAAACTCAGCGACGGTGCACTGGCCGCGCGCGCTCGCGCTGGACGCGACACGCTGCTGGCGCAGCCGGTGGTCGTCGATGGCATTCTGCTGGTACAAAACACCGACGGCGATCTCACCGCCTTCCGGTTGGCACAATAAGGACCTTGCGATGCTGCCCCTGGTCGCCCTGGTTGGACGGCCCAATGTCGGCAAGTCCACCATCTTCAATGCGCTGACGCGCACCCGTGACGCGCTGGTCCACGACCAGCCCGGCGTCACCCGCGACCGTAACTACGGGGTCTGTCGTCTCGACGAGGAGCGCCCCTTCATCGTCGTCGATACCGGCGGTATCGCCGGCGACGAGGAAGGCCTGGCCGGCGCCACCGCGCGTCAGGCACGCGCTGCCGCTGGCGAAGCCGATCTGGTGTTGTTCGTGGTCGATGGACGCGAAGGCGCTTCTTCGCTCGACGACGAGATCCTGGCCTGGCTGCGCAAGTTGGCGCGGCCGACCGTACTGGTCATCAACAAGATCGACGGCACCGACGAAGACACTGTGCGCTCGGAATTCGCGCGCTATGGCTTCTCCGATGTGGTGGCGCTGTCTGCCGCGCATCGGCAGGGCATCGACGAACTGCTCGAGGAAGTCGGCGCACGCCTGCCCGAGGAAGGTGCCGGCGAGTTGCTGGATACCGACCCGGCGCGCGTGCGCATCGCCTTCGTTGGCCGCCCGAATGTGGGCAAGTCGACGCTGGTCAATCGCCTGCTCGGCGAAGAACGCATGATCGCCTCGGAAGTGCCGGGCACCACGCGCGATTCGATCGCGGTGGACATGGACCGCGATGGCCGCCAGTACCGCTTGATCGATACGGCCGGTCTGCGTCGCCGTGGCAAGGTCGAGGAAGCGGTGGAGAAATTCAGCGCGTTCAAGACGCTGCAGGCGATCGAGCAATGCCAGGTCGCGGTGCTGATGCTCGATGCCGGCGAAGGCGTGACCGATCAGGACGCGACCATTCTCGGTGCGATTCTGGATGCCGGTCGTGCGCTGGTGGTGGCGATCAACAAGTGGGACGGGCAGAGCGATTATCAGCGGGCGCAGGCCGAAGACCTGCTGTCGCGCAAGCTGGGCTTCGTCAGCTGGGCCGAGGCGGTGCGGATTTCCGCGTTGCACGGCTCGGGCATGCGCGAGCTGTTCCAGGCGATCCACCGCGCGCACGCCTCGGCCACGCACGAATTCAGCACCAGCGAAGTCAACCAGGCGCTGGAAATCGCCTACGAGACCAATCCGCCGCCGAGCATCCGTGGCCATGTCTCCAAGCTGCGTTACGTGCATCCGGGTGGCGCCAATCCGCCGACCTTCATCGTGCACGGCACGCGCCTGAAGGTGCTGCCGGAGTCGTACAAGCGCTATCTGGAAAACTTCTTCCGCAAGCGCTTCAAGCTGGTCGGCACGCCGGTGCGTTTCATCTTCCGCGAAGGTGCCAACCCGTTCGAGGGCAAGAAGAACACGCTCTCCGAGCGCCAGGTCGCGCGCAAGCGGCGTTTGATGCGGCACGTCAAAGGCAAGTAGGCAGGAAGATCACGCCTGGCGAGCTATCGCCAGGTGCAGACCGGTGGTTGTGCCTGTAGTACTGCAGCGTGGTCGGGTCATCGATGATGGTTGCCTCTGTCTGATGACAGCGAGGCTGTTTGCCGGTCGTCGCTCGGGGCCACCGTGGCGCGCTGGTATCCTTCGCGCCATGAACGATTATCCTTCCCGCATTCCCTACGCGCAGGCGCTGCAGATCCTGCGAACCGTTGCGGCCAATAGCCGTCCGCCCGATGAGACCATCGCCACCTCGCGCGCCGATGGGCGGATTTCCGCTGCCGATCTGATTGCTCCGCTGGCCTTGCCGCCGTTCGCCAACAGCGCGATGGATGGCTTTGCGTTGCGGCATGCCGATGTCGCTGGCGGCGATGCGGCGTTGCAACTGGTCGGCGAACAATTCGCTGGCGAACGTTGGACCGGCACGTTGCGTGCGGGTCAGTGCCTGCGCATCACCACGGGCGCACCGCTGCCCGATGGCGCCGATACCGTGATTCCAAAGGAAGATGCCGATGCGCGCGACGGCGTGGTGCGCTTCAGTAGCACGCCTGTATCGGGTGCGGCTGTGCGCCTGGCCGGCAGCGATGTGCGTGCTGGTGATCTGGTGATACAGACCGGCCAGGTACTGACGCCGGCGCGGATCGGGCTGGCGGCCGCGCTTGGTGTATCGCGGCTTGCGGTGGCGCCACGGCCCACGATTGCGGTGCTGGCCACCGGCGATGAGTTGGTGGAGCCGGGCATGCCGCTGGGGCCGGGGCAGATCTACAACAGCAACCGCGACATGCTGATGGCGCAGTTGCGCGCATTGGGATATGCGCCAACCGCATGGCCGACCTTGCCGGACGATCCGCAGCGCATTCGCACCATGCTGGAAGATGCGGCGGCGGCATTCGATGTGGTGATCACCTGTGGCGGCGTGTCGGCTGGCGAAAAGGATTATCTGCCGCAGCTGATCGGCGAACTTGGCCGCATCCATTTCTGGCGTGTGCGCATGCGCCCCGGCATGCCGGCGGTGCTGGGGCAGATCGGCCGCTGTCTGGTGCTTGGTCTTCCCGGTAATCCGGTCTCGGTGCTGGCGACGTTGATCGCCTACGGCTTGCCGTTGCTGGATGGCTTGCAAGGGCGTAGCGAGCCGCGTCCGGTATGGCATGCGGCGCTGGCGAGTGCTTGGGAAAAACGCCACGAACGCCTGGAGTTTCTGCGTGGGCGATTGCAATGCGGCGAAGACGGACGTCTGACTGCGCTGCCGCATCGTGGCGATGCATCGCATCTGCTGCGCGGTGCCGCCGACAGCAATGCCTTGATCGTGCTGCCGGAGCAGGCGCGGCGCTTCGAGGCAGGCGAGATCGTGCGCGTGATTCCCTATGCGCTTTGATCGCTGGCTGCGTTAGAGACAGATCTCGTCATGCGCTTGCCGCCTGCAGTGCCTGTGTGGGGCGATGCTGCGTCCACCGGCGCATGTGCAGATCGCCGCTCTCAGCCGATGGCGCTGCCGCAGAACACGGCGTAATCGGCATAACCGGGAAATGCAACGCCGGGCGCGCAGACCGGGCAATGCGGATCGGGTGGCAGGCGGATCTCGCGAAAACGCATCGCCAGCGCGTCGAAGCTGAGCAGGCGACCGGCCAGGCTGTCGCCAACGCCCAGCAGCAACTTGATTGTTTCGGTGGCCTGCAACAGGCCAATCACCCCGGGCAACACACCGAGCACGCCGGCCTCGGCACAGCTGGGTGCAAACTCCGGCGGCGGCGGTTCGGGGAACAGGCAGCGATAACACGGCGCGTGGCCGCGATTGCGGCCGGCATCGAACACGCTCAACTGCCCTTCGAACTGCTGCACGGCGCCGTAGACCAGCGGCTTGCCGAGCTTGACGCAGGCATCGTTGAGTAGATAACGCGCAGGAAAGTTGTCGGCTCCATCGACCACCACATCCACGTCCTGCAGCAGTGCTTCGACATTGCTGGCGGTGACGCGTGTCTGCAGTGCTTCGACCTGCACGCGCGGATTGAGTGCGGCGATGCGCTGCGCCGCCGAGCTGACCTTTGCAACGCCGACACTGTCTTCGGTGTGCAGGATCTGGCGTTGCAGATTGCTGCGGTCCACCACATCGTCATCGGCGATACGCAGATGGCCGACGCCAGCGGCGGCTAGATAAAAGGCAGCCGGCGAACCAAGCCCACCCGCGCCGATCAGTAGAACGCGCGAGCGTGCCAGCCGTTGCTGACCGGCGACCCCAACCTGTGGCAGGCGCAGATGGCGCGAATAACGCTCGAGAAAGTCCTGTTCGTCTGCGGGAAGCGTCGGGCGCACCAGCGGCAGGCCGTCGCTCGCCCATGCGTTGGTGCCGCCGATGACCGAAGACACCCGTGTGTAGCCCTGCGCCCGCAACAAATCGGCGGTGTGTGCCGAGCGTTTGCCGCTCTGGCAGATCAACACGATCGCGCGGGTCTGCTCGGGCAAGTGCTGCGCAGGCGCCAGTTCCAGATCGTTTTGCGCAATCGCCAACGCGCCCTCGGCCTGGCCGCTGGCGCGCTCGTGCAGCTGGCGGATGTCGATCAGCAAGGCGCCTTGCAGCGCAAGCGCGCGGGCGTCGGCGGCGGAGAGATGATGGCTGCTCATGGGCATATTGTCGCGCAAAGTCGAACGCCAGACCGTGTGGTGAGGCGGTGTCGGCATCAGCATCAGCGTCAGGCTCGGCAGCACCACGTTGGCGTTGCCGGGCAGCTTGCTGCTGCCAAGCCAGTGCAGGCCGGCATCAGCAGCACCGCAGACTGCTGAGGCCTGTCTGCAAGGTTGGCAAAACCGTTCACCGATGCAGGGAGCCCCACCGGCATTGGGCGCAGTGTGACGATGCAGGCCGCGCCTTGAATCGTCGTCCCTGCTGTCAATGGACGTGCCCGGCCAAGTGCAAGTCCACACGCCTGCGTGCAGAGAGGCTTCACTCCGCTTGAGCATCTGCTTAATGCCACGACCGGGATGCTGATGCCCTTTGCACGCTCGGTCGTTCAGCCATGCCAGCTACCATGCGCAAGATCGCCACCTTCAACGTCAACGGCATCGCCAGCCGTCTGCCGCATCTGCTGGAATGGCTGCAACGCGATCAGCCGGATATCGTGGGCCTGCAGGAACTGAAGGCCACGCAGCACGCATTTCCGGAACAGGCGATCCGCGATGCGGGCTACGGTGTGATCTGGCAAGGCGAGAAGGCATGGAATGGGGTGGCTTTGCTGGCGCGCGGCGCCGATCCGGTGGAAATCCGCCGTGGGCTGCCGTGGGACGCGCGTGATACGCAGAGCCGCTATCTGGAAGCGGCGATCCATGGTGTGGTGGTGGCTTGCCTGTATCTACCCAATGGCAACCCGCAGCCGGGACCGAAGTTCGACTACAAGCTCAAGTGGTTTCAGCGCTTGATCCGCCATGCGAAGACGCTGGTGGACTTGCCGCATCCGGTGGCGCTGATCGGCGACTTCAACGTGGTGCCGACCGATGCCGATATCTACGATGCCAAGGGTTGGCGCAAGGATGCGTTGCTGCAGCCAGAGAGCCGCCAGGCTTACCAGACACTGATCGGACAGGGGTGGACCGACAGCCTGCTGGCGGTACACGGCCATACAGCGATCTATACCTTCTGGGATTATTTTCGCCAGCATTTTGCACGCGATCGTGGTCTGCGCATCGATCATCTGCTGCTCAACGGCATCCTGGCGCCGGGTTTGCAGGATGCCGGCGTAGACAAGTGGGTGCGCGCCTTGGAGAAGGCCAGCGATCACGCACCGACCTGGATCAGCGTGCGGTTGCCGGAGGCGGCAACCAGGCTGACGTACGCCGATGCCGAGGCCGAGGCGATGCCCAGAGCGCGTAAGCGGGCAGTGGCAAGGCCACCTGTGGCGCGTACGGCGGTGAAGAAGTCCGCGTCCGCTGCGACGAAAAAACCTGCGAAGAACGCTGCGACCAACTCGATGACGCAGGCCAAGCCTCGCAAGGCAGCGAAGAAAAAACCTTGAGTCGCGCTGCTGCGTGCGCATCAGCGCAATCCAGCTGGCGCTGCTTGATGCGTTGCAGCGCGTGGCCGGCATGGCGGTCAGCAGGATCCGCATATTGCTGACGAGAGACACCGCATGGCCGACCAGGCAGCCGTAGAGGCTACACGGCAGCAATACGCTGATCCAGCCGTTGACCAAGCAGCACCAAACGCGTCGGCTGCATCGCAACGCCATTGCCTGGAGAGGTGGCGGGCGAGGGTGCCGAGCGCCATGGCGCTGGCGAGCGAGCCCACGGTATCGCCGTATTGCCTGGAGCGTAGACACTGAAACGGTGCATTCGACTTCGCGCGAGATGCCTTGCGAGCGTGGTGTTCCAGCGACGTCAAGCGATGTGGACGGTGCGATGCAGCTTGCTGCGTATGCAGCGCGACTGCCTTCTGGGTGTGATTGCCACGCATGCACGCGGGGCCCTGGAGGCCGGTATCCTAGCCATGTCATCCATTGGTCGGACGTCGCCTCGCCCATGATCAGCTACGCCCACGCCCTTGCCCTGGTCCATCAGCAAGTCGCCGTGCTTGCCAGCGAGTGGGTGGACAGTGCCGATGCCGAAGGGCGTGTGCTTGCGCAGCCATTGTCGAGCCCGGCCGAACTGCCGGCCTTCGATAACAGCGCGATGGATGGATTTGCCTTGGCCACTGCCGGCTGCGGCGCGCTAGCCGGCAGCACGCATGTGGTCGGCGGCGCCATTGCAGCAGGCGAAGATGCCTTCAGCGCTGCGGCGGGTACGGCGTGGGAGGTGATGACGGGTGCCGGCTTGCCGGTGGGCGCCGATACGGTGGTGCCGATTGAGCACGTGGACATTCTGGAGCACACGCAGACACGGCCCAGTCGCATCGTATTGCGTGCGGATGTGCGCGCAGGGCAGCACATCCGTCGTCGTGGCGAGGATGTGGCGTTGCACGATCGCGTAATCGAGGCCGGCACGGTGCTGCGCGGCGCGCATGTGATGTTGCTTGCGGGAGTGGGATGCGAACGGGTACAGGTGGTGCGACGCCCGCGCGTGGCGTTGATCGCCACCGGGCGCGAGTTGGTCGGCGATGCCGCGCAGCCGTTGCTGCCAGGCCAGATCCGTGACGGCACCAGCAGTTACCTGCGCAGCCAGTTGCAGGCCGCCGGCGCAGAGCTGGTGTGGCAGGGCCAGGTAGGCGATGACGATGCCGCGTTCGATGCGGCACTCATGCGGGCGCGTCAGGCCGGCGCCGATCTGATTCTCAGCACCGGTGCGGTGTCGCGTGGTCGCTACGACTTCGTGCCGGATGCGTTGGCGCGGCATGCGGCGGCGTTGCTGTTTCACAAGGTCGCGGTGCGGCCCGGCAAGCCGGTGCTGTTGGCGCGGTTTGCCGATGGTGTCTTGTACCTCGGTTTGCCGGGCAATCCGATGGCCAGTGCTGCGGGGTTGCGTTTTTTCGCGGAGCCGGCGTTGCGCGGAATGCTCGGCATGCCGGCCGAACGCGGCCTGCGCGTGGCGCTGGACACTCCGCTGGATGCTCGGCCGCTGTGGCGCCAGCATCTGCGTGCGCGTCTATGTTGCAGCGAGGCAGGCGTGCTTGCGGTGCAGGTGTTGCCGCAGCAGGAATCGTTCCGCGTGGCGCCATTGCTGCAGGCCAATGTGTGGGCGGTGGTGGAGCCGCAGGACGATGCGGCCGTGCCGATCACGATGGTCGAGGTGTTCGGTCTGGGCCATCTGCAGCCGGCCGCGCCGGTCTTGATGCCGTGATCGCTGCCACGCACCGCACTGCATGGGGGTGCGCCGTATGAGCGCCGCATCCGCATGGACAGGCGTGGTGCTGGCCGGTGGCCGCTCCTCGCGCATGGGCCAGGACAAGGCGTTGCTGTCATGGCGCGGACGTCCTCTGCTCGAGCACATGCAGGCGGTGCTGCGCGAGGCTGGCGCGCACGCCGTATTGATCAGCGGTGCGCGTGCCGGTTACGCCGGCATCGCCGACACGCAACCCGATCTTGGCCCTCTGGGTGGCCTGGTCAGCGTGATCGAGCGTGTCAGCGATACGACGACCCTGGTGGTGGTGCCTGTCGACATGCCGCTGCTGTCCAGGTCATTGCTGGACCGTTTGCTGGCGCCATCAGCGCAGCGCTGCGTCGCGTTCGAGGACGAGATGTTGCCGATGCGTCTGTGCGTGGATGGCGCCGTGCGCGGCGCGCTGTCCCTATTGATGGACGGTGATGCTTCGTCGCGTTCGTTGCGCGCCCTGCAGCGCTCGTTGCAGTGTCATCGCGTGGCTGTCACCGCCAGCGAACGCGCTGCGTTCGTCAATTGCAATACGCCCGAGCAGTGGAGTCAGCTCATCCATGAAAATCCAGCTTGAAGGTCAGCATGTGCGGTTCCGCATCGACGAGGCCGAACTGGCCGAATTGCTCGCCGGCCGCCGCGTCGAGAATCTCAGCCGCTTGCCGAGCGGGCAGGGTGCGCGCCTGGTGCGCCACAGCGTCAGCCTCACCGGCGGGCACGCCGCCTGCAATTGCGCCAACGATCATTGGCAGTTGTCGGTACCGCGCGATGCGTTGGAAGCGCATGCGCGACAACTGCCGAGCCGTGACGGCTTGAGTTTCAGTTTCGACGCAGGTGCGGGGCATGCCGAACCCACCGTGCTGCACGTGAGCTTCGATATCGATGTGCGTGACAGTGCGCGCAAGCGATTTCCGAAGGCATGATTTCCGAGCGTGCGATCGGGCCAATGCGTGCGCGTGGCTTACGCGGCAGTCTGGGTTGCTGCTGCAACGCCTGGTACACGGTCGCAGGCCAGGCCACGCTCGCGTAGCGCAGCTTCAATTGCAACAGCATCGGCATCGTCGTAGCCGGCACCGCTACGCAATGCCACCACGTGCAGGCCGTCGTTGGCCAGTTCGAGAAGGAGTTGGTGTTGGGCGTTGGCCGCTTGCGGCAACACGCGGCGGGAGGCATCGCGTCGTGCCAGTTCGAGCACGGCGTTGGGAATATCGCTGTCGATCAGCAGCACGTCGGCCAGATTCATCGCACGCAGCGCCTTCAAGGTCAGCAGCCCGGGATCGCCCGGGCCGGTGCCGACCAGTTGCACGCTGCCACGCGCCGGCACCGCGCCGGCATCGTCCAGTGCCGCGGTGAACGCGGTTTCGGCGGCGTCATCGTTGCCAGCCTGCAGCAGCAACGGCACCTCGCCATCGATGACGCGATCGAACCAGCGCCGGCGCCGATTCATGTCGGGGAACTGGCTGCGGATGCGTTCGCGGTGGCGCGCGAACAGTCCGGCGAAGCGGCCGACCGAGGCATCCAGTTCACGCTCCAGCCGTTCGCGCAGGCGGCGTGCCAGCATTGGTGCGGCGCCTGCCGAGGAAATGGCGATGACCAGCGGGTCGCGGTCCACGATCGCCGGCACTTGATAGGTCGAGAGCTCCGCGTCGTCCACCACATTGACCAGGCGCTGACGCGCGCCGGCAGCGGCGGCGACACGTTGATTCAAATCGCCGTCGTCGGTGGCGGCGACCACCAGCCAGACGTCATCGATCCAGGCAGGATCGAACTCGCCGCCCAGTTGCTCGAAGCGGCCGGCCTGCATCAACACGGCAAGCTCCGGCGACAGCGCGTGTGCGTACAGCCGGATATGCGCACCGGCCTTGAGCAGCGCCAGCACCTTGCGCGTGGCGACCTCGCCACCGCCGATGACCAGCACGGCACGGGCTTGCAGGTTTGCGAACAGCGGAAACAACGGCATCAGACGGACTCCGAAAAGATGGCTCGCACCGGCGGCATGGTGCATGGCTCCCTCAGGCCACGTCCACACGCGTGACCGCCGCCACTGCGTGGTTTGTTGATCAACGATACCGAAAGGCAGATCGGCGAACTGTGCCGTGCCTTGGCGCGCGACGATATGGCCGCGGTCGGTGGGTTGGCACATGCGCTGCAGTGCCGGCGAGCGGACGTGGTGGAGATCGATGCGGGCTGGACCGATGCACACGGCGAGCAGGGCAGGAGTGCAATATTTGCACGGCGAGCGCAGCTGTTTTTTCCGTATGTGCCGGTCGTGCACCGGATTGCTTGAGTTTGCGAGTTGGCACGATTGTTGCGGTATCTCAATCACCAATGGCGTAACCGAAGCATCGAGAGGAGGCACAGTGGAAGACGTACAGAACGTTACTCGTAGCCGGCGCGGCTTTGCCGCATTGGATCCTGAAAAGCGCCGCGTGTTGGCCAGTAGCGGCGGCAAGGCAGCGCACGCCAGCGGCAATGCGCACGAATTCACCAGCGACGAAGCACGTGAGGCAGGTCGCAAGGGCGGCCAGGCAGTGAGCCGCGACCGCGATCACATGTCGCGTATCGGCAGCAAGGGAGGCCGCTCCAAGCAGGCCAAGCCGCAGGAAGAATCCGCGTAAAGCACGCAGTCGGCACGCCACTGGCGTGCCGCTCTTGAGCGCGCTGATACACGGCTGATATACGAGGGAGGGGCACGACCCCGCACCGCTACGGGGCGGGGTCGTGTCGTTATGAACGCCATGTTTGTACGGTTCGATGACGCCGGTGCAGGCAATCGATTTCATGGCACGTGTGGCGATTCTGAATGGATGCACAGCTGGCTCGAGATGGCCGCCGACAGTCCGATGCGCAACGCATTCCCGGCCGGTCGGAAATTTTTGCATTCACTCCCCGGCATTGAGATCGATTGCAGGGAAAATTTTCACTCTTGTCATGTGTGCCGGCACGGTGTCGGCAAGATATGTACGCATCGGTCCATCGCAGACATCGTTGATCGATCCCATGACGTGCTACCTCGCGCATTCGGATCGTCCGCCAAGCATTTGCGTTCGGTAAGGCGCTGCCAGTCTGCCCAACAAGCCTTGGAAATTTTCCAGCTTCGACGAGATCATCGAAGGTGCGATGACCGTTGTGGGTTCGAACACCAGGCGATCGCCAACTGCACGACACTGCTCGCTGCCGGAAGGACGGTGGGCGATAGCGAAACGTCGTGCGTGTGCGAGCTGCTGCGGCCGCAGGAACAGGCGATGGCCGACTGTCGTTGAAGCATGTTCTCGCATTGACCGAAAATTTCTGGTGCGCGATGCGATCCCGGGCGTCACCGCAAACACGTGATCGGCTGACACAGGCTGGGTCGGCAAACTCGGCATCTCCAATCGGCTCGGCACTGCGGAGCCTTGCGATGTCTGCGCCATGTCCGGGCAAGCGTCAGTGTCGGGTGCGCACATGCTGCGTGGGGCTGACGCGCTGCTGCGTTGGGTTTACTCTTCCCGGTCTTCTGGCAGACGGTTGCTCACGATGACGGCGCACCTGACTTATCCGATCGGCACACCCGGACGTGCGTGGGGCGAGCAGGAACGCGCCGCATGGTGCGCGCGTCAACTGCAACAGCGCAGCTATGCAAGCGATGTCCTGCAGCCGATCGATGCACTGGATGCACGCTACACACGCGTGCGCTACGGCACGATCGGCCAGGCGCCCGAGCAATACCCACTGATGGCACTGCGCAGTGCCAACTGGGATCCATCGCTGCCCTGCGCACTGGTCACCGGCGGCGTGCACGGTTATGAAACCAGCGGGGTCCACGGTGCATTGCAGTTCCTGCAGCAACGCGCAGCGTACTATGCCGGCCGGATCAATCTACTGGTGGTGCCCTGCGTCAATCCGTGGGGGTATGAGCGTATCCAGCGTTGGAATGCCGAGGCGATCGACCCTAACCGTGCATTCCGCGACAACAGCCAGGCCGCGGAGTCGGCCGCGCTGATGCAGTTGGTCGCCGCAACCACCGGGCAGATGTTGGTACATATCGATCTGCATGAAACCACCGATAGCGACGAAAGCGAATTCCGGCCCGCGCTGGCGGCACGCGACGGGCTTGCCTTCGAGCCGGGCAGCATTCCCGACGGTTTCTATCTGGTTGGCGACAGCGAGGACCCGCAGCCGGCATTTCAGCAGGCGGTGATCGCGGCGGTCGCAGAGGTCACCCATATCGCGCCGGCCGATGCGCAGGGGCAGATCATCGGCGCGTCGGTCGTCGGCCATGGCGTCATCAACTATCCGGTGCGCCGCCTTGGCCTGTGCGCCGGGGTCACCGATGCGCGCTACCGCACCACCACCGAGGTGTATCCGGACAGCCCGCGCGCGACGCCTGCGCAATGCAATGCAGCCCAGGTGGCGGCGATCTGCGCAGCGCTGGACCATGCGCTGGCGCACAACTGAAGGGCAGGGTGGCAGCGTGCTGCCCGGCTCACTTGCTTGGAGAACGCGATGACGCAGGACACAGGCTGGCACGGCGGGATCTGGCTCAATCGGCCGAAAACGCTGCAGATCAGTGGCGACACGCTGGATGTGGTGACCGAGCAGGCAACCGATTTCTGGCGCGAGACGCATTACGGTTTTACCCGCGACAGTGGCCATTTTCTCGGCATGCAGGCACCCTCGCGCTTCACTGCGCAATTGCGGGTGCGCGCGCACTACGAATCGCTCTACGACCAGGCCGGCATCATGGTGCGCGTGGACGCGCAGCATTGGCTCAAGGCCGGCATCGAACTCAGCGATGGTCGCGCCATGCTCAGCAGTGTGTTGAGCAACCCGCTGTCGGATTGGTCAACAGGCCCATACGAGGCCGACCCTGAGGATTTCTGGATGCGTGCGACCGTTGCCGACGGGGTGCTGCGCCTGCAGGTATCTGCCGATGGACACAGCTGGCCGCTGGTCAGGCTGTGCCCGTTTCCGGTGGCAAGCGACTACCTTGTCGGCCCGATGTGTTGCACACCTGAGCGCGCCGGCCTGAAGGTGGGTTTCTCGGAGTGGGCATTGACTGCACCGCTCGGCAAGGATCTGCACGATCTGAGTTGAGTGCGCGTTTGCCGCTTACTGAAAGAAGCTGCGCGCTCTGTGTCGGTAGCCTATCGCGCCAGCACCCGACGGCGCGGGCGCGGCTGTCCCCACGCCGTCAGCCGCACATCACGGCAGGCATTTGCGGCGTGCCGCATCGCGCACGTAGTCCGCAATCAGGTGGGCTTCCATCGGTTTGGAGAGCAGATAGCCCTGCGCCTCGTCGCATCCCCAACTGCGCAGCAACGCGATCTCGTCGGCATGTTCGATGCCTTCGGCCACGGTGCGGTACCCCAGTGCACTGGCCAGGCGTACCACCGCTTCTGCACGCACCTGCATGCCCGCCTTGTTGCCGATACCGGTGACCAGCGAGCGATCCAGTTTGAGCACGTTGACCGGCAACTCGGTGAGATAGCCGAAGTTGCTGTAGCCGGTGCCGAAATCGTCGATGGCCACGCTCACTCCGGCGTCGCGCAAGGCGCGCAGCCGTGGCACTGCCTCGACATTGCTACGCAGCCAGCGGCCTTCGGTGATTTCCAGTTCGATCCGGGTGGTCGGAATCGCCAGCGCGTTGCAGCGATTGATCACGTCCGCAGCGAGATTGAGGTTGCCGAAATCGCGCGACGACAGATTGATGGACAAGGAGACATCCAGCCCCTGTGCGCGCCATTGCGCCAACTGCACCAATGCACTTTCGATCACCCAATTGGTGACGGTACACATGAGCGCGGTTTTTTCGAACAGCGGGATGAATTCGTCCGGGCCGATCGGGCCCAGCATGACGTGATGCCAGCGCAGCAGGGCTTCAAACCCTGTGACCGACAGATCCTCCAGGTTGATGCGCGGCTGGTAGACCAGGCGGAAATCGCCCGCTTTCAATGCCTTTTCGGCGTCCTGCGCCAGCCGGTAGGAGCGTTGAATGGCATCGTCGTGGGAGGCGTCGTACCAGCACACGATGGCGTGGTGATTGATTGCATCGCCCAAGGCAACCAATCCCTTGCGCATCACATCGTTGGTGTCTGGTAGCTGCGGGGCGAAGCGCACGACGCCGGCATGGAAGGTCAGCGACATCGGGACACCGGCGGCATCCACCGGCAGCTGCAACATGTCGCGCAGATCGAGCAACAGGTCTTCCATCTCGTCGGGTGCCGAATTCAGCAGGAAAAATGCAAACCGCATCGACGCCACGTGGTACACGGTGGC
This sequence comes from Xanthomonas sp. 3075, assembly GCF_014197275.1. Classification (GTDB taxonomy): domain Bacteria; phylum Pseudomonadota; class Gammaproteobacteria; order Xanthomonadales; family Xanthomonadaceae; genus Xanthomonas; species Xanthomonas campestris_B. The sequence goes on along the minus strand of NZ_JACIFI010000014.1, from coordinate 73,112 downwards.
CTTGCCACGCAAGGCGCGCGTCAACACGTAGCCGGCATGACGAATCAGCTCTTCCAGCGGCTGCATGCCCAGCGCCTGATGCGCCTCGTTGGCAGCCTGGTTGTCGTAGACCTCGATAAAGGCGGCAATCGTCGGCAGACAGTGGCTACCGAAGGCCAGTGCGTCCAGGTCCGATTGCAACTGCCGGGCATTGAGCAGCCCGCTGTGCGGTTCACGGCGGCCGGCGCCAAACTGTAATTCGAGTTGCGCCGCTGCCACGTTGGCAAACATCAGCAGTTGCTGATGCTCCTGGCTGGCCAGGCGACGCTCGCGCGTATCGATCACGCACAACGTGCCGGACACGCCGGTTTGCGGGGTGCCGACCGGCACGCAGGCAATGAAGCGTGCAGGCAAGCCGGGAAATGCCGCATCGCCCAATTGAATCGGTTCCAGCGCTGCACCCTCGATCAACTCGGACACGCCATTGCTCGCGGCAGGAACCTGTTGGCACAGCGCAATTGCCTGTTGCACATGCTCGGTACTGATGCCGCGTGCCGCCAGCACACGCAACCGACCGCCTTCGGTAATGGTCAATGCCGCCGCAGGCGCCACCAACGCGTGGCAGAGCAAACGTGCGATCTGCTCCAGCGGCTCCATTCCGCCGAGATCGATCGGCACTCCTGACCAGTCGAATTGGCGGCCCTGTGTTTTTTCTTCCAGCACAAGCGTCATGTCGTCAGGTTCCGTGTTGAGGATCACATATCACATGGCTACTAGAAACAAACCGAGGTCATCGATAAGTGATGAGCGTCAAACACACAAGCGCACATTCGCCCACCTCTGCGACGATAAAGTGGCCGTTACAACACGGCGGACTCGACAATAAAATGATTCGCTACGATGGCGATATACCCATCCAGGAGGTGGGTTGGTGGCCTATTTTTTGCATTGGTATTATCGCAGTAATTTTCCGGATGAGGTGGCGATAAAACGAACCCATCCAGAAAATATCGGGCTCAAGGGTAGTTTTCCTTCTCGGCGCTTCACCTCATTGTTCTGTTCGTTTAAGGCTTTGCTGGTTGCATGAGGCCGCTTCGCGAAGGTCGTAAATCAATCGATTACATGAAGATCAACGTTTATCTACGTGATTTTAGCCTCCATTCTGCGATGAGCTGCAGATCGGGTGTCGGAGCAGGCGCTGGCGGCCGCAAGCAAACAGGCTCACATATTGCGTGTTCACTATGGATATTGGTGTGGTTAGTGATATCCGGCACATTTCGGTAACATCGCTTCGTGTGTTAATCCGCCGTGATGGCGAATAACAAAGTGGTATTAAACGGCATGCACTGATTGATCTGCGTGTGTGCGGACGTCGGATTAAACAGACGCGGCAGTAAATCCAAATCTTGTCTTGGCGGGTATGCACGGGGTGCATGTCCGTCTCTACGTGGCAATCAGGGGGAAGCAATGAATCGTGCATTTGCGCTGGTCTGGAATGCAGCAATCGGCAATTGGGTCGTGACGCACGAGTTGGTGCGTCGGCGGCGCAAGCCCGGGGCAACCCGCCGCAGTTTGCCGTGCCTGGTCGTCCTGGCGGTGGGGGCCGCCGCACCTGTCCTGGCCTGGGGAGCATGTACGCCTGCACTGCCGGCAGCGGGCGCAACCGTCAACTGCACGGGGCTGCCAATCACCAGCAACAGCTTCGCAAGCGGCGCAAACAACCTGACCGTGAACGTTGCCGCAGGCACGCAAATGACCGCCGGGCTGCTTGGTGGCACCGCCGTTGCGCTCAGCGGCACCAATTCCACGTTCAACAACAGCGGGACGGTCGATCCGTCGGTGCTTGGCCTGTTGTCGGTATTGAGCACCGGCGTCACCATGGGGAACACCAGTTCCACAGCAGTGACCGCCAACAACCTCGCAACTGGCGTGATTTACGGCACCGGCGGCGTGCTTGGAGCAAACCTGCTCAATCTCGACGGCATGGCACTTGGCATCACCTCGGCCAGCAATGGCGTCGTGCAGATCAACAACGCCGGGCTGATCGATAGCCGTGCATTGTTGGATGTGTCGGTACTGAGTTCCGATACCCCGGTGATTGCGGTGACCGGCGGCGGCACCGTCAATGCAGTCAACACCGGCACCATCAACGGCCGCGTGGGCTTCCAGAGCTCGACCACAGGCAATACCTTTGTCAACGCCGGCACCATCAACGGCAGCGTGTCGATGGGTGCGGGCAGCACCAACAGCTTCACTGCCGTGACGGGCGGCAGCGTCAACAGTGGCGGTGGACTGGCGCTTGAATTGCTGGGCCCCGGTGGCTTGCTTAGCTTTGCGCAGACAGGCGTGGTGGATGGCGGTGCAGGCGGAACCAATACGCTGATCCTGCAGAACTCGGCAACGGGGACCGGCAGCGGCAGCACCGGCGTCGGATCGCTGAGCACGGCGCAATACATCAATTTCGGCAGATTGCGGGTCAATAGCGGCACCTGGTCGGTGGGGGGCGGCAGCAACTTCGGCACCAGCGCACTCAATGGCGGCGTCTTGCAATTCGTCAATCCCGCGCAGCTGGGGACCAGCATCACCGCCAACGGTGGCGCGCTGGAGGCCACTGCTGCCGGGCTCACCCTCAATCCCACGGCTGGTATCGCGCTGGGTGCGGGAGGCTTGACCCTGCAAGGCAGCAACAGTTTGACGGTGTCCAGCCCGATCACCGGCACTGGCGCACTGACCAAGACCGGCACCGGCGACGTGAGCCTGACCGGCGCAAACACCTTCAGCGGCGGCGTCAATCTGGTCGGCGGCGCGCTCACTGTCGGTAACAACAGTGCATTGGGCACCGGAACCGTCAACGCCTCCGGTGGCAGCCTGCTTGCAGGTGCGGCAGTGAACCTGGCGAATGCGTTTGTGCTCAACAACGCCGTCAGCATCGGTGGCACAAACGCGATACGGCTTGGCGGCACGGTCAGCGGGACCGGCGCGCTGACCAAGGTCGGTGCGGGCACGCTCACGCTGGGTGGCACCAACACCTATGCCGGTGGCACCACGCTGGGTGCAGGCACGGTGCTACTCGAAACAAATACGGCGCTAGGTGCCGGTACGGTGACAGCTGCCGGTGGGCAGTTGGATACGACCAGTGCGCTGACCCTGGCCAACAACGTTGCGCTGACCAATACCCTGGGCCTGGGCGCCAGCGGCAATGCGCTGACCTTGACCGGCACGCTTGCCGGCGCTGGCGGTATCAACAAGACCGGCAACGGCACGCTCGCACTCAACGGCAGCAATACCTTCACCGGCGCGACCACGCTGGCATCGGGAACCTTGCAGCTCGGCAACGCCAGCGCCTTGGGTACCGGTGCATTGAATGTCACCGGTGCGTCCAACCTCAGCAGCAGTGCTCCGTTGAGCGTTGCCAACAACATCAGCCTTGATGGGCCGTTGAACTTCACCGGCGCGCAGGCGCTGACGCTGAGCGGCACCATCAACGGCGGCGAGGGCCTGATCAAGGGCGGCGCAGGCGATCTCACGTTGACCGGTAACAACGCCTACACCGGCGGCACCACGCTGAGCACCGGGCGCTTGGTGGTCGGTGCGAATGCGGCACTGGGCACCGGCACGCTGACCGCAAGCGGCGGCCAACTGGATGCAATCGCTGCCACGACACTGGGCAATACGATTGCGCTCACCGGCACGCTGGACGTGGGCAGCAGCGGCAACGCATTGAACCTGGCTGGCACCATTGGCGGTGCCGGCGCATTGAACAAACTCGGCACCGGCACGCTCACGCTGGGCGGCCTGAACACCTACACCGGTGGCACCGGTCTCAATGCCGGCACCTTGCAGGTGGCCGGCGGCGCGGCACTCGGTACGGGCGCGTTGAACGTCACCGGCAACGCGACGCTGCAAAATACGGCAGCCACCTCGCTGAGCAATGCGATTGCGCTGACCACCGGCGCATTGACCCTCAACGGTGCGCAAGCCCTGACGTTGAGCGGCGCTGTCACCGGTAACGGGAGTCTGATCAAATCCGGCAGCGGCGATCTCCTGTTGAGCGGCAACAATCTGTATAGCGGCGGCACCACGCTCAGCGCGGGCAAGCTTACGGTGGGCAGCGACACCGCACTCGGTACCGGTGCACTCACTGCTGCGGCCGGCACCACGCTGGACAACGCAACCGTGAGCACGCTCGCCAATGCGATTGCGCTGGCAGGCCTGGTCAATGTGGGCGGCAGCAACGCGCTGACCTTGACCGGTGCCATCAGCGGCGTCGGCAGCTTGAACAAGCTTGGCCCGGCCAGCCTGACCCTTTCGGGTAACAACGGCTACACCGGCGGCACGCGTCTGAGTGCAGGCAGCCTGATCCTGGGCAGCGACACGGCGTTGGGCCTGGGCACCTTGACGGTGGCCGGCGGGTTGCTCGACAGCACCGCCGCACGCGTCGTCGCCAACAACGTTGCGCTGGAAGCGGATCTGCAGCTCGGCGGCAGCCAGAATCTCACGCTCAACGGCGTGGTCAGCGGCGTAGGCGGCGTGGTCAAGGACGGCACTGCTGCATTGACGCTGGGTGGCGCCAATACGTTTGCCGGTGGCGTGGATCTCAATGCAGGCAGCCTGCTGATCGGCAATGGCGCAGCACTGGGCAGCGGCGTCCTCACTGCGGCAGGCGGCACGCAACTACAAGCCACCACTGCAACGACCATCGGCAACGACGTCGTGGTGAATGGTGCGCTTGCGGTCACCGGCAACAACGCTCTGGGCATGACCGGCGTCGTGAGTGGCGCAGGCAGTCTGGTCAAGCAGGGCACGGGTGCGCTCACGTTGAGCGGCAACAATGTGTATGCGGGTGGCACGTTGCTGGACGCCGGCACTTTGGTGGTCGGCAGCGATACCGCGCTCGGCACCGGCACGCTCACTGCTGCCGATGGCACGCAGCTCACTGCAAGTACCGCAGTGAGCTTGCAGAACGCGCTCAGCGTCGCCGGTCAACTCGGCATCGATGGCCAGAACCTCACGCTCGATGGCGCGATCGACGGTGCCGGCAGTCTGATCAAGAACGGCACGCAAACGCTCACGCTCAATGGCAACAGCAGCTGGGCCGGCGGATTGCAGTTGCAGAGCGGCGCATTGGTGGTCGGCAGCGACACCGCATTGGGTGTCGGCACGCTGACCGCCGCAGCTGGCACCTCGCTGGATGCGAGCACGGCGGTGGCCTTGGCCAATGCGGTTGCGCTGGATGGCGCAGTGACGCTGCCCGGAACGCAGGACATCGCGCTCAATGGCGTCGTCAGCGGCATCGGCAGTCTCGATAAACAAGGCGCGGCCACGCTGACCTTGAGCAACGCCAATACCTTCAGCGGCGGTGTTGCGCTGAATGCAGGGCGTGTGGTGCTTGGCAACGACAGTGCGTTGGGCGTCGGTGGCCTGCTGGTTGGCGGCGCTGCCGAACTGGATGCCACGACCGCGCTGAGCTTGGGCAATACGGTGCAGTTGAACGATCAGCTCACGCTGATCGGCAGCAACGATCTCAGTTTGAACGGCGCCATCGCCGGCACCGGCAGCCTGATCAAGAACGGCACGACCACGTTGTCGCTCAATGCAACCAACACGTACAGCGGCGGCACCACGCTATCGGGTGGCACCATTGCCGTTGGCGCGAACGATGCGCTTGGCACCGGCAATCTCTCGGTCGTTGGCAATGCGACGCTGAGCAATGCGATTGCGGTGGCCTTGGGCAACGGTATCGATCTGGGCGCAACGCTCAGCGTGGACACCGCAGCCGACATGCTGGCCAGCGGCACCATCAGCGGCGCGGGCGACTTCATCAAGACCGGCGCCGGCACCTTGACCTTGAGCGGCAGCAATACCTACACCGGCCCGCTGGCGATCCAGGCCGGCACATTGGTGGCCAGCACCGGCGCGGCGCTGGGCAATGCCAGCAATGTGGATGTCGCGGCAGGCGCGCTGTTGAACCTCACCAACGGTGGCCTGATCAACGTGCTCAGCGGCGCCGGGAATGTCGACACCGATGCGGGCGGCACATTGCAGCTGGGTGGCGGCGACTTTGCCGGTAGCCTGGGCGGTGGCGGCAATCTCGACAAGGTCGGCACCGGCACCGTGCGCTTGCTTGGCACCAGTGCGATCGGCGGCACCACGCAGGTCAGCGGCGGTACGCTGGATGTCATTGGCAGCCTGGGCACCAGTGCGTTGAACGTGGCGCTGGGCGGCACCTTGACCGGCACCGGCACCACCGGCAGCGTGGGCAGCAACGTGACCATCGCCGACGGTGGCCGGCTTGCGTTGACCAGTGGCTCGTCGCTCAGTGTGGGCGGCTTGTCGCTGGCGTCGGGTGCGTTTGTGGATGTTTCACTGGCAGCACCGAGCAACACGCGGCTGTTGGAGGTCAATGGCAATCTCACCCTGGACGGCACGCTCAACATCACCGACATCGGTGGCTTCGGCACTGGCGTCTATCGCCTGATCGATTACACCGGCCTGCTCACCAACAACGGCCTGGCCATCGGCCTGTTTCCCGGCAGTGTGGATATCAGCCAGCTCGCCTTGCAGACCTCCATCGGCCAGCAGCTCAATCTGGTGGTCACGGCGCCCGGCAGCATCGTGCAGTTCTGGGATGGCGTGCAGACCACCGCCAACGGCACCGTCGATGGCGGCTCAGGCACGTGGGGCGCGGCGACCAACTGGACCGGCCAGGACGGCAGCGCCAACAGCACCTGGCAAGGCGATTTCGCGGTGTTTTCCGGCACTGCCGGCACGGTGGGGGTGCAGGGCACGCAAAGCATCGGCGGCCTGCAGTTCGTCACCGATGGGTATCGCCTGACCGATGTCGGCGCAGGTGGTCTGGCGGTGACCGACCCGCTGACCGCGATTCGCGTCGATCCTGGTGCCACTGCCAGCATCGATGTCGCCATCTCCGGCGTGGGCGGGCTGCAGAAACTCGACACCGGCACCCTGGTGCTGGATGCGGCCAGCAGCTACACCGGCGGTACCGCGCTCAGCGGCGGAACCCTGGTGCTGGGCGATGCGCAGGCGCTTGGCACTGGCACGCTGACTGCGTCAGCCGGCACCAGCCTCGATAGCAATCAGGCATTGGCGATTGGCAATGCAGTGGTGCTCGATGGTGCGCTGACCTCCGTGGGCAGCAACGACCTGACCCTGTCAGGCACGATCAGCGGCGCCGGCAGCCTGATCAAGAACGGTGCGTCCACGCTGACCCTGGACGGCGCCAACAGCTACGTCGGTGGCAGCGTGTTGAACGCCGGCACCCTGGCGGTCGGCAGCAACACTGCGTTGGGCGTGGGCAGCTTGTCGGTGCTGGGCAATGCCACCTTGAGCAATGCGATTGCGCTGGCATTGGGCAACAGCATCAACCTGGGCGCCAATCTGACCATTGCCAGCGCGGACGATCTGGCATTGACCGGCGTCCTCAGTGGCGCAGGCGCGTTGACCAAGACCGGCGCGGGCAGCTTGACCTTGTCCGGCGCCAACAGCTTCAGCGGCCCGGTATCGGTGCAGGCTGGCGTCCTCGCAACCGCTGCCTCCGGTACCTTGGGCAACACCGGCACCGTGGACGTCGCGGCAGGTGCTGCGCTCTCGCTCGGCAGCAATGCGGCGCTGGGCGCGGTGACCGGGCAGGGCAATGTCGCGGTGTTGGGCGGCAACACGCTGCAGCTTGGCGTCAACAATGTCAGCAGCACCTTTGCAGGCACCTTGAGCGATGCCGGCAATCTGGACAAGGTCGGTACCGGCACGCTGCAGCTCACCGGCAGCTCCTCGCTCGGCGGCACCACGCAGATCATCGCGGGCACGCTGGACGTGGATGGCACCCTGGCCAGCGCAGGCGGCCTGACCGTGGGCACCGGCGGCACGCTAAGCGGTAGCGGTGTGGTCGATGCGGCAGTTACGGTGAACAACGGTGGCCGTCTGGTGGTGACCAGCGGGTCGCAGTTGACCACTGGCAACCTGAGCCTGGCGACCAACGCCACGCTCGATGCCTTCCTCGGGGTGGCCAGCCAGACCGGCGTATTGGCGGTCAATGGCGACCTCACCCTGGACGGCACGCTCAACATCACCGACATCGGTGGCTTCGGTACCGGCGTCTATCGCTTGATCGACTACACCGGTGCCTTGACCAACAACGGCATGGCCTTCGGCACGCTCCCCGGCACGCTGGACCCGACCCAACTGGCGCTGCAGACCGCACTGGCCCAGGAGGTCAACGTGGTGGTGCTGTCGCCCGGCAGCAACGTGCAGTTCTGGGATGGCGCGCAGACCTCGGCCAACGGCAGCATCGAGGGCGGCACCGGCGTATGGGTCGCAGGCGCGACCAACTGGAGCGCGATCGATGGCCTGACCAACAGCGATTGGCAGAACGGTTTTGCGGTATTCGCCGGTACCGCCGGCAATGTGGGCGTGCAGGGGACCCAAGGCATCACCGGCATGCAGTTCGTCAGCGACGGCTATGTGCTGAGCGATGCCGGCGCCGGTGCGCTCAGTGCCAATGCAGCCAACACCATCATCCGTGTGGATCCCGGCGTCACCGCCACCGTCGATGTGAGCATCGGCGGCACCGGCACGGTGCAGAAACTCGATACCGGCACGCTGGTGTTGAGCGCCGCCAATACCTATACCGGTGGCACCGCGCTCGGTGGCGGCAGTTTGATCCTGGGCGATGCCCAGGCCCTGGGCACCGGTCCCCTGACTGCGGCAAACGGCACCAGCCTCGATACCGACCAGGCATTGGCAGTGGGCAATGCGGTGGTGCTCGATGGCGCGTTGACCCTGCTCGGCAGCAACGACCTGACCCTGAGCGGCGCGATCAGCGGCGCAGGCAGCCTGCTCAAGACCGGTGCGTCCACGCTCACGCTCAGTGGCAACAACAGCTATGCCGGCGGCACTGTGCTGAGCGATGGCACGGTCTCGGTCGGCAGCGACAACGCACTGGGCACCGGCACCTTGTCGGTGATCGGCGATTCGGTGCTGAGCACTGCGGTGGCAGCCGCACTGGGCAATGCGGTCACATTGGGCGCAGCGCTCACGGTCGACAACCCGGCAGACCTCACCCTTGCCGGCAACATCAGCGGCAGCGGTGCGTTGATCAAGACCAACACCGGCACGCTGACGCTGGATGGCAGCAACAGCTACACCGGCGGCACCACCCTCACTGCCGGCACATTGGTGGGCGACAGCGCCAGCTTGCAGGGCGCCATCGTCGACAATGCCGCGTTGGTGTTCAACCAGACCGCCAATGGCGTGTTCACCGGTTCGGTCACCGGTACCGGCAGCGTCACCAAGGAGGGCGCAGGCGCGCTACTGCTCGACGGCGCCAATGGCTATACGGGCGGCACCACCATCGCGGCCGGCAGCTTGATCGGCGACACCACCAGCCTGCAGGGCGATATCGCCAACAACGCGGCGCTGGTGTTCAACCAGACCACCGGCGGCGTGTATGCCGGCACGCTCAGCGGCACCGGCTCGCTGGAGAAGGCCGGCACTAGCGCGCTGCAATTGCTCGGGCCCAACACCTACACCGGCGGCACCATCATCAGTGCCGGCAGCCTGATCGGCAACACCACCAGCCTGCAGGGCAATGTGGTGGACAACGGCACGCTGGTGTTCGATCAGGCCGCCGATGGCGTGTTTGCCGGGGCGGTCAGCGGCACCGGCAGCGTGATCAAGCAGGGGACGGGGACATTGACGCTGGTCGCCCCCAACACCTACAGCGGTGGCACCACCATCGCCAGCGGCAGTCTGGTCGGCAACACCACCAGCCTGCAGGGCAACATCGTCGACAACGCCACCCTGGTGTTCGACCAGGCCGGCGACGGCACGTTTGCCGGCAACATCAGCGGCAGCGGTGCATTGATCAAGACCGGCACCGGCGCAGTCACCCTGGACGGCGTCAATGGCTATCTCGGTGGCACCACCATCAACGCCGGCACGCTGATCGGCAATACCACCAGCCTGCAGGGCACTATCACCGCCAACAGCGCGCTGGTATTTCAGCAGAACACCAATGGCACCTACGCTGGAACCTTGTCGGGTGCCGGTAGCCTGCTCAAGGCGGGCGCCGGGATCTTGCTGTTCACTGCAAACAGCAGTGGTTTCACCGGACCGACCACGGTTGCCGCAGGCGTCTTGAGCGTGGGCAACCCAGCCAATCCGGGCGCGGCCTTGGGCGGGCTGGTCACGGTGGCGCCGGGCGCCACGCTTACCGGCAGTGGCAGCGTCGGCAGCCTGGTCTCAGGGGGAACCGTGGCGGTGGGTGGCAGCAACGGCACGCTCAGCGTCGGCGGCAATGCCACGGTCGGCTCCGGCTCCACCTTGCAGGTGACCCCGAATGCCGGTGGAACGATCACGCCGGTCACCGTGGGCGGGACGGCCACGTTGGTACCGGGCAGCACCTTGCAGCTGATTCGGGCAACCGACTTGCCGTTGTTCACGCAGATTACGGTGATCAATGCGGCAGGTGGACTCACCGGCCAGTTCACCAACGTCGTCTCCGACTACGCCTTCGTCGATCCGAACGTCAGCACCACCGCGACTACGCTGTCGGTCTCGTTCGGCCGCAATACCGATGCGATGGTCGATGCAGTCACCGCGCCCAACCATCAGGCGACTGCAGCGGCCGTGGATGGACTGCCGACCACCAGCCCTGTCTACCAGGCGGTAGTGCGGCTACCCGACGATCCGGAAGCGATCCGCACCGCGTTTGCCTCCCTGTCCGGCGAAAGCCATGCCAGCACGGCAACCGCATTGCTGGACAGCCGATTTCTGATGAGCGGGGTCGGCAACCATCTGCGTGGCGACAGTCAGGACACCCGGGTCGGCGACACCACGGTGTGGATCACCGGGCGCAGCCTGCCCAATCGCATCGACGGCGATGCCGATACCGCGTCGGTGCGGCGCGAGGACAACGGCATCATGGCCGGTGCGGAACGCCGCGTCGGCGAGCGCAGCGTGGTCGGCATTGCAGTGGGCAATCAGGACATCGAAAGCGTGTCGCGCGCGTTGGGCGATCGTGCCGATGTCGATGGCACCCACGTCGGCGTGTACGGGCAGGCCGACTGGTCCGCGTTTTCCCTGCAGGGTGCGGTGGACTATGCGGACTACAACGTGGACAGCACGCGTCGGGTGATGTTGCCCGGCGTGCTCGAAGAGCGCTTGACCAGCAACTACGACGCACAGGCCGTCACCGTGTCGCTGGAGGCGTCCTGGAACCTGCGCACCGGCAACGCGGTGTACAGCCCGTTCGTCGCGGCCGAGTACACACGTCTGAAGACCGACGGCTTCAACGAGCGCGGCGGCATTGCCGGGCTATCGGTGGACCGTGCCGAGGACGACTACACCACCAGTACCGTGGGTGTACGTGGTCGCTGGGAACTGGGCACGCGTACGTCGATGTACGCAGCGGCAGGCTGGCGGCATGCGTTCGGCGACCGTTTCGTGCAGCGTTCGGCAGGCTTTGTCGACACCGACGCGCAGTTCACCGTGCAAAGCGTCACGCTTGCCAAGAATGCGCTGGTCGGCGAAGTGGGGGTCAGCCTGATCACCTCGCCCAACAGCCGCTTGGCGTTGTCGCTGCAGGGACTCAACGGCGATGGCCAGACCGCGTATGGCGGCCAGGCGACCTGGGGGGTGAGTTTCTGATCGCTCGCCGGTAAGCAGGAAAAAAGAACGCCCCGGCATGCTGGGGCGTTCTTTTTCTGTGCGCTCGCAGAGCGGGTTACGCATCGCTGCGTGAATAGGTTGACTGCAGTGATGGCGTGCAACGAGAAGCACGTATCGCGCGGTCTGCGCTGGTTGCGGATTGCATCGCTGCCGAAGTGACCCTCACACCGCGGCGCGTGGCTTTGCCTGCTCGCATCCACACCTGCTGCACGTGGCAGCCAGCGGCGATGCAACGCAGGCATCGCCATCACGACCGCGGCGCCTCATCGCCTTACAGCCCGATCCGCTCTGCCAGACGCACCAGCTCGGCCAGCGAACCGGCCTGCATCTTGCGCATGGCCTGGCCGCGTCGCACCTTCACGGTAATCTCGCTCAGGTTCAGGCGCGCGGCCACCTGCTTGTTCAACAGGCCTTGCACCACCAGCCGGGTGACGTCCTGTTCGCCGGCGCTCAAGGCATCCCACCGCGCACGCAGTTCCGCCGCAACGGCCTGGCTCTGGCGCCGTGCGCGGTCGCGGCGAATGCCGTCCTGGATCGCGTCCAGCAAGGCCTGGTCGCGGAACGGCTTGGTCAGGAATTCGATCGCGCCGTTCTTCATCGCTTCCACGCCCATGGCGATGTCGCCGTGCCCGGTGATGAAGATGGTCGGCAAGGTAAAACCCGAATCGACCATGCGTCGATGGAACTCCATGCCGCTCTGGCCGGGCATGCGGATATCCAGCACCAGGCAGGCCGGTGCGTCTGGCAGAGGATGGGCAAGAAACTGATCGGTAGAACCGAACGCGCTGACTTGCAGTCCGACCGAGGCGAACAGATCCTCCAGCGCGGCGCGCATCGAGGCATCGTCGTCGATGAGATAGACGATGGGTGCAAGCTCGCTCATGCGTTGTGCTCCGTGTTGACCAACGGCAGCCGCAGGCCGAAGCGCGCGCCGCGCGCGCCGGCCGGCTCGGCCCAGATCTGCCCGCCATTGGCCTCCATGATGGTGCGGCTGATGCTCAGGCCGATGCCCATGCCATCGTCCTTGGTGCTCCAGAACGCATCGAAGACATGCGCCAGTGCCTCGTCCGACAAGCCGGGGCCGGAGTCCTCGATGCGCAGACATACCCATGCACCGTCGATATGCGAGCGCACATGGATGCTGCGCGTTTCGTCGGGCATGGTCGCCAGTGCCTCCACTGCGTTGAGCAGCACATTGCCGATCACCTGCTGGATCTGTACGCGATCGGCAAGCACGGCGGGCAGGGTGGGGTCGAGCTCCAGCGACAGCGCAATGCCATTGCGTTCGGTTTCGCCACGGGTGAGCGCAATCATTTCCAGCAGCGTGCGATTCAACTCCATTGGCTGGCGCTGGCTGGCCTCGCCGCGGGCCAGGGCGCGCATGCGCGCGATGATCGCGCTGGCACGGCCGGCGTCGGCAAGCATGCGTTCGACTGCGGCATCGGCCTTGGCCAGGTTTGGCGGTTGCTGCGCCAGCCAGCGTTGACAGGCGTTGCCGCTGGTCACGATCGCAGCCAGCGGCTGATTGACCTCGTGTGCGATCGACGCGGCGAGCCCGCCCATGCTGCCGCTGCGGGTCAATCGCAACAGCCGTGCCTGCGCGGCGTGTGCGCTGGCTTTGGCCGCTTCCATCTGCACCGCCAGATAGGTGGTCACGGCCACCACCACCGCGCTGATGCAGGAGTTGATCACGCCCACGCGGTAGCTGCCGGCCGGGGTGAGATGGAAACTGAGCACGATCAGCGCAAGGCAGGTGGCCGCCAGCGCCACCACACCGGTACGCGTCAGCAAGCGCACCGACAGCAACACCACCAGGGTGTAGAACAACGCTGCGGCCACCGCATAGTCGGTGATCGTATCGGCGACGAAGATCGCCGCCATGCCGGCCGCCAGCCCGGCCATGCCGAGCAGATCGGTGCGGGTGGGCGGCGAACGGAACAGGGAGGTCAGGCGCATGCGGGCGATTGTCTCAGCTGCCGGCCGCAGCGTTCCACAACGCCCGCTGCATGCCGGATTCGGTTCACGGAGCCGCTGCGGCGGCAGGCGACCACCAGGCGCCGCCACCCAGCGCCTGATACAGCGCCACGGTGTCGGCATAGCGTGCCGCCTGCGCCTGGATCGTGCTGGCCTGCGCAGTCCGATAAGCCTGCTGCGCCTGCAACAGGTCGGCCATGCCGACCGCGCCCACCGCCTGCTGACGTTGCACCGCTGCCAGGCTACGTTCGGCCAATGTTTGCGCATCGGCTGCGGCGCGCACTGCCTGCGCATCGCTCTGCAAGGCCGCCAGCGCATTGGCGACGTCGCCGAACGCACCCAGCACCACGCTGCGGTATTGCGCCATCGACTGATCGTAGGCAGCCTCGGCGGCATGTTGCTGATGCGCCAACGCACCGCCATGGAACACTGGCTGCAACAGGCTAGCGGCCACCGACCACTGCGTATTGCCGGCGGCAAACAACCGGCCGAATGTCGCTGCCGAGCCACCGGTCGCCGCACTCAAGGTGATCGCCGGCAAGCGTGCGGCCACCGCCACGCCGACCAGTGCGCTGGCCGCGTGCAATTGCGCTTCGGCCGCACGCAGGTCGGGGCGTCGATCGACCAGTTGCGAGGGCAGCGACAGCGGCAGTTGCGCAGGCAGATGCAGCGTGTCCAGCGTAAACGCCGCGCCGGCGCCTTCGCTCGGCAAGCGACCGACCAGGATGGCGAGCAGGTTGCGCTGCTGCTCAAGCTGTTTTTCCAGCGTGGGCACAACCGTCCGCGCCTGCGCAAGCGCACTGCGTTGCGCGAGCACCTGCGCCAGGCCGACGGCGCCCAGCGCCTGTTGGCGTTCGGTGATGGCGCAGAGCCGTTCGGCGATGGCGACCTGCGCATGTGCGGCATCCAGTTGCGCGCGCAGGGCTGCGTCCTGGATGGCGGCGTTGACCACGTTCGCGGTCAGACTCAGATACGCCGCATCGCGCTGATAGCGCTGCGCCTGCACTTGTGCACCGGCCGCTTCCAGTTGCCGCCGCGTGCCGCCGAACACATCCAGCGTGTAGCGCACGTTGAGTTGTGCGGTGCGCAGCGCATACGGTGTGTTGTCGCCGGTTTCCGGCGTGGGCACAGCGGAATCGCGTTGACGGCTGGCATCCACCTGCAGATCGGCCTGCGGGGACAGCACGCCACGTTGCGCAGCCAGACTCTGTTGCGCCTGCCGCAGCGCGGCATCGGCGGCCTGCAGATCGGGGTTGGCCTCCAGCGCCTGATCCACCAATGCATCGAGTTGCGGTGAGCCGAAGGCGCGCCACCACGCCGCCGGGACGTCCTGTCCGGGCACGAACTGCTGCACTGCGCCGCCTGCCACATCGGCCGCTGCGGTACGGGCCGGCATTGCGGCAGGCGTGTAGCGATCGGTGTCGGGTGGAGCGGGGCGATGAAAGTCCGGGCCCACCGCGCAGCCGCCAACCGACACGGCAGCGGCCATCGAGATTGCAATGCGCAAGCTGCAAAACCGGCTCATGCAATCTGCTCCCGGCGGGGCTGACGTGAGGCGACGAAGGTTTCCATCAAGTAGTACAACGAAGGCAACAGGACCAGGGTGAGCACCGTCGCGGTGACAAGACCGCCGACCACCACCGTGGCCAACGGACGCTGCACATCGCTGCCCAGGCCGGTGGCCAGCATGGCCGGCGTCAGCCCCAGTGCCGCCACCGTTGCGGTCATCAACACCGGGCGCATACGGCTGACTGCACCGGCCACCACCGCCTCGCGTAGCGGCATGCCGGCGTGCTCGCGCAGCCGATTGATCTGCGCCAGCATCAGCACCGCGTTCAGTACCGCCACCCCGAACAGCGCAATGAACCCGACGGCGCTGGAAACGTTGAGCGTCATCCCGCGCAACTGCAGCGCGGCCAGCCCACCGATCATCGCCAACGGGACCGCCGCCAGCACCAGCGATGGTTGGCGCAGATTGCCGAATGCTCCGAACAGCAACACGAACATGATGCACAACGTGGTCGGCAGCACCACCATCAAACGTGCCTGCGCACGCTGCAGGTTCTCGAACTGCCCACCCCACACCAATTGCAGATGTTGCGGGTCGACATGCACCCGGCGGGCGAGGGTGGCCTGCGCATCGTCGAGGAAACTGGATAGGTCGCGGCCACGCACGTTCAAACGCACGATGATGTTGCGCCTGCCCATCTCGCGCACGATCACGCTCTGGCCGCTGGTGGTCTCGATGCTGGCCACCGCCGACAACGGCACTTCCGCACCGCTGGATGTGCGCAGGCGCAACCCACCGATCGCTTGCGGATCGTTGCGGTAACGCGCAGGGAACCGCACTGTGAGGTCGTAGCTTTTTTCGCCCAGATACAGTTGCCCGATCGGGCTGCCTCCGATGCCGGTGGAGATCAGGTCGGAGACATCTGCCGCATTGATGCCATAGCGCGCAGCCGCCGCACGGTCGAAGCGCACCTGCAGATTCGGCAACGGCGGCTCCACATCCACGGCGATGTCCACCGCACCCGGCACGTGTTTCAGCGCGGCCGCGACCTGTTCGGCAACACCGCGGACCTGCTGCAGATCGTCGCCGAACACCTTGACGGTGAGATCGCTGTGCGCCCCCGACAACTTGTCCTGCACCCCATCGATCATCGGTTGCATCATGCTGACCGTGTAGCCGGGCATCTGTGCATAGCGCTTGCCCAATGCAGCGATCAGCGCCTGCTTGTTCATCCCCGTTGGCCATTGGTGATACGGCCGCAGTCCCACGCTGGCTTCGATATGCGACGGCGTCCAGTAATCGGTGCCATCGTCGTTGCGCCCGGTCTGGGTCACCACGTACGCCACTTCGGGAAATTCCAGCGTGGCCTTGCGCAAGGCATTGGCCATCGTCGCGGCCTTGTCCAAGGTGATGCCCGGTGGCATCTGCACCTGCAGCCACAGCGAGCCTTCGTCGATATAGGGCAGGAAATCGCGGCCGATGGTGCTGCCCAGCACTGCAAGCACGCTCAAGGCAACCGCAGCGGTCACCAGCAGCCACGGGCGCCGGCCGACCGTGTGCTCCAGCAAGCCGCGATAGCGATGGCCTACCGCTTCCAGCACGCGGTTGTGAAACATCTTGCGCGGTTTGCGGAATGCCAGCCACGCCAATGCCGGAATCAACGTCAACGCCACCACGAGTGCGCCGATCAGGGCAGCGCCCACGGCGTAAGCCATCGGCGAGAACAGCTTGTACTCGATCCGCTCGAACGCCAGCAGCGGCAGGTAGGCACAACCGATCACCGCCATGCCGAAGGTGATCGGACGCGCCACCTGCAAGGTGGCCTCGATCGCATCGAACGCCGTCAACGCACGCTCACTGTGCTGCTCGCGCAGGCGCAGGACGTTTTCCACCAGCACCACCGCACCATCGACCAGAATGCCGAAATCGATCGCCCCCAGCGACAGCAGATTGGCCGGGATCTTCAGGTGGTGCATGAAGATGAAGGCGATCAACAGCGATAGCGGAATCGTCAACGACACGATCGCCGCCGCACGCGGGCTACCCAGGAACAGCAGCAGTACCACGCATACCAGCAACATGCCTTCGGTCAGTGTCGCGCTGACCGTGTGCAGGGTGGCATCGATCAACCCGGTGCGATCCAGGTACGGCACCAGCTTGACGTCCTTGGGCAACAGACTGCCATTGAGCTCGTCCACGGCAGTGTGGATGCCGTTCAGGGCGATCGACGGGTTGCTGTCCTTGAGCAGCAGCGCGATGCCTTCGATGGTGTCGGGGTTGGCGTCCTTGCCCAGGATTCCGCGTCGCTCCACGTTGTCGTAACGCACCTGGCCCAGATCCTTGACCAGCACCGGCACGCCATTGTTGCTGCTCACCACCACATTGCCTATGTCCTGCAACGAGTGCAGCAGGCCGACGCCGCGAATCACATAGCTCTGCTCGCCGCGGTCCATCACGCTGCCGCCGCCATCGGAATTGTTGCTGGTGATCGCGGTCTTGACCTGCTGCAGCGACACGCCATACCGGGTCAGACGATCCGGCTCCACCGCCACGGTGAACTGCGTGGTGAGCCCGCCGAAGTTTGTGACATCGGCCACGCCTTGCACCTTTTGAAGGCGCGGAATCACCGTCCAGAACTGCAGGTCGGATAACTCGCGCAGACTGCGCGTTTTCGATTCCAGCGTATAGCGGTAGATCTCGCCGGTCGGCGAGGTATACGGATCCAGTCCGGGAACTGCGCCATAGGGCAGGGTGACGCCCTGGATGCGTTCGAGCACGCGCTGGCGTGCGAAATACCCATCGGTTCCGTCGTCGAAGACCAGGGTGATCAGCGATAGGGCGAACAGGCTGCGCGAGCGCACCACGTGCAAGCCGGGTGTGCCCATCAAGGCGCGTTCCAGCGGAACGGTGATCTGCTGTTCTACTTCTTCCGCAGCCAGGCCCGGCACCTGGGTGACGACCTGCGAGGTCACATCGGCGATATCCGGATACGCCTCCACCGGCAGCTGCATCCAGCTCCAGGTGCCATACAGGGCCACCAGCGCAAAGACCAGCCAGACGATGCCGCGCCGATGAAAACAGTTGGTGATCATCGACTCAATCATTGAGCAGCGCCCCGTCCTTGACCACCACGCGCTCGCCCGCACTCACCCCGGACAGGAGTTCGGTCTGCCCGCCCAACGCGCGTCCGGTCGATACGATGCGCGAGACATAAACAAACGGCGCGGTTTCGACAAACACCCGTGTATACAAGCCGATCTGCAGCAGGGCGGTATCCGGTACCACCAATGCCGGCTGCGGATGCGATTGAAAGTCGGCGCGCGCAAACATGCCCGGTTTGAGCAGCCCGTCTTGGTTCTTCAATGCCACCCGCACCTTGAGCGTGCGGCTGCCGGTATCCAGCAGATCGTCCACATGTTGCACCTGGCCAACGAAGCGCTTGCCCGGGTACGCATCCAGCGTCGCGCTGACCGGTTGGCCTTCAAAGACCTGGCTGACCTCGTGCTCCGGCACGCTGGCGGTCAGCCACACGCGCGAAATGTCGGCCACCGTCATCAGCGGGGCCGCGGTGTCGTTCCAGAACCCGCCCAGCGATGCGCTCATCTCCACGACGCGGCCGGCGATCGGTGCCCGCAGCGCGTAGCGCCGATGCGAGGCGGCCTGCGTCGGCACGCCGAGTTGCGCCAACCGGTCGCTGGCGGCACGTGCCTCGTTTTGTGCACTGTCGAAGGCTTGCTGCGCGCTCTGCACATCCTTGGCCGCGGAAATCCTGTCGGCCTCCAGTGCTTGTTGCCGCAACAACTCCTGGCGCGCCTGATCCAGCGCCGCACGCGCCTTGCCGGCGTCGCTGTAGGCGTTGGCCAGTTCGGCCGAGTCGATCACGCACAGCACATCGCCCACCTGCACGGTGTCGCCCAGCGTTTTGGGAAGCTCGACCACACGCCCGCCCAACGGCGGCACCAGCCGCATCAGCCGTTCGGGCAGCGCGTCGATCACCGCCGGCATCTGCAGTGTCGGTGCGATGGTCTGGCTGCGCACAGCCTGCACGCGCAGGCTGGCGCGCAGCGGCGAGTGCGCCGGCACGATCACCTGATTGCCGGTGTGGATCAGCAGTGCAAGCGGTGCGGGCGGCGGCGGTGTGGCAGTGCAGCCAGTCAGCAGGCTGCCGACGCAGGCCGATGCCAGCGCGGTACGCAGGAAGATGGACGACATGCTGTGACTCGAACGGGAATGGGCTAAAGCGGTGCGACGACTCCCTGACGTTGCGGCAGCGGTGCGGCAACGTCGCGCGGAGGTGTATGGCGATCAGCGCGAATGGGTGCGACGCCTGCGCATTCCACCGACAATGCCGACCATCGTTGCGTTGCCGTGCGTCCTGCAAGTCGTCTCGATGGCGTGCATGGTGCCATGCAGCAATGCGGCAAAACCAGGGGTTTTCAGCTGTTTTCGGCAGTCCATGCACATAGCCCGGATATACCTTCGTATCGTCCGTGTTCCGGCATGGCGGCGGGCGCTGCGGCCGCAACGGGAGCGTTCGCCTCGAGGTTCGCGCTCAACCGACGACCAACAAAAAGGCCCCGGACATGCCGGGGCCTTTCGTTCACTGCTGACACGCCATAGGGTTAGCGCAACATGCGTGCATGCTCACACGTGTCCCGCATCCCGCACTCAGAACTGCCAGCGCACACCGATATTGGCGTTGGTGCTGTTGGCATCGGAACGACCGCGCTCGGCGCCCACATTGCCGTAGATGGAGAAGGCATCGTTGAGCTGGTAACGCACGCCGACCGATGCACGCAGCGACTGCCTGGACACCGGCTCGCCGGCCACGTTGAAACGCGCTTCCGGCAGGCCGGTGAACCACGCGGTGAAATCCGAGCTCGGGTTGCCCAGCAGCGAGCGGTAGGCGATCAAACCGTCCAGGCCCCACTTGCCGCGCGCCAGATGGCCACGCACACCCACCTCGCCGTAGCCGGCGCGCAGCGTGTCGCTGTTGGCGCTCAAGCCCAGCCCGGTGATCGAGGCCTCGCTGAAGGCATCCTGGGTCTGGCTGACCACACCTGCGGCCACGAACGGCGACAGCCCCGCATGCGGCATCAGGCCGACTTCGGCGCGCAACGACCAATTGGTGTCGTGGCGACGATCCTGCAAGCGCTCGCCAATGCTGCCGGCCTGCACGTTGCGTTCGGTTTCCACGTTGCTCATGCCGTACGAACCGATGCCCGACACGTACGCCTGGCCGATCGGCTGATACAGGTATGCGGTCATCGCATAGCGATCAGACCGCAGGCGGCTGGCCGATGCCGAGATGGTTGCGCGGTCCTGGCCGGAGCTCAGTGCCGCACCGACGATGGTGCCGGCGTTACCCATCGGCAGGTCCACACCGATGGTGGTTGCCTGCTGGGTGTAATCGGCCGACGCAAACCCGCTGCGGCTCAGATCACCGTCCAGGTAGCTGCCCTGCATCCACGTCGTCAACGTGGTGGTGTCGGCAAGATAGGGCAGGCGGTCGGCCGCCACACGGGCGTCGTTGAGCGCGGACTGGAAACCCAACGTGCGCTCGATCCCGTGCACCTGGCCGGCCAGGGTCGGCAGCGACGCGGCAACCTGTGCATCGGTGGCGCCCAGCAGCGAACCGGTGGCGCTGATCAAACCGCCCAGGTTGTCGGTATCGCCGGAAGCCACACGCGTATCCAGCACCTTCACCAGCGCATCGGCCTGCGTGGCACCGTTGACCACCGCTTGCGGCGCACCGGCCGCCTGCGCGCTGGCAGCGGAAGCATTGCGGGTCAGCGTGGCGGTGACCGTGGTCGGGTCGTAGGCCAGCGCGGCCGTCCAGAAGAAATTGTTGGCGTACTGCACACGATCGAACGTGCCTTGCACGACGCCGGCCTTGACGATCTTTTCGCTGCTGCCGACGCTGTAGCCCGCCGCTTCCGGCAGCAACAGCAGATTGCCCTTCAGGCTGGCCTGGCCGGTGACGGTCAGACCCTTGCCCAATTCGAGGGCGGTGGTGCCGGTCGTGTTGACCAGGCTGTAATTACCGTTGATGACACCGCCGCGCGATTCGAACGTGGCCGAGTTGAGCACGAGCACGTCCGAGCGCAGGCTGCCGGACAACGCCAGCACGCCGTCGCTGATGCTGGTGCCGCCGGTATAGGTGTTGTTGCCGCTCAGCGTGAGCTTGCCGGCACCGTTCTTGGTCAGGCTGCCCGCACCGCCGATGTCGTTGCTGAAAGTGCTGTCGTAGCCGGAGCTCACGTTCGCCGACCAGTTGCTGGCGAATTGGCCCGGACCCTTGATCGCCTTGGCCGCATTGACCAGACCAAAGCCATACAGCGCATCCACGCCGGGATCGCCCAGGTCGGTGGCGGTGGTCAACAAGGTCTGCTGCAGGTTGGAGGCGCTCATCCACGGATACACGCCCAGCACCTGCGCAGCGATACCGCTCACTGCGGCGGTGGAGAACGAGGTGCCGGCGATCTGGCCCTGCAACTCGGTCCCGGCCAAGGCCGGCGCGGTGTAACTGCCCGGCGCCACCAGGCACCACTGCGCGGCAGCGCCGCAATGGTTGGAGTAGCTGGTCAGCCCGGCGGCATTGCCGGCGGCGTCGATGTTGATCGCGCCCACCGCCAGCCAGTTGTTGCGCAGGCTGGCTTCCTGCACCGGCGTGGCTGCCGGATAGGATGCTTCGCTCGCCCCTTCGTTGCCGGTGGAGGCCACGATCAACGCATCGGCCTGCACCAACGGGCTCAATGCGTATTTCCAGGCCAGGGCAGCGTTCGCACTGCTGGCCGCATCCGCATACGAGGCACCGATCGACAGGTTGGCGATGCGCACGCCGGCTGCGGCCAGATCCACCGCTGCGCTGCGGGTCTGCTGGGTGCCGCAGGAATTTTCGGCGCAGATGCGCGCATAGAACAGGTCTGCATCAGGCGCGACACCGCCGGCAAAACCTTCTTGCGCGGTGCCCAGCACCAGTGCCGAGATGACGGTGCCGTGGCCACGCAACGCGTTGGAGGACGACTCCGGCGTGCCGGGGCTGGCGGTGTAATCGGTGAATCGATCGACCTTGCCGCTGATCGGCGCGTAACTGGTGACCAGGTTGTCGTCCAGCACCGCCAGCTTCACGCCCTTGCCGGTCGCACCGGCCTGCTGGGCCAGATCCGCATTGGTGGGCACCAGCAGGTTGCTGCCAACACCCTGGTAGCGAGCCGGCGCCGGGGTTGGCGTCGGCGTCGGGGCCGTTTTGGGCAGCGGATCGGCGGTTGTTCCCGGCGTGGTGGGCGCTGTAGGGGTGGGTGCGACCATCGTGCTCTGCGGCGGGTCACTGCGGACGTTGCCACCACCACCGCCGCCACAAGCGGTCAGGACAAGGCAGGATGCGATGGTCGTTGCGAGTAGCGAGCGATTCATAAGTTGGTCGGTTCCAGTCATTTGGTGCGCCGCTACAGCTGAATATTCGAATTTGGCGCAAGAGGTTCCAGCGCCGGCAGTTCGCAGGCGAGGCGTTTAATTTCACGTCTTATTCACTTTTTATTGCCGGCACCTCCTTCCCTTAGGAGATGCGCTACGGTGAACCTGGCAATCCTGCGGAGTGGTTTGCGGACTGCTTACGAGATTGTTTAACGGCGCTGGCCAATGACTCTAAAATCTGAATGGTCAGTTGCAATTCAGAGAAAAAGTCAATCGATAGCCATTTCCGACTTAATCAATAGCCAAACGCAATTAAAATCCGCCTAGCAATCTCTACGGCATAGAAACGTGATAGCGAACGCTACAATAAACCATCACATTTCTCAGAGGGCGGCAATCCTAAATGCGACGTGTAGTGCAGGTAATCAGGGAATCACGTCTAGGATGTCGGAAACTTTCCGACGGGCTGTAGCGGATTCAAGCGTATGTCAGTGGTTCTAACGGACTCTTCCGTAACAGCGTTCGATCTTCGCATGTTATTCAGACATGGCTTGAATTGCCTGCCTCGATACTTGCGGGTTATCGATAACTGAATCGGATTTTATACTAGGCAGTCGTTAGCGGCGTCAGCCATTGTGCGTAATTCAATGCTTTTCCTGAAGGGATTCCCCAGCGTGCATGGCTTGGGAATTAATTCGGATTGTGAATATTCAACAAAGCGCAAGACTGGACCGCGACGGTTGACGTCAGCGCAGCAGGCAATTGAGCGAAAACTTATTCAATACAGATAGGGCGCTGAAATGCACCACCAAGACGCGCGCGATCTGCAGGTCGCTGCGGCCGCTTGCTGGAATGGCGTACACATCCGTGGGCATGGCTGCTGCCGGACCGGACAAGGCGCCGGCTCAAGCAGCGTGCGTACGCGGTGCAGGGGCCGAGACGCCGTGATTGCGTCCGTCGATCAAGGCCAAGAGCGGTGGCACACGCTGTCGGCGCATATCGGCGGTTGTTTCAGTGCCCAGGGACAACACAGCCCCAGTGCGCCGGTTCCGCAGCACCGTGCAGAACCACGGCGACGCCGCACAGATAAGCAACAACCGCAGGCGGTACCGTAACGCCGTTACGAATTCTCGATCGGCACCGGCGTGGTCGCCAGCATCTGCGCTTCCAGGCGCAGCAGATATTCGCTGAACCCGCCGGTGGCGCGGGCGTTGCGGCGGGCGCTGGTGTTCACCACGGGCGCGACCAGGCGCGCGATCTGCATGCCGGCGCGTTCCAGCGCGCTGACAAGTTCGACATCTTCGCTCGACGTCACCGCAGAGAACCCGCCAGCGGCCAGATAGGCGGCAGTGCTCATGCCAAGGTTGGCGCCATGGACGTGCGGATGCCCATCCTGGCGGATTTCGCTCTGCAGGAAGGCGTGCTGCGTTTCCGGCCGGAAGTCGTGCCAATCGGTCACCTCCACAACGCCGCAGAACACATCTGCCGCACAACCGAGCTGCGCCGTCAGCCAGTCCGGCGGTACGCAGCTGTCGGCATCGGTAAAGGCAAGCCAGCGCGCACCGCGTGCGATCGCCACCGACGCTGCTGCGCCGCGCGCCATGCCCACGCCGCCGCTGGTCTTGAGCGTCATCGCCCCATGTGCGCGCGCGATTGCGCCGGTCATGTCGGTGCAACGGTCGAGCGCGACATGGATTTCCACCGGCTCTCCACCCAACTGCGGATGTCTGGCTGCCAGCAGGACGGATTGCAGGCATTGTCCGATCAACGCTGCCTCGTTGTGCGCCGGAATGGTCACCGCAATCATCGCAGGCGCTCTTGCTGGGCGATCGAAGGGCCCGCCATCCATGCCTGCAGGAGGAAATCGGCATCCTGGTAGGTACATAGCGTCGGCAACGCCAATCCGTTGTCGAGTGCGTGGTGTATCTGCTCGGCGCTGCGCAGCGCACCTTCAAAATCATGTCGCCAATGGCAGGCGATCAGGCAACCGCGCGCGCTAAGCGACTGGGCAAAACGCGAGATGGTGTTTTCAAAGGCTTGGTCGTCGAGGTAGTAGCCCACTTCGCTGAAGACGATCAGATCGAAGCTGCCCTCAGGCCATTGCAGCGGATGCGCCGCTTGCCGCAGTACCACGTTGTGCATCTGCTCAACGCGCACGCGCGCCAGCTCGACCGCCTGCTGCGAAACATCGGTGCCCAGCAATGCCGCGCAGCGCGCACCCAGTGCTGCGGTCAGTTCACCATTGGAGCAACCGAATTCCCAGCCATGTTCAAACAGGCGATAGGGCAGGGCACCAAGCAGGATGTCGCGCTTGCGCTGCTCGTACCATCGGGAGCGATAGCCGAACGGATCTTCATCGGCATAGAGCGCATCGAAATGCGCCACGTTCAGCGCGGTCATCGGAAGAAGACCTCAAACCGGCGTTCAAAACGTTCCAGCACATGCGGCGGCAGGATGGGATTGGCGATGGCAGGCGTGCACTGGCCGGTTTGCGTGGCGAACCGGGCGATGGCGCGCGTCTTGGCATCGGCAATGTCTGCCGACAGGTCGAAGCGCAACGCGCGCGCGTCCTCGAAGACGCCGTCGCCGGGGCGCGACCAGTGCCAGGCCCAGACCGGATACTGCAGCAGACGCGCCGCGTGCCGGCTACATGCCGTCTCGGCCGCACGGGCGGCCGCTTCGTGGTCGGGATGGCCGTCGCGTCGCCAGGTCACCAACACCAGGTCGCCTGGCTGCAACAAGGTGCCAAGCGCATCGGCAATGCGATCCTGCAGGGAGGACAGCGCGCCGTCGCCCAGTCCGAGATGCACAACCGACGCCACTGGCAGGCCGAGCTCGCCCACGGCGTCTTCCAATTCGCCGCGGCGGACAGGAGCGAGCAGACGCGGCGCCCAGCCAGGCGCGTCGGGATAGGCCAATTCGCCGTCGGTCAGCGAAACGATCCGTACCGGCACGCCGGCAGCCTGCGCGGCGGCAATCAGTCCACCACAGCCGAGCACCTCGTCGTCGGGATGCGGCGCGACAACCACCAGGCGCGCACTGTCCTGGATGAGCTGGGCGAGCGAGACGCGCGGCATGTCTTGCAGGCAGGAGGCCTGTCGCCACTCCTGTTCTGGCGTGCCCGTGCCGTGGATCTGCTGTCCCATTAGAGGGTCCATGTGCGGTCCTCCGCATGGCACAGCTCACCCAGTGCCTGCAGGTCGCGCTCGGCATGATGCTGTCGAATGAACACCGCCAGATCCGCACACCGCTGTGCGTGCGCGCGGTTGCCGCACAGCGGGCCTGGCCCGAGTGCGCGTGCGACACGGTCGATGGTGTCGCGCGCCAGCGTTTCGACCACGCTGCGCGCCTGCAGCACCGCACGCAGATGCGGTCGACCCGGATGCGTATCGATGTGCTGGGCCAGCTCGCGCAGCAAGGCGCCGGCAGCAGCCAGGCCGGCATCGATGGCGCCCAGGTGTGCCGCCGCATGCGGGTCGCGGCCGCTGCGCGGCGCGGCACGCAACAGCTCGGCGACAGCGGCGGTCGCGCCGAACCAGCAGGCCGCGATGCCCGCGCCGCCGTGCCAGAAGCCGGGGCGTTGCAGATAGCTGCCGGGTGCTCCGACCTGAGTTGCGGGTGTGGCGGCGAAGGTGACGGTCGCGGTCTCGATGTCTTCCATGCCGATCGCCTGCCAACCGCTGGCATCGATGCGGATGCCCGGTCGATCCAGCGCTACGGCGAACAGGCAACTGGCGCCATCGTGCTGGGTCGTCACCAACGCATGGGTTACCGACGCGGCGCCCGAGCACCACGCCTTGGTTCCTTCCAGCGTGCTGCCGGTGAAACCTAGATCGACGCCGGGAGGCTCCGCCGCCCACACCGCCCAGCGTTGTCCCGGCGCCATGACGTCGGCGGACAGATCCGCGCAGATCGCTTGCGCGTCGTAATGGGCTTCCAGCAATTTGGCCACGCACAGGTCTTCGGCGGCGATGGCGGCCAGGGCCTTCCAGCGTTCGAGCGTTTGTCCGCGTCCTGGCAAGGGCAGGGACGGATGCGAGGCAAGCCAGCGATCGGTCAGTGCATGGTCGAGGCCGTTGCTGCGTGGCGACGTGTCCGGTTCGGCAGACACCGGATGGTGCGAAGGAATACATACGCTCATCGCAAAAAACTAAGCAGCGCGCAGTGCAAACGGTGTGATGCAGCGCGAGAAATTGCCGCGGCGCGGAGCTTGTGCGTGCGATGGCTGCGGCGCGGCGCAGGCCTTGCGCAATCCGGGATTTGCAGCGCTCGCTTGGGCGGCAGGCAGATCGCAGCAAACATTGCGGGAACGGCGTAGAAAAACGCAAACCGGCGGGCATCGCTGCCCGCCGGTTTGCGTCGTCGTGATCGCTGCCGATGACTGCAGGCAGGTGCTCACGGTGTTCTGCACCGAGCTGCGGAACGCGGCCACGCCATCGAGATAAGCGAAGCCGGTCGGCAGTGTCGGACGCGTGCTGGAGTTGTAGAAGATGCCGAACAGATCCTTCAACGACTGGATATGCGCAGCGCTGCCGTTGCCACTGGTGTAACCGGTGCGCGCGGTAGCCCTTGGCGTGGAACCCTATCGCACCGTCGCCAATACCGCGCATATTTGCGATGGCGATGAAGGCACACCGATTCCACGTCAGGTGGAAAGATCCTCTCATCACCGTACCCATCACATGGCAGCTGGCAGCATCGGGCCATGTTTCGACAACGCCCCGAATGAGTCCGCTATGAATTCAACCGCCATGCCCGCCCGATCCTGGGCCATCCATCCGTTCCATGCAGCCGTGCTCGGCGGTGTGTGGCCGCTGTTTCTTGGTGCATTGCTGAGCGACTACGCGTACTGGAGCAGTCATCAGATCCAGTGGGCCAATTTCGCGGCGTGGTTACTGATCGGTGCGATGGTACTGACGACCATCGCACTGCTGTGCGCAATCATTGGCTTGGTTCGCGGCAGCCGCAACGTCATCTACCTCATCGCACTCGGTGCGGCATGGATCGCTGGCTTCTTCGACGCGCTGCATCATGCGCGTGATGCCTGGGCCATTATGCCGGCAGCGTTGGCCTTCTCCGCGATCGCGACCCTATTTGCGCTGGCGGCCACCTGGTCAGGCCTGTCCGGTCTGCGCGTGGGAGGTGCACGATGAAGCACACCATCTCCGTCTTGAGCGTCTCCATCCTTGCGACCGCACTTGCAGGCTGCGGGCAGGCGCCCGATCTCAAACAACACGGTGCAAGCCCGGAATTGCCCGTGCCGGATCGGGGCTTATTGCCCGACATGACGATCGCCAAGCCCACAGCGTGGGGCGAGCGTAAACCCACTGTGCCGGCGGGCTATCGTATCTCGGCAATCGCCACCAATTTAGGCATTCCACGCCAGACGCTGGTGCTGCCAAATGGCGACATCCTGGTGGCCGAAGGGCGGGGCGGTGGCGCGCCGAATCTCAAGCCCAAGGATGTGATTGCCGGCGCGATCAAATCCAAGGGCAACACCTCGGTCAAGAGCGGCAACCGCCTGACGCTGCTGCGCGATGCTGATGGCGACGGCACCTACGAGCTCAAGACCATATTCGCGGACAAGCTCAACGCGCCATACGGGCTTGCACTGATCGGCAACGCACTCTACGTCGCAAATCAAGATGCCCTGGTGCGATTCGACTATCGCGACGGCCAGACCAAAGCCAGCGCTGCGCCGAGCAAGGTCACCGATTTGCCGGCAGCCATCAACCATCACTGGACCAAGGCCCTCACCGCCAGTGCCGATGGGCGCTATCTCTATGTCGCCATCGGCTCCAACAGCAACATCACCGAGCGCGGCATGATTGCCGAGGTCGATCGCGCGCAAGTCTGGCAGGTGGATCCGGCAAGCGGCGCGCACAAGAGCTACGCCACCGGCTTGCGTAATCCCACCGCGTTGGCAATCCAGCCCGGTAGCGGGACATTGTGGGCAGTGGTCAACGAGCGTGACGAAATCGGTCCGAACCTGGTTCCCGATTACCTCACGTCGGTGCGCGAAGGCGGATTCTATGGCTGGCCATATAGCTACTGGGGCAAGAACGTGGACACCCGCGTGATGCCGCAGGATCCGCAAAAAGTGGCCTCGGCGCTCGTGCCCGATTATGCATTGGGCTCGCATGTCGCCGCGTTGGGCGTCGCATTTTCATCCGCTGCGATGGGCGCAGCGTTTGCCGATGGCGTGTTCGTCGGCGAACACGGCAGCTGGAACCGCGCCCCGCCGGTTGGATACAAGGTGGTGTTCGTGCCGTTCCGCGACGGACGCCCGGCAGGTGATCCGATCGACTTCGTTTCCGGCTTCTACGGCGACGATGGCTTGACGCGTGGCCGTCCAGTGGGCGTCAGCGTCGACCCGCGCGGCGCGCTGATCGTTGCCGACGATTTGGCCAACACGATCTGGCGCGTCACACCGGAGACTGCGGCCGCTTCGCCGCAATAAGCGCTGCAATGGACGCTTGCCTGCGCGGCTCCTTGAGGAGTCGGGCAGGTTTGCAGCACGGCTGCTGGCGTGTACTGCGTAGTGCGTCGGCCATGAACGCATGCAGCGTGCTTCCTGCGCACGAGCACTGCCGCGATAGGCAATTTCATCGCGTTCGCCTACAGTGCGTCCCCCGCGCTGCATATCTGGCGTGGGTGTCATGCGCAGGATGTCATTGGCAACGCAATCGGCTGAAGTGCTGAAGACAAGGCAAGCGCAGACGGACCTGGCTTTGCCGATCGCCCAGGGAAATTGTTGTTGATGTTGTCCAGATGTTTGCTGTTTCTTTGCATCGCGCTATTCGCTTCACCCGTTGCTGCAGTAGCGCTTGTCGGCCGGGTCACCGTGACCGATGGCGACACCATCACCTTGGCGCACACGCGTATTCGGTTGTGGGGCATCGATGCGCCGGAGAGCGCCCAGCAATGCACCTCCCGCGATGGAACTGCGTGGCCATGCGGTCGTCGTTCGGCTGCGGCACTCGATGCCTATGTAATTGACAAGACGGTGCACTGCCAACCAAAGGACACCGACCGCTATGGACGCATCGTTGCCGAATGCTTCGTGCAAGGGCAGTCGGTCAACGGCTGGATGGTCAGAGCGGGCTGGGCGGTGGCGTACCGCCAATACGCCACCGCGTTCGTTGCAGACGAACGCGTCGCGCAAGGACAAAAACGCAATATCTGGCAAGGAGCCTTCCAGATGCCGGTCGACTATCGACGCGGCAAGCGCAACCAGCCTACCGCTCGCGCTAGCGCCAAGGTGCAAACGCTCGCGCCTGGCAACTGCGCCATCAAGGGCAATATCTCAAGCACGGGCAGCAAGATCTTCCATGTGCCGGGACAGCGTGATTACAACCGCACCAGCATCTCTCCCAGGAAGGGCGAGCGCTTTTTCTGCTCCGCGCAGGAAGCGATCAACGCGGGATGGCGACGTGCGGCACGCTGAAGCAGCGTACGGTCCAGTGGGTGCCAAAACGCGGGGGGATCTCACTGCAATCAGCGCTCGGCCGTGGGCAATACACGCGACATCGACATCCTGTCGCTCCGAATCTTACAGCCAAGGCATTGAATTCATCAGCGAAAAGTCTGCGCTCAGCTGCGCCACGTCTTAATCGTCCAAATCAATCATCCAACCAGCCTGCGATCGAGGCATGTTCAGCTACACCTTTGTAATCGTGATCCTTGTATTTGTAACCTTCGGCCCTAACCCACGCTTCTGGAAGAAGATTCAGAGTCTCCATCAGCTGGCTGTCGCTGCAGTGTTCTTTCAGGCATTGCAGAAAGATAAACTGACCTCTCATGCAGGTGAATAGCAAAAGCGGATCCACAAAATCATCGTGGAAATCGAGATGAACTTTTTCTTTTATCCTCTCGTCCACGCCTGTGTCGTCGTGATTCCGGACTGCCTCAAGGATGGCCATATGTTTGTCAGATCGCCGCTCGTGCGACAGCTTCCACAAAAATGCCTGTGTGCGTTCTACTCGCGCCGCATCAAGGTGCTTTGCCCACGCATGATCGTGTTTAGCCCAGTGCAGCGTGCTATCCCAAAGATGAGGCAGCAAATCAGGCGAGTAGATCCCGTTGTAGCCGTTCTTGATCCACCCTCTCAGGGCATTCCCATCGTCTTGCGGCGCCGCTTCAAAATAGGAACTGCGAAAGCTCAGGGCGATACCGGTCCAGTCGACGCTCCAGGCATGAATGTCGGGATGGAATACGGCGTCCGGAATCGTATCCAGGGCTAACCGACACTGGCTCCTGAACAGGCTTTTTTCTTGAATGTTTAGGAAGGACGTCTCGAACAGGTCGTCTGAATAGCTCAGGGCGAATACGGAAAGCATCTGGCCAAGGTCGTGTTCGCCAATCATGGTGTCGGATCCCATCCACCTTTCATGGAAACATTGGACGTCGCAAGAACACACGTGGGTGTGTCAGGCGCGGGGCAGGACATTGCCGCAACACGTCGGAGACGAGAAGTCGGGAGGGGAAATGCACAGACTCATTTGCCGGGATGCAGGCAGAGCGGCGCAGCACACTTCAATGACGCCTGGCCGGCGATCGCTGCACATCGAAGAAAAAGACACGACCCCGCCAGGAGCGAGGCCGTGTCTTGGGCAACGTGACGCATGTCTAGCTCATGCCTGTGCGGTGTTGCGCGTGGCAAACGCAGGATTTACGGCAGATCGCACTTAAGCTTTGCATCCACATAGTAGGGCTTGGGAACATCCGGATTCTTGCTGGTCCGTTCGAACACCACTTCGAACGATTCCATATCAGGCTTGCCCTGACGTTCGGTGCAGGCATCCTGCAATTTTTTCTTGACCGCCGCGATACCCGCATCGCGGTTGGCACCGTCGGCGCTGTTGGTCAACTGGCCAACCTCTGCGAATGCCAACGGGCTGGCGCCCAGCAATCCAGCGACCATGAGAACGTGCAGCTTCTTCATACAATCTCCTTTGCTATGTCGATATCCGTCGTGTCCGGCGATGCGGTTTGCCACACGGCCCTGGCTGGGCTGGCTACCTCATCCGGCGCGACGACAGGATAGGGCAGGCGAGTTAAGGCTCCGTGGGGATGCGACCGCTTGCCAGCGTTGGTGATCGCAACGCCGGCTTCGGCTTCGCGCATGAAGCCAATGATCTGTTCCTCGGAAAAGCCTTCTTCACGTCCAATCTCCTCCGGGTAGGGAATTGGACTCCAAACTGAGGCGCTACTCAAAATCGGGGGACGTCGCAGCCTCGCAATCTGGTGCAACGACTCGCCCTGCCGCCAGCGGTCCCACATCAGGGCCTTGTGGCTGTCGGTGTACTGAATCCTTGTCCTTCGCTTCATCCGCAACACTCCTGCTGCTTGGGCAGCTGTCTGTGTTTCATCGAACATATGAACCGCCACCCAAAGCGGACACCATGGGCGACGACTCAGCGCCATTTCGTCGGCGATCCGGGTGATTCATCGGCGGCTTCTGTGGCTTGGTCGCAAACGGATCGCCACGCCCCCGCGCGGATGGCAACTTGCAGCGGCCATCACGTCGACCTGGAGCCCCGCATGACCCCCGTTGCCCTGTATTCGCCCGATCCGGCCCGCGGCTGGCTGCCCTGGGCCTGGCTGACGCCGATCCTGATGATCCTGTTCAACGCGGTACCGGTGATCGCGCTGGACGGGTGGATGCAGTCGCAGCATTGGTCGACGCCGCGCGGCGATCCGATCGGCCTCGCTGGCTTGTATGCGCTGCTGTGGATCGGCTTCGCGCCGACGCTGGCGGCCGTGCTCGCCTGGGTACGCTTCGTCGAAGGGCGCTCGCTGGCGAGTATCGGGCTGACCGGTCCGGCGCCGCTGAAAACCTTCCTGCGCGGACTGGCCGTTGGATTCGGCATGATCGCGCTGGTCGTAGTCGCGATCTGGATGGCTGGCGGCATGCAGGCGGCGGGCTTGGGGCAGGCCTGGCGGTCGCCCGTCAGTCTGCTGCACATCGGTCTGCTGCTATTGAGTTTCATGTTCCAGGCGAGCGTGGAGGAAGTCATCTTCCGCGGCTGGATGCTGTCGGTGGTGGCGCGCAAGACCAATGTCGCGGTGGCAGTGCTGCTGGTGTCGCTCGTTTTCTGCTTCCTGCATTTCAGTCCGCACCAGCCGCCCCGGGTCATGCTCGGCACGTTCCTGTTCTCGCTGCTCGCCTGCGCCTGGGCGCTGCGGACCGGCAATATCTGGGGCGTGATGGGCTGGCACGCGGGGTGGAACTGGTTGCTCGCGACCGGCTTCGAACTGCCCGTCACCGGCATGGATGCGCACTTGCCGGCGCTGCTGGTGGCGCTGCGCCCGCAAGGCCTCGACACCCTGACCGGTGGCGCGCAAGGGCCGGAAGGCAGTTACCTGTGCAGCGCCTTCCTCGTCGCCGCGATCGCGTGGATCCAGTGGCGAAAGACGCGCGGAGCTCAGAACTTCTCGCCGACCAGCAGGTAACGCCACTGCCCGGGCGGCATCGCCCCGTCCGGGCCCTTGCCGATCGGATGCTGGTTCGCGCCGTACCGGCGACGACCAAGCAATGGAGCGTCTGCTAGCGCTCGGTGGGCCGATCGACGCTCCGCTACGGGGCTTCTCGGTATCGACCGACCCGCGGCCGGGCCCTCGCTAATCGAGAAGGCCTTGCGTCTGCGGCGGACGCGCCAGATCGCTCCACTCATCGCGCGCGGCGCCCTCGAAACGGAGGTTGCTGCGAAGCTGCAGACGGACGCGGATCGCCCATATGTCCCGGAGCTTGAGCGGCGCCTTCTGGCCGACGATCTTGTCCTTCTTCCAGGGCACTCGGTGGTGCCTAAGCGTGGTAGCCGTGGGAATCTCCCGTCTTGAGGGAGTACAAGCGTGCTACTTCACCTCCGCGGCCGCATTCGACCCAGAGCGAACGTTCTGATACGCCCAGGGTTTCCTAGACATCTCATAGCCATGGAAAATGGCAGATTCGGAGGTGTCCATAAGCAGCAAGCGATATACGGATGAGTTCAAGATCGAGGCGGTCCGGCAAGTGACCGATCGTGGGTTCAAGGTGGCAGACGTCGCCGAGCGCCTGGGTGTCACCACGCACAGCTTCTACGCTTGGCTGCGCACGTTCGGCACGCCTGGCGTGGTGCAGCGCGCCGAGATGGACCAGAGCGCCGAGGTTCGGCGCCTGAAGGCCGAGTTGCGTCGGGTCACCGAGGAGCGCGACATCCTAAAAAAGGCCGCCGCGTACTTTGCCAAGGGGTAAAGGCAAAGTACGCCTTCATGCAAGCCCACTGCGGGGAATTCAGGGTGTGTGCAATGTGCCGGGTATTGCGGGTGAACCGGGCCGGTTACTACGCGTGGCTAAAGTCGCCCAACAGTGAGCGCGCCAAGGAAGACCAACGCCTGCTGGGATTGATCAAGCACCACTGGCTGGCCAGCGGCAGTGTCTATGGGCATCGCAAGATCACCATGGATCTGCGCGATTTGGGTGAGCGTTGCAGTCGCCATCGGGTGCATCGGCGGATGCGCACCGAGGACTGCGTGCCCAGGTGGGCTATGGTCGCAAACCGCGCTTCCATGGAGGAATGCAGTGCAAGGCGGCGGCCAACCTGCTTGACCGGCAGTTCGACGTGACGGAGCCGGACACGGCCTAGGCGAGCGATTTCCCCTTCATCCGCACCCATGAAGGCTGGATGTACCTAGCTGTTGTAATCGACCTGTTTTCCAGGCAAGTCGTCGGCTGGGCAATGCGCGATCGGCCGATACCGAGTTGGTCGTGCAGGCCTTGTTGTCTGCGGTGCGGCGGCGCAAACCCAACGCTGGTTGCTTGGTTCACTCGGACCAAGGGTCTGTCTACACCAGCGATGACTGGCAGAAGTTCCTGGCGTCCCATGGCTTGGTGTGCAGCATGAGTCGGCGCGGCAACTGCCACGACAACGCACCCGTGGAGAGCTTCTTCGGCCTGCTCAAACGCGAGCGGATCAGGCGGCGGATCTATCCCACCAAGGACGCCGCTCGCGCCGAGGTATTCGACTACATCGAGATGTTCTACAACCCTAACCGCCGCCACGGTTCCACTGGCGACCTGTCACCTGTAGAGTTTGAACGGCGCTACGCGCAACGAGGGTCCTGAGTGTCTACGGAACCCTGGGCGTATCAGTTAGCCGCTATCGCGCTGACGCCGAGGATTCGGGCACGCCTACGCCATCCTGAGCGCTACGCCGCTGACCGGCGACGATGACGCGCGGTGCAGTTGGACAGCCTGGCCTGGGTGGTACAGGGCGTCACGAGCGCACACCGGCAGCCCAGGCGTACCGAGTGCTGGCGTCGCTTTCACAAGGTCTTTAGCAAGAACCGATCAATGGCCGCCAGCACCTCGGAATGCTGGTCCCTGATAAAGAAATGGCCGCCTTCGAAGGTCTGGAAGGTGGTTTCACCAGAGGTTTCGTCGCGCCAACCCTGGGCGACGTCGAGACCATGGGTGGGGTCTTGGCGTCCGCTCAAGATCAAGAGTGGGATCGGCAGGCGGGGCTGCGGTTGCCAGCGATAGCTGCGAACCAGGGTCAGGTCCGCCTTGATGGTCGGGAGGAAGAAACTCATCAGCGCCCGGTTGTTCAGGACCGTTTCGGGTGTACCGCCGTAGGCGCGGATAAGGGCCAGCACCTCAGCATCGGAAAGTGCTGGCTGCGCTAAAGGTTCGAAGCAGGCGGGCGCCTTGCAGCCGGAGAGGATCAAGCCGCGAGGCAAGGGCAGCCCTCGCTCTGCCAGCGCTCGGCAGATGAGGAAGGACAGCAGGCCACCGAAGCTATGGCCGAAGAAGGCGAAGGGTTTCTGGCTGTCGGCGAAGAGAGGCACCAGTGCCTGGACGAACGCCTGGATGTCGGCATAGACAGTTGCCGGGCAACGCCCTCTGCCTGGCAATTCCAGGGTGATCCACTCGATGGAGGGGTCGAGTCGCGTCGCCCAGCCCGAGTAGGCCTGGGCGTCGCCACCGGCGTAGGGAAAGGCATAGAGGGTGCGTGGCCGCGGCTCGCGGCTGGCACGTACCAGCCAGGGATGGTCTAGGGTCTGGGACATGGCGAGGTCTCCTAGGCTCTGTACGAGAAGTGCCTGCGCTCGGTGATGCTTCGTTGAAAAAGGCTTCGGAATGCTCATTTACCACTCGTAAACTGCGCTTCCTCAGCCTTTTTCGCCTCGCCTGACCTTCGCTCGACGACTTTTCGTACAGAACCGAGCAAGAGGAAGAGGTCGCGCAGCAAGCGGGCCGGCGGTCAACAACCGACCCCGAGCCCTGGTCGCTCGGCCTTGACCAGCACGGCGGCATTGCCCACGACTTCGCCACTCAGCAGCGCCTGATGCGCCTTGGGTGTCTCCTCGAACCGGTAGAGGGTATTCAGGGTCGGCACTACCCGGCGTTGTTCGACCAGTTGCAGGAATTCCTGGCATTCGCGGATGTTGGCGTAATGGGAACCCTGGATGCGCTTCTGGTGCATCCAGAGGTGGCGCACATCGAAGTCGCAGTTGTAGCCGGACGTGCCGCCCACGATGACCACCATGCCGGAGCGGTCGCAGATCTGCAGCGAGGTGGGGAAGGTGGCCTGGCCGGAGTGTTCGATCACCAGCTTGGGCAGCTCCTTTTTGCCCAGCACCTTGAAGAAGTCGCGCCGAAAACTCGCGAAGCTTTTGGTCCAGGCGCTGTGCGCGTCGGAGTTCAAGTCCGGCAGACGGCCCAGGTGCGGATAGTCGGTTCTGAGCAAGTAGCCCACGGCGCCGAGTTCGCAGGCGTAGCGGCCTCTCTCCGGACTGGACACCACGGCCACCGGCAGGCCCCCGAGCGCTCGGGTCAGTTGGATCGACATCGAGCCCAACCCGCCTGCCGCCCCCCAGATCAGGACCGCATCGCCCGGTTTGACGGTATTGGGGGCCCAGTGAGTGAGCTGCTTGTAGGCGGTCGGACCGTTGAGCATCAGGGTGGCGCTTTCCTCCCAGCTCAGGAACTTGGGTTTGGGGAAGCATTGGTAGTCTTCGACGAGGGTGTATTCGGCGAAGGAGCCGTAGCTGGTCTCGTAGCCATAGATTTCCTGGTTGCTGCAGAACATGGGGTCGGGTGCCACTCGCGATTCGATGGTGGTGGCGTCGTAGACCGAGCAGGACACCACCACGGTATCGCCTACCTTGACGTGGCTGACCGCGTCGCCCACGGCTTTCACGTAACCGGAGGCTTCCGAACCACCAATGTGGAAGGGTTCGGCGTCACGGTTGCGCTTGCGCCGCGCGGCGATGATGTCCACCGGCTTACCCTGGGCAGCCCAGACGTTGTTGTAGTTGAGACCGGCGGCCATCACTTCGATAAGGACTTGGTGCGGACCCAGGGCGGGGATCCGCACCCGTTCGAGTTGGATGGCCTGCAGGGGTTGGCCATAGCGCTCGGGACGGATCAGAAAGGCCTGCATGTTTTCAGTCAGTGCTTGATTCATGGGCTTCCTACTGGTTTTCAGGTTGAGGATCGGCGCGGCCGATCCGGGGCTAGTCGAGCGGTAGGCCGCGCTCGGCGGCGGCTCCACGGGTAGCGACCACGATGCCGGAGGCCAGGGCGCAAGGCGTACCCCGCGCATTGGTCAGGACCGCAGAGGCGAACGCCAGGCCCGGTGCCTGGCGCTCGAGCCGCGCCGTGACCTGACAGGGGAGGCGGCGCACCTGGCGCAGCAGCTTCACCGACAACTCGATGACGCCCGCGGGGGTGTGACCGAGGGCGGCATGACCGCAGAGACCGATGGCCGCCTCCAGGGCCGCACACAGCACGGCGCCGTTGATGCCAGGTTGGGTGAGGTCGCCGAAGGCGCCGCCGTGGGTCGGGTGCGGCTCCGCGATGGCCAGGCAGACGCTGTCGGCGCTCAGGGTGACGACGCTCAGGCCCAGGCTCTGGAAGAGTGGCGACCGATCCAGGACATCGTGGAAGTGCTCCGGGGTCATGACGCCGCTCCGCTGTAGTCCGCCAGCACCTGGATGAGGCGCTGCGCGGTGTGCGGCACCTCATCGCTGAGCAGGGCGAAGTGACGTCCCGGTGTCTTCACCACCTGTGTCAGACGCGGCCAGAGTCGCGGCCAGGTATCGCTGGCGCCCGCTGCGGAGGCCTGCTCCGCCTGCAGCAGCAGGACCGGAGCCTCCAGTGGCAGGGGACTCCAGCGGCCGAAGAGGTCCAGGTAATAGGCCATGGCGCTCAGGCCGTCGTCATCGGTCGACCAGAAATCGCTGCGGCTTTCCAGCCAGTCGCTCAGGACTTCCTCGAGGACCGCCGAACGCATGGCGGCCGGCGGGTAGGTATCGATCAGGCAGAGAGCCGCAGGGTGGATGCCTCGCTGTTGCAGTTGCTCGGCGACTGCATAGGCGACCAATCCCCCGGTGGAAAAACCCAGCAGCGTGAAGGAGCGACCGGCGGCGCAGGCTGCGACGGCGTGCGCGAGCGCCACTGCCGCAGCTTCGACGGAAGCTGGCAACGGCCCGTTACCGTAGCCCGGCAGGGGTAAGGTCGCCAGGCTGTAGCGGCCTTCGAGTTCGCGGCTCAGGCGTTGATAGGTGAGATTAGCCCGGGCGGGCAGGAAGGAGTTCAGGCAGATGAGCAATGGCCGGTCACGCTCTTGGCGCGACCAGCTGGGCGCGAGTGCCTGCCCTTCGGCGGCAGCCGGGGCGAACGTCGGCCTTCTGGCCGCGGCGTGCGCCAAGCGCTCCAGCCCCTTAGCCAGGCGCCCCTGCTGCATCGCCTCGCGCAGTTCTTCGAAGATCAAGCCCACTGCCGCCGTGGTTGACGCCGGGGCCCGCTCCGGCTGGTCCAGGCGGGCGCCCAGGTGTTCGGCCAAGGCGTTGGGGGTCGGATGGTCGAACACGGCAGTGGACGGCAAGCGGACGCCGGTCGCGGCCGCCAGCCGACTGCCCATCTCGACGGCCGTGAGCGAATCGAAGCCCAGGGCGAGGAACTCGGTATCGCCGGGTATCGCCGCTGGATCGGGATGCCCGAGCACTTCGCCGATCCCTTGGGCGATCACCGCCAGCAGGTGTGTCCGTCGCTCGCTGGGAGCCAGTTGCGCAAAGGCGTCGGGGCCTTGGCTTGCCGGCTGCCCGCTGCGGTCGGCGAGCAATTCGCGCAGCAGCGCCTGGGGCCCATGGCGGCGCAGTGCTGGCAGGTCCAGGCGGGCCGGGATCGAGAGCGGCGGCAGGGTGCCAGTCAACGCCAGATCCACCTGGCTCAGGCCATCCTCCAGGGCGATGGGCAACTGGCCCCGGTCGAGTAGTTCCTGGATACCCTCGGCGGCCAGTCGCTCGCCCATGGCTGAGCGCTCGGCCCACAGGCCCCAGGCCAGGGCAACGGCCGGCAAGCCCAGATGGCGACGATGGTGTGCGAGGGCATCGAGGAAGGTGTTGGCCGCGGCATAGTGGCTCTGGCCTGGCTGGGGCAGCAGGCCGGCCGCCGAGGAGTAGAGGACGAAGGCGGCCAGGTTCCGCTGGCGGGTCAGCAGGTGGAGTTGCCAGGCGGCGTCCAGTTTGGGCCGTACCACCGCTTCGAGCAGCGCCGGGGTGAGTTGCAGCAGGGTTGCCGGCTCGACGACGCCGGCGACATGGAAGACGGCGGTCAATGGATGCCGTGCGGGCAGGCCGTCCAGCAACAGCGCGAGGGCCTGAGGATCAGCGACATCGCAGGCGGCGACCGTGGTGGCTGCCCCTCGTTCTGCCAGCTCTTCCACCAGGGCGGTGGCCTCGGGCGCCGCTGCGCCGCGACGACTCACCAGGAGCAGGTGGCGTACGCCGTGCTGGTCGACCAGGTGACGCGCGAGAGCCCGGCCCAGGGTGCCGGTGCCCCCGGTGATCAGCACGGTGCCCTCAGGATCGAGCGGTACGTCCGGCCGTTGCTCGGTTGCCGGCGCCACCGCACTGGAGCGCACCAGCCGTGGCGCCAATAAACGCTCCTGGCGCCAGGCCAACTGCGCCTCGCCGCCCTGTGCGGCGGCCAGGGCGCGTGCGAAGTCGAGCGGGGTAGCGGGGGCGGCATCCAGGTCCAGCAGCAGGATGCGGCCGGGATGTTCCTCCTGGACGGTGCGCACGAGGCCCCAGAAAGCAGCCTGGGACAGGTTGGGCACGTCTTCGTCATCGGCAGTGGCCACCGCCCGGCGGGTGGCCACCAGCAACGCATGCCTTGCCGTGCGCCCATCTTCCAGCCATTCGCGGAGCGTTGCCGCCAGGGCCTGCAGGGCGCGGTTCGCCGCGGCAGGCGTGGCCGGGGGTAGGGGCGGTACAAGGACGAGCGCCGTACCGGGTGGCGTAGCGGCCAGGGCGGTGAGGGCATCGGTCAGGTGGCGGTAGGCAGCGCTGGCGCAGTCGCTCGGCAGGTCGTCCGCGGAGCCCAGCCAGAGCGGTTCGAATAGGTCAGCCACGGGGTCGGGCGATACCTCGCGCCACCTTAGGCTGTAGCCGACGAGCCGGCGTGGCATGGCCCCCGTGTTGGCCGACTTCAGCACCATGGAGTCCAGGGTGACGACTGCCCGGCCTTGGTAATCCGCCAGGCGCATGCGGTAGTCGTGGGGCGCGGTAGGCGAGGTTTGTCGCGCCTTGATTTGTAGCAGGCCGCGTAGCTGCGTGGCGCCGGCTTGGTACAGACGCATGCCGCTCATGGAGAACAGCAGGCGCGGTGCAGCGGCGGGAGGCGCGGCGCCCTCGACCAGCAGGCCCGAGTGCAGGCCCGCGTCCAACAGCGTCGGGTGCAGGGTGAACGTCGGGCCTGGCTCGCTATTGGCACGCTCAGCTTCGACGTAGATGCCTTCCGGGCTCTGCCAAGCGCGGACGATTCGCCGGAAGGAGCCTTCCAGTTCCACACCCTGTTCGGCCAGCCGCGCATAGAGGTCGGCGAAGGCCAGCGGCTCGGCGTGGGCCGGTGGCCAGACGGCGCTCTGCAGGTCCGGCCAGAGCGGTGGCTCGGTGCGGTCGGGCAACAGCCGGCAGCTGGCGAAGTGCAGCCAGCCACCTGGGGCATCCTGCTCCGCCGGGCGATAATAGGCCGCGACGTTGTGCACACCCTGGGCGTCGGGCGCGTCCAGATGAATCTGGATATCGACCGCACCTTGGTCCGGCAAGGGCACCAGGCGTTGCAGCGTCAGGTCTTCGAGCCGCGGACAGCCCAGCCGGTTGCCTATCGTCAGGATGCACTCGGCGGTCATGGCGCCGGCGCCGTACGCCTGGCCACCGACGCGATGTTCCAGCAACCAGGGCTGGTGGGAACCAGCCAATTGCCCCCAGAACATCCAACCCTGGCCATCGGCGCGTTGGAGCCCGTGCGACAGCAGCGGATGTTGCAGGGCGAGCAGGCCGGGCAGGCTGCCCGCGTGACCGGTCGCGCCGGCGCGCGGCTGCAACCAGTAATGCCGGTGTTGGAAGGGATAGGTGGGCAAGGCCATGGCGGGAGCCGGCGGCAGCAGCCGGTGCCAATCCAGCGCGGCGCCCTGGGTGTACAGCTGGGCGAGCGCTGCGAACAGCGGGCGGGGATCGTCCTTGTCGCGCCGCTGGGGGGCGATCCACTGCGCCTTATCGCCCGCGGGATGATGGCTCGCGTTGGTCCGGCCGAGCGCCGTCAGCACAGCGTCCGGCCCGATTTCCACGGCAGTGGTCAGGCGGTGGTCGAGCAGCCAGTGCAGTGCAGCGGCGAAGCGTACCGGTTGGCGGGCCTGCTGCGCCCAGTAATCGGGTGAGCGCGCCTGCTCGGCGGTCAGCGGCGTACCGGTGACGGTCGAGACGATGGGCAGGGTGGGGACGTGGAAGCTGAGTCCTGCCAGGGTCTGGCGCAGTTCGGCAAGGATGCCGTCGAGGTGCGGCGAGTGGAAGGCATGGCTGACGCGCAACGCCTGGGTGCGATGGCCCCGTTGCTGCCAGTCCGCAGCCAGGCGCTCGACCGCGCTGCGATCACCGGAGATCACCACGGCCGTCGGGGCGTTCACGGCGGCAATGGCGACGCTCTGTTCGAGCCCGGCCAAGGTGGCCCTGACGTCCTGCTCGCTCGCCTCGATGGCGACCATCGCGCCCTCGCGGGCGATGGCTTGCATGAGGCGGCCACGGACGGCGACGAAGCGGGCGGCATCGGCCAGCGTGAAGACGCCAGCGACATGGGCCGCGGCGATTTCGCCGATGGAGTGACCCAACAGCACGTCCGGGACGATGCCGAAATGCCGCAGCATCCGGTACAGGGACACCTCGAAGGCGAACAAGGCCGGCTGGGTGAAGTCGGTAAGATCCAGCAGCGCGGCGCGGTCGCTGCCCTGATCGGCGAATATGACGCTCTTGAGCGGCTGTGCCAGCAGCGGGTCGAAGGCGGCGCAGATCTCATCCAGCGCCGCAGCGAACGGCGGACAGAGGCGGTGCAGGTGCCGCCCCATGCCCGGCCATTGCGCCCCCTGGCCGGAAAACAGGAAGGCGGTCGTGCCGCTCGGCGAGCGCTGGCCCTTGATCAACCCCGGAACATGCCGGCCTTCGGCGAGCGCGCGGAGTTGCACCATGGCATGTTCGCGCTGGCCGGCCAGGATCACCGCGCGATGATCCAGGGCGCTGCGTTGCAGGGCCAGCGACGCATTGAGCGCGTCGATCTCGGTTGCCGGGTCTTCGAGCAGGGGGAGGATCTGGAGCGCCTGGGCCCGCAGCCCTTCTGCGCAGGCGGCAGACAGCGGGAAGCTGACGGCTGGCAGTCCTTCAAGCTCGGCGACGGTCGTGTGGCGGACCATCGGCGCGGCCGGTGGAGCCTGTTCGAGGATCAGGTGGGCATTGGTGCCGGAGAAACCGAACGACGACACGCCGGCCCGCCGGGGATGCCCGGTGTCGGGCCAGGGACGCGCCGTGTCGAGCAGGCGCACGGTCCGGTCCGACCAGTCGATCTTGCTGGAGGGCTCCTGGGCATGCAGGCTCTTGGGTAGTACGCCCTGGTTCAGCGCCATCACCATTTTGATGACGCTGGCGACGCCCGCCGCCAGTTGGGTGTGCCCGATGTTGCTCTTGAGCGAGCCCAGCCAGAGTGGCCGCTCCTGCGGGCGCCCGCGTCCATAGGTGTGGATTAGCGCGCCGGCTTCGATGGGATCGCCCAGCGCGGTACCGGTACCGTGCGCCTCGACCACATCGATGTCGAGCGGGCGCAACCGCGCATTCTGTAGCGCCAGCTGGATCACCTGCTCCTGGGCCGGGCCGCTCGGTGCGGTCAGGCCGTTGCTGGCGCCATCCTGGTTGAGCGCGCTGCCACGGATCACCGCCAGCACGGGATGACCGGCGCGCTGGGCGTCGGCGAGCCGCTCCAGCAGCAGCACGCCGGCACCCTCGGCGAAGCAGGTGCCGTCTGCCTGTTCGGCGAAGGCCTTGCAATAGCCATCGGCGGCCAGGCCGTTCTGCCGGGTGAATTCGGCGAAGACCTCGGGCGTGGCCATGACGGTCACCCCGCCGGCCAGCGCCAGCGAGCACTCGCGGCCACGCAGTGCCTGGACCGCCAGGTGGATGGCGGTGAGGGAGGCGGAGCAGGCGGTGTCTACCGTCACCGCTGGGCCCCGCAGGCCGAGGACGAAGGCGATGCGTCCCGAGATGATACTGCTGAGTCCGCCCTGCAAACGATAGCCGTCGGCAGCCGGGTTACGCCGCCCCAAATCGGCGAGATAGCCATTCTGGGTTGCGCCGAGAAACACGCCGGTGGCGCTGTTTTTGAGGCTGGCGGGCACAATGCCGGCCCGCTCCAGCACCTCCCAGCTGACCTCCAGCAGGAGGCGCTGCTGGGGGTCCATGGCCTGGGCTTCACGGTCGGAAGTGCGAAAGAAGGGGGCGTCGAAGCCGGCGACATCGTCGAGAAAGCCGCCCCGCCAACCGGCGACGCGCTCGCGCAGCGGCGATTCCGCGGAGAACAGGCTATCGAGCTGCCAGCCCCGGTCGCTTGGCAAGGCGCCGCTCACGGCCTCGCCCGCTTCGACGAGGCGCCATAGCGCCTCCGGTGTCGCCAGGCCACCGGGCAACCGGCAGCCCATGGCAACGATGGCGATGGGTTCCTGGGCGGCGGCCTGCAACTCGTGGTTCTGCCGCCTGAGCATTTCGTTGGCCATCAGACTGGCACGCAGGGCTTCGGTCAGTCGCTCGCTGTCGGTGTTCCTGGTCTCGGTCATGGCGCTTACTCGTTGGGTCGCAGCGCGAGGGCAATGAGTTCATCCGCACTCGCCGTCTCGAGGTCGGTGGCAAGGGCCGTCGCGGCGGCCGGCGGAGTGACCGCTGGCTGCTGGGCAAGCTGTAGCAGCGGGGTGAGCAGACCCGCTTCCTGCAAGGCGTTCAGCGACAGGCTGGCGAACAGCGCCCGTACCTGCGGCTCGTCTACCACCGCGCTGTCCGCGCCGCTGGCATCGCTTGCGGGGAACAACTCGTCGCCCAGGTAGGCCGCCAGAGCGGCCGGAGTCGGCTGGTCGTAGGTGAGGGTCGCCGCCAGCCGCAGCCCCGAGGCGGTGGCCAACCGGTTGCGCAGCTCGAGTGCCATCAGCGAATCGATGCCGCTCTCCTTGAAGGTCGCGTCTGGTAGCACCTGGCCCGGATCTTCCAGGCCGAGGATGGCGGCGGCCTGGGTCGCG
The DNA here is from genome assembly GCF_014197275.1 of Xanthomonas sp. 3075. Lineage (GTDB taxonomy): Bacteria > Pseudomonadota > Gammaproteobacteria > Xanthomonadales > Xanthomonadaceae > Xanthomonas > Xanthomonas campestris_B. The sequence goes on along the minus strand of NZ_JACIFI010000014.1, from coordinate 28,955 downwards.
ATGATGGTCTGCAACTGCTTGGTCCGGGCTTGTGGGTCGAGTCCAGCCAGCAACTGGCGCAGGTCCTGTACCTTGGCTGGGCCCTCGCTGCCACGCGCGCCGGGGCTGACACCCGCTAGGCGCTCGAACAGCGGGTGCAAGGTACCCGCCCGGGCGTTCTTGCGCAGTGTCTGCGGATTGAGTGGTGCCGCGACGAAGAGAGCCTGGGGGGCGGCGACCGCCGTATCGAGTAGCGCGTGGCCGTGCTCGGGGGTGATGGGGGCGAAGCCCGTCCGGGCGATCCGCGCATTGTCCGCCGCCGTGAGGCGGCTGGAGAGTCCGGTGACCGGCTGCCACCAGCCCCAGGCCAGGGAGGTCGCCGCCAGCCCCTGGCGCTGCCGCGTCTGCGCCAGGGCATCGAGGAAGCGGTTGGCCGCAGCGTAGTTGGCCTGGCCGGGACTGCCCAGGGTGCCGGCGCTGGAGGAGTAGAGGACGAACGCCGCCAGATCCAGCCGACGGGTGCGTTCATGCAGTATCGAGGCGGCGTCCGCCTTGGGCGCGAAGACCCGCTCCAGCTCCTGGGGGCCGAGGTTGGGCAGGGTGGCGTCGGCCAGGACCCCGGCGGTGTGGATGATGCCGGTCAGCGGGTGCGCGGCGGGCAGCGAGTCGAGCAAGCGTTCGACGGCCTCGGGATCGGCCAGGTCGCAGGCTTCCAGCCGGACCTGGGCACCCGCGGCCTCCAATTCCTGGCGCAGTGCCAGGGCGCCTTCCGCCCGGGCGCCACTGCGGCTGGCCAATACCAGATGCCGGGTCTGCCCGGTGGCGACCAGATGCCGTGCCGCCAGGCTACCCAGGGTGCCTGTGCCGCCGGTGATCAAGACCGTGCCGTCCGGGTCCAGGGTGCGCGGCAGGGTCAGGACCACCTTGCCGGTGTGGCGCCCCTGCTGCATCCAGCGCAGGGCCTGGACGGCCTCGCGCAGGTCGAAGGCGGTGACCGGCAGGGGCGTCAGTATCCGGTCGTGCACCAACCCGAGCAGTTCGTCGAGCATCCGCCCGGTGTCCTGGGGATCCTTGTCCGGTCGATCCAGGTAATGATAGTGACGTCCGGGATATTGAATCGCGACCGCGGCGGGCTCGCGGACCTCGGTCTTGCCCAGTTCGATGAAGCGTCCGCCGCGGCCGAGCAAGGCCAGGGAGACGCCGATCGCCTCGCCGGTCAGGGAGTTGAGCACCACATCCATCCCCTGTTCGCCGAGCTGGGCGCCGAAGCGTGCGGCGAAGGTCAGATCCCGTGAACTGGCGAGGTGATCTGGAGCTATGCCCAGGGCCTCCAGGATCGGCCATTTGTCCGGATGGGCGGTTGCGAAGACCTCGGCACCCAGATGCTTCGCCAACTGGATTGCCGCCTGGCCGACACCACCGGCGGCCGCGTGGATCAGCACCCTGTCACCCGGACGCACCTGCGCGAGTCGGACCAGGCCGTAGTAGGCGGTCAGGAAGGCCACCGGGAAGCCGGCGGCCTGGGCGAAGGTCCAGTCGGCGGGCAGTTTGCGCGCCGCGCGCTGGTCGGCGACCAGCAGCGGGCCGAAGGCGCCTTCGCTCATGACCAGAACCCGATCGCCGGGTTGCAGAGCGGTGACGCCCGCGCCGACTTCGGTAACGATGCCCGCGGCTTCCGTCCCCAGTTTGTGTTGCGGCGGAATCAGCCCCAGGGCGCAGACCACGTCGTAGAAATTGACCCCGGCGGAGCGCACCGCCAGGCGTATCTGGCCGTTTTCCAGCGGGGCCTCGGCCTGGGGTTCCGGTTGCAGCGCCAGATCGTCGAGATTGCCCGCGCGCGTGATCTCCAGGCGCCAGGCGCCGCCGCCCAGCGGCGGCGTGAGGCTGCTGTGCTGGCTGCTGCGGGTCAGCTGCGGAACCAGCAGTTGGCCGCGGCGCAGGGCCAACTGGCGCTGGTCGCTGGCCAGCACGGCCTGCAAGGGCGCCGGGTCGGCCAGGGGGCCATCGGTGTCCAGCAACAGCAAACGCCCCGGATTCTCGTTCTGCGCGCTGTGCAGCAACCCCCAGAGAGCCGCATGAGCCGGATCGACGGCTTCACTGGCGACCGTCGCGTTGGCCTTGCGGGTCACCACCAGCAATCGGCTATCGGCCAGACGCTCCTCGGCGAGCCAGGCCTGCAGCTGGGCGATCACCTCGGCGCACAGCTGGCGGGTGGCCAGGGCGATGTTCGCGCCCGGTGCCTCAGGCAAGCGCCAGACCAGCACCTCGGGTGGCGTGGCGGCGTCCAACGCCTGGCCGAGGGCCACCAGCGAGGGATAGGTCGGCGCACCGAGTCCTGGCTCGTCGGCGCCGATCTGTGCCCAGCGCGTTACGGCGCGTGGCGCGCGCGGCCGTGTTGGCAACTGGCTCCAGGTGAGCCGCAGCAGGTCATGGGCGGGCTGGACCCGGGCCAGGTCGCGCAGGGTGTCGCGGGAGGCCGAACGCAGCTGGAGCGCGGCAATGTGCAGCAGGGCGTTACCCGTCTCGTCGTAGGCGCTGATCGCATAGGTCTCGGCCCCGGTACGCTGGAGCACGGCGCGGAGCTGGCGCGGGCGATCCGCGGCTGCGCTGATGCCGGTGAACGCGAAGGGCAGCCGTAAGGGCGCGGCGGTCTCTTCCTCAGGAAGGGCCAAGGGATGCAGGGCCGCATCCAGCAGGGCGGGGTGCAGGATTTGGGCGCCGGTGGGCAGGGCTTCGGGGAGGATGACCTCGACATAGGTCCGTTCGCCGTCCCGCCAGGCGGCGGTGAGTCCCCGGAAGGCCGGACCATACTCGTAGCCGGCCTCGCTGAGCCGCTGATAGAGCGTGGCGCTGTCCAGCGGGGTGGCGGCCAGCGGTGGCCAGGCCTGGTCGAGCGGAGCGAGCGTCTCGGGGGCGGTCGGCGCCAGTTGCGCACTGGCGTACAGGACCCAATTGGCGGCGGCATCGGCATGCCGTCTGGCATGCAGACTGGCCTGGCGCAGGCCGTCGACTTCCGCCCGACTCACCGTGAGCAAGAGATCGATCTGCCCCTGTTCCTCCAGCACCAAGGGCGCCTGCAGCGTCAGCTCCAAGAGGTGGTTGCAATCGGTCTGGGCCGCGGCGAACAGCAGCATGTCCAGGTAGGCGGTGCCAGGTAGCAGCACCACACCGGCCGCGGCGTGATCCGCCAGCCACGGATGGGCGCCGAGTCCAAGGGTGCCGGTCAGCAGCAGGCCACCCTCGGGTAGATCCACGGCCGCGCTCAGCAGCGGGTGCTGGGTGGCCCGCTGGCCCGCACCGGCGACATCGGTCGGTCCCTGTCCGGTGAGCCAGAAAGGCTTATGGTCGAACGGGTAGGTAGGCAGCTCGACGATACGCCCCTGGGGATACAGCGCCCGCCAATTCAACGGGTGGCCCTCGGTGTAGAGCTGCGAGAGGCCGGCCACCAGGCAATCGACCGCAGGCTTGTTGCGTTGCAGCGAACCGAGGCTGCTAGCCTGGTCGCCAACCGTCTCTTCCAGCGGTGGCAAGAGGACCGGATGGGGACTGCATTCGATGAAGGTGACATCGCCTGTGCGGCTCAGCGCCTGGGCCGCGTCGGCGAAGCGCACCGGCAGGCAGAGGTTGTCGCACCAATAGGTCGCGTCTAGCTGGCGGCCATCCAGGGGGATGGCTGGGTCGTGTCCGGCGACGGTGCTGTGGAAGGGGATCTGCGTCGCCTGGGGACGCAGGTCGGCGAAGCGCGCCAGCAACTGGGGACGCAGGACTTCGATTTGTGGGGAGTGCCCCGCCACGTCGACCGCGACGCGCCTGGCGACGATGCGTTCGCGTTTGCAAGTTTCCAGGAGTCGCGCGATGGCATTGGTTGCGCCGGAGATCACCGTGCTGCTGGGACTGTTGAAGACCGCCAGGGTCAGCGAGGCGTCCACCCGCTCGGCCAGTTCGGCGGCCTGCTGCTCCGGCAGGACGACACTAGCCATGGCGCCGGTGCCGGCCTGGGCCAGCATCAGCTTCGAGCGTATGGCCAGGATCTTGACCGCATCCTCCAGCGTCAGGGCCCCGGCGATATAGGCTGCGGCGATCTCGCCTTGCGAGTGACCGATCACCGCGTCCGGGGTGCAGCCCAGCGACTGCCAGAGGCGCGCGATGGCCACCATCACCGCAAACAGGGCGGGCTGTACCACATCGATGCGCTCAAGCGAAGGCATACCTTCCTCGCCACGCAGCACCGCGAGCAGCGACCAGTCGACATAGGGCTGGAGCGCGGTCTCGACCTGGTCGATGGTTTGGCGATAGACGGCGAAGGCAGCGTACAGCTCCATTCCCATGGCCGCCCATTGGGAGCCCTGGCCGGGAAAGACGAAGACCCGCTTGCGCGCCCGGGCGTGCGCCGTACCCTGCAGCAGGCCTGGGTGGTCGGTACCGCTCGCCAGCGCCTGCAAGGCCTCCAGGAGCTCTTCGCGCGAGGAGCCGCGCAGCGCGGCGCGGATTGGGAAGCCACTGCGCGAGACGCCCAGGGTGTAGCCCATATCGCCCGGCGCAAGCTGCCCGTGCTCGAGTAAATGGGCATTCAGGCGCGCCGCAGACTCGCGCAGGGCTTCGGCGCTCTTGGCCGCCAGCGGCCACAGCGGCGCCTGGGTCTCGGGCATCTGGCGGGCGCCCGTTGCCGGAGGGGCGACGTACTCTTCGACGATCAGGTGCGCATTGGTGCCGGAGACGCCGAATGAGGAAATCCCGGCGCGGCGTGGTCGGTCGGCTACGGTTGGCCAGGGGCGCCGTTCGCTGAGCAGCTCAATGGCGCCGGTCGACCAATCCACCTCGGTGGAGGGCGCGGTGATGTGCAGGCTGCGGGGTAGGATGCCCGTGCGCAGCGCCATCACCATCTTCATCAGACTGGCGACCCCGGCAGCGGCCTGGGTATGGCCGGTGTTCGATTTTATCGAGCCCAACAACAGCGGCCGCTCCGCCGGGCGCTGCCCATAGGTGGCCAGCAGAGCATTGGCTTCGATGGGATCGCCCAGGCGGGTGCCCGTGCCGTGGGCATCGACGGCATCCACGTCCTCGGGCTGCAGACCCGCATTGGCCAGGGCATGGCGAATGACCTGCTGTTGCGCGGTGCCATTGGGGGCGGTCAGGCCGTTGGAGGCGCCGTCCTGGTTGACGGCGCTGCCGCGGATGACGCCGAGGATCAAGCGACCCTTGGCCTGCGCCTGGGAGAGGCGCTCGAGCACCAGCATGCCGACGCCTTCGCCCAGACCGACGCCATCGGCCGACGCCGAGAAGGCCTTGCAGCGCCCGTCCGGGGCCAGGACCCGTTGCTGGGAAAAGTCGATCAGCACGCCGGGTGTCGGCATGACCGTGACGCCGCCGGCCAGCGCCAACTGGCAGTCATTGCTGCGTAGCGCCTCGCAGGCGGTATGGATGGCTACCAGCGAGGACGAGCAGGCGGTATCGATCGCCAGCGCCGGTCCCTGCAGGCCCAGGCAGTAGGACACCCGGCCCGCGGCGACGCAGGTGGCCGTGCCCATGTAGCCATAGCCGGTCACGTCCTCCGAGGCGTGCTGGATCTGGGTGCCGTACTCGGTACCCATGATGCCGACGTAGACCCCGGTCAGTGAGCCGTGCAACGAGGCCGGGTCGATCCCGGCACGCTCGAGGGCCTCCCAGGACACCTCCAGCAGCAGCCGCTGTTGCGGTTCCAGCGTCAGTGCCTCGCGCGGCGAAATGCCGAAAAAGGCCGGATCGAAGACCGAGGCCTCGTGCAGGAAACCGCTGGTGCGGGTGGCGATCTTGCGGAACCGCCCGGGCTCGGGATCGTAGAGCTTAGCGATGTCCCACCCCCGATCGGTCGGGTACTCGCTGATCCCATCCCGCTCTTCCATCAGCAGCGCCCAGAGCGCTTCCGGGCTAGTGGCGCCGCCGGGATAACGACAGCTCATGCCGACGATGGCGATGGGCTCGTCATGGTGCGCGCCCGCCGCGACGGGGGCGGCCTGGCGCTCGCTCGGCGACAGCAGCCCGAGCACGCCGCGTAGATAGGTGACGACGGCTTGAGGCGTGGGGTGGTCGTAGACCAGGGTCACCGGCAGGCTGACACCGACCGCGGCCGACACCGCCTGGGCGAATTCGACCACATTCAGCGAGGTGAAGCCGCAGTCGCGAAACGACTGGGTCTCGCTGGCGAACGGCTGGCCGACCAGCGTTGCCATCTCCTGCGCCAGCAGCTTCAGCAGCAGCCGGCGTTGTTCCGGCTCACCGAGTTGGGCGAGGTGAGCCGAGGCGAAGGTATCGTCAACCGCCGTGGTGGCCTGGGGCTCTGGGGGTGCCACCGACGTCGACCATTCCGGCAGCAACCGCTCGATCGCCTGCGACCAGTCCACGGGGGCGCCATGCACGAAGGCATGGGCCAGGGCCTGGAGCAGGCTTTCGCGATCATCCTTGCGCTGGTCCAGAGTGGCTACCGCCCCGCCGGCGACACCAGCGCCACGCAGGGCGTCGTCGATGAGCGAGGTCAGCACCGGATGCGGGCTCACCTCGATGAACAGGCGGTGCCCATCGGCGATCAAGGCCTGCAGGCTGTCTTGGAAGCGTACGGTTTCGCGGAGGACGCGGAACCAATAATCCGCATCCAGACACTCGCCGTTCACCCGCTCACCGCAGACCGAAGAGTAGTAGTGCACCTGTCCGGCCAAAGCCTTGGCCGGGGCGCGCGACGTCACGGCGTCGCGCAGCGGCTCCACCTGTGGCCCATGGCCGGCGACCTGGCCGCCGGGTACGCGCCAGGCCCAAAAGCCAGCGTCTGTGAGCCGCGTCTGCAACGCATCGAGGTCCGCCAGGGTACCGCTCAAGGTCACGCTGCGCGGTGCGTTGATGGCCGCGACGCTGAGGCTTTCCTGGTTGCCCAACAAGGGCTGGATGTCATCCAGCGCCGCGGCGACCGACAGCATTCCGCCCTGGCCTTCGATGGCAGTGAGCGTCTCACCCCAGAGGGCGGTGAGCGTGGTACCGCTGGCCTCGTCCAGATAGCCACCCACGCAGGCGGCGGCGGCTTCGCCCACGGAGTGACCGATCACCGCTGCTGGCGCGATCCCGAAGGCTCGCCAGGTGTCCGCCAGGCTGCAGGCCAGCGCGAATTGCAGCGGCTGGATGCGCACGAGGCGATCGATGTCCTCGCCCTCGGCGAGGGCCCGCGCCGGATTCCAGCCGATCTGAGCCTCTATGAGATCGCCATGGCGGTGCAGGGCCTGCTGGTAGCCTGGCAGGGCGGCGCTCAGTCCGGTCGTCATCCGTGGCCATAGCGGTCCCTGGCCCGGAAACACCAGTACCGGCTGCCGCACCTGGTCGGCGCGGCCCAGCACCTGCTGCCTCGTGGTCCTGCCGCGGGCCAGCATCTCCAGTCCCTTGAGCAGGCTGGCCTGATCGGTGGCGAAGAGCGCCGCGCGGTATTCGACGTGGTCGCGTGCGAGTTGCTGTCGGCAGAACAGCTGCCATTCGGCGAAGGAGCGTGTTGCGTACTCGGTGCGCAGGCGTTGCGCGGTAGCGGCGAGCGCCGCAGGGCTGGCATCCGACAGAATCAGGGGCACGGTGAAGGTGGTCACGGGCAGACTCCTGCAGAAATGTTGGAAGCAGTTAACGGCGGCCTTTTTGCCAGACGGCGTGCTGGGCGAAGGTCACGTCCAGCCGATCCGGTTGCTCTGCGCGCACCAGGATCCTGGCGAGTTGTCGGCGCAACGCTCGTTCATCGAGGTCGGGGTCGTGGCTTTGCACATCGAGGATCAGCGCTACCTCGTTGTCCGCTACGGCGTTCGGCTGCACCCAGGCCTGGGCACTGACGATCCCCGGCAGGCTTTCGACGATTTCGCAAATCGAGCGGGGGCAGAGCTTTTCCCCCCGGCGCATGACGAAGGTCGGATTACGCTGGCGGAAGAACAGATAGCCGTCCGCATCGATATGGAAGAGGTCACCGGTGGCGACCAGGCGTTTCTGGCCGCGCAGCGCGGGCAGGCAGGTCGCTTCGCCGTCAGTGATGCGCCGCTGCATGGCGGTGTCGGTGACCACCAGCAGTTCCCCTTCGCGAGCACCCGGCGCGCCAGCCAGCTCGACCTCGACCTGCGGTAACGGCCGACCGACAGAGGCGTACCGTTCGGCCGGCTCGAGGTGCGCGGCCAGTGTCGCAACGCGCGGGCCGGCCTGGGTCAGGCCATAGGTCAGATAGAGCTCGAGATCCGGGTTACGGGCCAGCAGCCGCGGCACAAGCTCGGCGGCCAACGCATCGCCCCCGATCGTCAAGCGGCGTAGTGAGGGCGGCAGCTCATCCAGGCCCGCCGCGCACAACGCCGTGATCATCACGGGCGTCAACGAAGACAGGGTGATGCCGAGGTCCTGGAGCCTGCGGTGGTAATGGATCGGGGTGAACGGCGGGGTGGCCAGAACCACTTCGTTGCCCAGGGCGTAGCTGCTGAGCAATTGCGCCACGAAGGCGAAGGAGTAGAACAGCGGCAGGTTGATCAACAGCCGGTCGGCAGCGCTTTGGCCGATGGAGGCCGCATGTCGCCTGGCATTGAGCAGCAGCGCCGCGCTGTCGAACACGCAGCCGCTGAAGATGCCGGACGTCCCTGAGGTGAGCAGCACCACTTCGCCCGGTTTGTAGGTGAGAGGGCTGACGTCTTTCAGCCGCGCCCATTGCAGGTCGGTCGACAGCCGTCCGGCTTCCTGCGCGTCTAGCGCCTTGATGGCGGCGCCGCCGGGCAGGATCAACAGGTCGGCGCCGAGCAGCATGGCGATGCGGCGAAGGCGCCCGGGCGGCGCTGCGTAGGGCAAGGGGGTCGGCACCGCGCCTAGGAGCAGCAGCGCGAACAGCAGAGCCACGAAGTGGGACCCGTTGGGCAGCGCCACCAACACCGCGCGCCCGGGCTTGACCCCGAGACGCTGCAAGCCCTCGCACAGGGCGGCGAATTCCTCGAAAGGCTCGCGTCCGCTGCCCGCCTCCAGCGGCAGCACCCGCTCGAACAGCGCCTGGACGCCTTGTGCATCGACCACCACGGTCATGGGTCCATCCGCTCGGCCTGCGGCTTCAGCAAGGTGCAGCGCACCCGGTGCTGGGTGCCAGCCAGCTCGTGGGCACTCACCAGGACATAGCTGGCGGCGCCGCTATCGAGCCAGTCCTGGGCGAGCAGGGCAGCCGGCACCAGGCCGTCCTGGGGCGGCATGGACAGCACCATGCTGGGACCGCTGAAACGCAGCAACTGGCCTGGCAGGCTGCAGACCAGTCCCGGACAGGCACCGGAAAAACGCAGCGGCGACAGGCGATTCCGGCCCAGGTCGCGAGCGATATGCTGCATGGTGTGCAGGGTGCAGATGTCGCTCACGACGATATGCCCCACCGTCTGGCAGGCGGTCAGCACCGCATCGCGGCAGTTGTCCAGGGCGCGCTCCACGGCCTCGAACACCAGCCAGGACAGCGGATCGGCATAGGCGGAGGTTTTTTGCGCCGCGCCTGCCGCTGAGCCAAGGGCGGCCAGAGACTCCGCTTGGCCAAGGGCGCTCAGGTGGTAGGCGCTCCAATCGAGTTCGGTCATCGCCTCGCCTCCCGCGCCCGTTGAAAGACCAGGCAGGTATCGAAGCCACCGAAGCCCAGGGTCACGCTGATGCCGACCTCGGCGGGACAGGCGAGCGCCGTCCGCATGGCCAGCGGCAGGCTTATCCCCGCCAGGGGATTTTCAAGTCCAACGATGGGCGGTACCTGCTGGTGAGCCAGCGCCAGCAGGAGACTGATGGCCTCCAGCGCGCCAGTGGCGCCGAGCGTATGGCCGAAGGCACCCTTGGTGCCGAACAGCAGCGGCGGGCGTGGCGAACCGGCGAACAGTTCGCTGTAGGTTTTGGCCTCGACCTCGTCGTTGAGCCGCGTGCCGGTGCCGTGGATGCTGATGCAACCGACCTCACGGGCGGTGAGGCCCGCGCCGTGCAACGCGCGTTGTACGGCCAACGCCAGACAACCACCCGACAGGTCCGGCGCGACCGCGCTCACGGCGTCGTTGGCCGAGCCGGCCCCGGCGAAGATGCCGTAGGGCCGCGCGCTGCGGGCCAGGGCGGAGGCCTGAGTTTCCAGCACCAGAAAACCCGCACCTTCGCCCAGCACAGTGCCGCTGTGCGCGCGATCGAAGGCGCGCAAACCATCCGCCGCCAGCGTCCCCAGTTGCGAATGTCCGAGCCGTTTGGCCGGCGTGAGGATGTCCGCACCGCCGCACAGGCAGACATCGGCGAAGCCCCTGCGAAGCAGGCTCAACCCAAGCAAGAGGGCGTCGGCCCCGGCCGAGCAGGCGGTGCTGACGGTGATCGGCGCGCGCTGGCAGCCGGCCTCTCGCGCCGCCGCTACCGCCCAGCGGGAGAGCGAGTCGGTCTCCGGCACATCCAGGTGGTGCCCATAGCTGGTGGCCAGGACCGGCACCACCTCGGCGGTAGCCCCAGCTAGTCCGGCGTCCTGCAACGCCCGGCGCAGGGTCGTCACCGTCAACCGGTGCTGCCGCTCTGCTAGTGGAAGGGCTGGATCCAGGTCTGGCAAGGGCGAGGCCAAGGGACTGCGCAGCGCCATGGGGAAGTCGACCGCGCGGATGCCCGAGCGACCGGCGAGCAGGCTTTGCCAGACGCCCGCCAGGTCGTCGCCCAGGGTGGTCGACCAGGCCATACCGGTGACCCATGCCTCCACGGGACGGCTCACCATAGGTGCTCTCCCAAGTCGGCGAGCGACTTGCGGACCAGCGAACCTTTGAGCATCCCGACGCTGCGATCGTCCACCGTCGCTCGGCAGTTGAAGGTAAAGAAGTCCGGCCGCAGGCTTTCGCAATCGAGCTGGAAGATCACCAGGTCGCCCGGTACCACGGGGCGGATGAAGCGCGACTTGATCGAGCCGACCAGAGTGACCTCATCGTCCGCCAGGCGCGAGGTCGATAGCTGGAACAGGATGATCGCCGACTGCGAAATGGCCTGCATCAGGTGGCTCGCCGGATAGATCGCCCGCTCCGGGAAGTGACCGGCGAGCGCGTCAGTCTGGCCCGACACCGCCATCAACGTCTTGATCTGGACGCCAGGCTCGTAGTCGAGCACACGATCCAGATACACCATTGGGTGACGATGGCGCAGCCAGGTCTTGAGTTCGGTGAAACCCATGGTGCGTGGTGCATGGGGCTGCTTATCGCTCGCCGGAAGGCTCATGGCGATCGCCCTCACTTGGCCTGCAGGGTGGTCAGCAACTGGGCCAGCGCATGCACCGAGTCGAAATGCTGCGGATTGAAGTCCTCGTCCTCGATCTTGACGCCGAAGGCGTATTCGCACTGGGCGCGCAATTCACTGAACCCGAGAGAGTCCAGCCCCAGGGCAGTGCGCAGGTTGGCGTTGAGGTCGATATCCGCGCGGGGCGTGCTGATGAACAGGTCATCGACCAGGATGTCGACGATGTTTTTTTCGATCTCGTTCACGTTGAGAACTCCAGCGGTGGGCAAAGGGTTGGTGTCGGGGCCGCTGTAGAGCCGGTCCCGCAGGCAATGCGCGTCACTGAAGGGACTAGGTAGAGGGCGCGGAGCCGAGGATCTCTCGGTAGTCGCTCGCCAATTGCTTGCGGCTCACCTTGCCCGTGGAGGACAGCGGAATGTGCTCGACGAACAGGTATTGGCGGGGGTGCTTGTATTCCGCGATCAACGCCCCGAGGTGCTGCTTCAGCCGCTGCGCGGGAAGCTCCCGCCCATTGGCGGTACGCAACAGCGCGACCGGGCGCTCGCCGATGGTGGGATCAGGAACACCAAACACCACGGCTTCGGCGATGTCGGGCAGCTTGAGCAGCGCGTGCTCGACCTCCACGGGGGAGATGGAATAAGCGTCGCATTTCAGGATGTCCTTTTCCCGACCGATGATGAGGTAGCCGCCATCGTCCTGGCGCTGCACCAGATCGCCCGTAGCCATCCAGCGCGCAGTAGGCAGGCGATCCACCTCCTGGCCGTTCCACAGCCCCAGGGTACTGGCTGGCGAGCGAATCAACAGCTCGCCGTTCTCCGTCTGTTGCAGATCGACACCGGGCAGCGGCCAGCCGATCGACGACTGCTCGGTGGCGGCGACATCGGGTTGGCAGAAGATCGGGCCGGACTCCGTCAGCCCGTAGGAACCACGCAACGCGCCGCCCCATAGGTTGCGCCAATGCCTCCCCAGTTCCGGAGGGCAGAGATCACCGCCGCTGACGCTATAGGTGCTCGTTAGCGAGGGAAGGGGAGTGGCTGACGAGGACTCGGCTGCAGCGAGCAGATTTTTGAAGTGCGAGGGAGCGCCTTTCAGAAAGCTCAGCGGCAGTCGTCGTAGCAGCGCCAGGGTCGTCTGCGCCGTCAGTTCGGGTAGCAACACGACAGCCCGCCCCTGCCGGTGCGCGGCCAGGATCATCAGGGTGCTCCAGGGCGTGATCGCGTCCAGCATCGAATGGACGGGCCCCTTGCCGAGAGCGCCTTGGGCCGTGCGGGGTGGCAGCATAGCCTCCATCAGGCCGACGGCCTGCGCCAGGGTCGCCTGGGAATGCACGATCCCCTTAGGTATGCCCGTGGTGCCGGACGTATAGAAAATCGCCGCGAGCCACTCCGCGTGGGCAGGCGTCCGCTTGCCCGGCGAAGCGACGAGCAGAGCGGACCAGGGCAGACAGTGCTCCTCCTCGAGCGCTTCCTCACCCGCGACGATCCAGGCCCGTTCCACCGTCGCACCGCCCGCGATCACCGCGGCGCAACGGCGGTAGGTTTCCTGGTCGCCGACGTAGTAACGGGCGCCACTGTGGTGGAGCAGATGCTCGATTTCGTTGGCGATAAGGCGCCTATTGATCGGCACCATCACTACGCCGATGTCCAGGCACGCATAGTACAAGGCCACTAGTTCCAGCCGATTACCCAGGTGGATAGCCAACCGGTCGCCCGGCTGCAGGCCCGCTTGCAGCAGCCCGGCGGCGACCTTGTCGGCTAGTTGCGCCAGTTCCCGGAAGGAAATCGCTCGCTGATCTTCCACCACGGCCGTGGTATTCGGCTGTTGGGCGACGATGCTGCAGAACTCAGGAAACAGACTCATACGAGATCACCTTTTTCTTGCACAGGCGTGCAGATGGGAAAAGACGAGGCGTTTGGGTTGGGTGCAGGCGCCGGGCCGAGTACGACGGCATCACTGCCTAACGCCGGCGTACAGCGGGTCGGGTGGGGTCGCCGCTGCTCGACTGGTAGGGCAAACCAGAAGTGGCGTGTCGTGCCGGGTTGCAAGCGTGGAGTCGCTGCCAAAGAGATGGGCCCCGTTCCGTAGGCAAGCAGCCGAAACAACCCTGCCTGGAGTGCAGCCGTCAGGACGTGAGAGCAGATTCCGTCCGTGCAGGGGGGAAATACCAGCATGGTGGCATTCCAAGGTGGCTCTGTAGCACTTAATGACTGATCGCAAGGAGGGCCACCTTCCCCTTAGGGTTCACCGCAGGACGGAAGCCGGCTGCTTTTTCAAGGAGGCGACCCACGTTCAACCACGAATTGACCTTAAAGGCGCAACGAGCGGAGACCCATAGTCCATTTTGACGAAAAGTATGGTGGCCCACCCACCCGGAGAGCTTATTGGGCGTTAATAGTCGTCACAGAGTTGTTCAATGAGCAGACAACATCGTTCCTTTACGCTCGACTTCAAGCGTGAGACGGCCCGTTCGCTGGGTCGGGTCGGGTCGGGTCGGGTCGGCGCAGCGTCGCTGGATGCATCAGCCTCGGATAGAGCGTGGCGGGGTTGCGCTCGCGCGCAAGGGGCTAATGCCCGGCACTGGAAGAAGACCCAGGCGCTGGAAGCCCAGGCCAATCGGTGAAGCGTGAGAAACGGATCCTCGGTTACCTGGGCGCCGCACAAGCGCAACAAGACATCGGCAGATACTGCTGCAGCGCTGCGACCAGCAGTAGCCACACCATTTACTGGTCTAATTCTCATGGACGCCTCGATAGGGGATGATCACCCCAACGAGCCCCGCGCAAGCTATGACGAAAAACCGCAGAACCTTTCGATACCGCCTTCAGACTACAGGTGGTGCAGATGATCCGAGAGCAGGGCCTGAGCGTGGCGCAGGTGTGCCGCGACCAGCACCTGCATAGACAGCGCTGTGCGCCGCTGGCTTGCCCAGTACGATGCCGAGCAGACCGGCCAAGCCGGCATCGGCAAGGCGCTGACGTCCGAGCAGCAGCGCATTCGTGAATTGGAGCGGGACAACCAGCGCCTGCGCGAGGACGTCTCGATCTTAAAAAAGCATCGGCCTTCTTCGCCCGGGAACTGAAGTGATCCAGCAGGTGATCGAGCAGTGGGAGAAGAAGGCCGATACCGCCCGCCTGTGCCGATTGCTGGACGTGAGTCGCTCGGGCGTCTATGCCGCCAGTCGGCGACGGCGAGTACCGCGCGCGTGCACGCTCACAACGCCGCTGCAGGCTGCCTTCCAGGCCAGTGGCGGCAACTACGGAAGCCGTCGGCTGTGTGCGGCTTTGCAGGCCCAGGGGCTGGCGGCGGGGCGTTACCGCGTCCGCCGCCTGATGAAACAGCTGGGCCTGAAGGCGCACTGGAAACACAAATTCGTGCACACCACCGACAGCCGACATGACCTGCCAGTGGCAGCCAACCTGTTGGACTCGGCGCTTCAATCCCGGTGCCCCCGATCAAGCATGGGTGGCCGATATCACCTACATCCGTACCGAACGCGGCGGGCTGTATCTGGTCGCCGTTTTGGACCTGTACTCGCGCAAGATCGTCGGTTGGGCGATGGCGCCGAACATGCCCGCCGAGTTGGTCTGAACAGCGTTGCAAATGGCCATCGCCCTGCGCCAGCCCAAGCCGGGACTGATCGTGCATAGCGACCGTGGCAGCCAGTACGCCACCAGGCCCACCGCGATCTGCTGGCCAAGCACAAGCGCGTGGCCAGCATGAGCCGCAAGGGCAACTGCTGGGACAACGCGGTGATGGAGCGGTTCTCCCTGAACCAGAAAATGGAGCGTGTCTGGCAGCGCCGCTACGCCAACCACAACGAGGCCATCGCGGACATCACCCACTACATCGTCGGCTTCTACAACACCCACCGACTGCGCTCGACCTTCGGCTACAGATTACCAGCCGACTACGAGAAAGCCACTACCTGAAATTGCATATCGCGGTGTCCACAAATTGCATATCGCGGTGTCCACTAAAACTTGACCACGACACCAATTCAAGGGTGGACTGCCGCCTATGATTGCCGAGAAGAAACGTAACCCGATCCGTAATTAGTTCACCAACACAACAGTGGTTTGGCTAGGCGATGTACTGACTGAGGTTTAAGAAGTCCATGCCGAACGCTTCGATCCTGCTCATTGATGATCACGCACTGTTCCGCTCCAGCGTGGCCCTGATGTTGGAAATGAGACTGGCGCAGATGACGGTCAGCGAAGCCAGCACGATCGAGGAGGCGCTTGCCCAGGTGTTGCCGGTACCCGACCTCATACTGCTCGATGTGCAACTGAAAGGTGCCAATGGCCTGGAAGGTATCGCCTTGCTGCTGGAGCGCTGGCCGCTGGCGAAGGTGGTGATCGTGTCAGCCTTCGACCAGGAGGCGATCGTGTGCGAGGCGATCCAACGAGGTGCGGTGGAGTTTCACGCCAAGACGGAATGTCCGGAGCGCTTTCTGCAGCGGATCCAGGCGCTGATCTCCGGGGAGCCACCCGAACCAATGACTACCGCCGCCACTCCTTTGTCGCTCACTCCACGCCAGCGCGAGGTGCTCGGGTTGCTGTGCCACGGGTTGACGAACAAGGCGATTGCCTTGCAGCTCTGGCGCTCGGAGCACACGGTCCGCAGCCATGTCCAGGCAATACTGACCATCCTCCAGGTGTCCAGCCGTACCGAAGCGGCCGATGCCGCACGCCGCCTAGGACTCGTCCTGTGAGGCATGATGCCCGCTCATGCCAGGAGGCCTTACGGCTCATCCTGGACGAACTCACCCAATCACTGGTCAAGACCACCCTGCTTGCTACCAGCCTGATCTTGATCTTCACCCTGCTCGACGGCTTCCATGCCAGCTTTTCCTGGGCGCCCCTCGCCCCACTGAGCAATGACTGGGCCCCTGACCTTATCCAAACGCAATTGTTGCTTTGGTATGTCGCCGTCTTGAGTCTTAGGATGTGGCAAGTAATATATGCTCGCCGGGTATTAAGATTCGGCCTGGACGTTGGCCTGGTGCAGCCAGTGACTCTGGTGCTGATGCTGGCGGGGACCTTGGAAGGCGTCGTCTGGACCATGCTGTGCGGAATTGCCCTGCAGCAGGCATTTCCTACGCCCTTCAGCGCCTTGCTGCTGGTGCTGCTCGCCGCGCTCGGCAATGTCAACGCGTCCCTGAAGTGCGCTGTGCCCAGTCTGTACTTGGGAAGCGTCCTGCTGCCGGCGGTACTGATCGCTATGTGGCTTCTGCGCGTTGGCGATGACCTGCACAAGATCCTGAGCATCACTTTCCTGCTCTATGGCCTGGGACTCTGCCAATGGGCACGCACGGGTGGGGAGCGTCTGGTTGAGCAATTGAAACGGCAATTGCTGCTGGATGAGACCACCCAGCGGGCACACCGTGACCTGCAGCAGGTACGCATCGCCTTGCATCGTGCGCGGCAGTCGGATAAGGCCCGCTGTCAGCTACTGGCTGGCGCCAGCCATGACCTGCGCCAGTCCCTGCAGGCTCAGGGATTCTTTCTGGCAGCCTTGGCCGGCAGTTCGCTCGGTCCCCAACAACGGCAACTGCTGGTCAAGGCCCGGACGGCCGTCACGACCACTACCGACATGCTGAATACGGTTCTGGACCTATCACGCATCGAACTGGGAGCCTTGCAGCCGACCTTGCACGTTTTTGCCCTGCAGCCGCTGCTGGATAGGCTGGAAATTGAGCTGGCACCCCTCGCCAACGGCAAGGGCCTCAGCTACCGCACGCGGGATACGGAGCTACTGTCATTGTCCGATCCCGCCTTGCTGGAGCTGATACTGCGAAATCTCATCAACAATGCGATCCGCTACACCCTGAGAGGGGGCGTCTTGGTCGCTTGCCGGCGGCGCCATGGCTGCACCAAGATCGAAGTCGTCGACACCGGTATCGGTATCGCTCCCCAGCATCAACAGGAAATCTTCCGCGACTTTCATCAACTTGACCATTCGAACCGGCACACCCACGAAGGGCTAGGTCTGGGGCTTGCCATCGTTGCCAGGTTGGCCCGTCTCTTGGGCCATCCCTTGACCCTGGTTTCCCGAGAGGGGCACGGCAGCACTTTCCGCGTGCATCTCCCCTTGGTCAGGCCGGTGCTAGCCGCCGGTGAGAGGGTCCTCGTGCCCGATACATCCAAGACTTAGCGAGAGTCTTGGATGCCGGCGACGTTTTACCGAGCGCCTGAGCTGCAAGGCTGTTGGTACCTTCCAGCTGCACATCGAACAGTATGAGATCGGGTGCCGGCAACGCCTGAGCAAGCCGCTCCTCGATCCTGCCGGCTTCGCTGACCGCCGTCCCCGGCAGCCTCTCTTAACAACATCAGGGCCACGCTGGAACGGAACAAGGCGTGAGCATCAATGAGCAAGCTCGAAGAGCTCGGCATGGACTCCGTATACCTCCAGTAAATCCTATCCCCGGGGCCCTTTTCGTCAAAATGGACTATGGGCGCTCGCCCGGTACGCCTTTAAGGTCGGCTTGTGATTGAGCGTGGGCCGTCTCCTTGAAGGAGCAGATGGCTTGCTTCCCTATGATAAGCCCATGGCGAAGGTGACCCTCTTGGCAAAAAATTATGGCACCCGCTTTCGGGATTTTGCTTTGATGCGTGGAGGGTTAAATGAGCGCCTATCTTATTGGTAAAATGAAAATCACCGACCAAGCCCGGTATAATAACTACAAGCGGCTAACGCCTGATATTGTGAAAGCTCATGGAGGCCGCTTCATCTCGAGGGACGGCGAGAAGTTTTTTTTGGAGGGAGAGGCTGAAAGCCGTCGCGTGGTCATTGTAGAGTTTCCTTCGGTTGATGCAGCACAGAATTTCTACCACTCTGAAGAGTACAAAAGAGCTAGAGAGCTCCGCGAAGGTGCGGCCGACGGCATGCAGTTGTTCATTGTAGAAGGATTGGACAACTAGAGTTCATATGACCCGCCAGGGGCTCTTAGAGCGGCTAACAAAACCCAGGAAGAAGCCGTAAGCAGATGATGGAACATGCAAGCGAGAGCAGTGCCAAGTGGATACCTGATTAGCCCTGACCTTCAGCCGCCAGTCGCAGGATCTGCGCCGCGCTTTGTGGATGCTGCAGTCACCTGAAGCCAATGAGGTGGCGTGATGAGCATCAATGCCGTGCAGTTCTAAGCAGGATTGTCGATGCCTGAGTTCTTCGCGTCCTACGGCACCGAGGCCAAGTGCTACCGCCCATTGTACAAGTGGCGCTGGCCGCAGGGATTTCGCTGCCCCTGCTGTGCCGGGCGGACGCGCTCGCGCTTCAAGCGTGGTGCTGTCATCTACTATCAGTGCAGCGCGTGCCGGCATCAGACCAGCCCGATTGCAGGCACGATGTTCCAAGGCACCAAACTGCCGCTGCGCACCTGGATGCTGGCGTTGCACCTGTTGACCTCGACCAAGACCAACATGGCCGCGCTGGAGCTGATGCGTCATCTGGGGGTCAACTACAAGACAGCCTGGCGGATGAAGCACAAGATCATGCAGGTCATGGCCGAGCGCGAATCCACGCGGAAACTGGCGGGTTTCGTGCAGATCGACGATGCCTATCTGGGCGGTGAGCGCAACGGTGGCAAGGTTGGACGCGGATCGGAGAACAAACAACCGTTCCTGATTGCGGTGCAGACCGATGACACCTTCACCGCACCGCGCTTTGTGGTAATCGAGCCGATGCGCAGCTTCGACAACGCCTCGCTGCAGGACTGGATTGCCCGTCGCCTGGCGCCCGGGTGCGAGGTCTACACCGATGGGCTGGCCTGTTTCCGCCGGCTGGAGGACGCCGGCCACGCGCATACCACGCTGGACACAGGCGGTGGTCGTGCTGCAACCGAAGCGACCGGTGCACGTTGGGTCAACGTGGTGCTGGGTAACCTCAAACGCGCCATAAGCGGGGTGTATTACGCCATCGCGCAAGGCAAATACGCAAGGCGGTATCTGGGAGAAGCGGCCTACCCATTTAATCGTCGATTTCGATTGCGCGACATGCTGCCACGACTTACCAAGGCCATAATGCAATCCGCACCATGGCCAGAACCGGCTTTACGCGCAGCGAGCAATTTTCACGGCTGAGAGTTAGGGCTAATCAGGAGTGGATATCGATGCGGCGTTCAAAGCGGATGCGCAGTTTACCCATGCCTGCGAACCCGGCGTGGGTGCGCTCGACGACCCAGCGATGATGGCCCAACCGGTCGTTGCGCTCGATCCCTTTGCGGGCGATCCGCGCAATGATGCCGCGTTGCTTGAGAACGGTGCGACACCGTTGGACGTCGTAGGCTTTGTCGGCATGCAGTTTGTCTGGCCAGCGTCGCGGATGCCCTGGTTTACCGGAGATGGCAGGCAAGGCATCAAGCAACTCCTCGAACACGACAGAGTCGTGCCGATTGGCCCCAGTGATGCAGACTACCAAGGGCACGCCGTTGCGATCGACGATCATATGCCGTTTGCTGCCGAGTTTGCCGCGATCTGTCGGGTTTGGCCCGGTGTAGGCCCCCCCGGGGGGAGGCCACACTGGCCGCGTCCAGACTGGCTCGGCTCAGATCCAGCGCATCGGCGCGACGTAACTCGGCCAGCAACACCTGATGCAGACGATGCCACACACCGGCAGCCTGCCAATCACGCAACCGGCGCCAACAGGTCATGCCGCTGCCATACCCCAGTTCCGCAGGCAGGTCCTCCCAGGGGATACCGGTCCGCAGGACATAGACAATGCCGTTGAGGGCTTGCTGATCACTGATACGCGGTCGTCCACCTTTGGGCGAGCGCTTTACTTGCGGAATCAATGGTTCGATGCGCTTCCACAGCGCTATGGGGATCTCTTTGCGACGTGTCATGTGGGCAATTTTGCCTCCGTGGAGACAAGATTCAAGTGTTTTTATTAGCCGCTCTTAGTCGTATTTCCGCAGCCTGCTAACCCCTAAAAAGCCACGCTGCTCTTGATCAGTGAGTCAGTCAATTGGGAAAGGATCGCCACCGCGAAGCAGCAAATGATCACCGAGGCGGTGCGATTGATGTTCAGCGTTGTAAGCCAGGCGTGCCTGCTGCGTTTGATGTATGCGCCAAGCAGCACCCAGGCGCAGCCAATCGGGATTACCGTCAGACTTAGTTGTACGACGAAATACAGGTACAGCGTGATATCGGTAAAGGTCTGCTCGGGAGCGATGAACGAGACCACCAATAGACCCTTGGGGTTAATAAGGGTCAGCCGAAAAAAATAAAGATTGGAGATCTGGTCCTTGGGTGATGGATGGCGCGGGTTGTCGAGATCGCGCCATAGCCGGTATGAGGTTTTGATCAGATAAGCCACTGATATTAGTTGCATCACTTTCAGGCACCAGGGTGCGCTGTCACCGATATGGCTGAGAAGACACCCCCAGAAGGAAATCTGCAATAGGTAGGCTGAGTACTCCAGCAGGCTCAAAGACCAGGCACGCCGTAAGCCGCTTAGCGCTCCAGACCGCAGCAGTAGTGTGTTCGTAGGTCCCGGCATCAATAGCAACAACCCAAGTGCAGACATGATGTTGAGCATGATGGCTGTCTCCCAGTGCCACTCTTGGGCAGTCAATCCACTAGGTAAATTTCGACGCGCTCTTTGTGCGCCCCGATGTTGTTGCGCTTGAGGCGAATGCGCCCGACCTCGTCCGTGTTGCGCAGATGGGTGCCGCCACAAGGCACCGTGGAAAATCCCTCGATGTACCAGCAACGGCGCAACCGGTCGGCGTCGGTAAAGCGACTTTCAATTGGTAGAGCGGCGGCTACCAGAAGCTCTACATCCTGCAGGATCTCCGGGAAGTACTGACTGATATTGCCTTCCAAGGCAAAGTCGATCCGCGCTTTATGTTGGCCGATATGCGCACCGATCTTTTCCAGACCTGGGAATTTCCTGTAGAACAACTCCAGCACGATTTCAGCGGCAAAATGCAAGCGCATAAGTGCATATCGGCGAGGCCAATCGATCTCCACGCTGACTAGATCACCCACGACAAAGTCAGGCTCTCTGGCCAAGCGATAGATGATGCGCTCGTCGACAACCGTGGCCTGGGTGACTTCGATGCGGTTGATGTAACCCTTATCCGACTCCTGGCCACCGGATTCGGCGAAGAAAATCGTCGGGCTGATAACCACGTCGCGCCCATCAATGCTTAGCACCTGAGCGTCTAGGGACGAGAGATAAGGGGTGGTCCAGAATGCACGTTCCATGACGCTCAGCTGCCTTGTTCGTCCAGAGTGGTTAAAAGTGGCAGGTACAAACGCTGAAAATCGATGTTGAAGAAAAAATGTCCGCCGGGCACGCATTCGCTATGGAAGCTTGTGCTGGTGTAGCGCTGCCATTCGTCCAGGCGTTGGAGCTCAAGCAATGGGTCGTCCCGGCCACCGAGAACGTACAGGGGCACTGGCAGCGGTCGGATAAAGCGATAAGTGAGTTGTGCATTGAGCGCCAAGTCAGCTTTGAGCTTGCTCAGCGCCTGCCTGGCGAAACTGCAGGAGGCATCCGTCGGCAGTGGCAAGGGGCTCTCTGAGCGTACGTGCCGCCACAGTTGCTGGTCGTCCATCGCACCCAGTAGCGGTGAGTAGCCGGTATGGGGCGGCATGCGCCCTGACAGGATCAAATGCGTCGGCAGCGGCTGGTTGCGTTCGGCTAGCGCGTGGGTTACATCCAGCGCCAACCCAGCACCGAAGCTGTGGCCGTAAAACGCATAGGGTATGCCTACGCCTTGCAGTGCATCGACGATCGCCTCGATAACCTGCGCGACCCGCGTGACCGGCGCTTCCGTACTCCGCTCCTCGCGCCCAGGTAGTTTCACGGCCCATGCCGTAACGCCGACATCGGCTAGCCGGCTCAAACCATTGAACGCTGAGGCGCCACCCCCTCCATAAGGAAAACATAGCAGCAGGCGAGCAGCGTTCATCGGGGCGCCTGGCAGGGGGGCAAGCCAGGGCCGTTGCACCACCAAAGGATCGGCCATGGCTGCTCCTCAACCGGTGATCTCAAACAGGCCCACCGCGGGGTGGAACATGTGCGAGGTTGTCAGCGAGCGATGTTCCTCCGTGGCCGGATAAGGAATGGTCATGGGTGCGGTTACCGTGACGCCTCCGATACGTGCCAGAGACGTCTGGACAGTCTGGATATCGCTGACCCTGAAGGCTGCGTGGTAGATACAGGCCTCCACATTCACCAGGAGCCGGCTGACCACGCTGTCAGGTCGAAAGGGTTCGACCACTTCCACGATTTCGCCGACTGGCGAGTGCAGCTTGGTTATCAACACGCCAAACTTCTCGATGGGTTGTTTGTGGAACAGCACTTCGAACCCCAGGGCCGCGAAGAACGCGGAGGTTTTCTCCGTAGACCGGGTGGCATAGGCGATGTGATCGATTGCCAGGTAAGAGGGCTGTTCCATGATCGATCCTCAGTAAATGACTAGTGGCTTCAAGTCCATGCCGCTGAGGCTCTTGCTGGCCACTCTGTTCTGGCGGTCGGTGGTGGTACCGGCCACCTGCACCACGCTGAACCGGTCAAGCCGATACTCGCCCCCGAATTCCTTGACGTAATCTGTATCTGGGTAAACCTTGACCCGTCCGGGTACGTAGCGGGCCACATAGCCCAGGCGAGTCTTGTCGGTTGTCGAGTTGGGTAGCGAGCTGTGCATCAGCATCGAGCGGAAGATTACGAACTGGCCCGCTTTCATCACGATCGGCACTGCCGAGGCGTCATCCGGCTTCCACGACTTGTCCTTTTGCAGCGTGGTGTAGTCGTAGCCTTGGAATCCCCGTGCATACTGCCCCTTGACCACATTGTTGTTGGCAACCGGGTCGAAGGTCATGCCTTTGGATTCATCGTAGTTCATGTGCTTGTGGCTGCCGGGGATAAATTGCATGCAGCCGTTTTCTTCGGTGGCATCGGTGAAACCCGTCCACACATTGATAGCGCCGCCGAACGGCTCGCCCTCGGGCCATACCAGTTGCGGCTCGCCTGATGCGTGACCAAAGGTGTCTGCCTGGTGCCAGTCAGTACCTTCGTTGCCTGGGTATTTAGGAATGAACTCGCTACGCCAGCAGATGACGTCCGGACCGAGGATGCTGCGCACCCGGTGCACGATCTCCCTGCGAAACACATGACGGGTCAGCAAGTCCACATCCAGGTGGCGGTCGTAGTTGGTGATCTGGGCATCCAACGGCGCGTCGTAGGGCGCATGGGTACGGTTGAACAGTTGTGCTCGGACCGTCTTATGCAGCTGTTTCATCTCTTCAGGCTCATAGAGCGTGAAGGGACCGATATACCCATCCCGATCAAATTGCTGAAGCTCCTCTTCCGTCAACGAAAAGTCAGTGATTTCCATGTTGGCTCCTGATAGAAGTTACTGGGTCTTCATGGGTTGCGTAGTACTGCACCCACTCTTGCAAGGTGTTCAGCCTGGCGACTTCGTCGTAAGGGGCT
The DNA here is from genome assembly GCF_014197275.1 of Xanthomonas sp. 3075. Classification (GTDB taxonomy): domain Bacteria; phylum Pseudomonadota; class Gammaproteobacteria; order Xanthomonadales; family Xanthomonadaceae; genus Xanthomonas; species Xanthomonas campestris_B. The sequence continues at coordinate 5,306 of NZ_JACIFI010000014.1, read as the reverse complement.
CTTCTGCCGAGTAGTTCGTTGATGCGGCTATGGGCCATGACCACGCTCAAGGATGAGGCGCCATATCCATAAATTGAGCTTTCCAGCTGCAGGTTGCTGGTGCCGAGGATACCCGACCAGATATCCAGCACTGCCGAGCCGGCCTGCAGGGACGTCACCGCGACCTGCTCCGGTGGCGGTAAGGAACGCTTGTCGACCTTGCCATTGGCTGTCAACGGAAGTTCCGCCAAGTAGTGTATCCGCGCCGGTACCATGTAACGGGGAAGCCGGTCGCCCAGTAGTCTCATGAGCTGGTCTTCTTCAACAATTGGCCAGCCATACTGGAACACGATGTAAGCGTGCAGGCTGTTTTCCAATTCGTTCATGGCATGCGCCTGCACCACCGCCTGGGCGACACCAGGCAGTTGGGTCAGCGCATGCTCGACCTCGGCGATCTCTACTCGGAAGCCTTTGATCTTTACCTGTTCGTCGATGCGGCCCTGGTAGAAAAGCCTGCCGTGCTCATCTTGGATGACATAATCGCCGGTCCGGTAATAGGTGCCTTCCGGTAGTTGCAGAAAGCGGGTCTGAGTCAAAGCTTCGTCGAGGTAACCCAGGGCCAGATTGACGCCCGTGAGTAGCAACTCGCCGGGTGTGCCGATCTCTACCTCTTGCAGTTGGGGGTCGACAACCTTTCCATGCACCTGGCTTAGGAAGTGGCCGATGGGCAGTGCGTCACGCTCAGCGTCCTCAGGCTTGTTCAGGCTGTACCAAGTGGAGAACACCGTATTCTCGGTCGGGCCGTAGCCATTCACCAAGGTGATGCTGGGGTTGGCCAGCAGCAGTGCGCGGGCATGCACCGGTTTGAGTACTTCGCCGCCAACGTAGAGCACCCGTACCGCGTCGAGCATTGAAAGGCGGTGCTGCGCCACCAGGTGAAACAGTGAGGTGGTCAGTAACAGCACATCACACCTAGCCGCCCGTACGCAGTGATCCAGTGCATCTATATTGAACGCGCCAGGTTGCAGGGTGAGGCGAGCACCGGTCAGCAGCGGTACCCAGATTTCGAACAAGGCAGCATCGAAGCCGATGGACGAATGATGTACATAGCTGCCGGGCTTGCCCTGGACTTGGTGCTGTACGTTGTCTACTAGATTCAGCAACCCATCATGGCTTATGCGTACCCCTTTGGGGACGCCGGTAGTGCCAGAGGTAAACATCACCGTTATCACCGAGGCATCCTCCATACGCCGTCGCATAGGCTGGCGTAGCGCGGGACCGTCGGAGCTCAGGGTGCCGCAGTCGTCCAGCCGAAAGCACGTTAGCCGCGGGTCAGGGCGACAGTCTGCTGGCTGACCGAGCAATAGCACATGGGTGCAGCCCAATTGCTCCAGCAAGGCGATCAGGCGTTTGTTTGGTGTGCCTGGTTCAATGGCGACGTAGGCAATTCCTAGTTTGCAGCAGGCCAGTACCGTTACCAGATACTCAAGGCACCGGTTGGCCAGCAGCGGCAGGTAAGGATGGTCTGCCAGACCATGACTTGTTAGCTCTTCGCTACGTTCCAGCACCTGCGTCTGGAGCTGTTGATAGGTAACTAGTGTTCCTTCCTCGACTACCGCAATTGCGTCTGCCGCTTGCGTGCAGACCGACTCGAATCGGCGGTAGGCTTTGGGGGGGACTGAAGGGTGGGAGTTCATTGAACGGCCCTCTGCTTGTGAAGGGCCAGAAAACGGGTTATCGCCTGGTACAAATGTTCGCGGCCATCGACAAAATCGTGGTGCTGGCCATCAGGGTCTTCCACCAGTTCACTGTGAGGGAGCAACTGGGCGATGTACCGGGAAGATGCGGTGTCGGTATAACGGTCCTGGCTGCCGCACCACACCAGCGTGGGCGTCTTTAAGGTCTGCGCAGTCCTGGCCAGTTCCAGGCTCGCCAGGCTGTTGAGGAACATTAGGTACTGGCGAAACGCAGACAGGTCTCGCAGCGGGCGAACCTGCTGGTAGCGATAGTCACTCGGGGTATAGGCGCTGTTGGTATACAACAGACTTACGGCTTCGTAGACCTGGGCGCAATTGCCTTGGGGAATGGACTGCATCATACGCTCCACGTCGCGCTCGTATTGGCTCTTGATCACCCCGTCATCTTTGAGAAAGTACGCGCCATTAAGCAGTAGCAAGGTGCGACAAGCACCTTGGCCGGCTGCCAAGAGTGCTAAGGGCGCTGAGGAGCAATAGCCTACCAGTGCATCTAGCCGCACGGTTTCTGGCAGTGCTGCATTGAACTGGCGGATAAAGTCCGCAACGCCTTCTTCGGGATTGACTCCGGGTGCGTTGGCGTACGCCAGCCAGGTGTCGCTTTCCAGGATGATCAGATTGAAATGGCTGATCAGAAAGAGTGCGGCGTTCTTCATGTAGAAGCACTGGGTACCCACGGGCGACAACAATAGGAGGGTTTCTCTGGCGGGGTCGAACGGCAAGCTCTGGACACAGATCACCTTTCCGGCTCGCTCTAGCTCCAGGTTCAGTGTCACCAGGCTGTGCATGGCAACCCTCTCAGGCTTTGTCTGCCACAGGGGCGACTTGCAACTGCACAAGCACCGTTTGCTTGCAGGGCGCCAGGAAGAACTGCTCCATATTGATGTTGGCGCCAAACGCCTCGTTTATCTGACCAATCAACTGGATAGCTGTGAGAGAATTGGCACCCAGGTCGAAGATATCTTCGTCGTTTCCCACTGGACGCTGAAAAATGGCCTCAAAGATCTGATCGATTTTTGCTGAGCTCATGGTTTACCTGCCTCGTCGTCAATAAGGGGGACGGTTGCCCGGCACATCGGTAAGCTTCACACCACAGCGCGACAGCCGGCGGCCTGCAGGAGGCTGACGTGGGGCGATTGCTCGTTCAAGGAGACGGCCCGCGCTCAACCACGAACCGACCTTAAAGGCGTACCGGGCGAGCGCCCATAGTCCATTTTGACGAAAAGGGCCCAGGGGATAGGATTTACTGGAGGTATACGGAGTCCATGCCGAGTGTGGTGTTTCAGAAGTTCGCGCAAGAATTGATACTGATACGCCCAGGGTTTCCTAGACATCTCAAGGCCATGGAAAATGGTCGATTCGGAGGTGTCTATGAGCAGCAAGCGGTATACGGATGAGTTCAAGATCGAGGCGGTCCGGCAAGTGACTGATCGTGGGTTCCAAGGTGGCAGAAGTCGCTGAGCGCCTGGGTGTCACCACGCACAGCTTCTACGCTTGGCTGCGCACGTTCGGCAAGTCTGGCGTGGTGCATCGCGCCGAGGTGGACCAGAGCGCCGAGGTTCGGCGGCTGAAGGCCGAGTTGCGTCGGGTCACCGAGGAACGCGACATCCTAAAAAAGGCCGCCGCGTACTTTGCCAAGGGGTAAAGGCAAAGTACGCCTTCATGCAAGCCCACTGCGGGGAATTCAGGGTGTGTGCGATGTGCCGGGTGTTGCGGGTCAACCGGGCGGGTTATTACGCCTGGTTACGCTCGCCCGACAGTGCGCGCGCAAAGGAAGACCAACGCCTGCTGGGATTGATCAAGCACCACTGGCTGGCCAGCGGCAGTGTCTATGGGCATCGCAAGATTACGAAGGATCTGCGCGATCTGGGTGAGCGTTGCAGTCGCCATCGGGTGCATCGGCTGATGGCGCCGAAGGACTGCGTGCCCAGGTGAACTATGGCCGCAAACCGCGCTTCCATGGTGGAACGCAGTGCAAGGCGGCGGCCAACCTGCTTGATCGGCAGTTCGACGTGACCGAGCCGGACACGGCTTGGGCCAGTGATTTCACCTTCATCCGCACGCACGAAGGCTGGATGTACCTGGCTGTGGTGATCGATCTGTTTTCCAGACAGGTGGTCGGCTGGGCGATGCGCGATCGGGCCGATACCGAGTTGGTCGTGCAGGCCCTGCTATCGGCAGTGTGGCGGCGCAAACCCGCCTCCGGCTGCCTGGTTCACTCGGACCAAGGGTCGGTCTACACCAGCGACGACCGGCGCAGTTTTCTGGCATCCAATGGCTTGGTCTGCAGCATGAGTCGGCGCGGCAACTGCCACGACAATGCCCCGGTGGAGAGCTTCTTCGGCCTGCTCAAACGCGAGCGGATCAGGCGGCGGGTCTATCCCACCAAGGACGCCGCTCGCGCCGAGGTATTCGACTACATCGAGATGTTCTACAACCCCAAACGCCGTCATGGTTCAACTGGCGATCTGTCGCCTGTAGAGTTTGAACGGCGCTACGCGCAACGAGGGTCTTGAGTGTCTACGGAACCCTGGGCGTATCAAACAGACACCAGTAAAGCTTCGGATTAGGCATGTTTATCAGGGCTACGAACCATTAGGGTCAGGAACCCCAGGCATATTCGGAGAACCGGCGAGCGGGGGTAGCGATCATCAGTGGTGCTTGAGGACTTGCTGGGAACCTGCGTTGTCCCGGAAGCGGACCACAGGATCATGTTCACGATTCCGGCAACCATGCGGTGCTGCTATCGCGCAGATCGACACTATGAGTATGGGGGGGCGTGCCGGTGCTAATCTTGGCACCTACGCTCAGGGGCAATCCGCGACGTGCCAGCCGACTACGGAAAGGTCAAATCAGCGCTACGGAAGGTGCCCTTAGAGGATTCGCTTCGCCACGTGTGGCAGTACTCAAGGCTCGTGTCGGGTCAGGTGAAGCTACCTGACAGCTATGTCCACCGGGATGAGCGGGGCTACTCCCACGATATCGAGAAGTATCTTCACCCTCACCAGGTGGAGCTTCTGGCTCGCGAGCTGCTTTTGCATGCAGACAGGAGTGGGAGACCTACAGGCCATTCTCTGGCGAATTGGCCGGACTTTGCCAACGTAAAGAGTGCTTTGGATACGTTCGCCAATGACGTACACGAGGACAATCCAAACACTGACATCATGCTGACGCTGCACCGGATTGCGCAGGCCCAATTTCCGCGGTTCAGCCGACTGACACGTGCCAAGATCGGTCGCTACCTGGCGATGTACCGAACGCCAGCACTTCGGGCGATCTTCGAAGAGCATATGGGCATCGATGTCGACACATACTTCGTCCTGACGTTTGCCGTGATCGCATCAGCACTCAGCCGGGTACAGATGAACACCATGACGGACTACGAAATTCTGGGGGTGGATAGATCGCAGTCGACACGCTTCTTCGAACGCATCAGCGGTAGCTTGGAGCCGATGCGCAAGAAGCTAATTGATACCCAGCGACGTCCCCCCGATTTTGAGTAGCACGCCAGTTTGGAGTCCAATTCCCTACCCCGAAGGAGATTGGACGTGAAGAAACGTTTTACTGACGAGC
>NZ_JACIFI010000013.1 GCF_014197275.1 Xanthomonas sp. 3075 | reverse complement strand
TTGAAGCGCGCCACGCAGGGTGGCCGAAGCTGTTGCAGCGCAAGCCAACTCACAGAAGAAAGCACGCACCGAGGCCAGTAGCGTTGCAGCAATCCCAGCCCAACACGCCAGAGCTTTTTGAGCGCCTAACGCTTGAATTAAGCCGAGTTGCGAAGCAACTTCGGCTTGAATGAGTTGTTAGGCAGTGAGTGGCCGCGAAGGTTGGATGGTGCAACCATGCTCCCCAGCACTGCCGCCTGGACCGAGTGTGCCACAGCTTACGGGATGGAGCTTGCCCAGCGATGCAGCGGCGCGTGATCCCACCGAAGCCCACTGCACCGAGCGCAGCGCGGGAACGACGTACCAAGGCGAAGCACCGAACTTGCCGCAACCAGCAACGGTGATGACTGCTGTCCGGAGCCAACCGCATGCACGCCTGCGAACCCACCGAAGCGGCAACCACCAACGCATTTGCTCCACCACGGCCTAACGCTTGAATTAAGCCGAGTTGCGAAGCAACTTCGGCTTGAATGAGTTGTTAGGCAGTGAGTGGCCGCGAAGGTTGGATGGTGCAACCATGCTCCCCAGCACTGCCGCCTGGACCGAGTTTGCCACAGCTTGCGGGATGGAGCTTGCCCAGCAATGCAGAGGCGCGTGATGCCACCGAAGCCAACTGCACCGAACGCAGCGCGGGAGCGACGTGCCAAGGCGAAGCACCGAACTTACCGCAACCAGCAACGGTGATGACTGCTGTCCGGAGCCAACCGCATGCATGCCTGCGAACCCACCGAAGCGGCAACCACCAACGCATTTGCTCCACCACGGCCTAACGCCTGAATTAAGCCGGCCCACATCAGGGCGGCGACTGAGTGCAAATATAGCCGAAGGCGTGTACTTAGGCGCCGCCCTGATGTGGGCTCGGCTTGAATGAATTGTTAGACGCACTTGCGGGAAAATTGGAACGCCAAGATTCTTTGACTTTTATTAGCTCCATCGAAGCCGGGGAAAGGTGCTTGACAGGCTGACTAAAGGACATACAGAAGACTCTCCCGTGGACAGCGGTCAGCGTGGCATGAACTGGCCTATCCACGCCTGAGACCGACACCGTGATGCGAACAAGCGGAGCTTCATCCGAGTCCATGGTGAGACTTGGAAACCCTGATGATATTTTAGGTCTGCAATAGAAGTTGATGGCACGGCCATCCACCTCCCGGTACGCCCTGTTGTAGGAAGCAATCTGCTCTTGGGCAACGGGCATAAGGTGCGGAGGTAGCTTGTTGACAAGCTGACGTAATAACCAATCTTCGGCTGGCGCAAGGGAGATATCTCCACGAAATATTCCCTTCAGCCAATCTGTGAACTTGGACATGTGCGTCTAACTACTATTGGACCGCCGAAATGCGGTGTTGCGCGGAGTATCTTCGATCGCTGGCGCTTTGTGAATGGGGGAAATCCTAGCAGCGATCACGGGATTACACGATTTTAAGCGGACTCTACCATTGCGAGGCTTCCAGCCTTATCCAGCAAGGACGCAGGCGTATGAAATACACCCCCAAAAACAATGGCGTAACAGCACGTCCGCCGACGCGGCTGCTCGATCGAGTGCGCGACCGCTTGCGCGTTCGGCACTACAGCCTGCGCACTGAGCAGGCGTGTCTCAGTTGGAGACGGCGCTTCATCCTGGCCAGCGGCTCTCTACCGCAACGTACCGCGTATCGATCGGCATCACGTGTCCGACGAAATCCCTAGTTTTCACAATCTTGCGTAGTGGCGTCACAGTGCACACCATGCAGTCACGACGCCCAACGCCAGAAACGAAAAAACCGCGCAATGCGCGGTTTTTTCGTCACACCTTTTGCCAACCGATCAAGGACGACGCGCTAGCGCCTCCACATCCTTGGCCTTGGGCAGCAAATCCTGTTTGGTCACCGCAAACGGCCCGATGCTCAGCATCGGCACTGCGACGATGATCGAGGAGATCACCACGATCACCGCGCCGATCATGTGCGTCTCGGCCAGGCCTTCCATCGACTCGCCGCCGTAGATGTACAGCGCCAATGCCGACAGGAAGAACATCACTGCGGTGATGATCGTGCGCGACAGCGTCTGGTTGATCGAACGGTTCAACACTTCCAGCGGTTCCACTCGCAGCGCACGGAAGTTTTCGCGCACGCGGTCGAACACCACGATGATGTCGTTGATCGCAAAGCCCATCACCGACAACAGGCCGGCCAACACGGTCAGATCGAACTCGCGACCGGTCAGCGACACAAAGGCCACCGTCACCAGCAGGTCGAACAAGGCCGTCAGGCTGGCCACCACCGCAAACTTCCACTCGAAGCGGAAGGCGATGTAGATCAAAAAGCCCACCAGCATGAACACCGTGGCGTACACGCCGTTCAAGGCCAGGTCCTTGCCGACCTGCGGGCCGACGAACTCGCCGGGCTGCACGGTGGCCGGGTTCTGCTCGGTGCTGACGGCCTTGCGCACTTCTTCGGCAACGGTGCGCGCCGCATCGTCCCGGTTGTTGTGCTGCTCGCGTGCCTGCAGGCGAATCATCACCTCGTTGCCGCCGCGGGCGTTTTGCACCTGTGCGTTGTCGAAGCCGGCCTTGGACAGCTGCTCGCGCACCTGGTCCACGTCCACCGTTTTCTGGAAGCTGGTCTGCACCAGCGTGCCGCCGGTGAATTCCAGCGCGTAATTGAAGCCCTTGCCGACGATGATGCCGACCGAAGCCACTGCCAGGATCAGCATCAGGATCAGCACCGGCTTGCGCGGGCGCATGAAGTCGATCTTGGTGTCGTTGGGAATGAGATGGAGCGGGAACAATTTCATGGAAAAGATCTTCCGTTTAGACGGTGCGCACCCTCGGGATACGCAACGCTTGCGAAGGGATTCATCCCTCGACCCCTACAGCGCGGCTGCACGGGTCGAGGCCGGACTCGCATCTCAAATAGCGACGGTCTTCAGCTTCTTGCGGCTGCCGTAGATCAGCACCGCCAGCGCACGCGACACGGTGATTGCGGTGAACATCGAGGCGAAAATACCGATCATCATGGTCAGCGCGAAGCCCTTCAACGGGCCGGTGCCGAACGCGTACAAGGCCACCGCCACGATCAAACCGGTGAGGTTGGCGTCCAGGATGGTGCCGCCGGCTTTTTCATAACCCGCAGCGATCGCCGATTTGGCAGGCACGCCAAGCCGCAATTCTTCGCGGATACGCTCGTTGATCAGCACGTTGGCGTCCACCGACAGACCCACCGACAGGGCAAGGCCAGCAAAACCCGGCAGCGTCATGGTGGCGCCGAACAGCGACATCACCGCCACCACGATCAGCAGGTTGAACAGCAGCGCCACCGAGGTGATCGCGCCGAACACGCGGTAGTAGATCGTGAAGAACACCAGCGTGAACAGGAACGAGTACACCACCGCAGTGACGCCGCGCTCCACGTTTTCCGCACCCAGGCTCGGGCCGATCACGTATTCCTCGACAAAATCCATCGGCGCAGCCAGCGAGCCGGACTTCAACAGCTTGGCCAGGTTCTCCGCTTCCACCTTCTCCAGGCCGGTGGTCTGGAAGTTCTTGCCGAACACACCGGCAATGCGGGTCGGCGACAATGCTTCTTCCTTGACCCGAACGCTGCGCACTTCCTTGCCATCGACCATGGTCACGGTGGGAATGCGCTCGATGTAGACCACCGACATCAGCTTGCCGACATTGGCGCTGGTGTAGTCGAGCATGCGCTGGCCGGCGACATTGTTGAGCGTCACCGACACCGCCGGCATGCCGTTCTGGTCGTTGCTGACACTGGCACTGACCATCTGATCGCCGGTCACCAGCGCGCGCTTGTTGAGCAACACCGGCGCGCCGGTATCGCGCACGCGGTAGACCTTGGCTTCCGGCGGAATGCTGCCGCTGCGCACTGCGTCTTCGGCATTGCCTTCGACCACCGCGCGGAATTCCAGCGAGGCGGTGGCGCCGATCAGGCGCTTGGCCTCGGCGGTGTCCTGCAAGCCGGGCAATTCGACCACGATGCGGTCTTCGCCCTGGCGCTGGATGGTCGGCTCGGACACGCCCAGCGCGTTGACACGATTGCGCAAGGTGGTGAGGTTCTGCTCGATCGCGCCGCTGGCGATCTGCTTGAGCTCGGCCTCCGGCACCTTCACTGCGATGTTCTGGCCGCTGACGTCGTAGGTCAGCGTCGGCTGGGCCTTGGCCAGCGCAGTACGCGCCGCATCGGCGCTGGCGCCCTCGCCCAGGCTGATCTGGATGCTGTTGTCGCCGCGACGCTCGACCGCCCGATAGGCGATGCGGCCCTCACGCAAGGTGGTGCGGATGTCTTCGGCAAAGCCTTCGATCCGCTTTTCCACTGCGGCCTTCTGATCGACCTGCATGGCGAAGTGCACGCCGCCGACCAGGTCCAGGCCCAGCACCATCGGCTTGCCGCCCAGCTTGGCCAGCCACTCCGGCACCGTGGACGCCAGGTTCAGCGCCACCGTGTAGTTCTCGCCCAGCTGCTGACGCAGCACATCGTTGGCGCGGGTCTGCGCCTGCAACGAGGACAGGCGCACCATCAGGCTGTCGCCTTCCTTGGTGACGGCCTTGGGCGTGATGCCCGCGCTCTTGAGCTCGCCGTCGATACGGCTGCGCAATGCGTCGTCGAGCTGGGCACCGCGGCTGGCGGTGATCTGCACGGACGGGTCTTTCTGGTAGACGTTGGGCAGCGCATACAACGCACTGACCGCCAGCACCAGCAGGATCAGGAAATACTTCCAGCGAGGAAATTCGAGCATTGCGACAGTCCCGCGCGACACCATCCCGGCGCAGCGCTCAGCAGTGGAAACGACTTCAAGCGGCCAACACAACGTCGCGAGCGGTCGTCAGGTAGATGCGGGCGGTGCGCAGACGCGGAATGGGTACCGAATCGTGGCACCGAGTGCGCCTGCCTGATGGCGTGCGCACCCGTGTTTTGCGTTACCCAAGGCGACTAGCAAACATGCGAGCGCTCGTCAGGTGGGTGGACGGCGCGTAGGAACCAAAATGCACGCGTGGTGCATGTCGACTCCGGCACCGGCCGCGCCCGCCTGACGGCAGCGCAGCAGTTTGGTAGCGACTTAGTTGGCGGACTTCAGCGTGCCCTTGGGCAACACGTGGCCGACGGCACTCTTCTGCACGCGGATGCGCACGTTATCGGCCACTTCCACGGTGATGAAGTTGTCGCCGATATCGGTGATCGTGCCGGCCACGCCGCCGGAAGTGATGACTTCATCGCCGCGCGCCAGCTTGTCCAGCAGCGACTTGTGCTCCTTCTGACGCTTCATCTGCGGGCGGATCATCAGGAAATACATGACCGCGATCAGGATGATCGGCAGCGCGAAGGTGGACAGGCTTCCCATCGGGCCGGGCGCCGGTGCGCCGCCAGTGGCCTGCGCCTGCGCGACGGGGATCAGGAAATCGAGCAAATTCATTCAATGCATCCTAGTTTGGAGCCAGCGCGCCCGGCGGGCCCACTCGCTATTCAGGTACCGCCGGAGCGGAACAGCCGGGAATTATGCCATGCGGGTCCCCGCCCGTCCGCGCCGGGGCACGGACGGCAGGGCTTAGCCGGTTTCCCCCGGCAACGGCGGCGTGGTCGCGCCGCGTGCCGCATAGAAGGACCGCCGGAACTCCGCAAAGGTTCCCGCCGCGATCGCCGCACGCAGGTCGGCCATCAGTTTTTCGTAGTACCAGAGGTTGTGAAGGGTGCCCAGCATCGGCGCCAGCATCTCGTTGCAGCGGTCCAGATGGCGCAGGTAGGAGCGTGTATAGCCGCTGCTGCAGGCATGGCAGCCGCAACCCGGCTCGATGGTGTCCAGGTCGCGCTCGTACTTGGCATTGCGGATGCGCACGGTGCCGAATGAGGTGAAGTAGTGGCCGTTGCGCGCGTTGCGGGTAGGCATCACGCAGTCGAACATGTCTACGCCACGCGCCACGCCTTCGACCAAATCCTCGGGCCGGCCCACGCCCATCAGGTAACGCGGACGCTCGGCCGGCAGACGCGGATGCAGGTGTTCGAGCATGGCGTTGCGCTCGTGCTCCGGCTCGCCGACCGCCAGCCCGCCGATCGCATAACCGTCGAAACCGATGGCTTGCAGCCCGTCCAGCGAGCGGCTGCGCAGGTCCGGATGGACCCCACCCTGCACGATGCCGAACAGCGCCGCGTCGTTGCCCAGCCCGTCATGCGCCTCGCGCGAGCGTTGCGCCCAGCGCAGGCTCAGCTCCATCGAGCGCTGCGCCACCTCCTCGGTGGCCGGATACGGCGTGCATTCGTCGAAGATCATCACGATGTCCGAATCGAGCACCTTCTGGATCTGCATGCTCTCCTCCGGACCCAGGAAGACCCGCGCGCCGTCGGTGGGCGACGCGAAGGTCACGCCCTGCTCGGTGATCTTGCGGCGATGCGCCAGCGAGAACACCTGGAATCCGCCCGAATCGGTCAGGATCGGCCCGTCCCAGCGCGCAAACCCGTGCAACCCGCCGTGGTCGCCGATCACATCCAGGCCCGGACGCAGATACAGATGGAAGGTGTTGCCCAGGATGATTTCCGCCCCCAGCGCGCGGATCTGCTCGGGCAGGATGCCCTTGACCGAGCCGTAGGTGCCCACCGGCATGAACGCCGGGGTCTCCACGGTGCCGCGCGGAAAGGTCAGGCGACCACGACGCGCATGGCCGTCGGTGGCTTGAAGCTGGAACTGGAGTCGGGACATTGAAAGGCCGGGATTGGGGAATCGGGATTTGGGAATCGGAAGAGCGGTTGGCAGGTGGCTGATCGTTCGGCGGATGCCGCCCTACGATTCCCCATTCCCGATTCCCCAATCCCTGCCCCACAGCAACATCGCATCGCCATACGAAAAGAAGCGATAGCGCTGCGCGATGGCGTGCTGGTACGCCTCGAAGATGCGCTCGCGGCCGGCGAAGGCCGAGACCATCATCAGCAGCGTGCTTTCGGGCAGATGGAAGTTGGTGACCATCGCATCGACACTGCGGATGCGGTAGCCGGGCAGGATGAAGATCCGGGTTTCGCCGGCAAACGGCAGCAGCTCGCCCTCGGGCGCGGCGTCGGTGGTGCGCCAGGCGCTTTCCAGCGAGCGCACCACCGTGGTTCCCACCGCGATGACCCGGCCGCCGCGTGCGCGCGTGCGCCGCACCTGTTCGACCAGCGCGGCGCCGACGTTGAGCCATTCGGTGTGCATCACATGCTGGTCGAGCGCATCCACGCGCACCGGCTGGAAGGTGCCGGCGCCCACATGCAAAGTGACATGGCCCAATTCCACCCCGCGTGCGCGCAACCGCGCCAGCAGCGCCTCGTCGAAATGCAGGCCGGCGGTCGGCGCGGCCACCGCGCCGACTTCGCGCGCGAACACGGTCTGGTAGCGCTCGCGGTCTTCCACTCCCGGCTCGCGGCGGATGTACGGCGGCAGCGGCAGGCGCCCGGCTTCCAGCAGCCAGTGCTCCAGCGGCGTGGGGATATCGAAGCGCAGCAGATAGAACTCGCCGTCGCGGCCCAGCACCTCGGCGTGCCCGCCGGCATCCAGCGCGATCAAACTGCCGGCCTTGGGCGACTTGCTGGCGCCGATCTGGACGCGCGCTTCGCGCTCGCCGAGCAGCCGCTCGATCAGGATCTCCACACGCCCGCCACTGGCTTTCTGCCCGAACAGGCGCGCCGGGATCACCCGGGTATCGTTGAAGACCAGCAGATCGCCCGGCTGCAGCAGTTCGGGCAGGTCGCGCACCTGACGGTCGGCCAGTGCCTGCGGCGATGGCGGCACCACCAGCAGCCGGCTGGCTGCACGCTCGGCCAGCGGCGCCTGGGCGATCAGCTCATCGGGCAGGTCGTAATGGAAATCGGACTTCTTCAAGGCGGCGGCGGTGCAGCGATTGGGGGGCGTTAGTTTAGCGGGACATGCCAGGGACATCCGTCTCCCGCCGGGAGTAAGGTGGCACGCAGCGCCGGACGCGGGCGCGCCGCAGGGATTTTGCCAATGACTGCAACGAAAAACGCGTCGCTACGCGCCGTCAGCAGTGAATCACCGACTGCTTAGCCAGCCCCGCCCTAGCGCCACTGGCACCCAAGCAGTGCCGTATCGCCATGGAGGAAAGCAACTGTGTTGTTTCAGGGGCTCTGGCCGTTGCACAAGCCGGGCAACTATCTTGATCGCCCAATGGCGATCGCTGCGGTGAAGCGCCCCTCTCCGACCTGCGCCATGGAGCCCCTCTCTCCGACCTGCGCAATGAAGCCCCTCTCCCGCCTGCGGGAGAGGGGTTGGGGGTGAGGGTAAGCCAGCAGACAGCCACCTCAATCGCCGCCCCCCATCCGCCCTTCGGGCACCTTCCCCCGCACGCGGGAGAAGGAAGACGATGGAGTTCCTCTCCCACTTGCGCCATGGCTCCCCTCTCTCCGACCTGCGCAATGAAGCCCCTCTCCCGCCTGCGGGAGAGGGGTTGGGGGTGAGGGTAAGTCAGCAGACAGCCACCTCGATCGCCCCCCATCCGCCCTTCGGGCACCTTCCCCCGCACGCGGGAGGAAGGAAGACGATGGAGTTCCTCTCCCAACTTACGCCATTGCGCCCCCTCTCCGACCTGCGCCATGGAGCCCACCTCTCTCACCTGCACGATGAAGCCCCTCTCCCGCCTGCGGGAGAGGGGTTGGGGTGAGGGCAGCACGCTGGGATGAGGACACCAAGGAAGACAGACAACCCAACGCATCAGCCCATCATTCCCCACCACCTCCACACCCGGCACCCGACTGCTTTAGAATTGAGCGGCTAAACGCCGGATTCCGCCATGCCTTTTGTTGTCACCGAAAACTGCATCAAGTGCAAATACACCGACTGCGTCGAGGTCTGCCCGGTGGATTGCTTCCACGTGGGCCCGAATTTCCTGGTCATCGACCCGGACGAGTGCATCGACTGCACCCTGTGCGAGCCGGAATGCCCTGCCAACGCGATCTACCCGGAAGATGACGTTCCGGCAGGCCAGGAAGGCTTTGTGGCGCTCAATGCCGAGCTCGCCAAGGCCTGGCCGGTGTTGACCGTGCGCCAGGAGCCATTGCCCGATGCCGCCGACTGGGATGGCAAGCCGAACAAGTTGCCGCTGCTGCAGCGCTGAGGCGTCAGAGCCGCGCCCCACGTCGCCGCAGCGCGCCAACCGTACCGCGTGGAAATGCAAAACGGGCGCCCAAAGCGCCCGTTTTGCTGTCCGCAACGCGTGAGCGGCCTCAGCCGCCCAGCTTGCCCTTCAATGCAGTGATCACCGCCACCGGCGCTGCAGCGGTAGCCGGCATGCCGCGCGGATCCACCGCCGACACATAGCTGCCCGCCTCGACCTTCACTACGCGCACCAGGAAGCTGGAGCCTTCGTAGCTCACGTCGTAGGAACCGAGCATCTGCGCCTTGCTGGCAATGGTCAGGCCCGGGATATCGGCGAGCGCCGCGCCGACCTTGGCAAACACCTCGTCGCGCTCGCCCGGCACCGTGAAGCCACTGTTGGCACTGGCAGACGGCGGCGCCGAAGTGTTGTGCTGGGTGGTCGATGCCAGCGTCGGCACCTTCATCGCACCGGAGGTGTCCGGCAGGTTCATATCCGGCGGGACTTCCAGTGGGCGGGCTTCCGGGGCGAGCGCATAGTCACCGCGTGCGCCCTTGTTGAACCAGCTGCAACCACTCGTGGCAGCGACGGTGGCGGTCGCCAGCAACGCGAGCGAGAGCACGCGGACGGGGGAAACGGAATGACGCATCGATAGATCTCCTGGGTCAGGCCGCGAGCATTTCGCGGCTGGAAAGCGCTTCCAACGCAACAGCGTCGGCGGCAAGGCGGTCGGCGGCAGGCTGGTGCGCCGCAGAAAGGGGGAGTAACGGCAAACGCAGGCCGTGGCCAATCCCGGCGCGCTGCAGCAGCGCCTTGACCGGGATGGGATTGGATTCGATCCCGCAGAAACTGTGATATTCGCTCAGACGCGCATCCCATGCTGCGGCCGCCTCCCGCTGACCATCCCGGGCCAGATCGCACAGGCGCCGGTACGCCGACGGCAATGCGTTGGACGCCACCGAGATCAGCCCGTCGGCGCCGGACAGCATCGCCTGCGCAGCGGTCCCGTCGTCGCCACTGAGGATCACAAAGGTGTCGCGACGCAGCGCCAGCAGCGCAGCGACACGCTCCGGCTCGTTGCGCGCTTCCTTGATGCCGACGATATTTGGATGGTCCACCAGCGCGGCCACCGTCTCCGGCAACAGGTCGCATCCGGTACGCCCAGGCACGTTGTACAGCACCACCGGCAGCCCGCCGTTGTCGGCAACCGCCAGAAAGTGCGCCTGCAGGCCGGCCTGGGTCGGGCGGACGTACGGTGGCGTCACCACCAGCGCGTACTGCGCACCCAGCGCGGCGGCGCGGCGCGTCTGCGCGATGGTCTTTGCAGTGCCCGACAGGCCGGTGCCGGCCAGCACCGGCACGCGGCCGGCCACCTGCGCCACGGCCGCGCGCAACAAGGTGTCGTACTCGTCGTCGCTCAATGCAGCGGCTTCGCCGGTGGAGCCGGCAACCACGATGCCCTGGACGCCGCCGTGCAGTTGCTGTTCCAGCAACCGCCGCCAGGCATCCAGGTCGAGTGCGCCGTCTGGACCGAATGGGGTCGCCAGCGCGGTGATGATGCCGGAAAGGGACAATATTCTGCTGCTCTTACGTGACAGGAAAGGCCCGCGCGCACGCGGGTTGTGACCGCCTGCATGTTACTTGCGGCGCGAAACCACGGGCAAGTATGCTGGTCACCGCCAGGGCGCCTGCCCGGGCGGCCATTCAGCCTGATGCAATGCCGGAAGCCCCTTTGACCGACTCGACTCCCCGGCCCTCGCCGACCGAAAACCACCTCCTGATCAACGCCTACACGACGCATCCGGAGTCCCCCCTGTTGCCCGTCACCCGCCGCATCGCCGACAGCGGCTGCAATCTCGTGGACGCCCGCCTGGCCACGGTGGGGCGCGATGTCTCGGTCACCGCCCTGGCCACCGGCTCCTGGGATTCGGTCGCCAAGCTCGAAGCGATGCTGACCCGGCTCGAACGCGAGGAAGGCCTGAAGCTGGTCTGGTACCGCACCGGACCCAAGCAGACCCAATCCAACCTGCTGCCCTACATCGTCGAGGTCATCGCCGCCGACAAGCCGGGCATCCTGTTCCAGCTGGCCGATTTCTTCGACCGCCAGGGCATCACCATCGAGAACCTGCAGAGCACACGTTATCGCGCCATGCAAACCGGCGCGGAGATGTTCTCTGCGCAGGTGACGATCGGCGTGCCGGCCAACATGCACATCGCCGCACTGCGCGATGATTTCCTTGAATTCTGCGATCACCTCAATCTCGACGCGATCATGGACCCGATGAAGTTTTAAGGCAGACGTCCCGATGGCCATCGCCCTCTCCGCACTGAAACAGATGTTCGAGCACATCCGCTCCGAGACCGACTGGAATCTCGACGGGCCACTGCGCTGGGAATATTTCTTCGCCGACCCGGCGCAGCAACCGCTGCAACAGCTTTCCGAACAACTGACCCAGGACGGCTACCGGGTCATCGACATCTTCCTCGGCGAACGCGACGAAGACGATGGCGACGACGAAGAGTCGTACTTCCTGCACGTGGACAAACTGGAACATCACACGATCGAGTCGCTGAATCAGCGCAATGCGCAGTTCGACGCACTTGCCAAACGTTTCCATGTGGCTGCTTATGATGGGATGGACGTCGGCCCGGCATGACCGCGCCGCACGCTCCTCCACTTAGGGCTGAGCAACGATGACCGACGCTGTACTGGAATTACCTGCCGCAACCTTCGACCTGCCGCTATCGCTGTCCGGCGGCGCACAGACCACGCTGCGCGACTACGCCGGCAAGTGGGTGGTGCTGTATTTCTACCCGAAGGACAGCACCCCCGGCTGTACCACCGAAGGCCTGGATTTCAACGCGCTGCTGCCGCAGTTCAGCAAGGCCGGCGCAGTGGTGCTGGGCGTATCGCGCGACTCGGTGAAGTCGCACGACACCTTCTGCGCCAAGCAGGGCTTCACCTTCCCGCTGATCAGCGATGGCGACGAGGCCTTGTGCCGCGCCTTCGACGTGATCAAGGAAAAGAACATGTACGGCAAGCAGGTGCTTGGCATCGAGCGCAGCACCTTTTTGCTATCGCCCGAGGGGCATGTCGTGCAGGAATGGCGCAAGGTCAAGGTCGCCGGCCACGCCGACGCCGTACTGACCGCGTTGAAGGCGCACGCCAAACAGTGACACCCCCTCGCATCCCGCGTCCTCCATCACCCTGCCCCGCAGGCGTGATGGCTCGCTCCTGCTCCATCACTTGGAAGACCCAATGACCCGAGGCAAGCGCATCTACGTGCTGGACACCAACGTGCTGATGCACGATCCCACCGCGCTGTTCAAATTCGAGGAACACGATGTATTCCTGCCGATGCAGGTGATCGAAGAACTCGACAACGCCAAGAAGGGCACCTCCGAAGTCAGCCGCAACGCGCGCCAGGTCAGCCGCTTCCTGGACGAATTGCTGGAAAACACCAACGCCGAGCAGATTCAGGCCGGCATCCTGCTCAGCCACCCGCAGGGCATCCAGCTCAAGGGCCAGGCCGCGATCGGCCGGCTGTATTTCCAGATCCATCCGATCGATCCGGGACGCACCTTCGGCGCGATGATTCCGGACAACAAGATCCTGGCCTCGGTGCTGGCGCTGTGCGAGGAAAACCCGGATGTGCCGGTCATTCTGGTGTCCAAGGACATCAACCTGCGCATCAAGGCCTATATCAGCGGCTTGAATGCGGAGGACTACCAGAACGATCGCGCGCTGGACGATTTCAGCCTGCTGTTCACCGGTGCCATCGAGCTGCCGGAAAATTTCTGGGAAAAACACAACGAAGACCTGCGCAGCTGGAACGAGCGCGGCCGCACCCATTACGAAATCGTGCTGGCCGACGACGAAGACTGGTATCCCAATCAATACCTGTATCTGCCGGGCGAGGACGAAGTCGAACTGCGCGTGGCCAGGGTCGGCGGCGGCAAGGCCACGCTGTGCCTGGTGGACGATTTCCGCAGCGGCCAGCACGCGGTGTGGGGCATCGTGGCACGCAACCGCGAGCAGAATTTCGCGCTCAATGCGTTGATGGACCCGGAGATCGACTTCGTCACCCTGCTCGGCACCGCCGGCACCGGCAAGACCCTACTCGCACTCGCCGCCGGCCTGGCGCAAACCATGGATCAGCAGCGCTACCGCGAGATCATCATGACCCGCGCCACCGTCAGCGTCGGCGAAGACATCGGCTTTTTGCCCGGTACAGAAGAAGAAAAGATGACGCCCTGGATGGGCGCGCTGACCGACAACCTGGAAGTGCTCACGCACAATCAGGAAGGCGGCGCCTGGGGGCGTGCAGCGACCAACGATCTGCTCGCCAGCCGCATCAAGATCCGCTCGATGAACTTCATGCGCGGGCGGACTTTCCTGTCGCGTTACCTGATTCTGGACGAGGCGCAAAACCTCACCCCCAAGCAGATGAAAACGCTGATCACCCGTGCCGGCCCCGGCACCAAGATCGTGTGTCTGGGTAACGTCGAACAGATCGACACGCCCTACCTCACCGAAACCACCTCGGGCCTGACCTATGCGGTGGATCGGTTCAAGGCCTGGCCGCACAGCGCGCACATCACGCTGCGTCGCGGCGAGCGTTCGCGGCTGGCCGACTTCGCCTCGGAGGTGTTGTGATGCACCTGCTGCGCGGCGCTGCGGCGCTCGCGGTCATGGCGCTGGCCGGCTGCGCGACCACGCAGCCGCCAGCGAGCGTGCCGACCAACATCAAGACCGGACAGTCGTGGGTGGTCACGCGGCAGAGCGTCGCCGAGGAGGTGCTGGACACCTGCTCGCGCGACAGCCCGGCGCGTCATCCGGGCCAGATCACCGGCTACTGGACGCCGAGCCAGCAACAGATCGAACAGCTCGAATCCAGGCAGGATGCGCTGACCCCGACCATCGCCGAACCACGCGATTTCGACCGGCAATACGTCGGCGTGACGATCCAGGGGCAGCAGTTGATCTACATCAACGCCTTCAAGCTGCCGAACGATCCAGCAGTGAAACCGGCCAGGGAGGCCATCCAGGTCTGCGACGGCGGAAGCGCATTCTGGGGCGCGCTGTACGACCCGCAGACCGGCGGGTTTTCGCAGATCGCCGTCAACGGCAGCCCCTGACCTGCGATGGGAATCCTGCTGCCGCGCTGGATCTGGATAGGCGCGGCGGTATTGTCTGGTGTGGCCGGCATGGTCAACGTGGTTGGCTACCTGAGCTCGGACCATCAGGTGGTCAGTCACCTGACCGGCACCACCAGCCTGCTCGGTGTCGCCCTGGTACAAGGGACAGCGGCCGAGGCCGGCTTTCTGTGGGGCATCCTGATCGCCTTCTGCGCAGGCGCAACGCTGAGTGGCGCGATCATCCAGGACGAGGCGTTGCGACTGGGGCAGCGCTACGGGATCGCACTGCTGATCGAAGCGCTACTGTTGCTGGCAGCCATTCCCCTGTTGAAGCTGCATCATGCCGGCGGCGTGCTGGTCGCCGCAGGTGCCTGCGGCCTGCAGAACGCCATGGCCACCACCCTCAGTGGCGCCGTGGTGCGCACGACCCATCTGAGCGGCATGTTCACCGACCTGGGGATCGGCCTGGGCCACCTGCTGCGCGGCCGACCGCTGCAGATCCGCCGCCTTGCGCTGAGCGGCCTGATCATTTCCGGCTTCCTGGTCGGCAGCATCGTCGGCAGCTTGCTGTTCCAACGCTGGCACTCCGACGCGCTCTACCTGCCTGTCGCCCTCACCGGACTCGGCGGCGCGGGCTACATCGCCGCGTTGCGCTGGCGTCGCTGGCGCAGCCGATGAGCAGCACATCCGCGCTGTGGCGGTGCAGAATCGGCGCATGACCACACCCAGCACCCTGTCCGCCCTGACCATCGCCGGCTCCGATTCCGGCGGTGGCGCCGGCATCCAGGCCGACCTCAAGACTTTCGCCGCGCATCGCGTGCACGGCTTGTCGGCGATCGCTGCCCTGACCGCGCAAAACACCCGCGCCGTCACTGCCGTGCATATCCCGCCGATCGGGTTTTTGCGCGCGCAGGTCGATGCCTGCTTTGTCGATTTCCAGATCCAGGCCGTGAAGCTCGGCATGCTCGCCAATGCCGAGGTCATCCATTGCGTGGCCGATCTGCTGGAAACCCATCGTCCACCGTTCGTGGTGCTCGACCCGGTGATGGTCTCCACCAGTGGCGCTCGCCTGCTCGAAGATGCCGCGCTGGATGCGCTGCGCACCCGCCTGCTCCCGCTGGCCACACTGATCACGCCCAATACGCCAGAAGCCGAACTGCTGACCGGCCGCCGCATCGACACTGCCGACGCCGCCGAACACGCAGCGGCCGCGCTGCTCGAACTCGGCGGCAACGCGGTGCTGCTCAAGGGCGGACACCTGCACGAAGGCGCACGCGTCCTCGATCGCTTCGACGACGGCGTCACCCAGGACGTGTTCATGCACCCGCGCCTGCAGGTGGACGCGCACGGCACCGGCTGCAGCCTGTCGGCGGCGATTGCCGCGCAGTTGTGTCAGGGTCTGTCGTTGCTCAACGCCTGCGAAGCGGCCATCGACTACGTTGCACGCGCCATCCGGCTCGGCCAGTCGCCCGGCCATGGCGACGTGCTGGTGCTCGACCATTTCGGCGCTGCGCCCAGCGTATGAGCCTGCACAGCAGCACGCTCGCCGCCAGCGCAGCGGATGGACATCGCTGGCAGGTGCTCCGCTGCGCGCCAGCGAAGCCGATCGCCACACTCTTGTGGCTGCCAGCGCTCGGGGTGGCGGCGCGCCACTACCAGCCGTTCGCACAGGCACTCGCGTCTGCCGGCATTGCGGTGTATCTGCACGAATGGCGCGGCAACGGCAGCAGCACGCTGCGCCCCTCGCGGCAGCACGACTGGGGCTATCGCGCGCTGCTTGCCGAGGACATTCCGGCCAGCCAGGCCCTGCTCGAGATGCATGACCCGCAGCTGCCGCGCGTGCTGGGCGGACACAGTCTTGGTGGCCAGCTGGCCTGCTGTCACGCCGCACTGCAGCCGGCGCAGGTTGCGCAGCTGTGGCTGGTCGCCAGCGGCTCGCCGTATTGGCGCCATTTCCCGGTACCGATGCGCTATGGCTTGCCGTTCGCCTATCGCGTGCTGCCATGGCTCGCACGCGTGCAAGGCGTCTTGCACGGGCGCGCGCTCGGCTTCGGCGGCACCGAAGCGCGCAGCCTGATCGCCGACTGGGCGCGGGTCGGCCGCAGCAATCGGTATCGCGCGGCCGCAACCACGTGGGATCTGGAACACGCGCTCGGCCAGCTGACGATTCCGATCAGCGCGGTGAGCTTTGCCCACGACCACTTCGGCCCGGTCGGCGCGCTGCATGCGTTGCTGGAAAAGATGCCGCAGGCGCACGCCGAGCGCCGGCAATTGGACGATACGCAGTTGGGCGCGCGCAGCGATCACTTTGCCTGGATGAAAGCGCCTGCTGCCGTGGCTGCCACATTACGGCGCTCCCTGGCGGGTGCGCCGCCGGCCACGCGAACGTCATAAAGGGATTGACGAGTGCGCCGGGCATCCGCATAATTCCGCTCCTGACGACGCGCCCGTAGCTCAGTTGGATAGAGTACCTGGCTACGAACCAGGCGGTCGGGAGTTCGAATCTCTCCGGGCGCACCATCTTCAGAACAACAAGAGACAGCCTTCAACCGCTGTCTTTTTAGTTACAAAGCTCCGATTGCACTGCGTCGGATCTGCAAGTCAAAAAAAAGATCATGCGCCCGTAGCTCAGTTGGATAGAGTACCTGGCTACGAAC
The DNA here is from genome assembly GCF_014197275.1 of Xanthomonas sp. 3075. Classification (GTDB taxonomy): domain Bacteria; phylum Pseudomonadota; class Gammaproteobacteria; order Xanthomonadales; family Xanthomonadaceae; genus Xanthomonas; species Xanthomonas campestris_B. Next base: position 152,907 of record NZ_JACIFI010000013.1, on the reverse strand, counting down.
CAGGCGGTCGGGAGTTCGAATCTCTCCGGGCGCACCAATCTTGAAGAAAACGACCAGCTTGCTGGTCTTTTTTTTGCCTGCCATTTGAGGCGGCACACTCTCGCATCGGCACATCGCAACACGCACCGACGCCACGGTCGCGCACTACGGAAAGCAGCAATCGGTTATCCGATGCGTGCGGCGCTGGCGATCAATCAAGTGCGCCGCCAGGATCGGCGTCGCCGACCACTGCCACCGGCACCAATGCGGTCACCGGATGCCCGGCATCGCGCCAGGCGTCCAGCCCGCCCAGCAACGGACGCACATCGCGATAACCGCGCTCGCGCATCCGGCCGGCCAACCACGCCGCCGACACCTCGCCCGGGCACGCGCAATAAATCACCACGCCACGATCGCGCGGCACGGTGGCCAGAATCTGCGCGAGCTGGCGCTCGTCGGCGAAGACCGCACCAGGGATGGTATAGGGCTGCAGGTTGCGATAGCCCGGCGCTCGGATATCCAGCACGGTGGGACGCCGACTGTCATCGCCATCGAGCAACGGCGCCAGTTCGTCCACCGCGATGCGCGCATGTTCCAGCGAACGCAGCAGGGTCTGCCGCCGCCACCAACGCCAACCGACATAGCACGCCAGCAAGGCCACCAGGACCACGACTGCACCCGATCCGAGGTCGGACAGGAATGCGAGCACGTTCTGCACCTGATGCGCAAACACCGCGCCCAGGCTCAGGCCGACGAGCGCCCATAACGCCGCTCCCAAAGCGTCATAGCGCAGGAACGCCGCCGGGCGCACCTGCATCGCGCCCGCCATCGGCACCGACACCATCGATAACCCCGGCACGAACTTGGCCACTGCCAAGACCCGCACACCCCACCGCGAAAAGAAACGCTCGGTCTTTTTCATGCAGCTATCGCGCGACAGCGACAGCCGACACAGCGACTGCAAGGTGCGATTGCCGAAGCGGCGGCCGGCCAGATACCAGACCAGGTCGCCGAGCAGGCTCGCCAGCACCGACACCGCCAACGCGCTCAGGCCCGCCAGCCACGCGTCGCTGCCGCCCTGCAAGGCATAGCCGGCGCCGACCAACACCAGGGTCGGCAACGCCGGTACCGGCAGCCCAAGCGACAACGCCAGCACGTTGGCGAACACCAGCGCCAATCCGTACTGTTCGATCAAGCCTTGCATGCAACGATCCCGCGCGACGGCAAGCGCGCATTATCCGCTCTTGTTCACGCCTGCGACTGCCCGGCGGCGGCGGAACGATACGTTGCGGCAAGCGACTGCAACCAGCCATCGAACAGCCCCTCGCTGCGCAGTACGCGCCGCCACCAGCCCAGTGCCTCGCCCTCCTCGCCCGGCCGCCACGCCAGATAAAACGTTTCGTCGGGCTTGTGGGTGTCCACCTGTACCTCACGCAGCCGGCCATCCTGCAACGCGCCCCGCGCATAGGCTTCGGGCAGGAACCCATAGCCAACGCCGGCCACCTGCAGCTGCAACTTGGTCAGCATGTCCGGCACGGTGAGCACATCGCGACCCGACAGCAGACCCACCGTGCGCGGCAACAGCCGCCGCGCCGAATCCGCCACCGCGATCGCGCGGTGCGCGGCCAGCTCGGCAGCGCCCAACGTGGCCGCGCCCGCCAGCGGATGCGTGGGCGCCACCGCAAACACGAAGCGCAGCGTGCCGATCGCTTCGGCGACATAGCCACCACCGCTGGGCCCCTCGCCCGCCGCCACGATCAGGTCCACACGCCGATCCAGCAACGCCTCCCAACTGCCCGACAACGACTCGCTCAACACGCGCAGGCGGGTGCTGTCTGCCACGGAGTAGAAGTCCAGAATCTGCGCCTGCAGCAGCGTGACCGGGAAGATCGCATCCAGCCCGATCGCAAAGTCCGATTCCCAGCCCGACGCGACACGCCTGACACGCACCTCCAGTTCCTGCGCAGCCCGCAGCAAATGCCGTCCTTCGCGCAACAATTCGCGGCCGGCCTGGGTCGGGGTTGCCTTGGGGCCGGCCCGCTCGAACAGCTGCACGCCCAGATCGGCCTCCAGCCTGGAGACCGTGTAGGAAATCGTCGACGGCACCTTGAACAACACCTTGGCCGCCGCCGCGAACGAGCCACGACGGTCGATCGCGTCCAGGATCTGCAAGGCTTCCAGGCTGATTTTCATGGTTCGATTTTTTCGATGGTAGCAGCCAAATCTACTCGCTTTTTTTCCATGCCGCTGCCGGGGAGACTACCGATCAAGGCGCTGGGACACCGATTTCACCATCGGCGCCACTCGAATCTTTCAAGGAGATGCAGCATGTTGACTGTCCGCAAGAGCGAAACCCGTGGCCACGCCGAGCATGGCTGGCTGTCCTCGCGCCATACGTTCTCCTTCGCCAGTTATGACGACCCGCGCCATATGGGCATCGGCCCGCTGCGGGTGATCAACGAAGACAAGGTGACCCCCGGCGAAGGCTTCGGCACCCACGCGCATCGCGACATGGAAATCATTTCCTACGTGCTGGGCGGCGCACTGGAGCACAAGGACAGCATGGGCACTGGCTCGGTGCTGCACTACGGGGACGTGCAGCGCATGAGCGCCGGCAGCGGCGTGACCCATAGCGAGTTCAATCACTCGTCCAGCGAGCCGGTGCACTTCCTGCAGATATGGGTGATGCCCGAACGCAACGGCATCGCGCCGAGCTATGAAGAAAAGCACTTCGATGCCGACAGCAAGCGCAATCAGCTGCGCTTGATCGCCTCGCCCGGTGGTGACCACGGTTCGCTACGTCTGCATCAGGACGCGCGCCTGTATGCCTCCCTCCTGGACGGCCAGGCGCGCTTGCAACAGCCGCTGGCCGAAGGCCGCATCGGCTATGTGCACGTGGCGCGCGGCAGCCTGAGCGTGAATGGCCAGGCACTGTCGGCAGGCGATGCGCTACAGATCAGCGATGTGCCGGAGATCGTGCTGGCCGATGCGCGCGATGCGGAAGTGCTGGTGTTCGATCTGCCGCAGTAACCGCGGCGGTCAAAACGACTGCGCTCATCATCAGGTGGGAGCGGCGGGCATTCGGAATCTGCATCTTCCGCGCGCAGATTCCGACACCCCCGCACCGTCCACGCCCACCTGACGACTGCTCACTGTATTCGCGAGTCACTCCAAGCCAAGCACCGTTCTGCCACTCGGGCCTGGAAAGGCGCTTGCGCGCCACGTCAGCGCACTTCATTGCAAAATCGCCGTTTGTTGAAACACACAACGCCCGCGCTTGCGGGCGTTGTCTTGCGCGGAGCATGCATGGCGTTGACGCAGCGAACGCCGTGAGCCTGCGTGCAACGCATCACACCACCTCGCGCAGGCACCACGCGCGACCTGGCTAGGCCGCCTGCGGCTTGTCCAGCAACTCGGCGCGCACATCCGCTGGCGTGGACGCCCCATTCGCATCGCCGTTGACCAAGGCGAACAAGACGTCCGCGTCGGCTTCCAGCACACGCGCCGAGCGCGCCAGGCCATCGACCATCTGCGCCTGATCGCGCGCCTGCATGCCGATCGATTGCAACGCAGTGTTGGCAGTGGAAATATCCTGCGCCTGCTCCTGACTGGCGGCGGCAATCTGCTCCACCGTCGCAGTCACGCGCAGCACCGAACTGACCATGTCCTGCATGACCACCCCGGCCTGCTCGGCCAGGCGCGAGCCATCGCCGACCTGATCGGTTGCATTATCGATCAAGCACCGGATTTCCTTGGCCGACACGCTGCAGCGCTGCGCAAGGCTGCGCACTTCGGTGGCCACCACCGCAAATCCGCGCCCCTGTTCGCCGGCACGCGCCGCTTCCACTGCCGCATTCAAGGCCAGGATATTGGTCTGGAAAGCGATGCCGTCGATGACCTCGATGATCTGGCCGATGCGATCGGTGGCCGAACGAATGCCGGCGGTGGTCTTGACCACTTCGGCAATGACATCGGCGCCGCGCCGCGCCACCGTGGCCGAGTCCTCCGCCATGCGCTGCGCAGAACCGGCGCTTTCGGAGTTGATGCGCACGGTCCGTGCCAGCTGATCGATGGTGGCCGAGGTCTGCGCCACCGCTGTGGACTGCGAGGACACGCGACTGACCAACTCCTGGTTGCTGGCGGAAATCTGGTGCGCTTCGCGTTGCACGTTCTGCGCGATACGCATGGTCTGCCGCATCAAGTCGCGCATGCGCTCGGCCGAACGCACCTGCGCGGTCACATCGGTGGCGTACTTGACCACTTTGTACGGCCGACCGGACACATCCAGGATCGGGTTGTAAGAGGCCTGGATCCACACCGCACTGCCATCCTTCCTCAGGCGGCGATAACGCCCCGCATCGAACTGGCCGCGCGCCAGCTTCGCCCAGAACTGCCGGTAATCCTCGGACGCGCCGTAGACCGCATCCACAAAGACGCGATGGTGCTGACCGATCGCTTCTTCGGCCCGATACCCCAGGATCGTCAGGAAGTTCTCGTTGGCATTGAGGACGTGCCCCTGCAGATCGAACTCGATCACGCCCATCACCTTGTCGATGGCCTGGATACGGCCGTCGGCATCGGCCGAATCGATCACCTGACGGGTCACGTCGGTGGCGTATTTGACCACCTTGTACGGACGCCCGAGCGCGTCGAACACCGGGTTGTAGGACGCCTGGATCCAGACTTCCCTGCCATCCTTGCCGATGCGCTTGTAGCGACCTGCATCGAACGCGCCGCGGCCAAGCTTCTCCCAGAACGCACGATAGGTTGCCGATTGACGCGTGGATGCCTCCACGAACACACCATGATGCTTGCCACGCACCTCATCGAGCCGATAGCCCATGACCTCGAGAAAATTCTGATTGGCATCGAGCACCGTGCCATCCAGCGAAAATTCGATCACTGCCATCACCTTGTCGATGGCCTCGATACGCCCTTCGAAATCGGCGGTCTGGCGCACCTGCGCCGTGATGTCGGTAGCGTACTTCACGACGCGATAAGCCTTGCCGGAACGATCCAGCAACGGGTTGTACGAGGCGTTGATCCACACTTCCCGCCCGTGCTTGTCCAGGCGGCAGAACCGCCCGGCATTGAAATCGCCACGGCGTAGCGCCTGCCAGAACTGTCGATAGCTTTCGCTCTCGCGATCGTCAGGCGTCACGAAGATGCGGTGATGCCGGCCGACGACTTCGTCCAGCCGATACCCCATCAACGACAGGAAGTTTTGGTTCGCATGCAGGATGCGACCGTCCAGATCGAATTCGATCACCGCCATGACCCGGTCCACCGCAGCGGCCTTGTGCCGCAGCCCACGGCTCCAGAAAGAAAAGAGACGTCCAAGCAACGGCGATACGCGCATCACGTCGAAATCCACGATAAGGAGTCATGTGTTTAGCGACCCGCACCCATGTCACTTGACCCATGCGCACCCGGCGCGTTTGGCCTGATTCAGATGGCAAGGCAGCACGCGCATTCCAGCGACGACGCAACTTGATGAGCGCATGCAACATTGCGAACGCGCGACAGGACCAGACGCCATGTTCGTTACCGCTAGACAGAGGCCGGATCGGCCACACCCGCTGCACTGCCTCACCGCCGCCACCCGCGCGTCGAGCCATATGCCAGGCGACACAGACACCGGCCCCGATCGGCCCTGCCATGCGATTCATGGCTGGAACGCGCACCTGCCGATCAGGCAACAAGGAGCACCGGAGCGATCCGTCACCAGCTCTCGGCCCCAATAAAAAACGCCTGCAAATCAGGGATTTGCAGGCGTCAGAACACTGGCGGAGCGAGAGGGATTCGAACCCTCGATAGAGTTTTTGACCCTATACTCCCTTAGCAGGGGAGCCCCTTCAGCCGCTCGGGCATCGCTCCAGTTTTTGCGTCCTGCCCCGATGTCCGTGGCAGGCCGCGAAGAATACCGGGTAAGAGGGGCTAACGTAAACCCTTTGCGACGATCAATTGGAAGAATCGTCACCATGATGCGCGCCGGAGGCAACCGGCTCATCCCCACGTTGGATGCGCTGATAGATTTCTTCGCGATGCACAGCGACATCTTTCGGTGCGGTGATACCGATACGCACCTGATTACCCTTGACGCCGAGCACGGTCACGGTGACCGAGTCGCCGATCATCAAGGTTTCGCCTACTCGGCGAGTGAGGATCAACATTTTGCAAATCTCCTGGAACCGGTGGATTTCCCACCAGCATCGACGGCCTCCTGAGTGAGACGCGCCCTAGGTAAAGGGAATAGACCAGAAATGGTAGCGGGACAGCCTGCTAGCCAGCAAGGCATAGCAGGACAAGTGTTCAGCCCAAGTGTTGCTTGACCCAGGAGGGCACACTGTCGAGTGCGGTCGCAAGGGCGGGCCCGTCCTCGCCACCACCCTGGGCGAGATCCGGACGGCCACCGCCCTTGCCCCCGATCTGACTGGCGATATGGCTGAGGAGTTCCCCTGCCTTGACCCTGCCAGTTGGGCTGCCATTCACACCGGCGACCAGCGCGACCTTGCCTGCGGAAGCGCCTGCCAGCACGATCACCGAGTCGCCCAATTGCTGTTTCAGGCGATCCATCGCGTCGCGCAGCGCCTTGGCATCGAAGCCTTCCAGACGTACTGCGACCACCTTGACTCCGGCCACGTCCACCGCACTGGACCCCAGGTCTGCCGTTGCACCGGACGCCAGCTTGGCCTTGAGCGATTCGAGTTCACGCTCAAGCCGCTTCTGACGCTCGGTGAGCGCACGCACCTTGTCGACCACCTCGGTGGCATTGCCGCCGAGCAGACTGGCCGCCTCCAGCAGACGACGTTCTTCATCGGCAACGTAGTCCAAGGCGCCCTGCCCGGTCACCGCCTCGATACGTCGCACGCCCGAGGACACGCCACCCTCGGCGGTGATCTTGAACAGCCCGATATCGCCGGTGCGGGTGACGTGGGTGCCGCCGCAGAGCTCGGTGGAATAACCGCCCATCTTCAGCACGCGCACGTTCTCGCCGTATTTCTCGCCAAACAGGGCCATTGCGCCAAAATCCAGCGCTTCCTGCATGGCCATGTTGTGCACTTCGACGCTGTGGTTGGTACGCACCTCGGCATTGACCTTGCGTTCGATCACGGCGAGCTCTTCGGCGGTGATCGGCTGAAAGTGCGAGAAGTCGAAGCGCAAACGATCCGGCGCGACCAGCGAGCCCTTCTGCTGTACGTGGGTACCCAGCACTTCGCGCAACGCCGCATGCAACAGATGCGTTGCCGAATGGTTGAGGATGGTCTTGCCGCGACGCTGCACATCGATGCCACCGGCGAGTACATCGCCCAGCGCAAGTGCGCCTTCGGTAATCCGCCCGACATGACCATGGAACTGACCGGCAAACTTCTGGGTGTCGGCGATCTCGACGGAGACATCGCGACCGCTCAGCTGGCCGCTGTCGCCGACCTGACCACCGGACTCGGCATAGAACGGCGTGCGGTCGGTGAACACGATGACCTCATCGCCGGCTTCGGCACGCTCGACCGGACGGCCGTGCTTGAGCAGCGCCACGACCTTGAGCGCATCGGCATCGTGCGCCTCGTAGCCGAGAAACACCGTCGGCGACATCGTGGCGACCAGGTCGGCTGGCAAGGCGACACCACCGCCGAACTTGCCGGCGGCGCGTGCGGTCTCGCGCTGACGCTCCATGGCGAACTCGAAGCCCTCCATGTCCACGCGCATCCCGCGCTCACGCGCGATATCGGCCGTCAGATCGACCGGGAAACCATAGGTGTCATAGAGACGGAACGCATCGGCACCGGGAATGACCTCCTGCGAGCGCGACGCGACGTCATCGAAGATCTTCATGCCGGCATCCAGCGTCTCGGCAAAGCGCTCTTCTTCGGCCAGCAAGGCGCGTGCAACGGTCTCCTGCGCAACCACCAGCTCCGGATAGGCTTCGCCCATCAGCTCGACAAGCGTTGGCACCATCTTGCTGAAGAACGGCTGGCGCACCCCCAGCATCCAGCCATGGCGAAGCGCCCGCCGGATGATCCGACGCAGCACATAGCCGCGACCTTCGTTGGACGGGAGCACGCCGTCGACGATCAGGAACGAACAGGCGCGGATGTGATCGGCGATCACCCGCAGCGACTTGTTTTCCAGATCGGTGATGCCGGTCAGCGCGCTGGCCTTGCCGATCAAGGCCTGAAACAGATCGATTTCGTAATTGGTGTGCACGTGCTGCAGGATCGCAGCCAGACGCTCCAGGCCCATGCCGGTATCCACGCACGGCGCCGGCAACGGCACCAGCGTGCCGTCGGGCTGGCGGTCGAACTGCATGAAGACCAGGTTCCAGATTTCGATGAAGCGATCGCCGTCCTCGTCCGGCGAACCCGGCGGGCCACCGGCGATGTGATCGCCATGGTCGAAGAAGATTTCGGTGCACGGGCCGCATGGGCCGGTGTCGGCCATCTGCCAGAAGTTGTCCGACGCGTACGGCGCCCCCTTGTTGTCGCCGATGCGCACGATGCGGCTTTCCGGGATGCCGATCATGTCGCGCCATAACGCGAAGGCTTCTTCGTCGGTGTGGTAGACGGTGACCAGCAGCCGGTCGGCCGGCAGCTTCCAGACCTGGGTCAGCAGCTCCCAGGCCCAGCTGATGGCGTCCTTCTTGAAGTAGTCGCCGAACGACCAGTTGCCCAGCATTTCGAAGAAGGTATGGTGACGCGCGGTGTAGCCCACCGAATCCAGATCGTTGTGCTTGCCGCCAGCACGCAGGCAGCGCTGGACATCGGCAGCGCGCACGTAGCTGCGCTTTTCCGCGCCAAGGAAAACGTCCTTGAACTGGACCATGCCGGAGTTGGTGAACAGCAAGGTCGGGTCGTTGCCCGGCACCAGCGGTGCCGATGGCACGATGGTGTGGCCCTTCCCCTCAAAAAACGCGAGGAAGTCACTACGGATCTGGGAGGTACTGAATTTGGCAGGTGCGTTCATGTGCTGGCATTGGGCGGGCGGCAGTCCCGGTCACCCAATGAGATGTGGGCGCAGATGAGCGGAACAACCTGAAACCACGAAGGGTAGCAGGCCTGACGCCCTCAGTCCTCAAGGTCGAAGCGCGTGGCGCTGCGAATGCTGTTGCCGTCAAAACCACGCCGGGCCAGCAGATCGGCGGCCTTGCGCCGTTGCGACAGATCCATCGGGCCTTCTTCGCCAAACCGACGGCGGATCAGGTCGCGCGCGTTTTCGGTCCAATCGCCTTCAAAGGTGGCCATTGCCGCACTGATGGCATCGCTATCCAGGCCATGGGTGCCGAGTTCGGCACGAATATGCAGGGGGCCATAGCCCGAACCTGCGCGATTACGCACCACCGACGCCGCAAAACGGGTGTCGTCCTGCCAACCTTCGCCAGCCAGACGCTCGACAGCCGCCTGCGCGGCCTCCGGCTCGATACCACGTGCCAGCAGCTTGCGGTTCAATTCCTTGCGCGAATGCTCGCGCCGCACCAGCAATCCCAGTGCACGTTGCACCGGCGTCTGCTCCTTGAACCGGCGTCCCCGCTTTGGCGCGGGCTGTTGCTCGTCCATCGTCAGGTGTCCCACATCGCTAAAATCAATCACCGCATCAATGCGCCATCCATGGCGCCTGCCCTCCTGGCCTTCGATAGATCTACCGCGAGAAGCGACGGCACTGACTCCGCCGTCCCCGCGATAGAAAACTTGCCGCAACCATCAGCACTGCTGTGATGCCACCAGGCGGGCGCGACCGGCGTGTAGAACCGGGATAGCCGCGAGGACGTCCCAATTCACGCCTACCTGCCGCCGACGCCTGCCTGATGGCGGCTCAGCCCGCATGACTTGGCTGCCGTTATTCCTTCTCGACGTCGTCGCCAGCTTCGCGCGGTGCCTCGGCCGGCTGGAACTTCTCACGCAACTCGGCTTCCAGCCGCTCCGCAACCTGGGGATTGTCACGCAGATAGGTACGGGCGTTGTCCTTGCCCTGCCCGATGCGCTCTTCGCCGTAGCTGTACCAGGCGCCGGCTTTTTCGACCAGCTTGGCTTCCACGCCCATGTCGATCAACTCACCCTCGCGGCTAATGCCTTCGCCGTAGAGGATTTCGGTCACGACCTGCTTGAACGGAGGCGCCAGCTTGTTCTTGACCACCTTGATCTTGGTCTGATTGCCGATGATTTCGTCGCCCTTCTTGATCGCGCCGATACGGCGGATATCCAGACGCACCGACGCATAGAACTTCAGCGCGTTACCGCCGGTGGTCACTTCCGGGCTCTGGCCCGGCATCATCACGCCGATCTTGTGACGCAGCTGGTTGATGAAGACCACCAGCGTGTTGGAGCGCTTGATGTTGCCGGTCAGCTTGCGTAGCGCCTGGCTCATCAGACGGGCCTGCAGACCCGGCAGCTGGTCGCCCATTTCGCCTTCGATTTCCGCCTTCGGGGTCAGCGCGGCGACCGAGTCGATCACCACGATGTCCACCGAACTGGAACGCACCAGCATGTCGGCGATTTCCAGCGCCTGCTCACCGGTATCGGGCTGCGACAACAGCAGGTCGTCGACGTTGACGCCCAGCTTGGCGGCGTAGATCGGATCCAGCGCGTGCTCGGCGTCGATGAAGGCTGCGGTGCCACCCTTCTTCTGGCATTCGGCAATCGCCTGCAGGGTCAAGGTGGTCTTGCCCGACGATTCCGGGCCGTAGATTTCGACCACACGGCCCTTGGGCAGGCCGCCGATCCCCAGTGCGATGTCCAGCATCAACGAGCCGGTCGGAATGACCTCGACGGCCTCGATCACGCGGTCGCCCATGCGCATCACGGAACCCTTGCCGAATTGCTTTTCGATCTGGCTCAGGGCGGCGGAAAGGGCGCGCTTCTTGTTCTCATCCATCTGGGTGATCCTTGTCAGTGATTTCGGTGTAGGGCGAATGTAGCGGCGGTGTATCGCACAGGCTGAGACTGGCGGCGACACACTCAGATTAGGGAGGCGACCACGAAGGTGGCAGCGGGAAATCCTGCGCTGGCGGCTCGGGAGACTGCCAGCACGGCCATCGGCACAGTGCTCAACGATTCGGCCTCAACAGCCCGCAATACAGGCCCTCGATCTCGAAATCCTGATCCGGCAATACTTCGATCGGCGCGTAGTCCGGGTTGCGCGGCAGCAGGCGGATCCGGTCCTTGCCGATCTTCAACAACTTGACGGTGATCTCTTCGTCGATCCGGGCGACCACGATCTGCCCCGAGCGCGCGTCGCGGGTGCGATGCACTCCGATCAGGTCGCCGTTGAAGATGCCCTCATCGCGCATCGAGTCGCCCTGCACCTTGAGCAGGTAATCCGGCGATGGCGAGAAGAACACCCGGTCCAGCACCACAAAGTCGTCCGAACCGATATCCGCGCCGATCGGCAGGCCTGCCGCGACGCGTCCCAGCACCGGCAGACGCAGCACATCGTCGCGGACCGGCTCGTTCGCAGCCGCACGCGGCTGTGCGCCCTGCCCGGCCAGGCGGATGCCGCGGGCCTGGCCCGGGACGCGACGGATCGCACCCGCCTGCTCCAAGGCTTCCAGGTGATATTGCGCGCCGCGCACGCCTTTGAAGCCGAACGCACGTGCGATCTCGGTCTGCGAAGGCGGCACGCCATCGGCTTCGATGCGCTCGGCGATCAAGGCCAGGATTGCTTGTTGGGTATCGGTCAGGTCCATGGTTAGTAGTATTACTACTAACTGGCGCCTGCGCAATAGCTGTGTCGCAGTCTCGCCGCTGGCGCGGCAAGACCGCGCACTGCCGATACCCCGGCTAACGCCGGCTAACGCCGGCTGCGCCAGATCGAGAACAGGATCCAGATGCCGCACAGGCCCGCGCCGATGAAGCCGCTCACGCCCAGCGCGAGCAGCCAGCGGCTGGCGCTGCCGCCGACACTGTTCATCACGATCGACGAGCCGATCACCAATGCCGCCGTGACGATCCCCATGGTGAGCCTGTTGGCGGCGCGGTCGACCTGCTCGCCGAACTCGCGTAATGCACGCGTTTCCACCTGCAGCTGCAATTTGCCGCGACGAGCGGCCTGCAGCAGCCGTTTGAGATCGCGCGGCAGATCGCCGATCAGGTCGATCGCACCGGTCACGGTGCGTCGGCTGCGCCGCAATACCGCACTCGGCGCGTAGCGCTGCAGCACGACGCGTTCGAGATACGGGCGTGCTTCGGAGGCCATGTCGAAGTCCGGGTCGAGTTGGCGCCCCATGCCTTCCAGCGTCAGAAACGCCTTGATCATCAGCGCCAGGTCCGAGGGCAATGTAAGCCCATGTCCGCGCAGGATCGAGGTGACATCGCCCAGCATCGCGCCGATGCGCAACTCTTTCAGCGGCACGCCGCGGTACTCGTCGACGAAGGCGCCGATATCCTGCTGCAGGCGCGACTCGTCGAGATCCAGATGGGTCCCGGCCCACTCCAGCAACACATCGATGACCGCCTCGGCGTCGTAACTGACCATGCCATGCAGCAGCTGCGCGACCTGGAAGCGACGCTGCTCGGAAACGCGCCCGACCATCCCGAAATCGATGACCGCAATGCGCCCATCGCGCAGATAAAAAATATTGCCCGGATGCGGGTCGGCATGGAAGCAGCCGTCCTGCAACACCATCTTCAGCACGATGCCGGCACCGGTGCGCGCGAGCGCCTTGCGATCAAGACCGGCCGCATCGACAGCGGCCAGATCACGCCCGGGAATGCCGTCGATGAATTCCTGCACATTGAGCGATTCGCAGGTCCACTCCCAGTACACGGCAGGCACCACGATCTGCGGGTCGTGGACGAAATTGGCCGCGATGCGTTCGGCGTTGCGGCACTCGGCGGCGAAGTCGAGTTCGCGCCGCAGCGAGAGCGTGAATTGCTGCACCACATCGGCGGGACGGTAACGCTTCAAATCAGGCGCGCGCGTCTCGACGATTTCCGCCAACCGCGCGAGCAGCCGCAGATCCGCATCGATGGTGTCGCCGATGCCGGGGCGACGGATCTTCAACACCACCGGCGTGCCATCGGCCAGCCAGGCGCGGTGCGTCTGCGCCAGCGATGCGGCGGCCAGCGGCTGCTCATCGAGGCGCGCGAAGACGCTTTCCGGCTCCGCGCCCAGCGCTGCGACAAGTTGCGGGCGGATCTGCTCGAACGGCAATGCGGGCACCGCATTCTGCAGCTCGCTCAATTCTTCGATCCAGTCCGGCGGCAACAGGTCCACGCGTGTGGCCAGCACCTGCCCGAGCTTGACGAAGGTTGGCCCGAGTTCCTCAAGTGCGCGCCGTACCCGCATTGCGGCAGACAGGCGCAAGCGCCCTTCGGCGTTATGCCAGTGCAACAGCTTGCCTGCACGTTCGAGTACATCGGCCAGCCCGATACGACGCACCACATCGCCGAAGCCGTAGCGAATCAGGACCGAGGCAATTTCCTGCAGACGCCCGAGATCGCGGACGGTGCCAAGGGCTTCCCACATCAGTGCACCGCCCGCAAGGATGCGACAAGCAGCTGCTGTCGCGCGCGGCGCTGCACAGCAGGTCGTGCGTGATTGACAGCGCCGCTGGTAGCGGATGCCTGATGGCATCGAGCAAGCGCTGCAACTGCTGTCGATGGAGGCAGGTTGGTGGCGGTTGCCCATCGCTGCGCTGACCGGACACCGAAATGATCGCTCGCCCGCATGGCCATCGCATGATCGATCGCCCGGATGGCCATCGCATGATCGATCGCCCGGATGGTCGGTGGATGGAAACCGATACCAGGACGATCGCCAGGACACTCGACGCAGGCAAACAACCGGCCAGCAATCGCACGTGGCGTCGATGGACAAAAGGCAGCGGCAGAAAACGCGAACATCGGCACACGGGGCAGCAACGAGGCCTTTGTTGTAGCCGATCTGCGCGCTGCTGTCTTGCTCTTGCCCGCTCGGGGCACGCGCGATACAGGTGATCGCGGGGACGCCATCAAGCGCAGTGGGCAAACCTGCTGCGCAGCCGCCAGGCGGGCGCAGCCAATGCCTGGAACATCTCTAAGGCTCGAACACCCAGGTTCCTGCGCGCCGTACGCACCCAGCTGACGACCGCTCGCTCCGTCGTTAGCCGTTCGAATAAACGTCTCTGAAAAAATCCTGACAGAACGGCGCTGCGTTCGATACACGGCTGCCGTCGCCCCTGGATGGCCTGGGGGCCGAGCTGGTCGCCATCGACACGTGCGTGCGGAAACGCAGTGACTCCACCCTCAGAATGTAAGCAGAGAGCACTACACAGTGCGACAAACGCTGCAGTTCGCGTGATTCCAACGTGCCGGCTCACCGGCACGACCGGCGCATGCTGCCGCACGCACGACGCACGCTTGGCAATCAAGTAGGCAATGGCGCCATACACCAGGTGCCCAGCCAGCGATTACGGTGCAGCATGGCAGCGTTGAACGTCATGTCCTGCACCTGCCATCCCCCTGGTCAAACCGACGCCATCTCCAATACAGGACCTAGAGCAGCGCACTCAACCCGCGCAATGCCGCAACCACGGTCTGACGACGCACCGCATCGCGATCGCCCGCGAAGTGGAACAACTGCGCAGTGGCATAGCCGCCACGCCGCTTCCAGCCGATCCACACCGTGCCGACCGGCTTGTCCTCGCTGCCGCCTCCCGGCCCGGCAATGCCGGTGACGGCTACCGCGATACTCGCGCCGGAATTGACCAGCGCGCCGGATACCATTTCGATCACCGTTTCGCGGCTGACCGCACCATGCACTTCCAGGGTCTGCGGCCGCACGCCCAGCAACGCCTGCTTGGCCTCGTAGCTGTACGCAGCCATGCCACAGTCGAACCAATGCGACGAGCCCGCCACATCGGTGACCGCCTTGGCGATCCAGCCACCGGTACAACTCTCGGCAGTGACCAGGCGCTCGCGCGCGGCAAGCAGTTGCTGACCGAGGCTTTCGGCCAACTGCTGCAATTCGGAATCGGCGGACATGGACATGGGCACGGCAAAGAAAGGCGCAGCCGACGTTTTAGCCCAATTTTCCGCGCCTGTCTGCGTGACCAGCATTGCGCGACAGCGACGATGTGGCCGAGGTTCAGTGCCGATGTGCGGATAACCGCAGCACGATCGCGTACGCCAGCGACCAGGTCGCCAACGTTTCGTCTGCAACAACGCAGGTTTGATGGCCGAACCTCGGATGCACGCCTGCACCACGGCGTGTCGTCAGCGGGCAGTCAAGCCGCAGCGGCGCACTCATTGCACCGCATGCACCGGCTCACCGAGTGACGCCGGATCTGCATGATCGGGCCGGACCCGACCATGCAGCGCCACTCACGATTCCCAGTCTTCGCGGCGATCGGGCAGCATCGCGCGCAATGGCGCACCGTCGTCGCCGGCCGCCAGGCGCTCGGCCTCGACCATCGGCAGGTCGACCTCCAGCAACCAGCCGTCCTCATCGGACTGCTCGCTGCGCACCACTTCCAGTTGATGCAGTTTGGAACGCAGGCGGCCGGCCGACGGCGGCAGCCGCAGTTGTCCGGTCACATGGCGCAGATCCAATCGCTGCCCGAGCGCGTGCTGCAATGCTTCCAGCCCGCGTCCATCGCGCGCAGAGACCCACACACGTTCGCGCCGCGCCTGGTCGGGAATGCCGTCCTGCGCGTCGTGGCGCACCTGCGCGCCCTCGATCTTGTCGATCTTGTTGAACACCAGCAGCTGCGGCAGATCGCCAGCACCCACCGCATGCAACACCTCATCGACCTGCTGGATGCGTTCTTCGCGCAGCGGGTCGGCCGCATCGACGACATGCAACAGCAGATCGGCATCGCGTGCTTCAGACAACGTGGAACGGAACGCGGCAACCAGTTGGTGCGGCAGATCGCGCACGAAGCCGACCGTATCGGCCAGGATCGCACTGCCGCCCGGCAGCGCGATGCGGCGCACGGTGGGATCGAGTGTGGCGAACAACTGATCGGCCACGTACGCCTCCGCACCGGTCAAGGCATTGAACAACGTGGATTTGCCGGCATTGGTGTAACCGACCAACGCAATCCGCGGCAGTTCGCTGCGCATGCGTGCACGACGCATCTGGGTACGTTGCACCTCGACCTTTTCCAGCCGTTGCTGCAACTGCTCCACCCGCTTCTGCAGCAGGCGACGGTCGGTTTCCAGCTGGGTCTCGCCCGGGCCGCGCAAGCCGATCGCACCGCCGCGCTGACGCTCCAGGTGGGTCCAGCCGCGCACCAGCCGCGTCGCCATGTGCCGCAGCTGCGCCAGCTCCACCTGCAGCTTGCCTTCGTGGCTACGCGCACGTTGCGCGAAGATATCCAGGATCAGCCCGGTGCGATCGATCACGCGCCGCTCCAGATAGCGCTCCAGATTGCGCTCCTGGCCCGGCGACAAGGTGTGGTTGACCAACACCAGATCCGCGCCGGTGGCCTCGGCAGCGGCCTTGATCTCTTCCAGCTTGCCGCTGCCGATCAGGGTCGACGGGCTCGGTTTGTCGATACGCGCGGTAAGCGTGGCCGCCACCGTGGCGCCCGCCGACTTTGCCAGGTCGGCGAACTCCTCCAGCACATCCTCTTCGGCAGGCCCACCGGCGTGGGTCTGAATCAACAACGCGTGCTCACCCTTTTTTGAGCGATCAAACACGCACTACTCCATTACTGCTCGACGTCGTCATCTTCCGCCTGGTTGCCTTCATTGGATTGCACATACCCACCACCGGGTCCCACGCGCACATTGCGCGCCGGCACGACCGTAGAGATGGCGTGCTTGTACACCATCTGACTCACGGTATTGCGCAGCAGGACCACGAACTGGTCGAACGATTCGATCGTGCCTTGCAGCTTGATGCCGTTGACCAGATACACAGAAACCGGCACCCGCTCGCGTCGCAGCGCGTTGAGGAATGGGTCCTGTAAAGATTGCCCCTTAGCCATCGAAAACTCCTCTTCATTATTGTTCTTATAGTCCCGGTCGACACCTGCCATCCCCAGCCGGCCCCGGAAACGGGATGTTACACGCCTGAAGCCGGCTGCACAGCGGGACGTTGACCGAGGAAGCCGACAAGTGCGCTTTCCAGCCGGTGCCGGTCGTGCTGCGGATCGAACCAGCGCGCGTCGAGCTCGCCACGCAGCCAGGTGAGTTGTCGCTTGGCCAGTTGCCGGGTGGCCTGCACCGCCCTGTCGCGGAAGTCGGCCAGGCTGCCGGCCCCATCCAGGTATTCCCAGGCCTGCCTGTAGCCAACGGCGCGCACCGCCGGCAAATCCAGCGGCGCAGCAGCTGCCCGCAGTTGCGGCAGCGCGCGTAGGCGCTGCACTTCTGCAAGGAAATCCTGCGCCAGCATCGCGTCCAGTCGCTGCTCGATCCGGGCGTGCAGCACTGCACGCTCGCGTGGTGCCAGCACCAGCTTCAATACCCGCACCGGCAGGCGCGGGCCGGACGGTAGCGCCTGCCAGTAGCTGATCGGCCGCCCGCTGATCCGGTACACCTCCAATGCCCGCTGGATACGTTGCGGGTCGGTGGTGTGGATACGCGCAGCCGCGACGGGATCGATCTGGGCCAGCTGTGCGTGCAATGCGGCCCAGCCATCTCGCTCGGCCTCGGCCGCGATCGCCAAACGCACCGCCGGGTCCGCCTCGGGCAATTGCGACAGGCCTTCCAGCAGCGCGCGAAAATACAGCCCGGTACCACCGGCCAGAATCGGCAGCTTGCCGCGCGCCACGATCTGGTCGATCGCCCGCCGCGCATCGCTGGCGAATTCCGCTGCCGAATAGATCTGCCAGGGATCGCGCAGATCGATCAGGTGATGCGGCACCGCCGCGCGCATGGCGGCATCTGGCTTGGCGGCGCCGATCTCCAATCCGCGATACACCAGCGCCGAATCGACGCTGACGATTTCCCCGTTCCAGCGCTCCGCCGCTTCCAGTGCCAGCGCGGTCTTGCCGCTGGCGGTCGGCCCCATCAGCGCGATCGCAAGCGGGCGTCGATCGGCAGGCATCAGTCCTCGTCCGGCCAGCGGATCGTCGGTGCAGCAGGTGCGCTCGCGCGTGGCAGCGGAATCGCCGCCATCGCACTCCACACCTTCAAGGCATCCACCGTGGACGCTACATCGTGCACGCGCAACAGCAAGGCGCCGTGCTGGGCGGCAATCAGATGCGCGGCGACCGACCCGTGCACGCGGTCGGCGGCGACCTGCCGCCCGGTCAATTCGCCGATGCTGCGCTTGCGCGACAGCCCCGCCAGCACCGGCAGACCGAATTCCTGCAGGCGCTGCAGTTGCGCCAGCACGGTCAGATTGTGCGTGGTGGTCTTGTCGAAGCCGAAACCCGGATCCAGGATCAGGCGGCGTTTGTCGATCCCGGCCATTTCGGCCGCGAAGATGCGTTCGGCCAGAAAGCGATGCACCTCGCCGATCACGTCGTCGTAGTGCGGCGCGTCCTGCATGGCATGCGGCGCGCTGCGCGCGTGCATCAACACCACCGGCACCCGCAACTCGGACGCCGCCTCCAACGCACCCGGCGAGCGCAGCGCATGCACATCGTTGATCATGCCGGCGCCGGCCGCGACCGCCGCACGCATCACCTCCGGTTTGAAGGTATCCACACTGATCGCCACGCCGGTCTGCTGCACCAGCGCCTGGATCACCGGAATCACGCGCTGCAGCTCTTCTTCCACCGATACCGGCGTCGCGCCCGGACGGGTGGATTCACCGCCGATATCCAGCACCGCAGCGCCCTGCTCGACCAGACGCAAGCCATGCGCGATGGCCGCCTCGCAGGTGGCGTGCTGGCCGCCATCGGAAAACGAATCCGGCGTGACGTTGACGATGCCCATCACCTGCGGCGCATCCAGTCGCAGCGCGCGACCGGCGCAATCCAGTTTGAGGGCAGTGTCGAACATCGTGGGTGTCTCCTTGGATGGGTGCGGTAACACGTGGTCGGGCGATGCGGCCCTATAACGCATCAAGGCCGGGAATCGCTCCCCGGCCTTGATGACTGCTTTGTCGCTGACCGATGCGTGGCGTTACAGCTGCTCGGCAGGTCCGGCGATCGGCGGCAACGGACGCGGGCTACCCTTGTCGTTGTTGTTGCCGCCATCCTTGTCGGACTTGTTCCAGCCGGCCGGCGGCGGCGGATCGCGGCCCTCCATGATGGCGTCGATCTGCGGTACGTCGATGGTCTCGTACTGCAGCAGCAGCTGCGACATCGCATGCAGCTTGTCCAGGTTCTCGGTGAGGATGGTCTTGGTCTTGCTGTAGGCCTTGTCCAGGATCGAACGCACTACTTCGTCGATCATGCGCGCGGTTTCGTCGGAAACGTTCTTGTGCTGCGTCACCGAACGGCCCAGGAACACCTCGTCCTCTTCCTCGCCATACGCCACCGGGCCGAGCTCGTCGGACAAGCCCCACTTGGTGACCATATTGCGCGCCATCTTGGTGGCCCGCTCGATGTCGTTGGAGGCACCGGTAGTGACCTTGTCGCCGCCGAAGATCAATTCTTCCGCAACGCGGCCGCCATACAGCGAGCACAGCTGGGATTCGATCGCCACACGATTCATCGAGTAACGGTCGCCTTCCGGCAGATACATGGTGACGCCCAGGGCGCGGCCACGCGGAATGATGGTGACCTTGTAGACCGGGTCGTGCTCGGGCACCAGACGGCCGACGATGGCATGACCAGCCTCGTGATAGGCGGTCAGGGTCTTCTCGTCTTCGCTCATGGCCATCGAGCGACGCTCGGCACCCATCAGGATCTTGTCGCGGGCACGGTCGAAGTGGTCCATGCGGACTTCCTTCTCGCTGCCACGCGCTGCGAACAGCGCTGCCTCGTTGCACAGGTTGGCCAGATCGGCACCCGAGAAGCCCGGCGTACCGCGTGCGATGACCATCGGCACCACGTCGTCGGCCAGCGGCAACTTACGCATGTGCACACGCAGGATCTGCTCGCGACCCTTCACGTCCGGCAGGCCGACCACGACCTGGCGATCGAAACGGCCCGGACGCAGCAGCGCCGGATCGAGCACGTCGGGACGGTTGGTGGCCGCGATCACGATCACGCCTTCGCCGCCCTCGAACCCGTCCATCTCGACCAGCAGCTGGTTCAGGGTCTGCTCGCGCTCGTCATGTCCACCACCGAGGCCGGCGCCACGGTGACGGCCCACCGCATCGATTTCGTCGATGAAGATGATGCACGGCGCATGCTTCTTGGCCTGCTCGAACATGTCACGCACGCGGCTGGCGCCGACGCCGACGAACATCTCGACGAAATCGGAACCGGAAATGCTGAAGAACGGCACCTTGGCCTCGCCGGCGATCGCCTTGGCGAGCAACGTCTTGCCGGTACCCGGCGGGCCGACCATCAGCACACCACGCGGAATCTTGCCGCCGAGCTTGGTGAACTTGGTCGGGTCGCGCAGGAAGTCGACCAGCTCGCTGACTTCTTCCTTGGCCTCGTCGCAACCGGCGACGTCGGCAAAGGTGATCTTGACCTGGTCCTCGCCCTGCAGCTTGGCGCGCGACTTGCCGAAGCTCATCGCACCCTTGGCACCGCCGCCACCGCCCTGCATCTGGCGCATGATGAACAGCCAGAAGCCGATGATCAGGATGACCGGCAGGAAGTTCAGCACCAACGACCAGAACCCGGGCCCGGTGGAGGGCTTCTGGCGGGTCATCTCGATGTTCTTGCTGTACAGCACGTCGACCAGCTTGTCATCGCGCGGCCCGTAGACGGTCGCTTCGCTGTTGTCGGTACGCGTGAAGTGGATCGCGTTGACCGCCAGATTGGTCTCGTCGGTGTAATCGACCGATTTGACGCGCCCGGCATCCACTTCCTTCAGGAACTGGGTGTAGGTGATCGAGTCGGGGCCACCGCCGCCCGCCGCGCGCGGCGAGAAGCTCTGGAAGACAACCATCAGCACAACTGCGACGACCACCCACAGCAGCAGATTCTTGGTCAAGTCGTTCATCCTCATTGGCTCCGGTGCCCTCTACTCTTTAATTCTTGAAACACGGTGGTCATTGGCAGCTTACTTGATCTGGACGCGCTTGCCCTGACCGAGTGCATAAACTTCCGGGGAGCGCTTGCGCGAGGCCGCCGGCTTGCGAATCGTCACCTTGTCATAGCGGCGGCGAAGCTCGCGAATGTAGTCGTCGGATCCGACACCCTGGAACAACTTGATCAGGAACGCCCCACCCGGCTTGAGATGGTTATCGGCAAATTCCATCGCCAGTTCCGCCAGGTGCATCATCCGCGGTTGGTCGACCGCATCCATGCCACTCTTATTGGGGGCCATATCGGACAGCACAAGGTCCACCGGCACATCGCCCAGCATCGCCTCGAACTGCGATAGGACGGCCTGCTCCCTGAAGTCGCCGTGAAGGAATTCCACCCCTGCCAGGGCCGGCATGTCCAGGATATCCAGCGCCACGATCCGACCGCTGTCCCCCATGGACTTGCGCACCTGCTGCGACCAGCCCCCCGGCGCAGCGCCCAGATCGACCACCACCATGCCCGGCTTGAGCAGACGATCGCGCTGCAGCAACTCCTCCAGTTTATAGGCCGCACGCGAGCGCATGCCTTCGGCCTGGGCCTTTTTTACGAAAGGGTCGGCGAAGTGTTCCTTGAGCCAGCGCTGGCTGCTTTTACTGCGGGAAGGCATTGGCGAAGGGGTCTGAACGGGCCGCCATGATACCCTGAACACCCTTTGCTTCCCTTCGATCCTGCATGTCCATTGTTCTCACCTCCGCCCAGAACCGCTTCCTGCGCGGCCAGGCCCACGATCTCAAAGCGCTGCTGCAAACCGGCGGCAAAGGGGTCACGCCGGCATTTCTGGCCGAACTCGAGGAAGTGCTCGAGCGCCACGAATTGATCAAGGTGAAGGTGGCATCGGAGGATCGCGAAGCGCGCGACACCATGATCGCCGAACTGACTGCGCAGACCGGCAGCGCGCTGGTGCAGCGGATCGGCCACGTCGCCATCCTCTATCGCCCCAGCAAGGAAAAGCGCCAGATCGTGCTGCCGCGCGGCTGAGCGGACGAGTTCGTTATGCCTTTGAGCCAGGAACATCCCGACTACACCTATGCGCTGCGCGCGGCCGATGGCCGCCATGCCAAGGTGAACGACCAGATTCTGCAGCAGAGCTTCGTGCTGATGCCGGACACATTGGTGGAAGGCTGGCCGGTGTCCGGCCTGGAGCAACTCCAGGTTGGACACATGGACGCAGTGCTCGCGCTGGCTCCGGCGGTGATTCTGCTCGGAACCGGCGAGCAGCAGCGCTTTCCGACGGCGGATGTCCTGGCGTCCTGCCTGACCCGCGGCATCGGCCTGGAAGCGATGACCAATGCGGCTGCGGCACGCACCTACAACGTGCTGGCCAGCGAAGGCCGCCGAGTGGCGTTGGCGATGATTCTGGCGGGCTGATGCGGGAATCGGGAATCGGGAATCGGGAATCGGGAATCGGGAATCGGGAAAGCAGGCTGAACTGAAGTTTCGCTGTCAAGCAAAAATTTGATCAAGCCTTCAGATGCGGCGTTCGTGCGAGGCGTCGCACGCCACCCACCGACAAAGTCCCGGCCCAAGGCTGTTGCGATTCCCGATTCCCGATTCCCGATTCACTTCTTCGGCAGATACAGCAGCGGATCAACCGGCTTGCCGTTGTAGCGGATCTCGAAGTGCAGCATGTCGCGCGCGGCGCCGCTGCGCCCCATCTCGGCGATCTGCTGACCGGCCTTGACGCTCTGGCCTTCGTTGAGCAGACGCTTGCGGTTGTGTCCGTACGCAGACAGCCACTGGTCGTTGTGCTTGATGATGATCAGTTCGCCGTAGCCGACCAGGCCCGCGCCCGAATACACCACCACGCCATCGGCGGCGGCACGCACTGCCTGCCCGCTGGCGCCGGCGATATCCACGCCCTGCTTGGTGGTTTCGCCGGCAACGAAAGTACCGACCACCACGCCATCGGCCGGCCAACGCCAGGGAAATCCACTGCTGACCGGGGCGGCGACCGGTGCGACCGGACGCGACGGAGCGACCGTGCCGGCGGACGCGCTGGCACCCGGCTTGCTGCTGCCGCCCGCACCCGGCGGATACAGCTTGAGCGTCTGGCCGGGATAGATGGTGTTCGGCGAGGACAGGCCATTCCAGGCGGCCAGATCCGGCGCGGTAATGTTGGTCCGGCGCGAGATCGCATAGAGCGTATCGCCGCGCTGGACGGTGACCGTGGCACCTGGACGCGGTACCGACGGCCGGGACGCGGCGGGACGCGACGAAGAACCGCCGCCCGCGCCAGGCGAACGCACCACTGTGGCGCTGCTGCAGGCGGTCAAGCCGACTGCCACTGCGAGCATGACGACTGTCTTGCGTACCGAATTCATCTGCGCCTTGCTCATCCGTTGGTTGTCTTCCATACCAGCCAGCCCGCCCCGACCGCGAGGACGGCCATGGCCACCCAGCCCAGTGGTTCGATCCAGCGATGCAATGCAGCTTCGGCGCGTGCGCCGCCCAGCCGGATCGCCCCTGCAACCAGATACACCCGCTTGCCGCGTCCGACCAGCATGCTGGCGATGAACGGCAGGATCGGCACACCGACCACGCCGGAAGCCCAGGTGAAGATCTTCAGCGGGATCGGCGTAAAGCCGACCAGCACCAGCGCCCAGAACGCCTTCCACGGCGAATCGGCCACCAACGTGCGCAGCGCCTCGATCTGCATCTGGATCTTCGCGCTCCAGCCCAGCCACTCGATCAAGGGCTGCAAGGCGGCAAAGGCGAAATGGCCCAGCAGGTAGCCGACCAGCGCACCGCACAGCGAGCCGATCAGGCTCAAGGTGGCGAACCACAACGCGCGCTTGGGCTCGGCCAGCGACATCGGTGCCAGCATCACTTCCGGCAGCACCGGAAAGATGAAACCCTCCACGAAACTGAGGCCGGTCAGCAGCGCCGGCGCGCGGCGATTGCGCGACCAACGGATGGCCACGTCGTACAACGGCCCGAAGATCTTCATCGAGAAACTCTCATGGATTCAATCCAGCATGCCCGACAACAGCGGGACGAACGTGACCGGCGCCAGAACCTGCTGTTCGATCGCGCCATCGGCACCGCGTGTGAGTTGCACCAGCGACTGTGACGAAGCGCCACCGACCGGGGCGACCAGACGCCCGCCGACAGCGAGCTGATCGACCAGGGCATCGACCAACGCCGGCGCTGCCGCAGTGACCACGATGGCGTCGTACGGGCCATGTTCCGGCCACCCGATGCGGCCATCGTCATGCTTGCTGCGCACGTTCATGCCCAGATGGCGGAAACGCTTGCGCGCCTGCCGCAGCAGGTCGCCGATGCGCTCCACGGTGTAGACCTCCAGCCCCAGCGCGGCGAGGATCGCGCCCTGGTAGCCGGAGCCGGTGCCCACTTCGAGCACCTTGGTCGGCGCTACCTGCAGCACCGCCTCGGTCATGCGCGCGACCACCCAGGGCTGCGAAATGGTCTGCCCGTGGCCGATCGGCAGCGCGGTGTCTTCGTAAGCGCGCGAGGCCAGCGCTTCATCGATGAACAGATGGCGCGGCACGGTGCGCACCGCGTTGAGCGTGGCTTCGTCCTGGATGCCGGCCTCGCGCAGGCGCTCGACCAACCGGTCACGCACGCGCTGGGAGGTCATGCCGATGCCGACCGACTCCGGTTGCAGCAGGCGCAGCCTCGGCGTCATGCCGGCGTATCCAGCGCAGCGGTCAGCCCGCCGACCCAGCCAGCCACCGTCTCCAGCGCCTGATAGCGGGTGAGATCGACATGGATCGGGGTGATCGAGATGTGGCCGGTGCGCACGGCATGAAAGTCGGTGCCGGGGCCGGCGTCCTGCTCCGGTCCGGCCGGGCCGATCCAGTACACGGTCCGGCCGCGCGGGTCGCGCTGCGGTACGCAGGGTTCGGAACGGTGGCGGTTGCCGAGCCGGGTGACTTCGAAACCGAGCACATCCGACCAGGCCAGATCCGGCACGTTGACGTTAAGGATGGTGTCGGCGGGCAACGGGTCGGCCTTCAGGCGCGCCACGATCTCCACCGCTGCGCGCGCAGCGGTTTCGTAGTGATGCGCTTCGTGGTTCTGCGTCACCAACGAAACCGCCACCGCCGGCAGGCCCAGGAAGCGGCCTTCCATCGCGGCGGACACGGTGCCCGAATAGATCACGTCATCGCCCAAATTGGCCGAGTTGTTGATGCCTGAGACCACGATGTCGGGGTCGTAGTCGAGCATGCCGGTCAGCGCCAGATGCACGCAGTCGGTCGGCGTGCCGGCCACCGCGCAGGTCTGCGCGTCGATGCGGCGGGTGCGGATCGGCAGATCCAGCGTCAGCGAATTGCTGGCGCCGGAGCGGTCGCGGTCGGGAGCGACCACCATCACTTCGTGACCGGCATGGCGCAGCGCCTCGGCCAGGATCTGGATGCCAGGGGCGTCGACACCGTCGTCGTTGCTAACCAGTACGCGCATGAGACTCCTCGGAAAACCGGACCATGATACCGGATGCGTCCGTGCCCTTCGCGCTTGATCTTCGCTTGCACCTGAGGTGGGGCACGTTACGCTGTGACCATGTCGCACCCTGAAGACGAAGACGACGGCGCGTTGTTCCGCGCGGCGATCGGCGCGGTCAAGCCGATTCGTGAAGTCGCGCCACCGGCCAACGTCAAGCCGCGCCCGAAGCCGCGTGCGCGCATGGCCGAGCGCGACGACGCCGAAGCACATACCGAATTCGCACGTCTGCTGCGCGACAGCGCGCCGTTGGAGGCAGGCGATACCGCCAGCTATCGACGCGAGAATCTTCCCACCCGTTTGTTTCAGCGGCTCAAGCGCGGTCAATTTTCGATCCAGGACGAACTGGATCTGCACGGTGCCACTGCCGCGCAGGCCGAATCCCTGCTGCGACAGTTTCTGCTCGAAGCGCATGCGCACGAACACGGTTGCGTGCGCATCATCCACGGCAAAGGCTTGCAGTCCGATACCGGCGCGCCGGTATTGAAGAATCTGATGGACCGCCTGCTGCGTCAGCGCAACGATGTGCTGGCGTTTCATTCGGCGCCGCCCACGCAAGGCGGCACTGGCGCGCTGCTGGTGTTGCTGGCACGGCGCTAGACCGATTGGGCAACGCTGCCGCATTGCCGCGTTGGAAGCCGCCTGCGCACGGTGACGCGTCAGCGGGCTTGCCGATCGCGGCCTAGGCGGCTGCGATGCGCGAGGCAGCGGTCGCAAGGCGACATGGCACCAAGCAGATGCCAATCGTGACCGAGACTGCCTGCCTGCCTGCATGCATGCATCGGCACGCCAAGATCCTCCTTGCTGACAGGCAGTGCGGCGGCAGCAGCCCGGCCGCCTTACGCGTCGGAACGCACGCTGGCGTTGAGACGGCCAGCGTCGCCGACCTCGCCGAGTTCCCACAGCACCGCGGTGGCATAGCAGCCCGGCGGCAATGCGAATTCGATCTGCAGGCTGTGCGTGTCCAGCCAGCGGTACTGCAGCTGTTGCGGACGCAAGCGCAATGCGCGGCGCTCCTGCTTCAAGCCGGCAGCTTCCAGCCCCTCTCGCAGCGCGCTGGATTGCGGATCGGACAATGCCCCCTGCTCCAGCGCCGCAGCCTGATCGGTCGGGCGCAGGTCGCCGACGCCCCACAACGGCCCGCTGGGATGGATATCGAAGCGCGCCAGGCGCTCGGCCAGCACATCGCTAAACGGCTCGGGGCCGAACACGCTGCGCGAGCCGTCCAGCATCCACGCCTCGCCCTCCAGCGCGGTGTCCCAACTGCCCTGCTCCACGCGTGCGGTGAGCACACGATTGAACAACGCCGAGCGCGCCGCAGACAGCAGCATCGAGCGCTGATCGTTGCGCAGCCGCCGCTTGGATGCCGGGGCCGCGACCAACGTGCCGTCTGCAACTTGCATGTAGCCGAACATCGCCAACGCAGCGGCCACGTTGCCGCCATCGCGGCCGAAGCGTTGTTCGCCGAACCAGTTGGGGATGCCGCGCGCGGCGATCGCCTGCAGGCGTTGCTCGATCGCCTCATGCGCGCCCTGCACCTGGCGCAGCGTCAGCTCGAAGCGATTGCCCGACAGTGCGCCGCGCTGCAGCTTGCGGTTGTGCCAGGTGCTGTCGATCACCTGCATGTCGTCGTCATCGAGCGTGGCGATTTCCGGCGCGATGCGCTTGGGCAGATGCACGCTGAAGCGCTGCGTGGTCACCGCATGGCGGTCTTTCAGCCCGGCGTAGCTGACGCCCATCTCGGCGATCCCGGCCCACTGCGCGAGCTTTTTGGCGATGTAGGCGGTGTTCTGGCCGCGCTTGCGGATGGTGAGCAGCAAGTGCTCGCCCTCGCCGGAGGGTTCGAAGGCCGGCAATTCGTCGACCTGAAAATCTTCCGGCGTGCTGCGCATTGCCGCGCTGAGGACCGCAGCGCCATGCGCGCGCGGCAGAACAAAGGTATCGCTCATGCTGTGATTTACCTTCGCGCCGACAGGTCGAGCGCTGTATGCCGAATGCCTCGGCGCGGTGGTGTCGCGTTGCAACGCCAGGATCAGCCCGGCGCAGGTAACAGCGATGTGGAGCGGCTAGAAAACCTGGCCGGCAGTATCAGATGCGTATGGACGGCACGCTCGGAACCGCAGGGTATGCGTGATGATCGCCGTGCATAGCGCCGACCGCACCCGATCGGCGATGAGAGCAGGCGCTGTGTTAGCCGCCGTCAGGCAGCGATTTTGCCGAGCAATACCGCCGCTTGCGCAGCGATGCCCTCGCTGCGGCCGGTGAAACCGAGTTTTTCGCTGGTGGTGGCCTTGACGCTGACCGCATCGAGCTCGATCACCAGCAGGCCGGCGATGCGTTCGCGCATGGCCAACGCATGCGGGCCGACCTTGGGCCGCTCGCAGATCACGGTCACATCGGCATTGCCGACACGCCAGCCACGCTCGCGCAGCAACGCATCGCAATGCTGCAGGAACTGCGCGCTGTCGGCGTCCTTCCAACGCGCGTCGGAGGGCGGAAAATGCTGACCGATATCGCCCAGCGCCAGGGCACCCAGCATCGCATCGCACAGCGCATGCAACACCACGTCGCCATCGCTGTGCGCGAGGACGCCGTGGCTGTGTGCAACACGCACGCCACCCAGCATCACATGGTCGCCAGGACCAAACGCGTGGACGTCGTAGCCCTGGCCGATTCGAAAATTGAAAGACATGGCAAATCCGCAGGTGATTAAAGGGCGTCGGCGTCGTGGTTCACACGGGCAGCCAGTGCTGCATCGCTACGTGCGGCCTCGGACCCACCATGCGACAAGGCGAGGGGCGCATCGGCCTCCATCGCGACGCCGCGCCGGGCGAGCTCGAATTCGAATCGCGCCAGATCCGATGGCGTGGTGACCTTGAAGTTGTCTTCGGCGCCCTCCACCAGCAACGGGCGCAGACCGAGCCGCTCCATTGCCATCGCTTCGTCGGTGACATCCACAGCGGCGGCCGACGCCTCGGTGAGGCCGCGAATCAATTGATGTCGGCGAAACAGCTGCGGGGTCAATGCACGCCACAGCCGCTCGCGCGGCTCGGTGGCATCGATGCCGCCATCGTCGCCCGCGCGCTTGAGGGTATCGCGCACCGGTGCAGCCAGGATCGCGCCGACCGGATCGCCACGACCGATTTCCAGCAAGCGCTCCAGGTCGGCCAACGCCAGATTCGGACGCGCCGCGTCGTGCACCAGCACAAAGTCGTCCGCACGCACGCTCTCCGGGAGGGCCAGCAAGCCGGCCAGCACCGACGCGGCGCGCGTGGCACCGCCGACGCAGGTGCGCACCGGTTTGGACTGCACCATCGTCCAGCCCGGCCAGTCGGCATCGTCGGGCGCAATCGCCACCACGATGCCGGCCACCACCGGGTGCGCGGCCAGCGCCGCCAGCGTGTAGGCCATCAGCGGTTGCCCGCCTGCCTGCAGATATTGTTTGGGAACCTGCCCGCCAAACCGCGTGCCGCGCCCGGCCGCCGGCACGATCGCCCAGATCGAACCGGTCATGGCTGTTCCGCCGGCGCGTCCGCTGCAGGCGGCCCGTCCGATGGCGCGCCCACTGCGGGCGGCAGCGGCGGCGCATCCTCGACCACGCGATAGAACGTCTCGCCGGGCTTGATCATGCCCAACTCACTACGTGCGCGTTCCTCGATCGCCGCCTCGCCGTCCTTCAAATCCTTCACCTCTGCTGCCAACGCCTGGTTGCGTTGGCGCAGACCTTCGTTGTCCTGTGTCTGATGCGCGACCTGGGCTTCCAGCATCATCACCTCGCCGGAATTCCCGGGCCCGAACCAGAAGCGGTACTGCAGCCAAGCCAGCAGCACCGCCAGCACCAGCAGTAGCCAGCGCCAGTTGCGCACGGCTTATCGCTTGATCGAAACGAACGCGTCGCGGCCGGCGTAACGCGCGCCGGAGCCCAACGCCTGTTCGATGCGCAGCAACTGGTTGTACTTGGCCACACGATCGCTGCGGCACAGCGAGCCGGTCTTGATCTGGGTGGCGGTGGTGGCCACGGCGATATCGGCAATGGTGGTGTCTTCGGTTTCGCCGGAACGGTGCGAGACGATGGACGCGTAGTTGGCCGCATGCGCCATGGCGATCGCTTCCAGCGTTTCGGTCAGGGTGCCGATCTGGTTGACCTTGATCAGGATCGCGTTGGCGGTGCCCGAGTCGATGCCCTGCTTGAAGATCTTCGGGTTGGTGACGAACAGATCGTCGCCGACCAGCTGCACCTTCTTGCCGACGCGATCGGTGAGCAGCTTCCAGCCGGCCCAGTCGTCCTCGGCCAGGCCGTCTTCGATGCTGATGATCGGGTACTGCGCGACCCAGTCGGCCAGGAAGTCGACGAACTGCTCGCTGGTCAGGCGCTTGTTCTCGCCGACCAGGTTGTACTTGCCGTTGTCGTAGAACTCGCTGGAGGCCACGTCCAGGCCCAGCAATACGTCTTCGCCAGCGGTGTAGCCAGCCTTGCCGATCGCTTCGAGAATGGTGTCCAGCGCTTCGACGTTGCTGCGGAAGTCCGGCGCAAAGCCACCTTCATCGCCCACCGCCGTGCTCAGGCCGTGGCCCTTGAGCACCGACTTGAGCGCGTGGAAGATTTCGGTACCGGCACGCAGCGCTTCGGAGAACGAGCTGCAACCGACCGGCAGCACCATGAACTCCTGGAAATCGACGTTGTTGTCGGCATGCGCGCCACCGTTGATGATGTTCATCATCGGCACCGGCAGCGCCACATCCGATTCGGTGATGGTGGACAGGTACTGCCACAGCGGCTGCTTGCGCGAGGCGGCCACGGCATGCGCGGCGGCCAGCGAGACACCCAGCAGCGCATTGGCGCCCAGGCGGCCCTTGTTCTCGGTGCCGTCCAGGTCGATCAGGCGACGGTCCAAGCCCTGCTGGTCGGCGGCATCGAAGCCCTTGAGCGTGTCGGCAATGGTGCCGTTGACGTTCTGCACCGCGTGCAGCACGCCCTTGCCCAGGTAGCGGGTCTTGTCGCCATCACGCAGCTCCACCGCTTCCTTGGTGCCGGTCGAGGCGCCCGAGGGCACGGCAGCGCGGCCGAACGAGCCGTCTGCCAGCGTGACTTCGGCCTCCAGCGTTGGATTGCCGCGAGAGTCGAGGATTTCGCGGGCGAGGATCTTGGCGATAGTGGTCATAGGTCGATCGGTTACCAGTAAGGGGGAAGTACACCGGAAACAAGCTGCCGGATTATCGCTGCACACCGGTCCATTGCCAAATCGCATGGGGCCGGATGCGCGCCTGACCGGCAAGACTGTGCAGCTAGGCCTTCAGGCCCAGCAGCGACAAGCAAAACAGCAGTAGCAAGAGCAGCAGCAGCGCCAAGCCCATGGCTGCAGCGCCCGGCTGGCGACGCAGCGAGAACGCGACCGGGCTGGCGACAAGACCGCCCAGCGTCACCAGCACGCCGACCAACAGCGTGACAAACATCGGAATGCGGGTGGCCTGCATCGCATGGTTGCCGTCGCCCGGCATGCCGATGCTGGCGGTCACCAGGAAGGCCATGACGGCCAGGCAGGCCCACGCAGCGAGCGACAGACCCAACGCCATCCAGCCCCAGGGCCAGTGCCGCCACTGCCGGCGTTGGCGATGCGATGCCGCCAACGCCCAGGGATCGGAACTCATGCGAAGCGCGCGAACCCGTGCTTCTTGGTCACTGCATCCAGTTCCATCAGCGTTTCGAGCAGCTCTTCCATGCGATCCAGCGGCCAGGCGTTGGGACCGTCCGACAAGGCCTTGGACGGATCCGGATGGGTTTCGGCGAACAGGCCGGAGATGCCCACCGCCACCGCAGCGCGCGCCAGCACCGGCACGAACTCGCGCTGGCCGCCGGAACTGCTGCCCTGACCGCCCGGCAACTGCACCGAGTGGGTGGCGTCGAACACCACCGGGCAGCCGGTGTCGCGCATCACGCTCAGCGAACGCATATCGCTGACCAGATTGTTGTAGCCGAACGAGGCGCCACGCTCGCAGACCATGATCTGCTCGTTGCCGGTCGACTTGGCCTTGTCCACCACCGGCTTCATGTCCCACGGCGCCAGGAACTGGCCCTTCTTGATGTTGACCGGCTTGCCGGCGGCGCAGACGTTCTTGATGAAGTCGGTCTGCCGCACCAGGAAGGCCGGGGTCTGCAGCACGTCGACGACGGCGGCGACCTCGTTCATCGGGGTGTATTCGTGCACGTCGGTGAGCACCGGCACGCCGATCTGCTGTTTCACCGCATCCAGCACCTTCAGGCCTTCTTCCAGGCCGGGGCCACGGAAGCTGGTGCCGGAGGTGCGATTGGCCTTGTCGAAGCTCGACTTGAAGATGAAGTTGATCCCCAGCCTGCCGGTGATCTCCTTGAGTTTGCCGGCCACGTCGAGTTGCAGCTGCATCGACTCGATCACGCAGGGGCCGGCGATCAGGAACAACGGCTGATCCAGGCCGACTTCGAAATCACACAGTTTCATCAGGTCACCTATTGATTAAGCCCCTCTCCCATCGGGAGAGGGGTTGGGGTGAGGGTACGGTTGCGAGGCACTGGTAAAGCCAGATGGTTTGCCTTGGCTGGCGCGTGGCGACGCGTTCGTCGTGGCTGCCATCTTGCGGTGTGCTGCGGCGCCCCTCTCATCCGGCGCTTCGCGCCTCCTTCTCCCGACGGGAGAAGGGATCCGCCACCCGTTTTTGATTTAAGCCCTTCTCCCGATGGGAGAAGGAACGGCTCACGCACGCGCTTCCTTCAATAACTTGCCGCCCGCCTTCTTCTCGCGCGCGGCGCGCACGAAGCCGATGAACAGCGGGTGCCCGTCGCGCGGGGTGGAGAGGAATTCCGGGTGCGCCTGGCAGGCCAGGAACCACGGGTGCGCCTCGCGCGGCAGTTCCACCATTTCCACCAGCGTGTCGTCCATCGACTTGGCGGAAATCACCAGACCGGCGTCTTCCAGCTGGGTGCGGTAGCGGTTGTTGAACTCGTAGCGATGGCGATGACGCTCGGCGACCACGTCCTTGCCGTATACCTCGCGCGCCAGCGTACCCGGCTTCAGGCGCTGCTCCTGCAGGCCCAGGCGCATGGTGCCGCCCAGATCCGACTTCTCGTCGCGCTTTTCGACTTCGCCACTGGCGGTGCGCCACTCGGTGATCAGGCCGATCACCGGATGCGGCGACTGGCGATCGTTCTCGGTGCTGTTGGCTGCGTCCAGATCGGCCACGTGGCGCGCATAGTCCACCACCGCCGCCTGCATGCCATAGCAGATGCCGAAGTACGGCACCTTGTGCTCACGCGCGTACTTGGAGGTCTGCACCTTGCCTTCGAAACCGCGATCGCCGAAGCCGCCCGGTACCAGGATGCCGTCGACATCCTGCAAGGCGGCCATGTCGCTGCCTTCCAGGTCCTGCGCTTCCAGCCACTTCAGGTTGACCTTGGTGCGCTGGCGCAAACCGCCGTGCCGCAATGCTTCGGCCACCGACTTGTAGGCGTCCTGGTGATCGACGTACTTGCCGACCACCGCAATGGTGACTTCGTCCAGCGGATGCTTGACCGCATCCACCACTGCGGCCCACTCCGACAGGTCGGCAGCGGCGACCTTGTCGCGCAGCTTGAACTGATCGATGACCAGCTCGTCCAGGCCCTGGCGGCGCAGCTCCAGCGGCATGCCGTACAGCACGTCGATATCGGGGCAGCTGATCACTGCGCGTTCGGAGACGTTGGTGAACAGCGCGATCTTGCGGCGCTCCGAATCCGGCACCGCCTGCTCGGACCGGCACAGCAGCACGTCCGGCTGGATGCCGATCGAGCGCAGTTCCTTGACCGAGTGCTGGGTCGGCTTGGTCTTCAACTCGCCGGCCGCAGCGATATACGGCACCAGCGTGAGGTGCATGAACATGGCCTTCTCGGCACCACGTTCGGTGCGCACCTGGCGGATCGCTTCCAGGAACGGCAGCGACTCGATATCGCCCACCGTGCCGCCGATCTCGATCAACGCCACGTCGAAGCCGGCGGTGGCCTCGTCGATGCAGCGGCGGATCTCGTCGGTGATGTGCGGGATCACCTGCACGGTGGCACCCAGATAATCGCCGCGACGCTCCTTGCGGATCACGTTCTCGTAGATCCGGCCGGTGGTGACCGAGTTCTTGCGCGACAGCCGCGTGCGCACGTAGCGCTCGTAGTGGCCCAGATCCAGGTCGGTCTCGGCGCCGTCGTCGGTGACGTAGACCTCGCCATGCTGGAACGGGCTCATCGTGCCCGGGTCCACATTGATGTACGGGTCCAGCTTCATCATCGTGACCTTGAGGCCACGCGCTTCCAGAATGGAGGCAAGCGAAGCGGCGGCAATGCCCTTGCCTAGCGAGGACACTACGCCGCCGGTAACGAAAATCAGGGGGGTCATGGGGCTTGAAGCCTCCCGGAAAGCCATAGTTTAGCGGGTGACGGGCGAATGCCCAAGGGTTGTGTGACGCCGAAGCCATCCCGCGAGCGAAAGCGGCCGCAGGCGCATGCCGTAAATGCAGACGCCCCGGCCGAAGCCGGGGCGTCCGTGTGGCGCATCGCCGAGGCGCAGGAGCATCAGCGCGCCGGCTTTTCTTCTTCCTCTTCCTCGCGCGGAGCGCTGTCGGCCTTGGGCTTTTGCGCCGCAGCGGCGGCACGGCGCTCGGCCTTGCGCTCGGCTTCGGTCTTGGCCTTGGCGTCTTCGGCCTTCTGTGCGCTGGCGCCCTGACCGGTCTGCTGCGGGGCCGCCTGGGCCATGGCAGGAAGCGCGGCCACTGCGGCGGCACCGAGGGTGAGCATCAGGATGTGTTTGAACTTCATGGGTTCCTCCGGTTTCGGTGACATCCTCAGGTGGGGACGTTTGGTTCCGAATCCAGCGCCAGGGTATCCAGCCGCACCCAGCCCTGCACTGAACGCCTGTCGCGTGCAAAAAATCGGCCCAGCCCCCACACTTGCGCGTCGTTTCACGTGCCAACGAGATGCATGAACACCCGTTATAACGCCGCCGATATTGAAGTCCTGTCGGGTCTCGACCCGGTCAAGCGCCGCCCTGGCATGTATACCGACACTGCGCGCCCGAACCATCTGGCGCAGGAGGTGATCGACAACTCGGTGGACGAGGCGCTGGCCGGTCACGCCAAGCAGGTCGATGTGACCCTCTACAAGGACGGTAGCTGCGAGGTGTCCGACGACGGCCGCGGCATGCCGGTGGACATGCACCCGGAGGAGAAGATTCCCGGTGTCGAGCTGATCCTGACCCGGCTGCACGCCGGCGGCAAGTTCAACAACCGCAACTACACCTTCTCCGGCGGCCTGCATGGCGTGGGCGTGAGCGTGGTCAATGCGCTGTCGACCAAGGTCGAGCTGTTCATCAAACGCGAAGGCAACGAGCACCGCATGGAGTTCCGCGACGGCAACGCCGCCTCCAAGCTGGAAGTGGTCGGCACCGTCGGCAAGAAGAACACCGGCACCCGCCTGCGCTTCTGGGCCGACCCGAAATACTTCGACACGCCCAAGTTCAACGTGCGCGCGCTGCGCCATCTGCTGCGCGCCAAGGCCGTGCTGTGCCCCGGTCTGACCGTCAAGCTGCACGACGAGGCCACCGGCGAGCAGGACAGCTGGTACTTCGAGAACGGCCTGCGCGATTACCTCAAGGGCGAGATGGCCGAGCACGAGATGCTGCCGGCCGACCTGTTCGCGGGCAGCCTGAAAAAACACACCGAGATCGTCGATTGGGCCGCGGCCTGGGTGCCGGAAGGCGAACTGGTGCAGGAAAGCTACGTCAACCTGATCCCCACCGCGCAGCACGGCACCCACGTCAACGGCCTGCGCTCGGGCCTGACCGATGCGCTGCGCGAGTTCTGCGACTTCCGCAACCTGTTGCCGCGCGGGGTCAAGCTGGCGCCGGAAGACGTGTGGGACCGGGTCACCTTCGTGCTCAGCCTGAAGATGACCGACCCGCAGTTCTCCGGGCAGACCAAGGAGCGGCTGTCCTCGCGCCAGGCCGCCGGCTTCATCGAAGGCGCCGCGCACGATGCCTTCAGCCTGTATCTCAACCAGAACGTGGAGATCGGCGAGAAGATCGCGCAGATCGCCATCGACCGTGCCAGTGCGCGGTTGAAGACCGAAAAGCAGATCGTCCGCAAGAAGGTCACCCAGGGTCCGGCTCTGCCCGGCAAGCTGGCCGATTGCATCAGCCAGGATCTGTCGCGCACCGAACTGTTCCTGGTCGAAGGCGATTCGGCCGGCGGCTCGGCCAAGCAGGCGCGCGACAAGGATTTCCAGGCGATCCTGCCGCTGCGCGGCAAGATCCTCAACACCTGGGAAGTGGCGTCGGGCAGCGTGCTGGCGTCCGAAGAAGTGCATAACCTGGCGATCGCGATCGGCTGCGATCCGGGCAAGGACGACATCAGCGGGTTGCGCTACGGCAAGGTGGTGATCCTGGCCGACGCCGACTCCGACGGCCTGCATATCGCCACCTTGTTGACCGCGCTGTTCCTCAAGCATTTTCCGGCGCTGGTCGCGGCTGGCCACGTGTTCGTGGCAATGCCGCCGCTGTTCCGCGTGGATGTGGGCAAGCAGGTGTTCTACGCGCTGGACGAAGAGGAAAAGACCACGCTGCTGGACAAGATCGCGCGCGAGAAG
This sequence comes from Xanthomonas sp. 3075, assembly GCF_014197275.1. GTDB lineage: Bacteria > Pseudomonadota > Gammaproteobacteria > Xanthomonadales > Xanthomonadaceae > Xanthomonas > Xanthomonas campestris_B. The sequence continues at coordinate 116,815 of NZ_JACIFI010000013.1, read as the reverse complement.
ATCAAGGGCCAGGTCAGCGTCACCCGCTTCAAGGGCCTGGGCGAAATGAATCCGCAGCAGCTGCGCGAATCGACCATCCATCCGGACACGCGCCGGCTGGTGCAGCTGACCATCGACGACGGCGAGCAGACCCGTTCGCTGATGGACATGCTGCTGGCCAAAAAGCGCGCGGGCGACCGCAAGCAGTGGCTGGAAACCAAGGGCGACCTGGCCTCGCTGGAAGTCTGAGCGCCGCTAAGCAAGACGCCTGCGCCGCCGCCGGGCAGGCGTGCCGGTGCTCGGCATCGGCATGCACCACGCGTGCATTCCGGTTCCTGCGCGCCATGCGCACCCGCCTGAGGGCTGCTCGCGGCGCGCTGTTAGCGGCTCCAAGACCAGCGAGACCCGCACGCCGTTGTCGCGTGCAGGCCATCTTCGAGACCAACCTGCGCGATCAAGCGAACCCTTGAGCGAGGCAGCCGCTCTTGCACCAAGCGACAAAGCGACGCGCCGGACCCCGGCATTGCCCCATCCCGCATGCCCACGCCCCAGTCCCGGCCCCTCAGCGCTCGAACTTGGTGGACAGAATGATCGACGTGGTCGTGCGCTCCACGCCGTCGATGGCGCCGATGGCGTCGGTGAGCACGTCCATTTCGTTGACGCCGCCGACCACGCCCAGGGCGATCAGGTCGTAGGCGCCGCTGACCGAGTGCAGCAGGCGCACTTCCGGGATATCGCGCAGCGCCTTGACCACCGCAGGCATCTTCCTGGGCAGCACCGTGATCAGGATATGCGCGCGGATGCGGCCCTGTTCGTAGGCGTCGTGGGTGCGCACGGTGTAGCCGCTAATCACGCCGTCGCGTTCGAGTTTTTCAATCCGGCTCTGCACGGTGGTGCGCGACAGCCCGAGCCGGCGCGCAATCTGCGCGGTGGAGGCGCGCGCGTCCTCGCGCAACAGCGACAACAGGCGTTCGTCGGACGGGGTGATTTTCACTTTTGCGTATTCTTTTCGGCGAATCGCCGAAAATACCGCACTTCCTGCCCAGATTCACGCTGCCAAACGCCGATCTCCTGCCGATAATAGAAAGACAACGCCACCGCTCAAGGAGATGCGCCATGTCCGTCCTCGCCCCGCTCGCCCCGCTGCGTGCCCATGCCGGCCGCCGCCTGACCGATGGCCTGGACGATGCCAGCATCGCGCGTCTGGCTCCCAATCACCCGGACCTAGCACAGGCCATCGCCGCCGCCGCCGCCGAATACACGCTGGTCCGCGACGACGTGACCGACCTGCTGGACCTGGATGAAGACGCGCAGATCAGCGCGGTGCAGGACGGCTACATCAACTTCTATGCCGACGATGCGGTGACCCCGTATGTGGCGCTGGCTGCGCGCGGCCCGTGGGTGGTCACGCTCAAGGGCGCGGTGCTGTACGACGCCGGCGGTTACGGCATGCTGGGGTTCGGCCATACGCCGGCGCCGGTGCTCGATGCCATGGCGCGGCCGCAGGTGATGGCCAACGTGATGACGCCCAGCCTGGCACAGCGCCGACTCGACCGCGCCCTGCGCGCGGAGATCGGCCAGACACGCGGCGGCTGTCCGTTCGCGCGGTTCATGTGCCTCAATTCCGGTTCCGAGGCGGTGGGCCTGGCTGCGCGCATCGTCGATACCAACGCCAAGCTGCACACCGATCCGGGCGCGCGCCATGCCGGCGCGACGATCAAGCGCGTGGTGGTCAAGGGCAGTTTCCACGGCCGCACCGATCGTCCGGGGCTGTATTCCGATTCCAGCCGCAAGACCTATACCAAGTACCTGGCCAGCTACCGCGACGAAGAGTCGGTGATCGCGATCGCCCCCTACGATGTGGCCGCGCTGCAGCGCGCCTTCGAGGAGGCTGCGCGCAACCACTGGTTTATCGAAGCGGTGTTCCTGGAGCCGGTGATGGGCGAAGGCGACCCGGGCCGTGCGTTGCCGGCCGACTTCTACGCCGCCGCACGCGCGCTGACCCGTACCCATGGCAGCCTGCTGCTGGTGGATTCGATCCAGGCCGGCCTGCGTGCGCATGGCGTGCTGTCGGTGGTGGACTATCCCGGCTTCGAACAGCTCGATCCGCCGGATATGGAAACCTATTCCAAGGCGCTCAACGCCGCGCAATATCCTCTGTCGGTGCTGGCGGTGACCGAGCATGCCGCGCAGGTGTATCGCAAGGGCACCTACGGCAACACCATGACCACCAATCCGCGCGCGCTCGACGTGGCCTGCGCGACGCTTGCGCTATTCACGCCGCAGGTGCGCGAGAACATCCGCCTGCGCGGCGCGCAGGCGATCGCCAAGCTGCAGGCGCTGCAGTCCGAGCTGGGCGGGCCGATCACCAAGGTACAGGGCACCGGGCTGCTGTTTTCCTGCGAACTGGCGCCGCAATTCAAGTGCTATGGCGCCGGCTCCACTGAAGAATGGCTGCGCCATCGCGGCGTCAACGTGATCCACGGCGGCGAGAATTCGCTGCGCTTCACCCCGCACTTTGCGATGGACGAAGACGAACTCGATCTGCTGGTCGGATTGATCGGTCGCGCGCTGAAGGAAGGCCCGCGTCAATCGCAGGCCGAGGCTGCGTGACGCCAGCGGTGTGAGGTGACGATTGCGCATCTGAATCGATGCGCAATCGTTCGTTCGCCACGAGGGGGCCCTTGCTCCGCGCCGGTGCCCGCGAACGATGGCGGTGCGCCGCATTGACCACGTCTGCGCATCGCCATCCGACCGCTCAAATCGGCACGGCGCTCAATTTGCGCCGCAGATAATTGGTCAGCGCGCGACGCAGTGATTTGCCGCGCCACGACGCCCAGCACAGATGCGAACCGACCGCGAGCGCGCCGCCGCGATGGCCCAGTCCGAACCAGGTCCGGTCCGGATGGAAGACATTGCGCGGCGGGAACACGATTCCGCTGAACCGGTCACCATGGGCGTTGTAGAAGCGGGTCAATCCGCGCGGACCGGAGATCATCGGAATCTGCCGGTGGTCTTCCAGCGTTTCCGGCGCATGCGCGGTGAAGATGTGCTCGATGAAGGCGCGCCAGAACGGATGCCCTGCCTCGGAGCCGAATACCGCATTGCCGATCTTGAAGTCTTCGTTGCTAGGCGCACCCTCTTCGATCGGCAGGACGCAGTGCTGAGACAGCACATCCGCACCGAGCGGACGCAGCAATTTGTAGTCGGTGTCGAAGTAGAAGCCGCCATGTGCGTGCATGTAGGCGCAACGCGCGATATCGGCCTTCATCACCCCGAAGCGGATTTTTTCGTAACGCTCGGCGAACTCGGGGAACGCACGACGCATCAACTCCGAATTGTCGGCATCGTCCCAGACATAACAGATCCAGTCCGGTAACAGCCGCTGCAGGCGCGCCTGGACTCTGCGCTCTTCCCACAGCAAATGCTTGGTGGGCGCAGTCAGATGAAAGACGTGGGGAATCATGGGGGCATCTCGGGAGCTGGGGGAACCAGACCCCACCGCAGCACCGCCCAACGCGGATTTCCCGGATGGAGATCCGGCTAAGCGCACCCTAGCTCAAACTTTTATGTGACGTAAATCTCATTTTTGGATCGGCATGCGCAATACAGATTCACAGAATCAATGGATAAGCGAAGTTTCATCACACTGACCTCATTCGCATCCACCGTCATGGCAACGCTCGTCACCGCATCGCAGCAGCCTCATTCCCAGCAGCGATCCGCCCGTCCTTTGAGCGTTGCACTGCGCGGACAGTCGCGCGGCGCGATGCGCCCTTCCTGGTGCTCGATCAGCCGTTTGCTGCCGGCGGTATCGCGCTTGAGTTCGAATGCATCGTAAAGCCGTCCGGTCGCGGTGCGCGATTCGTAGCTCAGCGACTGGGTGTCGATCCGCAGCACCTGATACAGCTGCGTGTCTTCGCCCACCGGACGCATGGTGTTGCGCGCCATCTCCGACAGCCGGTATTGCTTGGGCCCGGCAACGGAGACCACGAATACCGGCGTCGCCTGCCCGGCCTTGTCGCCACGCCGGCCATAGGTGTGGTCGTGGCCCTGCAGCACCAGATCGACCTTGTGGCGGCGGATCACCGGCAACACCTGCTGGACCAGCTTCTCGTTCTCGCGATCGGCACGCGGCGAAAAGAACGGCTGATGGATCAACACGATCGACCACGGATGCGGATTGTCGGCCAGTACCTTGTCCAGCCATTGCGCTTGCGCCGGGCCGGTGCCCAGATCCAGCGCCGAGGTTCCGTCGAGGACGGCAATGCGCACGCCTTGATAGTCGAACCAGTAGCTGGTGCGCGCCGTGGCCGATGGCCCGTTGCGCGGCAGCGCGAAGGTGACCGGCCAGTGGCTGCCGAGCACGCGCGTGGCCTGCGGGGTGTCTTCGCCTTCTTCGTGGTACTCGTGATTGCCCGGTGCCGGCGCCACGGCGGTGCCTTCCAGCAACCAGCGGCCGGCCTCGAACCACTCGGCCCATTCGTTGTCGTCCTGGGCATCCTTGCCGCTGACCAGATCGCCTGCGAACAGGGCCAGCCGCGCCTCCGGCGCCGAGCGCCACGCCTGGCGGATCACCCGCGACACCAGGCTGAGGTTCTTGTTCTGGGTATCGCCGAAATACAGCAGCGTCAGCGGCGTATCGGCGCCGGCGGCGGTGCGGAAATGATTCCACGCGCCCCAGCTGTCGTGGCCCTGCACGCGGTAGGCGTAGAGCGTGTCCGGCTTCAATCCATCGATATCGGCGCGGTGGTGGTGCGAGCTGCCATTTTCGCTGGCCAGTGTCGTGGTGCTGGCACGAATGCGGCGCGGGGTGCCCACGTCGGGCGAATCGCCGGCAATCACCAGCTCCAGCCACGGTTGGCTGACGCTGGCATCGGTGCGCCAGGCCACGGCGAAGCCGCTCGCTGCATCCTGCGCAGGCGTGGCGACGATGCGGTCCGGGAAGCCATCGGCGACATAGTGGGTGGAGCCGGCCGGCACCTGGGTATTCGGTTCGGCGGCGCGCTCGGCTGCCGGTAGCTGAGCGCTCGTCATCGCGACCAGCACCAGCAACGCTGCACGCGCACCACTCATGGCGCGCAATCTTTCAGGCGCAATGTCCGCGCGATATCGCGCCAATCGAACGCCGCCACCGCCTGGTCGTCATGCAATGCGTAGAACACGCCTCCCGGAAAGCGTGCATCGCCGCGCTGATCCAGCCACACGCCGTCGGTGTTGGCGGTCACCCGGCCAGCGAAGGCGCCGACGTGCGCCAGGCTCTGGCGATCGAATACCTGGAACACGCTGCGGTCCTTGAACTGATCGGTGGCGATCCAGTACCCGCTCCCGTCCCTGCATTCCATCAGCGTCATGCCTTCGGCCTGCGCCTTGAACAAGCCGGTGCCGACATTGCGGCCGCGATAGCGCCCGTCCATGCCGTATTCGCGTAGCTGCGTGCCCACCGCCACATCTTCTTCGGCGATCATCAAGCGCGCATTGGCTTCGTCGCCGAACACCGACTCGGCAATGCGCACCGCGCCTGCGTCGCTGGTATCGCCGAAGCTCTGGGTGAGCCGCGTTTGCCAGCCCTGCCCTGCCGTACTCACCTGATAGCGGCGAAAGCGCTGACCGAGGTCGGCCAACGGCGGCGGCACGTCCTTGTTGGCCGGCGACATGTAGTTGTCGCTGACCACCACCTCGTAGCCGCCGTCATGCTTGCGCACCCACAGCCCATAGGGCTCGCGCAGTTCGTCCTGGCCGAAGGCGGTCAACGGCTTGAAATCCGGCAACGCGAACACCTGCACGCGGCGGTTGTCGCGCTCGACCACGAACAGCAGGTCATCGATCACCGAGATGCCGTTCGGGCGATCCAGTTTGCCCAGCGCCTTGCCCTTGCCGCCGACCACGCGCAAGCGCTTGCCGGTGTCGCCATCGAACACCACCAAGGCATGCGTGGCCTTGGCGGTGGCGATCAACCAACGACCACCGTCCGGTGCCCGCCAGCTGGCCGGCGAGTCCAGATTGTCGGACGGCGTCGGGGTCGTGATGAAGGCCTCCGGCACCACCGCGTGCGCCACCTTGGCCTCGCTGAGCAAGGGATCTTTCAGCAAGGCTTCGTCGGCTTCGCGGTCGGCGGCGCCCGGTGCCGTGGCGCAGGCGCTCAGCGCGCCGATCAGTGCAAGCGTGCCGCACCGCAGGATGCCGGCCCTCACAGGTTCACCCGCAGGCCGATGCCGTAGGCGCGGCCGTATTCTTCCATCTGCTGGGTGTGCGAGCGCGTGCCCTGGTAGCGCTCCAACGGTTCGTCGAGCAGATTGGACGCCTCGAAGTACAGCTGCACATCGCTGGTCAATTGGTAGCTCAAGCTCAGGTCCAGCTGGGTATTGGGTGCCACGAAGATATCGTAGGCACGCGACTGGCCCAGCTCGTCCAGATATTCGCTGCGATGCACGGCCGACACGCGGGTGGAAATGCCGTGTTTCTCATAGCCGAGGAAGGCGCTGTAGACGTTGCGCGAGGCACGCGGCAAGGTGAAGTCCTCGCCGGCACGATCTTCCAGGCCAGGGTCGAAATCGGTGTGCAACCAGGTGCCGCTGACGCCGGCCAGCAGACCGCTCCACACGCCCGGCAGAAAGTCGAACTGCTGCTGCCAGTTGAACTCGGCGCCGTACACCTTGGCCTTGTCGCCGTTGATGGCGGTGGTGACGTCGTACCCGGCGAACTCGGCATTGTTGTTGACGGTGGTGTTGACGATATAGCCGTCGATCGATTTGCCGAACAGGCCGAGCGAGACGATGCCGTTCTGGCCGATGTATTTTTCGAACGCCAGATCCAGATTGGTGGACTCGTACGGATCCAGCTGCGGATTGCCCAGCGTCACTTCGTTGTCGCCGGTATTGATGGTCGCGCTCGGCGCGATCTGCCCGAAGCCCGGCCGCGACACGGTCTTGTTCACCGACCCGCGCAGCGCCCAGCTGTCGCCACCGTCCCAACGCAGATGCAGGCCCGGCAGCACGTTGGTGTAACTGCTGTCGGCACGGCGCCCGGTCACGGTGAACGACTCGCCGTCATCGGCCACATCGACCTGGTTGCCGGTCGCGGTGAAGCGGGTGCTTTCCACGCGCACACCGGCGATCACCCGCAGCGACGGGGTCAGGTCCCAGGTTCCCATCGCGTAGGCGGCCAGGATGTCTTCCTTGGAGGTGTAGTCCTCTGCCAGCTGCGCCACTGCATTGCTGCCCACATCGCCATCGTCGGCGCTATAGAGATTGCGGTTCTTGTTCCAGTAGGCGCGCATGGCCGAGGAACTCAGCGCCTGGCCAAGGCTGTTGCGACGATGCGCCGGTGGCGCCACCGTCCAGCTGGTCGGGTCCACTGCCGGACCTTCGGACAGCTCGATTTCATTGCCATCCACTTCGCGCTCGCGCCAGCGCCCTAGCAGGCCGACCTTGTAGCTGGCGTTGTCGGCATCGAAACGCGCGTTGATGCGTGCACTGCGCTCGGCATCGTCGGTCTGGCCCGGCGACAGCACGAATTTGTCGAACGCGTAGTTGCCGTTGTCGATCCACGAGGCGTCGGCCATGCCGAAGACCGGCAGGCGGCTGTTCTGGTCGATGCTGCCGTCCAGATCGCCGTCGTAATCGAAGCGCGCTTCCATCTCGTCCTTCACCCGCTCGCGCGTCTTGGTATAGCCGAGCTGGTAATCGACCACCGCGCCGACCAGCCGATGTTCGGCACCGAAGCTCGTCGCCAGCGTGTCCTGGTCCTTGGTGCGATTGCGCACGCGCTTGCTGAGCGTGTCGTACGGCGCCGCGTAGGTGCCGTCGCCATTGGCCTGGATATCGTCGGGGTCGAACGCCAACACCGTGTTCTGGCGCGTTTCGGCATCCTTGAAACTGCTGAACAGGCTGCGCAGGTAATACCGATTGTCCTGGTCCGGATGCCAATCGAGATTGAGGTTGGCGCCGGCGCGTTTGCGGTCCACGTAATACTTGCGGCGCTGCTGCTCGACCATGACCATGTCGCCATTGTCGATGGCGTCGTACTCGCCTTCGGTATTGTCCGACTGGAATTCGCGGTCCTGATAGTTCACGCCCAACGCCACGCCGAAGGTCTGATCGGCAAACAGATCGCTGTAGTTGAACGAGGCCTTGGGGCTGGTCTTGCCGCTGAGTTGCTGATGATTGGCTTCCACCTTGGCGCGGATGGCGCGGCCTTGGCGATCGAACGCCGAGGCCGATTCGACCAGGATCGCGCCGCCGATCGAATCGCCCGGCATGTCCGGCGTGGGCGACTTCACCACCTTCAGCCGCTCGGTGGATTCGGAAGGAATCACATCCATCGGTGCGGCGCGGTTGTCGCTCTCCGGGGTGCCGATGGCGATGCCGTCCACGCTCACGCTGTTGAGTGCCGCATCCAGGCCACGCACCACCACAAAGCGCCCCTCGCCCTGATCGCGCGTCACACTGACGCCCGGCAGGCGTTGCAGCGACTCGGCAACGTTCTTGTCGGGATAATTGCCCATCGCATCGGACGACACCGCATCCAGGATGGCATCGGAACTGCGCTTGAGATCGATCGCACGTTCCTGCGCCATCAGCTGCGGCAGCACCTTGACCGCATCCAGCGTGGTCGCGTCGGTTGCCTCGGCAGCACCGTCTGCCGCATGCGCCAGCGGTCCCCACGTGGCCGCAGCCAGCGTCAGTGTGATCGCCAGACAGAGCGGAGTCTTGTTCGACACGGTGCATCCCCAATCGGTTAAGAATGGGTGTGCACACTATGTCTACGACATTTCACTGACATGACATATGTCACTGCGGTCACACCCGATGTGTGGCGACGCCACGCACAGGTACGGCACACTGTGCCTCTCTCCTGCCTGTCGCCGCCCCATGCATATCGTCGAAGTCCGCCACCCCCTCGTCCAACACAAGATCGGCCTGCTGCGCGACGCCGCGTTGAGCACCAAGGGTTTCCGCGAACTGGTCACCGAGCTGGGCACGCTGCTGGCCTACGAGGCCACCGCCGATCTGGACACCGAATCGCACCTGCAACCGGGTTGGGCCGGGCCGGTGGAGGTGCAGCGCATCGCCGGTGCCAAGATCACGCTGGTGCCGATCCTGCGCGCCGGCCTGGGCATGCTGCCGGGCGTGCTGGCGCTGATTCCGACCGCCCGGGTCAGCGTGGTCGGCCTGCAGCGCGATGAAGAAACCCTGCAGCCGGTGCCCTACTTCGAGCGCCTGACCGGTCGCCTGGAAGAGCGCGATGCGCTGATCCTGGACCCGATGCTGGCCACCGGCGGCACCCTGATCGCCACCATCGACATGCTCAAGCGCGCAGGCGCGCGGCGCATCAAGGGCATCTTCCTGGTCGCCGCACCCGAAGGCCTCAAGGCGCTGGAAGCCGTGCACCCGGACGTGGAGGTGTATACCGCCGCGATCGACGACCATCTCAACGACAAGGGCTACATCCTGCCCGGCCTGGGCGACGCCGGCGACCGGATCTTTGGCACGCGGGTGGAGTGAGCCACACCCGCACTTAGCGCGTGTATACCTGCAAGGCAGCGGTCACATAGACCAGCGGCGCATTCCAGTTGATCGCCACTTCGTTGCTGGCATAACTGCATTCGTGATCCAGGTAGGACAGCGCCGGCAGCGTCGAGCGATAGGCGACGCTGCAATCGGCTGCGTCCTGCCGGCCCGGTTGTGGGCCGCCGACCAGCAGCCCCGGCACCGGCGCGGCGACGCCATCGGCCATCGAGATGTTCTGGTGGATGCGCAGTGGCGCGCGCGCGCCTGTTCCGGTGACGAAGGACATCCCCAGCGGATTGCGCCCCAGCACATAATCCAGTTGCGCTTGCGCCGCATCCAGATAGCGCCGCTGCGGCGATAGACGGTAGCCCTGCAGCAACATCATCGCCTGGTTCAACGCCACCGAATTGCTGCCCCATGCGAAATCGCCATTGAGCATGCTGACCCGCCACGGCGATGTCTGCCAACGCTCGGCAAGGCGCTCACTGAGCGCGGTCACTTCGCTGGCGATACGCGCCTGATCGGCATGCGCGGTCAGCTGTGCACGGTGCGTGGCCAGCGACATCCAGGCCAGACCGGCGACATTGCCCCATGACGGCACACTGGCCGACACGTTGCGCGCGATCATCGCGTCGTAAAAAGCATCCTCGCCGGTGGCGATGTACAGCTCTGCAGCCGCCCAGGCAAATTCGTCGTTGAGCTGGGTGTCGCCGTATTCGCCGGTGACGATATCGGCAGGCTGCCTGTAGAGCTTGATCGAATTCTGCCGGGTCCAGCCCCAGGCAGCGCGCGCGGCCGTCAGCATGCGTGCCGATGCGCCGGGATACTGCGCCTCGTACGGCGCATAGATGCGGCTGGCGGCAGCCATCACCGCAGCGAAGTCCAACGCCGCGGCGGTGGTCTTGGTCACCACATAGCGCGGTTTGGTCGCCTTCGCGGGCATCAGCCTGTAATCGAATTGCTTGTTGGTGAGCTTGTGATACACACCGCCATCAGCCGGATCCTGCATCGCCAGCATCCACTGCAGATTCCACCAGGTCTCCTGCAAGATGCCCGGCACGCCGGGCGCCTGATCGGGAATCTGCAAGGCCTGCGCCTGGAACAACGCCGGATGATGCTCGTAGGCGGCCAGCAGCGTATAGGTCGCGATGCCGGAATTGACGATGTATTTATTGTAGTCGCCGGCGTCGTACCAACCCTTGGGCGCGGCGATCGAACTGCCCTCCGGACGCGTGGCCGATGCTGCAGAGGCGTGCACCAGCACCGTGGTATCCGGATGCCCGGCCGCACGCGCGTAGCTACCTGCGAACTGCTGCGGCAAGGCGGTACTGGCGCGATTGAAGTAATACGCCTTCAACGCAGCGTCCAGCAGCGGCCGGTAGGCAGCCGCATCGATCGAGAACGGATCCGACAGCGGCAGACCGTCGACCTGCACCCGGTAACTGCCTGGAGAACGCAGTGCCGAAAAATCGGCCACCCGGGCCGGCATCGCGGCCGGCGACCACGTGGCGGACGGCTGCAGGCTGCCTTCCAGCACAGTCAGCCCCCGCGCATCCTGTACCGTGAAACGCGCGGCATTTTCCGCCCCACCGATCACTGCCATCTTGCCTGCAGCGGGCAGATACCCGACCTGATTGAGGTAGATCGCATCGGCCGCATCGGCAGAAGCCATGACCGACGATAGCGAGAGGAAGACCGTCAGCAGTCGGGGGTGCGCGTTCATGCCTGCATCGTCGCTGCGACCTCTCCAGACGACAAGACACGCCATCACAAAATCAACATGCAAGGCAATCGATGCGCATCGCGCTCAAGGCCTTACGTTCGCATCTGTCGGGCGGCTGTCACAGAAACCAGCACTGCCCTGTGATCGATTGCCGCAGCGCAGCCGGCGATCACCGCGCTGGCCGATGCCCACATTCTGCAAATGATGCAAGCCCGACAAGACCCGACCGCTATCGCCGGAGCGCGACACGCGCGGCAGCGGGAACCCGATCACGCAGACGCTCACGTCTGCAGTGACCAAGCCTGCAATGCGGTCAATGGGTGGTTGGTGACGAACCGGCCTTTGGCATCACGCGCCAGCCGCGCGAGTGCGCAATCTGGATCGTGGGTGAAAAACAGCTGCACGTCGCGTGCGAACGCGTCTTCCAGAAACGCACGTTTTTCATCGATCAATAGTTCGGCGTTGCGGTCGTATCCCATCGTGATCGGCACATGCACCCAGGAGCGCCCCGGGATCAGGTCAGTGCAAAATGCCACACCGCCATGGGCCTGCCCATCGGCGTGTCGGGCGCCGACGATTTCGGCGAGCATCAGTCCGGGGGTATGTCCGTCGCTGAAGCCGAAGCGCACCGTCTCACCCAATGTCTGCGAAAAAGGCCCCTCGACCAGTTCCAGTCGCCCGCTGGCTTCGAGCAACCCCGGCAGTTCTGGAATGAAGCTGGCACGGTCGCGCGCATGCGGTTGTAGTGCGCGTTGCCAATGCCTTGCACCGACCAGGAAGCGCGCGTTTGGAAACAGCAACGCCGGTGCCGCGCCCTCGCGCCACGGCGCCAGTAATCCGCCAGCATGATCGAAGTGCAAATGGCTCAACACCACGACATCGATATCGGTATGCGCAACACCGGCCTCGCGTAACGAATCCAGCAAGACGTGGCGCTCTTCCTGTATGCCGTAACGCGCGCGCAATGCCGGCGCAAAGAACGCGCCGACACCGGTCTCGAACAACACCGTTTTTCCGGCCAGGGGCCGGGCCAATAAGGCACGGCAGGCCAACGCGATCCGGTTGGCCGCATCGGGTGTGGCCCATTCCTGCCACATCGCCTTGGGCGCATTGCCGAACATCGCGCCACCGTCGAGTTTTTGCGTATTGCCTTGGATGGACCAGAGTTTCATTGGCAGTAAACGGGAAGTGGAAGAAGGCGCGCAGGCGGATCCGGTCATGGTAAGCGTGCATGCGGGCGCGACGCGGGAAAATTTGGCCATGGATCGGCGCCCAGACCGCATGAGGCAGTTCCGCCTGCGGCATGACTCGATGCCGCCACACGCCCATTGTGGCATTGCCTTGCGCACCGGCAAACGCGCCGCCCTCGGTTGAGCTCCTTTCAACGCATCTATCGCCTCGGCAGCGATTGCGCGCACTTTTTATGGCAGCTGCGTCGCGTTATTTCCGCACTGGCGCCGTGTTGTCCGCCCACACCGTGCAAATGCCGCCGATCTGCGTCAACACGCGGCGACGTTCCATCGAAACGTCTGCAATTCCCGTGGTTGACACCAATTATTCGCCGCAACGCCGACCTACCGTGGTGTTGCGGCAACTGCCGCACGCAACACCGCAACGCCCCGCCCTGCCTGACGCTCCAGGGCAGCTGCAGGCCCTGAAGCACAGCCTTTCTCACTGCCAAGGAATCGACCAATGACGACCCAACCGATCGCCTCCCTCTTTCGTCCCGAACGCAGCGCAGCTCGGCCGCATTCTGCGCAACGGCATCGACGCTTGGGCACCGGCGTCGCCGCAGTGCTGTCGCTGGGGCTGCTGAGCCTGAGTCAGGCCGCGCTTGCCACCAAGGTATGGAATGCCAGCCCCAATAAGATTCAGAACAACTGGATTTCCGGCATGTACGACAACATGACCGGCCCGCTGCAAACAACCTTGCGCCAATGCCAGAACGCGCCGCAGGCCACCTGCGAGGTGACGATTCAGGCAAATGGTGGCGTCCATACAAGTGCCAGCGACGACACGCAACACTTCACCCTGCGCTTCACGGGCAATGCCGCTCCCTACGCGGCTTGCCACATCTATCCGCTAGTGCCTGGCACTCCCGGCGATAAACGTCTGCAGGGCGCTACCTGCTACGACGCGCAGCACAACGGCACCTACATCAAACTCAACTGATGCAGGCGGCGGTCGTTTGCGGCCCACGGTGCAGACTCGCCGCAAGCCCGGCGTAGCCGGTCGCATCCAAACGACGCAGGGCGGACGTTCGCCCGCCCTGCGTTGCCAGCCCTCGTTACCGCATGTCTCTGCTTGGGGAGTGCGCGCGGTAGATGGCCTTACCTCACTGCGCAGGCGTCGCCAGCTGCACCTGCGCCTTGCCCACCGGATTACGCGGATCGCTGCCGCCGCTGAGCACATTGCTGCGCTTGTCCCATTCCACCGTCTGGAAGTTGCCCCAGACGTGGCTGGACCCGCGCCCGCCGGCGGCAGTGTCGCCCGGCAGCTTGAGCGCATGGCCCATCGCTTCCAGCGCCTTGGCGGTTTGCGGCGAGAACGCATCGGTTTCGGCATCGATGACGTCCGGCAACCACTGGTGGTGATAACGCGGCAACACGGCGACCTGCTGGGCGCCAAGTCCATCGTCGTAGCCCAGGATGCCGAGCAGCACCATGGTGATGATGCGGCTGCCGCCGGGAGTGCCGAGCACGACGACCTTGTCGGCCGATTCCATGAAGGTCGGGGTCATCGAGCTGAGCATGCGCTTGCCCGGCTTGGGCGCATTGGCCGCATAGCCCATCACCCCGAACGCGTTCGGCGTGCCCGGCTTGAGCGCGAAGTCGTCCATCTCGTTGTTGAGCAGCACCCCGGTGCCCTTGGGAATCAGCCCTGAGCCATACAGCAGGTTGACCGTCTGGGTGGCGCCGACGCGGTTGCCTTCGCCATCGATGATGGAAAAATGCGTGGTCTCGTCGTCTTCCAGCGGGGTGGGATTGCCCGACAGCAGATCGCTCGGCGTGGCCTTGTCCGGATTGATCGTGGCGCGCAGGCCTTGTGCGTAATCCTTGCTGGTCAGCACGCGCTGCGGCACCTCGACGAAGTCGGGGTCGCCCAGGAAGAAGGTACGGTCGCGGTAGGCACGGCGCATCGCTTCCACCACCAGGTGGGTACGGTGCGCATCGTCCAGTTTGCGCAGGTCCCAGCCTTCCAGGATCTGCAGCATCGCCGCCAACGCAATACCGCCGGAAGACGGCGGCGGCGCGGTGGTGATCTTCCAGCCGCGGTAATCGAACTGGATCGGCGTGCGCTCCTTCACCCGATACCCGGACAGCTCTGACGCCTTCCACTGCCCGCCGGCCTGCTTCACGCCGGCCAGCAGCTTCTTGGCGGTCTCGCCCTTGTAAAAGCCGTCGAAACCCTTGTCGCCGAGCAGTTGCAGCGTATGCGCCAGCTCGGGCTGCTTGAAGATGTCGCCTTCTGCGATCGGCTTTCCGCCGCGCAGATAGACCTCGCGCGTGCCGGGATAGCGCTCCATCACCTCGCGCCGCGACGCATAGCCCTTGGCCATGCGCGCATACACCGGGAAGCCCTCGCTGGCGATACGGATCGATGGCGCCAGCGACTGCTGCAACGGCAGCCGGCCATGCTTCGCCGCCAGTTCCACCAGCGCTGCAGGCAGGCCGGGAATGCCGGCCGACCACGGGCCATTGACCGAGCGGTCGCGGTCCAGCTCACCCTTCTTGTCCAGGAACTGCGCTTCGGTCGCCGACGCAGGCGCGGTTTCGCGCGCATCCAGCATCACGTCCTTGCCGGTCTTGGCGTCGTGCAGCAGAAAGAACCCGCCGCCACCCAACCCCGAACTGATCGGCTCGACCACCGCCAATGTGGAAGACACCGCCACCGCCGCATCGAAGGCGTTGCCGCCTTCGCGCAGAATCTGCAGGCCGGCATCGGTGGCCAGCGCGTGGCCGCTGGCAATCGCCGCACCCGGCGGATGCGCGGCCACCGGAGAGGTGGCAGCCGCCGCAGGTGTTGCGCCATCGGCAGACCAGGCCTGCGGCGCCAGCACAAAGGCCAGCAGCAACAGCGCGCGCGAAGAGACACGTCGGGGGAATACGCTCACGGGGCGGGAGGCTCCTGTTCGTAGAGTTCGGGGTGATCGCGCTGCAACTGGATCAGCTTGGCGAGCAATTGATCATGGGTTTCCGGGATGGCCGGATCCGGGTCGATGCATTCGACCGGGCACACCACCACGCATTGCGCCTCGTCGAAATGGCCCACGCATTCGGTGCAACGCGCCGGGTCGATGACGTAGATGGTTTCGCCCATCGAGATGGCCTGATTCGGACATGCCGGCTCGCAGACATCGCAGTTGACGCAGAGCTCGTTGATTTTCAGCGACATATCGGCAACACCATGCGATGCGCCGCAGCGCGATTCAACCGCAGTCGCTGGAACGCAACGTACTGCTGCAGGCGGGCGCACATGGCGCCGATCAACCAAGGGGCAACGCCGTGGGCGCTGTCGGAGACCGGCCTGACACGACCGGCTCCGGTGGCACGCGAATTCAGCAGCATGCCGCTGGATCCGAATACTGCGGCCGGATGCGCCCTCCCGCGCGTCCGGCCTGGTACGACATTACTTGGCTTCAACGAAGGTGTATTCCACGCCCTTGGGCTGGACGATGGTCTGCACGCGGGCATTTTCGGCCGCATTGCCGATGAACAACACGCGCACGCCCTTCATCGAATCGGCCGGCACGTCCTTGAACGCAGCGTCGATCAGGTCGGCCATCTTGGTCGAGGCCGACGACCCGAAGGCCAGCATATTGCCCGGCTGCACGCCACGCGCGAGTGCGGTCTTGACGCTTTCCAGCTGACGCTCGTAGCTGCCAGCGAACTCGGCATCGGACTCCGGCGGCAAGTAGTACAGGAACGGGCTATTGGTGGTGGCGCCCAGGTTCTGGCCGACCACTTCCTGCAGGTATTTCTTCCAGCCGGCGTTGTCGTCCTTGGCCGGCGCCTTCAGTGCAGCAGGAGCGGCAGCAGCGGTCGGCGCCGGCTCTTCCTTCTTGCAGGCGGTGACCGCCAGAGCGGCGATCGAAGCGAGCGCCAGAGCGCGCATGGTGTGTTTCATGAAACTCCTCCCTTTGAAAAGCATGGTGATGGAACGACAGATGAGATCAGGCCTGCGCGCGGGACTCGCGCACCTGCCGCAAGGCCTCGACGACCGAAGCCGGAACGAAACCGGACACGTCCCCGCCCAGCCGCGCGATTTCGCGCACCAGCGAGGACGAGATGAAGCTGTACTGCTCGGCCGGGGTGAGAAACAGCGTTTCCACCTCCGGGATCAGATGGCGGTTCATGCTGGCCATCTGGAATTCGTATTCGAAGTCGGACACTGCGCGCAGGCCGCGCAGCAGCACACCGGCGCCCATGTCGCGCACGAAGTGGGCCAGCAACGTATCGAAGCCGCGCACTTCCACGTTGGTGTGGGCGGCCAATGCTTCCTGGGCCAGCTCCACGCGTCGTTCCAGCGGCAAGGCCGGCCCCTTGGACGGGCTGTAGGCCACGCCGACCACCACGCGTTCGAACAACGGCGCGGCGCGGTTCACCAGATCGATATGCCCGTTGGTGATCGGGTCGAAGGTACCGGGATAGACGGCGGTGCGGCTGTTGGCCACGCTCATACGGAAACTACCGGGGTCGGATCGCCGTTCAGTGTAGCAGCGGCCCGGCGGTACAGCGCATAGCGCACCTGCTGGGTGGCGCCCTCGCGGTGCAGGTGCCAGCCGGCCGGCACCTGCGGCTGCACCTCGGCAGGGGCTTCCAGATACAGCCAGGCATCGGCCGCCATATGCGCAGGCAGGCGTTCCAGCACACTGGGCCACAGGCCGGCAGCGAACGGCGGATCGACGAACACGATGTCGGCCCGGGTCGCAGGCGCACGCTCCAGCCAGCGCAGCGCGTCTTCCTGCAGCACCTGCACCTGGCTGGCCGCATCCAGTTTGGCCACATGCGCGCGCAACCGTTGCGCCAGGCCTGGGTCGCGTTCGATCAAGGTGGCATGGGCGGCGCCGCGCGAGACCGACTCCAGGCCCAGCGCGCCGGACCCGGCGAACAGGTCCAGCACGCGCGCACCGGGCAGGCGCGGCATCAGCCAGTTGAACACCGTCTCGCGGACGCGGTCGCTGCTCGGGCGCAGGCCTGGCAGATCGGGCACCGCCAGCTTGGTATTGCGCCAGCGCCCGCCGACGATGCGCACCTGCCCCTCCGTGCGCCCCGGCGCCTGCCCTGCCGGGCGGCTCATCGCAGCGCTCCTGATGGATCGGAAACAGCGCATGACAGTGGCAGGACGCGTGGCGGCATGGAGCAACACGGAAAGTGGGGCCGCCATGATAGCGCCGCCGGGCCTTGCCGCCATTGCCACCGCCATTGCCACCCGTGCCGAACGCACACCCCGCCTTGAAAAATCGCCATGCGACCTCATCCCCAGGCCATCGGCCGCGTTGCGGCCTGGTCCACCACGGAGCGCGAACCCAATGACCGTTGATACCGACAAGCAGACGCTTGGCTTTCAGACCGAGGTCAAGCAGCTGTTGCAGCTGATGATCCATTCGTTGTACTCGAACAAGGAAATCTTCCTGCGCGAGCTGGTTTCCAACGCTGCCGACGCCGCCGACAAGCTGCGTTTCGAAGCCTTGGTCAAGCCCGAGCTGCTGGAAGGCGGCAGCGAACTGCGCATCCGCGTCGACTTCGACAAGGACGCGCGCACCGTCACCATCGACGACAACGGCATCGGCATGAGCCGTGAGGATGCGGTCTCGCATCTGGGCACGATCGCCAAGTCCGGCACGGCCGACTTCCTCAAGCATCTGAGCGGCGACCAGAAGAAGGACGCCAGCCTCATCGGACAGTTCGGCGTGGGGTTCTACAGCGCCTTCATCGTCGCCGACCAGGTCGATGTGTACTCGCGTCGCGCCGGCCTGCCCGCCAACGAAGGCGTGCATTGGTCCTCGCGCGGCGAAGGCGAGTTCGAAGTCGCCAGCGTCGACAAGCCCGAGCGCGGCACCCGCATCGTGCTGCACCTGAAGGACGGCGAAGACAGCTTTGCCGATGGCTGGACGCTGCGCGGCATCCTCAAGAAGTATTCGGACCACATCGGCCTGCCGATCGAGATGCGCAAGGAGCACCACGGCGAAGAAGCCGATGCGCCGGCCGAGCCGGAGTGGGAAGCGGTCAATCGCGCCAGCGCGCTGTGGACGCGGCCCAAGTCCGAGATCAAGGACGAGGAATATCAGGAGTTCTACAAGCACGTCGCGCACGATGCGGGCAACCCGCTGGCGTGGAGCCATAACAAGGTCGAAGGCAAGCTGGATTACACCTCGCTGCTGTTCGTGCCCGGCCGCGCGCCGTTCGACCTGTATCACCGCGATTCGGCCAAGGGCCTGAAACTGTACGTGCAACGTGTGTTCGTGCTGGATCAAGCCGAGCAATTCCTGCCGCTGTACCTGCGTTTCATCAAGGGCGTGGTGGATTCGTCCGACCTGTCGCTCAATGTCTCGCGCGAGATCCTGCAATCCGGCCCGGTCGTCGATTCGATGAAGTCCGCACTGACCAAGCGTGCGCTGGATATGCTGGAGAAACTGGCCAAGGACAAGCCCGAAGAGTATGTGACGTTCTGGCGCAACTTCGGCCAGGCCTTGAAGGAAGGCCCGGCCGAGGACTATGCAAACCGCGAAAAGATCGCCGGCCTGCTGCGCTTCTCGTCCACCCACGACACCACCGGCGCGCAGAGCGTGGGCCTGGCCGATTATGTGGGCCGCTTGGCCGAGGGCCAGGACAAGCTGTACTACCTGACCGGCGAAAGCTACGCGCAGATCAAGGACAGCCCGCACCTGGAAGTCTTCCGCAAGAAAGGCATCGAAGTGCTGCTGCTCACCGATCGCATCGACGAATGGCTGATGAGCTATCTCACCGAGTTCGACGGCAAATCGTTCGTGGACGTGGCGCGCGGCGACCTGGACCTGGGCAAGCTGGATTCGGAAGAAGACAAGAAAGCGCAGGAAGAAGTCGCCAAATCCAAGGAAGGCCTGGCCTCGCGCATCAAGGCCGCCCTCGGCGACGACGTGGCCGAAGTCCGCGTCTCGCACCGCCTGACCGACTCCCCGGCGATCCTTGCCATCGGCCAGGGCGACCTGGGCCTGCAGATGCGTCAGCTGCTGGAAGCCAGCGGCCAGGCCGTGCCTGAGACCAAGCCAGTGTTCGAGTTCAACCCGGCCCACCCGCTGATCGAAAAGCTGGATGCGGAACAGGATATGGACCGCTTCGGCGATTTGAGCCGGGTGTTGTTCGACCAGGCTGCGCTGGCGGCGGGCGATAGCCTCAAGGACCCGGCTGGGTATGTAAAACGGTTGAATAAATTGTTGTTGGAGTTGTCGGCGTAAGATTTACGACACATTGGCGATACACCAAGACCGGCGCATGCGCCGGTCTTTTTTTATGTCTATGCTGGCTTATGGAAGAAGCTTCATCGTCGCAGATCACTTAACCGCTTTGAAAGTCATCACCAGAGCATTGAGCGCGCACCAGTCGGCACTGTAAGTGCAGCAGGCATGCCACCTGCACTCGCGGCATGGCCAGCACACAAAACAATCGAATTGACCTGACTCCGGCGATGCAACAAGGCAGAACTGCAATGATGAACCATCGCTTCCTACTTGTCGTGCTCGCCGCTTCGGTCGCCGCATTCCCGGCATGGAGTTCGGATATCGGCGATCCGGCGACTTGGCAATCATCGCGTTCCGTCGAACTCAATCAGACGCGCGACTTGCCGAAGTTGACCGAAGCATTGATCGCCATGATCGATCCCGATGGCGAAACTGTTCCACCAACCGTCGGCGAAGCGCAATTCATCGATCTTGATGACGATGGCACGTTGGAGCTTGTCGCGCTGGTCGACTATTCGGGACGACTATTTTTCAGCACGATTATTGTCATCACGACCAGCGATGCAACGCCGGTCGTGGTGACATACCGCAGCAACGGCGCCAACATGGATCGCCTGGGCGAGCGCGTCATTACAGAACCTGGAAACACCAAGAAATTGATCGTCGCAGACCGCTTCATCGGGGGATACAAAGGGTCAATTGCAAGCGCCAAAGAACAGCGACTTCTGGAACTCAGATCGGCCACACTGGAAGATGTCAGCACGCACTATCCCAGCTACTACCTAACCAAGCGTCTACCCGCGCTGGAAAAACAGGCCGGCGCGTCTACTCCGATCGATAATGCACATAACGTCGGGCTTGGCCCGATGACTGTCGACAAGAACAAGCGCGTGCTCAGACAGGAGATAGAACGGGCTCGGGAACAGTCGCTAGGCAAGTAACACTTTGGTTCCATCCATGTCTGAATTTGTCGCAATCCAATGGAATATCCCCAGCTGCTGCGGCGCAGATGCACCGACTGGCTCGTCCACACACCGCATCGCGCGTCGGGCTGCCGATGGAGGACGACTCGCTCTCCTGGTGAGCTTAGGTCGGCGCATTATTCAAGCCGACTCCAACACCCAACACCCGAACGCCGGGCCGGCTGAATAGCCGGTCTCAGGTTCGATGCGAATTTGCAGGGTTGCGCGGCCCGCCACCGCTGCAGGCAAGGCGTAATCCACATCGACGAAGTCCAGGCCACGATCACCGTCCAGGCGTTCGTTGGCGATGAGTTCGCCGTCGGCGAGGATGCGGAAGCGGCGGCGGGTTTCGTCGCCCCAGTAACGCAGGCGCAGGATGCGGGCCTGGGCGGTATTGCGCAGGGTGAAGGCGATGAAACCGCCGGTGCGGGCGTCGCGGCCGGCGCGGCGGCGGTAGCTGAGTGCGTAGGAGCTGTCGCTGGTGAGGCCATGAGCCTTTTCGGACGCTTCATCGCCCAGGGCGACGTGGTCCAGTGCGCGCGTGTCGAGCGCGTGTTGTTTCGCTTCTGCTGCAGCCTGCTCGGCTTGATGCTGCTGCCATGCAGCGGCATCGCGATGCTCCAGGTAGGGCGCGCTGCGGCGATCGAACTGCGCGTAGAACGGAGAGAAGCGCCACTGCTGGTCGCCTTCGCTGTAGTCGAACGCGGCAACGCCTGCCACCGGCCGCAGGCGCTGCAAGACCTCGTCGCCGCCGATCAACGCCGGGGTTTTGCCCGACCAGGGTTTTGCCGCATCGCCCAGGTCGGCCGCCAGCACCAGCGGCCCGCGCAGCACCGAGACCCAGGCCGGGTCGTCCGGTGTGGCTTCCAGGCGCAGCGGCATCTCGAACGACAGATTGAGCGTGTCGCCAGCGCGCCAGGCGCGCGTGACGCGCAGGTAGCCATCGCTGACTGCCGCATCGACCGGCTGGCCATTGAGCTGCAGCACCGGCGACTGCGCCCAGCCGGGCACGCGCAGTGCGAGCGTGCGTTGCTCTGCCGGCGCGGCATCGATGCGGAGCGATGCGCTGCCCTGCTCCGGCATCGCACTGTGCAGGGTCATGTCCAGCCCGGCGGCGTCACGCACGCTGGAGGGCACATACAGGTTGACGTAAACGCCCTGCCCGTCTTCCCAATAGATCGAGTCGCCGAACTGCGCGTGCGCCTCCATGCCGCTGCCGACGCAACACCAGAAATCATCGAACGGCGATGACCAGCCGCGCGCTTCGCCGGCCAGCAGCGGTGTCATGTAGGTGAACATGCCGGTGCGCGGATGCTGCTGGGCCATCACGTGGTTGAGCAGCGTGCGTTCGTAGTAATCGAAATGCGCGGCTTGTGGGCCCCATTGATACAGGTGCCGGGTGAGCTTGAGCATGTTGTAGCTGGCGCAATGCTCGCAGGTCTGCTCGGTGAGAAACTTCGAGATGCTGTCCGGCTGCTGGAAGTATTCGCGGTCGCCGTTGCCACCGATCACGTAGGTGTGGTGGTCGGTGACCGTGTGCCAGAAGAAGCGCGCTGCCGCGCCGGACGCGGCATCGCCGGTGACCTCGTACTCGCGGGCAAGGCCGATCAGTTTGGGGATGTTGGTATTGGAGTGCTGGTGGACCAGTTCATCGCGCTGGGCGACCAGCGGGTCGAGCACGGCGTGATGATGCAGCCGCTGCGCCAGTGCCAACCACTGCGCATCGCCGGTTTGCACATGCAATTCGACGAACGATTCGTTGAGGCCACCGAATTCGCAGGACAACACCTTTTGCAGCTGCGCATCGTCCAACGCTGCGAAGATGCCTTGTAGGTAACCGGCCAGCCCCACCGCCACCTGCAGTGCCTGCGCATTGCCGCAGTGCGCATGCACATCGAGCAGGCCGGCGAACAGCTTGTGCCAGGTGTACAGCGGCGCCCAGCTGCCGTTGAGATAGAACGGCGCCGGGTCGATCTTGCCTTTCTTCAGTTCATCGAAAACGGCGCGGCCGCTTTCGATCTTGCCTGCGGCGTTCTTGCGGGTGAAGCCGGCCACGTAGCCATCGCCTGCATGCGCCTGGCAACGCGCCAGTTCGCTCACCAGATACGCCGCACGCGATGCGCATTGCGCATCGCCGGTCTGCGCATGCATCAGCGCCAACGCGCTGAGATAGTGGCCGAGCGTATGGCCTGCGATGGTGTCCGCTTCCCAACCGCCATAGGCAGGCGCCTTGGGGTCGAGACCGGCGTACAGCACGAAGTTGTGCAATAGCCGGTCCGGCTGCAACCGCATCAGATACCGTCGATTGGTGTTGAGCGCATCCAGAAACAGCGACGGCGTCAAGCGGACCTGGGCAAGCGGCACCGCGCGCATGCGGCCCGGCTGGGCGGCATCGGCATCGACGGGAAAGCGCAGGAAGCCCGCAGCCACTGCCAGGCTGCTCCAGGCCAGAAAACGCCGCCGCGACAGGGTCAGCGCGTGGTCGATGGTGCGCTCGGTATTGGATGGCTCGGTCATGAGGTCAGCTTAGCTCCTGCCGCTGCTTGCAGACTGCGCGCGCCGTTACAGCCCGGGCCGACAAGGGTGATGTAGAGCCCCTGCGTCACATGGTCTGCCACTGCGCGATCGGATCGGGCAGCGGGGCGATCAGACAGCGGCGTCGACAGGGCCGCACTCAAAACTTCACCGTGGCACGCGCCCAATAAAACCGACCAAGCAGATCGTAGGTCGCCACATCGGTGTTCGCATTGCCCACGTTGTTGGAGTAATACAAGGGTGGCTGCTTGTTGGCGATATTGTCCACGCCCACTTCAAAGCGCGTATGCCACGGCTGCACCTCGTAGCCCAGTTGCAGGTTGTTGTACACATACGCGCCGATGTTGCGCACCACACCGGGCGTTCCGGAATCGGCCGACAGGCTCTGGCTCAGATCCGCATTGCCGATGGCGGTATGGCCCACATAACGGATGCGCCAGGTGGCGCTCCAGTCGCCCAAGCCCCAGTTGAGCGTACCCAGCGCACGCCAGCGCGGGAAGTTGCCGTAGGCCTGGGTGTAACGGCCGACATTGTGGATGGTGACCGAGCTGGGATCGGTGGTGTCGGGCAGCACGTCGTAGCGGGTGAGATAGGTCCCGTTGAGTCCGGCGGTGAACTTGCCCCAGACGGTCTCCGGCAGGCGATAGGTCAGATTGAAGTCCATGCCCTTGGCCCACAGCTTGCCCAGGTTGACGGTGGGTTCTGCAATGTAATTGATGGTGCCGTTGCCGTTGCGATGGATCAGCGGGCAGAACGCGCTGGCCGCATTGGCGAAGCACTGATTGAGCACCGTCTGCGCCGACACCGTGGTGATGGTGTCTTCCAGATCGATGCGCCACCAGTCCGCGCTCAGCGAGAGGCCATCGATCCATTGCGGATCGTAGACAAATCCCACGTCGTACGACCTGCCGGTTTCCGGCTTGAGCTGATAGCCTGCGACCGCAGCGCCGGACACCTTGCCGGCGACCTGGCCATCGGATTGCTGATAGCTACCATCGGTCGGTACATTGGCGCACGCCACCGTATTGCCGCCGGTATAGCCATTGCATGGGTCGTTGACGGTGGCCGAATCGCCGGCCACGCCGGCATACAACTCGTTGATGTTGGGCGCGCGGAACACCTGCGACACGGTGCCGCGCACCAGCAGGTTCTCGATCGGGCGATACTCCAGCGACACCTTGCTATTGGTCTTGCTGCCCACTGAGCTGTAATCGGAAAAACGCGTCCCCAGGGTGATAGTGAGCGCGTTGATGCCGGGCAGATCCTTGAGCAACGGGAACAAGGCTTCGGCATAGGCTTCCTTGACGTCGAAGCTGCCGCTCAGGGTGGACGAACAGTATTCGATCACCCCGCACAGGCCGTTCTCGTCGCCGGTCCACAGCGCGTCCGATGCCGTCGTCGAGCGCTCCTTGCGATACGAAAGCCCGGCCGCCAGGCTCGCCGCGCCGGCCGGTAGTTCGAACAACGTGCCGTTGGCGTTGGCTTCGAATTGTTTGACCGTGTACACGCTGGTCACGATCGGGTTGACCACCATGCTCTGCAACGTGGCCAGGTTGGTGCTGTCGTTGAGGTTGAAGAAGTTCAGCGGTGTGCAACCTGCAATCGCCGCGCCTGCGCTACCGCACTTGACCACGCCATCGCTGTCCAGAAACGACGGCCCGATGGCTTGATTGAACGCGGCGTAGTCCAGAAAGCCGTTATTGATCGACTTCTGTTTGACCTTGCCGTAGTTGAAGTTGGCATCCCACTGCCAGGAACTGTCGCCGAAGCGGCCACGCAGGCCCGGGCTGATCTGGAAGTTGTAGGTGTTGTATTGATAACTGCGGTTGCCCAGGACCGTGGCGCGCGTATTGAGATCGTTGTACGAGGTGCCGGTGGTGCGGTCGGTACCGAAGTTGACCCCGAACGGGTTGTAGTAACTCTGCGACGACACCAGGATGTTGTCGCCATTGGAGAAGATCGGAATCGGCGCGATGATCGAGGCCGACTCGGTTTTACTGAACCAGGTGTTGACGTAACCCTCGACGCTGTCGCTGAAGCGAAATGTGCCCAGCAGGAAGGCGTTGGTGCGCTTTTGCGGTGTCTGCAGCAAATTGAACGGCTGGTAGTTGTAGGAATCGGCGGTGGGGTCGTAGCAGTGGAAGTCGCCTGGGCCGGCGCGGCCGCTGACGCCACCGTTGAGCGTCACGCGCGCGCAGCCGTTGGCCTGCCGAAGCTGCGTGGACTGATCCGAGCCATCGTTGAAATTGACCGTGCCGGTGGGCGTGGCAGAAGACCCCTGCTTCACCGGCACACCGTCGGTGAGTGCCAGCGCATCTTTGGAGTAGTCGCGTGCACCCGCCGGGACCGGGTCGATGTTGTGGTACGACAGCCCGCCGATCAGGCTGCCGCGCTCCCAGGTCTTGCCGGCGGTGAGGGCGAAATTGCGACGATTGCCATCGCCTTCGCTGCTGGTCCCGAAGTCGCTGCTGAACTGCACGCCATCGAAGCGCGTGCGCAGGATGAAGTTGACCACGCCGCCGATGGCATCGGAGCCGTATACCGCCGAGGCGCCATCGCTGAGCACCTCGATACGCTCGATCATGCTGGACGGAATGGCGTTGACGTCGTTGTAGGCAAGCCGAATGCCATTGACCAGCACCAAGGTGCGTTTGTCGCCCAGGCCGCGCAACGACACCGCTGATGCGCCGGTGCCGCCGCCGTTGTTGGTGTACGGGTTGGTGGCGTTGCCGGCGATCGATGGCAGCTCCTGCAGCAGGTCGCCCACCGTGGCCTTGCCGGTGGCGGCGATCTGTTCCTGGCTGACGGTGACCACCGGATTGGCGGTTTCGGTATCCACACGGCGCAGGCGCGAGCCGGTGACCACCACGCTGTCGAGCGTCTGCGTTGCATCGCCGGTGCCGGCTTGCTGCGCCAGCGCAGGAACCGCTGTGCCGGCGGCGAGCGCCACCACCAGCGCGGTGGCAAGCGCGCTGCGCAGCGGGCGCGGCCCCGCGACGGTGCGGCGATGGAGGGGCAGCGACAACATCGACATGCAGGGCTCCTGATTCAAAAAAGGGTAACCGACGGGCAACACACGCCCGTACCGGCATGCACCAGTGCGGGAAACATCGAAGGCGGACACAGGCCACGGCGAGATGCTTCGCCGTGGCGACAACGCAGACGCAGACACCCAGCGACGCGCGCGATCGGCATCGATCGCGTAACCACGCGTCGTCAGATGGAGATTGGTTCGGTCATGGAGTCGCCCATGCGCTCCAGTTTGATCATCTGATCACAATGTGCCTGTGCGCACGCGCCCCGTCTTGTCGCATTTGTCGACAGTGCATGCGGAAAACAGCATGGTTGCCATGCGTACTGCGCTGGGTTGACGCATTCCTGCAGCAAAACGGTATGCCGACGCCGCCTGCCCTCACGCTACAAACGACGATCAGAATGGCTGCGACTGCCAAACAGGCACAGCTGGTGCGCGTTGCGGCATGGCGCGCATACATGGCGGTTTCGCAGTGCCGTCCGCACACACCCGGCGAGTGCTCTCAACGTCGTGGTGGTCGCCATCAGTCCCGGCGGCAGATCCAGACGCTGGACGTGCCGTCGGGCGCGCTCAACGCTGGAATATCAGCGCCTTGTCTGCACACCATCGCATCGGGCGCAATCGCTATCGATGACCGCCGTTGAAATGAATTGGCGCTCGCTGCATGCAGCCGCCACATCCACCGCGGACTGCGCGCGCAATCACGCTGGCGGCGGCGTGACCGGTGTGGTGGACGATGTGCGATTCCACGCCGGGGTTGCTGTCTGGTGCATCCAGCGCACGAAGAAATCCAGCAGGCGCCAGCGGCCATAGTCGCCACCGGCACCATGGTCGCCGCCCGGCACCACCAGCAGGTCGAAATCCTTGCCGGCCTTGATCAGGCGATCGGCCACCTGGAAGGTGCTGGCGGGATCCACATTCCTGTCCATGTCGCCGGTGACCAGCAGCAGATGCCCTTGCAGGCGCGCGGCGTTTTCCACGTTGGACGATGCTGCATACCATGGCCCCACCGGCCAGCCCATCCATTGTTCGTTCCACCAGATCTTGTCCATGCGGTTGTCGTGACAACCGGAATTGGCCACGCCTGCCATATAGAACTCCGGATGGAACAACAACGCGCCCAAGGCGTTCTGGCCGCCGGCCGAGGTGCCGTAGATGCCGACGCCGCCGCTGATGTCGTACCACGGGTACTGCGCGGCCACGGCTTTGTGCCAGGCGATGCGATCCGGCAGACCGGCATCCTTGAGGTTGCGCCAGGCCACGTCGTGGAAGGCGCGCGCACGATTATTGGTGCCCATGCCATCGATCTGCGCCACTGCAAAGCCCAGCGCGGTCAGCGAGGGAGTGTCCGTGCTGAAGCTCTTCGGCACGAACGAACCTTGCGGGCCGGCATAGATGTCTTCGACCACGCGGTAGCGCTGCTGCGGATCCAGCTGCTGCGGGCGATGGATCACGCCCCAGATCTCGGTCTTGCCATCGCGCCCGGTGGTATGGAACGGCAACGGCGCCTGCCAGCCGGCGGCCTGCAGGCGGCTCAGATCGGTCCGCTCGATGGTGCGTGCCACGCTGCCGTCGGCGCTGCGCCGCAGCTCCAGCACCGGGCCCAGATCCACGCGCGAGTACAGATCCAGCAACCACGTTCCATCCGGCGAGTACTGCACGGCATGGTCGGCCTGCTGCGGAGTCAGCGCGGTGAGGCCACTGCCATCCAGGCCGATGCGATAGGCGTGGAGGTAATAGGGATCTTCGCCGGGTTGCATGCTGGAGGCGCTGAAGTACAGCTGGCCCGCCGCCTCGTCGATGCGATCGAGCTTGCGCACCACCCAATCGCCTTGGGTGAGCTGACGGATCACCGCGCCGGTGCGGCCGTCGTAGAGATATAGATGCTCCCAGCCATCGCGCTCGGAAGCCCAGACGATCTGCGCGCCATCGGCCAGATCGCGGCGCGCATGCTTGCCGCCGTCTTCGTGCTTGCCGCTGAGCTCGGAGTATTCGATGAAGGTGGGCGAGGTTTCTTCGATCAGGGTGCGCGCAGCGGCGCTGCGTGCATCCACCTCGATGACGCGATACAGCTGATGCCCGCGTGCGTTGTACTCGAAGGTGAAACCGCGGCTGTCCTTCCACCACACCATCTCGCTCAAGGTGAAGGCATTGGGCAGCAACGTCATCGCCACCGGATGCGCGGCGCGCGTGGCGATGTCGAACAGCACCGGCTGCATCACCGGCAACACATCGCCCGGCTTGGGATAGATCTGCTGGTGCAGTCTGGGCTGCACGCGGTCGGCGGGGGCCGATTCGATGTAATAGACGATGCGCGGTGGCGGCGCCTTGACCCGATATGCGGCCAGATGCTGCGAATCCGGCGACCACACCAGGCTGTCCAGCGCGTAGTAGTCATCCGCCTTGCCGTCACGACTGAGCACGCTGCGCTCACTGCCGCTGACAGGTGCGATCACCACATTGGCCTGCTCCACCCAGGCGCGCCAGCGCCCATCCGGCGACAGCTTGGCGTTGCGCTCGCCCTGGACGAGCGGAAGCCGCATGTCCATCGACTCCGGCTGCGCATCGCGCTCGTGCAGATGCGCGCAGGAATAACGCGACAACGTGCACTGCCAGCCGACGTGGGCGAGCTGGAACGTCAGCCGATCCTGCTGCAGGGTCGGCGCCTGCAGTGCCAGCGCTGCCGCATCCACCTTCAGTGCGCCGGCCTGGGTCAATGCCGCCGCCAGGCGTGCATGGTCGAAAGCCACGGTATTGCGGCCGCTGGCGGCATCCACCATGCGGTATTCGATGGCCGGCGGCTGACCGGCGCGGGCAACTCCGCGTCGATACAGGAAGTGCCCGGCATCGACCCAGGTCGGCGCGCTGGGTGCATGCTCGACCAGGGATGCATAGTGCTGCGACAGGCCGAGCGCACGCGTGTAATCCGCTGCGGTTGGCGCCGCTGCGGATGCGGGTGTCGGCATCGCTGTCGATGTCGCTGCAGCGGTGGGCGTGGCTGCAGCTGCGAGCGTGGATGCTGCCGCCGGCAGGACGGATGCGGCCGCCACCGCCAACTGCAACGGCCACACGGCGGCCACCCGCAACAGCGCGCGGCAATGGAGGGACAGACCGGGAATCGTGCGCACTGCAAGCCTCATGGTGGTTGGGTCATTCCGCTCACGGCCCATCGCAGCGGCTGCTGTCGGCGTCGCTGGCGGCCGGTAGACGTTGCGGCTGCGGCGCCAGCACTTCCCACTCCTGCACGGCCAGCGCGGCGTAACTGTCGGGTTTGCCGGAGGCATCCATCAGCAGGCGCACGCAGCGCGTGGTGACTGCTGCAAACGACACCGCCTCGAAGCGATCGGTATGGGTGCGGTAGCGATCGCGCGTCTGCACCGGATGCCATTGCCCGCCCTGGCGGTATTCCAGGTGCCAGCGCGCCGGCGGCGCCACACCGACCTGCGCACCGGCCGGATGGTCGGCCCAGAACATCACGCGCGTCCTGTCCAGCGTGACCGGCTGCGACCAGCTGTACTGGAGCCAGTGCCGAGGCGGATTGTCGGGCATCCAGCTACCCCACAGTTGCGGTGGCAGCGGATTGCTGTTGACCACGCCATCGTTGAGCGCGGCCATCCAGTACTGCAGCGGAATCTGCGGCCCGTTGGAGGCGGTGGCCACGGCAGACGGGGCCTGGTTGCGCTGCGGCGGCAGCGGTGGTTGCGGGCGCCTGGTCGGGGTGACAGTTAGGATGCTGGCCGGCTGGGTACTGTCGTCCCATAGCAGCGGATCGATCGCCACGCTGCGACGGAAATGCCCGCCACCGCGCGCATCGGCGGTGTGATAGACCAGATACCACTGCCCCTTGAAGGCGACGATGCCCGGATGCGAGGTGGTCGAGGACACCGGCGGCAGCACGATGCCGCGATAGGTCCACGGCCCCAGCGGCGTCGGCGCGCTCGCATAGGCGATGCACGCGTGATACAGCGTAGGCGTACACGCCGACTCGCGGCCGGCAGTGTTGGCCGCATAGGCCAGGTAGTAGGTGCCGTTGCGCTTGAACAGCCACGGCGCTTCGAAAAAACCGGCCAGCGTGTCGACCGCCACCGGCGTGCCCTTGAAGGTCACCATGTCGCGCTCCAGCTCCACCCCGAACAGCGCACCGAAGGTGCCCCAGTACAGATACACGCGGCCATCGTCGTCGACCAGCACGGTGGGGTCGATGTTCTGGATGGTGTTGCGGTTGGGCACCGACTGCGACACCACCGGCCCTTGCGGATGGGCATCGGTCCACGGGCCGAGCGGGCTGTCGGCCACCGCCACGCCGATCGCGAATGGATCGGGCGTGGATGCGTTGCGCTGCTGCACCGGCGCATACAGGTAATAGCGGCCATCCGGCCCCTGCACGATCTGCGCGGCATAGGCGTAGCGATCGTCGTCCCAGGCGAACACCTGCCGCGCGCGCAGCAGATCGCGGTAATGCGTCCACTGCCCGCTGGCCGGGTCGCTGCTGACGAACATCTGCCAGCCTGGCATGACGAAGGCGTTGCGACCCGGCGGCGCGGTGTCACGCCCGGCCAGGATGTACAGCGTGCCGTCGGCCACCAGCGGCGCCGGATCGGCCGAATAGCGGCTGCCATCGGCCAGGATCGGGTTGCCCGGTGCATGCAGCGGTACGCCCTGCGGCGGCACCGCACGGGCGGCAACCGCGGCCATCGACAACGTACCGGCCAGTGCCAAGATTCGCGCCAGTCCACCGATCATGGGGTCGACCCCTGCCGCTGGGTTGGCGTGCTGGCCGCCGTGATCTGCACGCTGAGGGGAACCGACACCGCCCCGGTGGGCGCACGCCCCTGCGCGGTGCCGGTCAGGCCGATCTGCCCGGGTTGCGCGTAACGCGCCGGCGCCAGCGTTGGCCACTGCACCGGCAGGCGCTCGCGCGAGCCGTCGTTGTATTGCACGCTCACAAAACCCGGCAGCGTGGGCGCCTGCCCGGCCACTGCGCTCACCTCGGGCAAGGCCTGCACGGTGTTGATCTGCCCCGGCGGCGTGGCGCGTACCCAGACCGTGGCCTTGACCGGAACCACGCCCTCCACCAGCCCCTGCACCTCCACCGCACCCTCGCTGCCCAGCCGCTGCAGCGACAGATCCGGCCACTGCACCGCCACCGGCAATACGCTGCCATCGGCGAAGAAGGCATCGACCTGCTGCGGAAACACCGGCAACTGGCCGGGCGCGGTACGCAGATCGATCGCCTCCACACGCGTGGGCAACTCCGAGTGCACCTGCCATTCGTCCACGCCGATGGGCATGCGCCCGTCGGCCCCGGGCTGGGTGCTGAGCACCGCGCGCACGGCGGTGGTGACCACCGGCGCAAAGCGGGCCGTGCTGGCGGCGCCCATCGCAGCGGTGGCAATCGGGTAGCCACCAGTGGCGACGATGTCCTGCCAGCGGCCCTCCTGCAGTGCCTGCAACGTCCAGCTGGCAGGCGCGGCCACTCCGCCACGGGGCTGGTCGTTCCAGAAATACAGCGTGCTGGATGACAACCGCACCGGCCGCGGCCACTGGTATTGCAGCCAGAGCGTGGCCGGTTGCTCGCTCCCGTAACTGCCCCAGCGCCGGCTGCCCTTCGGCCGGCTGCCCGCCGCAGGAACGAAGCCATCGTTGAGCGCCTGCACGCGGTACTGCGCGCCGGTGAGTTGCGCGCTGACCGTGGCCAGTGCGTGCAACGGCACGCTCTGCAGCGCTGGCGCGGCGGGCGCAAGCAGCTGCACATCGGCGTGGCCCTCCAGCGCACCGTCGTTGGCCGCCAACCGCACGGTGTAGGCACCCGGCCGCGTGAAGCGCACGGCGGTCTGCGTTGCCGCAGGATCGGCAAACACGGCATCGCCACCTTCCGGGCCTTTCAGCAGTTGCCAGCGCACCTGCAATGCGCCGTTGGGCAAGCCGTCGTCGCCTACCCGGCCATTCACCCTTACCGCGCCGTCGGCACCGGCACCGGCATCGTCCAGCTGCCACGCCTGCACTTGCGGCGGCGCGTTGCCGGCAACTGCAGGCGCAGCCATCCCGCTGTCGAAGACCTGCAGTTCCTTGATGCCGGTGCGTGCGCTACCGGCGTGGGTCACCACCACGCGCAGCGCCTGCGCACGCAGCGCCGGAAAGCGCACCCGGTTGCGGTTGCCCACGGCAATCGCCGCATCGCGTACCTGCCCGGGAACGGTCTTCCAGTTGCCGGAACCGTCGCGGTACTGCACGGCATAGATCCACGGCGCGGCATAGCCGGGATAGGTGCCGGACGCAAAACCATGCTGCTGGCCGCCAGGCGACGAGCTGCGATAGAAATACAGCACCAGCTGATCCACCTGCCGGGGCTGGCCCAGGTCCAGCGCGATCCAGTCGCTGGCAGACGGCGAGCCGGCGGTGCCCCAGAACGGGGTATTCGCGGTGCTGCCGTCCACCGCCGCAGTGGCGGCAAACCCTGGCGCGGCAAAACTGGCGGTGACCTGCGCAGCGTCTGCCAGGTTGCGGTTGGCATTGGCCGGCAGCGTCACATCCACGCCGGCCTTGCTCAGCAGTTGCGCGATGCGCGCATCCGCGGCGATCGGCACCTGCGCCATCGACGCCAGCTGCGCCGGGCGCGACTCCAGTACCTGCGCCGGGCCGTTGCCATTGACCGCATCCGGCGCCGCGCTCACCTTCCCGCTGGCCGGGTCGTAGATCACATGCGCAAGCCGGTCCACGCGAAACGCCAGCCTGCCGTCCAGATACACGCGATAGCCCTGCGCGGCCTTGCCCGCGTAATGGCGCCCATCGCGGTCCCAGACAATGCTCAGATTGCGATCGCGGTAGCGCAGGTTGTCGGCGGCAAAATGGTCCCAGCCGATATCGATGGGATACAGCTCGATCTTGTCGTCGTTGCGCGGGCGCAGGCCCATCGCATCCTCGATCATCGTGAAATTCGTCGCCCCCAGCTGGGTATGGTGAATCCACGAGCGGTACGCGATCTTGCCGCCATCCGCGGCACTGCCCTTGGCCCAGAATTCGTTTTGATCCGGGTAACGGTTATCGCCATCGATGTAAGGCGCCCATGCGTTCCAATACAACAGCTTGCGGTAGCTCTGCGCGCTCAAAAACGGGCTGGGGTAATCGCGCAGCGCCTCGCCGAACAGGCGGAAGGCAACCGTCGCGTTGATGGTGGAAAAATTGTTGCTGCCCGAATCGGCATCACTGCCGCGCGCCTGCAGATCGACCTGGTTGGCGGTGTAGAACGGAAACAGCGGGTACTGCGCTGCATCGGCGAACAAGCGCAAGGCACGCACATACTTGGGGTCGTCATCGGCCTCGCCCTGCTTGGGCATCAGGCCCACGCTGAAGGGGTAGTAGTTGTTGGTTTCCTTCCAGTCCACCGGCAGGCGCGGCCCCTTGGCCTGGCGATGCTTGAGCAGCTCGCCGTGCAGGCCTACCGAATCGGCACTGTCGCGATGGTCCTGCCACAACACGTCCAGCACTGCCTGGCGGATGCGTCGTGCGGTGGCCTGCATGCGCTGCGCGGTTGCGCTGTCGCCCGCCAGTTGCGCTGCCTGCGCCGCCGCCTGCGCGTTGGCGTAGACATAGGCGCTTTCAGTGCGATCCATGCGGATTTCGCCGTGCTTGGCCGCCCAGTCGAACGACACCGCATCGGCGTCGTTGCCGGTCATCGCTGCCCAGTCGTATTCGATCAAGCCGTTGTGATTGAGATCGTAGGCAGCCAGCACGCCGTCCACATCGCCGCTGCCGTAGCGGGCCAGTTTTGCGGCCAGTGCCGGCGGGCCGCCATGCAACTGCATCGAGCGCCATGCGGCGGCGGTTATGTATTGCGCGTAGGAGTTGGACCAGTTTTCCGGCGAGCCGGGATTGTCGGTGTACTTGCTACCGCCCGCAGTCTCGCCTGCGCTGAGCCAACTGCCGTAGGCGTAGCTCGGGTCGCGCAGGTATTTCAGATCGTCCAGGAACATGCCGGTGGTCAGCACGATGGCGTTGTTGTAGCCCAGCACGCCCTCGATGGCGACCGGAAACTGATAATCGTTGCCCGGCACGTTGGCGTCGAGAAAATTGAAGCGCAGCACCCACCAGCGATAGAACAGGCTCTTGGTGATGTTCTCGTCCGGCGTGTCCAGATACGGCACGTTGTCCACCCACCAGCGGTTGTAGCGGGCAACGTGCTCCTGGTAGGCCTGTTGCGGCGACTGCGCGGCGATGCGGGTGTATTCGGCCTGCGCCTGCGGCAGTTCGTGCGTGAGCAGGCCCAGTTGCAGTTTCAGCGCTGGCGTCTCGCCGCTGGCAGGCACCACCACCTCGCGCACCAGCTGTTTGCCGTCCACCCGAAAGCCATCGCCCGACAGTCGCGGAAACACCGTGGTGATCGCGTTATACGCATCGAACGCGCCGATCAGCGTGTTGCCATCGGCATGCTGGGCCAGCGGCGAAAGCGCCTGCACCGACAGCGTATGCGCCGTGCCGTCCAGGCTCGACAGCACGACGTTGGCCACCGCCACATTCTGCTCGGTGATGTACTTGACCAGCCGCATCCGCACGCCCGCGTCTGCATCCTCGAACACGGTGCTGAAATAGCTGGGCGTCTGACGGCGCTGCTGCGCGCGCTCGGTCCACTGCACCGCTCGCTCGCCCTGCGTGGAAAAAATGCGCAGCAGCGCGTCGTAGTCGGTGGCATGCCAGTACGCCACCTGGCCGACGAAGCCGGGAATCTCGGGTTGATGGGTGGCCAGAAAGGCCGCGCGGCCACGCGTGAACAACCAGTTGTTCTCGTCATCGAAACCGCCACCGGTGCCTTCGCGCACCAGCATGCGATCGACCCAGAAATCGTTGCCCGCAGCCTGCCCTGCCCCGCGCGCACGATCGGCAGCGTAGATCCGCGCCAATTGCCCATCGGGTGCGAAGGCTACGCCGCTGTCGGGCACCGGATGCGCCAGCCCGTGAAACCGCGGATAGCCGATATCCGCATTGGCGAGCGCCACGGGCGCGTGTGGCGCCGGCGTGGCGACCGCCACCGGCATCCCCACCACCGCGCCGGCCCAGAGCAACCCGGCCACACCGGCACGCATGCCCCGCCCCTGGCGACACAGCGACATCAACAAACGGGAGCTGCGCATGCAATGGCTTTAAAGAAGGTGCTGTGCATCGGCTTGCCCTGCAATTGGAACAGCTGCGCAACACCCGACGCCGAGCTGGCAAACCTCTGCTGGACCATGCCGTCGTATGGTCGTAAACACGCAGCGCTTGTCCCGACCCGGCGACAACAGCCCGGCATAACGTCGCGCGCACCCCAAAGCTGGCCGCATGCGACGCGCGGCATGGACAAGCGCATGCCGCAGGGCCAACGGATGCATTCCGCGTCGCGCACGAGAGCGGCACAGCGCATGATCCGCCGCGCTGCGGATGCAACTCCCATCCGGCTCAAAACTCCGCCCGCAGCCGCGCCCAGAACGAGCGCCCCAGGGTGTCGTAAGTGGTGGCATCGGTATTGGCGGCGTTGGAGTAGCTGTAGAACCGCGGCGGCGCGCGATTGCCGAGGTTGTCCACGCCGATGGCCAGCGTGCTGTGCAGGGTTTCCAGCTTCCGGCTCAGCGACACATCGTGATAGACCATCGAGCCGATCGGGAAATAACGGCAGCTGCCGTCGACATTGGTGTCGGCGCAGAAGTCTTCGTATTGGCTGCCGTTGACGGTGTGGCCCAGGTAACGGGTGCTCCAGCTCGCATGCCACGGCCCCTTGTCCCAGGCCAGATTGGCTACCGCGCGCCAGCGCGGCATATTGCCCCAGCTGGAATTTTCGCCAACGTAGTTATGCGTTTCTCCAGCGAAGCGATAATCGGAGAAGAAGGTCGCGTCCAGACCGGCAGCAAAACTCCCCCACGCGGTGTCGGCCAGCGTGTAGTGGATGCCGGCATCGTAGCCGCGGATATCCACCTTGCCGGTGTTGTAGGCGAACGGCACCGACACACGCGTCAGCTGCCCGGTCGCATCGCGCTGGATCAGCGGGCAAAACGCTGCATCACGCCCCTGGAAACAATCGTTGACCACTTGTTGCAGGCCGCTGCCGGTCAGCATGTCCTCCAGCACCACGCGCCAGCTGTCCACGTTGAGCGACAGGCCGCGCACCTGGTCGGGGTCGTACACCACCCCGACGTTGTAGGAGCGGCCACGCTCGGGCTTGAGCCGGAAGCCGACATTGTTGGCGCCTGAGGTCACCACGTTGAACTGCGCGGTGTTGCTGAAGCTGCCGTCGTTGGGCACGTTGGCGCAGGCCGGATTGGGCGCAGCGCCCGCATAGCCGTTGCATGGGTCCTCGAAATCGTCGGTGGTGTCGATCACCGCGTTGTAGGGCGAGCCATACAGATCGCCCAGCGCGGGGGCGCGGAAGACCTGCGAGCCGGTGGCGCGCACCAGCAGATTGGCGATCGGCCGCCACTCGATCGCCACCTTGCTATTGGTCGTGTTGCCCCAGGCATCGTATTTGGAATAGCGCGAGCCCAGATTGAGATTCAAGCTGCTGGCGAACGGTACGTCTTTGAGCAACGGCACCAGCAACTCGGCGTAGGCCTCGCGCACCGATTCGTCGCGGCCCTGCCGGAGGATGCAGCCATCGTTGTAATCGCAGTTGCCATCGGCATCGGCGGCGGCCACCTCGCTGCTGGTGCCCTGCGCGAACTTGTTGCTGCGATAGACCAGACCCACCGCTGCCTGCACCGCGCCGGCGGGGAGCTTGAACAGGTCGCCATTGGCGCTGATGTCGACAAACCGCATCTGGCTCTCGTCGATCAGGTCCACCGGCCGCTGGGTGCCGCGCAGCGCAGCGATGGTGGCCGGATCGTTGGGGTTGAAGATGTTGATCGGCGTGCAACCGGCGATCACCGCGCCGGGCGTGCCGCACTTGACCACCCCATCGCTGTCCAGGAACGAGGCGCCGGTGGCGTTGTTCAATGCCGAGGTGATGGAAAAACCGGTGCGCACCAGCGTGTCCTTGTAGCGTGCATACCCCGCTGCCGCATCCCACTGCCAACTGGTGCCTTGCACGCGCCCGCGCAGCCCGGCCACGATGTTGGTCTGGAACATCGTGGCGGTATAGACGCGCGTATTGGCCTGGGTGGAGCGCAGCAGATAGCGGTCCAGCTGAGCGCCGAACGGGTTGTAGTAGTTGTCGGCCGCACCCTCCATCTCCATCCCGAAGGCGGGCAATTGCGAGGTGGTCTTGCTGCGCGTCCAGAACACATCGGTATATGCCTGGATGTCCGGGGTGATGTCGAAGCTGCCGTGCAAGGACGCGTTGGTGCGCTTGATCGGCGTGATCAGATACTGCCCGTCGTAGGCGTTGTAGCTATCGGTCGCGGGATCGTACGGGCGAAATGCATCTTCGCCCACTGGCCCGGGCGGTACCCCGTCGACCGGCGTCACGCGGCGCCCATCGCTGAGGAAGGCACGCGTGTTGCCGCCACGGTTCTCGCTGACCTGGCCGTCGAAAAACTCCACCGACTTGGCGGCATAGCGGCGATCGCTGTTGAACACCGGGTTCATCGAAGTGCGACTGAGCCCGAGGATCAGCCCGCCGCGGTCCCAGCTCTTGCCCCACTCCACGCCCAGCGTGCGGCTATTGGCATCGCCATGCGTGCTCTGCGCGTAATCGGCAGTCGCCGCGAAGCCGTCGTACTTGTCCTTGAGGATGATGTTGACCACCCCGCCGATCGCATCGGAGCCATACACCGACGAGGCACCATCGGTGAGCACTTCCACTCGCTCCACCATCGCCACCGGGATCGCATTGACATCCACGCCCGGTGCCGACGCCACGCTGCTGGCCGGCCCGGCCATGCGGTGGCCGTTGACCAGCACCAGGGTGCGCTGGGGCCCCAGATTGCGCAGCGACACCAGCGCGCGACCGTGGCTGAAGCCGGAATTGAGCGCCGGGCCAGGCATGAAGCCGGACATCGCCGGGAGCTGCTGCAGCAACTGGCCCAGCGTGCTTTGCCCGCTGTCTTCGATGCGCTGGCGGTCGACCACGATGACCGGGCTGGCGGTTTCGGCATCCACGCGACGCAGATGGGTGCCGGTGACGTTGACACGGTCCAGGGTCTGGGTGGCACCGTCGTCGGTCTCGGCGCTTTGCTGCGCGAACGCCGGTGCGCTGGCGATGGACAAGGCCAGCACGATCGCATCGATCAGCGGACGACGC
This sequence comes from Xanthomonas sp. 3075, assembly GCF_014197275.1. Lineage (GTDB taxonomy): Bacteria > Pseudomonadota > Gammaproteobacteria > Xanthomonadales > Xanthomonadaceae > Xanthomonas > Xanthomonas campestris_B. The sequence goes on along the minus strand of NZ_JACIFI010000013.1, from coordinate 78,425 downwards.
CGGGAAACACGGCACTGCGACAACGGAGCGAAGCGGCTTGGCGACATCGGAATTCCTTGTGCTTTCTAGGGGAAAACAGCAGACCTGCGCGCACTGTCACGCCGCACTGCGGCAGCGCAAGATGGGAGATGGACCACGACAAAGACGACACCAGTGCGCTGCCGCACGACGCGGCACTGGCAAGACAAGACGACGACACTGCCCTCCCCCTGAGAGCACGTCACCCATGCAGAGCAGGCCACGCAAAAAAAGCTTGCGACAATGCCGCGCTGGCGTCTTGACGAATTTATCCGGCACGCGTGCGGAAATTCACGTGCTTTTGCCACACTGTCGACATAAAGCGCGGTGACACCCGGCAAGCGGTTGTCGCATAAACCTGGTGCCTGCCGGATCGAACCCACGCGCCCGATGGCCATGCAGTCGCGGTATGGGTCGCTTCAGGCCGGCGTGGTGGCGCGGCCACTGCAGGCGCCCTGGAAAAGTAACCTTGTTACCGATAGCGCATGAGACGGCGATCGTTGCCGATCGCCGAATTCAGTTCGCGCCGATTTTCGATATATGCACTGCAACAGCATGCATCACACGTACCAGGCCTGCACCTGCACCGCCGCGTTGCCGCGCGGCAACGCGACCCGATCTGCATGCGGGCCTTGCAGCGAAGCCGGTCGCCCATCGACCAGCACGCGTTGCAGTCGCGTGCCGGCTGGCGCTCGCAGCGTCAGCCAGATGCGCTCGGGAGTACGCTCGGGCAGTTGCGCCTGTGCATCGATGCAGCGTGCCGCGGTATCGGTGCGCAAGCGCAGCGTCACCGCGCCCCAGCGGGTCGGCGCCGCCGTGATTCCCACCGCCTCGCCACTGCCCAGCCATGCGCGCGGCACTGCGCGCGCCAGAAACAACTGCTCGCCCGCGCTGTCGTCGCTGACCAGCATCCAGCGCAGCAGCAGCGGGATGGTCATCTGCGCCGGCATGCAGAACAGCGGCATGCCGCCGGTGATGCCGCTCACCTCGCCAGCCGTCCAGCTGCCACGCGTATGCACCTGATAACGGTGCGCGTAGACGAACAACAGATACTCTTCGATGCGATCCAGGCGCAGCAGTTGCTGCGCATAGCCGTAGGAAATGAAGCCCAGCAGATCGCGGCTACCCGGCTCGGGCGGTGCGATGTTGGCCACCACGCCGATGCTGGTGCCGCCGTGGCCGCGCAGGCAATCGATCACCAGATGGGCGAGATCGTCGGGGAGCACATCGGCCTGCAGCAACTCGGCATAGGCGCGATGCGGCCACTGCTGCTCGCTGGGTTTTTCCTGCAGCAACGATTGTCGAAAGGTCAGCGTGGTGCCCGGCAACGGGCCGACGTACGGCGGCGACAACTCGCGGCGCACATTGGCACGCAGGCTGGCCTGCAAGCGGCTGCGCAACTGCTTGGCGCGGCGTTGCCATTGCGCGGCCTGTGCCGCATCGCCACCCAGCGTGCCCCAGACCTGGGCGATGTCCTCCCACCCGCGAATGGTCAGCGCGCTATTGGCGTAGTACGGCTTCCACCACAGCGAAGGATCGGGAAACAGACACGCATCCGATTCGTTCCAGCCATGCAGCAGGCCGTGCCCGGACGCGCTACGCGGCAATGCCAATGCCTGGTCGTGCAAGTCGCACAAGACCTGCGCGGTGGCTGCGATCTTGGGCAGCAATCGACGCAGGCGCACCGCATCGCCGGTATAGCGCAGATAGCGCGCCAGCAGCGACAGGGTCAGCCCGAACTGCCCCACCTCCGGCCCGCGCATGTTCGGCAGGCCATCGTCCTGTACGAACGCATCGAAGTAGTTGTCCAGCACCGCGGCGGCCTGCGCGAAGCGGCCCCATTCCAGATTGGCGTAGAACGAACTGGTGAAGGTGTCCTGGAAGCCGTCGTACTCGTTGCCGTAATAGTCGCGCTCCACCGCACCGTACTTCGGGTAGTCGCCACCGGGGCGCACCACTAGTTCGCGCGCGAAGGCGAATTGCGCCATGGCGTTCCAGCTGGCATCGGGCAGCTGCGCCTGCACCGTGCCCTCCAATGCCTGCTGCCAGTACGCGGCGAAATCGATCAGCGCCGCATAGAACTGCTCGGCGGTGGCCGGTGTACGCATGCTGCCGAAGGCGGGATAGCTGTGCGTGTAGTGCACGGCCACGACCTGCCCGCTGCGGACCTGCATCGTGCGGTGCCAGGTCTGCACCACAAAGCGGTCGCTGGCACGCACATCGGCAAATACCAGCACGTCGTACCAGGCGTCGGCCTCGCCCTCGCGGCGCATCACCTTGCGTACCGCCGGCATCCAGCCACCGAGCATGCCTTCTTCGCGCCGTTTGATCAGCGCCTCCTCGCCAAGCTCGGTGAAGGCATGCTCCGGGCGCGCCGTACGGCTGCGGCCATTGGGCAAGATCGGCATGGTGTCCAGCGCTTCGCGCGTGCCGACGAACGTGGTCCACGGCCAGCGCCCACCGTTGTCCTTGGGGTCCAGCAACGACGCCGGCGGTGGCGCGACATCGCGCACCTGTGCTTCGTCGGGGTCGCCGTCACGCAGCAGGCGATCGGCGAGCAGGTCGGCGTCTGCCATCGCCACCTGCGCCAGCGGCATGCCGAAGTACGGCTTGGCGTCGGCCGGATAGGCCGGCTCGGTGCGCTTGTCCAGCCGCAACATGCCGGCCTCGGTCCACAGCGTGAGCTGGCCCTGCGGGTCGTCGAGATGCTCGTAGACGGTCCACTGCTGCTGCAGGTGCTCAAAACTGCACAGCGTGCTGCCCACATGCGCAGCTGAAGGCAAGGCCTCCAGGCGCGGTCGCAATGCTGCAGGCGGCGCGGCCGCGCTGGCCGACGCCGCATGACCCGCCAGCGCCGCGCCGGCCCCCACCGCCGCGGTCGCTGCCATGCCTTGCCGCAGAAAGGTTCTCCGGTCCATCGTCGCGCCCTTGAATGGTCTTGAGGCATCCTGCGCGCATGCGCCCGCGACGTCTTGTGGCAACGCTCCGACGCGGGTGCGGAAATCTGCATACCGACCAAGCCGCTGGCGGGTGCCGGGAGTGCCTGCTACAACCCCGCGGCATACAGGCACCAATGGCGCCAGCCGCATGGTCTGAGCACACCATCGACGACGCTTGTTGGCTCTACGTCGACTAGGCATTACAGGCAGTTCTTATGCCGCACAGCGGCCGAGCTCGTACCGCATCGCACCGCGATCGATCATGCATGCCGGCGATGGATGGACCGCATCGATCACCGCAAGTAGCCTGTGTTGCGCTGGCGTTCTTTCATGCGCGATGTGCAAGCGCCATCTGCAGTCGACGCACGGCCTGGAGCACTTCCTCACCTCTTACCGGACCTGAGCACCGAGGTTTTGCACAGGGCGCTTGAAGCGCGCCGCAGTCGATGCCCCAGCACCGAGCAAGCACGACGTAGTACGCGCCCACGCCCCCCCTGCCATTTGGCTGCATGACTTTCCGGCCGGGTTCGATGCCTGCGGTATCGGCCACACTCGTTGCGCGTCTACTGCCGCAGGGTGGGCTTGCGGCAGCGCGGATGCGATTACCCACAAGGACCGTCATGCAGCCCCGAGCACCTCGCAATTCGAATGGCGTCGACGCGGCAGCGTCGCGTTCCGCTGCAGCGTCCGTCTCGACCACCCTGCTGCACTCCCGCCGGCTGTGCATCGCGTTGCTGACGCTCATCGCACCAGGCATCGCGCACGCCCAGGTGGACCTGTCGCAACTGGATGCCCAGATGGCCGCACCACGCACCCAGGTGCTGGTGCTCGGCAGCGTGCACCTGTCGCAATTACCCAAAGGCAGTGACATCAGCGCAGCACGGCTGCAACCGTTGCTGGACCGGTTGGCGGCCTACAAGCCGACCATCATCACCATCGAAAACCTGTCCGGGGAAACCTGCGACCTGATGCGGCGGCATCCTGCGGTGTATCTGCCCGAGGACAGTGCGAGCTATTGCCCGGACACCAGCGAGGCAGCGCATGCGACCGGGCTGGATGTTCCGGCCGCCATCGGCAAGGTGCGTGCAACGCTCAAGACCTGGCCGAGCGCGCCCACGGCAGCGCAACGTCGTCAGCTCGCCGGGCTGTTCCTGGCCTCGGGCGATCCGTCGTCTGCCTTGGTGCAGTGGTTGCAGCTTGCGCAGACCGAGCAACGCGCTGGCGATGGCCTGGATGCCGCACTGGTGGCACGTCTGCGCACGCTAGAGCATCGTCCCAACGAAAGTCAGCAGATCGCCGCACGCCTGGCGGCGCGTCTTGGCCTGCAGCGCGTCTACCCGGCCGACGATCACACCGGCGACAACGTGGACCTGGGTGACCCTGTCGCATATGGCAAGGCGATCCAGGCAGCTTGGAAGAACGCCGCGCCGCGTGCGCAGGCCATGCGCCAGCGCGAAGACCAACTCGCCAGCGAAGGCAAGTTGCTGGAGCTCTATCGCGCAATCAACCTGCCGGCCAGTCAGCAGTTGGCGATTGCGGTGGATTTTCGCGCCGCGCTGAGCGAGAACTCGCCGCAACACTACGGCTATCGCTACGTCTCCGGCTGGGAGATCCGCAACCTGCGCATGGTGTCTAACGTGCGTGCCAGCTTTGCCGACCAACCCGGTGCACGCGTGCTGGCGGTGGTGGGCGCCACGCACAAGCCCTGGTTCGACAACTGGCTGGGACAGCTGCAGGGCGTGGAGATCGTCGATGCGGCGCAGGTGTTAGGCAGTGACGGGCAGTGAGTACAACGACTTCAGCATGACGCTCTAGATCAAAAGCCTAGTCAGTCGAGGGCGCGGTGCCCTCACAGCACCAGAGAGTCAATCGGTTGCTTTCTTGCAAGTAGAGTTAGAGCAGCTAACAAAACCTAGCGAGCGCCTGTCGGTGAGTGCAGTGGTTTTGTCGGCCGTATCTTGGTGGATGCCGTCAGAAGTCCAGATCAAACACTGAGTGGGTCGAATGCGCGGTGCCCTCACCGCTCGCGGGACACGCCGTGAACCCGTCCCTGGGGGCTCGGTGGCGGCATCCATGCCGCCACACGGTCCCGCAAGCGGCGAGGACACCGCACCAGAGAGTTAGTCGGTGGCTTTTTAAAGCCATGCACACAGACCAACTCGACTGGTCCTTGCCCGCCCACCATCGCGGGACCTTACGCGGCATGGATGCCGCGTAAGCGCTTACAAGGACGTACTTGCAGCGTGTCCCGCGATGGTGGGCGGGCAAGGGCCCTGCAGCAAACCCACAGATCAGCCGCTCTGCAACTGATCTACATGCACTGTCGAATCACGTCAACAATCGAAAGGACATGCGTTGGTGGCCGAGCTGGAACCAGGCGACGTCGAGTCGTTCATCGACACTGGCGGCGAAGCAGCCAGCGATTTACCGACTCAACGACCTGCAGAGCGTGAGCTTCGAGCCAGCTACCACTAGCTACGGCATCAGGCTGAAGGCCCTGCACTCGATGCAATAGATCGACAACGGCCGTCGTCCACTCCGAGCTCTCAGCTCACTACGTCCAACAAGCTACCCAGCATCTCGTCGGAGCGCCGTAGCGCAGTGGCGTTGGCCTGGAAATCGTTGCGTGCCGATAGCCCGTCGACCAGATCGGTGGCCGGTGCCGATGGATCGGATACCGCATCGACCACGCTGGCCGACACCCCGCCGTTGGCCTGGGTACTGGCGGCCACGGACTGACGCGGGCTGCTGTCCACCGGCTGGCGAGCTACATTGCTGGCGGCCACCTGCTGACGCAGCGCGGCGACCTGCATTCCGGAACTGGCGATGTTGCTGATGCTCATGGTGGCTCCGCTGCAGAAACTGAGAAATAACCGATGACGTTTGTTTACTGACCAATCGGAACAATCGCTGCCGGCAATTGTGCTGTGCTGCTTTCGCTCTTACTCCATCCAATGCTCGTGGCGAGCGTTCCTGACGTAAGGAGAACCGGCGGACAGAAACTGAAATCCACATCTCCCACTCACCGACTCCGACCAGACCCGCCACACGGCTGCGCAGTCGCCTCACGCACGCTCAATACGTGCCGACCCGCACACGCAGCACCACAGGCACCTCGCCCGACGCATCCACACGACCGAAGTTGAGCCCGTAGTCGGTCTGGTCGCCGTTGAGCTGCCTTTCCACCTGCCAGCGCCCGTCGACGTACCGCCCCTGCTCCACCCGCAACAGTTGTCCATGACGGGTATCGGCCGCCTCGCGGAAAAATTCAATGCGCGCGGCCATGCCGGTGACCAGAAATTCCTCCGGCCCCAGCTGCGCCACCAACAGCCGCCCGCCGTGGTCGTCGTTGCCCGGCAGGATGGCCGGCGCATCGCCCCACATCGGCGCGCCGAACGACACCTTGGCCTGCCAATCGCCAAAGCGCAGGGTGCGTAGCGGCATGCCCGGCTGCTCGGCAATGCCTTGCAAGCGGCCGTCGAAGGCGGCCTGCGCCAGCACGCGCTGCAGCGGCGCCAGCAGCTTGAAGTTGGCCGCGTGCGCGGCGATCGCGGCACGATTGGCGGCGCTGTCCTGATTGCCATCCATACCGAACACCGAAAAACCGATCCCGCCCTGCCCCAGCACATGGAACAGATACGGTGCCGTCGCCGCTTCGAAGCCAGTCTCCGACACCCAGGCCGGGTTGTCCGGCCGCGCGTACTGGCCGATGACCTTGGTGTACTCGTTGTAGTCGCTGGTGTAGATATCGGTGCCGATGAAGTCGATCGACGGCGTGGCCGCGCGCCATAGCGCGAACATGTTCACCGTCGCACCGCCGGACGGATAATCCAGCCCCGGATAACGCTTACCCTTGTAGCGCAGCCAGGTGTTGACGTAGAGCGGCAGCGGATACGCACGCTTGCCGGCGGCGGCCACCTGTTCGATATACGCCGCCGTTGCGTGCGCATTGAAGGCTTCCGCCGCCTCGGCACCGAACAGCTGCTGCCAACTGCCCTGCGGCTTGCCCAGCGCCTGCGCGATCGCCGCGGGCACCGGCTGCGCAAACGCCGCCTCGCCGGCCGGGCCGTGGTCGCGCACCGTGCCGATCGCGCCGGGCTCGTTTTCCACCTGCACCAGGATCACCGTGTGGCGGTCGCCATCGACCTTGCGCAGATGCTGCATCAACGCGGTGAACGCACGCGCATCGGCCTGCACATTGGCGGCCACATGTGGCGACAGCACGTCCACCGGCTCGCCATTGGCATCGCGCATGCGCGGGTAGGTGGCGTCGTCGCGCTTGATCCACTCCGGCACGTAATGCATCTGGCCGTTCTTCCAGCTGCCGAACCACAGCAACGCCACGCGCAGGCCGCGCTTGCGAGCGCCGGCAATCAACGCATCCACATTGGCAGTGTCGAAGCGGCCCGGCGCCGGCTCGAACTGCTCCCAATACACCGGCGCTTCCACCGTGTTGGCATGCAGCGCGACCACCTCGTCCAATGCCTGCGGCAACACCGCCGGCCATGCGCTGGAATTTTGCAACTGCGCGGCCAGCATCGTATATGGCGCACCATCGACAAACACCGCATGGCGGCCGTTCTGGCTGACGAAGCGTGGCATGTCTTCCGCGCACGCTGCCGGTGTCATCGCGATTGTTAGCAACGACGACATACACAGGAAGACAACCGCGCGGCAACGCGGGCGCATGGCGGACAAACGGGCAAACAGCATCAGCGAGCCTCCGGGGCGGATGAGTTCCAATGCGGCGTGGGCTGCCCGAGCAGGTGGCGCACGAAGAAGTCGTACTGGCGGCGTTGCACGTAATCGATCGGCCCGCTGGAGCGGCCCACCGAATGTTCGCCGCCCGGCACGTTGAGCAGGTCGAAGTCCTTGCCCGCCTTGATCAAGGCATCGACCACCTGCGCGGTGGACGCCGGGTCCACATTGCTGTCCTGTTCGCCGACGATCAGCAGCAGGTCGCCCTGCAGCTTGCCCGCATTGACCACGCCCGACGCAGCGGCATAGCTGGCATCCACCGGCCAACCCATCCACTGCTCGTTCCAGCTGATCTTGTCCATGCGGTTGTCGTAGCACCCCGCAAACGCCACGCCCACCTTGTAGAAGTCCGGGTGACGTTCCAGCGCGCCCAGGGTGCTCTGCCCGCCAGCCGAAGCACCGTAAATGCCGACCCGACTGATGTCGTAAGAGGCATCCTTGGCGGCCAGTGCACGATGCCAGGCGATGCGATCGGCAAAGCCGGAATCGCCGAGATTCTTCCACGCAACGTCGTGAAAGGCCTTGGAGCGATTGGCGGTGCCCATGCCGTCGATCATCACCACGATAAAGCCCAGGTCCGCCTGCGCCTGCATGCCGATCTGCTTGTCGCCGCCGGCGTGATAGCCGAACGGCCAGAACGTCTTGGGCACGAAGGAGTCGTGCGGGCCGGCGTAGATGTTCTCGATCACCGGATAGCGTTTGCGCGGGTCGTAATCGCGCGGCCGCACCACCATGCCCCAGATGTCGGTGCGGCCGTCGCGGCCCTTGGCGACGAAGGTCTCCGGTGCATGCCAGCCTGCGGCCAGCAACTTGTCGATGTTGCCCTGTTCCACTTGCTGCAGCAGCCGGCCATCGATGGCGCGCAGTTCCATCACCGGTGGCAGATCCGGGCGCGAATAGGTATCCACGTAATGCCGGCCGTCTTGCGCAATCGCCACATCGTGATCGGCATCGGTCGTGGTCAATCGGGTGAGATGCCGCCCATCGAAGTCCACGCTGTAGAGCTGCCGGTAGTACGGGTCCTTGCCCACATCCATGCCGCTGGCGGTGAACCAGATGCGCCGCTGCGCATCGTCCACGCGCAGCACATCGCGCACGATCCACTGCCCGTGCGTGATCTGCCGCTTGCGCTTGCCGGTGCGACCATCGAACAGATAGAGATGCCGCCAGCCATCGCGCTCGGAGATCCACAGCACTTCATCGCCGCGCCCATCCACGTCGTGCCGAAAGCTGCGGTCGGCATACACGAAGCTGCGTGCATCCTCGCCGACCGCCACATGCGCGGTGCCACTATGCGCATCCACCGCAATCACCCGCATGCGTTGAAAGCCGCGTTGCACATACTCGAACGCCACGCTGCGACCGTCGCTGCGCCATTGCAGGGGCGACAGCGCGTACGGGTTGGCGAACAACGCGGTCTGCACGTCCCGGTGCGTGCCATCCACCGCGAACAAGACCGGGCGCTCCACATCCACCGCATCGCCCGGCTTGGGATACAACTGCGTGTGTACCAACGGCTCACCGCCGCCGGCAGGCGCCGCCTCCACGCGCGTCACCCGACGGGCACGCCCCGGGCGTACGCGATACACCGCCAAGCGTTGCGAATCCGGCGACCAGGCGATGCTCTCCGGGTCGAAGTAATCGTCTGCACGGCCGTCGTTGCTGAGCCGGGTGAGTTGACCATCGGCAACCCGGCGCAGGAGCAGGTTCCAGCCATCGGCCAGCACCTCCCAGCGACCGTCGGGCGAGCGACGCGGCGTAGTGTCGGCCGGCACTTGCGGATCGCGCACCACGCCGAAGCCGCGTGGACGCAGTGTCGCGCCCGCGTCATCGCGTGCGCAGCGATACGTGGTCAGCGTGCAGCGCCAGGCATCGTCGTCGAGCTGGAAACGGATCGCGCCATCGCCGCGCTCGCCTTCCTGCGCATACGAAAAACGCTCGAACGGCAACCGCAACGCGGTGTAGGTCTGCCCGGTGGACTCACTGAGCGCCTGCGCGATGCGGGCCTGATCGAAGGCAGCCCGTTTCTGCTGCGTGGCCACCGTTTCGCTGACGAAAGCGAACCCACCAGGCACCGTCTTGCGGTAAAAGAATCTACCGTTGTCCTGCCATTGCGCCGGCCAGGCGACGTTCTCGGTCAGCGTTATCCAGTGTTCGCGCAGACCGAGCGAACGCTGGTAGTCGGCCACGCTCGGCGCTGCCTGCGCAGAGGCGGAGAGCAGCACGATGCACGCCGCCAGACCGCGTACCCCGTGCATGACCCACGCACGGCGACACGGCTCATTCACCATCGTCCTCCTCCAGCGCCAGTTCGTCGCTGCGCAAGCCACTGCGTGCGCCCCAGTGATAGATGAACAACGCGATCACCGCCACACTCAAGGTGTCGAACGGATGCGCGATCCAGCCATGGCCGCCGAACGTCCCGGCCCACGACACCGCCATCACCAGCACGAAGAACACGATCAGCCACAACGAGGCACGCACCTGCCGCAGCAGCCGCCCCCTGCCCTCGCGCGAGGGCAGTCGGTACAGCACGTACAGCGCGAACGCCAGCACCTGCAAACCGAGCAACCACGACAAGGTCGGCCAGGTGGACCAGTACACGATCAACGCCGCCACCATGAACGACAGCGGCCCCAGCACCGCCAGCCCACGCACGCGAAACGGTCGCGGCAGGTCCGGCGCACTCCGACGCAACGCCGCCACCGTCACCGGCGCCACTGCATAGCTCAGCACCAGTGCAGCGGACACCACGCCGATCAAGGTCTCCCACGACGGGAACGGCAGCGTCCAGAAGATCGACAAGCCCAGGCTCAACCACAATGCAGGACGCGGAATGCCCGACGCTGGATCCACCCGCGTCAACACCGGCAGAAATCCGCCGCTACGCGCCCAGCCGTACACCACGCGCGGGGTGGCATTCATGTAGATGTTGCCGGTGCCGCTGGGCGAAACCATCGCGTCGCAGATCACCAGCGCGGCCAACCACGCCATCCCCAACGCCAACGCGATGTCGTGGTACGGCAACGCAAACACCTTGTCGATGCCGCTCCAGCCCTGCGCCAGGTGCGCAGCCGGAATGCTGCCCAGAAAGGCCAGTTGCAGCAGCACGTAGATCACCGTGGACAACGCCACCGACAGGATCAAGGCGATCGGAATATTACGCTGCGGGTCGCGCACCTCGCTGGCCACCGACACGATCGGCGTCAGTCCCAGATACGCAAAGATGATGCCGCCGGCCGAGATCGCCGCCTCCACCCCGGCCATGCCTGCCGGTGCAAACCCGTGCACGCTCAGATTGCCCGGATTGAAGTGTTTCATCAGCAGCACGATCACCAGGATCGGCACCAGGAACTTGAAGATGCTGACGATGTTGTTGGCCAGCGCAAAGGTCTTGACGCTGAAATAGTTGAGCAGGAAGAACAGTACCAGCAAGGCCAGTTGCACCAGCCAGCCCCACACGCTGGGATGCGTGCCGTTGGCCTGGTTGAGCACCGGAAACCACGCCGCCGCATATTGCCGTGCGGCCTCCACTTCGATGGCGATCAGGCTGGAAAACGCGATCAGGGTGATGAAGCCGGTCAGCGAGCCGAGCAAGGCGCCATGCGAATACTCGGGGTAACGCACCACCCCGCCGGCACGTGGCAGCGCTGCGCCGAGCTCGCAATACACCAGGCCAAGCAGCAACACCGCGATGCCGCCGAGAATCCACGACACAATGCCGGCCGGCCCGGCGATCGAGGACACATGGCTGGCCGAGAACAACCACCCCGAGCCGAAGATCGACCCCAGCCCGATAAAGGTCAGGTCGGTCAGGCTCAGTCGCTTGTGGAACTTGCCTTGCGTGGTCGCAGTGTGTGTGGTCATTGGTCACCCCCAAGCATGGAAAGCGCGGTTGCTGCCGTGAACCCTGGCATGGTCGCGCGGGTCAGTCGTCGGCAGCGGCCTTGCCCTCTTCCGCCGGCGACCCTTCCGCGTTGTCATCCGGGTAAGGTGACACGCCACCGTCGGCGATGAAGCGGTCGATACGCGCCTGCAGGACCGGCAACGGCACCGAGCCGGTCTGCAGCACCGCATCGTGGAAGTTGCGCAGATCGAACTTCTCGCCCAGGGCGGTTTCGGCCTTGTGCCGCAGCTCCAGGATCTTCAGCTCGCCCAGGTAATACGACAACGCCTGCCCTGGCCAGGCGATGTAGCGGTCCACCTCGGTGGTGACTTCGTGTTCGCTCAGGGCAGTGTTGTCGCGCAGATAGGCCTGTGCCTGCTCGCGCGTCCAGCCCTTGTGGTGGATGCCTGTGTCGATCACCAGCCGGCAGGCGCGCCACATCTGGTAGGTGAGATAGCCGAAGCGGTCGTAGGGCGTGTCGTACATGCCCATTTCCTGGCCCAGATACTCCGAATACACGGCCCAGCCTTCGCCGTAGGCAGAAATGAACGTATAGCGGCGGAACTCCGGCAACCCCTGCGCTTCCGCTGCCAGCGGCATCTGCAACGCGTGGCCGGGCGATGACTCGTGCAACGTCAAAGCGGTCAGGTTGTACAACGGCCGCGACGGCAGGTTGTAAGTATTGACCAGATAGATGCCGGGGCCGCCACGGCCGCCGGTATAGAACGGCGCCAACTCCGGCGGCACCGGCTCGATGGCGAAGCGACGGCGCGGCAGCCGGCCGATGTAGTTGCCCACCTTCGCATCCACGCGCTTGGCGATCCATGCGGCCTGCTTGAGCAATTCTTCCGGCGTCTTGGCATAGAACTGCGGGTCTGTGCGCAGGAAGTGCAGGAACGCCGGAAACACCGCCTGCCCGGCCGGTGGCTTGAAGCCGCTGGCGGCGATGGTCTGATCCATCTGCTTGCGCAGCTTGGCCACTTCCTGCAAGCCGATCTGGTGAATCTGATCGGGGCTCAACTCCAGCGTGGTGAATTCGCGGATCTGCGCGCGGTAATACGCCTGCCCATCGGGCAAGGCTTCACCGGCCAGCGTGGTACGCGCGCGGGGCTGGTACTCGTTGCGGATGAAGTCCAGCAGTTTGGCGTAAGCCGGCAGCACCTGCGCATCGATGGTCTCGACTGCCTGCCGACGCAACTGCGCCTGCACATCGGCAGGCAAGGTCGCCGGCATCTGCTTGAAGGGTGCATAGAACGGATTGGCCTCGCCCTTGGCCTGCACGACATCGGCGATGGATTGATCGCGTCCGGTGAGCGTGACCCGCGGCTGGCTGAAACCGCGCGCCAGCCCGGCACGCATGTTGTCGGTGTGCTCGGCGAAATACCGCGGGATATCGGCCAGCATCTTCAGGTAGCGCTGGTAGTCCTCGCGCGTGCGCAGCGTGGCCTGCGCACTGAACCCCAGGTCACTCCAGAACGCAGAGTCGCTGTTGAACGGCATTTCCCAGGCGCGGAAACGTTGCTGATCCAGCAGCACCGTCAACTGCTGCCGATACACCTGGTAGTTGACCTGATCCTCGGCCGACAATTGCGTCGGAGGAATCGCATCCAGTTCCTTCAATGCCTGCTGCCAGTACGCGGTGCGCAGGTTTTGCGTCGCCACATCGACCTTGGGCAGGTGGTCGGCCTGTCGCTCCTGCGTGGCCTGGTTGTCTTCGTCCACTGCGCCGGACACCTGCGCCTGCCGCCAGCGCCATTCGCGCGTGTACAGCGCCTTGAAACGTGCCGCTGCAGTGTTCTGCATGGCAGGCGTGGATGCGGGTGCGGCGGCCTGCGCCTGCGGCGCCATGCCGCCCAGGCCGGCTCCAATCAACAGGCCCAATGCGCTGGTGCGCAAGATCGTGGCGGTCTTCATCGGCGAATCTCCTGGGTAGCTTTGGACTGAGCAATCCACTGACGCACACGCTGTTGCAGCATCGACAACGGCATCGCGCCGCCGCCAAGCACTGCATCGTGGAAGCCGCGCACATCGAAGCGATCGCCAAGTTCCTTTTCGGCCTCGGCGCGTAGCGCCAGGATCTGCAACTGACCAAGTTTGTAACCCAACGCCTGGCCCGGCCACACGATGTAGCGATCGGTTTCGGACTGGATGCTGGGTTCGTCGTCGGAGGGATGGGCGTGGAAAAAATCCACCATCTGCTGGCGGTTCCAGTGCTTGTAGTGCACACCGGTGTCGAGCACCAGGCGATTGGCGCGCAACAACTCGCCGGACAGGCGTCCGTAATCGTTATACGGATCCTTGAAGAAACCGATCTCCTTGCCCAGGCGCTCGGCGTACAGCGCCCAGCCTTCGATATACGCGTTGTAGCCGGCCTGCTGGCGGAACGGCGGCAACGGCAGCGTCTGCGCAAGCGAGATCTGCAGATGATGGCCCGGCACGCCCTCGTGATACGCGGTGGTTTCGATATTGATCAGTGTGCGGCTGGCGAAGTCGCTGGTGTTGACCTTCACGATCGCCGGCTTGGTGCCTTCCGGATTGCTCTGCCAGTATTCGGCGCCGGGCGCGCTGCGCCGGAAGGCAGGCATCGCCTGGACCTCCAGCGGCGTCTTCGGCAGGTGGCCGAACAGCTTGGGGAGCTCAGGCTGCATCGCGGCGATGTACTGCCGATAGTGCTGCAGGATCTGCTCGCTGGAGGTGGCGAAGTGGCGCTTGTCGGTGTCCACCGCCTTGCGGAAGCTGGCCAGATCGGCAAAGCCCTGCGCCTTGGCGATCACGGTCATTTCGCCTTCGATGCGCGCGACTTCCTTCAGGCCGATCTGATGGATCTCCTCCGGCGCCATGTCGGTGGTGGTCTGGGTGTGGATGGCATAGCGATAACGGCGCTCGCCATCTGGCAGCGACCACAGGCCTTCCTGCGCACGCCCTTGCGCGGCATATTCGTCGCGCACGAACGCAGCCAGCTTGCCGTACGCCGGACGTACCTGCTGGTCGATCGCCGCAAGCAGCTGCGAGCGCAGCGCGGCGCGTTGATCGGCCGGCACGGCGGCATCGAGCTTTTTCAGCGGCGAGGCGAACGGGCTTTGTTCGCCGGTCAACGCCGCGATCTTGTCGATCTGCTCGGGTAGGCGCTGCAGCAGATAACGCGGCTGCACCAGGCCCTCCTTCGCACCCTGGCGCGACACTGCGATCACCTGATCGATCACCGTCGGAATCGTCTGCAGGCGCTTGATGTAGTCCTGGTAGTCCTTGGCGTTTTCGAACGGAAATGCATCGCCGTAGCCTGCCAGGGTCAATTGGATGCCGCCGATCGGCTCCAGCGGCATCGCATAGGTCTTCAGGTCGATGCCTTCCAGTTTGTCGCGCAACTGGCCGAGCATCATCTGCAGGCTGAGCTGGCGTTGCGCGTCCAGCGCCTTGGCGTCCAGCGCCTCAAATTGCTTGAGCAACTCGGCAGTGGCGGTGCGTTCGGCCTGCACGGCGTCGAGCGAGTAGTCGCTCCATCGATCGTTGTAACGCTTGTCACCGATGATGCTGGCGAACTCGGGAGTGTGCTGCAGCTGGAACTGCCATTGCTTGTCCAGCAACGCATCGAACGCCTTGGCGGCCTGCTCGCCAGTCACTGCACCCGTGGTGGCTGCGGCTTTCTCCGGCGCGGGCGGTGCCGGCTTGCAGGCGGTGAACAACCCGGCTGCAAGCAGTGCGATGGCAACGGGACGCAGGTGGTTCATGCATTCACTCCTAGAGGGCCAGTGCGCCGGCAGCGCGCGATGCAACAACGTGGTCATCGCACACTCGAGCGCCAAAGGCGCTAGCGGCGGCGTTCTTCGTGCGTCAACGCGCCCGGAATTACTGCGTGGGCGCACAAGGCAGTTATGCAAACGGTCGATCGATCGCCAGCGACGGCGGCGTAAACCACTGCGCGCCTGCCTCGGTGACATAGAAGTGGTCTTCCAGCCGCACACCGAAGTGACCCGGCATCACGATCATCGGTTCGTTGCTGGCGCACATCCCTGGCTGCAGCGGCAAGGCGTTGCCGCGCACCAGATACGGCGCTTCGTGGATGGCCAGGCCACAGCCGTGGCCGGTGCGGTGCGGCAGGCCGGGCAGGCGATAGTCCGGGCCCAGCCCGGCCGCTTCCAGCACGTTGCGCGCAGCCTGGTCCACCGCTTCGCACGCCACCCCTGGGCGAACCGCCGCAAACGCCGCCGCCTGCGCGGCCCGTTCCAGGTCCCAGATACGCCGTTGCGTCTCGCTGGGCGCGCCATAGATCCAGGTGCGGGTGATATCGGAATGGTAGCCCTGCACGGTGCAGCCGGTATCGATCAGCACCAGTTCGCCGTCGCGCAGGTGCTGCACGCCGGGGATGCCGTGCGGAAATGCAGTGGCATGACCGAACTGCACGATGCAGAAGGTCGAGCCGTTGTCCGCACCTAACGCGCGATGCGCCTCGTCGATGAAGCGCACCAGTTGATCGGTGCCGATGCCGTCGTGGGCGATGCCGGCAGCCAGTTGCTGCACCAGCAAGGTCATGTCGCAGGCCTGTTGCATCAGCGCCAATTCGGCCGGCGACTTGCACATGCGGCAGCCATCGATAATGGCGCCGGCGTCGCGGATCGCCGTGCCCAGATGCGCGCGCAGACCGGTATGCACGGCAAAGGCGATGCCTGGATCCAGCGCCAATGCATGCGCGTGGCGTTCGGCCATGGCCTGCGCCACCAGCGCGTACGGGTCGTGGTGTTCTTCCCACAGCCACTTGGAAACGGGAAGTTGCAGGACCGCATCCAGCGAGCCTTCCTCGAAGGCAGGACAGATCAACACCGGGTCGCCCGTCAAGGTCAGCAGCAATGCGACCAGACGCTCGCTCGCCCCCCACGGCACCCCGGTGAAGTACCGCAGCGAGGTGCCCGCACCGACCAGCAACGCATCCACGCCCTGCGCACGCATCAGGCTACGCGCGCGTTCGATACGCCGTTGATATTCGTCCGCGGCGATCGGCGCGGCACGCTGTGCCCACGGCGTCAATTGCGCGCGCGCCTGTTCCAGCGACAGCCCGCCGATCTGGTTGCTCATTTGCCCGCTCCGAGATCGGCCGTGCTCCACTGCCCATCGACCAGACGCGCCACGCCGCCGGGATTGCGCTGGCGCAACTCGGCCGGCAGCAGCGCATCGGGCACCGCATCGTAACTATGCAATGCAGCGAAGCGGCGGATCGAACCGGGCATGCCCACGGCGGTGAATCCCGGATGCCCGGTACTCGGGAACGGGCCGCCATGATTCTGCGCCGCGCTCACCGCCACGCCGGTCGGCATCTTGCTGTTGATCAACCGACCGACGCGTGCGCGCAGCACCGGCGCGATGGCCTGCCAGGCGGCATCGTCGCTGCCATCGGCGGCGCGATACAACGTGCCGGTGAGATTGCCTTCGAATGCAGCCGCCACCTGCACCATTTCGGCCACATCGCGTGCGCGTACCAACAGGCTGACCGGGCCGAACGCTTCGGTCTGCAATGCCTGCGGGTTGGCGATGAACGCCTCTGCATCCACGCGCAGCAAGGTCGGCGCATAGCGGTAACCATCCTCTCCCGTATGCCCGCCGGACAACAGGGCCGCACCGGCAGCGCGCAGGCTCGCCACGCTATGCTGGACACCGGCCACACCGGCGGCCGAGAACAACACCAGCGGCATCGCCGCATCGAAGTGTTCGGTGGTGGCCTGCACGAACGCATCGCCTGCCTCGCCGTGCGGCACCACCACCACACCTGGATTGGTGCAGAACTGGCCACTGCCCAGGGTGCACGATGCAAAGAATTCCTGCGCCAGGGCTGCGCCGCGTTCGGCCAGCGCGCCCGGCAACAGGAACACCGGGTTGACGCTGGACAGTTCGGCATAGAACGCAACGCCGGCCGCGTCGGCAGCGGCCTTCAGCGCCAGGCCACCGGCGCGGCTGCCGGTGAACCCGATGGCGCCCAACCGCGCATCGCCCGCCAGCCGCAGGCCGATCGCGTTGTCGAAGTGATACAGCAACTGCACCGCCGCAGCCGGCAGGCCCGCCGCGACCAATGCTGCGTGCGCCAGCTGCGCCATGCGCTGGCTGGTGGCCGGATGCAGCGGATGCGCCTTGGCGATCACCGGGTTGCGCGCGGCGATGGCAGAGGCGAAATCGCTGCCGGCGATCGCATTGAAGGCAAACGGGAAATTGTTCGGCCCGAACACCAGCACCGGCTTGCCGAGCGGGGCCAGATGCGCACGCAGATCGGCAGCGCTGTCGATGATGGGCTGGGTCCAGCTGTAGCTGCGCACCGCCTGCGCGGCCTGACGCAACTGGCCACTGGTGCGTGGCAGTTCATTGCCACGCAAGCGCGTGGGCGCAGGCAAGGCGGTTTCGGCATGTGCCAGCGCCACCAGCGTGTCGGCATCGGCATCCAGCGCATCGGCGTAGGCATCCAGAAATGCCGCGATGCGTTCGACCGGTGCCGCAGCCAGTTCTGATGCAACCGCCTGCGCTGCCGCAACCGCAGTCTCCACGTCGTCCGCACCGCTGACCGGGAAGTGCGGCCCGATCGCCTCGCCCGTGCTTGGATCGGCGGCGCGGAAGCTGCCGGTCGCGGCGCGGCTGGGTTGCCACTGCCCGGCCAGCAGGATGGGTTGGATGGTTTCGTTCATTGCGGCACCTTGAGTTGCATGGAATCGGCCACTGCGCACATGGTGAGGGTAGCCGACCAACACGTCGAGACGGCTGCACTGTGCTGCAGCCGCATCGACAAACATTTCACTACATCCACCAGCGCTTCACGTGCACTCCGCGCACCGCACGCTTGGCGGCGCGCGGCAGAGACCATTTTCAGGACACCTTCGGCGCGGTGGCGATGGCATGGTCGATGACCTTCAGTGCAGCCTCGCGCTCGGCACCGGCGACCACCAGCCGCGGCGCACGCACGCGCTCGCTGCCCATGCCCACCTTTTCCTGCACCAGTTTGATCAGCTGCACGAAGGTGGGCACGGTATCCAGACGCAGCAGCGGCAGGAACCAGTTGTACAACTCCTTGGCCGCCGGGTAGCCGCCATCGCGCGCGAGTTCGAACAGGCGCACCGACTCCTTGGGATAGGCGTTGACCAGACCCGCGATCCAGCCCTTGGCGCCCATGCTCAGACCTTCGACGATGGCATCGTCCATGCCGACCAGCAGCGACAGACGCGCGCCCAGCAGTTCCTGCAGCGCGGCAAAACGGCGCACATCGCCGGAAGATTCCTTCACTGCCTGCAGATTGGGAAATTCCGCCGCCAGCTCGGCGATCTGCGCCGGACCGAAGTCGGTCTTGTAGGCCACCGGGTTGTTGTACAGGATCACCGGCAGATCGGTGGCGCCGATCACCGCACGCACGTGCGCGCCCATCTCGCGCCAATCGGTGGAGTACACGTACGGCGGCAACACCATCAGCCCGCCGCAACCGAGTTCCTTGGCCGCCTTGGCCAGCGCCACCGCTTCACCGGTGGCCAGGCTGGCGATACCCGGTACCACCGGCACGCGGCCGTTCAATGCGGTGATCAACGTCTTGAGCACGGCCAGTTTGTCGTCCACGCTCAAGGTGGCCGCCTCGCCCAGCGAACCCAGCGGCACGATCGCGGTGCAGCCGGCGTCCACCAGTTGATTGGCGTGCTTGCCCAGGAAGTCGTGGTCGATCTCGCCGGAGGCGGTGAACGGGGTGGTGATGGCCGGCAACACGCCGTGCCAGAACGCAGCAATACTCATGGATGATTCCCTTGCGAGTCGGAAGTGAACGAGTCGGCCAGCGCCGCGAGGCGGACCGGGAACAACGGCGGCCGGCGGCCGGCGTCGGTGGAAAGCTCGGGCGGACAACGCCCCAGTTCGGTCAGCGCGGTGCCGCAGATGCGGCCCTGGCAGGCGCCCATGCCGCAGCGCGAGGCCAGCTTGGCCTCGCGTGCATCGTTGAAGTTGTCCAACGCAGCCAGCGACACGTCTTCGCAGCGGCACACCAGCGTGTCGGGCTGTGCCAGCGTGCGGATCCGTGGATCCAGTGCGAACTGCTGTTGCAAGAGGTGCGCGAACGCACGCGCGGCTTTTCGCCGGGGCTGCAGGCGTAATGCGGCGTCCGGGGCATCGGCCGCCATATGTCCGGCCATCGCGCCTTCGATCAACGCGCAATCGCGTCCGCCGATACCGCAGGCTTCGCCGGCCGCGAAGACCTGGGTCACGCTGGTGCGCAGCAGCGCATCCACCTGCACCTGTTGATGCGCGCCGCACGCGTCCAGCTGGCACCCCAGCAATTGCGCCAGTTCGGTATTGGGCACCAGGCCATAGCCCACCGCCAGTTGATCGCAGGCGATACGCGTGCGGCCCGCGCGCCCTTCGATCTCGACCTCGCGCAATTGCGTATCGCCATGTGCGGCAACCACCCAACTGCCGGCGCGATACGCCACCGCGCGTAGCTGCAGCCGCAGCGCCACCGCCTGCGCGGCCTTGCCCGGCCAGCGCCACAACTGCAGCGCGAACTGCTGCAATGCAGTGGCAGAGGCCTGTTCATGGATGCCGAGCACCCGTGCGCCATGCCGTTGCAGCGTGGCCGCACTGGCCAGCAGCAGCGGGCCGCTGCCAGCGACGACCACGCGCTTGCCGGCCAGCGGCCAGCCCTGTTTGGCCAGCGCCTGCGCCGCGCCGGCACCGGTGACACCGGGCAAGGTCCAGCCCGGAAATGGCAGCAGCAATTCACGTGCGCCGGTGGCCAGCACCAAGGCAGCGTAATGCAGTTGCAGCGTGCCGTCCGGGCCATCGGCCAACAGCCAACCCGGCTTCGCCAACAGAATCTGCGTCTGCGTCAACAGCGTGATCGATGCATCGCCCAGCACCTGCTGCAGCAACGCGCGCGCATCGGCTGGCGCGCCATGCCGCACATCACTGCGCCACACCTGCCCGCCGGCACGCGGCTGCATGTCCACCACGCCCACCCGCATGCCATGACTGGCCGCCGCCTGTGCCGCCGCCAGGCCGGCCGGACCGGCGCCGATCACCAGCACATCGAAATGCTGCACGCGCTCAGCCATCGGTGCGCACCTGCATGCCGTCGCGCGCATCCACCATGCACGCGCGTTGCTGGCCAATGCCGTCGATGCGCACGCGGCATTCGAAACACACCCCCATGCCGCACAACGGCGCACGTGGCTGGCCGCTGCACGATTGTCGAAAGTGCAGCGTTGCCAGCGCCACTGCGGCCGCGACGCTGGCACCGGCCGGCACGTCGACCGGCTGCGCATCCACGTACAGGCGCACGGTCGCGCTCATGCCGCCGCGCCGTGCACGGCGCGCGCCGGCGCGTACGGCGCCGGGTCGATCGCCGGGGTGCGTCCGAGCAGGCTGTCCACGATCACCCGTGCGCTCCCCAGCGCCGTGGTGACACCCAGGCCCTCGTGACCGGCGGCCACCCACACATCGCGCCGGCCGGGCACTGCCCCCAGATACGGGCGCCCGTCCGGCGTGGCCGGACGCAGACCGGTCCACACCCGGATCGCCTGCAACTCGCGCAATACCGGCAGATACGCGAATGCGCGCTGCAGCATCTGCTGCAACACCGGCATCGACAGCGCGCGATCGTCCTCGCCGAACTGGCGCGAGGAGCCGATCAGGATCTGCCCGGTCGGTCGCGGCTGCACATTGAACGCCACGCTGGTGTCGTCGGCGCCATGCGCCGAATCGGCGTAGCCCAACTCCAGCAACTGATGCCGGATCACCCCCGGATGGCGATCGGTGATGACCAGATGGCCCTTGCGCGGACGCACCGCCAGCTCCGGCAGCAACTGCGGCAGGGCCACGCCGCTGGCCACCAGCACCGGCCCGGCCAGCACCTGTCCATCATCCAGACGCACCCCATGCGCCTGCAGCTGCTCCACCTTGCGGCCGGCAAACAGCTGCGCGCCGGCCCTGCAGGCCAGGCTCACCAGATGCCGCGCCACCCGTGGCGGATACACCACGGCTTCATCGGGTACGCGCATGCCGCCGGCCAGACCCGACACCAGCTGCGGCTCCAGTGCGTACAACTGCGCCGCATCGACGGCCTCGGCATGCAGATCGGCCGCAGCCAGCCGGGCGATCTTGGCCGGCACCGCAGCCAGTTCGCGCGCATCGCGTGCCACCCACAGCGTGCCGCAGCGGCTGAATTCGGCCTCGTTCAAGTGCGCAAACCGTTCCCACAACCGCAGCGAGTAGGCCGACAACGCCAGCTCGGCCGGGTCGTCGTCCATCGCCACCAGGTGCCCCATCGCCGCGGCGGTGGAACCGCCGCCGATCGACCCCGGCTCGACGATCGCCACGCGCAGACCTTCGCCAGCCGCCGCCTCGGCACAGGCTGCGCCGACAATGCCCGCGCCCACCACAATCAGGTCGTAGCTGCGGCGTGTGGACACAGCGGCCAGCGCGGCATCGGCGGCCGGCATGCCGCCAACGCCCTCCGATGCTGGCCGCAGCGTGTCCATCAGGCAACGATGCCCCACGCGAACGGGTCGGCCGGGTCGATCACCAACTGCGAGCGCGCCGTGACATGGGCATGCCCGCTGATGCGCGGTGCAATGCCGCGCCCGCTCAGGCGATAGCTACCCTCGAACGCACTGCCCAGAATGCCCTGCTGCACCCAGCGCTCGCCCTCGCCCAGCTTGCCGTCGGCGGCCAGACAGGCCAGCTTGGCGCTGGTGCCGGTGCCGCAGGGCGAGCGGTCATAGGCCAGCCCTGGGCACAGCACGAAGTTGCGCGCCACGCCGCTGCCGTCGGGCGCGGCGCCGTTGACTTCGATATGGTCGATCTCGCCACCGGCCTCGCCGGTGATGCCG
This sequence comes from Xanthomonas sp. 3075, assembly GCF_014197275.1. Classification (GTDB taxonomy): domain Bacteria; phylum Pseudomonadota; class Gammaproteobacteria; order Xanthomonadales; family Xanthomonadaceae; genus Xanthomonas; species Xanthomonas campestris_B. The sequence continues at coordinate 55,989 of NZ_JACIFI010000013.1, read as the reverse complement.
GCCGCGTCCAGCGCCAGCCGGACCGCCTCGGTGTACGCGGTCAACTCGCGCTGATGCGCCAGATCGAGCACGCACGGCGCCTGTTCGGTGATGAAGAACCAGTTGCCGCCCCAGGCCACGTCGCCGCGCACCCGGCCGTGTCCGGGCACGTCCACCTCCACACCCGCCGCAAAGCGGTAGCTCTCGACATTGTCCACCGACACCGTGCCGTCGGCGGCCAGTTCCACGCCTACCGTGCCGACCGGGGTCTCGATGCGGTGCTGGCCAGGGCCGATGCGCCCCAGCTCGGCCAGGGTGCGGACCACCCCGATGGTGCCGTGCCCGCACATGCCCAGATAGCCGACGTTATTGAAGAAGATCACTCCGGTGCAGGCAGCAGGGTCGCGCGCCGGCAGCAGCAAGGCGCCGACCATGGTGTCCGAGCCGCGCGGCTCGCAGGCGATCGCGCTGCGCCACTGGTCGAAATCGCCGCGGAAACGCTCGCGGCACTGCGCCAGATCGCCGTCGCCCAGATCGGGGAAACCGGAGAGGACCACGCGGGTGGGTTCGCCAGCCGTATGGGAGTCGATGACGTCGATGGTGTGCATGACGCATGCTCCCATTGCCGACCCGCGGGCGACTAGCGTCCAATGCGAAGTGCAAATGCGGAAATCCGCACAATCGACAACCTGATTCACAGCCTCGCGTTTGCGCTAGGATCATCGCTGGGCCGCACCTTCGTGCAGCCGTCAAATCGTGACCGCCACCATGACGCCGATGGACCTCAACCTTCCCGCGCTGGAAATGCAGACGCTGTTCGATGCACTGCCGGACGTGGTGTTCTTCATCAAGGACAGCGAGGGCCGCTACAGCCATTGCAACCTGACCCTGGTGCGCCGGCTCGGGCGCAAGCTGCGCAGCGAAATCATCGGCCGCTCGCCGCTGGAAGTGTTCCCGCTGCCGCTGGGCGGCAGCTACATGATGCAGGACCGCCGCGTGCTGTGCGGCGAGCTCATCGACAACCAGCTCGAAGTGCATCTGTATCCCAACCGCCTGCCCGGCTGGTGCCTGACGTTCAAGCGCCCGCTGTGCGAGGCAAACGAGGTGATCGGCGTGGTCGGTATTTCGCGCGACCTGGGCCAGCCCGACAGCCGCCACTCGGCATACGAGCGCCTGAGCCAGGTGATGGAGCACATGCAGGCCAATTTCGGCGACAACCTGCGCGTGCAGAGCCTGGCCGATCTGGCCGGGCTGTCGGTGGCGCAGCTGGAGCGGCACTTCCGCCGCGTGTTTCAGGTCACCCCGCAGCAACTGCTGACCAAGCTGCGCATCGAATCGGCGATGCGGCTGCTGTACGGCGACGACAGCATCGCCAGCATCGGGCAACGCTGCGGCTTCGCCGACCAGAGCGCCTTCGCGCGTCAGTTCAAGGCCACGGTCGGCATGACCCCGCGCGATTACCGCGCGCTCAAGGGCCAGCTGTAAGCCCGACAGCGCGCGTTGCCACATGCCTGGCACAAATGCCGAATTCGGCAGGATATGCGACAAGCCGGCATCGCAATTTACCGCGCATTCCTGACGCCGATGCAGCACGCGGCGCGATGCCGCGCAGAGGACGCCACTGAAGGACGCGTCAAGGCGGCACGGGACCCGGATGGTAGAATGTCGGGTTTCCCCTACTGCGTTGCCAATGGCCAGCTTTTTCCGCCGTAACAAGCCAACCACGCCCGACAGCGCGCGTACCTCGCGCTACAGCCTGGAAGAACTGGCAGCCGCCTTCCCGACTGCGCCATCCACCGCCACGCCGGTGTCGCCGGTCGAGGCGATGCCGACTGCGGATCCCGACACGGCATCGACCACAGCGCCGGCCGCGCCTGCGTCCCTCGCACCCGCGGCGCCGGCCGAACAGCTTGCGCAGGACATCGCCGCGCGCACTGGCCAGGCGCAAAGCATCGCCGCGGTGCCGACTGCCCCCGCGCCGCAGCCAACGCCCGCGCCGTCGGCATTGCAGGCGCTGCCCGATCCAACCCCGGCTTCCATCCCCAGCGCTCCACCGCAGGTGGTGGTGCCGTCGATTGTCGCGCAGCCGCAACGCGCGCCCGCACCGCCACCGAGCACGCCGGCGACGCCCTCGCACGGCTCGGCTCCGGCGGCTGCGCCAGCCGCCCTGTCCCCTGCACCGCCTGCCACACCGCCTGTCGTTGCGCCGGCTGCCGCGACACCTGCGCATCCCGTGTTGCCGCCCGTCGCTGCGCCCGTCGTCGCCCCCGCCGTTATCAGCACCCCGTCGCCGGCCACGTCCGACACCGACAGCATCGACGGCCGGGAAGACACGCTACCGGCCGCCCCGGCCGGAAAACCGGGCTGGCGCGACCGCCTGCGCAACAGCACGTTCGCGCGCAGCTTCGGCGGTCTGTTCTCGCGCAATCCCAAGCTCGACGACGATCTGCTCGACGAGATCGAAACCGCGCTGATCACCGCCGACGTCGGCATCGGCGCGACCACCGCCTTGGTCGAAGGGCTGCGCAAGCGCATGAAGTCGCGCGAATTCGTCGATGCGCAGGCGATGTTCAAGGCCTTGCGCGCCGATCTCATCGCGCTGCTGCAGCCGGTATCCAAGCCGTTGGTCATCGACCGCTCGGCCAAGCCGTTCGTGGTACTCACCGTCGGCGTCAACGGCGTCGGCAAGACCACTACCATCGGCAAGCTGGCCAAGCGATTCAAGGACGATGGCAATAGCCTGATGCTGGCCGCCGGCGACACCTTTCGCGCCGCTGCGGTGGCGCAATTGCAGGCCTGGGGTGATCGCAACGGCGTGGCCGTGATCGCGCAGGGACAGAACGCCGATGCCGCCTCGGTGGCATTCGACGCATTGCAGGCCGCCAAGGCGCGCGGCACCGAGGTGTTGATCGCCGACACCGCCGGCCGCCTGCACACCCAGACCGGCCTGATGAACGAGCTGGGCAAGATCCGCCGCGTGCTCGGCAAGATCGACCCCGCCGCACCACACGAGGTGCTGATGGTCATCGACGGCACCACCGGCCAGAACGCCATCTCGCAGCTGCGCCAGTTCCATGCCGCGGTTGGCGTCACCGGCCTGGTGGTGACCAAGCTCGATGGCACCGCCAAGGGCGGCGTGGTGTTCGCGCTGGCGCGCGAGTTCAATATTCCGATCCGTTTTGCCGGCATCGGCGAACGCCCGGAAGACCTCCGCGTGTTCGACCCGGTCGCCTTCGTCGATGCCTTGCTGCCGGAAGCATTGGGCAGCTGAATGGAAGACGCCTGCCCGCATCTGCAGCCACTGTACGCAAGCGCGTTGCAGGCCGGCTGCGCGGTGCAGCAGGTGTCGCACGGCTGGTCGCGTGCCAAACGCGTGCTGGAGTTCGCGCGCCCCATGCCCGCCGCGCTGCGTGCAACACAGTGCAGCGATGCTGCGGTGTCTTACTACCACGCACCTCAGGCGCCGCATTGGCCTGGCGATGAAGGATTCTTCTGCCAGCAGTGCCTGGTCTGCATTGCGTTTCCATTGCGCTGAGATCGCCACCGCAACACCGCGCTTGTGCCCAGCACCGCCCTCCTTCACCGCCAGCAGACCTCATGCCCGCAGATCTCGCCGTTTCATCCGCTGACGCCTTCGTCGCCCCGTTGCTGCACTGGTTCGACGGCCACGGGCGTCACGACCTGCCCTGGCAACATCCGCGCGCGCCATACCGGGTCTGGCTGTCGGAAATCATGCTGCAGCAGACCCAGGTCGCGGTGGTCATTCCGTACTTCCAGAAGTTCGTCGCCAGCTTCCCGACCCTGGCCGATCTGGCTGCGGCCGACAACGACACGGTGATGGCGCATTGGGCGGGGCTGGGCTACTACGCACGCGCACGCAATCTGCATGCCGCTGCCAGGCAGTGCGTCGCCCTGCACGGTGGCGAGCTGCCGCGCGATTTCGATGCGCTGCTGGCGCTGCCCGGCATCGGCCGTAGCACCGCTGGCGCCATCCTCAGCCAGGCCTGGAACGACCGCTTCGCGATCATGGACGGCAACGTCAAACGCGTGCTGACGCGCTTCCACGGCATTGCAGGTTATCCCGGCCTGCCGCTGATCGAAAAACAGTTGTGGCAACTGGCGACGACGCATGTCGCGCAGGTTCCAGCCGGCCGCCTGGCCGACTACACCCAGGCGCAGATGGATTTCGGCGCCACGCTGTGCACACGTGCAAAACCGGCCTGCGTGCTATGCCCGCTGCAGGACGATTGCGTGGCGCGCCGCGATGGGCTGGTCGAGGCACTGCCCACGCCCAAGCCCGGCAAGCAACTACCCGAGCGCGAAGCCACCGCCTTGCTGCTGGAAAACGCCGACAGGCAGATCCTGCTGCAGCGCCGCCCGCCGAGCGGCATCTGGGCCTCGCTGTGGACGCTACCGCAGGCCGAGACCGATAGCGGCATGCGCGCATGGTTCGCTGCGCATGTGGATGGCAACTACGAACGCGCCGACGAAATGCCACTGATCGTGCATACCTTCAGCCATTACCGCCTGCATCTGCAGCCGTTGCGCATCCGCCAGGTCGCGCTGCGCCCGGCGGTACGCGACAATGACGATCTGCGCTGGGTCGCCCGCGCCGATCTCGCATCGCTGGGCCTGCCGGCGCCGATCCGCAAACTGCTAGACGCCCTCTAGAGCGCCGGCCCTATCAGGCGCACTCTTCAAAGGAATTCGCATGTCCCGCACCGTGTTCTGTCAGTACCAGCAATGCGACACCGAAGGCCTGGATTTTGTGCCCTATCCCGGCGAGCTCGGCCAGCGCGTGTTCGCGCAGATCGGCAAGTCCGCATGGCAGGCATGGTTGGCGCACCAGACCATGCTGATCAACGAAAACCGGCTCTCTCCGCGCGACCCCAAGCACCGCGCATTCCTCGAAGCCGAGCTGCAGAAGTTCCTGTTCGAGCGCAACGCCGACAAGCCGGATGGCTATGTCGCACCGATGAGCGAAGAGTAAGAGCGGCTAACAAGACGACCTCGCGTCAGCCTACTGCAGGTCGGCTGATCTGCGGCCTGGCTGCAGGGCCCTTGCCCGTCCAGCGTCGCGGGACCTTACGCGGCATGGATGCCGCGTAAGCGCTGACAAGGACGTACTTGCAGCGTATCCCGCGACGCTGGGCGGGCAAGGACCAGTCGAGATGGTCGGCATGCATGGGTTTAAACCAAGCAACCAGCGGAGTCTCTGGTGTGGTGTGCTCGCCGCTTGCGGGACCGTGTGGCGGCATGGATGCCGCCACCGAGCCTCCAGGGATGGATTCACGGCGTGTCCCGCGAGCGGTGAGGGCACCGCGCATTCGACCCACTCGGTGTTTGATCTGGACTTCTGACTGCATCCCCAAGATACGGCCGACAAAACCACTGCACTCACTGACAGGCGCTCGCTAGGTCTTGTTAGCTGCTCTAAGTACGCCAAGATTCAGAGCACCCGGCAGACGACTGCGCTCACTCGTCGGGCCAACGCGGCCAACGCCCGGGATTGACGGGCATCACGTGCGCCCTGCGGATCCTGCGCGCCGTCCATGCCCCCCCGAGAACTGCTCGCACGGGCTAGCTTCGGCTCGCTGGCCGCTCCTTAGGCGCGACAAGCGGAGCGCAGCGCATACCGGCGACGCAGCCGCCGCACGATCGCATTGACCAGCGGCGCGCGATCCGGGCATTGCACTACCCGGATGCATGCATCCTCAGCCGACTCCGGTCGGCCCGTCCAGCAACATGCGGACCCGCTTGAGCAACTCCTTCTGCGTATACGGCTTGTTGACCACGCCGAATTCCGCACCGCCCACATCGGTGCGCTGAATGCTGGCATCGGCGTAACCGGTGGTGAGCAGGATCTTGATCCTGGGCAGCATGCGGCGTGCTTCACGCGCCAGCACCACGCCATTCATGCCGCCGGGCATGATCAGATCGGTAAACAACGCATCCACTTCCGGATGCTGCTCCAGCACCTCGATCGCCTCGCGTCCGCTGGACGCGGTCAGGATGCGATAACCGGCACCTTCCAGAAACATCTGCGCCACCACCGACACATCCTGCTTGTCTTCCACGATCAGAATGGTTTCGTTGCCGCCCTTGTCGATCGCACGACTCTTGACGGCCTGCAGATCGTTGGCAAATTCGCTGGATGCGGGGAAATACAACCGCACCGTGGTGCCTTCGCCCACTTCGCTGTAGATGCGCACGGTGCCGCCAGACTGCTTGACGAAGCCGTACACCATCGACAGCCCAAGTCCGGTGCCCTGTCCTTCGTCCTTGGTGGTGAAGAACGGCTCCATCACCCGGCTGACGACATCCGGCGGCATGCCGGAACCGGTATCGCTCACCGCCAGGCTCACATAACGGCCTGGCGCCAGCTGGTGGTACATCGCCAGATCGTGGCTGGTGATCTCCACATTCTGCGTCTGCACGGTGACCCGCTTGCGCTCGGCCTGCGCCATCGCATCGCGCGCGTTGATCAATACATTCAACAACGCCACCTCGGCCTGCGTGGTGTCGATCTGACAATTCCACAGCCGCTCTTCCAGCGCCTGATGCATGGTGATGCCGCCACCCAGCACGCGCTCGGCCATGTTGTTCATGCCCGACACCAGGCCATTGAGGTTGACCACGCGCCCGCGCAGCTTCTGCTTGCGCGAAAACGCCAGCAATTGCTGGGTCAACGTCGCCGCCTTGGCCGCCGCGGCTGCCGCGTGCTCGGCACTGAACGCGATGCGCTGGGTATTGTCACCGCCCTTGTTGACCATCATCTGGATCACCTCCAGATGCCCGGACATCACCTGCAACAGGTTGTTGAAATCGTGCGCAATGCCGCCGGTCAGCTGTCCCAACGCTTCCATCTTCTGTGCCTGCCGCAATGCATCCTCAGCGTCACGGCGGCGGCTCACGTCCAGCTGCGAGCCGAAGAAATAGACCAGGTTGCCCTTGTCGTCGAACACCGGCGAGACGAACAACGCATTCCAGAACGACGACCCATCCTTGCGGTAATTCAGCACCTCGGTGGCGAACTCGCGTCGGGTTTGAATCGATTCGCGCACATCGTCGACGCTGGACCGGTCGGTTTCCGGCCCCTGCAAGAATCGACAGTTCTTACCAATGATCTCGTCGGCCGCATATCCGGTCATTTCCAGGAATGCGCGGTTGGCGAAGACGATCGGGTTATCCGGCAGATGCGGGTCGGTGACCGTCATCGGCATCCGCGTGGTTTCCACTGCGGCGAAGAAGATATCCGAGCGATGCTTCTCGACAGGAAGACTCCGCGATTGGCTGATGTGAGGCGCCCGTAGCTCTCCGTGACCGGGATCGTTCAAGTGATGTTCTCCGCGGGGCCATTCCCGTGGCCACAGTCTAGTGGTGCGCGGTGAGTTGATTCCTCACATCCGTGAGCCTTTCCCATACGGCTGCAGTCGCCAATGCGATCGGCCATGGAGCAGTGCGTGATCGCTCGACGAGGCCCACCATGCGCGATGCCGCGGGCAGCGCTGGACAACACGCGCCCGGCGTGTTTGCCGTAGCATGCGCGGGCAGCAAGCAGCTCTTGCGCTTCGTCCGGCCGTCCTGGCGCCGTTGCGCGCGTTTTCCAGCCAGCGCGGGTTCTGGCGACCATGCGATGCCATCATGCCGGGCTATCAGACCCAGATTCACACGTTGACCTTCGGGCAACTGACCTATGTCATCCGCGCGCTGGCCGATAAACAGCAATACGCCGACCCCGACGACAGTGCCGCAGACGCAGGCATTTCGTCGGCGCAGTGGAGCCTGTTCGGACAGGTCTGGCCTGCCGGTCAATTCCTGGCCGAAGCGATGGCCACGCATCCGATCGAAGGCAAGCGCATCCTCGAGCTCGGGTGCGGCCTGGGGCTGGCGAGTCTGGTGCTGCGCAGGCGCGGCGCCGATGTGGTCGCAAGCGACCACCATCCGTTGGCGGAAGTCTTCCTGGCCTACAACGCCGCGCTCAACGCACTGGACTCGGTGCCGTATCGGCGGCTGGACTGGGACACCGGTGCGTCGAACATGGGCCAGTTCGACATGATCATCGCCAGCGACGTGCTCTACGAAACACGTCACGCCACCATGCTGGCCAAGTTGATTCCCGCGCTGGCCAGGCCCTCCTGCGAGATCGTCATCAGTGACCCGGGCCGGGGCAATGCCAACGCGCTGTCGCGCATGCTGGCCGATATCGGGTTCTCATTCACTGCCGGCGAACGCCAGGTCGCAGCCAAAGCGCCACGCTTGTTCGTCTATCGGCGCGAGGCGAACAACGACACGCACGCGGGCCGTTAATCGTCTCAGCGTGCGTTGCTGTTTCAGCGCCCGACGATGCGCCGGCACGATCGCCAGGCGCGCGCCTTCGACACAGCTGCCAGCCTTCCCCTTACCGAGGCCGGCTCTCAGGGCCGGTATTCCTTTGGATCCAGGAATTCCGCCAGACAGGAGCCGACACGTAGCGCTTGCTCGCGTGCATCACCGCGATATTCGCCCTGCCCGGCACCTTCGATCGTTGCGATCGGGGAGGCGCGATCACGGTGATACACAAATGCGGTCGACAGCCACAGCGTCGCGCCAGGAGCCTGACTTTCCATCGTCTCCACGCGGAATTCGCCGCAATACCCGTGAATCAATGTGCGTCGAAGTGTCTTGTGCGTCATGCGCGCAAGTATCGCTGCAGGCGGTTGAAGACCACGTGGAAATACCGCGGGTTTCCAAAGCTGCCGCCGGCATTCAAACCACGGTCCTGCTTGCTGATCGCGCAAGCGGCGCAGCGTTGCCCGATCACGCGCAGAGCGCAGACGCGCGCAGCGACACCGCATCCGCAACACGGTGCAAAATCGACGCCATCGCATGGCGCTATACAGAGAGGCGGCGGATCCGGCGATAACCGGGAAGCCTTGCCAACGCAGGCCCGGCGGAGGGCGCCCGTATCAATCGGTGCTGCGAGACGCAACCTGTCGCCGTAGCACCTTGCAGTGGACGCAACGCAACTGCACATTCCTGCAACGGGTGCAAAAAACGGATCACATTCAAAACCGGGGGGTTAACTCGATCGCAGCACCAAGGGGAAAACACCTGCGCTGCAAGACTTTCAAATGGTGGCCGAGGACGGAATCGAACCGCCGACACGGGGATTTTCAATCCCCTGCTCTACCAACTGAGCTACTCGGCCACTGTCGCAACATGCTGCCTGCGTTGCGAGGACGCGCATCATAGCGAGCAGGCGCAGTTTGGGCAAGCGTTGCGACGAACTTTGTTGCGCGCCGACGCGGCAGCGGCGGATTCTTGCGCCGGTTCACGCCGCGCGGCGGGCGGCATGGCCTAGCCTGCGCGCGTCCCAAGGAGATTGTCATGTCCCTGCCCCGCCTGCTGTTGTCGTTCGTTGTCCTGCTGCCATTGGCCGCCTTTGCCCAACAGCCGGTGCGTGCGGTGCCGCACCTGGACATCTCCCGCTACGCAGGCCAGTGGCACGAGATCGCGCATTTGCCGGTGTCGTTCCAGAAGAAATGCCGCAGCGACATCACCGCCCGCTACACCTTGCGCGACGATGGCTTGATCGGCGTGCACAACGGCTGCCGCACCACCAAAGGCGCATTGACCCAGGCCGATGGCGTGGCGCGACCGGTCGATGGCCACCCCGGGCAGTTGCAGGTGCGCTTCGCCCCGGATTGGCTGAGCTGGTTGCCGCTGGTATGGGCAGACTATTGGGTGATCGCGCTCGACCCGGATTACCAATGGGCAGTGGTCGGTGAGCCGGATCGCCAGTACCTGTGGATCCTGTCGCGCTCGCCACAGATGCAACGCGCGCAGTTCGAGCAGCTCAAGGCCAAGGCCACCCAGATGGGATACGACCTGTCGCCACTGATCGTGGCCGCGCCGCTGCTGTGACCGCGCGACCTGATTGGCCCGCTGCAGCGGCCCGTCGCGCGCGGCAAGGCAGCGACCGTACTGCGTAGTATTCTGGGCGCCGCCTCATTCCGCCAAGGACTTCCGTACATGCGCCGTGCCTATCGCCTCCTGATCGTATCGCTGGCCTGCGGCCTGCTGCTGAGCGCCTGCGGCGGCGCGGTACGCCGCGTGTCCGAACCGGCTGCCAGCATCCAGCAGCTCACCGTGCGTGCCGACGGCTCGTGGTCGGTCGATCTGCGGCTGCAGAACTACAGCAGCATCCCGATGCAGTTCGAGCGCGTGGCGCTGGAAATGTCTGCAGGCGACCAGCTGGCGGGCAAGCTCGACCAGACCGTGGGCATCTCGATCGGCCCGGAAACCGCCGACGTGGTGACCCTCAGCGTGCAACCCACCTCGCTGGGACGCCTCACCATTGCCGACGTGCTCGCTGGTGGCCGCTCGCTGCCTTACACACTCAAGGGCACGGTGTGGGCGACGCCGCAGGACAAGAAACAGCGCGACTTCCCGGTCGAGTCGCACAACACGCTCAGCCCGGCCCCCGGCCTCAACGGCGTGCTGCGCTGACGCGCACGCCCTTCCGCACCCGTTTGAAGGACCCCGCATGAGCAGCTACACCGCCCCGCTGACCGATTTCCGTTTTGCCCTGCACGACGTGCTCGGCGCACACGCCTTGTTCGCGCGGCTTGGCTATCCCGACGCCAGCACCGACATCATCGACGCCGTGCTCGAAGAGGCCGCCCGCTTCACCTCGCAGGTGCTTGCGCCGCTCAACAGCATCGGCGATGAAATCGGCTGCGCGTTCGACAAGAGCACCCACGCGGTGACCACCCCGCCCGGCTTCCGTGCGGCCTACGACCAGTTCGTCGAAGGCGGCTGGAACGGGCTTACCGCCGAGCCACAATTCGGTGGTCAGGGCATGCCGCACACGCTGGGCGTGCCGTTGAGCGAAATGATCAACTCGGCCAACCTGGCCTGGGGCAACTTCCCGCTGCTCTCGCACGGCGCGATGGAAGCGCTGCGTCAGCACGGCGAGGCCTGGCAGCAGGAGGCGTTCCTCAAACCGCTGACCGACGGCCGCTGGACCGGCACCATGTGCCTGACCGAGCCGCATTGCGGCACCGACCTGGGCCTGCTCAAGACCCGCGCCGACCCCAACGCCGACGGCAGCTACGCCATCACCGGCACCAAGATCTTCATCACTGCCGGCGAACACGACCTCACCGACAACATCGTGCACCTGGTGCTGGCCAAATTGCCGGATGCGCCGGCCGGTGCCAAGGGCATCTCGCTGTTCGTCACCCCCAAGTTCAAGGTTGACCGCGACGGCAACGTCGGCGAGCGCAACGCGCTGCACTGCGGTTCGATCGAGCACAAGATGGGCATCAAGGGCTCGGTGACCTGCGTGATGAACTTCGACGGTGCGCAAGGCTATCTGGTCGGGCAGCCGCACAAGGGACTGCAGGCGATGTTTACGATGATGAATACCGCACGCCTGAGCGTGGGCCTGCAGGGCATCGGCCTATCCGAGCGCGCCTATCAAAATGCCCTGCGTTACAGCCGCGAGCGTCTGCAATCGCGCGCGCTCAGCGGCGCCAAGTTCCCCGATAAACCGGCCGACCCGCTCATCGTGCACCCGGACGTGCGCCGCATGCTGCTGACCATCAAGTCGCTGACCGAAGGCAGCCGCCTGCTGGCGCTGCATGCGGCCAGCCTGGTCGATGTGTCGCACCGTGGCGCCACCGAGCAGGAGCGCGCCGATGCCGAGACATTGGTAAGCTTTCTCACCCCGATTTCCAAGGCCTGCCAGACCGAGTGGTCGATCGAGAACACCTACCACGCACTGCAATGCTTCGGCGGCCACGGCTACATCCGCGAATACGGCATGGAGCAGCTGGCCCGCGATGCGCGCATCACCACCATCTACGAGGGCACCACCGGCATCCAGGCGCTGGATCTGATCGGCCGCAAGACCGCCGCCAGCCAGGCCGCCGGGTTGAAGCTGTTCCTGGCCGAGGTGGAAACCTTTGCCAATGCGCAGCAAGGCAACGCAGCGCTGGCCGAATTCATCAAGCCGCTGCGCGACAAGTGCAGCGAGTGGGCGATGCTGACCCGCGACGTGCTCGATCGCGCCACACGCAACCCGGACGAACTCGGCGCCGCCAGCTACGACTATCTGTTCTATTCGGGCTATGTAGTGCTGGCGTACTGGTGGGCGCGCAGCGTGGCCGCTGCCGAGACCTCCGCGCACGGCGAGGATTTCAAACGCGCCAAGCGCGAAACCGCGCGCTTCTACTTCGCCCGCGTGCTGCCGCGTACGCTGACCCATGCCGCCACCATTCGTAGCGGCGCGACGCCGTTGATGACACTGGAAGCGGAGCTGTTCGGCGACAGCTGAGCCATCTCGTGTTGATGTGTTTGCCGCATGCAGCACGAAGGCTGGCGCGGCAAGCACGTGCGGGGTGGCAGCGCTCATGCACGCGACGATCACCCTGGTGTGGCGCGGCGCGCCCCCCGCAACCCGCCCGAAGCGATGAGTCCAGCTGCGATACACAAACTGTCAATGATCGGGTATAAGCTGTTTTCCCGATGGAGACAGACACGCACGCAGGTGATGTGATCGTCCCGGGAGGCAGCTACGCCCCGGTCGCGGGCACCGCTGTCGCTGCGATCCAGCAACGTCCCGCACTGCGCCTGCTGTCGCTCGATGCGCATGGCCGGGTGCTGGACTGGATCAACTGGCAAGATGCCGCCTGCCTGTATGCCCGCGATGCGGTGTCCTGGACGCTGGGCGAGCCCTGCATGGAGATCCACGGTGGCATTTCGCGGCTGACCGGCGAGCGCAGCACGCTGGCGTTGCATCCCATCATCGCAGCGCGCGGGCATGCCCGTTCGCGTGCGCTGGACCCGACTCCGACCCTCAGCAACACCGCCCTGTTCGCGCGCGACTCGCAGTTGTGCATGTACTGCGGCCAGCACTTCAGCCGCCCGCACCTGACCCGCGACCACGTCATGCCGGTTTCCAAGGGCGGCCGCGACAGCTGGGAAAACGTGGTCACCGCTTGTTTCCAGTGCAATTCGCGCAAGGCCAACCGCACCCCGCAGCAGGCGTCGATGCCGTTGCTGGCGGTGCCATACCGGCCGAGCTGGATCGAGCATCTGATCCTGTCCAACCGCAACATCCTCTCCGACCAGATGGCGTTTCTGCGCGCGCAGCTGCCGAAGCGCTCCAAGCTGTCGTTATCAGCTGGCTGATCCGCCGCTGCCCATCACCGGTGATGGCGGTACGCAGGTCGTCCGTGGCAATACCTGGCTGACAACACGGCTCTGGCGACGTGCCATGTGTAATGCCAACCGCGCTCTGTGCCAGCGCCCGCATGGATCTCGCGCCTGCGGTTGCGCCCGGGTGCGGCAAATTGCCGCAGCCAACTGCCGGCATCGCACCTGCCCGCATCATCTTGCCTCTATTGACACCGGCGTGTCGTCACCGCCCGCTGACAGCTGAACCGGTTTGCTTGCCGGGCCTTCGCATGGGGAGGACAATGGAGTTTCAGAACAGTGACACGATGATGATCGACTCCACCCGCTATCCGCGCCTGTCCCGCATCCAGACCCCCGACGATCTGCGTCGCTTCGACGAGGCCGACCTCACGACGATCGCGGAAGAACTGCGCGCCTATCTCATCGAGTCGGTGGGCAAGAGCGGCGGGCACTTTGCGGCCGGCCTGGGCGTGATCGAACTCACCGTCGCCCTGCACTACCTGTATCAGACCCCGGTCGATCAGCTGGTATGGGATGTCGGTCATCAGACCTACCCGCACAAGATCCTCACCGGCCGGCGCGACCAGATCCACACGGTCAAGCAGAAAGACGGCGTGGCGCCGTTCCCCAAGCGCGAAGAGAGCATTTACGACACCTTCGGCGTCGGCCATTCGTCGACCTCGATCTCGGCCGCGCTCGGCATGGCGATCGCCGCGCAACGCAATGGCGACGACCGCAAGGTGGTGGCGGTGATCGGCGACGGCGCGATGACCGCCGGCATGGTCTACGAAGCACTCAACCATGCCGGCGGCATGGACCCGGAACCGAACCTGCTGGTGATCCTCAACGACAACCGCATGTCGATCTCCGAAGCGGTGGGCGGGCTGACCAAGATGCTGGGCCGCGCCAGCGGCAGCCGTACGCTCAACGCCATCCGCGAAGGCGGCAAGAAGATCCTTGGCGACAAGAAGAACAACCCCACTGCGCGCTTCGTGCGGCGCTGGGAAGAACACTGGAAAGGCATGTTCGTGCCCTCCACGCTGTTCGAGGAAATGGGCTTCCATTACACCGGCCCCATCGATGGTCACGACCTGCCCGGCCTGGTCGGCGCGCTCAAGACGCTGAAGACCCTCAAGGGTCCGCAGCTGCTGCACGTCATCACCACCAAGGGCAAGGGCTACGAGCTGGCCGAAGGCGACCAGATCGGCTACCACGCCGTCGGCCCGTTCGATCCGAGCAAGGGCCTGGTGGCCAAGACCGGCGCCAAGAAGCCGACCTATACCGACGTCTTCAGCGACTGGGTCTGCGACATGGCCGCCGCCGAGCCCAAGCTGCTGGTGATCACCCCGGCGATGCGCGAAGGCTCGGGCCTGGTGCGCTTCAGCAAGGACTATCCGCAACGCTATTTCGACGTGGCGATCGCCGAGCAGCATGCGGTGACGCTGGCCGCCGGCATGGCCACGCAGGGGGCCAAGCCGGTCGTGGCGATCTATTCCACCTTCCTGCAACGCGGCTACGACCAGCTGGTGCATGACGTGGCGGTGCAAAAACTCGACGTGCTGTTTGCGATCGATCGCGGCGGCGTGGTCGGTCCCGACGGCGCCACCCATGCCGGAAATCTCGATCTGAGCTTCCTGCGCTGCGTGCCGCACATGGTGGTGATGGCGCCGGCCGACGAAGCCGAGTGCCGGCAGATGCTGAGTACCGGCGTGCGTTACGAAGGCCCGGCCGCCGTGCGTTATCCGCGTGGCACCGGTCCTGGCGTTGCGCTCGACACCACGCTCGCCACCCTGCCGATCGGCAAGGCGCAGCTGCGCCACGGCGGCGCGCGCATTGCCCTGCTGGGCTTTGGCGCGAGCGTGGATGCGGCAGAAGCGGTCGGGCGCGAACTCGGCCTGACCGTGGTCAACATGCGCTTCGTCAAGCCACTCGACAAGACGATGCTGCTGGAACTGGCCAAGACCCACGAAGGCTTCGTCACCATCGAAGACAACGTGGTTGCCGGTGGTGCCGGCTCGGGCGTGGCGGAACTGCTCAACGCCGAAGCCGTCACCATGCCGATCCTGCACCTGGGCCTGCCCGATAGCTTCCAGCATCACGCCAGCCGCGAAGACCTGCTGGCCGAGGCCGGCATCGACCAAGCCGGCATCCGCGCCGCCGTGCTCAAGCGCTGGCCACAGCTGATGGCCCGCAAGGCGCCGTCGTTGAATGCCGCTGCAGGCTGAGGCCTGCGCTAGTCACGAACACAGCGATCACGATGCCGGGCCGATGTACCGGATCGTCCAGGATCGCCTGACTGTGCAATGCATGGCCCTGCATTGCACTGACGCAATTGGGCTGTTGCCCCGGGCAATCGCGCATCACGTGCGCAACCGCGTTACAACGGCGGCACTGCACCCGTCTGCGCAACTGCATCCACCAACCGCACAATGCGCGTCTGTGCAGCGATGGCATGCAACTCGGTCTGCAAGCGATGCACACCCGGTAACGTCCCGGTCGCGCCAAGCGCCTGCTGCAGCATCGCCGGCAGGCCGTCCAGATCGCGCAACCACCATGAGGCGCCGGCGCTCTGCAATCGCGCGGCATGGTCGAACTGATCGTAGTCCAGCGGATACACGATCGACGGCAGCCCGGCGGCCAGGCAGGCATACAGGATGCCGGCACCGCCGTGGTGAACCACCAGCGCGTAGCGATGCACGTGCTGCGCGTAATCCACGTACGGCAAACGCCGATAGTTGCCCTGGCCGGGACGTTGCGGCGCGGCGGTATCGCCATCGCTGAAGTGGAAGATCACCTCCGGGAACTGCGGTGCCACCGCACGCAGCATCTCGTCCATGCGCTGCTTGACCCATTGCAGGTGCGTGCCCAGCGTCACCAGCACATGCCGACGACCGGGAACGAAGTCCGGCGGCGCCACCGTCGATGGCGGCGTGCAAAGCTGCGGCCCGACAAAGCGCACTGCCGCCGGCCAACGTCGCGCAAACTCGAACGATGGCAACCCCAACGCCAGGATGCAGTGCGGCGAATACACGGCCTCGCTGCGATCGCTGCGATACAGCGCCGGCAATCCGCAGGCACGCATCCGAGACCGATAACAGGCATGCAAGCTGCGTTTGAAGCCACGGGTGAGCCGGCGCGCCAGTGCATGCCAGAGCCGCTGCCTCGCATGGGCGGCAGGAAGCAATCCCCCGAAGTAGGCGGGCGGCCCGTCGCTGGTCTCGATGACGCAAGGCGACGGCATGCTGGTCCACCAGGCAATTCCCATCGCCTGCGCGGCCAGTCCCGCGCTTGGCAGCGTGAAGTCGACGATCACCAGCTCTGGCCGTCTGTCGCGCCAGTGTGCTTTCAGCGTGTCGCCCAGCCGCGCCATCAGCCCAAGCGCGCTGTGCAATTGTCGGCGCAGCCGCAGCGGATTGTGGCCCACCGCATGCGGTGGGTTGGCGATGTCGAGCAACAGTCCATCGGCTTGCGCATCCAATACGCTGACCGCAACCAACCCGCATGCATGGATACGTGCGCGTGCTGACGGCGTGCTGATGACGCGCACATCGTGCTGCGGCGCCAGCTGCCGGGCGATCGCCAGGATCGGGTGCAGATGCCCGCTATAGGGCGGCGCGACCAGATCAATGCGCATGGACGCTTGCCTGCCCTGCCTGCTCGATCCCGGCGATAAAGCGCTTGCAGTCGGCGAGGACCGTTGCCTCGCGCAGATAGTCCATGTGACCGCAGGCCGGCGCCAGATCGACCGTGCCGGCGAACAGCGCGCGCGAAATCCAATCGGCGCGCCCTTGCACGAGACGCAACTGCCCGAACGATGCCGGCGCGCTGCACACCGGGCCATAGGCAAACACCGCCAGGCGTGCACGTATGGCTTGCGGCAACTGCAACGCGGTCAGCAACTGCAGGCCACAGCTGCCGGCCAGCAGCACCGTCAACGGCGCCCGCTCCAGCAATGTCGCCACGCGCGTGCGATCTGCATCTGCGACGCGTGCGGCGCGTGCAGCCAGGTACTGGCCCGCGTTGGACACACTCGCGCGCCACAGCGGTGTGCGCTGGTATGGCGCGTTATCGCAACGATACGGGTAATTGCCGTCGACCAGTTGACGGCCCGGCCCGCGCAACTGCTGCAGGAAAGCGTCTTGCTCCGCACTCAAGGCGCAGCATGCGGGATCGCTTTGCCCGGTCAGGAACGCGATCTGCATCGTCATCTCACTCGGCACGGAAGCACCCATTGGCTAGCACGCGGTAACGGCGTGTGCGCCAGCGAATCGTCCGCACCAAGGCAGCGTGCAACAGGTGCAACGGCTGCAGAAGTTCGGCGCATAGCGACAGGAGCGGACGATGACGAACCGCACCGCTGACACGCCATTGCACATGGCACAGCAGGAGCGCGCGCAGCAACAGCGTGATGAGCAAGCAGGTCACCGATGACAACGCCGGCTGCATGCAGACGCAGATCGCCAAGGCCGACAACAGCAACGGCGGCAATCCCTGCAACACACCGATGGCCAGACCAGTACCCATTGTCTGCCGACGCAGCAGGATCAATGCAAACAGCATCCAGCGATGCATCTGGCGGGCGTAGCTGGCCAGATCCGGCATCGCGGTGCGCATCGCCACCGGGGCGGTGGATTGGCACACCCGTCCGCCGCGTTCACGCACGAGCGTGGCGAAAGCCAGATCGTCGGTGAGCTGCTCCAGCAGTGGGGCAAACCCGCCCCACGCGCGCAATTGCTCGGTACGCACGGCATAACACATGCCATTGATGGTCAGCGGTGCGGCGAACGGCACCCAGCCCAGATACGTGAGCGCGGCATTGTTGTTGACGAACTGCGACAACAAACGGCCGGCCAGGGTGCTGCTGTCGCGGTAATACGGCAGCGCGGTGACCACATCGGCCTGGGTCAGATCCTGCAGCAGCCGCGCCAGCGCGTCATTGCTCAGATGCGCATCGTCGTCGAGGATCAAGCTGATCGGTGCATGCACCTGCGCAAGCGCGTCGTCGAGCTTCCACGCCTTGGGGTTGATGCCGGGCGGCGCAGGAGATACCTGCCTGCGTGTAATGCGCAAGTGCGGATGCAGCGCAACCAGGCCATCGGCAACCGCATTTCCCTCACCATCGTCTGCATCCAGCAACCAGATGAAGTGTGCGTGCGGCAGCGTCTGCAGGTTGGCGGCAAGCACCTGCTGCAGATGCGCATCGCCGCCAAGGATCGGCTGCAGGATCGCCACCTCGGCCTGTGTTGCAACGGGGTTGCCAGCTGGCCGCAAGCGCTCGCTGCGCATGACCCACAACGCCGCAGACGTCTTGACCAACAGCACCAGCAGATAGACCGCTGCCAGCGTCGGTGCGACTAGGCCCATTGCGCCGCCTGCCAACGCACGAACGCGTCCACGCCCGCTTCCAGGCCGACGCTGGGTTGGCCCAGATCGGCAAGCGTACGCCGTGGATCGAACGTCTTGGAATAGGCGAAGACACCAACGCCAAAGCGCGTTATCGGCGGCTCCCCCCGTAGCTGCAGCAGGCGGTAGACGCCCTCCACCATACTGGCCATGCGCAACGCGGTGCCGATACGCACGTCGCGCCGTGGCAGTGGCAACTCCAGACGTGCCAGTACATCCAGCAACAGGTGCTGCAGATCCACCGGCTGCGCATTGGTGAGGTTGTAGGCACGCTGCAGCTGCGTGGCCGTGGCCGCGCGGTAGAGGTAATCGCACAGCGCATCGATATAGATCAGATCGCCGATCACCGGCTGCGTCTGGCCGACAAAGCGCGGCAGCGCCCCCTTGCGCGCGGCGGCGATCACGCGCGGGAACAGCACCGTATCTCCCGGCCCGAATACCGCACGCGGACGCAATACGCAGGCTTCGCCCGGATAACCGTCAAGCAAGGTCTCCCCCAGGTATTTGGTACGCGCGTAGGTGTTGACGAAGTCCGGCCCGATCGGGCTGTCTTCGTTGAGGTCGTATTGATGCGCTTCGCGATAGAACACCGAACTCGACGACACATACAGCAGACGCGGGCAGCCATTGCGTTTGCAGAAATCGATGACGTTGGCGGTGGCCTGCACGTTGTGCAACTGGAACTGCGCGCGCGTGCCCCATGGCGAGGCCAGGGCTGCAGCGTGGATCACCACATCCGGACGCCAATCCAGCGAGAACGGTTGGCTCAGATCGATGCGGTGGTAATTGGGGAGATCGCTGGCGCGGCGCCCGATGCCGTGCATCTCCACACCCGGCCGGCCGTGGAAACGCCGCAGGAAGGAACCACCGACAAAACCGGACGCGCCGGTCACGAGAATGCGCAGCGTCATCGCCACTCCGGTTGATAACGGTCCAGACTGGGCTGGCAATGCGAGGGCAGGATTGCCAACTCCGGATGCGCCTGCGACAGCCCATGCAAGGCATGCACGGTCTGCCGAAATGCCGCCCAATCGTGCATCAGCAGGCGCGTGGGCCAGGCCGGCCACTGCAATGTGGCCCAGGTTGCCGACGACCACACCGCGTCGGCGCACAACAGCACCTCGCGGTCGTGCTGGTCGCGCAACCACAGTCCCATCTGCCCGGGCACGTGTCCGGGCAACGGCACCGCCAGGACGCTGCCGTCCTCGAACAGATCGTATGCCGCGCCCAGCCCCTGCCAGGCACCCGTCAGCGCGCGCAACGGTGCGTGCTCGGCAAACTGCAGGCGTCGATCGAAATCCGCCGGCAGCAGCTGCGGCAACAAGGCGCGGCGCAAGCCGCCGATGCGCGAACAACCACGCAGCTGCTGGTAGTCCGCACGCAGGCAGATGAAACGCGCGTTCGGCAGATCGCGCAGACCGCCGACATGGTCGGCATGGAAGTGCGAGATCAGGCACCAGGCGATGTCGTCGAGCGCGACCTCGCGCCTGGCCAATTGCGCCGCCAGGGTTTGGTGTGCGGGCAGGGTCACCGGCGTGGTCCAGCGATACAGTCGCTCCGGCCAGGGATCGGTGGCACGAAAAAAATGCGCGGCATAGCCGGTGTCGTACAGCAGCGCGCCGCGTTGCGGGTGCCGGATCAACACGCTCAATGCCGGGAATTCCACCGTGTGCCAGTGACCATCCGCACGCACCATGCGTTCGCAATGGCGACAGTGACCGATGCGCAGCAGTTCGAGCGAGACGCGCGTTGGCATCCGCATCAGTACCGCAACACCATGCCGCCGATCGCCAGCCCGGCGCCGGTGCCCAGCAATGCGAACAGATCGCCACGCTGCAACTGCTGCTCGACCCGCGCGTGATGCAGCGCGTGTGGCAACGACGCGGCAACCTGGTTGCCGGTGGCATGCAGGATGCGCACCACTTGATCGGGACGCAATGCCAGCGCCTGCACCACATGATCCAGGCCGCCGCCGGAGGCTTGATGCGGGACCAGGTAGCGCAATGCCGCCGTGGTGGTCCCGGCATCGCGCAGCAGCTGGTCCCAGAACGCAGGCAGATGCCGCGCGGCAAAGCGGTAGGCGCCGCGTCCATCCATGCGGAACACGCGTGCGGCACCGGGTGCGCTGTCCTCGCCATGCGGATAGCGCGTCCCGCCACCGCGGACACTGCACAGATCGGCGCCATTGCCATAACTGGACAGGCGACTGGACAGCAACGCCGAGCCCTCGTTCGCCGTGCTACGCGCCACCACCACGGCAGCGGCGCCATCGCCGAACAGGCCGGCCGTGGCCGGTGTCGATGCGTCCAACCCGGCCGATGCCACCTCGCTGGAGACGATCAGCACGCGGCGATAGCGGCCAAGAGCCAGCGCATTGGCGGCCATGTCCAGTGCGACCAGAAAGCTCAGGCAGGTTGCGTTGACGTCGAATGCCGGGATACCGGAATCGCCCAGGCCGAGCGCGCGCTGGATCAGCACCGCCTGGCAGGGAATCGGCTGCTCCATGACACCGCATGCCGAGATCAGGCAGTCGATCTGGCTGGCATCGATGCCGGCGCTTGCCAGTGCCTGCTGCGCGGCGGCCGCCCCCATCGATGAGGCGGTCTCGCCCTCGCCCACGTAATGCCGCGTGGCCACGCCCAGGCGCGTGAAGGTGGTGCCCGCCGGCAACTGCCAGCGCTCGTCCAACTGTTGCGAGGTCACCTCCGTCGCAGGAACGTGGCACCCGGTACCCAGAATGCGCAGCGGCAATGCGTTCAACAGGAAGGTCTCATCGGACAAGGCGCGCAGCATACCGTGGCCGGCAGTGGCTGACCCGTTCGGACGTCCCCGGGTGTCGCCTCGCCATTCTCCGGGCGAGGAGGCGAACCACTGGGCCATTGCCTCAACGGAACGGCTGGCTGCGCCCATGTTGCCCGGCCCGTCAGCTGCCTGCAGACGGCGCGCAAGAGACGTCAGGACACCCGGACATGTCGCATGTCGAGCCCACCGGGCTCCCAGACTGCGGCTTTTTACGATCCCTGTTGGCTCAAGGTGCCTCCACCGCGTAGCCCAACGCCTGCAACCGCGCCAGATAGCCGTCCGCTGCCGTCATGCGGCTGATCGGCAGCACCGCGAAGGTGCTGCGATTGCGTTGCAACGCGGTGGTGGCGATGCTCAGCCAGTGCTCGCGCATGCGGCGCTCCAGATCGTCGATGCCGCGCTTCCGGGCGGCGCCGGAGCTGGCCATCGCACTCATGCAGGCCGCCTGCGGATCTTCGCGCGGCAGGTGCCGCAACGCCTCGATATCGCCGACCGACCATGCGTTGGCACGCTCGACCATCGTCGGCAGGTCGCGCTCCACCGTGACCAGGATGCTACGGAAGCACGCGGTATCGTCCATGCCGCCGGCGCGGAATTCCTTGATCGCCTGACGCGGGTCGCTGATCTTGTAGTCCAGTGCCGTGGGCGTCGGCGTGATGCCCGCACGCTTGGCGGCACGCTCCACCACCGACCAGACCAGCGGCGCACGCGCGAGGCCGGAACGCTTGAGTGCTGCCTGATACAACTCACCGGCCGCAAGCATCGGGCGCTTGCGTTCCACGCCACGATCGCTGCCGATATAACGCGCCTTGGCCACGCTCCAGCGCGCATACAGATCGGCCGGCAGCACCTCGCGCAGCTGGCGGCCGTCCTCGTTCTTCATCGCCTTCATCGCCGACGGCAGCAAGGTCAGCTTGCCGAAGAATCCCATGTCCGCATCCACCTGCACGGTCGGCGCCATCAGCACCTGCTGGGACTGGCCGATGATCGCCTCCACCTCGGCCGATTGCCATTGCAGACGCTTCGGCAATGGCGACAAGGTGCCCAGGATCCACAACACATGATCGCCCTTGCTGACCTTCCACAGGCCCGGACCGGGCTGCACGCCGCGCACCACCATCGCTTCCAGATCGACCACCGGCGGTGGCGGCACAGCCGCGTTAGGCGTCGCACTATCGCTGGCTGCCGCCAGCATCGACACCAGCATCAAGCCCGCTCCCCACACCGCTGCCTTGCGTCGCATCGCGTAGTGCCCCCTTGTTTGCGCGGACACTACGCCAAGCCAGCGCGCGCTGCGTTAGCGAAGCGTTCAACGCCGCAGCTCGCTCAGGCACGAACCAGCGTTGCAAGATGCGCCGCCAGGGGCGAGGCAGCATCGAGCAGGGAGAAGCCTTCCCAAACGAATCCCGGCGACACCGTGCAGCCCACCAGGGTGAAGTGGCCGAGCGAGCGCGCCGCCTGCCAGCACCCGGCAGGCACCACCTGCATCGGTTCGCCGCGCTCGGCGGCATCCAGGACCACACGCTGCAATTGCCCGATCGCCTCATCGTAAATCAACAACTCCAGCGCATCGCCCTGCTGCCAATGCCAGCTCTCCTCCGCATCGACGCGATGCCAGGCGCTACGTTCACCGGCGTTGAGCAGGAAGCGGATCGCCGTCAGCGCCGGACGCGCCTGCCCGTTGTCGGCGACCTGACGTGCCGAGGCATAGACACGGCGAAAGTGCCCGCCTTCCGGGTGCGGGGCGAGGTCCAGCGAGCGAATCAGCGCAGCGGCAGTCGGATGCATGGGCGCATGCTAGAGCGGATTACACGTGTCGAGGTGAGTGCGAAGCAGCCGGTGGCCCTTCCAGACAAGCGGGCGCCACCACCGTGGATCAGGGCAGATACTTGCCGGCACGCAGGCAGGTGCGGAAGAACACCAGCAGATCCCAGCTATAGCGCTTGAGCAACCGGCGCGGCTCGTTGAGCAGCCGGTACATCCATTCCATATGCAGGCGCCGCACCCAGTTGGGTGCACGTTTGGCGGTACCGGACAGAAAATCCAGCAGCGCACCCACGCCGAACACCAGCGGCACGCTCAGGGCATGGCTGTGATCGAGAATCCAGCGTTCCTGCAGCGGATTACCGAACGCCACCAGCAATACATCGGCGCCGGAACGATTGATGCGTTCGGCCAGGCCTTCGCCCGCTGCGGCGAACTCGCCATAACCATCGCACATGCCGACCACCTGCTGACCCAGCGTGCCGGTCAGGGTGGCGGCAGCGGTCTTGCCCACACCGGGACGCCCGCCCAGCAGGAAGAACTTGAGCGGTTGTGCGCTCTCGCGGCACAGATACGGAATCAGATCGGTGCCATTGAGATTGCCGGCGAAGCGACGGCCGTGGATCAGCCGCGCCGCCAGGTCCATCCCGATGCCATCGTTGACGATGCGCACGGCGGGCTCGCGCATGCGCATCCGCAGCGCCTGGCACTGCACGATGAAATTGGTATTGGCAAAGAACACCCGACGCGGCTGATGCGCTGCCAGTGCATGAAACAGATCCAGCGCAAAGGCTTCCTGCGTCGTGGACAACACCGGAAATCCGCCGAGTGGAATCACCACACCCGGTGGTACCGCAACGTTGTCGACGCCGGTCGTACCCACATCCGCGCGCTGGCCCTGCATCATCGAATCACCAAAGGTCGTAAGGGAACGCGGCCAGCAACCCGGCCTGCAGTTTTTCCAGATCGAACACGCCGTTGCCGCCCAGATCCAGACACTCTTCCACGCTGTTGCCCGAATGCCACTGCATGCGTCCGGTGCCGTTGTAGTAGTCGTCGTACTTGAAACGATCCTCGCCATTGCCCCAGTCCAGGTACACCGCCGGAATTCCGTACGCTTCGGCAAGAATCAGACCGTGCAGCGAGCTGCTGATCACCAACTCGGCGCCCAGCAATGCGCTCATGAAAGTCGCAGGCTTGACGTTGGGAAACACCAGGTGATCTGCATAGGCGCTGTACTTTTCGACCGGCTCATTGAAGTGCGGGACGATGGCGAAGGGACGCTTCTTCACCGTTCCCAACGCATCGCCGGGAAAGAACATCGGCGTCAGCAGGCCAGGGTCGCCGTAGACCTCGGGCACCGCGATGCCGCGATCCATCAGGAATTTACGCGTTTTCGGCCCACGCACCGCACGCACGTCGAGCGTACTGAAGGTATTGCGCTCGGCGGGAATCTTGCCGTTGATGCCACTGCCCCAGACGGTGTCGCCGTCTTTTGCGAAGTGCAACACCGACCCGATGGCGATCAGCTTCTTGCTCAGATCGCGCTTCTCGATCAGGGTTTTGTCCTGCAAGGAGAGCACACAGGACACGATCACCTTGGACAGGTGATCGCCCATGTTCACGCCAGCGTTCTTGGGCTGCCACCAGAAAAGTGCACGACGTTCTGCATGTTCAATCCATTTCTGCAGCAAGACGTTGGCCATAACTAAGGTGTCTCCTTCTAAAAGTTGAATGCGCCGCTCAATGCGAGAGCGCGGCCTCCGCCGAAGCATGCACGGCTGCGCCGTTCTGTTGCGGGTACAAACGGGTTTCCGGATACGCGCCGGGATTGAGCACGCGATCGGTGGTGTCGGACCAGTTCAAGCACTGCCGGTAACGCACGCGTGGCGCTTCCAGAGCGCGACCGATGGCTGCAATGACCGCGTCAGCGTTACCCGGAGTGTAGCCGAAACGCGACTGATACGGCCCGACGACCGCATTCGGGCACACCGCTGGCAAGCCGAAAAAGTCGTATTGCAGCAGCTTCATCGAACTATCGGCCAGATAGACCGGCACCTGCTCGGATGCATACGGTGCGATGCCGAAACGGGCGTGCTTGATGTAGCCGATGGTCTCGGCATGCTTCATCTCGCCGTACACGATCACGTTATCGCCATAGCCGGGATGACGGCCCATGCCCGAGCCGATCACATGGAAGGTGACGTGCGGAAACGCCTTGCTGGCAACGACGAAGAAATCCGGATCGAACAACATCGAGCCCACCGCAACGGCGTGGATGCCCTCGCCGTAGGGAGACGGATCGCCCAACTGGTCCAGGTTGTGATCCACGCCGTGACCGACGTGATAGACGTTGTCGCGGCTGGCAACTTCTTCGGCCATCGCCGGCGACACCAGCGCGATCACATCCAGCGTGGGCGCCACGCGGTCGAACTCGCGCTCGATATAGGACGCCACGTTGATCGTGCTCAGCCCATCGGAAGCGCGATACACCAGCTTTGCCGCCGGGTTGATGCGCTTGGCCAGCTCGATGAAGGCCACGGCGATACCGCTTTCGAACACGATCACATCCGCCTCGCGCATCCAGTCCAGCAGCTGGCGCGGCGGATGCGCGGCGTACCACCGGAACATCGCATCTTCGACCGAACGCAGCCACGCGCGGCGCGTGTTGAACGGATGCACGGTCGTCCGCCACAGATAGCAATCGACACCCTTGTGCGACACCACCGTATTTGCGGTGGCGTCCAGCGGCAGCCGCATATCGCCCTTCATGCGCGACAACCGGCTATAACGCAGCGAAAAGAAGCGCGTCGTCCCGCGTAGCGCGAGTTGGTCGGTGATGAAGTGGATATTGGCGCGACGTGGCGTGCGGTAATCGTGAGCGGACAAGACCAGATAGCAAGGCCGGCGAATGCCGGAAGCGGCGGCGGAGGTGTCGCTCATGGGCCGTGTCCTATGAATGAATGAAAGAAAGCATGACCGAACGCAGGCGAAGACATTGTCGATCTCATCAGCGTGCCTTGGCTTGTTTCAACAACTTGCGAATATTGAGGATGGAGATCACGTCGCGGCGGAAAGCCGGCCAGATCGCCAACGCCAGCAGGCACACTGCCGCCATGGCCACCGCACCGGCGGCCAGTTGTTCCCAGAGCGGGCCACCGACCGTGATCGATGCGTAGTACGCGCAAGCACCGGCCACGCCATAGGCCAGCATCGCGCGCACGGCATTGTTGAACAACGCCCCTACCGGGGTGTCGGAAATCCTGCCGACCCAGACCAACGACAACGGCCAGGTCACGAGCAGACCGAACGAATAGCCGATCGCCACGCCCATCGCGCCCCAGTGCGAGCCGACAAAGATGCAGCCGATCAGCACGATGCGGCTGACCAGCGAAAACAGCAGCTGCGCGCGCATCAAGCCTCTGGCAAGAAACACCCAGTAGGTGGCATAGGACGCGGTCTGGAAAATGCCGCCCAGCGTCAGCACCTGGAACAACGGGACCGCCTCGCGCCACTGTTCGCCGAGCACCAGCACGATCAGCGGCATCGCCAGCGCACAGGCGAACGCGAACAGTGCCACGATCAAATGCACCATCACCGTCTGCCCACGCAGCAGGAACGCGCTGAAGCGCTCGCGATCGTCCTGCAGCTGCGACAGCACCGGCAACGCCACGCTGGTGGCAGGCGCATTGATCTGGTTCAACGGCATCATCAGCAACTGGAAGGCGCGGTTGTACAGACCCAGCGCATCCGGGCCGGTGCGCCACCCGATGATCACCTGGCCCACGTTGCGGCTGGCATATCCCAGCAGCTGCGCAGCCATCAGGTTCCAGCCGAAGCTCATAAAGTCGCGCATTGGCGCGGCGCGCTGATACCCGCCCGGCAACCAGCGTGCGCAGCTTGCGGCGATGACAAAATTGACCAGCGCCTGCACGACCTGCTGCACCACCAGCGCCCAATAGCCCCAGCCCAGCAATGCGGCAGCAACGGCCGCGCACAGGCCCAGCACCTGCGATCCCACGTCGCTGAGCGCAACCTGCCCGAAACGCAGATCGCGGCTCAGATGCGCGCGGTACTGCGTAGTCATGCCGTTGATCAGGAAGGTGACCGCCAGCGCCTGGGAAATCGTCACCAGCGCCGGTTCGTTGTAGAAGTTCGCAATCACATGCGCCGATGCGAACACCAGCACCGACAGCAACAAGCCGATGCCGCTGTTGATCCAGAACAGGTTGTCGCGCTGTTCGCGGCTGACATGCTTGGCCTGTACCGCAGCGGCGGACAGGCCGAAATCCCGCAGGATTTCGGCAGCACCGACGATCGCGGTCACCATGGCCATCAGGCCGTAGTCATAAGGCGTCAGCAACCGCGCCAGCAGGATGATGCCGCCGAACTGCACGACCATCTTCGACGACTGGCCGATCATGGTCACCGCTGCGCCACCGGCAGCGCGCGAGCCGAGGCTGCGCTGTGGTGGTGGCGGCGTGGAAGATGTCGTCGGCGGGGTCTGTGTGGTCACAGCGCGAGATCTCCATCCTGGCCGAGCGCTTCCAGATAGGTGCGGTAATGCAACTGCCCGATCCGCGGCCAGTCACGCTGCGACAGATCCGGCGCAGGCCCACGCGGCGCCGCGCGAACCTTGTCCAGCATGCCGGTCAGCAACGCCGCATCGAACTCGCCTTCGTAGAGAAACACCCAGCCAGGGCCGACCTCCTCGGCGATGGCGGCATTGGATTCGCTCCACGGCGCCAACACCGGACGTGCCAGCGACAACGCCAGCAGCAGCGTGCCGGAGTTGTGCATCTGCCGATACGGCAACACCACCAGCTCTGCTGCGCTGACTTCGCGCGCCAGTACCGGTTCTTCGACATAGGCCAGCAATGCGCTGACGCGTGGGTCCTGTGCGCAGGCTTCCTCGACCAGGGTCCGCATCTGTGGCGTCGCCGGGTTACCGACGATGCGTAGGTTCAACCGCGGATCGTTCACCTTGCCCATGACCTCCAGCAAGGTCTCCACGCCCTTGTACGGACGGATCAGACCGAAGTGCAGCAACCGCCCCGGAACCGGGCTTCCCTGCTCCATCTTCGCGAACCAGTCGCGATAGTGACCGTGCAGGATGGTGTCGGTGAACGGCGGACGCGGTGGCGTGGTCGCGTTGATGCGGATCCAGCGGCGCGTCAGGCGGTCGATCCAGCGCAACAGGCTGCGCTCGCGCCAACCACGATCTTCGTGCGGCGCCAGATTGTGCAAGGTGCGGACCACCGGTGTGCCGGTCAGTTGCAGTTTGAGCAGCAACAGTGCCGCGCACACCTGCTTGGCCAACGTGCCCGCCGCGCTCGGATGGCGCAGCAGATACTCCGGCCAATGCAGATGCAGCACGTCGTAGCGCGACAGCAGCGCATCGCGCATCGAAAAGAAACGCAGCTGCACCGCATCGGGCAACGCGTCATAGAGCTGGGTTAGATACGGATTGGTGCTGGCGTTGGGTTTTTCGGTGGAAAACAGCACCGTGACCTGCGGCTTGGTTGCCGCACGGGGTATCGATGGGGACGCGAGCGCGCTCATCGCACTGCCTCCTGCGGGCGACGCGTGCCCAGCGCCGTGTGATATTCGTCGATATAGCGCCCGACCACATGCTTCCAGTCGTAGCGGCTCACGTAGGCCATCGACGCCGCACGCCGCGTGTGGAAGTCGGCATCGGCCTGCAGCGCAAGCGCCTGCACCTGATCTGCGGCAACCGCGATCTTGTCGCGATTGACGATCACGCCCTGCGCCGACTCAGTGGCAAGCCGCACGAACGGCGGGATATCGCTGAGGATCGGGATCAGCCCCGCGCTCATCGCCTCGACCGCCGCAATGCCAAACCCTTCATGCCGCGACAGGCACACGAAGAACTGCGCCTGCTGCATCAACGCACGCAGCTGTTCCTGCGACGGCGACATGCTCAGCTGCACCTTGTCCTGTAGCCCACGCTCGGCGATCGCCTTGCGCAGGTCGGCCTCGTTCAAATCGTATTCGCGGCCGGCAATGATCAGCCGCCATTGCGGGTCGCGCGTGAGTGCAGCCTGCAGCAACTCCAGCGTTTCGATCAGCCCCTTGTTCACCGACCAACGCCCGAAGTAGAGCATCGTCCGGCCGGGCACCGTCGCGCCCTGCCCGGCATACTTCTCCACGTCCACCCCGTTCTCGATCACCCGCAAACGCGCCGGCGCAACCACTTTTGCGAACAGATCGCCATCGTTTTCGCTGGTGGCGATCACTCGTGCATAGGCCAACGCAGAGGCCCGCGTCAGGGTCTGGAACCAGACCTGCTTCATGCGCGATGCGTACGCGGTATGAAAGAACCCGCCGTGCGTGGAGACCACCATCGGCTTGCCGTGCAGCGGCTTGGTCAACGCAAGATAGTCGTAGAAAAAATCGATGCCATGCAAATGCACCAGGTCCGCCGAGCGAATCGCACCCAGCACCGACGGCGCCAGCGGATAACGCGACGAACCGCGATAGCCGATACGGCGGATCGGCAAGCCTTCAAACGTTTCCTGCGCAGCAAGCTGCGCGCCGGGGTCGGTGAACACACGATCCAACGTGACGACCTCTACCGTATCGGCGCTATTGGCCTGATGCTGGCGAGCCACATTGAGAACGACTTCCTCCATACCCCCGATCGAGGGGTGGAATTGGCGGACGACATGCACCACTTTCATTACGCCAATCTCCTTTGCCAACGACACACACTTGATTGCTGCGACGGCTGATGATTCTGGAAGTGCATCATTTCCCTTTCAATCCCAACATCCACGGCGCGATTCGCACCAATACCGCACGCATCGGGACGCACGCGGCAACGGCAACCACGCAGAGCCCCATCGCCCAGATCGGCGTACCGATCACATGGCGATCGATCACCCCCGTTCGCGCCACCACACTGGTGACCACCAAGAACACCAGCGTATGCGTACACAGGATCAGCAAGGTGTTGGTGCCAATCCACTGCACCCAGCGCCAGTGCCGGATGAAATACGCCACACACAAGGTCATCGCGGTTCCCAGCAGGCTGACCAGCAAGAACACTGCGGCCGACTGCCCGAACTGCAGATTGTTGACGTCCACCTGCCCGTTCGCAGCGGCCAGCCACCACCACGTCACAGCCACCACAGGCAATGCCGCTGCCCAGACGCGCATGCCAAGCGAGCGCAGCGCATCGGCAAAGCGCGACAGCCAACCACCGATGGCGATGAAGAACAGTGCGACGGGCAAGACGTCCAACGCAAACGGTAACCGCAGATGCAGCGACGGAAACCAACCAGCCCACACCAACGCGAGTGGCACGCTGAGCACGGCAACCATGGCCGTGCTGAGGCGTGCACGCAGCGCAATGTAGGCGAGCGTTGTGACAAACAGCGCAGGCAGGAACCACAGCGCAGGAAGCACATACAAGCTGGAGCCATTGGACCAGAACAGCCCGGCGAACGGGTCCCACCAGGAGTGCGCATTGGGTTGATGCAGCGCGCCGTTGAGCGCGGCGGTCAGCAACCAGTACCCATACGCCACCAGGAAGAAGGCCAGGTAAGGAAGCAGCAACGTCCGCGCCAGTTTTTGCGTCGTCGCGACGTTGAGTGCGCGGCTGCCAAAACGTTCGCCGACCCAGCCGGAAAGCACAAAGAACAACGGCACGTGGAAACTGTAGGCGAACAACTTGTACGCCGGCGGCATCCCGCTGGCGTGCCCCAACATCACCAGAACGATGGCGAGCGCCTTGGCGGCATCGATCTGCCAGTCGCGCGTCAACGCGGGCGCCGGCCCGGCTTTTGCTGGAGCACTGTTGTGTCCGGCGTTGGCGGAATACGCTGCGGTGGTCATGCTGCGGCGCCGGTCATGCCGCCACCGGGCGCGCACCCAAGGTCCACGGCGCAAAGCGCATCAGCAACCAGCGCAACGGAACGCACGCAGCCAACGCGAACACCGTGACGAACACCGCCCAGCCCAGCCCGGGACGCCAGGCACCGAAGATGCCCGACACGGCGGCAACGCCGGACAACACAAAGAACACCAGCATGTGCGTGCACAAGATCAGCAAGGTGTTGCGGCCGATCCACTGCACCCACGCCCAGCCCTGTACCAATCGTGCAGCGCAGATCACCATCAACGAACCCAGCACTGCACTCAGCACGAACGCGGCGTGGTCACGGCCAAATTCCAGCATATTGACGTCGATGCGTCCGTTGGTCTGGGCAAGCCACACCACCGGCAGCGCCAACAGCACCGTTGCCAGCGCACTGCCCGGCAAGGACGTCGGCAGACGCGGCGAGAGATAGATCAACAAGGCGCCAAGTGCGTAGAAACACAACGACACCGGCAACACGTCCAGTCCGAAGAACAGCCGCAGCTGCTGCGCCGGAAACCAGCCCATCCACAACCACGCCAGTAGCAACGATGCCAGCGCGATCACCATCGGCGACATCCACCGGCGTAGCAGCGCGTAACCGATCACCGTCACCAACATCACCGGCAGAAACCACAGGGGCGGCTGCACATACAGGTCCGGGCCGATGCCGGTGAACATCGAAACGATCGGCTCCCACCACGGGTGACTGCCCCAGCGGGCGGCCTTCTCGCCGATGTTGCGGGTCAGCAACCAGTAAACGTAACCCAATAGATAGAACGTCGCATACGGCACCAACAGACTGCGTGCATGCCGGCTCAGTGAACGCCGGTCAAGCCCGGTGGTGCGTGAGGCATAGCCGGATGCCAGCCAGCCGGACACCAGGAAGAACAGCGGCACATGGAAGCTGTACGCAAACAAGGTCATGCCGTGCGGCACGCCCTTGGCATGGCAGAACACCACCAGCAGGATGGCGATGGCCTTGGTGGCATCGATGCGTGGATCACGCGCACGTCCAGTGGTCGCGACATGCGCGCCAGCCGTCGGCGCTGCCGACGATTGCGTTTGCATCGCCGCTACGCTCACCGCGCCCCTCCCGCAGGCAATGGCAACTGCGCGCCATCTGCCGTTGGATCGTCCTTGATCAGCGTGCCAGGTGTACCCGTCGCCGCAGACCAGGTCGGCAGCATGTGCCACAGGTAGCCGCAGACGAACCACCACAGCGCCGAGGTCTTGATCGAGAAGTAGCCGTTGGACACCAGCAGACTCAGCGCAAATGCAAAGATGGCCAGGTTCTTGAACAGCTGCCCCTCCTTGCTCGGCATCAGCAACAGGAACGAGTAAGACAGCAGGAATGCCAGCACGCCGACGATCGACTGCGATGCAATGAAATACGCAATGCCGCTATCGAAGTAGCGATACGCCTGCGCAAAATCCAGACCCATCCAGGACTCGAACGACAGGTTGTTCATCGAGTAAACGGTGAAGAACACCCGCCCCATCGTGGTGTCCTGATAGGCGGTGATTCCGGTCATCCACACCAGCAACCACGCCGTCATGATCACCAGCAGGAACACCAGGAACGCCAATCGCTGATCCAGGCGTTTCAATAGCGGCGTCAACAGGACCATCAGCACGCAGGTGCCCGCAGCCAGGCGTCCATCCGAGGCCACGACCATGAAACCGATCAGTCCCACCGACAGGATCAGCATCGATGGCCGCATCCAGCGCCAGAACACCAGCAGGATGGCGGTGAAGAAGCAGATGTAGTTACCCATCGTCACCGGCTCGATGAACATCGAGGAGGCACGTGGAAGATTGGAGCCAGGCAAAAAATTACGCTCGCCCGGGCGCGTCGCACTGACGAACAGATTGCTGTCTTCGTTCCAGAAGCCCTCGGCGCTCATGCCGCGCGCATTGACGAAGAAGCTCTTGGGGTTGACCAGATCGCCGTATGCGGTGGGCATTGCCAATTCGAACGCAGCCACCAGCGACACGATGATGGTCATGCGCAAGAACAACTTGGGCACCGACCCCGTGTAGGCAGACCCCAGCACGACAAAAGCAAACACCACCAATGCGTCGCGGAAGAACTTCGGGTCGATCTCCCAGTTCACCAGGAAACGCACGAACATCAGGGTGACAATCAGCCCCAATCCGCTGACGATCAACGCGATGCGCTTTCGGCTCAGCGAGCCGAGGCCGAGCAGAAAGCAGGCCGCGTAGACCATGAACTCGACTGCATAAGTGACCACCGGGCGGACGGTGAATACGTTCGCGTTGATCAACGCCAGTACAAGGTTGTAACCCACGCCGACCAGGAGCGTCAGCTCGATCAGCAGGTTGTGCAGGCGCACGCGCGTTGCATCGCTCATTCGGATCAGCATGCAGACGCCTGCTTGAAAAGGGCGGCTGCAATGCAGCCGCCCGCAGCGCCGGACGCGCCAAGTCGCACGCTCCCCGCCATCATCAGTACGCGGTCTTCTGTCCGAGCACCCGCACCGCGGTGAGCACGATGATGCGGATATCCAGCCACAGCGACCAACGACGGATGTAATCGAGGTCGTACTGGATACGCTTCTTCATCGTCCGCAGCTCGGGCGTTTCGCCACGGAAGCCGTTGACCTGCGCCCAACCGGTGATGCCCGGCTTGACGTAATGGCGCTGCATGTAGTGATTGATCAGCTTTTCGTAATGGGTATTGTGCTGCGCGGCATGCGGACGCGGACCGACGATCGACATGCTGCCACCGAGCACGTTGAAGATCTGCGGCAACTCGTCCAGGCTGCTGCGGCGCAGGAACGCACCGAACCGGGTGATACGGGTGTCGTTCTTGGTCGCCTGCTGGATGGTGGTGCCATGATCGTCATGCACGCGCATCGAGCGGAACTTGAACATATAGAACTCACGACCACCCAACCCATGGCGGCGCTGACGGAAGAACACCGGACCGGGCGAGCTCATCTTGACGCCCACTGCAATCGCAGCCATCAGCGGCCAGAGGCCCATCAACGCGATCACGGCCAGGATCTTGTCCTGCAATGCCTTGGCAACCACGAAGTAGTTGTCGCGATCGACACCGCCCTGGCGCAGGTTGATCACCGGCACGTTGCCGATCTGCTCACCGGATTGATTCAACAGGCCGAAGTCGAACAGGTCCGGCACCAGCTTCACGTTGATCGGATAACGATCCAGACGCTGCAGCAGCTGCTTGATGTGATCGCGCTCGCCCAGCGGCAGCGAAATCCACACCTGCTCGACCTGGTTGTCCTTCAGATACTCGATCAACGCGTCCGGGTCGCCCAGACACGGCAGCGACTGGCGCTGCTCGGTCACGGCGATGTCGTAAGGCGTGCGGAAATAACCGACCAGGTTCATGCCGACCCACGGATTACGGCTCAGGTAGTGATTGATCTTCATCACCGGATGGCGCAGACCGACCACCACCACACGCTGTACGTCCACGCCCTGGGTGCGCAGATGGTTCAAGAAACCGCGCAGCAAGGTGCGCGCCGCCACCAGCGATGCCAGACCGCCGACAAACCACAGCCCGATCCAGCCGCGCGACACCTGCTCGCCGACCTGCACGATCAGCGCGTGCACCGCAAACAGCGCGAACACGCCGCCGAACGCACCACCGAGCACCATCAGCTCGCTCAACAGTCCGCGCCCGCGCCAGCTGCGATACAACGGGAACAACGCAAAGCAGATCACCGAGTACAGCAGCGTGGTGGCGATGGCGACCCGGTACGGTGCCGCAGGCACCCAGGAGCCGAAGACGATACGGTAGGCAATCAGCCCGGAGACCACGACCATGGTCAGGTCGAAGACGCGCAGGACCAGATCGGCCGCAGCCGAGTATTTCGACAACAGGCGCGGCGAGGATGTCGTGTAGGTCGCGCTACTCAAGTCTGCCAAAAGCATGGGGATGTCCTCCAAACCCGATACGGCGCATGCGGGGGAACATGCGAAACGCAAGCGAGCTTTCAATCATCTCCGCCGGGTGATCACCGCGGTAATACTTACCGACCCCAGATCACTCGACAGCCATTTGTTTCAACAGAGACAAACTTTCAAACGAAGGAGCCCAGAACATACGGGATCCGACCTTTTCCACGCTGAATCAGTTGTCACTTAAATTAACCACCGTTCTGGAACGGCGCATTCTCAGTTCAACCGCGTTTCCGCCGTATTACCGCGCAGGAAGTAACGCACAAGCGCCACCGCCACACCCAGGAATACGCCAAAGATGAAGCCCAAAGCGAGGTTCAATTTGATTTTCGGCGAGGTCTTCGACGTAGGCACATCTGCGGTATCGACGATGGTCACGTTGTTGGCTGCAATGTTGCCGGCCACACCGATCTCCTTGTAGCGCTGCAGGAGCGCATCGTAGAGCTGGCGGTTGGTATCGACGTCGCGCTTGAGCATGTTGTAGTGGATGCTGCGGCTCTGCAGATCCAGTTCGCTGTTGCGCAGACCGGCAATACGTTGGTTGAGCAGTTCTTCCTGATGCACCGACGCGTCGTAGGTCGCCTTCAGCGACTGGCGGATGTTGATCACCTCGCCATTGATCTGACGACGCGATTCTTCGATCTGCGCTTTGAGGCGCTGCATTTCCGGGTAATCGGGCTTGAAGGTCGACAGCTTCTGCTGATACTCGGTGGTCAGACGGATCTGTTCGCCGCGCAGGCTCTGGATGAGCGGATTGCTGAGTACCTGCGGCAGCGACATAGAATCGCCGCTCGCAGCCTGGCGCCACGCCGCCTCGGCCTTGATGCGGGTGTCCTGCGCCGATGCCAGCAACGCGTTGAGGTCGGTCAGGTTCTGAGCAGGCAACGAGGGCTTGTCATCGCCCACCGACACGATCTGCTCCTCGGTCGAGTAGGAGACCAGGTTCTTCTCGGAGTCTTCGACCTTGGCGCGCAACTGCTCCAGACGTTCGGCCAGAAACTGGGTCGCGAACGAAGACGCCTTCATGCGGCGCTCCTGGGTGCTGACGATGAACACCTTGGGATAGGTGTTGGCGATCTTGGCTGCCAGCACCGGGTCGGGCGAATCGTAGTTGACGTACACCAGGCGCGAATTGAGGATCGGCTCGACCACCAGTCCGGCCAGCAGGGTATCGGTGAGGCTGCGCTCGACGATCGCCTGACGCGAGTCCAACGACTTGCCGGCTTCCGGATTCTTGGCGGCCGCCTTTTCCAGCGCTTCCTCGACCTGCTCCTTGAAGGCCGGCTCCTGATCGAGCTTGGCTTCGCGAATCACCGCGCGCGCCAGCGAACGGCTCTGCAGCAACTGGTACTGGGTCTGGTAAAAGTCACGATCCTGCGGCGACTCCACCGGCATCAGGTTCGCCACGTTCACCACGTTGAGCGAGTCGCGCTCGATCTGCAGCGTGCTGGTGGCACGGTACTTCTCGGGCATCAGCAAGGTGACGCCAAGCGCCAGCAACACCGCACCCAGGATGATCAGAAGGATCAACCAGCGCTGCGACACCAAGGCGCGCCAGTAGTCGAGCAGGCTCACATCCGCCAGCTCGAGATGCCCGTGACGATGAGACGAAGAGGAACGATTGTCGGAATTCATACTCATCGGTAAGCGCGCCACACCATCACAAGAGGAGTCAGTTCCAGCATGGTGCGCAACCAAACGCGCGCATCCGAGCGGTACACCACGATAATGTCGCCGCCGTAAATCTCAGGATCGGGATTGGCTCCCTTCTCGATCTCGGTCAGGTCGAATCGCGCAATCATCTTTTGCCCGTTGACCATGCGGAATACGATGACGTTGCCACGGCTGGCCACCGTACTCACGCCCTTGGCCTGGGCAATGGCTTGCTGCAGGGTGAGGTTGGAGCCGATCACCGGGTAGATGCCCGGCTCGTCGACCGCGCCGGTCACGGTGACGCGACGGCCATTGGACTCCTGCACGAACACCGACACCTGCGGATTCTGCAGGTAGCCGGAGCGGTAGCGGTCGGCCACGATCTTTTCAAATTCACCCACACCCATGCCGGCGGCGTTGATGTCGCCGATCAGCGGCAACGAGATATGGCCGTTCTGATCGATGCGGACCTGACGCTCCAGATCATCGATCTGGAACACCTTGACCAGCAGCAAGTCGCCTGGGGAGAGTCGGTACTCGGGCTGCACAGCGGACATTGCGAGCGGGTCGGGAAGCGGCAATGACGACGCCATGCCCTTCCCGGTGCTGCAAGCGCCCAGTGTCATCGAGCAGATCAACGCCAGGCTGATACCTTGGCAGAATCGTCCGATCAGTTTCTTCATGCGTGTGGCTGGCTGCCTCGGTTGGGTGGGACAGGACCTCGCGCAGCATTCAACCGGCCAAACGCGCCAGCACGAACGTACGACAGAGAGTTGCTTCCCGAGCAGATCGGGATCACGACAGGTGTGACGTGTTGCAGTGCACTATGGCATAGAACCAACGCATCGCAAGCTGCCGCACGCCATTTTTTTGACGGCGTTGGACCATTGATTCAAGTTCGTCATTGCCGCGTTAACAGAACGTGATCCAGATCGGGATTCAACCGCAATGATTCGGAGCATTTTCTGACACTTAGCAGCATTCCGTGAACCAGGTCCATCGCGGATTCAGCTGCACAGGAACGGTCTCTACAGAACGGATCCCGCATGGCTCCACTATGCCGATCCGCATACTAAGTCACCCGTATGACAACCCGGAAACATCGTGCTGCGTCGCAACAAAAAAGCCCACGTCCGTGAAGACATGGGCCTTGTGTTTGGTCGGGGTAGCCGGATTCGAACCGACGACCACTAGTCCCCCAGACTAGTGCGCTACCAGGCTGCGCTATACCCCGAAGATGCTGCATCCGCCGCGAGGGCGGCCTGCGAGTATAGCGGCTTTGTGAAGCGTTTTCCTAGCGTCGCAGCAGTTGCAGCACTTCTTCCAGTTCCATGCGCACCTGCTTGATGATCTGATTGCTCAATGCCGACTCGCTCTTGGCACCATCGCCTTCCAGACGCAGACGCGCGCCACCGATGGTGTAGCCCTGCTCGTAGAGCAGGCCACGAATCTGCCGCACCATCAGCACGTCGTGGCGCTGGTAGTAGCGTCGATTGCCGCGGCGCTTGACCGGCTCCAGGCTCGGAAACTCGGTTTCCCAATAGCGCAGCACGTGCGGTTTGACGTCGCACAACTCGCTGACCTCGCCGATGGTGAAGTAGCGCTTGGCCGGAATCGGCGGTAGCTCGCGATTACTGCCCGGATCCAGCATAAGCCTCCACCCGCTCCTTGAGCTTCTGGCCAGGACGGAAGGTCACCACCGTGCGTGCCGAAATCGGAATTTCTTCGCCGGTCTTGGGGTTGCGACCGGGCCGTTGATTCTTGCGCCGCAGATCGAAGTTGCCGAACCCGGACAGCTTCACCTGACGGCCCTGCTCCAGCGCATCGCGCAGCACATCGAAAAACGCATCGACAAATTCCTTTGCCTCGCGCTTGTTCAGACCGACCTCGTCGAACAGACGTTCGGCCATCTCCGCTTTCGTCAATGCCATGCCAATCCCCTGGTTACCGCCTCAACTCCGGATCCGGGCGCGGTGCTCGCGCTCGATCGCGGCCACCACATCGGTAACGACCGCATCCACGTCCCGGTCGGTGAGAGTGCGCGAGTTATCCTGCAAAATCAAGCCCATAGCCAGACTCTTGAAACCTGGCTCGACCCCCTGCCCGACATAACGGTCGAACAGCTGCACCTCGCGCAACAACGGCCCCACCGAGGTGCGTACGCTGGCCGACAGCGCCGCCCAGCTCACCTCTTCCGGCACCAGGAAGGCCAGATCGCGGCGCACCGATGGGAACCGCGACAGTTCGCCGGCGCGCGGCAGCGCACGCTGCACCAGCGGGGCAAGCTGCAGCTCGAATGCGATCACGTCCACGTCGATGTCCAGCGCCTTGGCCAGGCGCGGGTGCACCTGCCCGATCCAGCCGATGCGCACGCCGTCGCGATGGATATCGGCCGAGCGCCCCGGGTGCCCGAACGGCTCGGTGGAAGGCTGGAACTCCAGCACCGCACCACTGGCCGCAGCCAGCGCCATCAGGTCGCCCTTCAGGTCATGGAAGTCCACCTTGCGCGCGGGTTCGCCCCATTGCAGCGCCAAGGCATCGCCACAGACGGCAGCGGCGACATGCTGCGCCTCCAGCGGCGCGGCGCCGGTGTCGGCAGCCGCCGCGAACACCTTGCCCAATTCGAACAGGCGCACGCGCCCGGCCTGGCGGGCGGCGTTGCGGCCCAGTGTCGCCACCAGGCCCGGCAACAGGCGCGGACGCATGATCGCAAGCTCGGCACTGAGCGGATTGGCCAACGGCACCAGGCCATCGGCCAGCTTCCAGCGCTCCAGCAACGTGGCATCGACGAAGGCGTAATTGATGGTTTCCTGCAGCTCGCGCGCCACCAGCTGGCGTCGCACGCTGAGCTCATCGAGCTGGGTCTCGCTCGGCATGGCGATGCGACTGGCACCGCCAGGCAATGTGGTCGGTACCCGGTCGTACCCGTGAATCCGCGCCAGCTCTTCGATCAGATCCTCTTCGATGGCGATATCGAAGCGGCGGCTCGGCGCCATCACCTGCCAGCCTTCGGCCACCGCCTCGAGCTGCATGCCGAGCGCGCTCAGAATGCGCACAACCTCGGCATCGTCGATCTGGATGCCGAGCACGCGCGCGATCCGCGCACGCCGCAGCAGGATGCGCGCCGGCTGCGGCAGATGCTGCGGCAATTGCGCATGCACGACCGGGCCCGGCGTGCCGCCCGCAAGTTCCAGCACCAACCGCGTGGCCACCTCGATCGCTTGCGGCGGCAATGCTGGATCCACACCGCGCTCGAAGCGATGGCCGGCATCGGTATGCAGGCCTAACTTGCGGCCACGGCCCATGATCGCGGCCGGGTCGAAGTACGCGGCCTCAATGAACACATCGCGGGTGGCATCGTCGACTTTTGTATCCTCCCCGCCCATGATTCCCGCCAGTCCGATCGCACGCTCCTTGCCTGCGACCCCACCGAAATCAGAGATCACTAGGAATTCCCTCCCCGTCCCCAGACCGGCGAGCTGGCCATTCAGCAGCATCAGAGCCTCGTTAGAGTGCGAACGGCGCACACTGATCGGGCCGGAAAGTTTATCCAGGTCGTAGGCATGCATCGGCTGGCCCAGTTCCAGCATCACGTACTGGGTGATATCCACCAGCAGCGAGACCGGCCGCACACCGCTGCGGCGCAGCCGCTCGGCCAACCACACTGGCGTTTTGGCCGCCGGGTCGATGCCTTCGATCACACGCCCGCAATAACGCGGCGCCTCGCTGCCGGCATGCAATTCCACCGCCAGCGTGCGCATCGACACCGGCGCTACCGCAGCCGCATCGAAGGCCACCACTTGGCTGGCGCATGCGGCCGCCACATCGAAGGCGATGCCGCGCACGCTGAAACAATCGGCGCGATTGGGCGTGAGTTTGATCTCGATGCTGGCGTCGGGCAGCCCCAGATACTCGGCCAGCGCCTGACCCACCGGCGCATCGTCCGGCAACTCGAACAGCCCGGACGCATCGCTATCAAGCCCCAGCTCCTTGGCCGAACACAACATGCCATTGGACGCCACCCCGCGCAGCTTGGCGGCAGTGATGGTCAGCTCGCCGATCCGCGCACCGACCAGCGCCAACGGCGCTACCAGACCGGCGCGCGCATTGGGCGCGCCACACACGATCTGCAGCAACTCGCCCTGCCCTGCATCGACGCTGCACACCTGCAAACGATCGGCTTCCGGGTGACGCACCGCCGCGACAATGCGCGCTACCACCACTTGACCCAGGGCCTCGCCCAATGGCGTGACCTCTTCGACCTCCAGACCGATCGCCGTCAGCGTCGCGGCAAGCTCGTCGCGGGTCGCCTGGATGGGAACGTGGCTGCGCAGCCAATTTTCAGAGAATTTCATGAGAAGCCGGGAATGGAGAATAGGGAATCGGGAATCGCAACAGCGGGAGGTCTTCGGGGATCTGGAAGGTGGGCTAGGAGCGCGCTTGGCTGCTCCGATTCTCCACTCCCGATTCCCGATTCCCGGCCGTCAAGCAAACTGCCTGAGAAAGCGCACATCGTTTTCGAAGAACGCGCGCAGGTCGTTGACGCCATAGCGCAGCATCGCAAAGCGCTCCACGCCCAGGCCGAACGCGAAGCCGGTGTAGCGCTCCGGGTCGATGCCGACGCTACGCAGCACGTTCGGATGCACCATGCCGCAGCCGAGCACTTCCAGCCAGCGCGTGCTGCCGTCGGGCTGCTGCCAGGCGATATCCACTTCCGCGCCCGGTTCCACGAACGGGAAATAGCTGGGGCGGAAGCGCATTTCGAAATCGCGCTCGAAAAACGCCCGCACGAACTCGGACAAAGTGCCCTTGAGATCGGCGAAAGTGGAATGCTCGTCCACCAGCAGGCCTTCGACCTGGTGGAACATCGGCGAGTGGGTCTGGTCCGAGTCGGAGCGATACACCTTGCCGGCCGCGATCATGCGCAGCGGCGGTTTGTGCGCATCCATGTAGCGCACCTGCACGCCGGAAGTGTGGGTGCGCAACAGGCGGCCATCGCCGAAATAGAACGTGTCGTGCATCGCACGCGCCGGATGGTGCGGCGGAAAGTTCAACGCTTCGAAGTTGTGCCAGTCGTCCTCGATCTCCGGACCATCGGACACCTCATAGCCCAGGCGCGCAAAGATCTCGACGATGCGCTCAAGCGTGCGCGTGACCGGATGCAACCCGCCACGTTCGCTGCGACGACCCGGCAAGGTGACATCGATCCGCTCTCCGGCCAGACGTGCGTCCAGCGCGGCATTTTCCAGCGTGTGTTTGCGCTCGGCCAATGCAGCGGTCAGCGCATCGCGCGACAGGTTGATCGCTTCGCCAGCGGCTTTGCGCTGATCGGCTGGCAGCGTGCCGAGCTGCTTGAGCTGTGCGGTGATGCTGCCGCTCTTGCCCAGCAACGCGACGCGCAAGGCCTCCAGTTGGTCCGGCGTCTGCGCGGCGGCGACATCGGCCAGCGCACGCTCGGTCAGGGATTGAATCTCACTCATTGCACTCGCGCCTCAACTGCGTCAACCGAACGATGTTTCCGGATGCACCGGAACGCATTGCCACTCAAATCTCGTCTTGCCATGCACCCAAGCAACGATGCCTGTCGTCTAAAACGCAAAAGGGGAAGGACTCGCGCCCTTCCCCCCTGCATATCTGCGTTTCATCACCAAAAGCAGGCACACGAGTGTGCGGCTGCTCGAGACGATCTACCCCTTCAACAGTCCGCACATGGATGTGCGGGCTCTTGCGAAGGACTCGCACCAACCACGTGCGGGCTCTTGCGAGGGACTCGCACCTATGCCGCCAGCGCACCCTTGGCTTTCTCGGCCAGCGCAGCAAAGCCGGCGGCGTCGTGCACGGCGATATCGGCCAGCACCTTGCGGTCCAGGGTGATACCGGCCTTCAACAGGCCATTCATGAAGCGGCTGTAGCTCAGGCCATTGATGCGGGCAGCCGCATTGATGCGGGTGATCCACAACGAACGGAAGACGCGCTTCTTCTGCTTACGGCCGATATAGGCGTACTGCTGTGCCTTGATGACCGCCTGCTTGGCGACGCGGAAGACCTTGCGGCGGGCATTGTAGTAGCCCTTCGCCAGAGTCAGAATTTTCTTGTGGCGGCGGCGCGCCTGCACACCACGCTTTACTCGTGCCATGGTTCAGTCCTCAGAGGTAGGGAAGCATACGGTCAAGACGGCCTGCGTCCTCGGCACGGACGTGATTCGTCTGCCGCAGGTTGCGCTTCCGCTTGGTCGCTTTCTTCGTGAGGATATGGCTACGGTTTGCGTGGCCGCACTTGTACTTGCCGGAGGCGGTCTTGCGGAAACGCTTGGCCGCCGCCCGGTTGGTCTTGATCTTGGGCATTGCTATGTCCTTGATGGTGTTTTGTCACTGACCCGGGCGGCAGTCTTGCGACCACGCTTTCCATCCATGCCCTTGCCTGCTTGTAAGTCCTTGATCGAACACGATCCGGACAGGTCCTGTACCGCCTACGCGGCGCCCCGGCAAAACCGGGCCGCGCAGTCTACCCGTTACCGGGAATTCTTGCAAATCGGACGCCGCCGCAGCAGCGCCGGACCCCAGCGAGGCCCGGCGCAACGTGCGATCAGATCTTCTTCTTCGGCGCGATCATCATGACCATCTGCCGCCCTTCCAGGCGCGGACGCGACTCGATGACGATGTCTTCGCCCAGATCGGCTTCGATCCGGGACGCCATTTCGCGACCCAGCTCCTGGTGGCTCATTTCACGGCCACGGAAGCGGATATTGACCTTGACCTTGTCGCCCTCTTCCAGGAAGCGGCGCATGTTGCGCAGCTTGATCTGGTAGTCGCCCTCGTCCGTGACCGGACGGAACTTGAGTTCCTTGATCTCGACCTGCTTGGTCTTCTTCTTGGCCTCGTTGGCCTTTTTCTGCTGCTCGAACTTGAACTTGCCGAAATCCATGATCTTGCA
Organism: Xanthomonas sp. 3075; assembly: GCF_014197275.1. Taxonomy (GTDB): domain Bacteria; phylum Pseudomonadota; class Gammaproteobacteria; order Xanthomonadales; family Xanthomonadaceae; genus Xanthomonas; species Xanthomonas campestris_B. Next base: position 12,440 of record NZ_JACIFI010000013.1, on the reverse strand, counting down.
GACCGGCGGATCGGCCTGCGGCTGGATTTCGACCAGATCCAGGCCTTCTTCCTCGGCCTTGGCGAGCGCTTCGTCGCGCGACAACACGCCGACCATCTCACCGTCACTGCCGATCACGCGGACGCGCGGCACACGGATTTCTTGGTTCTTGCGGTTCTGTTTGTTGTCAGGGGTACTGATATTGCAATCTCCCAGGGGAATCGAACCGGCGCATCCGGATCATCCAGACCGGCCGGGGTTGGCTCACGCTGCCTGCTCTGCCTGCAGGCGTTCGATGAAGGCAGAGACCGTCATGGTCCCGAGGTCCTCCCCCGAACGCGTCCGCACGGCGACTGCGCCATTTTCCTTCTCGCGGTCACCGACGACGAGCAGGTACGGCACGCGTTGCAGCGTATGCTCGCGAATCTTATAACCGATCTTCTCATTACGCAAATCGGCGTTGACACGGAAGCCTTGATTTGCAAGGGTTTTCCGAACCGAGTCCACATAGTCTGCCTGTGCGTCGGTGATATTTGCGACAACGACCTGGACCGGGGCGAGCCAGGACGGGAAGGCACCGGCGTGGTGTTCGATCAAGATGCCGATGAAACGCTCCATCGAACCGACGATCGCCCGGTGCAGCATCACCGGATGCTTTTTCTGGCTGTGCTCGTCCACGTACTCGGCGCCAAGGCGGCCGGGCATCATGAAATCGACCTGCATGGTACCCAGCTGCCAGGTGCGGCCGATGGCGTCCTTGAGGTGGTATTCGATCTTGGGGCCGTAGAAGGCGCCCTCGCCCGGCAGCTCCTGCCACTCCACCCCGCACACGCCCAGCGCGCTGCGCAGCGCCGCCTCGGCCTTGTCCCAGGTGACGTCGTCGCCCAGGCGCTTTTCCGGGCGCAGCGCAATCTTGATCTCGATGTCGTCGAAGCCGAACGCGGTGTAGACCGCCAACGCCTGCTGATGGAACGCGGTGACTTCGGATTCGATCTGCGATTCCAGGCAGAACACGTGCCCGTCGTCCTGGGTGAAGCCGCGCACGCGCAGGATGCCGTGCAGGGCGCCGGACGGCTCGTTGCGGTGGCAGGCACCGAACTCACCGTAGCGGATCGGCAGATCGCGGTAGCTGTGCAGGCCCTGGTTGAACACCTGTACGTGGCCGGGGCAGTTCATCGGCTTGACCGCGTAGGTGCGCTTCTCCGACTCGGTGAAGAACATCGCGTCCTGGTAATTGTCCCAGTGGCCGGATTTCTGCCACAGCGACACGTCCAGGATTTGCGGGCAACGCACCTCGCCGTAGCCGCTGTCGCGATAGACCTTGCGCATGTACTGCTCGACCACCTGCCACAGCGACCAGCCCTTGGGGTGCCAGAACACCAGACCGGGCGCCTCTTCCTGCAGATGGAACAGGTCCTGCTGCTTGCCGATGCGGCGATGGTCGCGCTTGTCGGCTTCTTCCATGCGCAGGATGTAGGCGTCCAGCTGCTTCTTGTCGGCCCAGGCAGTGCCGTAGATGCGCTGCAGCTGCTCGTTCTTGGCATCGCCGCGCCAGTAGGCGCCGGAAATGCGGGTCAGCTTGAAGGCCTTGAGGAAGCGCGTATTGGGCACGTGCGGACCACGGCACATGTCCACGTATTCCTGGTGGTAGTACAGGCCCATCGCGGTGATGTCGTCGGACATGTCCTCGATCAGCCGCAGCTTGTATTCCTCGCCGCGCTGGGCGAACAGCTCGATCACCTCGGCGCGCGGGGTGACCTTCTTGATCACCTCGTAGTCCTGCGCGATCAGTTCCTGCATGCGCTGCTCGATCGCGGCCATGTCTTCGGGCGTGAAGGGGCGCTCGCTGTAGATGTCGTAATAGAAGCCTTCGGCGATGACCGGGCCGATCACCATCTTGACCTCGGGATACAGCTGCTTGACCGCATGCCCGACCAAGTGCGCGCACGAGTGGCGGATGATCTCCACGCCTTCGGCGTCCTTGGCGGTGATGATGCGCAGGCTGGCGTCATGGTCGATGACGTCGCTGGCGTCGACCAGCTGGCCGTCCACTTGGCCGGCGATGGTGGCCTTGGCCAGGCCGGCACCGATCGACTGGGCGACCTGCATCACCGAGACGGGGGATTCGAATTCGCGGCGGCTGCCGTCGGGGAGCGTGATGTTGATCATGGGCAAGAATGAGGTCTGTGCTGGCTGCAGCGCGACGGCTGCAAGGGAGATCTGCCCGTTGCGGGACAGGCTCGGATAGGGATGCGGCGAGAGGTGATGCGGGAAGAACGCCGCGCGGGCGCCCTGCGAACTGGCGCGTCCGGAATCAGCGGTGGGCGGTGGTAGTGCTCATGTCGCACGCTGGGCCGGCGCGGGGCGCGGGCCACCTTCTCGCAAGGGGTCTTGGAGACGAATGGTAAACCAATCAGCCCGGCGTTGCGCATGCCAGCACGGGGCCGGCGGGCGGGTGGCATGATGCCGGCCACTCGCCCGCCGCTACCGATCAAAGCGATGTGGTCGAAGACCTATAACTCGTCGCAAGACCGATGATCAACGCCGCGCGCAGCGCCGTCACCACCAGGCCCATCGCCGCTTCACGCGACTGACCCGTCACGATCCGATAGCCCTGGATCAAGATCCACAGCGTCAGCACCGTCAGCGCCATCACCCCCACCCATGCCGTCGTCCGCTGCAACAGATTCCACTGGAAAATCGCGATCTCGTCGCGCAGGTCGTTGGAAGTAGAGCCAAGGCGGACATTCCTGACCGCCTTGGCGATTTACCAAATCGCTGAAGCGCTTCGACCAACACGCCCGACTTACATGGACATCGACCGCGAGGCAGTCTCCTGGGCCTGCACCTGCGTCGCCTGACGCTGGCTTTCCTCGGCCGCCTGTCGGCTGCTGTGTTCCAATGGTTGCGCTTCCGCTTGTGCACGATCCACATAAACACGGCGCATTGCCGGGTCCGTCATCTCGCCTTGCACTGCAAAGAAGCCGTCGCCGCTCTTGTTGGGCACCACGTGATCGATGCGCTGTAGACCACTGACCTTGGCCTCGAACACGATCTGTCCGGCCGCCTGCTGGAGTTCCTGGCGGCTGGAGAAACCGCCCCGTTCGCCCAAGGCTTCCAGCTTGCTGACCGCACCGTTGTACATCGCGTTGTCGGGATGGCGGGGGTCGGACAGCAAGGGGCTGCTGCTGGATGCTGCCTGTCCTGGCGCAGCAGGAGCGGCCGCCTGCTCGGCTTGCTTGGCGCTGTGCTGCGACAACGCCTGGCCCAAGGCTGCCTGCGTCTGCTGGCCAACGACGCCATCTACCTGCAACCCATGCTCGCGCTGGAATTGCTCGACCGCGTGCTTGGTGTTGGCGCCGAAGTCGCCGTCTGGCTGTAAAGGCTTGCCGTCGCGGCCGGTAGCGCCGAGTTGAGCCAGTTGGCCTTGCAGCTGCTTGACTGACTCGCCGCGCTCGCCTTGTTCCAGTTTGCCATCATTGGATGACGGAGAACTATTAGACCTAGATGAGGAACCTTGAGTTGGTAGCCGACCTTCGGTCAGACCAACTAAATCCTTCTTTTCCTCAAGCGCCCGATTACGCAACGAATCCCACTGTGTGGGTGAACTCTTGAATAACGTCTCAGTGTGAGAATATTTGTAGTCCTGCAATGCCTCAACGATCTGCTTATCTGACAAATCGGAAAGTTTATAGCCCTCGCCAAACTTCGCTTCAAGCCCGTTCCGAAATAGGGATGGAGTCAAGGCTCGGTACTGCACTGAGGTACTCCAAATCGCGTCCTGGACAGCAGGACCACGATCGCTTAAATCAAGCCCACCAGCCTTTAGTGCGGAAACCTGTCTGTCGTAATGCGTACTTTTGATGAAATCGTGCTGGTCCCGGCCAAAAGCGGGATCGGCGCGTGCAAGCTGAGTCCACTTTTCATTAAAGTCAACTGTCGCAGGCGACAATCCTTCGAACTCTTTCTCATAACGCGACTGATCCAAATATTCCCGCAATGTTCCTGACTTAGAGGAAAGCTGATAAGCGCCGTAAGAAACGCCACCGTGGTCTCCCTTACCCGTCGAAATGGTCTCAGCTCCACGCCGACCACTTTCATGTCGGGCAGAAGTCATTCCCAAATTCCATCCATCCATAGTTGCCATCATCGAGCCCTCGGATTTTTCGATTTATTATATAAATAAATGAGATTAACGATTTTCCAGTTCTTCGGCACGCTTTGCTGTCGCATTCAATTCACAAGAACTGTCTTCCAACTCTTCAGCCTGCCCGCCGCCAAGCGATCCACCTGATTGGCAAAGTGCGTCACGCTTCTTAATCCAATCTCGCTCCTCCTGCTTGAGTGCAGCCTTATCGCCTGCTGACAAGTTGTCCAAGAGGCGGCTATACGCCCTATTTAAACGTGCATCTTGATATTCATACTCTTCATTATTGCAATCCATCAATGCAGGCATGACCGCATCGGAATCTTTAACACATTGAGCATAAGACGAACGGAGTTTCACAGCTTTAGCCAACTCGCCCCGTTGCTGTTGAGCATCGTTGTTAAGTGCTTTCTCTAACAATTCATCTTGCTCGCGGGCGACCCGTTGCTGGTCGCGTGTGATCTCTTCAGAATTTCCAGTCTGAGAAACTCCCTTAGTCACTCCCAATTTCGAATTTTGAGGTTGACTAGGGAGCCCAGCAACCGCCTCCGGAACAACTTCCTGTTTACAGGCGCAAAGTAATATAAAGATAACCCCTGCTGTTAGGAAATACATAATTTTTAAAAAATTAAACATTAAGTCCTCGCCACTAAAATCAAGAATCCTGACAACTAAAATCAGGGAGCCATTTCGGACTGCCTAGCCATAGGGAAAACACACCTTTCAAATGATCAACGTGGTCAGTACCAAGCCCAATCCTCCCTGCTGCAGCGCCATGCTGCTGATGCCTTCGCCGCTGCCGCCGTTCAATGCCCACTTCGCCACAAAGGCCGCGCCCACTGCGCCCACCACCTTGGTCGCCAAGCTCACTGTGAAGGTCAGCACCGACAACGAGAACACCGTGCCGATGCCGTACAACAACCATTTGCTGAACAACGACTTCGTTGCCTGGAATAGCAGACACAGGATGAACAATGGCCCAAAACCTACCACCAGTGCCATGGCCAGCTTGTTCAGCAGCAGCATCGAGCCGGCGACCACGCCAGGCCCGGCCATGCCGATGCCGGTAAACCAGCGCGCACGGTCCTTGGCATCCTTGCTCTCTTCGTCGCCGCCGGTCTTGATCTGGTCAAGACCCGTCATCGCCACCTGCATCAACATCAGGTTCTTGTCGATCGCCTCGTACGGGCTGTCGGAGTCACCGGTCACCGTCTTGGTGATCGCATGGCTGACCCCGTCGGTCAAACTCCAATACAGCTGCGACGACCCCTGCGCCATGCTCGTCGCAAGACCGATGATCAACGCCGCGCGCAGCGCCGTCACCACCAGGCCCATCGCCGCTTCACGCGACTGACCCGTCACGATCCGATAGCCCTGGATCAAGATCCACAGCGTCAGCACCGTCAGCGCCATCACCCCCACCCATGCCGTCGTCCGCTGCAACAGATTCCACTGGAAAATCGCGATCTCGTCGCGCAGGTCGTTAGAAGTAGAGCCAAGGCGGACATTCCTGACCGCCTTGGCGATTTACCAAATCGCTGAAGCACAGCGACCACCACTCCCGAATTACATGGACATCGACCGCGAGGCAGTCTCCTGGGCCTGCACCTGGCTGGCCTGACGCTGGCTTTCCTCGGCCGCCTGTCGGCTGCTGTGTTCCAATGGCTGATTCTGTGCCTGCGCGCGATCCACAAAGACGCGTTGCATCGCCGGGTCGGTCATCTCGCCCTGCACTGCGAAGAAGCCGTCGCCGCTCTTGTTGGGCACCACGTGATCGATGCGCTGTAGACCACTGACCTTGGCCTCGAACACGATCTGTCCGGCCGCTTGCTGGAGTTCCTGGCGGCTGGAGAAACCGCCCCGTTCGCCCAAGGCTTCCAGCTTGCTGACCGCACCGTTGTACATCGCGTTGTCCGGGTGGCGAGGGTCAGACAGCAAGGGACTGGATGCCTCAGGAGCGGCCGTCTGCTCGGCTTGCTTGGCCGTTTGCTGCGACAGCGCCTGAGCCAAGGCTGCTTGCGTCTGGTTGCCCACCACACCATCTACCTGCAAACCACGCTCGCGCTGAAATTGCTCGACGGCGTATTTGGTGTTGGCGCCGAAATCGCCATCGGGGTGCAGCGGCTTGCCATCGCGGCCAACTGCGCCTAGCTGTACAAGCTGGCCTTGCAACTGCTTCACTGAATCGCCGCGCTCGCCCTGTTCTAGTTTGCCGTCGTGTGATTTCGCGGCGTGATGGGAGGTCGAACTGGGCGCAATGCTGGCTTTGAGATCAACACCATCGCGCTTGACGCTCTCGATCAAATCAGGAACACGACGCTCCCAACTTTCCGCGTGCCTTTGGCAGTCTTTGGCTGCTTCGATACTCCAAGGTTTGCTGGGAGTAACACCATTTACTACACGCCTGGCGTTATAGACGTCGTGGCTATCGGCATCAATGTATCGATCAAGAGGCTTGCCGGTAAACAAGCCATCGCGCATACCAACAACCAGCACCTTTGCGGCGATTTCTGGATCTTTCGCCATATCTGGATTACGGACCATTTCGCCATTTAGGCGCAGCAACTTGTCAAACTTTGCATAATTATAGTCGTGCGTGAGATGCACATAGCCACGGCCATAAAATTCTTCGCCGCCGCTGTATCCAAGCTTGCGCGCCTGGCTACGCCCGAAATCTTCTTCAGGCGCCTGAAAATTACGCGTCTCATGCTGAGCCGTCGCCAACATGTACGATATTTGCTTTGGATCGGTCACACCGTTCTCAAGCGCGGTTTTGACGATCAACCTAACGGAATATTCCCGATCCACACCAAAGCCTTCGGTGCTCCGACCACGTCCATCACTCATAGTATTCTCCGTACGTGCATGTCATTAGAATTTGTTGTTGCATCATCGGCACTACAAACCCGAAGATGCGTTGCATGTACTCACTACAAACTACCACTCACTTCCTATTTAGTTACCTCCTTCATCTCACCGTTTTGAAGCCGCTCGATCCTTTTCTTCGGGGTGGCCGGATCATTCGTGTCTTCGGTTACCCGCTCTATCAGCACTGCCTCGTTCTTTCTGAGTTCGTAGGTATCAAAAACATGGATACAGCATCCATCCCCAGAAGTAGACGTCAGTAGATTCCCTTTCACGGAGAATAGGCCATTAGCCATTACCGTGATATCAGAAAGCGATGGATTGAAGACCAAGCGTTTCTGCGCAGTATCGAAAAGATAGACGCTGTAAGAGGGACCACCATAATTCCCCTCTTTTCCAGACCACACCACTACATCTTCGTGCCCATCGCCATTGATATCGGTCAGAACGATTGAATGGCGGTTTTTCTTGTAAGAATCGTCTAGCGGACCATGATAGAACGTGGAATTGCTATCAACGTACAATGCCTCGGGCTCCAGAGCAATTGACTCGACTCCTGGAAATGCCACCTCTACAACCGGCGAGCGATTACACAGCATTATCCCTGGACTATCTTCGTTGCAGCCCTGCGCCTTAATTGAAACAGTGATATCGCTGATATTTACGCTCATCTCGCCCTGACTATTGAGTTTAGCATTGACAGTAGATGGCATCTTCAAATCCTTTTGGAGCGCGAATACAGGTTTATTTTCAACTTGATTCTCGGCGAGTGCTTTTGCTGAGTCAGTGCCCGCGGACGGAGTATGACCAGGGCTACACGCCACGAGTGAAATGACGCATGTGAAAAAAGTCGAAATCACCAAAGTCTCTAATGATGCGCGCAAGCCGGCCATAAAAACCCCGATTAATTACTTCAACACTTCTTGAAAATAGGATAGAAATCACAGCATCCAACTTTGCATGAACAACCATTACTCTCTTCGCATTTTTTCACCGAACTTACAGCACACACTTCCGTGGTAGAGACTTGAAAAATATTTTCAGACTGAAATACGGCAAAAGCAGCGCATTGGCAATGCTAAATAAGATAAGCCCGACAATCCACTGATCCATCCAAGTTACCCACCAGCCGAGGCAGCTCCACCAATCTGCGAGTACGCCATGAAGCTGCCCAGCGTGCCCTGGAAGAAGAATGCGGCCATCGGCGGGGTCGTCAGGATCAGGAGCGTCAACAATACGCCCATCCCGCCCGTTTGCAACAACACGCCAAGCCCCTTGACCGCCCAGAGCGATCCGGCAACCTTCACGACCATCTTCATACAGATCGACACCATGGCCGCCAGCACCCCCATCGAGAACATCGTGCCGATCCCGTAAAGCAGCCACTTCTGGAACAGCTGCTTGGTCTGATCGAAAAGCAGGCACAGGATGAACAGTGGACCAAAGCCAATGAACATGGCAATTGCGACCTGGTAAAGCAACAACATGGCGGCTGCCGTCAGCGCCGGCCCGCCAGTACCAATGCCGGTAAGCCATAGTGCCGTGGCCTTCTCTCGTTCAAGACCTTGGTCACCGACCACCTGTAGCGAATCGATCGTGGTCAGCGCAACCTGCATCCAGGCCAGGCTTTGGTCGATCTGCTCCGCCGTTTCATCTTCGTTGCCGGTGATCAACCCAGTGATTTCCTGGGGAACATCCACCGCTAGAAACTGGTGCAGCTCCTGCCCAAAAAATTTATTCAAAAAAGGCCATCATTGTGGCTTAATCGATTCATTCGTGCATTTCACGCTAAGGCAAAAATCCCACTAATCTTTCTTTACATCAATATTCTTGAAACTCCGCTTTACTACAATCTGAATAGCCCACTACGCAGTCCGAATTTCCGCAGTCTCGCAATGCATTACTTTCCGCCAACTCTTTGGAGTTATCGTTAAAAGTGTTGAATCTTCCAAGCTGAGTTGACTGCGCTTGAGCTATACAACTATTTTTATAAAAAACTTTCACCTTACAATCGGTTCCACCAATTTCCACACAGGCCTTAATTGCATTTTTCTTTGCTGCAGACTTGGAATGCTCCTTTGCTGCAAAGCCTAGTACTGAGTTGTCCTGACTTCTAGCAAGAGCCCCCCACCGGGTGCTCCACTCACCGGTTGGCTGAGGTGCATTTGAGTTTCCAGCCGCTATAGGCGCGCACCCTGACACTCCCTGACCGCCTATAGGGTAAAAGCCAGGCGGACATGCACCTTCTGCAGAAGCCAGGACCGGAAACATACTAAGAAAAAAAGCAAGAAATAACGTTTCATAAGCATTTCTAGTTGGAATTTCGATTGGAAGCGCGCTCACCCGTCTGCTGGGACTGCGGGGCATTGGAACCTGACATTCGCATTCCTGTCATTGCTCCATCGTCTACTCGATTTGGCTGTGCAGAAGGTTCCGCAGGTCGATAAGACCCCGGCGCCTGCCCCTGCGGCCCTGGCAACCTACCAGCCGATGTAGCACCGCCAATCTGCGAGTAGGCCACAAATCTGCCCCAGCTTACCTTGGAAGAAGAGTGCTACCGCTGACGGTGCGGTTGGGCTTAGGCTATAGGACAAGCAGACATACCGGATGTTGGTCACGCCCCATAGTTAGGCGAGGCAGCTCGAATTCACTATGCTGACGACAACTGAAGATGGCATTTCTTTGGCCGTCGCCAGCGGCGTATAAGACCCGGGTGCCTACCCGAGCGAGAATTCCGCTAATATCAGGCTTCTTCGCGGCACGAACACCACCCAACTTGCGAAACCTAATACTTCCTGAAAGACGACATACTGCATGCAGAGTATGTGATCTTACACTTCCCGACATCTGATTTTGCAGAACACGCTTTCATTGCTGACGTCTCCGCTTCGTTAGTCGAGGGTGCGCCAGAATATCCAAAACCACTCGTTCCTAAAGAGACGGCAATGGCCGCGCATTGGTTTTTGTAGTAAAAAATCGGCCTGCATTTAACTCCACCTAGCTTCTTACATTCAAGCTCGGCCTCTTTGCGCGCGAGACTTTTTGACTTTTGACTTGAAGATGCTCCGACAAACCCATTAGCTTCATCCATAGAGAGAGCCCCCCAACGGGTTTCCCATTCTCCAGTAGCAGTTGGGGAAGCTGCCCCGGAGGAGCCTTCAATCGGTGCACATCCGGATACTCCTTGCCCACCGATAGGATAAAATCCGGGGGGGCAATTACCTTCTGCGCGAGCTAAAGAGGGTTGACCCAATGCTACGTAAACAAAAAGACCAATTAGTAGGAACTTATACACGCATCTATACCTATGTATTCAGGTCGCGGTGGGCCCCGCGGCTAGCTTGGCTAGATTCGGAGGTTGGCGAGGTGGTGGCTGACGTACCCCGAATCTGCGAATTAGTAGCTGCCGTGCTGTTACTTCCATCAACCCGTTGAGCAGGAGTGTACGACCCCGGCGCCTGCCCCTGCGGCCCAGGCGATCCAGCAGCCGATGCAGCACCACCAATCTGCGAGTACGCCATGAAGCTGCCCAGCGTGCCCTGGAAGAAGAATGCTGCCATTGGTGGGGTCGTCAGGATCAAGAGCGTCAACAATACGTCCATTCCGCCGGTTTGCATTGCCTAGCTTGTAATGCCGCTGGTTAAATCCATGCTTAACGCCATGCCCAGCCTCTGCACTGCCCAACCTTTGTGACCACCTTCACTGCCCATAGCAGCAAACGACCTTGGCGAGCATCTGCATTGAGATCGACATCATGCCGCGAGCCCCCATCGAGAACATCGTACCGGTGCGATAGAGCAACTACTTCTTAAAGAATTGCTTGGCTTAATCCAATGCGAACAAATTACTTTATTGCTACCGCTTAAAATTTACATAAATAGTAATTAAATTATTTAAACAAAATTAACGCGCTAATTTTTTATAGTGCCTTACTTTAGTACGCTCTGAATTCTGGATCACTGCAAGCCGAGTAAGTTAACTTGCAGTCTGAAACACCGCGCCCCTCACACTTTTCAGTAGCCATTTTAAGAGCTTGCTTACTATCCGGCGCGGAGGTTACGCTTGAGTTCGCAGCAGACTGGGACTCCATGACAGCAACACAAGCGTTTTTGTAAACAAATACGACTTTGCAAGCCTTAGCGCCATTTTGACTGCAAAAATCGATAGCAGCATGGCGCGCAGCTGATTTAGATTTTTCCCCTGCCGCGACCCCAAGAGTTTGCGTAATCTCATCTCTTGCTAGAGCTCCCCAACGAGTTTTCCATTCACCAGTAGGCTGAGGCGAAGAGTTTGCACCTTGGCTATTAATAGGTGCGCATCCTGAGACACCTTGACCTCCTATGGGATAATAGCCCTGGGGGCAATTGCCTTCAGCGAGCACCGGCCAAGCACATGAAAAGAAGATAAGCAACAAACCTAGCTGAAATAAAATTTTCATAAAGATCTCTACGAATTCTGGATTCTTTCAGAAGCTCGACTGCCACTATTTTGTTGTTGAATAGGGGAAGATCCAATAACTTGCCGATTATTTCCAAAATCATTCGAGCCAGAGGACTCAATCGGCCTAGGCGGAGTGTACGACCCCGGCGCCTGCCCCTGCGGCCCAGGCGATCCGCCGGCCGAGGCAGCGCCACCGATCTGCGAGTACGCCATGAAGCTGCCCAGCGTGCCCTGGAAGAAGAATGCTGCCATCGGAGGGGTCGTCAGGATCAGGAGCGTCAACAATACGCCCATCCCGCCCGTTTGCATGGCCTGGCTTGTGATGCCGTTCGTGAAATCGGTTTGCAACAACACGCCAAGTCCCTTGACCGCCCAGAGCGATCCGGCAACCTTCACAACCATCTTCATGCAGATCGACACCATGGCCGCCAGCACCCCCATCGAGAACATCGTGCCGATCCAGTCGAGCAGCCATTTCTGGAACAGCCGATGATTTTGATCAAAGAGCGAGTACGAAATGAACCATGAGCCAAAGCCGAGGAATATGGTGAGGGCAAGCTAGTAAAGCAACAATTGCCATTGCAGAAGTCGACCAGCAACGAAATTTCAGCTGCAGAAAAATATGAGAAAATTATTTAACACCCTTAAGATATTATTTCATAATCAAAATAATAACTTTACCGCATTCTGCGAGACCATAACGGAGCCTGACGCCACAGAGTTTTAGTGCATTTTTCAGCAAATATTTTAAATTATTGATTCATATATTTAATATGCCACGACTCTCAGGCTGTTATTGCATCCACCCTTGAAGAAACCTTAAATTCAAAATTTTAACTACCAGCTCTTGTGCAAAACTCCATATCGATTTTCTTCGCGACGGATCTGGAGGACTCCTTCGCATCGATACCAAGGGTAATCCCCCCTCAGATCAGCAGACGTCAAAAGTGGAATTTTCTCGTAACCTTTCCTGAGGAGATTTCCATGAAGACATCACGATTCACCGACA
>NZ_JACIFI010000012.1 GCF_014197275.1 Xanthomonas sp. 3075 | reverse complement strand
CACGCGTAAGCGCTTGATTTTCAGTAAGGGCATTTGTCGGGATCAGGCGAGGCTACAAGCTTCCCCCGATGGTCGGTGAGTTGTTCAGAGGTTCCTTAGTGGGCGGCAAGATCACTGCGCTGGGAATTCGCTGATATTATGTGTCCCCATGTGGTCGGCAGATGCGGCAGGTCATCTGCTCAAACGGCGGGCGTTCGTAGAGAGACCCATGCTGCGCGCTTACGCCACTTGCCCGAATCCGCTGCGGTACACCGAGGGTATCACTCCGACATAGCGGCGGAAGGCAGCCCGGAACGCATCCAGCATGCCGCAGGCGTCGGCGATGCGAGCCAGGTCCAGCGGGTCTTGTTCCAGCAGCACCGTTGCCGCGCGCACGCTCGCCCTGCAGCCAGTACGCCGTTGTGGTGACGATGGTGGCCGATGCTGCATCGTCAAAGCGATGCAGCTGGCCCATACCTGGCGATGGGACGGAAAGCAGCCGATACTGCGCGCCCGCGTTGCCTTGCGTAGGCGGTGCATATGCCACGCACGCTGCCCGTCCTGGATGTTTCGCTTGCCGCACAGTTCATTCCGTCTTTTCATGCCGCTGGCCTTGCTCGGCCTGCTGGTCGCCTGCTCTGGTGGCAGCGCACCTGACGCCACACCGCGCCCGGCGTCAGAGCACGTCAATCTTGACGATCTGCGACAGCTGGGTTGCAGCGTCGCCGCCACGCCCAAGCGCGATCTGCGCAGCATCCCGTTGATGGGCCAGATCGATGGCTATGGCTTTACCAGCACCACGCCCTGCGCGACCCAATTGGTCAGCCTGCTGCAATCGGCCGAGTACGAAGATGCGGCGTGGGAAGGCGCGCGCACCGCGGCCCGCTCGTTCGCCAAACAGCACGGGTTCGAGCAGGACAGTGGCGAAGGCCGGATCGGCGAGTACAGCGAGATCGAGATCTTCAGCCGCAACGGCACGCCGGTGGGGTTCGAATACAGCGTGCAGGCCAAGGGCCGGCTGCATTCGGTGATCCTGCTTTCCGACAGCATTGCGCCGGATGCCGCGTTCGAAGCGGTGTTGACGAAGAAACTGTAGGCGGCCCGCGCCTGCTACACCCCGCCCAACGGGCCCAGGCACAACCAGATCGCATACCAGTGCGACAACGCGCCACCGAGGACGTGGGCATGCCAGATGGCGCGGTTGTAAACCATCGATTTGCGCACGTAGAAGGTCACGCCCACCGTGTAGAACGCACCGCCGCCAGCGATGAGCCAGAGCACCGTGCTGTCCAGCCCGGCCATGATGGGCTTGATCACCACGATGCCGGCCCAGCCCAGCAGCAGGTAAATCGCCACCCAGAACCCCTTGGCGATACCGGGCAGGCACAACTTGGCGAAGACGCCGAACAAGGCCACGCTCCAGACGCCCAGCAGCATCGCCCAGCGCCAGGTGCCATCGAGCGTGACCAGAAAGAAGGGGGTATACGAGCCGGCGATCATCACGAAGATGCCGGCGTGGTCGAACTTGCGCAGCATCGGTTGGCGCTGCGGCGGAGCAAAGTTGTAGGCGGCCGAACAGGCGAACATCACCAGCAGCCCTGCTGCATAGACGCAGATGGCAAGCACCATCGTCTGGTCGGCATGGGCGCGCCAGACCATCCAGGCGCCCCCGACGATGGCCAGAAATAGGCCGGCAGCGTGGACGACGACATCGGCACGGCGGGCGCCGGCGGTCTTGTAATGTGCAGCAGGGGCGGGAGCAGGCACGGACAAGGGGGGTCTTCGACGCGTCAGGGACGGCGCCGCTGCGCGAGGGGGGAGCACAGGATACGCGTTGGCCGCGACGATCAGCTAGGCGTCGTCGGACCGCGAGCGCGCACATCGACGCGTGCTGCCGGCTTGGCTGGCTGGCAGCACGCGCCACGCAGGCAAGCGCGGCCACCCCGTTGCAGGCGCTGGAACGGCAAGCGCTAGCCTTCGGTTGCGACAATCACGCGCCGGTGGCGTAGAGCGCGTCGATGGAACGCTTGTTGTCCGCTGCCGAAGGGTGGCTCATGGCGCCTTCGCGCTCCAGTTCCACTTCCCAATCGCTCACCTGCACCTTGAGTTCGCGCGCGCAGCGCTTGAGTTGGGACAGCGTGACCTCTGCCTCGTCGCTCCAGAACGCCGCGTCGACCGACGTACGGAACGTGCCGTCGGCATAGATCCACAGGGCACGCCCGACCGTGCTGTCGTCGCCCTTGCGCTGGCCGAGCGCCTCGGCGTCGGCGGCGCTGCGCAGGGTGCCATGGATCTCGAAATCGGTGCGCTGCGCGTTGGTGAAGGTCACCTTCAGATGCGCGTGCAGGCCTTTGGCATCCTTCAACTTGCTGGTGACATCCTTGATGTAGACATCCTGGGCCGTCGAGGCCTTGTTGCTGAAACCGTTGTCCTGCAGAAACTGGGCACTGACCATGAGCTGACTCCGTAAGGGTAGGTAGAGGCATCCGTCGCCACGCGAAGGACATGCGCAGCGTAGGGACGCCGCGCATCGCACCACCATCGGTGCGATGCCCATTTCCGCTGCCCGATACACTGAGAACAAAGGCCCCCGGAATACCGTCGTCCCAACCTCTGATGATGGTGGCGTGCGCTGCGGGGATGAAGCGATCAGCTACGCGACCTGTCTGGCGTTGCTCCCGCGTCTCACTCTCTGAGACTCTTTCCTGCTCCCCTGCAACGCTTTGGATTCTCACGCATGGTTTACGCCCTAGCCCGCCGCACCGAAACCGCCGAACGCGCGCTGGCCACCACCGATGGCCGCCCCAGCCGCGATGGGGCGTTGCTCACCGAGCGCCTGGAACGGCGCTACCACGACCGCATCACCGGCAGCTTCACCCTGCCCGGGCGCGACGGCCGCTATGCGCCGATCCCCGACGATGTGCCAAGCGCGCTGGCCGATGCACTGCGTGCGCGCGGCATCAGCCAGCTCTACAGTCACCAGGCCGAGGCGTGGGCGGCGACCCAGCGCGGCGAGCACGTGGCGATCGTGACGCCCACCGCCTCCGGCAAATCGCTGTGCTACACGTTGCCGGTGGTGAGTGCGGCGATGACCTCCGGCGCCAAGGCGCTGTACCTGTTTCCGACCAAGGCGCTGGCGCAGGACCAGGTGGCCGAGCTGCTGGAGTTGAACCGCGCCGGCGAGCTGGGGGTCAAGGCCTTCACCTTCGATGGCGACACGCCCGGCGATGCGCGCCAGGCGATCCGCCTGCATGGCGACATCGTGGTGAGCAACCCGGACATGCTGCACCAGGCGATCCTGCCGCATCACACCAAGTGGGCGCAGTTCTTCGAGAACCTGCGCTATGTGGTGATCGACGAGATCCACACTTATCGCGGCGTGTTCGGCAGCCATGTCACCAACGTGCTGCGCCGGCTCAAGCGCATCTGCGCGTTCTATGGCGCCAACCCGCAGTTCATCCTGTGCTCGGCCACCATCGGCAACCCGCATGCGCACGCGCAGGCCTTGATCGAAGAACAGGTGCATGCGATCACCGAATCCGGCGCGCCCACCGGTGACAAGCATGTGCTGTTGTGGAACCCGCCGGTGGTCAATGCCGACCTGGGCCTGCGTGCGTCGGCGCGCTCGCAGAGCAACCGCATTGCGCGTATCGCGATCAAGAGCGGGCTGAAGACGCTGGTATTCGCGCAGACGCGCCTGATGGTGGAAGTGCTGACCAAGTACCTGAAGGACATCTTCGACCACGACCCGCGCAAGCCGCCGCGCATCCGTGCGTACCGAGGTGGCTATCTGCCCACCGAGCGGCGCGAGGTGGAGCGTGCGATGCGCGCCGGCAACATCGACGGCATCGTGTCGACCTCGGCGCTGGAACTGGGGGTGGATATCGGCGCGCTGGATGTGGTGATCCTCAACGGATATCCGGGCAGCGTGGCGGCGACCTGGCAGCGTTTCGGCCGTGCCGGGCGGCGCCAGCAACCGGCGCTGGGCGTGCTGGTGGCCAGCTCGCAACCGCTGGACCAGTACGTGGTGCGGCATCCGGACTTCTTCGCCGATGCCTCGCCCGAGCACGCGCGTATTGCGCCGGACCAGCCACTGATCCTGTTCGACCACATCCGTTGCGCCGCGTTCGAATTGCCGTTCATTGCCAGCGAACCGTTCGGGCCGATCGACCCGCTGGTGTTTCTGGAAGCGCTGGCCGAGAGCGAAGTGATCCACCAGGAAGGCGACCGCTGGGAATGGATCGCCGACAGCTACCCGGCCAATGCGGTGAGCCTGCGCTCGGTGGCCGACGGCAACTTCGTGGTGGTGGACAAGAGCGATGGCAAGCAGCAGATCATCGCCGAGGTGGATTATTCGGCCGCTGCGCTGACCCTGTACGAAGGCGCCATCCACATGGTGCAGAGCACGCCGTACCAGGTCGAGCGGCTGGATTGGGAGGGCCGCAAGGCCTATGTCACGCGCACCCACGTGGACTACTACACCGACAGCATCGACTACACCAAGTTGAAGGTACTGGACCGCTTCGACGGCAGCGTGGCCGGGCGCGGTGACTCGCACCATGGCGAGGTGCATGTGGTGCGGCGCGTGTCCGGCTACAAGAAGATCCGTTATTACACGCACGAGAACATCGGCTACGGCCCGGTCAATCTGCCCGACCAGGAATTGCATACCACCGCGGTGTGGTGGCAGTTGCCACAGGCCACGCTGGGGAAGGCTTTTGCCTCCAAGCAGGATGCGCTGGACGGATTTTTGGGTGCGGCATATGCGCTGCACGTGGTGGCCACGGTGGCGGTGATGGCCGATGCGCGCGACCTGCAGAAAGCCGTAGGCAACGGCGACGGTGCGTGGTTTGCGGTGGCCGACCAGACCGGACGCGGACAATTGCGCGGCGTGGACGAAGGCGAGCAAGGCGCGGTGGAACTGCAGCAGGCCTTCGTGCCCACGGTGTACCTGTACGACAACTTCCCCGGTGGCGTGGGCCTGAGCGAGCCGTTGTGGCTGCGCCAGGCCGAACTGTTGCAACGCGCCGATGAGTTGGTGCGGCGGTGCGATTGCAGTGCCGGCTGCCCGGCGTGTGTGGGACCGGTGCTGGCCGCGCATGAGGAAGGCAAGGGTGAATCGCCGAAGTCCTTGGCATTGACGGTGCTGGCGCTGTTGTTCGATGCGGATGCGCCGTTGCGGCATGCCACGCCGTTCGACGACGACCTGGCGCTGGATGTGCTTGCATGAGCGTGAGTGCGGACCGGTTGCGGGTGTTGCGTCGGCAGGCGGGACATGCGGATGTGCGTGCGCCAGTGGTGGTTGCGGACGGCGATGCACCGCATGACACGCAGGCAGCGGCTGCAGTTGATGCGAATGCCGACGTTGTGGGTGGCCTGTCGCAATCGCAGTCCAGTGCAGGCGCGCGTGGCGTACCGCATAGAGCGATGGCACGGCAGGTCGCGCGTCCCGCTCCCGCCGATGATGCTGCGCATGCGGGTGTGGGTTCGCCGCGGTTGCACGGTGAGGTGCGCAGTAGCGTCGTCTCGTCCTGCACTGCGCCGGCAACCGCGCAGAGCGGCCTGAGCGATGAAGTCGTTGCGTTGGCGACCGACGGCACGATGGGTTCGTCTACGCAACAGATGCATTCCGTCGTGGTCAAGCGCACGTCTGGCGACGCAACCGGCGTGGTCGCTGTTGTCGGCAGCGCGCACACCGGTCCGGCAACGGCAATGGCTGCAGCCGCACAGCCGCCGCGTGACCCCGCGCCGGCCCTGCCTGGCAGCGGCCCCGGTGTCAGCGCAGAACGTCTGCGCTTGCTACGCCGTCAGGTCGGCGGGCTGACACCTGCAGCGCGCAAGGACGAGGCGGTGATACCGACGCGTGCGCAGCGTCAGCCTGCGCCCGGTGCCACCTCGCAGGGGTGGCGCGCTGCGCCGCGCGATGCTGCTGCGCCAAGCGCGCAGGCAGGCAACGTAGACGCTGGCAGTGACAGGCATGCCCAGGCAGAGACACCGTCAACGACGCGCCGCACCTTGCAGGCACCGGGTGCTGCAGCACCGGCGCGCGATGCCTCCGTGTTTGCATGGGTGGAGCACGACGTGCGCCACCGGCCGGCATCGCCGTTGCAGTCGCAATCGCAGTCGACTGCAAATGCCGATGCCGCAAAGCGTCTGGCTACATCGAATGAAACATCCATCGCACCACTGCCCGCTTCACAGCGACGCACCGATATCGCCGGCTTGCGCAAGATGATCGGGCTGCGCGAGCGCGCCGTATCGGCGCAGACGCCAGTGCGTGTGACGTCCACCGACCGCCATCTGCCCGGCAACGAGATCGCCCCCGGCCTGCATCTGATCGAAGCATTCCTGCCGCAGCCGATTCCGCAGGAAGCCTTGTCGTTGGCATTCGCCAAACGCCAGGACGCGGTGAACCCGATGGATCTGCTGTTCTTCGATACCGAAACCACCGGCCTGGCCGGTGGCACCGGCACCCGCGCCTTTATGATCGGCGCAGCCGATTGGCAGGTGGATCAGGCACACGGTAGCGGCTTGCGCGTGCGCCAGTTGATGATGTCCACGATGGCCGCCGAAAGCGCGATGCTGGATCTGTTCCGTAGCTGGCTGTCGCCGCAGACCGTGCTGTCCAGCTACAACGGCCGCTGCTATGACGCACCGTTGTTGAAGACACGCTACCGCCTGGCGCGGCGCGGCGACCCGATTTCCGCACTGGATCATGTGGATCTATTGTTCCCCACGCGGCGCCGGTATCGCGGCACCTGGGAGAACTGCAAGCTGTCCACCATCGAACGCCAGTTGCTGCGCGTGGTGCGCGAAGACGACCTGCCCGGCTCCGAAGCCCCGGCTGCATGGTTGAGTTACCTGCGCGGCGGCAGCGCGCGCAACCTGCGCCGCGTGGCCGAGCACAATCACCAGGACGTGGTGACCTTGTCGCTGTTGATGCAGCGCCTGGTGGCGGTGGACGCGCAGGAGCGTGAAGTGATTCCGCTAATGGATACGCCGTAGAGTGCATGCGCACGGCTGGGCATACCTCGCCGGTAATCGCCAGCTGCGTGTGGCCATGCACCGGGAACAGGGGGTGCGTGTGCTGCATGCCGCACGCAAATCCGGTGTTCCGGCTTGTTTCCGCGTGGCGGCAAGCGCAGTGCGTGGATCGCCACGTCCGATGGACGCCTTGTCCACCTGCCGTGGCACCGCCGCCGCGTCCCGATCCGAACAGATGGCCGCGTTGACGAAGCCGCGCGTGCGCTGACGCGTCAAGGCCTGGCGTTGTCATCTCCGGCTCAACCCGATCACGTAGGGTGTGGCGCTGCACGACCTTGTCGGCAGGTGTATCCGCTCCGTTCATGGGCAGCGTTGTGCTGGCCCGCCTGCATGAGGAACTCCCGCAGGCGTCGTCTGCTAACGAACTTAGGGTCGCGCATGGCCTGCGTGTTTCGACAATGACGGGTTGGCGGCGATGCGACCTCGACGCAACGTTGCGCGCACCGGCTGCGTGCGGGCACACGCGGCGGTCAAGGATGGGCGTCCCGGTGTGGTGGTCGTCAGACCTCGACCCATTGCCGTGGATTTCTGACAGCGGTCCTCCACCTCAACCTCACCCTGCAAGGACTAACGCATGCCGTCATTCCTGGACACCTCCTTCAGCCGTCGCCGTCTGCTGATTGGCGCTGCCGGCGCAACGGCGCTGGCCACCGCGTTGCCAGCGCTCGCCGACCCCGCACCGCCCCGGGATGTGGGCAGCAAGTTCCTGCGCTCCAGGCGACCGATGCCATTTGCCGGCAACACGTTTCTGGGGCATCTGGATCAGCAGGGCGATGGCTACGACAGCTTCGATCGGGTGCTGGATATCTATCGCGAGCTCCCCGAGCACGGCTTTGCCAGCAAGCTCGCGGTGCTGCCGCCGAGCAGCTACCACGCAACGTTGCTGGGCGGGGTCAATGAGATCGACCGCGCGCGCGGGCCGTGGCCAAGCGATACGGCGCGCGATGTTCCGCTGGCCGACATCAGTGCCGGTTTCCTGGCACGGCTGAAGCAGCGCGGCGGTCCGCCGTTAGGGGCGTGCCGCTTCCTGGTCGACCCCACTGCGATGAAGGCCGGCCGCAAGGAGAATCTGTTGATTCCCTTGATCCCTGCCGATGCGCACACCGCGCAACGCTTGGAGGCTGCGCGTCAGGGGCTGATGGCGTTGACCAAGCTGCAGCGCCCGGACTACATCAATTTCCGTTTTCACATCTCGCTGGCCTACCTGTGCCAGACCCTCGATGCGGCCGAACAGGCTGCGTATCGCAGTGCCGTGTCCGGATGGCTCACGCGGCTTGCAGCAGCCGGGCCGATCACCGTGCCGCATTTCCACTTCTGTACGTTTGCGGATATGGATGCGTTTCGTACGGTGCACGAGGTATGAGGTTGGTCGCGTGGGATCGAACGGCTGTGTGCACGCCACAAGGAGCCGCAGCAGCGTCAACGCGAAGTGATCGTGTGCTGCCTTGCACTCGCCCATCCGCACTGGCGCAACGCTTACTCGCGCCAAGGGGGTGGAGCCTGGGCCGCTGGTGCTTGTTGGTTGCGGAGTGTCTGGCTCGTGCACGGCTGTGCGGTTGTATCGCATGACGTGTCATCACACACCCACCTCCGATAACTCGGTCGTCATGTGCCACGCTGCAAATTCCTGTTCGAACTCCGCCAGCGTCAGCAAGCCCATGCATGCCTGCGCACCGATCGGCAAGGGCTGGCCTGCGGCGAGTTTGCGGATCAACAGAATCGCTGCAAAACACGGAATCTCCGGGCCGTGCAGCATCGGCGCGGTGAGATCCCAGTTCAGCACCAGCGGCTGACCATCACGCACACCGCGCAGCTGCACGCGCATTCCGCCCAGATCGGTGCCGAAGCGGTCGAACCAGCGACCGGCACGGGCCATGGCCTCTGCCAGGCGTGCCATCGGCAGAGGCACACCGTGGCAACGCAACCAGGCGATGGCGGCCAGGCAGCGCTGCAGGAACGTCACCTCCAACGCGGCGCGAAATTGCACGGTATGCACACCGGGATAGCGCTGCGGCAACAGGTCGTGGTCAGGCACATCGCACGGCGAGGCAAGGCGTGGCGCGAGCTGGGCGAACTGCACGCGTGTTGGCCTGGCCCAGCCCACCACCGTTTGCCAACGGCCATCGCGCCACCACGCGAACGGCGTGCCGCAATACGACAGCGCCGCACCCACGGTGGCCAGGCCCAGCGGGGTGCCCTGTGCGGGCGCGATCAGCATGCTGATGGAATGCAGCGCAGAAAAGCGCGGCGACAACGCGTCGATCACCGCGCTCGACAGTGCGGGCAAGGTGCTGGCGCCGCTGATCGCCACGCACCGCGCCTGCTGCGCGATGGCGTCGAGTGCAGCGGGGAAATCGCGGACGAAGGCGCGGCCGTCGGCCAGGTCGATATAGTGCATGCCGGCCCTCAGACAGGTGCGGGCGACGGCATAGTCCTGGCCCTGGAATGGCCCTGCGGTATGCACCACCGCATCGGCATGGGTGGCCATCAACCGCGCGGCGAAGTCGGCTGCATCGATATCCAGCTGACAGGTGGAGATGCGTCCGGGCACCGCATCGGGCCAGGTGCGGCCGATATCGCCGGGATGCCGTCCGGCCGCGATCACCTGGATCTGCGCCGTCGCCGCCAGCGCCCGCACGATGCGCGCGCCGAAATGCCCGAAACCTCCCAACACCACTACCCGGTACGTCATCGCCCACTCGCCGTCTACGCGTATTGCACAGTATCAACGCGCAGACGCGCGAGGGGCGATCATCCCGAGAGCGGCGTTGCAGCGTGACCGGTTGGTGCGCACACGCATCGCGCAGACGGTGCCGAGCGTCATTGCATACGCCACACGTTCTGTCGTCGGCTGCTGGCCGTCGGCGCGCCGCACAGCTATCGAGGCATGGGGTGACCGCTTCGCGATCAACACGGCTGGCGCATCCGCAGATCGCGCACCGCGTGTGTTGGTCGATTCAAGGCCAGCCGATCCGTCAGCACCCCGCTCGTCGTCTGCGCATGCTGTCCGTTGCCAGCGGGCTGCGGCGCAAGGCGATCAGCCGTCGATCTGCGTGGCCACGCCGCGGGCGATCGCCTCGCGCATGATCTGCCGGGTTTGCTTCTCTGCGCGCGCGCTGGCGGCGGCCTGCTTGCTGGCCAGGTCGGCCTGTTGCATGCCGAGTGCGGCCTGTTGCCTGGCCAATGCCTGGATCTGTTGCTCGACACCACTGCGCCGCATGGCGTCTTCTGCTTGCTGCGCAGCACGCACGGCCGCCTGTGCGGCAATCGCATCGTGGTCCAGTGAGCTGCGGACGCGTTCGCTCGCAGCGGCGGCGACCTTGGCACCCAGCTCGGCCATCTGTTCACCCAGCCTGCCCTGCTGTTCGCCGAGGTTGCCCTGGCGCTCGCCCAGCGCGCCCTGGGCCTGGCCCAGTTCGGTCACTGGCGCATACAACGCATCCAGGCGCTTGAACGTCCCCGGATCGCGCACGACGTACTGCTTGCCATCCGTGCGGAACCACATCAGCCGACCGTCTTTGCCGGCCAGACGACGCACATGTTTGAGATCGTCCACCGATCCGTTCATCACGCTGTCGTTGCCCTGCAGCAGCACGTAGGCATCGCGGTCGGGATCATGCGACAGGTGGATCTGGCCATGCGTGGTGGTGGTCTGGCTGGTGGACGCAGCCGGTGCGACAGGTGTCGCCGGCACGGCGGTTTTCGCGGGTGCGGCATCGCGTGCCGCAGCGGCAGCGGCCGCCGGTGCCACGGGTGTGGAGGTCGCGGCCGCCGGCTTGGCCTGGGCTGGCGCCTGTACAGGTGCTGGTGCGGCAGCAACCGCCGGCGTGGCGGGCATGGCCACCAGGCGCAGCGGCAACACGCCGGTCACCGCCACGGCGCCCAGGATCAATGCGGCTCCAAGCCGCGGGAACGAGGTCGGGTTCTGCAGCATGAGCAATCTCCGTTTGAGGCTGAGGAAGGACGGCGAAGCGCTGGCCACGCCAGCGTGCGGGCGCGGTGCCACGCCCAGTTGCAGCAGCAGGCGGCCGTAGTCGTGGCGGCAATGCCGGTGACCTGCGACCACGGCGGCATCGCAGGCGGCTTCGCGGGCGGTGGCGTATTCGCGGGCGGCCAGATGCACCAGCGGATGGAAGAAGAACAGGTGCTGCGCCAACGACGGCACCAGCCCCCACCACAGATCGCGCCGACGCAGATGGATCAACTCGTGGGTCAGCGCCATGTCCAGATCATCGTCGGCCATGTGCAGCAGGCGCGCGGCAGGCAACAGCAGGACTGGCCGCCAGGGGCCGATCAACTGCGGCGAGGCGATCTGAGACGACAACCGCACCTCCGGCGCTTGCGACAGGCCATGCGCTTCTGCGGCCATCTGCAGCGCGGCGATCAGGACACGATCGGTACACGGTACGGCGGCGCGCACCAGCGCGCGGCTGCGTCGATATGCACGCACGGTGCCGAACACCATCACGGCAATGCCGGCACCCCACAGCGCAATCAACCACAATGCCCAGGACGGACCACTGGCAGCCTGCAGTGCGCTTGCGACGCTCGCATTGCTGGCCGTGGTCGCGCTGGAGGCAGTGGCCGTCACCAGCGGCGCCAAGCTGTCGACGGCGACCAGTGCCGGCGCCGTTGCCGTTGCCGGCAACACCGGCAGCTGCAGCGGCGCGTTCCATAACAATCCCACCACCGCCTGCACACTCACCAACCACCACAGCCAGGTTTGCGTGGTGGCCGGCAAGCGCCGCACGCTGCGGCACAGCGCCCATACCGCCAGCGCCAGCGCCACGGTCTGCACACTGGTGGCACCGAGTTTCCATAACAGCGATTCGATCAGCGGCGACATGGCTCAATCCTCCTTGCGCTGCGATTGCAGCTTGGCGACCAATGCTTCGAGTTCGGCCAGCTCGCGATCGCTGACCTCGGCGCGCTGCGACATCCACGCCACAAATGGCGATACCGAGCCCTGCAAGGTCTTCTCGACAAACTGCCCCACGGCCGAGCGCACTACATCGTCCTGGCCGGTCGTGGCGCTGTAGCGGTACATGCCATCCACCTGTTTGCGGCGCAAAAAGCCTTTGCCACGCAGGCGCTCCATCATGGTCAGCACGGTGGAGCGCGCCAATCCGCGCGCTTCGCCAAACGCAGCGGCGACCTCCCCCACACTGGCGTGCCGCTGTTCTTGGATGTATTGCAGCAGGGCCAGTTCCTGGTCCCCGATGGTCTTGCCGCGCATGGCGAGCTCTCTGACTACAGGTGTCGCTACCGTAGGCGTGACGACACGTGTAGTCAATAGGCCGGATGGCATGGACTGCTGACTGACGCGTTTCTGCGGTGGCGTCTGGTTGTTGCCGTATGACGACAATGCGATCGCGTGGCTTGCGGTCTCGCGGGATGTGATGCGTCACTGCCACCGCGTCGTGCAGTGACGGCACTGGATCTGGCGGTGTCGAATCACGATGTCGAGCGATGCGGCAACTCCGACATCTGACACGCACGGGTTAGGCAGCGCTGTGATCGCGCGTGGGCCACACGCGGTCGCGGTCGCCATTTGGGCGATTGGGCGATTGCATGCCTGACGCGCGGCGAGCACTGCATGATCGGTAACCGCAGAAACCCGCATGCAACACCCACTGCGGCCAATCGCCAGGGCGCCATGTACCACGCGCCAGTCGTCAATGCATCTGCATCGACGGCGCAACCAGCATCGACGGGGCATGCACACGATCACGCGTCGCAACACGTCGCTACATGCTGCCCAATGCATCGCGCCTGCAGCCTCCAACGCCGTCAACGGATGCAATCCCATTGAATGCCGACTGCAGGGTGTGCCGCAATCACGAAGGCAGGTCCGCGATTTGCATGCTGTCTTCACATGCAGCACGGAGTGAGCGCGCATGATCGGCCGCTCTAGCGGCTCGTATGCTGCACAGGTCACGTCTCCATGCCGCCACAGCGGAAGGCTTCTGCGTTTTCTCTCTGGTGGCAGTCGATCACCCAACCAGCAGCAACACTGCAACACGCTCCGGTCCGCGATGCGGTACCGCACGGCGCGGCCTTGTTCGGCGACGAACAGATGCAGACGCTCGGGCGGACATTGGCGCAGGCGCATGTGCTCTATACCGGGCCAACGCGCGAACTGCTGTTGGCGCAACTGAAGTCCAACCAACGTTCGCTTGGCAGTGCGGCAACCCGATTGACCGAGATGGCGGCCGACGGCGTGCGCTTGCATCCCGCCGGCGAATGGTTGCTGGACAACTATTATCTGGTCGAAGAGCAGATGCGCCTGGCGCGCCAGCATCTTCCGCCCGGTTACAGCCGGCAGTTGCCGCGCTTGCGTACGCCAACCTCGGTTGGTCTGCCGCGCGTCTACGAATTGGGCCTGCAAGTGGTGGCGCATGGCGACGGGCGCGTGGATGCGGTCACGCTGAGCCGTTTCATCGCGGCCTATCAACAGGTGGCGCCGCTCAAACTCGGCGAGCTGTGGGCCATTCCGATCATGTTGCGGCTGGCGTTGATCGACAACCTGCGCCGCATTGCCGACGACATCATGCACGATGGACGCGATAGCGGCCTGGCGGCGCATTGGGCCGGATTGCTCAACGCCACCGCTGCCGACCAGCCCAAGGATGTGGTGGTGGTGGTGGCCGATCTGGCGCGCTCGCAGCCGCCGGTCAGCGGCGCGTTCGTGGCCGAGCTGACCCGCGGCATCCAGGGCCGTGGCCCGGTGCTGTCGATGGCCAGCGCCTGGGTGGAGCAATGGCTGGCCAGCGAAGGCCACAGCGTGGAAGGCCTGGTGCACGCCGAAAGCCAACGGCAGGCGGCCGAACAGGTATCGATCAGCAACAGCATCGGCAGCCTGCGCTTTCTGGACGAAATGGATTGGCGCGAGTTCGTCGAGACCATGAGCGTGGTCGAGCAGACCCTGCGCAAGGATCCGGCCGCTGTCTATGCGCGCATGGATTTCCAGACCCGCGATGCGTACCGGCATGTGGTGGAACATCTGGCCCAGCGCCTGGATCGCGATGAGCCGGCAGTGGCCGAGACGGTGCTGCGCTTGGCGGCGCAGGCAGGTGCCGCTACGCAGGTGGCCTCCCACGTCGGCTATTACCTGCTGGATGCAGGCCTGCCGCTGCTACACACCGCATTGCGCGACCCGGCCACGTCCGCTGCACCGACACCGACACCAAGCGTCGCGCGCGCGCGACGCGTTGCGCTGCCCGTCTATCTACTGCCGATCGCGTTGATCGCCCTGCTATGGACCGGCGTGTTGCTGCAGGGCGCCGGCACGCTGTCGCCGACACTGTGGTGGATCACCGCCGGCATCGGGTTGCTGGCCGCCAGCGAGCTGGGCATCGCGCTGGTCAACTGGGTGGCAACGCTATGGGTGCGCCCGCGTCCGTTGCCGCGCATGGACCTGCGTGCAGGCATTACGCCCGATTGCCGCACGCTGGTGGTGATGCCGAGCATGCTCGCCAACACCGAGGCCATCGACGAGCTGGTGAGCGCATTGGAGGTGCATTACCTGGCCAACCGCGACGCACAGCTGTACTTCGCACTGCTCACCGACTTTCTCGATGCCGCGCAGGCCTTGCTGCCTGCCGACATGGCGTTGGTGACGCATGCGGCGCAGCACATCGACCGCCTCAACGCCGCCTATGCCGATGCGCATGGCGACCGTTTCTTCCTGCTGCATCGCGCACGCCAGTGGAACCCCGCCGAACGCTGCTGGATGGGCGCAGAGCGCAAGCGCGGCAAGCTGGAAGCGCTCAATCGCCTGCTCTGCGCCGACGATGCGCCGCTGCAGGCAGCCAACGAATTCCTGCAGGTGCAAGGCGATGTCTCCGCGCTGGTGCGCGTGCGCTATGTGATCACGCTCGATAGCGACACCCATTTGCCGCGCGATGCGGCGCGCGCGCTGGTCGGGGCGATGTCGCATCCGTTGAACGTGCCGCGCATGGACGCCTCCGGGCAGATCGTGCAAGCCGGTTACGGCATTCTGCAGCCCGGCCTGGGCACCGGCATGAGCGAGGGCGGCGAATCGCGCTTTGCGCACATGTTCGGCATCGAGCCGGGTATCGATCCTTACACCCGCGTGGTGTCGGACGTGTACCAGGATCTGTTCGGCGAAGGCTCGTTCATCGGCAAGGGCATCTATGCGGTGGCCACCTTCGAACAGGTGCTGGCCGGCCGCTTCCCCGACAACCGCGTGCTCAGCCATGACCTGCTGGAAGGCTGCTATGTGCGCGCCGGCCTGCTCAGCGATGTGCGCCTGTACGAACGGCATCCGCAGCGCTATGCCACCGATGCCAAGCGCCGCGCGCGCTGGGTGCGTGGCGACTGGCAGTTGCTGCCATGGCTGCTGCCGTGGGTGCCCGACCGCGGTGGCCGGCGCGCGCGCAATCCGCTGTCATGGTTGTCGCGCGGCAAGTTGCTGGACAACCTGCGCCGCAGCCTGGTGGCACCGGCCGCGCTGAGTCTGCTGTTGATCGGCTGGCTGGGCTCGCCCACACCCTTGCGCTGGACGCTGTGGCTGCTGGGGCTGTGGCTGCTGCCGGGGCTGTGTTCGGCGGTGTATGCGCTGGCGCATCCGCCCGAGGGACTGGGGCTGCATCATCACGCGCGCCAGGTGGGCATGGCAATGCGTCAGCAATTGGTGCGTACCGGCGTAGTGCTGGCCTGCCTGCCGTTCGAGGCGGGACTGCAGCTGGCAGCGATCGCCCGTACGCTGGTGCGGATGGCGATCACCCACCGCCACCTGCTGCAGTGGGCGCCGTCCAGCGAAGTGGAGCGCAGCGCGCGCAGCGGCTCTGCCGAACATCAGCTGATGGCCGGAGCGGCCTGCAGCGCAGCGCTGGTGGTCGCGGCAGTGACGTGGTGGTCGCCTTGGGCGTTGTGGGCGGCACTGCCGCTGGGGCTGGCATGGATGGCCGCGCCCTGGCTGATGACCTGGCTGGGCGAGCAGCCCGCCGCGCCGGTGGCGCAGCTGTCGCAAGAACAGCGCGATTTCCTCGGCAGGTTGTCGCGGCGCACCTGGGCGTTCTTCGAGAGCCACTGCACTGCGCAACATCACTGGCTGCCGCCGGACAACGTGCAGGAGTATCCGGTCACGGTGGTGGCCAACCGCACCTCGCCGACCAACATCGGCCTGGGCCTGCTGGCCAATCTGGCCGCCTACGATCTGGGCTACCTGACCGTGGCGGGCGTGATGTCCCGTGTTGCCGCTACGCTGACCACGCTCGAAGCGCTACCGCGCCATCGCGGGCATTTCTACAACTGGTATGACACCGAAACGCTGGTGCCGCTGTTGCCGCGCTACGTCTCTACGGTCGACAGCGGCAACCTGGCCGGGCATCTGCTGACGCTGCGGCAGGGCCTGTTGGCGCTGGTGGACGCACCTGCGCTGTCGATGGCGGTGTTCGATGGACTGGCCGACACCCTGGGCGTGCTGGCATCGCAGGCAGGGGCGCGCAGTAGCGACGCCACCGCAGCCCTCGGCGCGATGTCGCAGACCTTGCACGACATCCGTCGCCAACCCACGCCAGGCCTGCACCAGGCCGACCAGGCGCTGCGCCTGCTGCTGGCGCAGAGCCAGGCAATCCTGGCGCTGCTGCCGGCCAATGCCGACGACGACGAACCGTGGTCACAGCGCCTGGTCGACAGCTGCCAGGCGGCATTGGCCGAGCTGGCGCAGTGCGCAGCTGCGCCATCCAGCACCGATCTGCAGACGACAACGACAGACGCGGCCGGCAATGCGCTCGCCACGCTGCGACAACTGGCCGACAGCGACCCGATTCCCGGTGTGCAGCGCTGGGCCGCCAGGCGCGTGCAGGAGCTGCAACGGCTTGCGCATATCGCCGGACAACTGGCGCAGATGGACTACGACTTCCTCTACAGCCCCGCCCAGCAGCTGTTGTCGATCGGCTACAACGTCGACGACCGACGCCTGGATAGCGGCCATTACGATCTGCTCGCCTCCGAGGCGCGCCTGGGCGTCTTCGTGGCGATCGCCCAGGGCAAGCTGCCGCAGGACAGTTGGTTCGCGCTCGGACGCACGCTCACCGACACCGGCGCCGAGCCGACGCTGCTGTCGTGGAGTGGCTCGATGTTCGAGTACCTGATGCCCGACCTGGTGATGCCCAGCTACCCGCAGACGTTGCTGAACCGCTCGATGCGCGGCGCGGTACAGGCGCAGATCCGCTACGGCGCCGCGCGTGCGGTGCCGTGGGGCGTGTCCGAGTCGGGTTACAACACGGTCGATACACGGCGCAATTACCAGTACCGCGCGTTCGGCGTGCCCGGGCTGGGGCTCAAGCGCGGGCTGGGCCAGGATCTGGTGATCGCCCCGTATGCCAGCGCGATGGCGTTGATGGTGGAACCGGATGCGGCCTGCCGCAATCTGGCGCAGCTGCAGGCGTTGGGATTCGGCGGGCGCTTTGGCTTGTACGAGGCGATCGATTACACCCCCTCGCGCGTGCCGCGTGGCGAACAACACGCCCTGGTGCGCTCGTTCATGTCGCATCACCAGGGCATGGCGTTGCTGGCGCTGGACCACGTGTTGCGCGATGCGCCGATGCAACAGCGCTTTGTCGCCGACCCGCAATTCCAGGCCACGCTATTGCTGCTGCAGGAGCGCGCACCGCGCGCCGGGGTGTACGTCAAAGGCCTGGCCAACGCCGCCGAACGCCCGGTGGCCACCGAGGCGGGCATGGCGCTGCGCATCCATCGCGATCCCAACCTGCCGCAACCGGCGTTGCAACTGCTCTCCAACGGGCGCTACCACGGCATGCTGACCTCGGCCGGCGGCGGCTACAGCCGGGCGCGCGACATGGCGGTGACCCGTTGGCGCGAAGACGGCACCCGCGATCACTGGGGCACCTTCTGCTATCTGCGCGATGTGGACAGCGGCGCGGTGTGGTCGGCCGCGCATCAACCGACCTGCGTGCCGGTAGAGCGTTACGAAGCGATCTTTTCCGACGCCAAGGCCGAGTTCAAGGGCAGCCACCAGCGCTACGACAGCCATCTGGAAATCGCCATCTCCGCCGAGGACGATGTGGAGCTGCGCCGGCTGCGCATCCGCAACCGCTCGCGGCAGACGCGGGTGATCGAAATCACCACCTACGCCGAAGTGGTGCTGGCCCCGGCCGCATCCGACGAAGCGCATCCGGCCTTTAGCAACCTGTTCGTGCAGACCGAGATCCTGGCCGACAAGCAGGCGCTGTTGTGCACGCGCCGCCCGCGCGGGCATGACGAAGCGCAGCCGTGGATGCTGCATCTGGTCGCGGTGCACGATGCCGATGTGGCGTCGATCTCCTACGAGACCGATCGCGCCGCGTTTGTCGGGCGCGGGCACAGCACCCGCGATCCGGTGGCCTTGCGCGATCACGCCAGCCTCTCCGGTGCCGCCGGCTCGGTGCTGGACCCGATCGTGGCGATCCGTTGCCGTATTTCGCTGGCGCCGGATCAACAGGCGCAAGTGGACATGGTCTACGGCGTCGGTCCCCAACGCGACGCCTGCACCGCCTTGATCGACAAGTACCGCGATCGCCGGCTGGCCGATCGCGTGTTCGATCTGGCGCTGACCCAGAGCCAGGTCACGCGCCGGCAGATCAATGCCTCGCTGGAAGACGCGATGCGCTACGAGCGGCTTGCCGCGCGCGTGCTGTTCGTCGACCCGCAGCTGCGCGCCGACAACGAGGTATTGCTGCACAACCATCGCGGCCAGTCGGCGCTGTGGAGCCACGCCATCTCCGGCGATCTGCCAATCGTGCTGTTGCGCATCACCGACCCGGACAATCTCGAACTGGCGCGCCAGCTGGTGCAGGCGCACGCGTACTGGCGTCTGAAAGGCCTGCGCGCAGACCTGGTGATCTGGAACGAAAGCCAGGCCGGCTATCGGCAATCGCTGCAGGACGCCATCCTGGGCCTGATCGCCGCTGACCCCGAAGCCAATGTGCTCGACCGCCCCGGCGGTATCTTCGTGCGCGCCATCGAACACATCTCGCAGGAAGACCGGGTGCTGCTGCAGACCGTGGCGCGCGCCATCCTGAGCGATGCCAACGGCACGCTGGATGCGCAACTGCAGCGCCATCCCAGCGCGCGTGCGCTGCCGCCATTGCTGGAGCCGATCCAGGCGCTGGACAGCGGCGACGCCATGACCGGCGCGCACGCCGCCTACCTGGACAACACCCTGCAGGCCGCAGCCGAAGAACCGGTGGTGTTCGACAACGGCCTGGGCGCGTTCGCCGCCGATGGCCGCGAATACCGCATCACCCTGGACGACGGCGCGGCCACGCCGGCGCCGTGGTGCAACGTGATGGCCAATGCGCAATTCGGCACCGTGGTCAGCGACAGCAGCCCCGGCTACAGCTGGGCCGAGAACGCGCACGAATTCCGGCTCACGCCGTGGCATAACGACCCGGTGGGCGATGCCTCCAGCGAGGCGTTCTACCTGCGCGACGAGGACACCGGCCAGGTGTGGTCGCCGATGGCGCTGCCGTGTCGCGGCAGCGGTCGTTATACGGTGCGCCACGGCTTCGGTTACAGCGTCTACAGCCATATCGAACACGGCATCGGCAGCGAGCTGTGGGTGTTCGTCGATGTGGACCGGCCGGTCAAGTTCAGTCACCTGCGGCTGAAGAATCTGTCGGGGCGCCCGCGCCGGCTCAGCGTCACCGGTTACGTGGAATGGACGCTCGGCGACATCCGCACACACTCGCAGCTGCACGTGGTCAGCGAGGTCGACCTGGGCAGCAACGTGCTGACCGCGCGCAACCCGTACAACACCGAGTTCGACGGGCGCGTGGCGTTCTTCGATGCCGATGCGCCCAGCCGCAGCATCACCGCCGACCGCAGCGAATTCCTCGGCCGCAACGGCAACCTGGCCGCACCTGCCGCGCTCGCCCGGCAGCGCTTGTCCGGACGCGTCGGTGCCGGCCTGGACCCGTGCGCGGCGATCCAGATCCCGGTGACGCTGGCGGCAGAGCAGAGCTTCGAGACGGTGTTCCGCCTGGGCGCGGGCGTCGATCGCGAGACCGCGCTGACCCTGGCACGCCAGAGCCGTGGCGTGGCCGCCGCGCAGGCCGCCTTGCTGGCGGTGCGCGCGCACTGGCAGCAGATCCTGGGCACCGTGCAGGTGAGCACGCCCGATCCGGCGGTGGACCTGCTGGCCAATGGCTGGCTGCTCTACCAGACCATCGCCTGCCGGTTCCTGGCGCGTAGCGGTTACTACCAGTCCGGCGGCGCGTACGGTTTCCGCGACCAGCTGCAGGACAGCATGGCGATGGTGCACGCGCAACCGGCGCTGGCCCGCGCCCACCTGCTGCGCTGCGCCGCGCATCAGTTCGTGCAGGGCGATGTGCAGCACTGGTGGCACCCGCCGCAGGACCGTGGCGTGCGCACGCAGTGCTCGGACGATTTTCTGTGGTTGCCGCAGGCGCTATGCCGCTATCTGGACACCACCGCCGATACCAGCGTGCTGGACGAACGCGTGGGCTTCATCGATGGGCGCGAACTCAAGCACGACGAGGAATCGTATTACGACCTGCCACAGCTCACCGGCAACGTGCAGTCGCTGTACGCGCACGCCGTGCTCGCCCTGCAACGCGGCATGGCGCGATTGGGCGAACGTGGCCTGCCGCTGATCGGCAGCGGCGACTGGAACGACGGCATGAACCGGGTCGGCAAGGACGGCAAGGGCGAGAGCGTGTGGCTGGGCTTTTTCCTGTACGACACGCTGCTGCGGTTCGAAACCGTGGCCGTGCAGCGCGACGATGCGGCATTCGCAACGACCTGCCGCACGCATGCCCAGACCTTGCGCGCCGCATTGGAACAGCATGCCTGGGATGGGCGGTGGTACCGACGCGCCTGGTTCGACGACGGCACCCCGCTTGGGTCGAGCGATTCGGACGAATGCCGCATCGATTCGTTGTCGCAGAGTTGGGCGGTGCTGTCCGGTGCGATGGATCCGGCACGCAGCGCGCAGGCGATGGACGCGATGCACCAGCACCTGGTCGACCCGGAAGCAGGCATCGTCAAGCTGCTGGTGCCCCCGTTCGATCGCACCGAGCACGATCCCGGCTATATCCGTGGCTACCTCCCCGGCGTGCGCGAAAACGGTGGCCAGTACACGCATGCGGCGGTGTGGGCGACGATGGCCTTCGCCCATCTCGGCGACAGCGCGCGGGCCTGGCAACTGGCCGGCATGATCAACCCGATCCACCACGCCCGCGATGCGGCGGCGGCGCAGCGCTACAAGGCCGAGCCTTACGTGCTGGCCGCCGATGTCTACGCGGTGGCACCGCACGCCGGCCGTGGCGGCTGGAGCTGGTACACCGGTGCGGCTGGCTGGATGTACCGGTTGCTGACCGAATCGCTGCTCGGCCTGCAGCGCCGCGGCGAACGCATGCACATCGTGCCGTGCATTCCGGTCGGCTGGCCGGGGTATCAGCTGCGTTATCGCTTCGGCACCAGCACCTACATCATCGACGTCACCCAGCGCCCGGGCGGGCAGGCGCGGCTGGAGATCGATGGGGTGGCGCAAGCCGAGCTTGCTTTCACCCTCATCGATGACGGTGCGGTCCACGCTGTCGCACTGGACTGGCCTGGAGTCGCGACATGAGCACACGCAGCCACACCGATCATCAGCTCTCCGACCTGGACAAGATGTTGGGCGTGTGGCCGCAGCGGGTGCGCGACCCCAGCCAGTTCTGGCCACAGTTCGATGCCCTGGCCCAGGGCATCCTCGATGCCGCCGCACGCACCGATGTGGCCCGCGTGCGACGCCAGTTGCGGCACCTGCTGCGCTGCCACGGGCTCACTCGCACGCCGACGCCGTGCAGGTCACGCATCGCTGCTGCGCCTCGGCTTCGACACGGCGTTTCCAGAACTGTCTGATACGTCCTTGCGGCCGCATCGATAGCGCACCAGAACACCGCCACCCGCCGGTTCACGCGCGGACCGGCCGGCAGACTGCGCGTCTTGCCGCCGAACGCCGCCACGCGGTGTGCGGTCGCGTGCACACCCCGGTCACTCACACGCTGTGCGGTGTCTGCATTGACGTGCGGATACGGACCGCATCGGTGGTGCGCGACGATGCGCCGTGTGGTGCAGCGAACCCGGCAGCGCGCGCGCTAATGCCACCCGATGCGCCGTGTTGCCGGGCCTGGATGCGGTGGCCGGGCCGGGTGTCCTCGCCACCTGCGCCGCGAGGAACGCCGGCGCCTGCGTCTCAGACAGCCAGTGCGTCGATCTGCCGTAGTGCGCCAGCCAGCGCCTCGTCGCGTGCGTCCTCACCGGTCGCCAGGCCTTCGGCGACGATCACCTCCAGCTGCTGCACACCGATGAAACCCAGCGCGGTGCGCATGTAGCTTTCGGCATGCTCCAGCGCTGCCATCGGCGTGCCGGCGCCGTAGAAACTGCCGCGTGCCACCAGCAGGATGACGCGCTTGTCGCCGGCCAGCCCTTCGGGCACGCCCTGGGCGTCGTAGCGGAAGGTCTTGCCGGTCACCAGCACGCGATCGATCCATGCCTTGAGCTGGGTCGAAACGGTGAAGTTGTACAGCGCCACGCCGATCACCACCGTGTCGGCCTCCAGAAATTCCTGCAGCACCGCTGCGCTGGTGGCCAGTTCGGCCGCCAGTTCGGGGGGCTGGTCGCCGCTGGCGTTCTGCTGGGTGGCCAGGTGCGCGCCGGACAGATGCGGCAGCGGCTCGGCCGCCAGATCGCGGTAGGTGAGCACGACATCGCGGCTGCCGGACTGCAACTTGGCGACAGTGGCGGCCGACAGCTGACGGCTGGCCGAATAATCGCCAAGGATGCTGGAGTCGAGATGGAGCAAGTTCATGGTGTGCCTCGCGTGAGTGGGGACGTGGGAGCCACGACAATGGGCTGGATACCAAACCCGAGCATAAGGCGCGCGCGCCGGCAAACGAAACCGCACCACCGCTGCGGCACCTCTTGCGCCCAGTCGCTGCCGCCCTGCGCATCCGCACACCGCCTCCTTCCTGGCGCGGCATGCGCGCAGCAGGCAATCGACCAACGGCAGGCCGGCCGATCGCCGCACACGCGTGGCGCGGCCTTGCGCGCAGCCGGCGGTCTTCATGCCACACCAACAACGAAACCTTCACGCTTGTGCCATTCTTGCGCTGGAGGTCCCCCGATGATCCGCACCCTTGCTCCGCTCGCTGCCGTCCTGCTGTTGTCGTCCTGCGCATCCAACCAGGTCGCCCAGGTGCAGCCCATCGACGGGGTCATCTCCGGCCAGTGCCATAGCGATAGCGTGCGTGGAGCGGTCGGGCTGGCGGCGGCGGCGCAGACCATCGAGCGGGCCCGCGTGGACAGCGACAGCCTGCAGGTCAGCGTGCGCCGTGGCGAACGCGCAACGGGCGGCACCACGGCCAGCGGCCTGGCCGACCCGGCACAGGGTGCCAGCAGCACCGGTGGCGATCACCTCACCATCGAGACCGGCCCGAACAACAGCATCACCGCGATCTACTGCGGCTAACCGCTTGCCGGGCGCGGGCCAGGGGTGGCAGGCGGTTACCCCTGCCAATCAACCGGCCGCGATCACGACACCGCCAATCCCGCTCACGTGCGTTTGGTGGCCTTCACCGGCTGCCTGGACTTGCTGCGCGAGTCGGTCAGAAACCGCAGCGTGGCCGCCTCCCATTGGCGCTCGCCACGCACGCCGGTGGCCATGGCCTGCAACTGGCCGGCGCGCCAGCCTGCGAACACGCACGGGTCGATATAGGCCTTGCGACACACCGAGGGCGTATTGCCCAGCGCATCGGCCACTTCGCGGATGACATCGTTCTGCACCTGGGTCAGCGCGCGTTCGCTCATGCGTTCGGGTAGCGGCAAGCGCGCCAGGCGTTGCAAGGCAGCCAACGTGCCGCCCCAGGTGCGGAAATCCTTGGCGGTGAAATCCTCGCCCATCGCCTCGCGCAGATACTCGTTGACCTCGCCCGAATCCACCGGCTGCAGCTGGCCGTCGTCGTCGCGGTACTGGAACAGCGATTGCCCCGGCAATTGCTGGCACTGCCGGATCAGTTTGACCAGTTGCTTGTCGTCCACTTCGATATCGTGGTCCTGGCCGCTCTTGCCGCGGAACTTCAGCCGCGCACGTCCGCCACGCAGGAATTCCATATGCCGGTTGCGCAACGTGGTCAGCCCATAGGAACGATTGCTGCGCGCATATTCGGCATTGCCCACGCGCACCAGGGTATCGGCCAACAACGCCACCACGATCGCCAGCACTTTCTCGCGCGGAAACCCCGGCAGCACCAGATCGCGGCGCAACCGGCGGCGCAGTTTGGGCAGCGCCTGGCCAAAGGCGATCACCCGCTCGAACTTGCCTTCGCCACGCACCTGCGCCCACTCGGCGTGATAGCGGTATTGCTTGCGCCTGCGTGCATCGCGGCCGGTGGCCTGCAGATGGCCGTTGGGCTTGGCGCAGATCCACACCTCGGTATACGCCGGCGGAATCGCCAACGCACGGATGCGCTGCAAGGTATCGGCATCGGCAACGCGTTGCCCGTCCGCATTGCGATAACTGAAACTCCTGCCCGCCTTGCGGCGGCTGATGCCGGGCTGCTGATCGTTGACGTAGGTGAGCCCGGCCGCGCGCGCGGTGGCCTTGGCCTGTGCGACCGCCGCCACGCTCGCTGCTGCAGCGGTAGCGGTAGCGGCCACCGCATCGGCGGCAACGGTGGCCAGCTTGCCGGCCGCGCTGGCGGTGGCTGCGGCATTGCGAACAACACGTTTGGCTTTCATTGCGCACGGATCGGAGGACAGGCGCCGATTGTTCAGCCGGGTAGGACTAGGCCGCGTCAACGTAGCGACAACGCGGTGTGGGCAAGCGATGCCCGCCGGGCGCTTTTCTGCTTATGCTTGGCGCTCCCCAACGTGCTGGAGTTATCGATGCGCTCTGTCCTGCCTACCGCCCGCCTGGCCTGCACCCTGGTCGTGCTGGCGGCCTTGAGTGCCTGCGGCAAGCCGCAACCGGACGAGCAGGAAGCCGTCTCCGCCAAAGCGCAGCAAGCGGCCGAACAAGCCGCCGCGCCAGCCCCTGCCGCCGCGCCCGAAGCGCCGCCGATCGGCAGCTGCGACGCCACCCAGGTGCAATCGCTGGTGGGCCAGGCGCTGACCGAGACGGTGAGCGAACAGGCCCGCAACGATGCCGGCGCCAAGACGGTACGCGTGCTCAAACCCGGCCAGATGACGACCATGGAGTTCAACGGCGAGCGGCTCAATCTGGAAGTGGACGCAAAGAACGTGATCGCCTCGGTGCGTTGCGGCTGAGCACACGTCGGCGCCTGTCGGCGAACAGGCGCCAAGCCAGCTGCGACAAGGCCTTGCAGCCGCCCTCGTTGCAGCTGTAACGGTGTATTGCGGCACCGCATCAACTGTGGTCTAGTCGATCATCCGGTGACCTCTTCGAAACGCTCCACGGATCGAGCGCTGCAACGTTGTCGCCGCTCTCCCAGATCGCAAAGAGGCACACATGGCCCCCCGCACTCGCCAAGGGCTCAACGAGCACGGTCTCTACAACAGCGCGCGCGACGAACGCGACGCCTGTGGTTTTGGCATGGTGGCGCAGTTGGACGACCAACCTTCCCGTTCGCTGGTAGACACCGCGATTGCGGCGCTCTCGCGCATGACCCACCGTGGCGGCGTGGCCGCCGACGGGCTCACCGGCGACGGCTGCGGGTTGCTGATCCGCAAACCCGACGCATTCCTGCGCGGGCTGGCCCGCGATGCGGCCATCCCCCTGGGCACGCGCTACGCGGCCGGTGTGGTGTTCCTGCCGCTGGACGAGGCCGAAGCGTCGCGCTGTCGTGCCGAACTGGAAACCCAGTTACTCAGCGCCGGCGTGCAGTTCCGCGGCTGGCGCGTGGTGCCCACCGACGACAGCGTCTGCGGCCAGCTGGCGCGCGACACCCTGCCGCGCATCGAGCAAGTGTTTGTCGATGCCGGTGCCGAACAGACCGAAGACGGCTTCACCCTGGCGCTGTTCCTGGCGCGCCGCCGCGCCGAACAGGCGCTGCGCGAGGTGGATAACTTCTACGTCACCACCTTGTCGCCCAACGGCATCAGCTACAAGGGCATGGTGCTGCCGGACAAGCTGAGCACGTTCTACCCGGACCTGCAGCGCAGCGATCTGTCCTCCAGCGCGATTGTCTTTCACCAGCGCTTTTCCACCAATACGCTGCCGCGCTGGCCGCTGGCGCATCCGTTCCGGCTGCTCGCCCACAACGGCGAAATCAACACCATCGAAGGCAACCGCCGCTGGGCGCAGGCGCGCAGCAAGGTGTGGCAGACCCCGCGCTTCGATATCGCCGAATTCGACCCGGTGATCTCCATGCATGGCTCGGATTCGCAGAGCCTGGACAACATGCTGGAGCTGCTGATCGCCGGTGGTATGGACCTGCTGCAGGCGTTGCGCATCCTGGTGCCGCCGGCGACCCAGTCGCTGGAATTCAAGGACGCCGATCTGGCCGCGTTCTACGAGTTCTACGGGTTGAACACCGAGCCGTGGGATGGCCCGGCCGGCATCGTCGCCTGCGACGGCCGTTACGCCGCCTGCATGCTCGATCGCAACGGCCTGCGCCCCGCCCGCTGGATGCTCACCTCCGACCGCCATTTCCTGGTGGCCTCCGAGGCCGGCGTGTGGGAATTGCCGGCCGAGCGCATCACCCGCAAGGGCAAGCTGGGCCCGGGCGAGATGATGGCGATCGATCTCAAGCGCGGCGACCTGCTCGACTCGGACGCCATCGACCGCATCAACCGTGCGCGCGCGCCGTACAAGCAATGGCTGCAGCAGGGTGTGACCTACCTGCAAACCGAACTGATCGACCCCTCGCTGGTGGAAGAACCCTTCAGCGAGCAGACCCTGCGCAGCTACCACAAGCTGTTCCAGCTCAGCATCGAAGAAGTGGAGCAGATCCTGCGCCCGCTGGCCGAGACCGAGCAGGAAGCCACCGGCTCGATGGGCGACGATACCCCGATGGCGGTGCTCAGCCGTCAAACGCGCCCGTTGTACGACTACTTCCGCCAGGCGTTCGCGCAGGTCACCAACCCGCCGATCGACCCGCTGCGCGAAGGCATCGCGATGTCGCTCACCACCCAGCTCGGCAAGGAGACCAACATCTTCCATGCCGGCGCGGAGACGGTGAACCACGTCATCCTGAATTCGCCGGTGCTCAGCCAGCGCAAGCTGCGCCAGCTGCTGAAGATGGAGCAGTACGTCGCGCGCAATCGCCTGATCGACCTGTCCTACAGCGTCGAAGAAGGGCTGAAGGCCGGCCTGGAGCGCATCTGCCAGGAAGTGGAAGCCGCCGCCCGCGATGGCGCGGTGATGCTGCTGCTGTCCGACCGCTACCCGGTGCCGGACCGGCCGATGGCGCATGCGCTGCTGGCCACCGGCGCGGTGCATCACCACCTGTGCAAGGTGGGCCTGCGCTGCGACGTCAACCTGATCATCGAAACCGGCACCGCGCGCGATGCGCACCACATGGCCTGCCTGCTCGGCTTCGGCGCCACCGCGGTGTATCCGTATCTGGCCTACCAGACGCTGTTCGACCTGGGCCGGCGCGGCATCCTGCAGCTGAGCAAGGGCGGCGAGCAGTCGCAGATCGGCCGCCGTTATCGCAAGGGCATCTACAAGGGCCTGTCCAAGATCATCTCCAAGATGGGCATCTGCACCATCGCCAGCTACCGCGGCGCGCAGTTGTTCGAGATCGTCGGGCTGGACCCGGACGTGGTGGAGCTGTGCTTCGCCGACACGCCCGCGCGTATCGGCGGGGTCAGCCTGCCGCGGCTGGACACCGAAGCGCGCGAGCTCGCCGCACGCGCCTGGAACGACCAGCTCAAGCCGGAAGTGGGCGGCCTGCTCAAGTACGTGCACGGCGGCGAGTACCACATGTACAACCCGGACGTGGTGATGACGCTGCAGCGCGCCACCCGCACCGGCGATGCCGGCGACTGGCAGAAATACGTGGATGCGGTGCATTCGCGCCCGGCCTCCACGCTGCGCGATCTGGTCCAGCTCAAGCGTGCCGACACCCCGACCCCGCTGGACGAGGTCGCCCCGGCCAGTGACGTGCTGCGTCGCTTCGACACCGCCGCTATCAGCCTGGGCGCGTTGTCGCCCGAGGCGCACGAGGCGCTGGCCATTGCGATGAACCGCCTGGGCGGGCGCAGCAACTCCGGCGAAGGCGGCGAAGACCCGGCCCGCTACGGCACCGAGAAGCGCTCCAAGATCAAACAGGTGGCATCGGGCCGCTTCGGCGTGACCCCGGAGTACCTGGTGAATGCCGAGGTGCTGCAGATCAAGGTCGCGCAGGGCGCCAAGCCCGGCGAAGGCGGCCAGCTGCCCGGCCACAAGGTCAACGAGCTGATCGCCCGGCTGCGCTACGCCAAGCCCGGCATCGGCCTGATCTCGCCGCCGCCGCATCACGACATCTATTCGATCGAAGACCTGGCCCAGCTGATCTACGACCTCAAGCAGGTCAACCCGACCGCACTGGTGTCGGTGAAGCTGGTCGCGCATGCCGGCGTCGGCACGATTGCCGCCGGCGTGGTCAAGGCCGGCGCCGATCTGATAACCGTGTCCGGCCACGACGGCGGCACCGGCGCCAGCCCGGTCAGCTCGATCCGCTATGCCGGCGTGCCGTGGGAACTGGGCGTGGCCGAGTCGCACCAGGCACTGGTGGCCAACGACCTGCGCGACCGCACCATCCTGCAGACCGACGGCGGCCTGAAGACCGGCCTGGACGTGGTCAAGGCCGCGCTGCTGGGCGCCGACAGCTTCGGCTTCGGCACCGCGCCGATGATCGTGCTGGGCTGCAAGTACCTGCGCATCTGCCACCTCAACAACTGCGCCACCGGCGTGGCCACCCAGGACGAGCGCCTGCGTGCGAACTACTTCACCGGCTTGCCGGAGCGCGTGGAGCATTTCTTCCGCCTGCTGGCCGAGGAAGTGCGCCAGTGGCTGTCGTTTCTGGGTGTGCGTTCGCTGGACGAGATCGTCGGCCGCACCGACCTGCTGGAACAGCTGGAGGTCTCGCCACGCCCGGGCGTCAAGGTCGATCTCTCGCGCCTGCTCACCCATGCGCAGTACGACGGCAGCCATTGCGCGGCCCAGCGCCTGTACGAATCGCCGGACAGCCTGGCCACGCAGATGGACGGCCTGCTCGCCGATGCGATCGCCAACAAGACCGGC
The DNA here is from genome assembly GCF_014197275.1 of Xanthomonas sp. 3075. Classification (GTDB taxonomy): domain Bacteria; phylum Pseudomonadota; class Gammaproteobacteria; order Xanthomonadales; family Xanthomonadaceae; genus Xanthomonas; species Xanthomonas campestris_B. The sequence goes on along the minus strand of NZ_JACIFI010000012.1, from coordinate 141,455 downwards.
GGCGACCATCGCTTCCTGATTCACAACACCGACCGCTCGATCGGCGCGCGCCTGTCCGGCACCATTGCGCGGGCGCACGGCAACCACGGCATGAGCGATGCGCCGTTGAACCTGCGCTTCCGCGGCACCGCCGGGCAGAGCTTCGGCGCGTTCAACGCCGGTGGCCTGCAGCTGGAGCTGGAAGGCGAAGCCAACGACTACGTCGGCAAGGGCATGGCCGGCGGCCGGCTGGTGGTGCGCCCGCCGCGCGGCGCACGCTTCGAGGCCCGCAGCACCCCGATCGTCGGCAACACCTGCCTGTATGGCGCCACCGGCGGCGAGCTGTTCGCGGCCGGCCGCGCGGGCGAACGCTTCGCGGTGCGCAACTCCGGCGCGCTCGCGGTGGTGGAAGGCGCCGGCGATCACTGCTGCGAATACATGACCGACGGCGTGGTGCTGGTGCTGGGCAAGGTGGGCCTGAACTTCGGCGCCGGCTTCACCGGCGGCCTGGCCTACGTGCTGGATATCGAACGCGACTTCGTGGACCGCTACAACCACGAGCTGATCGACATCCACCGCGTCTCCGCCGAGGGTTTCGAAAACCATCGCCAGCACCTGCACACCCTGATCAGCCGCCACCGCGAGCTGACCGGCAGCATCTGGGCGCAGCAGATCCTCGACGAGTTCCGCGACTACATCGGCAAGTTCTGGCTGGTCAAACCCAAGGCCGCCAGCATCGAGTCGCTGACAGAGTCGCTGCGGCGCGCCGCCTGAGTGACGGGATTGGGGAGTCGGGATTGGGGATTCGCTCAAGCTATGCGAATCCCGATTCCCGAATCTCCACTCCCGGCCTTCCAGCGTCGTGATTGTTTGTTCGAGATTCGCCCTGCGTCCGCCCCCCGTCGCCCGCTGTTGCGAATCCCCAATCCCAACTCCCGAATCCCAGCCCTATGAGCCGCAAGCAAGCCTTCCAATTCCTCGACCTGCCCCGGACCATGCCCACGCGCATCCCGGTGGAGCTGCGTACCTCCGGTGACTGGGGCGAGTTGTACGGCAAGTTCGACAAGGCCGACGCGCAGTATCAGTCCGGCCGCTGTCTGGATTGCGGCAACCCGTACTGCAGCTGGAAATGCCCGGTGCATAACGCCATCCCGCAATGGCTGCAGCTGGTGCAGGAAAACCGCATCGAAGAAGCCGCCGCGCTATGCCATTCCACCAACCCGCTGCCGGAGGTGTGCGGGCGGGTGTGTCCGCAGGACCGCCTGTGCGAAGGCAGCTGCACGCTGGAGGAATTCGGCGCGGTCACCATCGGCGCAGTGGAAAAATACATCGTCGATACCGCGTTCAAGATGGGCTGGCGCCCGGACCTGGGCAACGTGCAGCCCACTGGCTGGCGGGTGGCGGTGATCGGCGCCGGCCCGGCCGGCCTGTCCTGCGCGGACCGGCTGGTGCGCGCTGGCATCGAAGCGGTGGTCTACGACCGCTACGAGCAGATCGGCGGGCTGCTGCAGTTCGGCATTCCCAGCTTCAAGCTGGACAAGTCGGTGATCGGCAAGCGCCGCGAGATCCTGGAAGGCATGGGCGTGCAGTTCCGCCTGGGCGTGGAAGTGGGCCGCGACGTCAGCATCGAGCAGTTGCTGGGCGAATTCGACGCGGTGTTCCTGGGCACCGGCGCCTACCGCTACACCGATGGCGGCCTGCCCGGGCAGGATCTGAAGAACGTGCTGCCGGCGCTGCCGTTCCTGGTGCAGAACAGCCGCATCGTCAGCGGCAACGACCCGCACGGCCGGCCGATCGCAGGCTGGGAAGACCAGATGGCGCTGCCCGATCTCAACGGCAAGCGCGTGGTGGTGCTGGGCGGCGGCGACACCGGCATGGACTGCGTGCGCAGCGCCATCCGCCTGGGCGCGGCCAAGGTCACCTGCGCCTACCGCCGTGACGAGGCCAGCATGCCGGGCTCGGCGCGCGAGGTGGCCAACGCGCGCGAAGAAGGCGTGCGCTTCCTGTTCAACCGGCAGCCGCTGTCGATCGAATCCGGCGCCGACGACGAGGCCATTGGCGTCACCGTGGTGGAGACCAAGCTCGGCGAGCCCGACGCTAGCGGCCGCCGCAACGCGGTACCGGTGGAAGGCAGCGAATCGCTGCTGGAAGCGGACGTGGTGATCATCGCGTTCGGCTTCTCGCCGACGGTGCCGGAGTGGCTGTCATCGCAAGGCGTGGAAGCCGGCAGCAACGGCCGCATCGTGGCGCCATCCGACGACAACGGCCGCCTGCCCTACCAGACCAGCAACCCCCGCCTGTTCGCCGGTGGCGACTGCGTGCGCGGCGCCGACTTGGTGGTGACTGCCGTCGCCGAAGGCCGCGATGCGGCGGGAAGCATCGTGCAGCTGCTGGGTGTGAAAGCGCAGGTCAAAGAGCCGGCTGCGGCTTAAGGGATGCTAGGCCGCATGCTCAGGTCACTCGTTACCGGTTTGCTGATCTTGACTGCCGGTAGCGTGGCTGCGGCGCAGACCGCGACATGCCAGGAATCGGACAATCTGCGTCTTGATGGCCTGCCTCTTTCCATCGTGCAGATGGAAGAGATTGGTCTCAAGTACGCGGCGGCAAATAAGAAGGCGCCTCAGGTGCCATTTGCTTATGGCAACAAAGATTGGATGCGGCTCAAGAAGCAGTACCGCTCCGGCGATTACTTCGTAGCTTATGAGCAGCTGTGGCCTGCAAGTGGGAAGCCATTCGCCTGGGGTTATGCGCTTGTCCGAGGAAAATGTGTACTTGGAGTGCTGAGCGCTCGAGTCTCATAGGCCTAACAATTCTTCTGATCGAAGCGCGTTCGCGGCTCAGTGCACGCGGGTCGCGGCATTCTGACAAAAATCCCTCCAGTCATTAGGCCGGGCAAAACAGTTCGATGCGCATAGAGGTTAGGGCATCAACCTTTTTCATGGTCGATAGCCGCGCGGTTGACACAACGCAGCCCACCACCGCTTGCGTCATACAAAACGACGCAAGCAGTGGCATCACACCCTGCTGCAGTCGCCGATCAGGCCGCCTTATCCAACGTAGCCATATCGATCACAAAGCGATACTTCACGTCGCTCTTGAGCATGCGCTCGTAGGCAGCGTTGATTTCGTCGGCGCGGATGGTTTCGATGTCCGAGACGATGTTGTGCTTGGCGCAGAAGTCCAGCATTTCCTGGGTCTGGCGGATGCCGCCGATCAGCGAGCCGGCCAGGGTGCGGCGCTTCATAATCAGGTTGAACACGGCCGGCGACGGGTGCGATTCCTCGGGCACGCCCACCAGCACCATTGCGCCGTCGCGCTTGAGTGCATTGATGAACGGGTCCAGGTTGTGCGGGGCGGCCACGGTGTTGAGGATGAAGTCCAGGGTGTTGTACTGCGCCGCCATCTGCGCCTCGTCCTTGGAGATCACCACTTCGCTGGCGCCCAGGCGCAGCGCGTCGGCGCGCTTGTTCTCGGAGGTGGTGAACAGCACCACGGTGGCGCCCATCGCCTTGGCGATCTTCACCGCCATGTGACCCAGGCCACCCAGGCCGACCACGCCCACCTTCTGCCCCGGGCCCACCTTCCAGTGCGCCAGCGGCGAGTAGGTGGTGATACCGGCGCACAGCAGCGGCGCCACGGCGGCCAGGTTGTCGGTGTGCGAGATGCGCAGCACGTACTTCTGGTCGACCACGATATGGTCGGAGTAGCCGCCGTAGGTGTTCTCGCCGCCGCCGAACATCGGGCCGTTATAGGTGCCGGTGAAGCCGGCTTCGCAGTACTGCTCCTCGCCTTCCTGGCAGGAGGCGCAGCTGCGGCAGCTGTCGACCATGCAGCCGACACCGGCCAGGTCGCCCACCTTGAAGCCGCTGACGGCGTCACCGACGGCGGTCACACGGCCGACGATCTCGTGGCCCGGCACGGACGGATACCGGGTGTTGTGCCATTCGTTGCGTGCGGTATGCAGATCCGAGTGACACACGCCGCAATAGGCGATCTCGATCTGTACATCGTCGGGGCCGGGCGCGCGGCGTTCGAAGACGAACGGGGCAAGCGGTTGATCGGCGGTCTGGGCAGCGTACGCGTGCGCTTTGCTCATGGGTAAGGCTCCGGTGGGGTTTGCGTGGTCGGCCACGGATGCCGACGACAGAAAAGGTGAGCGCTAGCTTAGAACAGCCGCCTGTCGCGCTCCTGCGACAGTGCGTTTTGCCCGCCCTCTTGCGAACGGCTGCACCGCCGCACGGCGCACGCTGCGTGCGTTCGCCTGCGATCGACGCGCGACGCGCGTGAATGGCCCGCTAACGCGCGAGCTTCTAGGCTCACCAAGCAACGTATCGCGCTGCACCATCCTTGCTGGCCGTGCCCCCTCCCCCACGCGGCCGCCCACGTCGATGCCGAAGGAGGCTTCCATGTTCCGCTCTCCCCCGATGTTCCCTGGTCTACGCAATGCCGCACTCGCCCTGACCCTGCTCGCTGCAATGCCGTTGGCGCAGGCCAAAGAACCGGCCGGCCCGCAGAAGCCATCCACCGGCCTGAAGTATGTCGGCGTCAGTCTCTCCGGCGCCGAGTTCAACTCACGCAAGAAACCCGGCACCTTGTACAAGGATTACACCTATCCGGCGGCGTCGGATTTTAGTTATTTCGCCGGCAAGGGCATGAACACGATCCGCCTGCCGTTTCTGTGGGAACGCGTGCAACCCGCACTCAACGGCGACCTGGATCAGGCCCAGCTGGGGCTGATCAAGAAGGCAGTGGAAGCGGCCAAGGCCAACAAGCAGTTTCTGGTCCTGGATCTGCACAACTACGCCAAGTACAACGGTAATCGCCTGGGTACCAACGAGGTGCCCACTGCTGCGATGGCCGACCTGTGGCGCCGGTTGGCGCTGGAATTCAAGGACGACAAGGCGGTGATCTTCGGGCTGATGAACGAGCCCAACGGCATCTCCGCGCCCGATTGGGCCAATGCAGCGCAAGGCGCGATCAATGCGATCCGTAAGACCGGTGCAAAGAACCTGATCCTGGTGCCGGGCACTGCCTACACCGGTGCGCACAGCTGGCGCAGCACCAGTTATGGCGTGTCCAACGCCAAGGCGCTGGAGATCCTCAAGGATCCTGGCAAGAACCTGGCTTTCGAAGCGCATCAATATCTCGATAGCGACTACAGCGGCACCAAGCCGGTATGCACCAGCGCCACGGTGGGCGAAGAGAAATTGCGTGGCTTCACTGCGTGGTTGCGCGAGAACAAGCAGAAGGGATTCCTGGGCGAGTTCGGCACTGCCGACAATCCCGTCTGCAACCAGGCGCTGGAGGGCATGCTGACCTACATGGAAAAGAACAGCGACGTCTGGCTGGGCTGGAACTGGTGGGCGGCCGGTGCGTGGTGGAAGCCGGACTATCCCTTTACGGTGCAGCCGGGCAAGGATGGCAGCGACAAGCCGCAGATGGCGATCCTGAGCAAGTACGCACGCCGCGCCGGCAAGTAATCCGCGCACGCCAGTGTGGTCACGGTGGTCGCAGCGATGTGCTGCGGCCACCGTTTTTTTTGCGTGCGTTGCCGGGTAACTACATTGCCGCGCGCGCACGACATCGCGGCAGGGCGATCGCACGCTGCACCTCTCAGTCCGCGTGCAGATTCGGCGATAACTGCGAAGTCACTCACAGCTCGGACTAAGTGATACCTCACATCCGTATCCTGCGCGCGTCGATGCGCCTAGGGTGGAACGCGATGCGTTGTCGCCATGGCTATGGCAGGCCCACGCCAACGCATCTCCCCCGCGAATGCACCAGGAGTCACCCATGTTGCCCTCCCCCACCCGCGTACGCCGGCTACTTCGGCGTGCGCTGGTCTTGTTGCTGCTTGCGGTCGTGCCGCTCGCACATGCGCAGACGTCGCTGAAGTACGCAGGCGTCAATCTTTCCGGCGCGGAAATCAAATCCTCGCAAAAGCCCGGCGTGCTCAACGTCGATTACCTGTATCCGGCCGCCAGCGATTACCGCTACTTCGCCAGCAAGCACATGAACACCATTCGGCTACCCATCCTGTGGGAACGCCTGCAACCCAGTGCCGGAAGCGAGCTGGACGCCGCGCAGCTGTTGCTGATCCGCCAGGCCGTGACCAACGCGAAGGCGGCCAAGGTCTATCTGATCCTGGACATCCACAACTACGCCCGCTACTACGGCCACAAGATCGGCAGTCCGCGCGTGCCGATCAGCACCTTCAACGATCTATGGCGACGTCTTGCGATCGCCTTCAAGGACGACGATACGGTGATCTTCGGGCTGATGAATGAGCCCTACGACATCAACCCGCAATCCTGGGCCAACGCGGCACAGGCATCGATCGACACCATCCGCCAAACCGGCGCCAACAATCTGATCCTGGTGCCCGGCGCGCTGTGGAGCGGCGCGCACAGCTGGTATTCCACCGTGGCCGGGCAATCCAACGCGGTGGCATTGGCGTCCATCAACGATCCGCTCAATCGCTACGCCATCGAAGTCCATCAATATCTGGATACGGACTCAAGCGGCACCAGCGCCGGCTGCGTCAGCAGCACCATCGGTGCCGAACGCCTGCGCAGTTTTACGCAGTGGCTGCGCCTCAATCACAAGCGCGGCTTTCTGGGCGAGTTCGGTACCGGCAACAATGCCACCTGCAACAGCGCACTCAACGGCATGCTCGGCTATATGGAAGCCAACCGCGATGTCTGGCTGGGCTGGATCTGGTGGGCCGCCGGTGCGTGGTGGAATGGCACCTATCCCTTCAACGTGCATCCGGACGCACAGGGCCGCGACAAGCCGCAGATGTCGATCCTGAGTGCGCGCGCAAAGCGCATCACCGAGTGAACGCTGCGAACACGCCATAGCACGATCGTCAGACTGGGGCGGAAGTCGCGCGCAGCATCGCACTGTCCATCTGCTCGTTGTCGATGGGCATACCGAGCGCGACCGCCTTGCAGGCGACTGCATACCGGCTGCTTTGAAACCGCAGGGCAGATTGCCCAAGTCGAGTGACCCAGGTCGATCGCCACCGCACGTCAGTTCGCGCATGCCGCATGCGATGGCGCGGCAATGTGGCGTCATTGATTCGACGTCGCATCGTTGACGGCGAGCGCATCCATTCGCCGATTTTTCGACAGCGCATGGAGATGGATGGCGCATTCAACAGACGTGCGCACTTGTTTTTCGTGTGCGCCGTTACAGCGTGCTGTTTCAGAACGTGACCGGTGTGGCATGTACCTGCGGGCCGATTAACACATTCAATTCACATTCGATGTGGTGAGCGATTAGGCACGGCAGATGCATTGGTTACGACAGATGTGGCGCGCCTCGCGCGGATCGCACGCAACGCGCGGCGACACATCCTTCCCGTCGTCGAAGGAGTTGGTTTTATGTCTGCTGTCTTTCAATCGCTACGCAACGTGATCCGTTGCGCCGTGCTCTGCATCCTGCTCGGCACATTTCCGTTCGCCCATGCACAGACGCGTGCGCTGCGGTACGCCGGCGTCAATCTTTCCGGTGCCGAATTTGCATCCTCCAAAAAGCCGGGAGTCCTCAACAAAGACTATATGTACGCCTCGGCCAACGATTACGCGTATTTCGCTGGCGTGGGCATGAATACGATCCGCTTGCCGATCCTTTGGGAACGCCTGCAACCCAGCGCGCGTGGCGAACTGGATCCAACCCAGTTGGCGCTGGTGCAACAGGCCGTGGCACGCGCCAAGGCATCGGGCATGTATCTGGTGCTGGACATCCACAATTACGGGAAATACTACGGCTACAAGGTCGGCGGCGCCGAAGTGCCGATCGCGACCTTCACCGATCTGTGGCGGCGACTTGCGCTGGTCTTTCCCAGCGACAATGCGGTGATCTTCGGTCTGATGAACGAGCCCAACGGCGTGTCGGCCAGCGGTTGGGCCCGTGCTGCACAGGCGGCCATCGATACCATTCGCGCTACCGGAGCCAACAACCTGATCCTGGTGCCTGGCGCATCGTGGACCGGTGCGCACAGTTGGTACTCGGCCACCAACGATGGCTATTCCAATGCAACCGCATTGGCATCGATCCACGATCCGCTCGAACGCTATGCCTTCGAAGTGCATCAATACCTGGATACCGATTCCAGCGGCACCACCCATGTCTGCGTCAGCGGCACCGTCGGTGTCGATCGTTTGCGCAACTTCACCACCTGGTTGCGCACCAATCAAAAACGCGGCTTCCTGGGCGAATTCGGCACCGCCAACAACGCCGTCTGCAACGAAGCACTGCAGGGCATGCTGTCCTTTATGGAAGACAACGCCGATGTCTGGCTGGGTTGGACATGGTGGGCTGCCGGTGCATGGTGGAACGTCAGCTATCCGTACAACGTGCAACCGAACAAGGACGGCACCGACAAGCCGCAGATGTCGATCCTAGCGCCGCATGCCGCAAGGGCGACGCGCGCGATTCCTTAACGTTTCGTCGCAACGCAAGTTCTCGGATCGGGCCACCGCAAGGTGGTCCGATTTTTTTGTAGAGCAGAGTTTTTTTGGAAAGATCACCGCCTGCCGGCTACGGTTTTCAGGCTCATTGGGAGCGCTGTACGTTGTCCCTTTCCTCCGGCATGCGCCCGGATGTAAACATGCCGTGCAATGCACATGAATTGGCATGCAGTCGTTTCAGCTAACTGAACTGGGGTCGTGCGCATCTGCGTTTTTTCACCTGCCGGCGATGACGCGGCGTCCAGCATGAGCGCACTTCACTGCAGGAGCATTCGCATGACGTATCGATGGATGAAGGCCGCGCTGATTGGCACGCTTGCATTGGCATCGCACGCTGCCTTTGAACAGGCGGCGGCCAAGCCGACCAAGGCGCTGACATCCCACGAGGTCACCAGCATGCTCACCGGCAAGGGCTACACCAAGGTGCACGACGTCAAGTTCGAGCACGGCGTGTGGACCGCTGACGCGCGCAGCGGCGATGGCAAGGACGTGGATGTGCGCATCGATCCGGTCACCGGCCGCGTCTACGGCGACCAGACCACCTCGGCATTGAGCGAGGCAGATGTCCGTGCAGCGTTGTCCAGCAACGGCTATTCCAACGTGCACGATCTGAAGTTCAAGGATGGTCTGTGGAAGGCGGATGCAATGCAGGGCGCCCAGAAGGTGGAGCTGCACATCGACCCGGAAGATGCGCACGTGGTCAGCCGCGAAAACGACTGACAGCGGGCGATCGACGACAACCCAAAGGGCCTCCGACAGGAGGCCCTTTTTATGGCGAATGCCGTTATGCGAAGCGCTGCAATGACCACCGGCACCGATTGCAGTGCGGCGAACGCGTCACCGGCGCCACGCCGGTGACGCATCCAGGCGCTCAGCGCGCAGGCGTGGTCTTTTTCCCATTTGTCTTTTTTCCATCTGCGTCCGCGTTGCCATCGGCCTCAGGCTTGGGCGCGTCCGCTGCCGCACTTGCACCACGCGTGCCGGCCATCATGCGATCGCGCGCGGCCTTGAATGGATTGCCGGCATACCAGTTGGGCCAACGCTCGCCAGCGGCTACCTCCTTGCCCACGCCATACACCACCTGCAAGTCTTCGAGCGTGCCATCGAGTTTCCACGTGGCCGCATCGTACTGATCGCCAGGGGCGTGGTAGCGGTTGCGTCCATAGTCTTCGGCGGCGGCACGTCCGGCGGCGCTGCCGCCTTCGCGCAGGTCTTCGCCACCATCGGCATACAGCGCCGGCACACCGGCCTTGGCGAAGTTGAAGTGATCCGAGCGGAAGTACGAGCCGCTTTGCGGGGTGGCTTCGGCGTGCAGGGTGCGGCCCTGCATCGCGGCGATCGGCTTGAGGATGTCCTCCAGCTCCGAACTGCCCATGCCCACCACGGTGACATCGCGCGCGCGACCGGCCACCGACATCGCATCCAGATTGATCACGGCGGCAATCTTGTCCAGCGGGAAGCTGGGATTGGCCACGTAATACTTGGAACCGAGCAGCCCCGATTCCTCCAGCGTCACCGCCACAAACACCACCGAGCGCGCCGGCTTGGGATCCTGATGCGCGAACGCATCGGCGATTTCCAGGATGCCGGCCACGCCGGTGGCGTTGTCCACCGCACCGTTGTAGATGTTGTCGCCGCTCTCGCCCGGATGCTTGCCCAGGTGATCCCAGTGCGCCATGTACAGCACCGCCTCATCGGCATGGCTGCTGCCCGGCAGCACCCCGACCACATTGCGCGAGGTCTTTTCGGCGATGGTGCTCTTCAGGTCCACCGACCAGTTGGCCTTCAATGGCACCGGCTTGAAGCCGCGCTTGCTGGCGTCCTTGTAGGCCTGCGCCAGGTCCAGCCCGGCGTTGGCGAACAACTGCTTGGCGGTGTCGGCGCTGATCCAGCCCTGCACCGGCAGGCGCGGATCGGGGTCGTCCTTGGCCGGCAGGTCGTATTGCGGGCCGGACCAGGAATTTTTCACCACGTCCCAGCCATAGCTGGCGCCGGGGGTGTCGTGCACGATCAAGGCGGCGGCCGCGCCCTTGCGCGCGGCCTCTTCGAACTTGTAGGTCCAGCGCCCGTAGTAGGTCATGCGCTTGCCGTCGAACAACGTGGCGTCGCCGGTATGAAACCCCGGATCGTTGACGAACATCACCACCGTCTTGCCTTTCCAGTCCTGGCCGGCGTAGTCGTTCCACTGCTGCTCGGGCGCATCCACGCCGTAGCCGACGAAGACCAGCTCGCTGTTGTCCAGCTTGACCTCGGCCTGGCCGGTGCGCGTGCCCACCACGATGTCGGTGCCGAAGCTCAGCGCGCGGGTTTGATCGCCGCTGCGCAGGCTGGGGGCAGTGGCCGCATCGGCGGTGGTTTCCACCATCGGTACGTCCTGGAACCAGCTGTCGCCATTGCCCGGCTGCAACCCGATGCGCTGCATCTGGTCGCGGATGTAGGTGACGGTCTTCTCTTCGCCCGGTGTGCCGGGGCCGCGTCCTTCGAAGGCGTCCGAGGACAGCGTCTTGACCAACTCGGCGAAGTCGCCGGTCGTCATCTCCGGCGAGAACGCGTGCCGGCTGACCGGTGCGCTGGGTGCGGTATCGGCCGGGGTCTGCGCGCTGGGCGCGGCAGGTGCGTCGGCAGGCTCACGTTTGCAGCCGGCCAGGGCCAGCGTCGCGGCCAGGCACAACAGGATCTTGCGGGGCATCGGGACTCCTCGTGCGGCGAAGGTTCCCCGATTCTAGGCGGTGGCTGTGGTCGGCGCGTCAGTCCTCGGGTGCCACGTCGCTGTTGAAGCTGCGCGCGGTCGCGCCGGTCACCGCGCCGATCTTGGCAGTGCGGTGCACGTACAGGCTGACTTCGCGCTTGAAGACCAGCGGCCCATCGACCACCGCATCCGGGCCGATCACCACGCGCGGCTTGCGCGCAGGCTTGAACGAGAAACTGAAATTCGGCTTGGTGATCTCGATCCCGCCGCGCACGTGCGAGCGCACCCCCACGGTGATATCGCCGTTGACGGTCTCGATCCCTTTGCCGAGCTCGGTTTCCACCAGGCCGATGCTGCCGTTGACCGTTTCCACGCCGCCGCTGATCCGGCTGCCGCGTTCCACCAGGATGCTGCCGTTGACCGTCTCCAGCCCGCCGGACACCACCACCTTCTGGCCCAGGCTGATCTTCCCGTTGACCGTGGACACGCCGCCGGTGCGCGCGGCATCGCCGATCTGGATGCCGCCATTGACCGTTTCCACGCGCTTGGTTTGGGCACCGGCACCGATCTCGATGGAGCCGTTGACGGTGTCCAGGCCGCCATAGACCTTGCCGGCCTCGGCGCTGATGCGGCCGTTGACCTTGCTGATGTCCTCGTCGGCCCAGGCACTCGCGCAGACCAGAGACAGCGCCAGGAGGAGATGCTTAGACTTCATGCTGAACCTCGCGCGGCGGCGGCTGTCTGGGGCGTGGCGGTGATCACACCATGCTTGGCTACAATCGCGCACCTGCCTGAAGTCACTGGACCTTTCGTTGCCCCCTTTGCCCGCCCTGCGATTGCGCTTGCCACTTGCCCCCGCCACCGGCCGTGGACGCACGTGGCTGGCCGCGACCGTACTGGCCTGCCTGTTGCTGGGCAGCACCGGGGCCAGCGCGCAGAGCCAGCGCGAGGCCGAGCGCAAACTGCAGCAGTTGCGCGATGAGCTCAAGACCATCAGCGCCGACCGCCGCGAGCTGGAAGGCAAGCGCGGCACCGCTGCCCAGCAGTTGCGCCAGGCCGATGAAAAGGTCGCCAAGACCGCGCGCGCCCTGAGCGAAACCGAAACGGCCATGCGCGAACACGAACAGCACCTGAGCAAACTGCAGCAGGAGCGTGCGCAGTTGCAGCGCGGTCTGCAGGACCAGCGCGTACAGCTGGCCGCGTTGTTGCGCGCCGCCGATCAGGTCGGCCGCAACGCGCCGCTGAAGGTGCTGTTGTCGCAGGACACGGTGGGCGATGCCACGCGCATGCTGGCCGATCATCGCTACGTGCAGAATGCGCGCGCACAACGCATCCATGCGCTTACCACGCAGCTGGATGCCCTCACCAAGGTGGAGCAGGACATCGCCACCCGTCGCCAGGCGCTGGATGCCGCACGCGCGCAGCAGAAGGCGCAGGCCTTGTCGTTGCAGAAGGACCGCTCGCAGCAGGCGGCCACGGTCGCGCAGCTGGACGATCGCTACAAGCAGCGCGCCGAACGCGAAAAAGCCCTGGGCCAGGACGCCAAGTCGCTGGAACAGCTGCTCGCCAATCTGCGAGCGGCCGCCGCCAAAGCCGAGGCCGAACGTCGGGCTGCGGCCAAGCGCGCGGCTGCGGAGGCCGCTGCACAGGCCAAACGCGGCAAGACCGACCGACCTGATCGGCCTGGCAAGACGCCGCCCAAGGTGGTCGCCAACGCGCCGGCACCGAAGGTCGGCGGGCTGAGCTGGCCGGTGTCGGGCAACCTGCTGGCGCGCTTCAACGCCACACTGCCGGACGGACACACCAGCAAGGGCGTGCTGATCGGCGCTCCCAAAGGCACCACCGTCACCGCGGTGGCCGACGGCACGGTGGTGTTTTCCGACTGGATGACCGGCTACGGCATGATCCTGATCGTGGACCACGGCAACGGCTACATGAGCCTTTACGCGCACAACGACACGCTGTTGCGCGATGCCGGCGCGGCGATCAAGCGCGGCGATGCGGTGGCCAAGGTCGGCAGCTCGGGCGGGCAGGGCGTGCCGGCGCTGTACTTCGAATTGCGCCGCAATGGACAGCCGGTGGATCCATCGAGCTGGCTGCAGCGCCGCTGAGTGCGGCGCAGCGCCGGCAATTCAACGCGGATTTACCGCTGCTTCGCGCATAATCCAGTCAGCTCCGGCGTACGGGGCGTCATATCTCTTTGTCGGAGTGCTTCATGCGCGTAGCCGTCCTGTCCGTTGCCCTGTCGCTGGCCCTGTTCGCTTCACCCGGTTGGGCGCAGAAAGCCAGTCCCACCGCCGAGCAGGCCACTGCGGACGATCCGGAAGCCAATGAAGCGGCCGTCTCCAAAGTCCCGTTGGACGAGATCCGCCGCTTCGTGGCGGTGTACAACGCGGTCAAACAGGCCTACGTCGACCCGGTCGAAGACAAGAAGCTGATGCACGCCGCAGTGCGCGGCCTGCTCTCGGACCTGGACCCGCACAGCACCTATTTCGACAAGGAAGACGCCGAAGCCTTCGACGAACAGGCCACCGGCGCCTACGACGGGATCGGCGTGGAATTGCTGCAGCAGCAGGACAACACGCTCAAGGTGATCGCGCCGATCGACGACACCCCGGCCGCGCGTGCCGGCATTCGTGCCGGCGACGTCATCGTGGCCATCGACGGCAAGGCGATCGACGCCAGCAAGGCGATGGAGCCGCTGCGTGGCGATTCCGGCAGCACGGTGGTGCTCACCATCATGCGCGAGAAGACACCCAAGCCGTTCGATGTCAGCTTGAAGCGCGAGACCATCCGCGTGGCCAGCGTGCGCAGCAGGCTGCTGGAGCCGGGCTATGGCTACATCCGCATCAGCACCTTCCAGGCCGACACCGGTGCCGATTTCCAGAAGAACCTCAAGCAGCTGCAGGCCGGCGGCAAACTGCGTGGGTTGGTGCTGGATCTGCGCAGCAACCCGGGTGGTCTGCTGACCTCGGCAGTGCAGGTGGCCGACGATCTGCTCGACAAGGGCAACATCGTCAGCACGCGCGGGCGCATCTCCATCAGCGATGCCAAGTTCGACGCCACCCCGGGCGATCTGCTCGGTGGCGCGCCGGTGGTGGTGCTGGTGGACGCCGGCTCGGCCAGTGCGTCAGAGGTGCTGGCCGGCGCCCTGCGCGACAACCAGCGCGCGCGCATCATCGGCAGCCGCACCTTCGGCAAGGGCTCGGTGCAGACGGTGTTGCCGCTGGACAACGGCGATTCGGTCAAGCTCACCACCGCGCGCTATTACACGCCCAGCGGCAAGTCGATCCAGGCCAGCGGCATCGTGCCCGAAGTGATGCTCAGCCCCGAACCGCAACCGGGCGACGCCGACGTGCCGGCCAGCCTGGCCGACTACAGCGAAGCCACCCTGCCGGGCCACCTGCGTGGCGACGAAGAGGGCGAAGAGGGCTATAGCGCAGGCGACGTGCTGCCGGGCGACGGCCCGATTGCAGCGGCATTGGCCGAACTCAAGCAACCCGGCTCCGCCGCCAAGGCACAAGCCGCCCGCAAGGCCAAGGCACAGGCAGCGCAGAAGGCGAAGGCCGCCAAGACAGCGGCCGACCCCAAGCAGTCAGCAGCGCGTCCAGCCAGTACGGACAAGCCCAAGACGGCCGAACCCGCTGACACTGCCAAGCCGCCGGTCGCGCCGGCAGCGCCAACCGCGCCAGCAGAGACGCCCAAGCCGGTCGAGCCAAGCAAGTAAGGCTGGGCAAGGCCCCGCTGCTGTGCGTTCGCGCAGCAGCGGACCTGGCGGTGGCGCACTTGGCAGTGAATGCGTTTGCGACCAGGCAGGCTCTTTGCAGATCATGCCCGTTCGGTTGAACCGGTTTGAAACTGCAGTGCTGCGGTCGCGTCACCGTCCACAAGCAACGCTGGCGCGGCGATCGCCAAGGCGCCTGGCATTGCCGTTGACTGATTTCAAAAGTGGTCAGATCGAGGATGTTCGACCTACCCAGTGGCGAGGTGTGCAAGCGCAGCGCCATGAACCGCATGGTCTGCAACTGCAGTGGCGTTACCGCACGATCGCCAACGCTTCGGGATTGACCAGGTTGCGCGGCGAGCCCGCAGCAAACGCCAGCACATTGTCGAACGCTGCATCGAAGTACAGCGCGTAACTGTCGCGTTCCACATAGCCCAGATGCGGCGTGGCCAACACGCGCGGATGCTGCAGCAACGGGTCGCGCGCATCCAGTACCGGTTCGCGTTCGAACACATCCACTGCGGCCTGTGCAGGGCGCCCGGCGTCGAGCGCGGCCAACAATGCGCCGGGCGCAATCAACTCGGCGCGGCTAGTGTTGACCAGCAACGCATCCGGGCGCATGCGCGCCAGATCCTGTGCGCTCACCTGGTGGCGGGTCTGTGCGGTCAGGCGTCGATGCAGCGACAGCACATCGCTGCGCTCGAACAGCGCTTCACGGCTGGCGGCGATCTCGAAGCCATCGCGTGCAGCCTGCGCGCAGGAGGCTTCACCACCCCACACCAGCACCTGCATGCCGAATGCCCGGCCAAAGTGTGCCACGCGTTGGCCGATCCGTCCGTAACTCCAGATGCCCAGCGTGCGCCCATGCAGTACGCGTCCCAGTCCAGGATCGCCGAGCGCCTGCCAACGGCCCTGCTGCAGGGCACGCTGATAATCGCTCAAGCGGCGGCTGGCCGACAGGATCAAGGCCCAGGTGAGCTCGGCCGGCGCCACCGGCGAACCGACGCCCTCGGCCACCGCCACTCCGAATTCGGTGCACGCGGCCACATCCAGATGCGCACCCACGCGCCCGGTCTGGCTGATCAGTTTCAGCCGCGGCAAGCGCCGCAACAGCGTCGCGTCCACGCGGGTGCGTTCGCGGATCAGCACCAGCGCGTCGGCTTCGACCAGGCGCTCGGCCCATTCGTTGGGATCGGTGGCCAGCGCGCCCAGCACCTGCACCTCATGCCCGTGCAGCCGCTGCAGGCAGGGCAGCTGCCGCACCGCGCCCTGGTAATCGTCAGGCACCAGGATGCGCATCAGCGCGGCTTGCCCGGCAGCGGGAACGGCGTGACCACCTTGTCGCCGGTGGCGGCATCGCGGATCACCGACTGGCCTTTCTTTTCCACTTCTTCGATCCGCACGATGCTTTGCATGGGCAGGTGCAGCGTCTTGGTGTTGCCGAACTCTTCGCGCAGGCGTTCTTCGGTGGGATCGACCACCAACCCGTCGTGCACGTCGAACACCAGCTCGCCGATCTGGTTGAAGCCCCACAGATGGCTGCCGGTGACCTGCCGCGCGTAAAGCTCGTACACCTTGCCGTGATTGAGGAAGGTGACTTTGTACAAGGGCTTGGACATGGCGCAAGTATAGGCGCGCCAGCGCAGCCGAGGTCGTGCAGCCCCTGCGCCGCGCAGCACGGCCGTTCGCATCGACTCGATCACCGCGCTAGAACCCGTGGCGCTTGCGCAGCCGTCGCGCGATCGCCGCACGCACATACAGCCCATAGACGATGCCGAACACGAAACCTGCGATATGCGCCGACCATGCCACCATGCCGAACGCCGGGCCGATATAGGCGAACACCACCTGCAGCAGTGCCCAGGCGCCGATCAGCAGCGGCGCCGGCACCCGGATGAATTCCAGAAACACCCCAAGCGGCAGCACCACGCCCAGCTTGGCGCCCGGAAACAGCGCCAGATAGGTGCCGATCAACGCCGACACCGCGCCCGAGGCGCCGATGATCACCCGGTCCGGGGTGCCGATGGCGAAGATCGCCGCCAGATTGGAGGCCGCACCGCCGACCAGGAACAGCAGCAGCAAGCGCCACGGCCCCAGAATGCGCTCGGCCGGCAGCCCGAAGATCAGCAGGAACACCAGATTGCCGAGCAGATGCGACCAGTCGGCATGCAGGAACAGCGCAGTGAACAAGCGCAGCACGCTACCGTCGCGCAGCGTCGCCCACCAGTCGGCCAGGTTGGACACGCCGCTGGACAGCGCGCCCCAGTCCAGCCACAGCGTATTGCGCGCTTCGCCCGGCCGGCTGATCGACCACAGATAGGCCAGCCACACCGTGGCAAACAGCAGCGGCACCGCCCAGCGCGGCGCGGATTTCTTGCGGGAGGGGATCGAAACGAACATCGGAGTGGCACTCTAGCGGGTTCACGCTCCTGAACCCATCCCTAACCTGTCTGAGCGATCAAAATGCACTTTGTTATTGTTCGGTTAATCGTCATGGGTATACTACGTACGGCGTCGTATGTCGGGGGGGGGTCTCCGGCGCGCTCCAGCAGCCACTTGGCGCTGGGCGCGGGCGCTGTACCGACCACTGCAGTCCTTATCCGGAGAGCAACACTTATGTCTACCGCTTCTACTCTTAGCCGCGCCACCCTGTTGGCCGTTGGTATCGCCGGTGTGCTGGCCGTTGGCCAGGTCCACGGCGCCGCGTTCCAGTTGAAGGAAAACAGCGCCAAGGGTCTTGGCCGCGCCTTCGCAGGTTCGGGCAGTGCCCCCGACGATGCCTCGATCATCGCCAACAACCCGGCCGGCATGCGCCAGCTCGACGGCCGCCTGTTCCAGGCCGACGTCAGCGCCATCAGCTTCTCGGCCAAGTTCCAGGGCGACCGCGCCAGCTATGCCAACGGTGCGCCGATCTCCGGCGGCAATGGCGGCGACGCCGGCATGATCGCGCCGGTCCCGGCGATGTACTTCCACGTGCCGTTCGGCGAGAACGACAACATGCACCTGGGTACCTCGCTGACCGTGCCGTTCGGCTTCAAGACCGAATACGACCGCGACTGGGTCGGCCGCTACCACGGCACCAAGACCGAGCTGCAGGCGATCGACTTCAATGTCGCGTTCTCCTATGACGTGAATCCGTACGTGTCCTTCGGTGCCTCGGTGTTCGCCGAGCGTCTGGATATCGACCTGGCCAACGCCGTGGACTTCGGCAGCATCCTGGCTGCGCGTCGCGTGCCGGGCTTCGCACCGGGCAGCGCCGATGGTTACTCGCGCATCAAGGGCGACAGCACCGAAGTGGGCTTCACCCTCGGCGGCTTGTTCAGCATCGACGAAAACACCCACATCGGCTTCAGCTACCGCTCGGAAGTCGAGCACAAGATCACTGATGGCGACGCCGACTTCAGTGCCTCCGGTGCAGGTGGTACTGCCGCGCTGGCCGTGCTGGCACAGGCAGCACCTGGCACCTTCGTCGACACCAAGGGTCGCGCCACGGTCAAGCTGCCGGCCAGCGCCACCGCCAGCTTCACCCACAACGTGAACGAGCAGTGGTCGATCATGGCCGACGTCACCCGCACCGCCTGGAGCAAGTTCGACCAGGTGACGGTGGACTTCGCCTCCAACCAGCCCGACAGCGTGCTGGACTTCTCCTACCGCGACACCACCTTCGCCTCGATCGGTGCCGATTACCGCATGAGCGAGACCGTGACCCTGCGCGGCGGTCTGGCCTACGACCAGACTCCGACCACCGCCGAGCACCGTGACGTGCGCGTACCGGATGCGAGCCGCAAGTGGGTGTCGGTAGGTATGAGCTGGCGTCCGTCGGACAAGGCCGAGTACAACTTCGGCTATACGCACCTGTTCACCAGCGACCCGACCACCAACCGCACCACCGCCACCGGCAACACGCTGGTCGGTGATTACCAGGTGCGCGGCGACGTGCTGGCTGCCTCGATCAACTACAAGTTCTGATCGACGCTCGGCCACACGTGTGATGAAAACCCCCGCTTCGGCGGGGTTTTTCTTTGCGATCGTGCGGACGCTGTGCGCGTGCACCGATGCTGCACGCGCGCAGCATCGTCATCGACAAGACCGACGCAACGCGGCGTTGCCTTGCGTGGCAGGGACACTGCGGCGGAAGATCCGGACGGCGCGGCGCCGGTTGCACTGGCGCGGTCTTGCGCGCGAAACCCGCCAGGTCCAGCAGCGCGCATCGAAGCAACCCCGGCGCGACATGGCGCAGCGTATCGATCCACGTGTGTGCACTAGCGGCACCGATCATGCAGGCTGCGGCCGAGGTTGCTATGGTCATGCGCATGGACCAACCCGACTTCATCCAGATCACCGACCACGCGGTATCGCGCGAGGATTGCGCGACGATCGTGCAACGCATGCGCGCCAGTCAGCAGCTGCAACCGGGGCGCGTCGGTAGCGGCGTGTTTCCCGACCTCAAACACAGCCGCGACCTGCGCATCAGCGGCGTGGCCGAGTGGGCGGCAGCGGAAAACCGCATCCAGCACGCTGTTTTCGAGGGCGTGCTCACCTATCTGCGGCGCTATCCGCAGGCGCTGATCTCGCCATTGATGTTGCAGGTCACCACCGCCGACGGCAGCCCGCACCGGCTGGTTGCCGAAGACATCGTGCAGATGAGCGACCAGGCGCTGGGCGATCTGGCACGCACCTGCCTGCGTCCGGGCGCGATCAATCTGCAGTGGTACACCGCCGACCAGGGCGGGTATCCGTATTGGCATTGCGAACTGTATCCACGCGATGCCAGCGCCGACACCTTGCACCGGCACCTGCTGTGGACGCTGTACCTCAACGAGGAATTCGAACAGGGCGAAACCGAATTCCTGTTCCAGCAACGCAAGGCACGCCCCCGCACCGGCAGCCTGCTGATCGCGCCCACCGCCTTCACCCACACCCACCGCGGCAACCGCCCGGTCGGCGGCGACAAGTTCATTGCCACCAGCTGGATTCTGTTTCAGTCGGCGAGCGCCTTGTACGGCGGGGAATAGGGAATAGGGAATAGGGAATAGGGAATAGGGAATAGGGAATAGGGAATAGGGAATCGCAACGGCAACAGCAATCGCAACAGCGCGGCACTGCTGTTGCGATTCCCGATTCCCGATTCCCGATTCCCCGCCCTAGAACAACTGCCCCTGCGGCGATGCCGGCACCGGTTTGACCGGTGGAGCGGGGCGGCGGAACTTGGCCGTGTCCAACCGCGGCATCTGGCGTGCGTCGAAACCGCAGCGGCGGTGGGCCAGCGCGAAACGTCGTGCCAACAGGTCCGCGTACACGCCTTGCCCACGCATGCGCGCGCCGAAGGCGCTGTCGTAATCCTTGCCGCCGCGTAGTTGCTGGATCGTGCTCATCACATGCGCGGCGCGTTGTGGGTGATGGGTCTGCAGCCAGTCGCGGAACAGCGGCGCCACTTCGTGCGGGAGCCGCAGCAACACGTAGCCGGCGCTGTGCGCGCCGGCATCGGACGCGGCCTGCAGAATCGCTTCCAACTCATGGTCGTTGATCCACGGAATCACCGGCGCGGCCATTACCCCGACCGGCACGCCGGCCGCGTGCAGCGTCCGCATCGCGCGCAGGCGGGCATGCGGTGCGGACGCGCGCGGTTCCAGCTTTGCCGACAGCTGCGGGTCCAGCGTGGTCACCGAAAAATGCACGTTGACCAGGCCCTCGCGTGCCAGCGGCGCGAGCAGGTCCAGGTCGCGCGTCACCAACGCATTCTTGGTGATCAGCGTGAACGGATGGCGCGTTTCCCACAGCACCTCGATCAACCGCCGCGTCAGTGCACGTTTGCGCTCGATCGGCTGGTACGCATCGGTGTTGATGCCCAGTGCGATCGGGCTGGGCACATAGCCCGGGCGCGACAATTCCCGGCGCAGCAGCTCCGGCGCATTGGTCTTGGCGAACAGCTTCGTCTCGAAATCCAACCCGGGCGACAGATTGAGATACGCATGCGAGGGCCGTGCGAAACAGTAGCTGCAGCCATGCTCGCAACCGCGATACGGATTGACCGATTGCGAAAACCCGATGTCCGGCGACTGGTTACGGCTGATGATGCTGCGTGCGGTTTCCTCGGTGACTTGCGTACGCAATGCCGGCGCGACGAACTCTTCGCCGTCGTCGGCGTACCAGCCATCGTCCACTGCCTGTTGGGTGGTGACTTCGAATCGCCCGGGCAGATGGCCGGTCGCACCACGGCCCTTGATCGCGCTCGCCATCGGCGCATCGTACTGTCGGTGAGTCTCAGACGCCGCGACGGCGCGCGCTCGGATGAAGCTTTCAGATCGCTACCTCGGCGCCACGTTGCTCGCCCGGTCATCGCAGCGTGGCATGCGGCCCGTAGAATCCGCGCATGCTCGCATTCGTCCAGAGCGCGTGGGACTGGTTGGCCACCATTCCCCACCTCGAAGCGCTCCTCATCGCCGCCTACGTGCTGTATCTGCTGTGGATCTCCAGCTGGATCGTGCTGCAGAAGCGCGAGCCGGTGGCCACGCTCAGCTGGGTGCTGTCGCTGGCCGCGCTGCCGTATCTGGGTCTGCTGATCTACTACTGGCTCGGCCCGCAGAAGGTCAAACGCCAGCGCCTGCGCCGCGGCCGGTCGCGCTCGGGCATGGAGAGCTATAGCAGCGTCTGCCCACCGGACGCCGACTGCACCGAACTTGCCAAGATCGCCCAGTCCACTACCGGTCTTGCGCCCAGCAGCGCCACCGAAGTGCACTGGCTGGTGGATGGCGCGGCTACCTACGCCGCCATCATCGAGGCGATCCGCGATGCACGCGACCATATCCATCTGGAGTACTACATCTTCCAGCCGGACCACAGCGGCACTGCGATCTGCGCTGCGTTGATGGAGCGCGCGCGCGCCGGGGTCAAAGTGCGCTTGCTGATGGATGCGGTGGGCTCGTCGGCGATGACCCGGCGCGTGCTGCGTACGCTGCGCCAGGCCGGGGTGGAAACCGCCTGGTTCCATCCGTCCCAGCTGCTCAAGCCGTTCAAGCGGCCGTGGCTGAATCTGCGTACCCATCGCAAGGTGGTGGTGATCGACGGCCGGGTCGCCTTTACCGGCGGCATCAACGTCACCGACGACGAGAACGAGCAGGTGCGCGTGGCCGCATATCGCGACCTGCATGTGCGCCTGCAGGGCCACGTGGTGCGCAGCCTGCAGCTGGTGTTCCTGGAAGACTGGCTCTACGCCACCGGGCAGGGCCGCATCGCGTTCCAGGGCCAGCAGTTATGGCCGGAGGACGTGCCAAGCCGGGCGCAAGGCGATGTCGATGCGCAGGTGCTGGTCTCCGGCCCGGATTCGTCGTGGGAGTCGATCCATCGCCTGATGGTGGCGGCCATCCACGAGGCCAAGCACCGCGTCTGGCTGGTGACCCCGTACTTCGTGCCCGGCGAGGCGGCGCGCATGGCGCTGACCTCGGCCGCACTCGGCGGGCTGGACGTGCGGCTGCTGGTGCCACGGGTCAGTGATTCACGCCTGGTCACCTACGCCGCGCGCTCTTACTTCGACGAGCTGCTCGAAGCGGGGGTGCGTATCTATGAATACGGCCCGCGCATGCTGCATACCAAGGCGCTGCTGGCCGACGACGACGTCAGCATCGTCGGCAGTGCCAATTTCGACAGCCGCAGTTTCCGCCTGAACTTCGAGCTGTCGATGCTGTTCCGCGACCAAGCGGTGGCGGCAGAACTGGCCGGGATGATAGAGACCGATCTGCAACAGGCGCAGGAAGTACGTTTCGTGCAGCACCGGCCGTTGTGGCGCTCGCGCCTGCCCGAGGCCTGCGCGCGGCTGCTGTCGCCGCTGCTCTGACCCATGCCGCGCAGCTCACGTGGAACCGCGTCGGGCACGGCGCTACACTGCCGCCATTGATCGGGGGGAACGCGTCATGCATTGGCTGTTTCTGCTTATGGCACTGGGTGCGCTGGTGCTGGCTTTCAGCACGCCGCACGTGTGGTTGCTGGTGGTTTCGCTGCTGGTCGCATTGCTGCTGCTGTTGCTGTGGACACGCGGCTGGTTCGCCTCGCGCATGGACGGCACCCAGCGCGCCACCAGCAGCATGATCGACCCGGCCGAACTCCGTCGCCTGCGCGAGATTGCCGAAACCCGCAAAGCGGCGCTTGCAGCACAACGCGATGGCGAACCACAGGCGTGAGAACACCGTCGTGACCACCCGGCTCAGCGTCAATGTCAACAAGATCGCGGTACTGCGCAACTCGCGCGGCGGCCTCGATCCGGATGTGGTGCACGCCGCGCGGACCTGTATTGAAGCCGGTGCGCACGGCGTCACCGTGCATCCGCGCCCGGACCAACGGCATATCCGCGCAGACGACGTGCTGGCGCTGAGCGCACTGACACGTGAGCACGGAGTCGAATTCAATATCGAAGGCAACCCGTTCGCACCACCGCGCGCCGGCTATCCGGGGCTGCTGGAACTCTGCCGTGCCACACGCCCGGACCAGGTCACCCTGGTGCCCGACAGCGATGGGCAACTGACCTCCGACCACGGCTTCGATTTTGCGCAGGACACAACCCAGCTGGACGAATTGATCGCTGCGTTCAAGGCGCTGGGCAGCCGGGTCAGCCTGTTTGTGGATGCCGGCAATCCACGTCTTGCCCACGCCGCCGCGCTGGGTGCGGACCGTATCGAGTTGTACACCGGACCGTACGCGTCTGCGCATGCCAGCGGGCAGGTGGATACCGTATTGGCGCTGTTCGCCGATGCCGCGCAGCGTGCCAGTGCCGCCGGCCTGGGCATCAATGCCGGGCACGATTTATCGCAAGCCAACCTTGGCGACTTTCTCGCCGCCGTGCCGGGCGTGCTGGAAGTCTCCATCGGCCACGCCTTGATCAGCCAAGCGCTGTATCAAGGGTTGGATGCGACCGTGCGCGCGTACATCGACATTCTGCATGGCGGGCGCGTTGGCGTCTGAGCCTGCGCGGTAACGCCTACGTCCGGTGTGATAGCGCACTGCAGCGACGCTAATTGCGAGAACAAAGAAGTGCATCAACTCCGGACGTGGGCGTATAAACTGGCCTTGCCAACGACTCGCACAGCCGGGGAACGGAGATGCCAAGCACTTTGCCAAGGATTGCAACCAGCTTATTTAGTGCCTTTCTGCTGCTCGGATCGACAGGCGATGTGACAGCTTCGCCTCCTGGCGATTTTAATGTCTCGCAGGCGCCTGACAGCAATATTGCGACCCTCCGGAAACTGCTCGACCAGCCCGAAGAGCAAATCGACTTGGCGCGGGCCAAGGTCACGATTGACCACATGGTCGATCCGAAGATCGACGCGAACGGTATGCTCCGCCAGCTCGACCAATAGGTCGCCAAGATCCGCTCTCGCCTCCCGCTTGGTGCCACCAACAAAGTGAAAGCGGACATCTTGGTGTCGACGCTCTACGAGCCAGGGGTGTGGAACGACAGCCGCCCCTTCGGTTACGACTATTCCGATCCTTACGGGCAGGACATCAATAAATCGCTGCTGTCCACGTATCTGGCCATCCGCAAAGGGCAATGTGTCGTCATGCCGACATTTGTTGTGCTGTTGGGCCAGAAGCTAGGCTTACCGATGACACTGACGACGGTTCCCTACCATCTGATCGTCAAGTACGGCGACGAAGAGCGGGGCACCTGGACCAATCTCGATGCCACCAGCGGTCTGTTCCATGATGACAGCGGCTACGAACAAGCGCTGAACATTTCGCCATTAGCGCTCAAGAACGAAATCTTCTTGCGACCCTATTCGCAGAAGGAATCTGTTGCACTGTTCGCCACTGCGGTGCTCGCGCCGCACTACCTCAAGAAGGGTCAGGCAGAGGAGGCCCTGCAAGTACTCGACTTGATCCTAGCCGCCAACCCCAAGGACACGGTAGCCATGACGCTCAAAGCCAATGCTTACGGCCTATTGGTGGAACAGCGCTTCAGGAGCAAGTACCCAAAGGCCGACCAGATCCCGGCGGCAGAACAGGCAGAGTTCAAAACCTACAATAGCCAGATCGTTGCGTGGCGCACCAATGCTGAGACACTAGGCTGGCGCGAGTGGACGCAGGCCGATTGGGACAAGTATCTAAAACGCTTCAGCAACGAGAAAACGAAAGACAACGGAGGTAAGTGATGGACAAGCTGAAGGTTTCGGCCAGTGCCTTACTGGCGTTGTCGTCCCTGATCTGTGGCCACGCGCCGGCGTCCACTGATCCAGTAAAGGTCAATCCGAATACCGGCACCAGCTTTAATCGATACAGCTATGCCAACAACAATCCCTATAAGTTCATCGATCCTGATGGGCGCGAGGTAAGGTACGCCGTTGGTGGAACCGTTAATGAAGCACAGCTGCGTGGTTTTCTGGTCAGAATGGCCTTCTCGCCTACAGGGCGATCCGAGTTTCAGCAGTTGGAACTATCCAAAAACACCTACACCTTCCAACTTGACTCCAGGGCGTCGAATTGGTTTGACCAGTCAAGCAACACGATCTATGTCAATCCTGTTTCTCATACCATCATTCAATCAAGCGGGGAAACGCTCGCACCAGAACTTATCGGTATACACGAGGTTTCACATGGAGCCCAATATGATCGTCTAGGTTCTGATGCTTTTAACCAAGCACTTCAGCCCACTCTCACTAAGGCTACTGACTCGAACGGCAACACTACCGTCACACGTGGGACAAGTCCTGAGGAAACCCGCGCGACACAGGTTGAGCAGGCTGCGGCTCAAGAAATAGGTTTGCCCGCTCGGCAAAATTACCAAGACGTCTGTCGTCGAGGAGAAGATGGATGCTAAAGCACGTGCTAGTTGCTGCAGTGCTGACCGTACTCCCTACGGCATGCTTCGCAACGCCGAAAGAGGCGCATGATCAAGATGCGGTTAGCCTGACGAAAGAACTGCGCAACTCACGGCATTTTTGGCTCTACTTCGTCACCAGAACCGAAGATTATTCGTTGACGAATGACCAAATAAAGGTGCAATCCACGATTCGGATCTACAGAGTGTGCGGCGCAAACTGCGCCAACACCCTTGATTTGGTTGTACAGCATTTACGTAACGCACAGCCCATTGCCTGTATTCCTGGGCCAGGAATGGAGAATGTCTTACTGGAACTCTCATCTGGCGAGCACGTTGTCTATAGCCATGCAGGGCTACAATTAAAGCTTAACAACCATTGCTATCTGAGCAGCATCAGCATCAATAAGGTTCTTGATCAGACTAACTATATCTTCAAGTAATTGGAGTAGTCAGCTGCTATTATCTGATGATTAACCCCCCACATCATCCATCCAGATAATGTGGTGTAACCAGAAGCCAAATCCACATCGGTCAAGCTCCTGGATTTGGGTTCAGACAGAAACCCTACGGTGGATTCAGAATAAAAAAAAACGCCACCGTTTCCGGTGGCGTTGCAGTCGCGTCATGACTGGTGTGTTGCGATGTTGCGATGTCTTACTGCATGAAGCCGATTTTCTTCATCTGCGAGTTTTTCGCAGCAGCCAAGACCTTGGCCATCACTTCGTACTCCGCATCTTCATTGGCATCGATGCGCAGTTCCGGCTGATTGGTCGGATCGGCCTGCACCACTTCTTCCATCTTCTGCTGCAACTGCGCGACCGGGGTCGGGCTGTTGTTCCAGAACACCTGGTTGCTGGCGTCGATCCGCAACTCGATCGGCGGCGGCGGCTCGGTCGTCTGCGGTGGCGGGTTGAGCACCCGCTGCGGCAGATCCACGGCGATCGGGTAGGTCATGATCGGCGCGGTCACGATGAAGATGATCAGCAGCACCAACATCACGTCCACCAGGGGCGTGACGTTGATGTCGGCCATCGGGCCACGGTTTCCACCGGTACTGAATGCCATGGCTTACTGCCCCTTCTCTTTGGTTGCAACGAAGCCGACGTCCAACATGCCCTGACCCTGCGCGATCTTGGTGATCTCGTTGATCGTACGCATCTTGGTGGTGCGGTCGCCGCGCAAGTTGAGCGGCGGTTGCGGGGTCTGCTGTGCTGCGGTGGACAGGCGCGACTCCAGGGCTTCCTTGGAAATCGGCTCGTCGTTCCAGTACAGCGACCCGTCTTCCTTGACGGCCAGGGTGATCGGTGCGGCACGTTTCTCCGCATCTTCCTTCTGGATCAGGTTGGCCTCTGGCAGCTCCACCTTGACCTTGTGGGACATCAGCGGTGCCGTAATGATGAAGATGATCAGCAGCACCAGCATGACGTCCACGAGGGGCGTCACATTGATGTCGGCCATCGGGCCACCGCTGTTTCCACTACTGAAGGCCATAACGGGCTCCGTCTAAATCGTTGCGAAGGCGTTCTTTACTAACGGATCTGCGACGCGATTAGCGAACGCGCGAACCGGTGGCGAAGAAGTCGTGCAGGTCGTGGGCGAAGGTGTCGAACTTGGCGATCACCGAGCTGTTGACCTTGGAGAAGAAGTTGAACGCGAACACGGCCGGGATGGCGACGAACAGACCGATTGCGGTCATGATCAGCGCTTCACCCACCGGGCCGGCAACGGCGTCGATGGAGGCCGAACCGGTGGCACCGATCTTGATCAGCGCGCCGTAGATGCCCCACACGGTACCGAGCAGACCGACGAACGGTGCGGTCGCACCGACGGTGGCGAGCAAGGTCATGCCGGACTGCAGACGGGTGCTTTCGCGGGTCACGGCCTGACGCAGGGCGCGATCGACGAATTCCGAACGGCTCAGGGTTTCACCCAGGCCGCCAGTGGTGCCCTCGGCACGCTGGTGGTGGGCAGCAGCCTGGGCAGCGTCCAGTGCGATCTTGGAGAACGGCTCGGAAGCCGGCTGCTCTTCCATGGCGCGGATGGCGTCCTGCGCATTCGGCGCATCCCAGAACGCGGTGGTGACGCGGTCAGCCGCGCTCTTCAGACGGGTGGCGCGGAAAATGTTGATGACAGTCCAGTACCAGGAGGCAGCGGACATGGCGATCAGGGTGATCAGCACGACCCAGGACACGGCGAAGTCGCCGGGCTGAGAGGTCATTTCGGTGATCAGATGCTCGAAGCCCATCTGCGACAGAGCGGCCGACGGATTGGAGCCCCCTGCAGCGGCGGCGATAAAGAATTCCTGCAGCATGACGCTTACCTTTGTTGTGTGTGGTGATGAAGGGTGGAGCGAAAGGAAGACAGGATCCTGGGCCGACCGTAGCCGGCCCGTGGGATCAGTTCAGAGCAAAGTTGACCGGGACGCGGACACGTCCGGCGGCTTTCTGCCCGTTGACAGTGGAGGCATTGAACTTCCACTTGCGTGCTGCGTCCATCGCGGCACGGTCAAGGTCGCGGTTGCGGCTGGACTTTTCGACCGACACGTTGGTCACGTTGCCGTTGGCATCCACATCCACGATCAGGATGACCTCACCTTGGACACCGGCACGGAATGCAGCCGGCGGGTACTTCGGCGGGTTCATGTTCTTGGACGAGATATCGACACTGGCGCCGATATCGCTCGGCGGAGTCGGAGGACTCGGCGGGCTAGGCGGCGTGACGATATCGCTCGGACGCGGTTCGGGAACATCGACGACCGGCGCTTCCGGCGGCGGCGGAACCGGTGACGGCTTCGGCGGCGACAGATTCTTGACCGGCGGCGGCGGCTTGTCTTCCGGCGGCGGCGGCGGCGGCGGCGGCGGGGGAGGAGGCGGTGCATCCACCAGGGTGACCATGGTGGTGCGCTCCTTCTCTGCCGGAGCCTTCGGCGCCACTGCAGGGATCAGCAACATCATCAGTGCAGTGAGGTGCAAGGCAATTACAAAAGCAATGCCGATAATGCGGGCCCAGCTCAGACCCTGGTTCCCGGCATCATAGTCATGCCTGTGGATAACGAGTTGTTCCGTCATGCGCCAATGGCTCTTTCAGTGGGGGCCCCGGATCACGGTGATGATCCCCAGGTTTTCGGACGGCTTTGACACCGCAGGAACTCCCAAGCTTATACCAATCCCGAGTCCTGTAACCACTAAAAACACAGGGATTTCGGGGGTTTATTTTCTTTTTTACTTCAGGTTGATGATCTTCTTGGCGTCTTCGGGTTTTTTAACACCCTTGGCGATCGCCTGCTGCGCGGCCTGCTTGGCCTCTGGGATGCGACCTTCCGAATGCAGCACCTTGGCCAGATTCAGATAGGTCTCGCCGTCCTTGGAAAGCGGTGCGGCCTTCTGCCAGTTTTCGATCGCCTTCGGCACATCCTCGCTGTAGTAATAGGACTGCGCCAATGCGAGGTATGTCTGATAATCAGGCTTGAGGATGCCTTTTTGCATACCTTCATTGATGACTGCGATGACGTCCTTTTCCTTGTTCTCGGTGTTGGCGTAGATGGAATACAGCTGTTTGTATTCCTTTTCTTCGGTCAACTGCCCGGCAGCGCGCAGTTTGTCCATCACTGCGGCGGCCTTGTCCATCTGGTCGGCCTGCATGTACATGCTGGCGAGATTGAGCTGGGCCTTCTTGTCGTTCGGCGTCTTGGCGGCGAGCGCCTCGGCGGCGGCAACGGCTTCACCGGTCTGGCCGGCTTCGGCATAGGCGGCCATCAGCAGCTGGTTCCAGGTGTCCTTCGGCTCCGGCGAGGCAGCGATGGCCTGCTTCAACACCGGGATCGCTTCCTTGTAGCGCTCGGCCTGATACAGCGCCTGGCCCTTGAGGATCAGATCTTCCGGGCGCTGCGACTTGCTCTCGGCCAGATACTTGTCGAGCGTGGCCAGGCCTTCGGCCTGCTGGTCGTCCTGCAACTGCAACTGCGCCAGCATCAGCATCGACTGGAACTGGCCGTTGTTGTCCAGCGCGTTCAGGCCGATTGCCTGCTGCAGATAGGTCTTGGCAGCGGCGGTGTCGTCCATGTTGTACGCCGCCTGGGCGGCCAGCTGGCCCGCCAGCGCCTTGTCGGCTTCGTTGGCGGCGCTGTTGGCCAGGATCTCGTCGGCCTGTGCCCGCACCGCCGGGAAATCCTCGCCCTTGTTGAAGGTTTCAATCAGCTTCTGCAGCTTGCTGCTCAGCTTGGACGAGGGCTTGACGGTCGGCGCGGTACGCGTGGCCTGCGGGTACAGCTCTTCCGCCTTGCCACTGCTCTTGGACTTGCGGCTGGCGCGCTCGGACGAACGATCCGACTGCGCGACCGCATCGGCGACGACAGCCCCACCCAACGACGCGGCGATGAACAGGGACAACAGGGCTTGCTTGCGGTTGAGCAGTTTCATGTTTCACCTCGGACGAGCCGCCGTCGGGCGGTACGAAAAGCGGAATGGACGCTGTACGAAAAATCTGAGCCGGCAAACTTAGCAGAAAGTCTCAGTTCCCGAAAACGGTTTCCATGCTGTATTGCGACAATCGGTACGTGAATTCACGGTCTTAGCATGACTGACACATGTTGCGAGCGATCGTCAGCTGTGTGAAATCGCGCTCTCGAGACCCTACGTACATGAGCGTATGGGCGTAGGCGCCCAGGCTGGCCCGACCATCACGACGAACCTGTGTTAGGTGTACTAGCCGCATTTTGGCGTCCGGCCGGCCTGGCGCGCCTGTTCATACACTGGCTCAAGCTGATTGACGTCGGCCTGCAATTCGCGGATGCGGTTGGCAGGGTCCGGGTGCGTGGACAGCCATTGCGGTTGGCGGTTGCCGCTGGCCGCCATCATGTTCTGCCATAGCGTCACCGCCTGCGCGGGATCAAATCCGGCTTGTGCCATGAGGCGCTGACCCACCACGTCGGCCTCGCTTTCCTGGGTGCGCGAGCCCGGGAGCAGGAACACTGTCTGCGCGGTCATACCGCCGACCTGGTTCACCGCGCTGGCCGCGCCGTCGCCGTAGGCCGCACCGGCCAGTGCGCCGATCACACCCAGACCGGCCTGTGCGCCCAGCTGGCGGGTGATGCGTTCTTCGTGGTGGCGCGAGATGACATGCCCGATCTCGTGCCCGAGCACGGCGGCCAGCTGATCCTGGGTCTTGGCAACGGTGAAGATGCCGGTGTTGACGCCGACCTTGCCGCCGGGCAGGGCGAAGGCATTGGCTTCGTCATCCACGAACAATGCGGTTTCCCAGCGGGTTTCGCGCCATTTCGGCGGCAACTGCGCGACCAGGGTATTGACCACGCATTGCACGTAGGCGTTCTGCTTACCGTCGGTGCTGACTTTTTCCTTGGCCTTGGTCTGCGCGAACGACTGCGCGCCGAGCTGGTCGAGCTGCTCTTGCGACACGCCTCCCACCACCTGTCGGCGGCCGGTGGGCGAGGTGGTGGTGGCACACGCCGTCAGTGCAAGGACGGTAACAACGAACAAGAGCCTGGCTTTCATGCGATCCCCCTAAAACTGTGGGGGCATTTTGGCAGGCTCGGCTTAACATTTCGTCAAACGGTCAGCCGATGCCAAAAAAGTACAGCGCTGCCAAGGCGGTCGCGTTGTTGATGCCATGTGCCGCGATGGGCGCCCACAAGGTTCCGGTGCGCCAATACAGCCACGCAAAGGCTGCGCCCATGCTGCCGTAGATCAGCCATAGCTGCGCGATGGCAGCCGGGCCATTGCCGCTGACACCGGGCACCTCATGCACCAGGGCGAAGATCGCGCTGCTCAGCCCGATGCCGAGCCACGGGCGTCCAGCTGCGAGCAGACGGCCGAACAACACGCGCCGGAACAGCAATTCCTCGTACGCCGGGGCAATCACCACGGCAAACAGCACCAGCGCCAGCGGCCACTGTTTGATCGCTTCTTCCATCAGCGGCAGGTTGGTCGGCACCGGCTTGATGCCCAGCGCGGATGCGGCGACGCTGACCAGACTGCTGAGCGCAAAGACACCCACTGCGATCAGCCCGGTCCAGCCCCAGGTGGCCACTCGGCGTGTGGCGGCACGCGAGGCGAGCTGTTCGGCCGCAGTGGCGCGGCGACGCCAGTAGTACAGCACCACCGCCGGCGTGGCGGTGCTGACAAGCGCGGTAACCAGCTGTGTCAAGACACCGGGAGGGCCGATCATGGCCATGATCTCGGTGGACGAGAGCGTTATGCCCTGTGCCTTGGCTGCCATTGCCGCGCTGATGCCGCGGGAGGCGCCCCAGAGCGCGAAGCAGGCCACGCTCAGCGTCAGGAGCATGCCGGTGGCGATCAGCACATCGATGCCAAAGCCGAGCAAGGGGGGAAGCAGCGGGGATTTGCCGGCCTCCGGCAACGGGGCCGGACGCGGTAACGGATCTGCGCTCATCATCATCCTGAAAAGCCGCAGCCGCCAATCCACCGCTTGCGCGACGCGTTGGCGGCGACAGACAGTGGCTCAGATATCCAGGTTGGATACCTTCAGCGCATTGTCCTCGATGAAGTCTCGACGTGGTTCGACCACATCGCCCATCAAGGTGCTGAAGATCTGATCGGCGGCCACGGCATCCTCGATACGCACCTGCAACAGACGACGCGTGTCCGGGTTGACCGTGGTTTCCCACAATTGCTCGGCGTTCATTTCGCCCAGGCCCTTGAAGCGCTGGACCTGGCGGCCTCGCTTGGCCTCTTCCAGCAGCCAGGCATGCGCCTGGGCAAAGCTGGTGATCGGGTGGGTCTTGTTGCCGCGCACGATCTGGGCGCCTTCGCGGACCAGGTCGTGCAGGGCCAGCGAGACCTCGCGCAGCGGACGCAACTCGCCGCTTTCGAATGCGCCCATCGGCAGCACCTGGGTGAATTCCTCGCCCATGTGCCTGCGCACCGCCACCAGCGACGCCGAGGCGCTGTCGGTAGCCGGGTCGAAACGCAGCTGGTAGCGCGCCGTGCCCAGGGTGCCACGGTTGAGCACTGCCTGCAGCGCATCCAGGGTGGGGTGCACCTCGCCTTCGGCCTGCAACTTGTCCACATCCAACGGCGGCAGGTCGATCAGCGCGGTAAGCAGCGCCGGGTCGTAGCGGTGCGCATTGCGTGCGATCGCTTCGTTGGCGCTGGTGAACAGCATCAACAGTTTTTCCAGCGCCTCGCCGGTGATCGGCGGCTCGTCGCTGGCCGGAATCAGCGCCGCACCTTCGACCGCATTGCTGGCCAGGTAGGCGTTGAGCGCCGCGTCGTCCTTCAGATACAGCTCGCTCTTGCCCTGCTTGAGCTTGTACAGCGGCGGCAGGCCGATGTAGATGTAGCCGCGCTCGATCAGCTCCGGCATCTGCCGGTAGAAGAACGTCAGCAACAGGGTGCGGATGTGCGAGCCGTCGACGTCGGCATCGGTCATCAGGATGATGCGGTGGTAGCGCAGCTTGTCCGGGTTGTACTCGTCGCGGCCGATGCCGGTGCCGAGCGCGGTGATCAGCGTGCCGACCTGGTCGGACGCCAGCATGCGGTCGAAACGCGCGCGCTCGACGTTGAGGATCTTGCCGCGCAGCGGCAGCACCGCCTGGTTCTTGCGGTTGCGGCCCTGCTTGGCCGAGCCACCTGCCGAGTCACCCTCGACGATGAACAGCTCCGACAGTGCAGGATCCTTTTCCTGGCAGTCGGCGAGCTTGCCGGGCAGGCCGGCGATGTCCAGCGCGCCCTTGCGGCGGGTCAGGTCGCGCGCCTTGCGGGCGGCTTCGCGCGCGCGTGCGGCATCGACGATCTTGCCGGTGATGGCCTTGGCTTCGTTCGGATTTTCCTGCAGGAACTCCTGCAGGCGCGCACCGAAGGCGTTTTCCACCGCCGGGCGCACATCCGAGCTGACCAGCTTTTCCTTGGTCTGCGAGGAAAAACTGGGGTCGGGCACCTTCACCGACAGCACCGCGATCATGCCTTCGCGCATGTCGTCGCCGGTCAGGGCGACCTTCGCCTGCTTGGCGATGCCGTTCTGCTCGATGTAGTTGCTGAGCACACGCGTCAGCGCCGCGCGGAAACCTGCCAGGTGGGTGCCGCCATCCTTCTGCGGGATGTTGTTGGTGAAGCAGTACATGGTTTCCTGGTAGGCGTCGGTCCATTGCAGGGCCACGTCCACCACGATGCCGTTGTGCTCGCCGGTCACCGAAATCACGTTGGGGTGCAGCGGCGACTTGAGCTGCGCCAGATGCTCGACGAAGCTGCGGATTCCGCCTTCGTAATGAAAATCGTCGCGGCGGCCTTCGCCGCGCTCGTCGATCAGCGCGATCTTGACCCCGGAATTGAGGAACGACAGCTCGCGCAGGCGGCGCGCCAGGATGTCGTAGTGAAACTCGACGTCGCTGAAGATGGCCACGGCCGGCTTGAACCGCAACGTGGTGCCGCGCTTGGTCGAGGCTTCGAGCTGCTTGAGCGGATATTGCGGCTCGCCCAGCGCGTATTCCTGCTGGTAGTGGAAGCCGTCGCGCCAGATGTCCAGCCACAGGTGCTCAGACAGCGCGTTGACCACCGACACGCCCACGCCGTGCAGACCGCCGGACACTTTGTAGCTGTTGTCGTCGAACTTGCCGCCGGCGTGCAGCACGGTCAGGATCACCTCGGCCGCGGAGACGCCTTCTTCCTTGTGGATATCGACCGGCACGCCACGTCCGTTGTCGGACACGGCGACCGAGCCATCGACCAGGATCTTGACCACGATATCGTCTGCATGGCCGGCCAGGGCTTCGTCGACCGAGTTGTCGACCACCTCGAACACCATGTGGTGCAGGCCGGTGCCGTCATGGACATCGCCGATGTACATGCCGGGGCGCTTGCGGACGGCTTCCAGGCCACGCAGCACGGTGATCTTGCTGGAGTCGTAGGTGCCGTTGGGAGTGGGCGAGGTGTTCTGTTCTTCGGTCATGCGAGTGCCGTTAGCTCCACAACACGGGCACAGACGGCGGGAGCCGCTTCGCACCGTGGGAAAAAGGGGATAGCGGCCGAATTATACCAGTCGGCCCGCCCCGGCCGTGGAAGCCCAGTCTGAGGCTGTCTGCGGGGCGACCTTACCCTGTTCCACGTGGAACCGGTGCAGCATCGCACCTGCGTCGGCGAGTCCGGGAGGAACTTCCGTGGCGGTGATCAGTACCTGGGCGGGCGCGTTGGACAACCGGTGCAACACGCGCGCCTGATGGTGCCGATCCAGCTCCGAGCCCAGATCGTCCAATGCGATGACCGGCCACTCGCCGCGCTCATGGGCGAAGTCTTCTGCCTGGGCAAGCAGGCAGGCGAGGGCGGTGAGCTTGGCCTGACCGCGTGATAGCGCATCCTTTCCTGGCAGCGCGTCGAACGCTGGGATCCAGTCGGCACGATGCGGCCCTTGCGAGGTGTAGCCGTTCTGGCGGTCGCGCTCGCGCGCCAGCAGCAAGGCATCGGCGAGCGATACCTCATGCCGCTTCCAACCTGGCGCGAACGTGAGCGCAGACAGCCCAAGCGATGGCGCGATGGCGGTGGCGACGGGAATCAGCCGTTCCTGCAGGCGCTCCAGGTAGCGCAGGCGACGGGAGGTCAGGGTTTCGCCGGATTCGGCGAGTTCCTGGTCCCAGGCATCGAGCATCCGGGGTTGCGCCCCTTGCTTGAGCAAGGCATTGCGTTGTTTGAGTGCGCGGGCATAGCGCCGCCACAGCGCCAGGAAGTCAGGTTCCACGTGGAACAAGCCCCAATCCAGAAAACGACGGCGTGGCTCTCCGCCACCGCTGATCAGCACATGGCTTCCGGGTTCGAAGGTCACCACCGCCAGCGCAGCGCATAACGACCCAAGCTGCGCGACATCTTCGCCATCCAGGCGCCCAGTCCACTCCTGGCCGCTGTGGCGCAAGCCAGCCTTACGCGAGCGGGCGCCCGCATCTGCGCCACGTTCGCGCCATTCCACGAACACTTCCAGGTCATTGGCGCCTTGCTGGATCAGGCCATCGCGCACGCGTCCGCGAAAACTACGCCCATAGGCCATCAGATGAAGCGCTTCGAGCACGCTGGTCTTGCCGGCGCCATTGTCCCCAGTCAGCAGGTTCAAGGAGCTGGCTGGTTGAAACTCGACAACCTGGAAGCGACGAAGTCGATGGATGGACAACCGTACTACGTGCATCGCTGGGTCTGCTCCGGACTGTGATCCGGCATCCCGGTCGGTGCGGAGAATACGTGATCGGTCTCGATCCTGCTCAGCACGACACGCCCAGTGCCTGCGGGCAGACAGGGGATAACCTGTGGACAAAACAGAGTCCGAATAGCCGGCGTGTCGTTATCCACAGGTTCCACGGGCGTAAACAGGGCGATAAGCACAGGGTTTCGATGCCATAAAACCCTTTAGAACCAATCGCTTAGTGTAATTTTCTTTGAAATCTGGGCCTACCATCACCACCAAGCTCTTAGATTATTTATAGATTTAAAAGCAAAGCTAGATGTGCATAAGTTCAAAAAGGTCTTGCTGTCTTGTCTCCGGAAAGTGCCGATCTTCCTCGAACGCACTGAGACTGCCTGCGATGTCGTCGTTCACCGTGGATCTGCATTGACCAACCCACTGCGTCTCGCGGGGAAGTCACGCATCGCCATGCTGTCCTCAACCTCGAACATCGTTCCCAGCCAGTCTGGTTCACGCAATCCGCCGTCGCGCAGCCTGCGCACGAGCGCGAGGGCTTCGATGGCGTCGAAAACCACGCCAGCTGGACGCAGGCAGCGACTCACTTCGCACTGCGCTGACGCGCCGAGACCCGCGCAGTGCAGAAACGCTGTTCCACGTGAGCATCTGCAGATAGCAGGCTGAATCGGCGGATTCCGCAGTAGACCCGCGCAGCGTTTCGCGGGTCGTGCCGGATGCACACCTCAACGGTGACGTCCGCTGCCTGACAAGGTCAGGAAAAATGCCCCGATGCTGCCTTGCCGCCGCGATGGCAGGGCGATGCCGCTGCTCTGGTTCCCGACCCGGGCGACCATTTGCAGTGGTGTTGGGCCACCTTCGCAGATGGATGAGCCGCACGCGGAACCATTGGCTTGTACAGCACGCGCCCGCGAACCCTCGCGATCAGCTGGACGATGCTCAAAGAGGCTCGATCCGATGCCGGCCAACCAACCAACGCTGTGCAGTGCTGTCGACGCCACCATAGACCATAAAAAAGCCCGGCATCCGCCGGGCTTTTTCGTGTTCCACGTGGAACGCGACGTCAGAGACGCAGCGGCATCACCACGTGACGCGACTTCTCGCTGCTCGCTTCACGCACCAGCGCGGACGAGTTTGCATCGCGCAGCTGGATCACCACATGCTCGTCGCGCAGTGCAGACAGCGCGTCCAGCAGGTAATTGACGTTGAAGCCAATCGCCAGGTCATCCACCTTTGTGTCGGCCTCGATCTCTTCCTGCGCTTCTTCCTGTTCGGGATTGTGCGCGCTGATCTTCAACTGACCCGGCGAGACTTCCACACGCACGCCACGGTACTTTTCATTCGACAGGATCGCCGCACGCTGCAGCGAAGCCCGCAGCGCTTCACGATCGACCTTGACCTCGCGGTCGGCACCAATCGGAATCACTGCCTCGTAATCCGGGAAGCGGCCATCGATCAACTTCGAGGTAAAGGTCACATCGCCACGCTTGACGCGGATGTGGCTGCGCCCGACTTCCAGCTCCACTTCACGGTCAGCGGCTTCCAGCAGACGCAGCAACTCGGTCACGCCCTTGCGCGGCACGATGATCTGGCGTTTGGCACCACCGGACTTCTCCAGCTCCGTCTCGCACAGCGCCAAGCGATGGCCATCGGTGGCCACGCAACGCAGCAAGCCGTCGCGCAGGTCGAACAACAGACCGTTGAGGTAATAGCGCACGTCCTGCTGCGCCATCGCAAACGCCGTGCGCTCGATCAACTCCTTCAACGCCGCTTCCGGCACCGCGACACGCTCGGTGGCCTCGACTTCGTCTACCGACGGGAAATCGTTGGCAGGCAGCGTCGCCAGGGTGAAGCGGCTACGACCCGCCTGCACGGTGACCTTGTCGCCGGTCTGCGAGATGGTGACGCGGCTGCCATCGGGCAGGGCGCGCAGGATGTCGAACAACTTGCGGGCCGGAATCGTGGTTTCGCCGTCCTGCGCGTCTTCCACCATCGTGCGCGAGATCATTTCCACTTCCAGGTCCGTGCCGGTCAACGAGACCTGTCCGTCCTTGACCTGCACCAGCAGATTGGC
Source organism: Xanthomonas sp. 3075 (assembly GCF_014197275.1). Taxonomy (GTDB): domain Bacteria; phylum Pseudomonadota; class Gammaproteobacteria; order Xanthomonadales; family Xanthomonadaceae; genus Xanthomonas; species Xanthomonas campestris_B. The sequence continues at coordinate 103,553 of NZ_JACIFI010000012.1, read as the reverse complement.
CAGCACAGGCAGGGTTTGACGGCGTTCGACCACGTTGACCACTTGGGCCAACGGTTTGAGGAAGGCTTCGCGCTGCAGTGTAAAACGCATGTGGTTCCGTGCCCCTATGCTTTAAAAGATATGGAATAAATCAAAAGCGTGGTGGTGATGGTAGGGCCGTTTTCAGCGGATAACCACCATAACTATTTGTTTCCAAAGACAATTCAGCGCCTGAAAGTCGTTGGATTAGTGCGCCTGGCCTTGCGGTAGAACCTGTGGATAGTTTTCCGCTCGAACCACCGCGCAACGTTATCCACAGATTCTCCCGCATTTGACCCCAACGTTTCCACGCATTTCTTCCATGCATGCCGTCAGCAGGTCGGCCGACTCACTCGCTGAGCTTGCGAATCAGCTTTTCCCAGTCCTCGCGCAGCTTGCCGTCGGCCTCCATCAGCGTGCGGATCTGCCGGCAGGCATGCAGCACGGTGGTGTGGTCGCGGCCGGCAAACGCGTCACCGATCTCCGGCAGGCTGTGTTCGGTGAGCTCTTTGGCTAGCGCCATCGCTACCTGGCGCGGGCGCGCCAGCGAGCGGGTCCGCCGCTTGGAGAGCAGATCCTTCATCTGCAGGCCGTAGTAGTCCGCCACGGTCTTCTGGATGTTGGGGATGCCGATCGCCTGCTGCTGGGCGCGCAGCAGGTCGCGCAGCGTCTCCTGGGCGAATTCCACGGTGATCGCGCGGCCGGTGAAGTTTGCGCGCGCCACCAGCGTGTTGAGCGCCCCTTCCAGGTCGCGCACGTTGGAGCGCATCTTCTTGGCGATCAAAAACGCCACGTCGTCGGGAATGTCCGCACCGCGCTCGCGCGCCTTGGCCAGCACGATCGCCGCGCGGGTCTCGAAGTCGGGCGGGTCGATCGCCACCGACAGGCCCCAGGCCAGCCGCGACTTCAGCCGCGGCTCCAGGCCTTCGACCTCGCGCGGATAGCGGTCGCAGGTCAGGATGATCTGCTGGCGGCCGTCGAATAGCGCGTTGAAGGTGTGGAAAAACTCTTCCTGGGTGCGGTCCTTGCCGGCAAAGAACTGGATGTCGTCGATCAACAGCGCATCGATTTGCTGGAATTGGCGCTTGAACTGGTCCATCGCCTTGTCCTGCAACGCCCGGATCATCGCGCTGAAGAACTGCTCAGAGCGCAGATACATCACCTTGGCGGCCGGATTGGCCTGACGCAGCGCGTTGCCGGCGGCGAACATCAGGTGGGTCTTGCCCAGGCCGGTGCTGCCGTACAGCAGCAGCGGGTTGTGCGCGCGGTCGCCGGGCTTCTGCGCGGCCTGGATCGCGGCGGCCAGGCCCAACTGGTTGCTACGCCCCTCCACGAAGTTGGCGAAGGTGTAATGCGAATCCAGGTTGCCGGCGAACGGCACGATCGGCGCCGCGACCGCCGCGCTGGGCGAGGCCAGCGGTGCCGGCTGCGGCGCCGGCGCGCGCGGACGTGAACCGACCGCCAGCGCCACTTCGCCGTTGCCGACGAAATACGCCACCAACTCGCGGATACGCGGCAGGTAGCGTTCGCGCACCTGGTCGACGATAAAGGCGTTCGGGGCATACAGCACGATACTGTCGCCGCGATCTTCGGCTTGCAGCGGTTTCAACCAGGTGTGGACGTCTTCGGGCGGAAATTCGGCTTCGAGACGTTCCAGGCAGCGGGGCCAAGCATCCATCAAAGTGTGATCATCTGTTGCTGGCTGCGGCGCGCAGCAAAGCGCCGTGCACGCAGCCCGGAAGTGAAAAGAGGATGGACCAGCCTAGCACCGCAGGCAGGGTTTTCCCAGACTTATTCACAGGTCCATCCACAGGCCGTGCGCCTCGTCACCTCCGGTAAAGCGTCTGGGGAGTTGACCGGGCCTGTTGCGCCCCTATAGAATCGCCGGTTCTATTCGTCTCCATTCATGCAGAGGGCCCCATGGCCACCAAGCGTACTTTCCAACCCAGCAACCTCAAGCGAGCACGCGACCATGGCTTCCGCGCACGTATGGCAACCGCCGACGGCCGCAAGATCCTGGCTCGCCGCCGCGCCAAGGGCCGCAAGCGCCTGAGCGCTTGATTGCCGCGCCGCTCCCTGCGGCCGAGGCAGTCCCTAACGTGAACGCATCGAACCCGTGCAGGCGATTTCCTCGCTCTGCGCGGGTTCGTACGCGTGCGCAATATACGGTCGTTTTCGATACGGCACGTCGTACCTCGGACCCGTTGCTCAGCCTGCACTGGCGGACCGGCGATACGCCGCCGCGCCTGGGCATGGCGGTATCGCGCAAGGTCGATACGCGTGCGGTCGGGCGTAACCGGATCAAACGCGTGTTGCGCGATGCGATGCGGCACCTGTTGCCCGAGCTGGCCGGTGGCGACTACGTCATTGTGGCGCGCTCTGCAGCCGCCAAAGCGACCAATCCACAGATCCGCGATGCCTTCGTGCGTCTGCTGCGCCGCGCTGGCGCATTGCCCCTGCCTGCTGCGCCCGGCACAATGCCGCCCGCCAGGACGATGCACCCATCCTCCCTTTCCCCGACAGAGCCGGAACCCAGTTCCGACTGAGCGAGTTGCTGCCCGATGAACCAGACCCGTGTGTTCCTGATTTTTGCCTGGCTGATGGTCGCGGCGTTGCTGTGGATGGAGTGGGGCAAGGACAAGGCGGCGGCCAACGCGCCGGTTGCGCCGACGACCCAGTCGGTCCCGGCTGCGCGTGACCCCGATGCCGCTGCGGCAGCGGCCAATGTGCCTGCGGCGCAAGCCATCCCGCAGGCCGGCGTGCCGGGCGCGACACCGGCGACCAGCATCACCGCCGCGACACCGGCTGCTGCCGGTGCTGCACCAGTGGTCACGCTGACCTCGGACGTGCTGCGCCTGAAGCTGGATGGCCGCAGCGTGCTCGATGCCGAGTTGCTGCAGTTTCCGCAGACCAAGGACGGCACCGCGCCGGTCAGCCTGCTGACCGAAGATGCGGTGCACCCCTACAACGCCACCAGCGGCTGGGCCAGCGAGCATTCGCCGGTACCGGGCGTGGCCGGCTTCCGTGCCGAACAGCCGGGCACCGCGTTCGAACTGGCCAAGGGGCAGAACACCCTGGTGGTGCCATTCGTGTGGAACGGCCCCAACGGCGTGTCGATCCGCCGCACCTTCACCCTGGAGCGCGGCCGCTACGCGATCTCGATCAAGGATGAAGTGATCAACAAGAGCGGCGCGCCGTGGAACGGTTATGTGTTCCGCAAGCTGAGCCGGGTGCCGACCATCCTCAGTCGCGGCATGACCAACCCGGATTCCTTCAGCTTCAACGGGGCGACCTGGTATAGCCCGCAGGAAGGCTACGAGCGTCGCGCGTTCAAGGACTACATGGACGATGGCGGCCTGAATCGCCAGATCACCGGCGGCTGGGTGGCGCTGTTGCAGCACCACTTCTTCACCGCGTGGATTCCGCAGAAGGACCAGGCCTCACTGTATGTGCTGAATCAGGATGGCCCGCGCGACGTGGCCGAACTGCGTGGCCCGGCCTTCACCGTGGCACCGGGTCAGACCGCCAGCACCGAGGCGCGCCTGTGGGTGGGTCCGAAGCTGGTTAGCCTGATCGCCAAGGAAGATGTGAAGGGCCTGGATCGTGTGGTCGATTACAGCCGCTTCTCGATCATGGCCATCATCGGCCAGGGCCTGTTCTGGGTGCTGAGCCATCTGCACAGCTTCCTGCATAACTGGGGCTGGGCCATCATCGGCCTGGTGGTGCTGCTGCGTCTGGCGCTGTATCCGCTGTCGGCTGCGCAGTACAAGTCCGGTGCCAAGATGCGCCGCTTCCAGCCGCGCCTGGCGCAGCTGAAGGAGCGCTACGGCGACGATCGCGTCAAGTACCAGCAGGCGACGATGGAGCTGTTCAAGAAGGAAAAGATCAACCCGATGGGCGGCTGCCTGCCGCTGCTGATCCAGATGCCGATCTTCTTCGCGCTGTACTGGGTGCTGGTGGAATCGGTGGAATTGCGCCAGGCGCCGTGGCTGGGCTGGATCCAGGATCTGACCGCGCGCGACCCGTACTTCATCCTGCCGGTACTCAACATCTCCATCATGTGGGCCACGCAGAAGTTGACTCCAACCCCGGGCATGGACCCGATGCAGGCCAAGATGATGCAGTTCATGCCGCTGGTGTTCGGCGTCATGATGGCCTTCATGCCGGCCGGCCTGGTGTTGTACTGGGTGGTCAACGGCGGCCTGGGGTTGCTGATCCAGTGGTGGATGATCCGCCAGCACGGCGAGAAGCCGAGCAAGATCATCCAGGCCAACGCCAAGTAAGTTCAAGAAGGCCCGCCGAAAGGCGGGCTTTCTGCATGCAAGCCTGTTTCCGTGTGTTGCCACCGCCAAGGACGCCGTCGTGAAGCCATTGCCGTTGCATCGCCTGTTGCTGTGCGCAAGCTGCGTGGGACTGCTGGCGCTGGCCGGCTGTGGCAAACGCGAAGCGGGCACCCCGGCACCTGCTTCGGCACCACCGGCGGGCGGCACAGCCAATGCAGCCGCGCAAACGGGCGACGCCGCCAAGGCGCGTGCGCTGATTGCACAGCTGCGCGAACAGCTGGATCGGCACCGCCGCATCATCGTGTTGCTGGCCGACGAGGACAAACAAAGCCCACGCGATCGCGCGACCTCCAGCAGCGTGGGGCAGCAGCTGTTCCATGAAAATCTGGAACAACGCGAACGCATTGCCGCTGCGTTTGAAACCGTGCTGAGCTCGCGCGAATCAGGCCGTTTTGCCGCGATCGCCACGGTATTGGATGAAGTGGAGTCGGCGCCCGATCTGTTCGATGCCGACCGCCTGGCGTTTCGCGAGGTGCTGCGCGAGCTGCACGCGCGCATCGGCAAGGATTCGGCGCTGCCGGCCGTGAAACTGCATCAACGTATTGGCGAGGATCTGGAGGCGCTGGATGAAATCGAGCGCAGCTACAACACCGAGCTGACGCAGATTTTCAGTCGCTTCGATCGCAGCCGCGCGATCGTGCCCAAGCGCGAAAAGTGGGACGACTACGTCGCCCATCTGCGTACGTTGTATACGCGCGAGAAAATCCTGCGCGACCACGGCGTGGTGGAGCCGTATCCGTTCTCCGCGCGCGATAGCGACGGCGAGGTGTTCGGCCGCGATCTACCGCCCAAGACGGTGGTGCTGACCTTCGACGACGGCCCGCACAAGGCCTATACCGAAGAGATCGTGGCGATCCTCAAGCGCTACGACGTGCCTGGCGTGTTCTTTGAAGTGGGGCGGAACCTCGGCAGCCTGGATGCCGATGGCAAACCCAAGCTGGCGCCGCTGTCCAAGATCAGCCACACGCTGATGGAAGAAGGCTATGCGGTGGGCAATCACAGCCTGACCCATGCGCAGTTGTCCAGGACCACCGGCGATGCCTTGCGCAGCCAGGTACTGGATACCGACACCTTGCTGCGTGCGGTGGACGACAAACGTGCGCCGTTGTTCCGGTTTCCGTATGGCGCGCGCAATGCCGAAGGGCTGCAGTTGCTGAGCGAAGCCGGCTTGAAATCGATCATGTGGAACATCGATTCGCTGGACTGGGCCGACCCGGTGCCAGAGTCGATCGTGCAGCGCGTGCTCGACCAGGTGAACAAGGAGCAGCGCGGCATCGTGCTGTTCCATGACATTCACGACCGTGCAGTGAAGGCGCTGCCGCAGATCCTGGACCGACTGATCGCCGATGGCTATCAGTTCGCCGGCTGGAATGGCCGCGAGTTTTCGGTGGCGCACGCGCCCAGCGCGGCGGCCGAGGCAACCGTGACCACCGGCTACGCCAACTCCTGGGCGATCGTGATCGGGATCGACGACTACGCGCACTGGCCCAAGCTCGAATATGCCGCCAACGATGCGCAGGCCATCGCCAGCACCTTGACCGGCCCGTTGGGATTTCCGTCCTCGCAGGTAATCGTGCTCAAGAACGGGCAGGCCACGCGCAACAACATTCTTGCAGCGTTCCACGATCGTCTCGGCGAGGGACGCGCGCAGACCAACGACCGCGTGTTCGTGTTCTTTGCCGGGCATGGCGCCACGCGCCGGCTGGCATCCGGGCGCGACCTGGGTTACATCATTCCGGTCGACTCGGATCCGCAGCAACTGGCCAGCGATGCGATCGCGATGAGCGACCTGCAGAACATCGCCGAAAGCCTGCAGGCCAAGCATGTGCTGTTCGTGATGGATGCCTGCTATAGCGGACTGGGATTGACGCGCGGCGGGCCGACATCCAGTGCTTACCTGCGCGAGAACGCGCGACGCATCGCCCGCCAGATGCTCACTGCCGGCGGTGCCGATCAGCAGGTGGCCGACAGCGGCCCGAACGGGCATTCGGTATTTACCTGGGTGCTGCTGCAGGCGCTGGCGGGCAAGGGCGACCTCAATGGCGATGGCCTGATCACCGGTACCGAACTGGCAGCCTATGTCGCACCGGCGGTGTCGGCAGTGTCGGCGCAGACCCCGGCATTCGGCAGCCTGCCCGGCTCGCAGGGCGGCGAGTTCGTGTTCCAGGTACCGAGCGGCGAAGAGTTCCTGACCGCCGGTACCGCGCAGTTGTCCGCCGATGCGATCGCACTCAACGGACGCGTGGATGCGGCGCGTCCTGTCGCCACCACCAGCGGTGCTGCAGTGGCGGCTGCACCGGTGACGGTAAAAACCCTGCAAGGCGGCGAAGCCAGGCTGGTCTTGCCGACGGCGGTGAAGAGCAGCGACCGCCAACGTGCGCAGCTGGCCAACGAGCGCGGCCTGCAGTTGTACAAGGAAAAACGCTACGCCGAAGCGGCCGAGCAGTTTGCCGAGGCCTTGAAGCTGCGTCCGGATTTCGCCTTGGCCGCCAACAACCTGGGCTTTGTGTATTACCGCCAGGAACGCTTTGCCGAATCGGCGCGCTGGCTGGAAAATACCTTGAAAATCGATCCATCGCGTGCGGTGGCCTATCTCAATCTTGGCGATGCCTACGCAAAAGCCGGCGATCGCGACAAGGCGCGCAAGGCCTATTCCACTTACCTGGAATTGCAGCCGCAAGGCAGCGGCGCCGCGCAGGCTCGCACGCAGTTGCAATCGCTGTGATTCACGGCGGCTGACGCAGCGTTGCGAACAGGCGTCAGGAGAGCGCGTGCCGCGATGGAGGCGTGATACACCAGGGACCCGGGCATCGGCAGGATGCCGCTGCCGGCCGCGCAGTCGCTGCATCGCCGCGCTTGTCTTCTTCAATCCACCTCAGAGCAATGCCCATGTCGTCTTCCACGTCTACCATCGTTGCCATCGCCAGTGCCGCCGGAGCCGGTGGGGTGGGGATCGTGCGCCTGTCCGGGCCGCAGGCGGCGCAGATTGCCGCCGGGCTGGGCGTTGCGCAGTTGCAGCCACGGCAGGCGCAGTACGCACGCTTTCGCGATGGGCAGGGCGAGGTCATCGACGATGGCATCGCGCTGTGGTTCAAGTCACCACGCAGCTTTACCGGCGAAGACGTGGTGGAGCTGCAGGGACACGGCAGCCCGGTGCTGTTGCGGCAGCTGGTGGCACGTTGCATTGCGCTGGGTGCGCGGCAGGCACGCGCGGGTGAATTCAGCGAGCGCGCGTTTCTCAACGGCAAACTCGATCTGGCGCAGGCCGAAGCCATCGCCGATCTGATCGCCGCCGGCGATCTGCGCGCGGCACGTGCTGCGCGCAGATCGCTGGACGGTGTGTTTTCGCAACGTGTCGATGCGCTCAGCGACAGCCTCACCCGGCTACGCATCCATGTGGAAGCGGCGATCGACTTTGCCGACGAGCCACTCGACACCCTGGGCGGGGCGCAGGTGCGCGACGGGCTACAGCAGGCGCGCGCATTACTGGCACTACTGCTGCGCGATGCCGAGCGCGGGCGCAAGTTGCGCGACGGCCTGCACGCGGTGCTGATCGGCCCGCCCAATGCCGGCAAGAGTTCGTTGCTCAATGCACTGGCCGGTAGCGAGCGTGCCATCGTCACCGATGTCGCCGGCACCACCCGCGACACCTTGCAGGAAGCCATCCAGCTCGATGGCTTCGAACTCACGTTGGTCGATACCGCCGGTTTGCGCGAGGGCGGTGATGCGATCGAGCGCGAGGGCATGCGTCGCGCTCGCGCGGAGTTGCAGCGCGCCGACCTGGCGCTGGTGGTACTGGATGCACGCGACCCGCAAGCCGCGCGCTATGCGATCGGCGATGCCATCGATGCGGTGCCGCGTCAGCTGTGGATCCATAACAAATGCGATCTGCTGGCCGGCCCCGCAGCGCTCGATCGCGACGCGGTCGCGGTCTCGGCGGTGACCGGGCAGGGACTGGAGCAGTTGCACGCCCGGTTGCGCGAGCTCGCACTGGGCGATGGAGCGGACAGCGTGGAAGGCGAATTCTCCGCACGCACGCGGCATGTCGAGGCATTGCGGCGCGCCGAACAGCATGCAGACGTGGCGGATCTGGAGCTGGGCTTCGAACAACTCGAACTGGCCGCCGAAGAATTGCGCCTGGCACAGGAAGCACTCGGCGAGATCACCGGCAAGCTGAGCGCCGACGAATTGCTGGGCAAGATCTTTTCGAGTTTTTGCATCGGTAAGTGATGCGGCACTGCGTAACGTGCAGGGCGAACCTGAGATTCGCCAATTGAAAAGACCTGGCCTCTTATGAGACAGGACCTTGTATTTAAAGCACTGATACCGCGACTAGAAGTCGTAGCAAGCGGTCAAGCGGAACGAACGAGCATCTAATAATCCTGATCGGCTAACCAGTTATCTGAGTAGTCTTAACCGATAACCAGAAGATCATAAAATTTACACTGCACTGAGCTGATGCTACTTTCACATGAGTCCACCGAGGTTGAAAGATGGACTATTACATTAAGTCAAATTTTAACGCACTGTTTACAATAGTGGTGGTTGATCCATGACCAATAAAAATGTGCAATCGTAAAGTCGAGACGTCGCCGGAATGGGTCCTGTAGCTACGAAGAATCAAAAAATGAAGAAGTCACATTTTACCGAGGAACAGATTGGCTACGCGCTCAAGCGGACCAAGTAAGGGGCGAGATTCGGAAAAATCTGCTGGTAGATGGGCATCGCGGAAGTCATCTCCGGCACCAATATTTAACGGGTTCACTCGTGTCGAAGCGCGGCGATCGGATCCATCCGCGCTGCCTGACGTGCGGGATACACACCAAATGCCAGACCGACCAGAGCGCAGAAGCTGGTTGACAGCAGCACAGGCAACGGTGCCCAAGCCACGTCCCAGTCGGCGAATGCGGCAATCAGATAGGCCAGCACGGTACCAAATGCAAGACCTAGCAGAGCACCGGCCGCACAGATGACGCTGGCTTCCCGCAAAAACTGTGCGACCACGTCGCTGCGTCGCGCGCCTAACGCGCGTAGCAGGCCAATCTCGCGACGCCGCTCCAGCACATTAGCCAACATTATATTCATGATGCCGATGCCGCCGACTAGCAAGCTGATTCCAGCAATCGCACTCATTACCACTTGGAAGATGCGCTGCGTCCGCTGGTGCTGCTGGAACAGCTGTTGCGGCACTACCAGCTGGTAATCGGATACGCCGGCGTGTCGCTGATCCAGTAAAGCGGCGAGCACGCTGGCACCTGCTGCAAGACGAGCGGGATCATCGATCCGCAGTGCGAAGCGGTCGATCTCGTCTTCCTGTGGCTGGAACCGCAGTCGCGCCCGGGCACTCGCCAATGGTAGATACACACGATTGCTTTCGCCACCTAGCTGCACACCCTCGAAGCTGTCCTTGCCCAGATCGCGATCGGCGAGTACGCCTACGACTTCGAGCCAGAGATGATTGACTTTGACCAGCCCGCCGACCGCGGTGCCGCCCGGGAATAGATCGGCTGCCGCCTGGTGTCCGAGCACCGCGACCGCTGCCAATGCCGCTTCGTCATCTGCATCGAAAGCGCGGCCGTAGGCAATATCCAACGACGAGAGCGCAAACCAGTCAGCGCTGATGCCGCTAGCTTGCGCGTCGCTCCTGCCACGGTCACTGAACACGGAATACGTGCGGACGCGTTTTTCCGCAGCCCATCGCTGCGCGCCCGGCACCACGACCAGCGCGGCCTCCGCATCGGCCGTACTCAGGCCGAGGCTGCGTGAACGGCTTTCCTTGCGAGTGGCGTCGTCCTGCTGACGCGTTTCGGAGATCAGGTTATGCAGGCCCAGACCTTCAACCAGGCGCAAGGCCTCACGACGACTGCCTTCACCGACCGCCTGCATCGCTACGATCGCACCCACACCGAAGATCATGCCCAGCAGTGTCAACAACGTACGTAGGCGATGACGCCACAATTCCTCGACCGCCTCGCGCCAGATTGGCGATAGCCTGCTCACAGTCCAGCCTCCGGTGTGTCGCGCACAAGCGCAAGCGGGTCTCCGCCCGGCGACAGCATCACCTCGTCGCCTGCAGACAATCCCGAGAGAACCTGCGTGCGCGCGGTCCCACGCGTCCCGAGCTCGAGTTCGCGATCCTCAAAGCCACTGCCGCGTCGAACTTGAACGTAGTTGCGGCCATCGCGCTGCTGCACGGCTACGTTAGCGACGCTGAGACCCCTTGCGCGCAGCAATTCGATCCGCGCTGCCATTCTCTGCCCAGGTACGAGACCAAGCCGGGTAACCGCGTCAGCCGGTACTGGTGCGCGCATGGAGAGATAGCGCATCGGGTTGTAGCGTCCCTTTACTGTCGCTGCGCTTGCTACCCAGGACAATTCGGTCGCGATCGTCTGCTTGGACCGGCCCAGCGGATTCAGCGACACCCTCATGCCGGTCTGCAGGCCCTGTGCTTCCATCTGCGGCAGGTCGATCTCGACCTCCATCGCCGAGGTATCCGACAGGCTGCCGAACTCGGTACCGGCATACAGCGTTGTGCCGACCATCGGCTTGTCGCCAGACCAGTTCGATGTCAGCAGCAGTATGCCGGCGTTAGGCGCGCGCAGCTCCAATGCATCGAGGTCGCCTTGTCGCTGTTGCGCGTTGAGATCATATGTAGCGCGCTGCGCATCAATCACTGCCATTTCTGCACCGCCGCGGACGCCGGATTGGTCGCGGTGCCACGCGAGTACTTTCTGGCGGGCTTCCAAATAGCGTGCATCCTCGAGCGCATCTAGTATCTGAGCGCGCGCGAGCGTCGACAAATCGGCATCGGAGTAGCGACGCGCGATGCCCAGCTGCACCGCGACCTGCGCCAGATCAACATCCAGGCGGCCGATCGCGGTTTCCAGCTCGCCCTCCTTAGCCGCGCGCGACAGCGCGTTGCGCTGCAGTTCGATCATCGCCTGCGCCAGTTGCAATTTGCCGTCGGGTGACGCAAAACGGGCGAGTAGATCCCCTTCTGCAACCACGCTCCCTTCGGCCAGCATCCACTCCACGCGTCGCGACGACCAATTGCTGCCGGGTACGTTGAGCAGTGTAGGCTTGGTCGAACGCAGTTCTCCTTCACCGCGCGTACTCAGCATGAAATCAGTTTCGGCAAGCGTTTCTGTCGCAACTGGCAACGGAATAGGACCGCATGCGGCCAGTACGAGCACGGACGCAATGAGCACTGCGCGCTGGATCATCATGAAGCCCCATCAGGATTACTGAGCTCGACACGGACCGACTGACCGGGGCGCAAGTGCGTAGCAGGGGCGTCGAGCGTGATTTCCAGATCGAGCACGGGAATTGGCTGCACCTGCGATTTGCTGTGCACCGCGCGACCGATCGCTGTGACTGTGCCGCGATGTACGCTGCCACCGCCACCTTCGACAATGATTCTCGCTGGCGCGCCTTCGGACACGCGCGCAAGTTCGCGTTCTGGCAGCGCGGCACGAACAGCCAGCGTGGTCGTGTCAGGAATCTGTGCAACCGTCTGTCCACGCCAAACCTGAGAACCGACATCGAACTTCTCATTATTCCAGCTGCTCTTGTGCATCATTACGCCACTGCGCGGCGCTGTGACATTCATCGCAGCCAGCGCAGTCCCCAGTCGCGTTACATCGGTTTCCAACTGCGCGAGTTCGGCGGTGGTGACACGGCGTTCCTGTGTGCGCTGCACCGACAACAGACGTTCGCGTTGTACTGCCAGTTTTGCGCGGTGTTCGGCACGCTTGCGTTCTGCCACAAACTTGGCGTACTGGAGTGCGGCGACCAGTTCCTGTGGCTGTTCGGTCTTGCGCTGCGCTTTGTGGAGTTCGGCGGCGGCAAGTGCGGTTGACAGCCCTTCGCTACGAGAGCGCTCGGCGAGATCGAGGTCAAGCTTCTTGAGCTCACGCCGCTTGGCTTCACGCTGACTCTGTTTTTCGCCAAGTTGGCGGATGATCTCGTTGCTGTCAAAAGCCAAAACGACATCACCCTCTCTGACCTGTGCGCCGTCGGGCGCGAGCTGGGTAACGGTGAACTGCGATAGGCGATCCACCGCAGGCGGCATCAGCACTGCAGTGCTGCGGGCATAGACTTCGCCATGCACGCGCAATGGGGCCTGCGCCGTCGCGAGGCCCGCAACCCATATCAACACAAGCGCGGTCGTCCAAGATGTGCGGCTCATCGCACCACGCCAACGGACTGCGTGGCTATGACACGCACGCTCATGCCCGGCAGCAACGGCAGCTCGGTCTGGTCGAGCGCGATGTCTACGGCAAAGTATCGCCCTTCACCCCATTCGGCTTTGCGTTCGGGCGCGCCTGCGATCGCGGTGACGCGACCCTCTACATCCTGACCGGGCACGGCGTCGAAACGCAACCGCACAAGCTGTTCCACCCAGATCGCCCGACGATCTGATTCCAGTACCCACGCGCGGACCTCCATGCGGCCATCGCCGACCACTTCCCCAGCCCTGCTGCCTGGCGTCGTGATGGAGCCCTCGTCGATACGGCCGCCGATCCAGTTGTTGTTGAAGCCATGAACAACGATACCGTCGCGGTCGGCACGGATTTCGGAGGAGCGGACCAGTGCGGCGTGGTAGTTCCGCTGCACAACCAGCTTGTCGATCTCCAGCTGACCGTCCTTGGCGCGACGCATGATTGCGGCCTTAGCGATGCCAAGTTCGTGACGCTTCAGCGCCGTCTCGTGCGTGGCGTGGTCCAGTTCGCCCCGATAGCGATCGTAGTCGAGCGCGGAAATCAGATCGGCTGGAATTGTCGCATCGAGTTTGGCCGCCGCCAGTTTCGCCTCGGTATCGACCAGTGAGAGTTCAGCATCGACAGCCTTGACTTCCAGCCCAGCAACATCGCGCGCGACCTTCGCGCGCAACTGTTCGATTTGTGCTTCGAGATCGGGCACCTGCGCCGCCGACTGGCCGGGATCAATGCGAAGTACCGGATCGCCGGTCTTCACCGCCTGACCTTCGGGCACGAAGAAGCGGATTGTCACCGGCGACATGTTTGATTGCGGCGTGATCAGCACCTGCGCGCCGACTGAGCGCACCTCGCCTGTTAGGACGATCGCCTGTACGGATGCGGCTGCCGAGAGCATGAGGAACAAGGCCACACGTTCAAGATCACGCGGCATGGAGCGCACCGTCGTGTTCGATGCGGCCATCGCGCAGCCGCACCTGACGCTGCGCGCGGGCGGCGATCTCCGCATCGTGGGTCACCATCACCACAGTCTGTCCACCGCGATGGACCTCGTCGATCAATGCCAGCACATCGGCGGCGCTCTTCGAATCCAGATTGCCGGTAGGCTCGTCGGCTAGCAGCATGGCAGGCTCCAGTAACAAGGCGCGTGCGATTGCAGCGCGTTGCATTTGTCCGCCCGACAGCTCAGCGGGGCGATGGTTGCGACGCTGCGACAAACCCACCCGATCAAGCAGGGTGTCCGCCCGCGCTTCGACACCGGCTGGCGGATCGCGATGGAAACGCAGTGGCAAGAGTACGTTCTCGCGGACGGTTAGCCGCGGTAATAGATGGAAACTCTGGAATACGAAGCCAATGCGCCGATTGCGGATGTCGCTGGCTGCTTCGTCGTCCAGATTCGCCACGTCACAGCCGTCAATCAAATAGCAACCGCTACTAGGATGATCCAAGCACCCGAGAATGTTGAGCAGACTCGACTTGCCGGAACCGGACTGGCCGGTGACGGCAACGAATTCACCGGTTGCGACTGTAAGGTCGATCCCGGCCAATGCATGGACAGTCTGTCCATTCATCGCGTAACGGCGACTCACGCCCTGCAACTCAATCACCTTATTATGTCCATAGGATTTGGAGTTAGAAGAAAATTAACTTGCTTTTTTAGAACTCTTCACATCGAGTACCGGGTAGATCGAACTATCTCATATAGAAAAGCTATGGACGATGAGAGGAACCAGTTCGTAGCGCTTGCGATTACTACGTAACTCAAGGCTTCATCCGATTCTCCGAGGAAAACTCCTAATTTCAATGTGGAAGTTCTGCATCTAGCAACGCCTGCTGGACAGCAACTCTCATGGCCATTTTCAATCAACTGTTAACAGTGCTCTGTGCTCAAAGCTATTGAAGCATGAGTCGATGCGCAATCGCTACTTGTATACTCGCATCCTTGAGACAACCAAATGGAAGAAGATTTAGCAATCAGGAAAGTGCAGCTTCTAGAACGTCGCGTCCCAGAAAAATATCTTCATAAGAATGTGTCGACGCAGCTGCAGTGTAGGACTTTTCCTACAGCTATTACAGAATTTCCTTACATACCTTCTTTCTAGAAAAGTGTATATAAAAAGTGAGTGCGGCGCGATTAAAAAATGTAATTAGAGTTGGCCAGAAATTTTTAACTCCATGCATTAGGGGTAGTTCTCTTAAGAAATGTGACTTTTAAAGTCATGAGCTAGATTGAAACTATTTATAGCGATTATTTCTTGATCCATCGGTAACGAGTTCGGCTCAAGCAATAGCTATTCTGGATGATGGCGATATTCATTGATATTCAATAGGGAAATATGAAATGAAGCTTAGATATGCTGTCCTAGTACTGCTGGTCGCTGCCTCCACAGCCCATGCCATTCGCCATCAGCCTAATCATCTCACGCGAATTTATTATCACGACTCCGCTAAAACACAATGGGCCGGCCATGGGATGCTGAGCTGTCCGATCTATGCAAATAATGATCAAGGGTGGGTTGTGCTTGATGGAGTGGAAGCACCTTATTTCACCGAGCTTGTAGGGCCTAAATGCCAGACTGGCGCTGCAGTGCCCACTCCCTGTTGGGCGGATGACGCTTGCCCTCCGATCAGTGGTCATTGAGGCATCAATACCAGCGCGGATCTTTGTCCACGAGGCCTACCTGTTTCGCTTGACCCAACCACGGATGAGTTGCTATTTCTAAGTTGCCTGAAATTTGCTTGTAATTCGTCATTTCGGGCAAATATCTATGGTTTCCTCATCCCGGCATATCGTGCTGCAGCTCCTCGTCACAAAAGCGCCCCCACCCTGCGATTTCGCTTAGCCTCTAATCCCGCGACGTCATCAATTTTCAAAGGCTTGGCTACGGAGATGGCTAGGCCCAACCGCGGTCAGTGATAGAAAACCGCGACCATCAAGCGCTGCATTACACACAAGCCCATCTCTCATCGGCTGCTTGGTGACCGTGATGGGCTGGCGTCGCCGCGTGCTGCGATTGCGACGAAACCTGAAAAATTTAAAGTAGGCTTTAAATTTATAAGCGTGATAAAAATTCTTGTTTTTTTCAGCGGTCTTCCCGTGCAGAACGGCGAACACTTACTTGTATGCTTATCATGCCGCAATTATGTCTCTGCGTTGTACCTGCAGCTGGGGTTTCAATATATCGACACTGTCCGCAACGTGTGGGACAGGCTGGTGCGAGAGCGTTTGCGTAGCTGGCCTACCCTGAGTGAAACTGGGCAGCTTCACAGTTTCTTTGTGACCACTTCTTCAGCATCGCCTTGTCCGGACACAGTATGACACCAGCTATTTGAGCTAATAGCGGCTTTCTTCCTTCAGCAGCGGCGGGCGCTTGAACTCAGGCGGCTCCTGCCTGCCGCACTTGTTTCGATACACGTAGAGCGCTGCCTCGGCGATTCCGCTGTTCTGGTAGCCGCCATCCCAACTTTGATTGCTTAAGCGCATAGACAACTGCTCTTTAGGTAAAATGTGATTTTTTTGCTTGACCGTAGTTGCTACGGTCCCATGCCAGGGAGGTGTCTGCTTGCGACGGGTCAGCTTGCTGGGAATGGGTCAGCCAGCAAGCGTTAACGAATCAGCGCTAGACGACATTAGCCTATGCCATGACAATCAGTTGCTGCGTCATGGGTCGCGTGCAGCAATCTCCGCGCTACTTCCTACATCACATCCGGCAACACCGTCTGCAGTGCCGCGTTTTCGGCATCGCAAGTGAGCGATGCCGCGGGCGTTGCAGAGTGCTTTGCGCGCGCCTTTTCGATCTCGCTGCGTGCGGCAGCCAGGTCTTTCTGGAACGCGGGGTTGTCGTGCAGGGCGGCGACGGTGGCGGCGCCCATGATGCGGCCCTGCAGGACATCGCTCTGCCAGTGCACGTTGCAGACCAGGCGGCTGTCGCCGAAGGCGCGGCCGCGAGCGAGCAGGGCGTCGCGTTGTGCGGGGGCCAGCTCTGCCAGGATCAGGCCCCAGCTCCAGCCGATCGCGGTGTGGCCGGAGGGGTAGGAGCCGTTCTTGCGCAGCGCCGCGTCGTCGTCGGGCGTGCACATCGGCTGGTCGTTGCGCATGAACGGGCGTGGCCGCTGGTAACGGGCCTTGGCTGCGCTGGTGCTGGTGCTGGCGTCGCGCATGCTGCGTTCGAGCAGGCGCAGCAGGTGCGGCGTGTGGGCCTGGTCGATCTGGATGCCGAGCGCGCAACTGAAGTGATTGGCGGCCGCCGGGAACGTCAGCGCAGCGTCCTGCGTGGCCAGGTCCCAGCGCGGTGTGCCGCGCAGGGCAAGCATGGATGTGGCGATGGCCTGATCGTTGGCGAGCGCGGCGCTGCCGTCCTGCGGCGGTGGCGGTACCAGGCGCAGGCTGTCGGGCACCTGTGCTTTTTCCAGGTAGCCGTGTGCATCGGTGGCGATCACCGAGCTCGCCGGAGCCGCCTTGTCGCGCGCGCTTGCACTGCCGCATCCCACTGCCAACACCGCGATGGCGACGCTGGTCAGCGTCCGGAAACAAGCGCGAGCAATGCGATCGGACATGCAGCAACCCTCGGACAACACAGATGGATGAGTGCGCAGATTACGACGCGCAGATGACATCTGCATGCCAGCGCAACGCAGCTGCGGCGCGGAATGCGCAGCTGCTGTCGCAGCACTGTCATGTCCCGGTCGCATCGACGCAAGACAGCTGTCGCACGCTTGCCGTCATCTTTTGACTCGTCCCCCTGCCGCTCATGCCCAAGACCCATCTGTTAAGTGCCGCCGTCCTTACCGCGCTCGTGCTGTCGCCGGCCGCCTATGCCGCCGATCCCGAGGTGACTGCCGATACCGGCACGACCGTGCAGCAACTCGACGCGGTCTCGGTGATCGGCCAGGGCGAAACGCGTCAGGTGCAGCGCATCACCCAGCAGGACATTCCGGTGTTGCCGCCGGGCACCAGCATCCAGAAACTGCTCAACCGCATGCCGGGCGTCAACGTGCAATCCAACGATGCCTTCGGTGCCAACGAGGAGTCGCAGACGATCAGCCTGCGCGGCTTCAACGGCACGCGCCTGGGCTATACGCTCGACGGCCTGCCGCTGGGCGACAACGCCTACGGCAACTACAACGGCCTCAATATCAGCCGCGCCCTGATTGCGGAAAACTTCGGCGGCGTGGAGCTGGCATCGGGCATCGGCGCACTGGGCACCGCGTCCACCAGCAACCTGGGCGGCACCATCCAGTACTACTCGGCCGATCCGTCCAGCGTGTTCGGCGGGCAGCTGTCGCAGACGGTGGGCTCCGATGCCAACCGGCGCACCTTCCTGCGCGTGGACACCGGCGACTACAACGGGTTTTCGGCGTATCTGTCCGGCATCAATGCCGAAGCCGACATGTGGGCGCGCCCGGAGTCGCCGACCACCACGCGGCAGTTCAATGCCAAGGGCGTGTACCAGTTCGACGGCGGCAAGCTGACCGCGTTCGCCGACACCTCGCGGACCTCGCAGGCCGACTATTCGTATCTGTCCAAGAGCGGCATGGCGCGTGGCCTGGGCTGGGACTGGAACCTGTACGCACCGGACTGGAACCGGGCGTTGGCCGCGGCGTACTGCGCACCGGCCACGCGCAATGCGGCGCGCTGCGGCTTCAGCGGCGGCGTGGACAACATCGACGATGCGTACTACCAGAGCCGCGCGTTGCGCGACGACGATCTGTTCTATGTGGCCGGCGACTTCCAGCCCAACGATGCCATCAGCCTGCACACCCAGGTCTACCACCACGAAAACAAGGGTCAGGGCCACTGGTGGTCGCCGGGCCAGGCGTCCAACCCGGGCACGCCGCAGGCATTGCCGATCTCCATCCGCAGCACCAATTACTGGATCAACCGCACCGGCGGCATCGCCTCGCTCGGCTGGAACCTGGGCCCGCATCATCTCGAAGCCGGGCTGTGGTACGAGCGCAATCACCACGATGTGGAGCGCAATTTCTACTGGATCGACGGGCCGGTCAGCGATGACAAGTTCCTGCAGGATCCCGACCGCCGGCTGTTCTCGCAGAACTACATCATCACCACGCGGCAGTTCTATGTGCAGGGCAACTTCAAGTTCCTCGACGAGCGCCTGAGCCTGGATCTGGGCATCAAGAGCCCGAGCACCGAAATGACCGCGCGCGAAACGCCGGGGCTGGCGGTGGAAGCGCCGGTGGCGACCGGCTCGATCAAGGCCAGCGAATCGGCGTTGCCGCAGGTCGGCCTGGGCTATCGTCTGGCCGAAGGACAGGAAGTGTTCGCCTCGTACGCGGAAAACATCGCCGCGTTCCAGGGGGGCGGCGCCGGTGGTCCGTTGCTGGTGACGCAGGCCTCCTTCGATGCCAGCGTCGGCGCACTGGAGCCGGAGAAGTCGCGCACCGTGGAAGCCGGTTACCGCTTCGTGCGTGACCGCTTCGAAGCCTCGCTGGTGGGTTACGACGTGACCTTCGACAACCGCCTGCTCTCGCTCAATCCCTGCGCCAGCATCCAGCAGGGCACCACGCCGGCCTGCACCACGCGCTTCTTCAACGTGGGCTCGGTGAGCAGCCGCGGCGGCGAACTGACCGTGATCTGGAAGCCGACCAGCTACCTGCAGTGGTACAACTCGGCCTCGATCAACCGTTCGACCTACGACGACAACTACGTGCAGAACGGGGTGATCATTCCGACCGCCGGCAAGACCACGGTGGATACGCCCAAGCGCATGTTCGCCAGCGAAATCGCCTTCAACTACGCCAATTGGAACATCAACCTGCGCGGCAAGTACACCGGCCAGCGCTACTACACCTACACCAATGACCAGGGCTTTGGCGGCTACACCTCGTTCGATGCGGGCGCCGGGTACGACTTCGGCCAGGCCGGCGTGCTGCAGGGGCTCAAGCTCTCGCTCAACGTGACCAACCTCACCGACAAGCGCTATGCGTCCAACCTCACCGCGTTCGCCAACAGCGATCCGAATGGCCGTCAGCTGGCCTTCCACGCCAGTGCGCCGCGGCAGGTGTTTCTGACGCTGGATGCGAAGTTCTGAGGACGGGAATTGCGAATCGGGATTCGGGAATCGTAACAGCGGGTCTTGTTGCTGCTTATTGATTTCGGTGGCGATCGACGTGGATGGTTTTAGAGTAGCTGGCAAGACTTAGGGAGTGGTTGTCAGGCTAGTGCGGACGATGCGGAGAAAGCGGGATGTACACGTCGTACATCCCGCACCAACCATTGGCCGCGCTCGCCTGGCAGTTGTACCGTGGTGTTGATGGCTGCTTTTTCGTTGGAGAAAGGCATGATGCAGTTCCACCGTATCTGGCTGTTGGGAGCGATGATGGTCGGCATGAGCGGCCCGGTTTTGGCAGAAGCGCCGTTGGCGAAGACGGTGCAGATCTTTGCGCATCGTGGCGCCAGCGCATTGCGCCCGGAACACACCCTGGCCGCGTATGCCAAGGCGATCGTCGATGGCGCCGATTTTGTCGAGCCGGATCTGGTGTCCACCAAGGATGGCGTGCTGGTGGCACGCCATGAGAACGAGATCGGTGGCACCACCGATGTGGCCAGCCACCCGGAGTTCGCATCGCGCAAGACCCGCAAGACCATCGACGGCCAGGCGCTGGACGGCTGGTTCACCGAAGATTTCAGCCTGGCCGAACTGAAGACGCTGCGCGCGCGCGAGCGTCTGCCGCAATTGCGTGGCACGCGCTGGGATGGGCAGTTTCAGATCGTGACCTTCGACGAGATCATCGATTTCGTCGCAGCCGAATCGGCCGCGACCGGGCGTACCATCGGGTTGATACCCGAGATCAAGCACCCGAGCTATTTCAGCGGCTTGAACCTGGCGATGGAAGACAAGGTGCTGGCGACGCTGCGCGCGCACACGTATACGCAGACCGCGCCAGTGGTGATCCAGTCGTTCGAGACCGGCAACCTGCGGTATCTGCGCGGCAAGATCGGACGCAGCAGCAACATCCGCCTGCTGCAGTTGCTGGCGGGCGCGCAATTCCCGCTACCCGATGCCGGTGTGGGCAACGCACCGGGTACCTACGGGCAGATGATCACGCCCGAGGGGCTGAAGCAGATCGCCAGCTATGCCGATGCAATCGGCCCGGATATCCGCGCCATCATTCCGTTGGATGCGCAGCAACACCTGGGCACACCGACCAGTCTGGTGCACGACGCACACGCGGCCGGCTTGCAGGTGCAGCCGTATACGTTCCGCCCGGAAAATTACTTTCTGGCCGTCAACAATCGCAGCGACGGCGCGCTCACCGAGCGCAACGAGACCGGGGCGTTGGCTGAGCTCGAGGCCTATCTGGATACCGGTATCGATGCGTTCTTCGCCGATGATCCGGGCTTGGCGCGGCGTGCGTTGAACCAGCGCAAGTAAGGTTGCTGCTGGCCGCGACAGGGCAGGAGGGGCATCGGGGATGCTGCGTCAGTCGTTCTTGTCGCCGCATGCCGCTGCGGGTCTGCATCTCCGCGCCGTGTCGTGATCGCTACCGATACCCATAGCGGAGGAGTGCCTTGGTCATCGCGCCTGTCGTTCTTGACCATCGCTCCCCATCAACAGGCAGGGCAGCGTGCCTGTACGCGATGAGGTGTTCTGGTAAAGCCCATCGCATGCAGACAGGCTGGTGTGTAAGGCGGGGGCGACGACGTCCAGTGTTTTGATACTCGCCTGAAGCGAGGACGCTAGCTGCCAGGTGGTCGTTCGCGCGGCGGGAACTGCAGCACCACGCTCTGTGAGCCGTCTTGCTGGCGTTGCCACAGCACCGGCACCTGGCGTGGCGGCGGTGGTTCCAGCACGTCGTGCTCTGCGTTGCTGATTTCCCAGGCGGCGTCTTCGTCCTCGTCCTCCCAGCTGTAGCGCGGCTTGGCCTGTTGCGGGTCGCGCCTGCGTAGCAGCAGCGCCGCGATCAGGCCTGCCACCGCGCCGCCCAGATGCGATTGCCAGGACACCCCGGCTTCGTGCGGCAGGATGGTCAGCAACATGCCACCGTAGAACAGGAAGGCGATCATGCTGGTGGCGATCGCCGGGCGGTCGCGGCGCAGCAGGCCCAGCACGAACACCAGAAACATCAGGCCGTGGGTGACGCCGCTGGCGCCCAGGTGGCGACTGCCGGGTTCGCCCAGCAGCCAGGCGCCCAGGCCCGAGCCCAGCCATAACAGCGGCAGCGCCATGGCGGTGGCGCGCGGATACACGCTGCCGGCCAGCGTGCCCAGGATCAGCAAGGCGGCCGCATTGGCGCCCAGGTGTGCGAGCGAGCCATGCAGCAGCGGTGCGGTGAGGATGCCGAGCAGGCCGTCGGCCTGCAGCGGTGCCACGGCCCAGGCGCGCCAGTCGAACATGCCCTGGGCGGTGAACACCGCCACCAGCAGCAGCACGGCGGCCAGGCTGAAGTTGAAGGCACGCAAGACCCGGGAACGGTCCAGGCGGTCTTGGGGGGTGGCGTCGGCGGCGGCAACGGGATGCGAGGTCATACCTTCACGGATGGCGTCACCCGGGTTTTTTTACAAGCCTACCCGGCGCGGGATAAGCAGGCCCGGCGACGGGATAATCCACTCCCGGCGCCGGTCGTTGGCGGATCGGCCTGCGCCTTATCACGGACGATCTGCGGCTTGGCTGCAGGGCCCTTGCCCGCCCGCCATCGCGGGACCTTACGCGGCACGGATGCCGCGTAAGAGCTTACAAGGACGTACTTGCGGCGTGTCCCGCGACGGTGGGCGGGCAAGGACCAGTCGAGCTGGTCGGTGTGCATGTTTTCAACAAAGCCACCTACAAACTGTCTGGTGCGGTGTCCTCGCCGCTTGCGGGACCGTGTGGCGGCATGGATGCCGCCACCGAGCCTCCAGGGACGGATTCACGGCGTGTCCCGCGAGCGGTGAGGGCACCGCGCCCTCGACTCACCTAGCTTTTGATTGTTGATCTGTCGCTTGGCTGCAATGACCTATCTAGATGGTCGGTGCGCATGGTTGGAGCAGTGCATGCGGCGCGGCCGTCCCAAATCCCGAATCCCGAATCTCAGCCCGTCAGTGACGGGCCGGCTTGGGCGGACGCAGCAGGCTCAGCACGATGGTGAAGATCAGGATCAGCACCACCGCCGCCAGCGACACCAGCACCGGGATCTTGTACAGATCGATGATCATCATCTTGGTGCCGATGAACACCAGGATCACCGCCAGGCCGTACGGCAGCAGGTGGAAGCGGTCGGCCATGCCGGCCAGCAGGAAGAACATCGCACGCAGGCCCAGCACCGCGAACACGTTGGAGGTCAGCACGATGAACGGGTCGGTGGTGATGGCGAAGATGGCCGGAATGCTGTCCACCGCAAAGATCACGTCGATCACCGCAATCAGGATCAACACCACGAACAGCGGCGTGAACCAGCGCTTGCCGTCCTTGATCACGCTGAGCAGGTTGCCGTCGTACTGCGGGCTGAGCCGCAGATGGCCGCGCATCCAGCGCAGCACCGGGTTGGCTTCCAGATCCGGCTCCTTGCCTGCGGAAAACCACATCTTGATGCCGGTCAGCAGCAGGAATGCGCCGAATACGTACAGCAGCCAATGGAACTTGGTGAGCAGCACCGAGCCGGCAAAGATCATGATCGCGCGCAGCACGATCGCGCCCAGCACGCCGATGATGAGCACGCGCTGGCGCTGTTCCTCGGGCACGCCGAAGTAGGTCATCACCATCAGGAACACGAAGATGTTGTCGACCGCCAGCGATTTCTCGACCAGGTAGCCGGTCAGGAACTCCAGCCCGATGCGATTGGCCACCGCCTCGCCGGCACTGCTCTGCAGGTACCACCACAGGCCCGCGTTGAAGGCCAGCGCCAGCAGTACCCAGCCGATGCTCCACCAGGTGGCTTCCTTGAAGGTCACCTTGTGCGCGCCGCCGTGGCGCATCAGCACCAGATCGACCATCAGCGCCACGATCACCACGATCGCGAAGCCGCCCCATAACCAGACATTGCCAATGGTTTGCATAAAAGAATCCCGAAAAGTGAAACGGCCTGGACAGCCGGTTGGGCTGAGGCCTTGTGACACGGAAATCGTGGATTCCGGGTGACGGACCTTCGCCTGCGCGGCGAAGGTCTCGCTCGCAACCGGTGTGGACCGGTTGCCGTTGCACCGGAGCGCCTGATGACAGGGCTCGTAATGACGGCGACAACGCTGGGAGCTACTCCCCTTCTGGGTCCGATTCTGCGTGCCCGGGGCAGGCACGTCAATCCAGCCGGATACAATGGGCCGATGAATACTCCAGTCCCCGTCGTCCGACTCAAGAATGCCTGGCGCTCCAGCCACCCGTGGATCTTCCAGAAGCTGGTGGAAAAGCCCGCCGCCAAGCCCAAACCCGGCACCATCGTCGATGTGGTCGGCGTGGACGGGGAATGGATCGGCCGCGGCTTCTACAACGGCCATTCGCGTATCGCCGTGCGCATCCTGGAGACCGACCAGTCGATGCCGGTGGATGCGGGCTGGTTCTCGCGCAAGATCGCCGCCGCGGTGAGCCTGCGCCGCGACTGGCTCAAGCTCGACGCGGTGTCCGATGCCTGGCGCGTGGTGCACAGCGAAGGCGATGGCCTGTCCGGCCTGGTGGTGGACCGCTACGGCGACCTGGTGGTGGTGGAGTTCTTTGCCGCCGGCATGTTCCGCCATCGCGAATGGATCTACGACGCGCTGCGCGAGCAGTTCCCCGGTTGCCGCTTCCACAGCTTTGCCGACGAACACGTGCAAAAGCAGGAAAGCTTCGACTTCCACGGCAACACCACCACCGAAGCGGCGGTGATCAGCGAGCACGGCATCAAGTTCCGCGCCGACCCGGCCGGTGCGCACAAGACCGGCTTCTTCGCCGACCAGCGCGACAACCGCCAGTGGCTGAGCGAGCAGGTCGAAGGCAAGAGCGTGCTGGACCTGTGCTGCAATACCGGCGGCTTCGCGGTGTATGCGGCCGCACGCGGTGCGTCCGAGGTGCTGGGCGTGGACATCGACGAGGACGTGATCGCCATCGCCAAGGGCAACGCCAAGCTCAACAACGTGCGGCCGAAGTTCGTGCAGGCCGACATCTTTCCGTGGCTGCGCGATGCGTCCAATCGCGGCGAGCAGTTCGATGTGGTGATCCTGGACCCGGCCAAGATGACCCGCGACCGCGAGCAGGTGATCCCGGCGCTGAAGAAGTACCTGGACATGAATAAATTGGCACTGGGCGTGGTCAAGCCGGGCGGCCTGTTCGCCACCTTCTCGTGCACCGGGCTGGTGGCCGAGCAGGAGTTTCTGGACATGCTGCGGCGCGCTTCGTATTTCTCCGGGCGCACCATCCAGATCCTCAAAGTGGCCGGTGCCGGCCCGGACCATCCGTTCATGGCGCACGTGCAGGAATCGCGCTATTTGAAGGCGGTGTTCTGCCGCGTCGTCTAAGCGGACAGCAACCAGCGGCGACCAACCCGTGGAGCGGACCAGGCGATGACACCGGACGATGACGAACGCAAGGCGCTGACCCGGTTGCTGCGGCAGGTCGAGCGGCCCAATGCCAGTCTGCTGGCCAGCAACTGGCCGGTGTTCGGCGTGTGGCTGCTGTTTTCCGGTGCCTTCATGTATCTGTTCCAGACCGGCGACGGCTCGCCGTTGCATCCGTTGATGCTGGCGCTGGGCTCGACGTGTCTGGGCGTATTCGGGGCGTGGATCGTGTTCCGCTCGGTGTGGGCGCGGCAGTGGCCGCATATCCGCGAGCACATCGACGTGGAGAGCGTGCGCGCGCGATTGGCCGAACTCGACGATTGAGATGCAGGACGCGTGGGCTTGCACGTGTGCTGCGGGTTGCACACCCATCCACGCGTTGCGGACGCACCGGTCCGTTGGTGGTGCGGTGAGTCCCGGCTCGGCTTGATGCGGGGCAGTTAGCGAATTCGGGATGACGCCGCCTGGCGAGTGCACGTGCGCGCCGGTGCGTAGTCGCGCTGCAACGCGGCCGGCCGCGCACTTGGCCGGCATCGACCGATGCGGGCGCGGCTATGATCCAGGCACCCCCACCTTCTGCGAGCTGCCATGACCCTGCGCCGCCTGTGCACCGCCATCGCGCTGAGTCTGGCCGTGGCCGCACCCAGCCACGCGCTGGAATTTTCCAAGGCCGAACTGGCGCGCGCCACCGCCTTGCAACAGCGGTTGGTCACGCTGGATTCGCACCTGGACACGCCGGCCAATCTGGAGCGCCCCGACTTCGATGTGTTGCAGGCGCATGCCGGCAACCGGCTGTCGCAGGTGGACTATCCGCGCATGGTCGAAGGCGCGCTCGATGGCGGCTTCTGGGCGGTCTATACCGGGCAGGGCAATCGCAGCGCGGCCGCGCATCTGGACGACCGCGACGCCGGGCTGCAGCGCTTGCTGAAGATCCACACGTTGCTGGCCGCGCAACCGCAGCGGTTTGCCTTCGCCACCACGCCTGCCGATGCCGCGCGCATCAAGGCCGATGGCAAGCGCGTGGTGTACATCAGCATGGAAAACGCCAGCCCGCTGGTGGCCGACCCCACGCTGCTGCGCTTTTACTACGCGCAAGGCCTGCGCCTGATGAGCACCGTGCACTTTCTCAACAACGAGTTCGCCGACTCGGCCACCGACCCCAAGGGACCGGAGTGGAAGGGCTTGAGTCCGGCCGGCCGGCAACTGGTGCAGCAGGCGCAGGCGCTGGGCATCGTGATCGATCAATCGCATGCCTCCGATGCGGTGTTCGACCAGTTGATCGCGCTGTCGCCGGTGCCGATCGTGCTCTCACACAGCGGCGCGCGCGCGGTCTTCGATCATCCGCGCAATATCGACGACGCGCGCTTGAAGGTGCTGGCCCAGCATGGCGGGGTGATCCAGGTGAATTCCTACGGCGGCTATCTGGTCGACAGCGGCGCCAGCCCCGAGCGCAAGGCCGCCGAAAAGGCGTTGACCGAGCAATACGGCGGCTGGGAGCACATCAAGATCGCCGATGGCACCCGCCTGAGCGCAGCGCTCCAGGAACTGGATGCGCGTTATCCGGTCAAGCGCGCGACCGAAGAGGATTTCTTCGCCCATCTGGAGCACGTGCTGGCCGTGGCCGGGCCCGAGCACGTCGGCATCGGCATGGACTGGGATGGCGGCGGTGGCGTGGTCGGCCTGGAAGATGTCTCGGACCTGCCGCGCATCACTGCCTGGCTGCTGCGCAAGGGCTACACCGAACAGCAGATCGCCGGCATCTGGGGCGGCAATCTGCTACGGGTGATGGGCCAGGCGCAGGACTATGCGGCGGGGAATCGCACCTCGGGATCAGGGGAGGCGTCCAGCCGCTAGGGCCGGGAGTCGGGATTGGGGAACTGGGAGTGGAAGGGCGGTCATCGCGCTGGGTCGGCGCTGGCCGCATGGAGACGGTGCACGCTGCGTCTTTGCGTGCACCGTGCGGTGAGCCTCAACCGCCGGCCGCGTTCGATGGCCTCGTCACTGCCGCTGCTGTGGCCGGTGGCGCCGATCGACGCCAGCGGCCAGATCTTCGGCCCGCCGCGGGTGCGCGGGATCGGTGACCCAGCCACGGCACATTGGCAACCTAGGTGCTGCTGGGGCCATGCTGCCGAGCGCAGCGCTGGTGCCGCCGATGCCCAGGCGCGCAACGACCCCAACGCTGCGTCCATTCAAGCGAGTGTCCCCATGAAGATCGTCATTGCTGCCGATGCCTACAAGGAAAGCCTGTCCGCGCTGGAGGTGGCCACGCAGATCGAGGCCGGCTTCCGCGAGGTGTTCCCCGATTGGCAGTACACCAAGGTGCCGGTCGCCGATGGCGGCGAAGGCACGGTCGCTGCATTGGTCGCCGCCAGCGGCGGGCGGGTGATCGACTGCACGGTCAGCGGCCCGCTCGGCAGCCCGGCACCGGCGTTCTTCGGCCTGACCGGCGATGGCCGCACCGCAGTGATCGAAATGGCCGCCGCCAGCGGCCTGGCGTTGCTGCCGCCGGCCGAGCGCGCGCCGCTGCGCACCAGCACCGCCGGGGTGGGTGAGTTGATCCTGGCGGCGCTGGATGCCGGCGCACGTCGCTTCATCATCGGCATTGGCGGCAGCGCCAGCAACGACGGCGGCGCCGGGTTGGCGCAGGCGCTGGGCGTGCAGTTGCTGGATGCCGCCGGCGCGCCGATCGGCCCCGGCGGTGGCGCACTGGCCGCACTGGCGCGCATCGACACCGCAGGGCTGGATGTGCGGCTGCAGGACTGCCACGTCGACGTGGCCTGCGATGTGGACAACCCGCTGGTTGGCCCGACCGGTGCCTCGGCGGTGTTCGGCCCGCAGAAGGGCGCCACCCCGGCCATGGTGGGCCAGCTCGACCGCAACCTGCGGCACTACGGCGACCTGCTGCAACGCGATCTGGGCATGCGCCTGCACGATCTGCCCGGCGGCGGCGCGGCCGGCGGTCTGGGTGCGGCCCTGGTGGCGTTTCTGGGCGCGCGCTTGCGGCCCGGCGTGGAGGTCGTGGCGCAGGCGCTGGGACTGGAGGCGCTGGTCGCCCAGGCCGATCTGGTCATCACCGGCGAAGGCCGCCTCGACAGCCAGAGCCTGCATGGCAAGACCCCGGTGGGCGTGGCGCGGCTGGCGCAGCGGCACGGCAAACCGGTGATCGCCATTGCCGGTAGCCTGGGCGACGGTGCCGCGCTGCTGCACGGCCACGGCATCGATGCGATGTTCGCGGTGGTGCATCGCGCCTGCACGTTGGAGCAGGCTCTGGCCGAGGCCGCCAGCAATGTGCGTATCGCCGCGCGCAACGTGGCGGCGGCGCTGCAGGTGGGCGGGGCGTTGGCGTCGTGTTCGGCAATTGCGCGTGCGTCGTCACGGCAAGGCGGGCACCATGCTGATGGAACCGCAGCACCAGGCGATGGCGCATCTGAGTCAGCGCGGACGCAACGCTGCATTTAGCACGTATACCCATTCCGCTAGACTGCGCGGATTGCCTGGGGATCAGTGAGCAGACCGTTGAATCCATGCGACACCGACGTATCGTCCACCGCCAGTGAAGCGCAGCGCCTGGCGCGTCTGGCGTTGCTGCAGGTGGTCGATACCGACGCCGAGCCGTTTTTCGATGCGTTGGCGGCCGCCGCGCAGGCGATCGCCGGCACCCCGATCGCGCTGGTTTCGCTGGTAGACGAGCAGCGCCAGTGGTGGAAAGCCAATATCGGCCTGCCCGGCGCGAGCGAAACGCCACGCGAGCTGGCGTTCTGCGCCCATGCCATCCAGGACGATGTGGTGATGGAGGTGCGCGATGCTCCGGCCGATCCGCGCTTCAGCGACAACGCCATGGTGACCGGCGCACCCGGTATCCGCTATTACGCCGGCGCGCCGATCGTGTTGTCCGATGGGCTGCGCATGGGCACGGTCTGCGTGATCGACCAGCGCCCGCGCGCGCTGGAGCCTTCGCAGTTGCAGGCGCTGCAGCAGTTGGCCAAGGTCGCCGCCGAAGGCCTGGAACAGCGCCGGCTGATGCTGGAGCGTCAAGCCGCCAACGAACAACTGCAGCAGCGCCTGCGCGAGAGCGAAGGGTTCCTGGAGCGCACCGGCCGGGTCGCCGGGGTTGGCGGGTGGGAAGTGGATGTGGCCAGTGGCGCGCTGACCTGGTCGGACCAGACCTGCCGCCTGCACGATCTGCCCGCCGGCTACCGGCCGAGGCTGGACGAGGCGATCGAGTTCTATCCGGTGGAGGCGCGCGCCGTGATCACTGCGGCGGTCGAAGCCTGCGTACGCGATGGCATCCCATGGGATCTGGAGCTGCCGCTGGTCAGCGCCACCGGCCGGCGGCTGTGGGTGCACAGCGCCGGCTCGCTGGAGCAGGTGGACGGACGCAAGCGCTTGATCGGCGCGGTCCAGGACGTGACCGATCGCCACCGCGTGCTGGCCGCGCTGGCCGCCAGCGAGCGCAAGTTCCGCAACATGTTCCAGTACAGCCTGGGCCTGATCTGCACCCATGACATCGAAGGTCGCCTGATCAGCGTCAACCCGGCCGCCGCACGTTCGCTGGGACGCAGCGTGGGCGAGATGGAAGGCCGCGCGTTGCTGGACTTCGTGCGCCCCGAGCGGCACGGCGCCTTGCAGGCCTATCTGTCGCGCATCGCGCTCGACGGCCAGGATGTAGGTGTGATCGAGCTGATCGCCAGCGATGGCAGCCTGCGGAACTGGCAGTACCACAATGTGCTGGACGTCGAATCGGACGCCACCCTCGTGCTGGGGCATGCCCAGGACATCACCACCCAGTACCAGCAGGAAAAGCAGCTGCTGGAATGGTCGTTCACCGACCCGCTGACCAATTGCTACAACCGGCGCTTCCTCGACGAGCTGGACAAGCGCGACCCCGGCGTGGGCTGGGGCTGCATCGTGGTGGATCTGGACAAGTTCAAGCTGGTCAACGACACCCACGGCCACCTGCGCGGCGACGAGGTGCTGGTGCAGATGGCATGGTTCCTCAACCAACCGCTACGCCCGCAGGACTGCCTGGTCCGTCTGGGCGGCGACGAGTTCCTGGTGCTGCTGCACCAGCCTGAGGCGCCGCAACTGGAGGCGGCTGCGCGCGGCTACATGGCCGCCATCGACCAGGCGCCGATTCGCTTCACCCTGGGCACGGCCTTGCGTCACCCCGGCGAAGCCCTGGCGGCGGTGGTCGATCGCGCCGACCGCGCGCTGTATGCGCAGCGCCGCGCCCGCCGCGGAAGCGGCATCAGCCAGGGGCGCTAGCCCCGTCCACGCGGCTGCATGGCAGTACCCGGCGAAGCTGATCGGCGGCTGACGTCCCCCAACGAGCGCACCCGGACCAATACGCGGATGAATACGCGATCCTTTATCATGTAACCGTTTTCAACTACATGGATTGGAATGGACACCCTCGATCGTACCCAGCTCAGCCCCAAGTGGCAGTTCCGCTTCGATTTCTTCGACCGCCACGGCGGCCCCAAGGATCCGAGCTACAAAGAAGCGCTCAAGACGCTGAGCTTCGGCGAAAAGGTCAAGATCGGCATGAATTTCTATGCCTTCTTCTTCGGCTGCATCTACTTCTTCATCATCGGTCTGTGGCGCAAGGCGTTGAGCCTGATCGGCATCAGCCTGGCGGTCGGCATCATCGCCTCGTTCCTGCCGGCGCCGTTCCAGAATGCGCTGTTCCTGCCCATGTCCTTGCTGACCGGCATGATCGCCAACTACGCCTATTACCTGGACAAGGTGAAGGGCAGCACCAGCTGGAACCCGTTCGAAGGCATGCGCTGGATCTGAGCCGCGCGCTACAGGTGTGACGGCCCGCCGCCACGCCAGCAACGCCAAGCCCGGTCACCGACCGGGCTTTTTTTATGCCCGCAGGTGCTGCAACCGACCGCGCTGCTGCGGCGCAAGGTGGCGTGCGGGCGATGTGTTGCCTACGCTTGGCGCGACCCGTGACCGACGTCGCGCCATGTTTGGATCGATCCAAAGCACACTCGTCCACACCGTGTCGAAGCCGAATGGCCGTCGGCCGATGACCGCTTTCTCCGTTCCCCCGAGGGGTACTCATGCTCGTTGCCGTGAACTGCGTTGCCGCTGCACCGCCCGCTTCATCGACCTCCTGGCGCCGCCGCGCCGCTGCCGGCCTGTGCCTGCTCGGCGCGGCACTGGCCGGTCCGCTGGCCGCGCAGGACCCGGCGCAGGTCAACACCTTCATCGGCAGCAAGGACGACGGCAATACCTTCCCTGGCGCGTCGGCGCCGTTCGGGCTGGTCCAGGTCAGCCCGATCGGCGCGCACTATGCCGGCTGGCGCTACGACGACCCCAGCATTCGCGGTTTTGGCCACTCGTTCCTGTCCGGCGCGGGTTGCTGGGAGCAGGGCGGACAGGTCTCGGTGCTGCCGGTCACCGGCCGCATCGGTCCTGGTGGCGATTTCGATACCGGCGATGCCAAGGCCTTCGACCAGACCCGTTACGCCGCGCGCTACACCCATGACGGCGAAGTGGGCCAGGCCGGCTACTACAAGGTGCGCCTGACCGACTACGGCGGCATTGACGCCGAAGCCACCGCGCTCACCCGCGCCGCCGCCGAGCGCTATACCTTCGCGCCCGGCGCCGACACCGGCCACCTGCTGGTCAACCTCGGCCAGGCCAACGATCGCCACGTGGTGATCGGCAGCCAGGTGCAGGTGGTCGGCGACCGCGTGGTCGAGGGCAAACTGACCACACAGAGTTTCTGCGGCGGCCACGAGTACACCACCTGGTTTCGGCTGGAATTCGACCGCCCGTTTACCGCGCATGGTGTCTGGGGCGAAGGCGGCGGCGTGCCCGACGCGCGCCATAGCATGGGCGGCGAACTCAAGCCCAACGGTGCCTGGCTCAGTTTCCCGCTAGGCAACAACAAGAGCGCGCGGGCCGTGACCGTGGTCAGCGCCATCTCGCACGTGGATGCCGAAGGCGCGCGCAACAACCTGCGCGCCGACGCTATGCACGGTGGCACGCTGCTGGGCCTGGAGCAGATGCGCCAGCGCGCGCAGCAAGCCTGGCGCAAGGAACTGGCCGGCATGCAGCTGGATGGCGCAAGCGCCGACGACCGCACCGTGGCCTACACCGCGCTGTACCACGCCTTGTTGCAGCCGCTCACCGGCAGCGATGCCGATGGCCGTTATCGCGGCTATGACGGTGCGATCCACCGCGCCGACGGCTGGACCTACTACGAATATTTCTCGCTCTGGGACACCTACCGCTCGCAGAACCAGTTGCTCGCCTTGCTGCAGCCGGCGCGCGCGCGCGACATCGGCCGCTCGCTGCTGGCGATCCATCAGCAAGGCGGCTGGTTGCCACGCTGGGGCTACGCCAACTTCGACACCAACATCATGACCGGCGACCCGGTCACGCCATTCCTGGTGGATCTATGGCGTTTCGGCGCGCTGCAGGGCAACGAGGCCGACGCCTATGCAGCGCTGCGTCAGAACGCCTTCGAACAACCGCCGATCAATTCGCGCCACGCCGGCCGCTCCGGCAACGCCAGTTACCTGGCCAACGGCTTCGTGCAATACGACCGCGCGTTTCCGTCCAAGGGCATGGACGTGGACCCGCACCACGGCGGCTCGGCCACGCTGGAATACGCGCTGGCCGACTGCGCGCTGGCGCAGATGGCGCAAGCGCTCGGCCACCCCGACGACAGCGCGCAGCTACGCAAACGCGGCGGTAACTGGCACAGCGTCTGGGATGCCAGCGTGCGCGATGCGGATACCGGCTTCAGTGGATTTCCACGGCCGCGCCTGGAAGACGGCAGCTGGTACGCGCCCTCGGACGACCGCTACAGCCCGCGCTCGCAGCACGGCTTCCATGAAGGCACCGCCTGGCAATACCAATGGCTGGTGCAGCAGGACATCCCCGGCATGCTGCAGGCCATGCACGGCAGCGAACAGGCAGGTAAACGGCTGGACGCCTTCTTTGCCTACGACGACCTGCTGAAGGACCCGCTCACTGCCGCGCGCACGCACTGGGTGGTGGGCCCGTACAGCTACTACAACCAGTACCGCTACAACCCCAACAACGAACCCGACCTGCACGCGCCGTGGATGTACACGCTGATCGGCCAACCGTGGAAGACCGCCACCGTGGTGCGCGCCGCGCAGCAACTGTTCACCAACGCGCCTAACGGCGTTACCGGTAATGACGACCTCGGCACGATGTCGGCCTGGTATCTGTTCAGCGCCTTGGGCCTGTATCCGGCGGTGCCCGGCAGCGGCGAGTTCCTGTTGCACGCCCCGCGCTTCAAGCGGGTCACGCTGGACCTGGGTAACGGCAAACGCCTGCGCATCGATGCGCCCGGTGCCGACGGCCGCGCGCTGCAATACGTGCAGGGCGTGCGTTTCAACGGCACACCGCAGACGCGGGTGTTCCTGGACTGGGCCCAGCTGCAGCAGGGCGGCACGCTGTCGTTCGCACTCACCAAACAGGCGCCGACCCAGGGCTGGGGCACGCACCCCGACGCACTGCCGACGTCGTTCTGCGCGACACCTGCCGCCGCGCCGTGATCCGACACGGCGGTGCTGCAAGCACCAGGCAGCGGCGTGCAGCTTGAAGCCACTCTGCCCCGGGTGACAGTGCGGCAGAGCGATCGGGGGTGAGGGTACGGCTCTGGCGAGGCGTGAGCCTTGCGGGGGATGCGTGTTCTTTGCAGACGCCTGGCGACGCATCCCTTGTCGCCGGCACCCGCTCTGCACCGACCGTATCCAGGTGCACAACGCTCAAGACATCGACAGAACGGTCGGACTGGGACACATGTCTACGTGGCGCACAGACGCAGATCCTTAGAACGCCACCGTCCTTTCCAGACCCTGGTACCTGGGGATATACCAGTAGTCATGTCCTTCCTTGTCGCGATTTTCATACAGCGACGCGACGAATTCGCGGAAGGAGCCGGCTTGCTCCCAGACCTTATTGTTGTTTTCCGCTCCCCAGGCACTGAGCGAATGCAGCCATAAATAGACCTTGCCGTAAGAGCGCTCATCGACGCCCAACAGAATTTCTATGCCTCCCGGGTTGGAGCCGATCACCAGCATATTCGGTGGGTTGCGCCTGTCGAATGTGCCACCGTTCCAGATGTCCTCGACAAAACTCCAGGAATAAAGGCAGTTCACGAATGTTGCGGAATCCTGCATTGGGTCCGCACCGACGGGAATCTTCATGTCGAAGATCAAGGGATAGATCCGGCCGCCGTTATAGTTGACCATGAAACGGCGATAATCCTCCGGTACCTGCTTGCCCGTCTCACGCTCCCATCGGGAGATTGCGTTGGTCGGGTCGGCAACGCAGCTCCAGTCGCCGTCGTCGGGTACAACGATCGTATCCATTGTTCACTCCTTGCAAATGCAGGCGTACTGCTGCCGCCAGAATCGAGGCGCTGCACCCCATGCGGGGTCGATGCAGCAGCACCATCGGTCTCCAGGGCACCCCGCATAGCATGCAGGGTGCGAGCTCCCGAGGCAGCAGAAGGCAGGCTCTCAGTTCGCCTGATTCAACCGACTCATGTGCCGCCCGTACGCCACATACACCACCACACCCAGCGCATTCCACAGCAGGAACCACAGCTGCGTCCTACTCGGCAGGCTCCAGAACAGGTACAGACAGCCGCCGATCGCCACCGGCCCCACCACCCACGCCAGCGGCGTGCGGAACGAGCGCGCACGGCCCGGTTCGCGCACGCGCAGCACCAGCAGACACGCCGCCACTGCAGTAAACGCGGCCAGGGTCCCGGCATTGGCCAATGCGGCAATTTCGTCCAGCCGCGCCACGCCTGCCAACGCCGCCACCAGCACCGCCGTGAACAACGTCGTCGCCACCGGCGTGCCGGTGCGGGCGTTGACCTTGGACAACCCACGCGGCAGCAGGCCATCGCGCGACATCACGAAGAAGATGCGGCTCTGCCCGTACAGGAACGCCAGCAACACCGTGGGCAGCGCGATGATCGCCACCGCGCCGATCACCAACGCTGCCTTGCCGTGGCCGAGTTCGCGCAGGATCAGCGCCAACGGCTCCGGGCTCTTGCCGAACACGGTGAAGCTCATCGCGCCCACCGCCGACAACGCCACCAGCACATAGATCAGCGTGCAGCCGATCATCGAACCGACGATGCCGATCGACAGATCGCGGCCCGGGTTCTTGGTCTCTTCGGCCGCAGTGGAGATTGCATCGAAGCCATAGAACGCGAAGAAGATGATCGCCGCCGCCGCCATCACCCCGCGCTCCACGCCATCCGGGCCTTCCGCCTTGGAGAAGCCATACGGCATGAACGGCTGCAGGTTGGCGCTGTCGAACGCCGGCAACGCGATCGCCACGAACACGCCCAGCGCGATGATCTTCAGCACCACCAGCACCGCGTTGAGCGTGGCGCTTTCCTTGGTGCCGGCCATCAGCATGCCGGCCACCAGGAAGGTGATCACCACCGCTGGCAGGTTGACGATGCCGCCGGCGTGCGGCCCGGCGATCAAGGCATGCGGCAGATTGACCCCCAACCACTGCAGGAAGCCGACGAAGTAGCCCGACCAGCCCACCGCCACGGTGCTGACCACCAGCGAATATTCCAGCACCAGGCTCCAGCCCACCACCCAGGCGATGCTCTCGCCGAGCGCGGTGTAGCTGTAGGTGTAGGCGCTGCCGGCGGCCGGCATCATCGTGGCCATCTCGGCATACGCCAGCGCCGCGCAGGCGCATACGATGCCGGCGGCGACGAACGACACCAGCACCGCCGGGCCGGCCTTGTCCGCGCCCACGCCGATCAGCGTGTAGATGCCGGTACCGACGATCGCGCCGATGCCGAGCGCGATCAGATGCGGCCAGCTCAGGCTACGGACCAGCTGCCGGCCGGCCTCGTGCACGGTGACCTGATCGATGGATTTGCGCCTGAGCCAAGACGACATGCGGACCTCGCGGGAATCAAAGAATTTCCCGAGTGTGGCCCAACGCGCCGCAGCAATGCTATCGGTCCAAGGTCATGCGTCGGCGCCGGCGCGGCAGCAGGTAGCGTCTACGGCGCGTTGCAGCCATGACGTTGAAACCCGGTACGTGTCTTCAGGCGTGCGTAATACGCCGCCACCGCCGGCAACACCGGGCGCTCGATCGGGCTGGCAAACCAGCGCTGCGTCGATAGCCCCAACACGAGATCGGCCAAGCTGAAATCCGCCCCGAGCACAAACGGGCCGCCGCGTTGCAGCTGCGCGTCCAGGATGGCCATGTGCCGATTCCACGCGTGCACGCTTGCCGCGATCGCCTGCGCATCGGTATGCGCCGGACTGCCGCGCACCGTGGCCATGAACGCGTAACGCCAGGCGGTGTTGAGTTCGGTGGCCTGCCAGTCCATCCATTGCTCGACCAGCGCACGTGCAGCGGGAGCCGTGGGCAACAGGTCGGCGCGACCTGCACGCGCGGCCAGATACCGACAGATCGTGTTCGACTCCCACAGCACCACATCGCCGTCGCGAATCACCGGCACCAGTGCATTGGGATTGAGCGCGCGAAACGCCGGCGTCTCCACCGGTGCGAACCCGCTGCCATACGCGTGCAGCGTGTAGTCCAGCGCCAGTTCCTCGCACAGCCACAACACCTTGCGCACGTTGATCGAGGTCGGCTTTCCGTAGAGCTCAAGCATGATCGGCGGCAGAGCGGGAGAGCAACAACCTTAACGCATCGCCAGGCCGCCCCGAACCCGGCACCCGCCATCGCGCACGCTGTACCGTCCACGCCCACGCCCACGCCCGGCGCAGCGCGAACGCGCACCACTCGACCCAGACCCGCGCCATGGTTCCGCACCGACGCATCCAGCCGGCACGCCACTGACGCAGCTGGTGCGACCGACACCGCTACACTGCGCGCATGTCATCCGAATCCCTGATCCTTCTCGGACTGCTCGTCGTAGTCCTCGTGTTGCAGCTGATCGCATTGCTGCGACGCCCTTCCACCAGCGGCCTGGAGCTGGCGCTGCGCGCCGAGCAGCGCGACGGCCGCGGCGAATTGCGCGAGCAGCTCGAAGGCCTGGCGCGGCAGCAGGACGGCCGCCTGGAAACCTTCGCGCGCAATCTCACCGAACTGTCCACGCGTACCGATCAGCGCCTGGACCTGTTGCGCGACGCACTCGGCGAAGACGCACGCAAGGCGCGCGAAGAAAGCGGCCTTGCGCAACAGCGCACCGGTGAACTGCTCACCCTGCGGCTCACCGAACTGCGCACCCAGCTGGATGGCTTCGGCCAGCAGCAGGAAACCCGCATCCAGGTGTTCGGCCAGCAGCTGACCGAACTGATCGCACGCACCGACACCCATATGGCCGCCCTGCGCGACGCGCTGGCCGAAGATTCCCGCAAGGGACGGCAAGAAGCCGGCGAGTCGCAGCAGCGCTTCACCGAGGCCCTCGGCCAACGTCTGACCGAACTCACCCAGCGCAACGAACTGCGCATCGGCGAAATGCGCGCCACCCTGGAACAACAGCTGGCCAACCTGCAGAACGACAACGCCAGCAAGCTCGAACTGATGCGCGCCACCGTCGACGAAAAACTGCAGACCACGCTCAATACGCGGCTGGATGCCTCCTTCAAACTCGTCTCCGAACGCCTGGAACAGGTGCAGCGCGGCTTGGGCGAAATGCAGCAGCTGGCCACCGGCGTGGGCGATCTCAAGCGCGTGCTGAGCAACGTCAAGGACCGCGGCGGCTGGGGCGAAGTGCAGCTGGAAAACATCCTCGAGCAGACGCTGACGATGGAGCAGTACGCGCGCAGCGTGCGAGTCAAGCCCGACAGCGCCGAAGCGGTGGACTTCGCGATCCGCCTGCCGGGTCGGGGCGACGACACGGTGGTGTGGCTGCCGGTCGATGCCAAGTTCCCGCGCGAGGACTACGAACGCCTGATCGATGCGCAGGAAAAGGGCGACCTGGACGCGATCAAGGCGTCGACCGCGCAGCTGGAACGCGCCATCCGCATCCAGGCCAAGTCGATCAGCGACAAGTACGTCTGCCCGCCGCAGACGACCGACTTCGCGGTGATGTTCCTGCCGACCGAGGGCCTGTACGCCGAAGTGATCCGTCGTGCCGGCCTGGTCGATCTGCTGCAGCGCGAACATCGGGTGGTCCTGGCCGGCCCGACCACGTTTACCGCCCTGCTCAACAGCCTGCAGATGGGCTTCCGCACGCTGGCGATCGAGAAGCGCTCCAGCGAGGTCTGGCAGGTGCTGGGCGCGGTGAAGAGCGAGTTCGGCAAATTCGCCGGTATTCTCGAAAAGGCCGAGCGGCAGATCACCACGGTCGGCAAGAGCCTGGGCGAAGCCAGCCGCAAGACCCGCACCATCGAACGTCGCCTGCGCGGCGTGGAAACCCTGTCCAGCGAACACTCCCAGGCGCTGCTGGACGATGCCGGCAACGACGACACCGGCAGCGGCAACGACGACGACAGCAGCGACGAGCAGGAATAAGCAGGATCGCGCCAAGCGCGAGCGCCTGCGCGTGGGTTGCCAGGGCCTGCTCGCAACACAGCACATGCCGCTGTGACACAAGAGCTGTCACCAAGGCCGTAACCTTTGGTCTGGCAGGCGCGGGCTGTAGAACGCTGGCAGGGAGCGACCGACGACGTCGGCAGCGCGCCCGGCTTCCTGCACGTGATTGCGCCGCCAGCAGCGGCGCCGCGCCTACGCCTTACCCAGCACCGACGCCAAGCACACCACGCAGACATCGCCAACGCGATGCTTGCACGCACCGTGTCCAACAAGAGAGTGCCATGTCGAGTCGATGGATCTGCGCAGTGGTCTGCGCGCTGCTGCTGACCGCATGCAGCAACACACCAACGTCCCCCTCCGGAACGTCCCCCTCCGGTTCTGCAGCACCTGCAGCGCAACCACCGCGTGGGGCCTCCGCCGATGCTGCCGAATGCACGGCAAAAGGCGGGCAACTGCGTCCGGTCGGCCGCATGCAGACGGTACGCTGCGTGGTCCCGTACGCCGATGCCGGCAAGGCCTGCACCGACAACTCCGACTGCAGCGGCGATTGCCTGGCGACCAGCATCGTGCCGACCGGCACCGCCACCTCGGGGACCTGCCAGCGCGACAGCGACCGCTTCGGCTGCCGCCAGGAAGTGGTCGGTGGCCTGGGCCAGGCGGCGTTGTGCATCGACTGATGGGCTAGGCGGGGAACGCCGCTGCATCGCTCCCCGCGCGCCCAGCGGTTTATGCTCTGGCTCTTCCGCTAACAGGACGCGCCGATGAGCCAGAGCATCCACGACATTCCCCTGACCACCATCGACGGCGCGCCCACCACGCTGGCCGACTATCGCGGCAAGGTGCTGCTGGTGGTCAACGTCGCCTCCAAGTGCGGACTGACCCCGCAGTACGAAGGTCTGCAAGCGCTGTACCGCGACAGGCAGGCGCAGGGGCTGGAAGTGCTGGGCTTTCCGGCCAACGACTTCAACGGCCAGGAACCCGGCAGCGAGTCCGAGATCGCGCAGTTCTGCCAGCTCACCTACGACGTCACCTTCCCGATGTTCTCCAAGATCGCCGTCACCGGTGCGGACATCCATCCGCTGTACCAGGCGTTGACCAGCGCACAGCCGCAAGCCACCGGCGACGGCCCGATGCGCGAGAAACTGGCCGGCTACGGCATCGCGCCCAACCCGGCACCGGGCGTGCTGTGGAACTTCGAGAAGTTCCTGATCGACCGCGATGGCCAGGTCATCGCCCGCTTCGCTCCCGACGTCCCCGCCGGCGATGCACGCCTGCGTGAGGCGGTGGAGACGGCATTGAGCACGCGTAGGTGATGCGCCGGCTGACAAACGCCTAGCGGCCCATCGTCCTTTCGACCGTTGTTTACCTGTTGCTGTGTTGCACCGAAGGGGCAAGCACATCGTAGGATTGGAAATCCCACGACCCATCAAGGGCGATGAGCGCATCAGGTTCCTGCTTTCAAGCAACGCGGTCTGATGGCGAAATGCGTGCTTCAACCCGACTACCGAATAGTCTGCGGCAATGGAAAGTGGAAGGATCCCTCGATGGACGACGACCTCACCCAGCTTTTCGATCGTTCCAACATCACGCGCACCGCATCTGCCGAAGAGATTTCAGCCGTCGAGGCGCAGATCGGCCCGCTGCCGCCCTGCTACAAGATCTTCGCGCGGACATTTGGCTACGGCACGACCAACGGCCTGTTCGTCATCGAGATGCCATTCAGCATGTTCGGCAGTGACGGCCTCCTCGTCCGAGGCGTCGAAATCCACGATGAGGTGCATTCGCTCGTCGACGCCTACCGGGAAGACGGCATCGAAATCGGCGATCTCGATTGCCTTGAACCCGATGACGACGAAAGCCGTCCCGTCGCCCGCTTTTTCGACGACCTTCGCTTCTACGGCAGCAGCGTCAATGGTGAGTATCTGTGCTGGCGGCGCGACCAGGACGAAGGGTTCACGTTCCATCTCATCGACCGTGCCTGCTTCTCGATCCGTTTTGCCGGAACCAGTCTCATCGAATTCATCCGCAAAACGCAGACGAACGACATAAAAACGTTGCTGGGTTCCGGTTACCAGGCACTGCCGCGCACTTTCGAAGGGGCGGTGGCCGAGCGCTGACTACAACGTCATCCAGGTCTTCTGCGCACCGGGGGTCTCAGCGGTTCAAGGACTGAAAACACGGAGCGATGAAGGCCGCGTGGTGGCACCCACTCACGGAAGTCATCATCTGCACGATGCCCACAAAGCAAAAAGCCCGGGATCGCTCCCGGGCTTTCGTATTCACTGCAAACCGCACTCTCGACCGATCAACGAATCCACTGCGGGATCGGCATCGCATCCACCGGCACGGTGCTGTCCTTGTCCTCGCGCAGATAGTCGGGCAGCTCGTTGTTCTTTTCGCGATGGCTGCGCAGGTCGCGCACGATCTGGTAGTTGCGGCGTTGCATCCACGCATCACGGGTCAGCGCATATTCGTCCGGTGCCTGGTCGCGTAGCGAATCCAGCGACATCAGTTGCGAACGTGTGTCCACCAGCTGCAGGCCCTGCAGGGCGAAGCGCACACCGCTGTCGTCGACCTGGCGCAGCGGCGAGAGCGGAATGTCGCCGCCCAGGCCGAAGGTGTCGCGCACGGTGCGCGGGCCGAACAAGGGCAACTCGAAGTAGCGCGAGTTGCGCCAGCCCCACACCCCCAGGGTCTGGCCGAAGTCTTCGCTACGGCGCGGAATGCCGGCCGCACTGGCAGGGTCGAACAGACCCGCCACGCCCAGCGTGGAGTTCATCACAAAGCGTCCCAACGACTGCACCGCGAACACCGGGTGGCCCTGCAGTAGCTGATTGACCATGGTCAACGGCGTGCCGAGGTTGTCGAAGAAGTTGGTCACGCCCAGGCGCGCCGGTTGCGGCACCACCTTGGTGTAGGCGGTGGCCAACGGACGGGCCACGCCACGGTCCACCGCCATGTTGAAGCGGTGCATGCCGCGGTTGTAGCGCTCCCAGGGGTCGTAGGAGGGGGCTGCGCCCAGCGGCACCGGCGTTCCGTCGGCACCGGCTTGCGGGGTGCTGGTGCCGTACAACGCGGCGAAGTCGTCTTCGGCGGACGTGGGCGTGCCCGGTGCATCCGGACCGGCAGCGGCACCGGCTTGAGCGGTGGGCGCGGCGGCTACGGCGGCCGGCACCGTATCGGGCGCTGCGACACCGGCTGCGGCCGGTTGCGCGGTCACTCCGGCGTCGTCGCGCACCGGCGCTGGGGCAGGGGCGGCGGCACTGGCCGGCGGCGGAGCGGATTTCGGCGCCTGGCTGGCGCAGGCGCCAAGCAGCAAGCAGGCCAACAGGGAGAGGGGACGAAGCAGGGTCATGGGGTGGCGCTCAGGCCTGAAAATCGAAGGTAGGGGACAAACGGTAGGCGGCGCGTAATTCGTCCAGACCGGACGCCTCACCCACCACCGTGACGGGACCGGCACCGGTGCTGCGCACCCGCGCAGCCAGTTCGGCCAGCATCGCCACGCCGGCACTGTCCAGGCGTTGTACACCTGTCAGGTCCAGCGTGCGAATGCCGTCCAGCTGCGCGACGGCCTGCGGCCAGGCCGCCGTCACCGCGTCACGGTCGAGCACGCCGGTCAGGACCAGCGCCTGGCCATTGCGTTGCACGGTGCTGTTACTTGCCATTGGCCGGTGCCGCACCGACCTGCAGGTTGCCGCTGCGCAGCTCGGCGGCGACCTTGGCGATGCCTTTCTCGCGCAGCGGGCCGTCGAACTGGGTCTTGAAGGTCTGCACGTAGGAAATGCCTTCGATCATCACGTCGAAGATCTTCCACTGGCCGCCGGTATTGCGCATCAGGTAATCGACCGGGGTCGGGTCGTTGCCGGCGCGCAGCAGGTCGGTGGAGACCTTGACGCCGCGGTTGCCCGGCAGCGGGCTCTCGGACTTGGCGCGGAAGGTCGGCTTGCCTTCGAAGTTGAGCAGCGCGGTGCCGTAGCGCTGCATCAGGTTCTCGGCCAGCGCGTCGGCAAACAGCTTGACGTCTGCATCGGACGCGCCACGGCCATGCACGCCCAGCACCAGACGGGCGGAATAGTCGCGGTCGAAGGCCTTGTTCAATTCGCCATTGATGTACTGGCGCAGGGCGGCCGGGTTGGCACGGAACTCGGCGCGGCGCTGGTCCAGCGTGCCGAGGATGCGGGTGCTGCTGTCGATGACGGTCTTGGTCGCGGCGCCCTGCGCGGGCGCGCTGGCGGGAGCCGGCTGCGCCAGCACGGTGGCCGGTGCGCTCACCAGCAGGGCCGAGGCCAGGAGGGCGGAAAGCAGGGTGGTTTTCATTGGTGCGGTTCCGTAGAAGGAGAAGCGGTCTGGGCAGGCGCGGCGGCCTGGCCGTCGGCGGCCGGCTTGTCGCCGCCGCCACTGAACATGTACTTGCCAACCAGCTGCAGCAAATCCACTGCCGGCTGGGTGAAGCCGATTTCTTCGCCCGGCTTGAGCGTTTCCGGGTCGCCGCCCGGTTGCAGCCCGATGTAGCTTTCGCCGAGCAGGCCGCTGGTGAAGATGCCGGCCGAGGTGTCGGCGGGCAGATCCTTGTATTTAGTATCCAGCGACAGCGTCACCACCGAGTCGAACTTGGTCGGGTCCAGGCTGATGTCCGACACCTTGCCGATGGTCACGCCGCCGATCTTCACCGGCGCCTGCGGACGCAGCTGGCCGATCTGGCTGAAACGCGCGATCAGCGTGTACTGGCTGGAACCGAAGCCCCAGCGCTGGTTGGTCGAGGCCACCGCCAGCACCAGCAGCGAGGCCAGGGTCAGCAGCAAAAAGGCGCCGACGGCGAATTCGAGTCGTGGTCCACGCATGGCCATAGTTATTCCACTCACCTAAACAACATTGCAGAAAGGACGAAGTTGAACATCAGCACCAGCAGCGAGGCGTTCACCACCGCGCGGGTGGTGGCGATCGAGGTGCCTTCGATGGTCGGCTCGGCGTGGAAGCCGACGTAGGCCGCCACCAGCGCCGCAGTGCCGCCGAAGATCGCCGACTTGAGCATCGCCACGCCAAAGTCGTCCCAGAAATCCACGCTGCCGCTCAGGCCCGACCAGAAGGTGCCGTTGTCGATGCCCAGCACGTGGACGGCTTCGAAGTAGCCACCGGTGATGGCCAGCGAGCAGAACACCCCGGTCAGCAGCGGCACCGTCAGCACCGCCGCCCAGAACCGCGGC
This sequence comes from Xanthomonas sp. 3075, assembly GCF_014197275.1. Lineage (GTDB taxonomy): Bacteria > Pseudomonadota > Gammaproteobacteria > Xanthomonadales > Xanthomonadaceae > Xanthomonas > Xanthomonas campestris_B. The sequence goes on along the minus strand of NZ_JACIFI010000012.1, from coordinate 59,818 downwards.
GCCACCGCCTTGGCCACCGGGTCGATGGCCATCAGCTCCAGCGCCTTGATCTGGTCGGTGGCGCGCATCAGGCCCAGCTCGGCAGCGATCGAACTGCCGGCGCGGCCAATGAACAGCAGCGCGGTCAGCACCGGCGCCAGCTCGCGGTACAGCGACAGGCCCAGCAGCGTGGACAAGGCGTCCGATGCGCCGTAGGTAGTCAGCGTGCGATAGCCCTGCAGGGTCAGCACCAGGCCGACGAAGGCGCCGCCGACGGCGATGATCGGCAGCGAACGCGCGCCGACCTTGTAGATCTCGCGCACCAGCTCGGCGATGAAATCGCGCGTGGGCACCGAGCCGCGCAGCACGGTCAGCGAGAACAGCCCGGCGCGGCCGAAGGCGCGGATCGATTCGACCATGGCCATCAGGCAGCACTCCGGTCGCGCCGTGGCGCGGCATCGAAGGCGATCGGGCCATCCGGCTGACCGTGCAGGAATTGCTGCACCAGCGGATCGGTGCTGTCTTGCAGTTGCGCCGGCGTGCCGGCGAACACGATTCCGCCATTGGCGATCACCACGGCCTGGTCGCAGATCGGCAGCGTCTCGTGCACATGGTGGCTGACGATGATGCTGGTCAGGCCCAGGCTGTGGTTGAGGCGCTGGATCAGCGCCATGATGACGCCCGAGGCGATCGGGTCCAGCCCGGTCAGCGGTTCGTCGTAGATCATCAGCGGCGGGTCCAGCGCCAGCGCGCGCGCCAGCGCCACACGCCGCGCCATGCCGCCGGACAACTCGCGCGGCCACGCATCGGCGGCGGCCAGCAGCCCCACCGCGTGCAGCTTCATCTGCACCAGGCGTTGCAGCACCGGTGCCGGCAGGCGGGTATGGGTGCGCAGCGGCAACGCGACGTTGTCGGCCACGCTCAGGTCGGTCAGCAAGCCATTGCCCTGCAGCAGCACGCCGACACTGCGGCGCATCTCCAGCAGCGCGCGACTGCCACGCGGAATCGCGTTGCCGAACAAGGTGACCGTGCCGGCGACCGGGCGCAGTTCGCCGGTCAATGCGGCCAGCAGGGTGGACTTGCCGCTACCCGAAGGACCGAGCACGGCCGTGATGCTGCCGCGCGGCACGTCGAGCGAAACGTCGCGCAGGATGCTGCGACCGCCGCGATCGATGCGGACACCGGACAACTGCACGACAGGAGATGCGGACGCCGTCATCGAAGCCTTTAACAGAATTCCAACGCAATAGAGTAGCTGTCACACGGCTGAACATAACCGAACCGCCGCGTGCAGTATTGTCGCATGACCGCTGTACCGAAGCAGACGATCAGGGTGCCGCAGATGCAACGGGCCGTCTCATGCGTGACGCAGCGCGATATTCGACTGCGGGCTATGTCGAAGCGGGGTCGGGACGACATGGCTGTGGTCACTCACCACCGGCAACCTGGGTCTGCGTCTGTAACGCCGCCGCGCGGTCAGCTGGGGACGGCTGACCCCGCTTGTTGCGGGTGGAATACCAGCGCGATTTGTCCAAGGGCCGTGGCGATGCGACCCTGAGCTATGCCGACCTCACTGGCGGCCCGTTCCATCGTGTACGGCAGAGTGCGTTCGATCGCAACCGTTTGATGGTGGGCATCGGCGCGGCGTTGCTGAGCGAGCAGGGCCTGTCGACACGACGGAAATACCGCGGGATTCCCGATGGCGACAACAACGACGATCAGACCGGGATGATCACTCTGGAAAAGAAATACTGATCGCGCTCTGACCTTGCCATGCTTCTCCCGGCAGATGGCGAATAGCGTTGCCTTCCTTCTCCCGCCTGGCGGGAGAAGGTGCCCGAAGGGCGGATGAGGGCGTCGCGCGTCGCCGGCAGACGTTCGGCCGCCGCCGCGACGCTTCGCTGGCCGTGCGGCGGCGGCGATGCATGGCTGGCACTGCGCCAGACGGCGCAGCACGGCCGCATCCGGCACAATGCATGCACGCATGCACGCCCCTTCCGCGCCCGATTTTCGTCTCTATCCGTCCAATGCGCTGGATACGCTGGCCGCCTTGCTCGCGCAGGAGTTGCGCCAGCCGATGCCGGAGCAGCCGTTGCTGCAGCCGGAGGTGGTGCTGATTCCGCAGGTGGCGATGCGGCGTTGGCTGCAATCCACGCTGGCGGCCGAGCACGGCGTGGCGGCCAATCTGGAATTTCTCACCCCCGGCGAATTCGTCGCGCGGGCGCTGGAGTGCAACCTCGGCCCGGCCGACGACGATCTGGACATGGCGACCACGCAGTGGCGCCTGTATGACGCGTTGCAGGCCGATCTGGGCAGCGATGCGGCGTTGGCGCCGTTGGCCGGATATCTGTCCGATGGCGATGCGCTCAAGCCGTGGGCGCTGGCCGGCGAATTGGGCAACGTGTTCGAGAAGTACCAGGCCTGGCGACGCGACTGGTTGCTGCGCTGGGAAGGCGGCGCCGACCCCGACGATCCGCAGGCGCGGCTGTGGCGCAGCATCGCGTCCGGGCGGCAATACCGCGCGCGCCGCATCGGCCAGTATCTGGATCGCCACGCGCGCCCGGACGGTCCGTTGCCGCAGGGCTTGCCCAAGCGCCTGTTCGCCTTCGCCATCTTGAATATCTCGCCCGACGTGCTGCGCGTGCTGGCCACGCAGGCGCGCGTGGGCACGCTGCATTTCTATCTGCCCACGCCCACGCAAGGCTATTGGGGCGATCTGCAGACCTTGTGGCAGCGCCGGCGCGAAGACGGCGCGGTGCAACTGTTCGTCGATCAGGTGCAGGAAAACCCGTTGCTGCAGGCCTGGGGCGCGGCCGGGCGCGACTTCATGGCGTTGGTGGGCGACTACGAGGTGGTGCATCCGCTGGCCGAGATCGCTGCCTACGCCGATCCGCTGGAGTCCGGCCGTCGCGCGCTCGCCGACGGCGGCCTGGGCGACAGCCTGCTGCGGCGGATGCAGAGCGATCTGTTCCATCGCCGCGCGCCCGCTGTGCCTGCGCTGTTGTCGGCGGTGAATCTGCACGACCCCAGCGTGCAGGTGCACGCCTGCCACACGCGGCTGCGCGAGCTGCAGGTGCTGCACGACCAACTGCGCGCCTTGCTCGACGACACGCGCTTCGACCCGCCGCTGCAGCCGCGCGAGATCGCGGTGCTGTCGCCGAACATCGACCCGTACGTGCCGTATCTGGATGCGGTGTTCGGCAGCCATGGCAACGACGACGCACTGCCATACGCGCTGGCCGATGCCAGCCCGTTGGCGAGCGAGCCACTGGCGGAAGTGTTCCTCACCTTGCTCGGCTTGCCGATCGCGCGCTTCGGCCTGCATGAAATTCTCGACCTGCTCGCCAGCGCGCCGATTGCCGACGCTGCCGGCCTGGACGAAGCGGCGCTGGAACGGCTGCGCGGCTGGCTGCACGCGGCCGGCGCGCGCTGGGGGCTGGATGCGGCGCATCGGTCTCAGCTGCTTGCACCGAGCGACGATGCCTATACCTGGCGCTTCGCGCTGGACCGGCTATTGCTTGGCCATGCCAGCGGGGCCGAGGACGACATCGCCGGTGTGGCGCCATGGCCGCAACTGGAAGGCAGCGCGCTGGCCGCGCTCGATACGCTGCTGCGATTGCTGCGCGTGCTCGAACGCCACCAATCCGTGTTGGCCGAAGCGATGACACCGGTCGAGTGGCGCGAGCGTCTGCTCGGCCTGCTGGAGGCGCTGATTCCCAAAGCGCCCTCGGCGCCGCGTGCGCAGCGCGCGCTGGACCGGCTGCGCACACTGATCGACCAATTCGCCCGCGACGCAGCGCGCGCCGAGTACGCCGGCAAAGTGCCCGCCGACGTCGTGCGTGCGCATTTCGCCGCGGTGCTGGGCGAGTCCGACACGCGCGCGCCGCTGCTCACCGGCGGGATCAGTTTCGGCCGCATGGTGCCGATGCGCCTGCTGCCGTTCCGCGTGATCTGCCTGCTCGGCATGAACGATGGCGACTTCCCGCGCCGCGACCCGGCTGCCGGGCTCAATCGGCTCACCGCCGAGTTGGGCACCGAGCGTCGTCGGCACGGCGATCGTTCGACCCGCGAGGACGACCGCTTCCTGTTCCTGCAGTTGTTCGCCTCCGCGCAGGAGGTGTTCTACCTGAGCTATCTCGGCGCCGATGCGCGCGATGGCAGCGCGCGCGAACCGTCGGTGCTGGTCAGCGAATTGCTGGGCAGCGCCGCGCAGTACCACGCCGATCCCAAGGCGATCGACATGCTGGTGGTGCACCACCCGCTGCAGCCATTCGCCGCCGCCGCCTTCGGTGCGCTGGGCGAAGATGGCGCCGACCCGCGCCGCTTCAGTTATCGCCGCCAGTGGCGGCCCGCGGTGGACAGCCTGGTCGGGCAGCGCCAGGCGCTCGCACCGTGGGTGGCCGCTGCGTTGCCGGCAGACGACAGCGCGGTGCCGACCAGCCTCTCGATCGACGCATTGCGCCGCCTGTTCGCCGACCCGGCCGGGCAGTTCCTGCGCCATCGCTTGGGCATGCGCTTGCCCGATCCGGCCGGCGAAGACAGCGATCTGGAACCGCTCGTCGCAGCGCCGCGTGGATTGGAGCACTACAGCTTGCAGCAGCATGCGTTCGAGGCAGTGCTGGCCGGCGCGACCGATGGCTTGTACGCGCGTCTGCGTGCCCGCGCGCTGCTGCCCTCTGGCCCGTTGGGACGACGTGACCTGGATGCAATTTTGACAACCCTGCGCCCGTACGCAGAGGCATTCCGGCAGTGGCGGGGCCAGGTGCCGGCGCAGTCGCGCCTGTTGCACGTGCAGATCGGCGATATCGACGTGCACGGCCGCGTCCCCGGTTGGTATGCCGGCGGCGTAGGGCGCGTGCAGGTCGGCCAGCTCAGTGGCCGCAATGTGATCCGCCACGGCCTGGAATGGCTGCTGCTGCGCGCCGCCGGCGAGCACGTACCGTACGTGCGTTTCTTCGAACACGACGATGGCCTGGGCCCGCATCCCATCGACGCCGAACCGCTGTCGCAACCACAGGCACAACGTGCGTTGGCCGAGCTGCTGCAGCTGTATCGTCATGGCCTGCAGACACCGCTGGCGTTCGCGCCCTACAGCAGCTGGAAATATCACCAGGCCGCGCGCAGCGACGATCTGGACAAGGCCATCAAGGACGCCGCCGGGCAGTGGCAATCCAACTTCGGCTGGAGCGAATCGCACAGCCCGGAACTGCGCCTGGTCAATCGCGGCTGCGACCCGTTCGCCGATGCGCAACGCTTCGCCGATTTCGCCACCACCAGCCATCGCGTGTACGACCTGCTCGAACGCGGCAACACCGATGCGGTACTCGATCCGGAACGTCTGACCGAAAGTTGGCGACACTGGCATGGCACGCAGGACGATGCCGAATGAACGCCCTCTCCGATCCGTATCTGCACCTGCCGCTGCACGGCGTGCGCCTGATCGAGGCCAGCGCCGGCACCGGCAAGACCTTCACCCTGGCCACGTTGTTCACCCGGCTGGTGGTCGAGCGCGGGCTGCGCATCGGCCAGATCCTCGCGGTGACCTTCACCGAAGCGGCCACGCAGGAATTGCGCCGTCGTATCCGCGAACGTCTCGTGCTGGCCGCAACGCTGGTCCCCGATGCCGCATTGGCGTTTGTAGAAGCGGCCCCGGTCGCGACCGAGCCGACTCCACTGCTGGCGACCGACGCTCCACCGTCGTCCCTGGGCGCAGCTTCGGCCGCACATGAGCTGACTCCAGCGCGTGTGGGCGATACGCCATCGCCTTCTGCAGGAGCGGCCCTGGCCGCGACCGACCTCGCCAACAACCCGTCACAGTCGCCAACCCAAGACCACCCAGCCCCGCACGGACAGGAACCACCCGACGCCGTCCTCACCCGCACCATCCTCACCACGCATCTGGCCAGCGGCACCGAAACACCCGCCGCCTTACGCCGCCGCCTGCAACAGGCGGTGGAAGAAATCGACCTGGCGGCCGTGTTCACCATCCACGGCTTCTGCACACGTGTGCTGCGCGAACATGCGCTGGAAAGCGGCCAGGCCTTTGCCGCGCCGGAACTGCTTGCCAACGACCGCGAACTGCTTGGCGAAGTCGCCGCCGATCTCTGGCGCCAGCGAGCCGCCGATGCGGCGATGGCCGAAGACCTGATTGCGCTGTGGTCGGGCGGCCCCGATGCATTGGCCAGCGATCTGCGCGCGCTGGTGCGCCATCCAACGCTGCTGCCGGCCAAGGCCACGACCACCGACGATTCCGCTGCGCTGCTGCAAGCCGTGCAAGACGCCAGCGCCGCATTGGCCGCTGCATTCCAGGCGCACGGCACCGCGTTTTTCGAAACCATCATGTCCGCCATCGATGGCGGCATCCTGAGCAAGGTCAGCTACAAGCCCGAGTGGTTGACGGCGTTATGGCACTGGTTCGACAGCTTCGCCGCCGCGCCATCGGTCAACACCGCGCCGCACGCCAAGCTGATCAAACTCACCGCCGCGGAACTGGCCGCCGGCACCAACAAGAAGTTTATCGATCGCACGCCGGCCTCGCCGATGAGCCACGAGATCGATGGCTATCTCACTGCATTGGCCCGCGTCGAAGAATGGCGCACCCGTCGTCGCATCCGGCTGCTGCACGAGTTGCGCGACGATGCCATCGCACGATTGGCATTGCTCAAGCGCCAGCGCCGCGTGCAGACCTACGACGACCTGGTCGATGGCGTCGCACACGCGCTGCAAGGCGAGCAGGCCGACGCCCTGGTCACACGCCTGCGCGCGCAATACGCCATCGCGCTGGTGGACGAATTCCAGGACACCGACGACCGCCAGTGGTCGATCTTTTCCAACGTGTTCGGCCAAGGAAAACGCGCACGCGACGCCGGATTGGCGCCGGCGTTGTTCCTGATCGGCGACCCCAAGCAGGCCATCTACGGCTTCCGTGGCGGCGACGTGCGCACCTATCTGGCCGCTGCGGTCACCGCCGAACGCGCCCCGCCGCTGAGCCACAACTTCCGCTCGCGCCCCGGCGTGCTGGCAGCCATTGATGCGCTGTACGCGCAGGCCGGCTACACCGACGCCTTCCTCACCGACGGCATCGCCTTCCATCCGGTGCAACCGGGCACCAAACGTCTCGATGCCGACCTGCAATGCGACGGCGCTATCGCACCGGCATTGACGCTGTGGCGCGCGCCGGAACCGCCGCCGCCGACCAAAGGCAAGCCCAAACCCTGGAGCGCCGGCCGTGCCCGCGAGCTGGCCACCGCTGCCTGTGTCGCGGCGATCCGCCATTGGCTGGCCGGTGGCCGCGACGGCACCGCCACCATCAACGCACGCCCGGTGCAGGCCGGTGATATCGCGGTGCTGGTGCGCAGCCACGGCGAGGCCACGCGCATGCAACAGGCGCTCGGTGCCGTGGGCATCCCCGCCGTAGCCGCGGGTAAGCAAAGCCTGTTCGCCACCGACGAAGCGCTGGAACTGCTCGCCCTGCTGCAGGCCTTGCTCGACCCCGGCGACGACAGCCGCCTGCGCGCCGCCCTTGCCACCGTGCTGATCGGCGAAGACGCCGCCGCCATCGCCGCGCTTGCGCACGACGGCGAGCGTCATCGCCGCTGGCAGCAACAGGCGCTGGACTGGCGCGAGCGCTGGCAGCGCGGCGGCCCGCTCGCCCTGCTGGGCGACCTGGGCGCCGCGCACGGGCAACGCCTGCTCGCCCTGGTCGATGGCGAGCGCCGCCTCACCAACTACCTGCAACTGGCCGAACTGCTGCAGGAAGCCGACGCCCGCGCGCTCGGCCCGCACGGCCTGGTCGACTGGCTGTCGCGCCGCATTGCCAATGCAGACAAGGAAGACGAAGCCCAGCAGCTGCGGCTGGAATCGGACGCGCGCCGCGTGCAGATCGTCACCCTGCACAAGAGCAAGGGCCTGGAATATCCGCTGGTGTTCCTGCCGTATATCGGCGTCGGCCGCAGCGACAAGGGCGCCGGCCGCCATTGCGTGGTGCATGCGCCGGAGCTCGGCCGCCAGCTGCATTGGAAGACAGACAAGGAAGACCCCACCTGGAGCGCGGCCGAAGCCGCCTGGAAGCAGGAACAACGCGCCGAAGACGCCCGCCTGCTCTACGTCGGCCTGACCCGCGCCGAGCACGCGCTGTGGATCGCCAGCGGCCCGTTCCACCAGCACGAGCGCACCGCACTGTCCGGCATGCTGCGCGCGCTCGACGCGCTGCAGGGCGCGGCCGGCGAGGGCGCAGTGCTGGTCGACACGTCCACGCCGCCCGCCACCCTGCCGCGCCTGCCGCCACCGCTCGAGGCGCAGGTGCCACCGGCGCGCACCCCGCAACGGCATATCGCACCCGAGTGGTGGGTCTACAGCTTCACCCAGCTGGCCAACGCCGATGCCGGCGCCGCCACCGACCCGATGGCCAGCGCCACCGTGGTCGGCAGTGGCGGCAGCGACGAGCCGTCCGGCAGCGAGGCGATCGCGGTAGCCGCCGAGGTCGACACCTTCGACCCGCGCTTTGCCGGCAACCGCTTCGGCGTGGTGATGCACGACGTGTTCGAACGCTGCGACTTCGCCGCCTGGCAAACCTGGCGCCCCGGCCTGCCGGCACCCGAGGGCCAGGCCGCCGCCATCCTCGAGGCGCTGCAACGCGGCGGCTACGCCCAGGACGAACTGGACGACGGCCTGACCATGCTCACCGCCCTGATCGGCCACACCCTCACCGTCGCCCTGCCCGAAGGCACCACCCTGGCCGCCGTGCCCGAGCCACAGCGCCGCAACGAGATGGAATTCCACTTCGCCATGCGGCCCACCCGCGTCGAGGCATTGCTCGCATTGCTGCATCGCTTCGGGGTGGTGAGCGACCGCCAGGCGTTCGGTGCGCGGCAGCGGCTGGAAGGCCTGATGACCGGCCTGATCGACCTCACCTACACCGTGGACGGCCGCTGGTACGTGCTCGACTACAAGTCCAACCGCCTGCCCAGCTACGACGCCGATGCCCTGGCCCGCGCCATGGCGCACAGCGAGTACGAGCTGCAGGCGCTGATCTACACCGTCGCCCTGCATCGCTGGCTGCGCTTCCGCCTGGGCGAGGCCTACGACTACACCCGCGACTTCGGCGGCGTGCGCTACCTGTTCTGCCGTGGCTTGGACGCGGCCCGCGCCACCGCAGCCGAGCTTGGCTCCGACAGCGACGCCGCGCCCGGCATCCACGCCTGGCGCTTCGACCCAGCCCTGGTGGACGCCCTGGACGCCCTGTTTGCCGGTGCTTCTGCAGCGCCCCTTTCGACGGCGCAGAGGGATCCAGGCACGACCGCTGCAGGAGCATCCGCACCATGACCCCATCGCCCCCGCCATGCGTCGACCGCTGGCTCACGCGTCCCTCCCATCGGGAAAGGGCACGGGGTGAGGGTACGTCCGCAACCGGGACGCCCACCCCATGACCCAACGCAACCTGCCGGAGCCATGGCACCCCCGCAGCTCGCTCGCGCTTCCCTCCATTCGGGGCACCCAGGCAGCGCCTGCGTGCCACCGGCGCGCTTGGTCTGGAGCGTCCGCGCTGCAAGCGCAGGCCAGGGCGCGGAGCGGCTGCCAGGCAACGTCCTGCGTGGGAACCCCCGCCCCATGACCCACCCAACGCTTTTCAGCGCGCTGATCAAAGCCGACGCTCTCCGTCCGCTGGATCTGGCCTTCGCCCAAACCCTGCAACGGCTCGCCCCAGACACCGACTCCCTGGTGCTGGCCGGCGCCGCATTAGCCTCCCTGGCAGTCACCAGCGGCCACGCAGGACTCGACCCGACGCGCGCGGCCATGCTGCTGGACCCCCGCACCGGCCCACCACCGCAACTGCCAGACCCCGCCGACTGGCAACGCGCCCTGGCCGCGTCGCGCTGGGTCGACCAACCCAATCCCGCCGCCCCCGCGGCCGCCGACTGCCCACTGGTGCTCGAACACGGCCTGCTCTACCTGCGTCGCTACCGCGAGTACGAACGCCGCCTGGCGCTGGGCCTGCAACGCATCGCCGCCCAATCGCCGCCCCCATTCGACGCAGCCACGCTGGCGCCGTTATTCGCCCAGCTATTCCCCAACCCCGCCGTCGCTCCTCCGCCTGCGGGAGAGGGTGCCCGCCTGCAAAGGCGGGATGCCGAAGCGAACCGCGACGCCGGCCCGGAGGGCGTGCCGCAGGAGCAGCACATCACGGTGGGCGAGGGCACAGACCTGCTGCCCGAGCCATCCATCGACCGCCAGGCCCGAGCCGCAGCCCTGGCCCTGCGCCGCAGCCTGCTGCTGGTCACCGGCGGCCCCGGGACCGGCAAGACCACCACCATCGCCCGCCTGCTGCTGTTGCGCATCGCCCAGGCGCAGGCATCCAACACCCCGGTCCCACGCATCGCCCTGGCCGCACCCACCGGCCGCGCCGCCGAGCGCATGGCCGAAAGCCTGCGCCTGGCCATCGCCCGCGCCATCGCCGACGGCATCCAGCTCCCATCCACTGCCAGCACCGCCCCTCACGGGCAAGCGACAGGGCCAGCAAACCCCGCTGTTTCCCATCTCCCGCAAGCGGGAGAGGGTGCCCGGGGCCAGCCGTCCACCTGGGAACCCCTCCTCCCCACCAGCGCCAGCACCCTCCACCGCCTGCTCGGCGTCATCCCGGATTCGCCGAATTTCCGCCATAACGCCGACAACCCGCTCCCTTTCGACCTGATCGTCGTCGACGAAGCCTCCATGGTCGACCTGCCGCTGATGTGCAAGCTGGTCGAAGCCGTCGCCGATGGCACCCAACTGATCCTGCTCGGCGACGCCGACCAGCTGCCTTCGGTGGAGGCCGGCGACGTGCTCGCCGCCATCCTGCAGGCCGCCGGCCCCGGCGACACCCTGCAGCCGCACGACGCACAGGCGCTGCAACCGCTGCTCGGCGGCGCGCCCGACCACACCACGCCCCCGGGCACCCACAGCGGCGGCCTCACCGGCCACCGCGTGCATCTGCTGCGCGGCTACCGCCAGGCGCACGACTTCGCACTCGCCCCGTTGGCCGACGCCATCCGCACCGGCGACGCCGACACCGCCCTGGCCCTGTTGCGCAGTGGCGAACTGGCCGGCGTGCATTTCCACGAAGACGGCGAAGACCCGCTGGCCCTCGGCCGCGACGCCTTGCTCGCGCACTGGCGCGCGCTGGCCGATGCACACGACCCCGCCGCCGCCCTGCGCGCGGCCAGCCGCCTGCGCCTGCTCACCGCCGTACGCGCCGGCCCGCAAGGCGCGCGCGGCCTCAACGCCCGCATCGAACAACTGCTCGCCGACACCGGCTCCGGCGCCCGCCGCCTCGGCGGCGCCTCGCCCTGGTTCCAGGGTCGCCTGCTGCTGATCACCGAAAACAGCTACCGCCACGGCCTGTTCAACGGCGACGTCGGCATCTGCCTGCGAAGCGAAGCGAGTCCCTTTTCGGGGCGAAGCGAAGCGAGTCCCTTTTCGGGACGCAGCGACACAAACGCTCCCTCGGAGCGCAGCGACGCGAGCACCGCTACAGCGCGTAGCGAGGCAGCTGGGTCTTCCGGCGGCACCGCAAACCGCGGCGACCCCGCCGCCGCCGACCGCCGTGCCCAAGGCGCCTTGGTCGCCTGGTTCGAAGGCGACGGCGACGGCCAGGTGCGCGGCTTCCACCCCGCCGCACTGCCCGCCCACGAAAGCGCCTTCGCCATGACCGTGCACAAGGCCCAGGGCAGCGAATTCGACGACGTCTGGCTACAACTGCCCACCCGCGACGCCCGCGTGCTCAGCCGCGAACTGCTCTACACCGGCATCACCCGCGCCCGCCGCGCCCTGCACCTGGCAGGCAGCGAAGCGGTCATCCGCGCCGCGCTCGCCCGGCATGCCGCGCGCATCTCGGGCCTGGCATGGCGGTTGGGTGCGCAGCAGCAGGGTGCATCCGTCACGCAAGCCACGGAACCATCCACTGTCACGCCGGTGCAGGGGTCGTTGTTCTGATAAAGGCGTTCACCGAGCAAGACGCAGTTATCTGAAATTTTCGGATAACGGCCGCCGACGGCAAGAGCCATGGAAAACACTCACATCGCATCTGCAACGTATCTGGCGGAGTGCGGCTTACGCGTCACGCATCGCTCCGAAACAGCGCTTGTCGTCAGCCAGCAAGGCGATCGCACCTGAGGTTGCTCGAAGCGGATGGCGGATATCGCCTGACCTTATGCGAGGCCGTGGCTGGGCCGGGCGAAGGCGACAGCCGTCTGGTCGCAGCGTCGGGGCGTTATCGCAGGTCATGCCGGCAGCGATCGGGAGAGCCTGGCAGGCCGAATTCGCAAGCCAACGCTCGGCGCCACGCGCCGCGCCCCAAACGCGAGGTCAGGCGATCCACCTGACCTCGTCCGCCGTCTGGCAGGCCGGGCGGCTTACTTGGCCTTCTTTTCCTGCTTGGCCGCGCGCTTTTCCTTCAGCGTCTTGGCCGGCTCTTTCTTCTGGCTCTTTTTCTGGTCCATCCCCTTGCTCATGACACCCTCGTAGTTGCTGGATTGATCGGTTGGGCAGCGCCATGACCCTGGCGTGCCTGCGCACTGTAAGGCTTGCGCGCGCTGGATGGCAGGGGAGAGCGGGCGGGGCGACGGGCGGTGCCCCAGGCTTGGCGTTTTCTCGGGGGCGGCGCCGGCAGCCGAGCGGTGCGGCCGGCAGACCCAACAACAAGAACGCCCGCGTGCGACCGTGAAGGTCGGCACGCGGGCGCCGGTGACAGCGGCGGCCTTACTTGGCCGGCACGCGCTGGTACTGCTCGCCGCCAGTATTGAGGTGGCCGTTGCTCTCGTCGATGGCGAAGTTCACCGTCTCGCCATCGTTGCTGACCTGCAGCGCCCCGTCCTTGTAGACCGCCGGGTAGCTCTCGGTCTTGGGTTGGCGGCTGAAGAACTTCGGCGTGGTGCTGCGGACCATGAAGGTCTCGCCATTGCGCTCGATGTCCATCGTCTCTTCCTGCGTCTGCACATTGACCCAGTGGCCGACGAACTTCTCGCCCTCCACCTTGGCGCAACCGCTCACCAGCAGTGCCGCGGCCAGCGCGGTGCCCATCCACTTCATCATCGTGTGTTCTCCAGTTGAGGCTGCGGCGAGGATGGCGGGTGGGGGATGTATGGGAGGTCAAGGACCAGGAGTGCTCCCAGGGACAAAAAACTGCCGCTGCTTCGGATGCGTAATTGGGAACGACGCGCTCTGCCACGTCTGATGACGTGTCAAACCCGATCTGACTTGCCAACCGCTTAGGGACAAGCAGAAGCTAGTGATGCCGCCGCCAGCCTTCTGACGTTCGGCTTGAGCCATGGGTAAGCTGAGGTCGTCTTGAAGTAGCCGTCAAGATGGGCCTTTGAGATGCCACCGCCATGAATAAAGGAAGCATGATGAGCATGGGTGCCTGTCACTTGAATCCATATATCGCCTTTGCTGCGGTGCTTTGTATCTCAATGGCGGGATGCACTTCGCCCGCCCGGGCGGTCGCCCCACAGCGCGAGCATCCGAGACAGAACAACGAGAAAACGTCGGTCGCTTGCCCCTCGAAGGATTTCAGCATTTTCCTTCAGCGCTATGCCGATGTTGCAAACGATGACGTACGTCGCCGCTTCACGGATGATCCGCTGGAGTATGAGGTCCCGACTCACACTGTCGAAGAAGAAACTGCGTCATCACCGGACACGCATATCTCCAAGCAGAAAGGCCCGTCTCGGCTTCAGTTATTCTCCTACCGGTACTTCAAAGAAGCAAAAATATTCGATCAACTAGCCGCTGGAAGAAGTAAGCCTGAGCCAAAAAGTGAGGTTGGCTCTCAGGTCTCCGTAGAGGTGACTGCCAATGAGGGGCGCAGGGTAAATTTCGGCATGGAATATGAAGTGGATACTTATGTGTTCGAGAAGCGTAGAGGCTGTTGGTACCTAACGCGGGCTATTAATCTCAGAGACTGACAAGGAGTTAGGATATGGCAAGCCAGGATGCTGGACAGCAGATACCCTATCGCGTCATTCAACTCGAATGGGATGCTGAAAAGGGAGATCATAACGAGGCTGTCGGAAGCTTCGACGAGTTGGTTACACACCACCCCAAAAGCAACAGTGATGCTCATCTGGTCAACGGCAAAGTCGTTGGTGGTCAAGCAGGCCGTACGCTGGGAGTGGTTGGCGGTGAAATCCAAGAGATCGAGGTCTCCAAGGCAGGGATGGACTATGGCCTTCGTCCTGATCAGGTATTGCTGAAGAAGGACTTCATGCTTGAGGATTCCAGATTACCTACTGGGCCTGCTTCAAGGTCGCTCGATGTTCCTTCACCCGTTGCCGGCGTGGTTGGTACCGTCAATCCGTCGAAGGGTCTGGTGGATGTGCTGGATCGGGAAGGCGGTGATGTCATCCTCCGTGTCCGGCATATGTCGCCACTCCATGTAAAAACTGGTGATCAGGTTGAGTATGGTCAGGCGTTAGGCGTGCAGAACAAGCAGGCAACAGGAGCAATTCACGTACATATGGAAGTGGACAGTCGTTTTTACCAGCACTACGAGAACTACATAGGCGATTTGGTCAGCGGCCGTCTGTCGATCGATGCAGAAAGGCGGGATCGTGGCATTGAACCCAGGCCGTTCGTGGATGACGGAACAATCCGCATCGGTGAATCGTCTGAGATGGTTCGGAAGGTGCAGCAATCCTTGAATGCCGAAGGGTATCGCGGCGCAGACAATCAGCCACTTCAGGAGGATGGTGTCTACCGCCTTTCGATGCAGGCAGCAGTGATCAACTACCAGCAGGCGCATGGCCTCTCTCAAACAGGCGACATCGACCCCGCGACATTGCAGCAGATTGCTCCGCGTACCTTCCCGCCCGAGCTGAATCGGGAAGATCACAATGCTGCGCCAACCTATCGCAATATCCAGGGCGCCGTGCCCTCGCAAGATCCGCTACATCGTCAGGCCGAAGAGGCCGTGCGCCGCCTGGAGCAGAGCCTTGGCCGCGACTATGACGACAACAGTGCTCGGCTGGCGGCCAGCAGCGCCCACTTGGCCAAAGCGAACGGACTAACGCAGATCGACCACGTCGTGTTGAGCAATCAAACAGCGTCCGTGGGACGGGGCGAAAATGTATTTGTGGTCCAGGGCGCATTGGATAACCCCGCTCATCTGATGGCGCACATGAAGACGAGCGACGCTATCGCCCAGCCTGTGGAGCAATCCCTTTCGCAGCTGCAGACACTGAGCGAAACGCAGCGGCAGCAACAAGCTCAACAGCAAAGCCAGCAGCAGGACCAACAACAGTTGAGTGCGCCACAACATCGAATGGTCTAAGCAGCTGAGAATTTCGTCTGGCAGCTTGACTCAGTGGCCGACGAATTTCTCGCCCGCCACCTTGGAGCAATCGCTCACCAGCAGTGTTGCGGCCGGCGCGGTGCCCATCTACTTCATTATCGTATGTTCTCCAGTTGAGGCTGCGCCGAGGATGGCGGGTGGGGGCATGTCTGGAAGGTCAAGATGTATTAGACGAGGCCTTCGAATGTGAGCGCTGATGAGGTTAGAAAAAGTCAACCTGACCCCGTTACTCGGAAAAAGTCAACCTGACCCCGTTACTCGGACCCCGTTACTCGCCTGGAAGAAATGTGGGGAACCTCAGCGTTAGATTGACTGAAAGTCAATCTAACGCAATTTTACTATGACAATTTCGTTTAAAGATTGCCCGCGAGAATCCCCTGCGACCAATCGCCGCTCTGCTCAATGGGGCGTTCACACTTCAATTTAAAAAATTCCCCAACTTGCAACTAAATATCCCTGGGCTGCCACTGAAATAGCCTTTTGGGGTGAGTTTAATCTTTGCGGTTTCGCCTTGGTTTTTTATTTCGACGAATTTCTCAAGTGTATCGTTATAATTAAGTGTGTAATTGTCAGTCTGATAGTAGGTGGTTAATGTTGGCCTTCCTTGAACTCCTTCAAATGAAGTGCCCACTGCTCTAGTGTCACTTCGATTAAAGGAGGTACTCATTTCCGCCATTACATAGTACCTTCCAGGTTTCAGTTTCGAAAATTTAAAATCTCCATCTTCGTTAGTCATCCCATCCAGCCGAATCAGCATAGAGGCGGGCGAAAGCTCGACAGTCTCCCCACGTTTCGCCTTCGATAGGAGAGTTCGCGCCTCTTCCAAATAAGGGTTTGCGGGGAATAAGAAAACCGGATGGTTGCGCGCTAGGTTAATCTTTCCTCCACGCAAAACGCAGGCGGTTCCAGTGATGGTCGATGTCCCAGGCTCCAGGGCAGCATTGGCGGCATCCATGTCGAAAATCGCTTTGGGCCTCAGCACCTTTGAAGGACGAGAGGGCGGTGCAGTTCTAGCGGCCATTGGGTCGGGCGGCGCTTTAGTTGGCTCAAGGTTGACGCGGGCCAGCATTCCGCACATCGTAGCCCTGACGTCTTCCGGGCGAGCCTGCATCAGTGGAGGCAAAACCGTCATAATGGTAAGTGTGCCTAGCGTTTCGTCTGCTTCGGAGGTCAAAAAAAATCCGCGGGTTTTGGTACTAGGTTTTTGAAAAAGCGTGAGCGTTACCTTGCCTTTCTCGGTCTTTTCTTCGACAACTTCGAACTTATCGTCCTGGGCCACTTTTCGAAGCTGACTGGCTGCACTGTTTAAATCTAATTTTTGCGAATGGACATAGGTTGCGAAGAATAAGCCTTTCTCTTGAGACCCGCTCGCTGTGAAATTGGATTCACAATTTGCAGCCTCCCCCCTAAGGCTTAGTGAAGATAATGATATAAAAACCATGGTGGAAAAGATTAATTTATGCTGCTTCATTACTATTCCTTTCTATAAAGATGTGATTCCCTGAATTAATCTTCGTACTGAACGGCCCCGGGAAGTGGGGGGGCTGTTTGGTTTAAGTCACGCCGCTTCGGCGTAACTGGCTCGTTGTCAATAGTAAACCTTCTCTGCTGAGTCTGTAAATTGAACTGTGTAATGGCCCTTTGAGAAGATGCGCGTTGAGCCGGGAGGAGCTGTTGCATGAAGTTATCGAAAGACCGCTTGGACGAGTTGACCGCCGGTTATACTCCGCCGGAACAGATGGGGTCGCTGTATTCGCAGATGCTCCAGCACATAATAAATCGCTCGCTGGAAGCGGAGATGCAGACGCATCTGGGCTACTAACGGCATGGGCGCAGCGTGGCGGGCAACGCCCGCAATCAGCAAAAAACGGGGTCCAGCAAAAAACGGGGTCAGGTTCAAAAAAAGGGGTCAGGTTCACTTATGCGGTTCCTCTACACCTGGGGAACTGGCTGCAGCCTAGGAAGTGCTCGCTAGTGCGTCGGTTCCTTCTCTGAACAAGCTCGCTGCCGCAGCGCGGGCAGCCTAGGGTGGCGATAGTTGTGGAGGCAGTGGACTCAGTGGAAGCGAAGATAGGTTCGACGCGCGCTGCTTGTGGTGTCGGTTGCTTTGCAGCGTGTAGTTGTACCGCTCGAATCATTTCCAGCAGCCGTTCGCCGCGGATCAGCTCAATCGGCCTACCTTCAGCAAACCGCTCTGCGTCCTTCGTGTAGGTACCGATACATACGATCTTCACCGCGTAGGCCTGGTGATGGGCGAGCAGGCCGAACATTTCTCGCACGACGCTGACGCCAACCTGCTGGCGCTTCCATTGCTTGCATTGCACCAGCGTGCGGCGGCCGTCCTTACGCAGGATCAGGTCGATGCCGCCGTCGGCGCCACCCAGACCGGTTTCTTCAACGCCGTAGCCCTGGCGACGAAACGCTTCGCCCACTAACTGTTCGAACTGGCGCCAGCCACCGGCGGCCAGGCTCTCCAGCGTTGTGCGTGTTTCCAGAAAGCGTCGCCGCCTGCGTGTGCCCAGATAGGAGACCAGCGCAGCGAGCCAACAGATGCCGAGCAGCATCCACGCCAATGGCGCGAATATTCCATCCGCTTGCTGGGCGAAGCCTTGCGACAGCATTCCGTCCTGGTGAGAAAACCACCAGCCGATGCCGTAGCGCACGCCAACAAAAGCAACGATGCCCGCGACCAGGCCGAGCGGCCACGGCAACGCGGCCAACGCGTCAAACCCACCCTGTTTCTTTCTGCGTCCCATGCCAGAACCCCCATTCCAGATTCGACCATAGTCGCTGAAACGGGGTTTGTCAGCAGGTCAACCAGGCCACCGCGATCTGGACTCCATCACGTGCCGGGAACGACGCACTTCGATGCAACCGGCCGGCAGCCAGGGTAACGCTCGAGTCCGCTTGCGACGCAGGAGACAGCGGAAACAGGGTCAGGCTCACTGACGCAACACTTGTCACTTCGGGATTGATCTTGCGAATGCTTGATTGCGCAACCGAGCGGGCTAGCCCGCCCGGTCACGCGATACGCGTCCTCCTCAGGCGAGGAGGATGCGCGGGTCGACTTACTTGATTTCCACCGCACCTGCGTCGCAGACAGCGGTGTTGCGTGCAATGCCACGCTGGTCGATGGTGCGGCAGTTGTTGCCGAGATTGCGCACCGGGCTATTGGCCGCCGGCAACTGGGTCAGCGTGGGGCCACCGTTGGTGGCCGGTTTGCCAAGCAGGGGATCGGTGGCGCGTGCGAGGCCGGCGGTGAGGCAGCGATTGAACAAGGCGCCCGCAGCCGAATACTCGATCAGGTTGTTGCCGGTGCTGCTCTGGTCGCTGCAGAACGTCCGCTCGGTCTTGGAGTACAGGATGCTGTTGCGGATGTCGAAGCCGCTACCGAACAGGGTGGACCCGGGGGTGTTCTCGGCGAAGGTCACGTTGTTGAAGCGCACCGTGGTCTTGCCCTGGTCGCCATTGGACGGCTGCCAACCCACATGCTGGATCGCAGCGCCGACACCCTTGGCGTAATTGCCATAGAAGGTGCTGTTGCTGACGTTACAGGACGGGCCGTAGCAATCCATGTACAAGGCGCCGGCGTTGCTCTTTTCGGCGCGATTGGAAATGAAGCTGGTTTCTTCGACGTTGATGATGCCTGGGGTGGTGATGGTCGTGCCGGAGTGAGTGGTATCGCCGAAGCCGAGGCTGATGCGCGCACCACCGGCCGGGCCGCCGTAGGCAATGTTGTTGGCGAAGGTCGAGTAGCGCACGTCGATGGTGTCGGGTGCATACGCCCATAGCGTGGCGCCGCCGCCACTGTTGGCTGCGGTGTTGTTACGCACCACGGTGCCGCAGACCGAGAGGGTGGCGCCGCCTGCGGCCGCGTTGAGGTAGCCGGCGAGCGAGGCGCCGTCCGTGTCGATCGCGCCGCTGTTGCCGAACTGGTCGGCATCCGGGAAGCCGGCCGGCGCATTGATCGCCTGGTTGCCGACAAGCTCCGAATTGACGATGGTCAGGCGGCTGAGCTGCGTGTAGAGGGCACCGCCCAGCCACGAGGTGTTCTTGGAGAACGAGCTCTTGACGATGGTCACGTCGGTATCGCTGCCGGCGAAGATGGCGCCACCGCCAATGCTGCTGCGGTTGCCCAGGAACTGGCTGTTGATCACTTCCAGCTTGCCGCGGTAATTGACGTTGATCGCCCCGCCACCCCAGGTGCCGGGGGCGTACTGGGTGTTGGACGACGGCTGCACGGAGCTGCCGTTCTGCAGCTTGAGATTGCGCACAGACAACGCATTGCCGTTTTTTACCTGGAAGATGCGCGCGGCCTGGCGGCCGTCGAGGGTGATCTTGCCCTTGCCATCGATCACCGTTGGCGTGCTGGCGCCGATGGTGATGGTCTGGTTGACGGCGATGCTGGCCGCACCTGCGCCGCAGTTGAAGGTGACATAACCACCTCGCGCCACCGCAGTGGCGAGCGCGCTGGCGGTACAGCTGGCTGCGGTGCCGTTGCCGACGACCACGCCGGCGTTGGAATGCACCCAGGGCTGGGGCGTGGTGCATTGCGCGACCGACGGCACGGCGGCCATGGCCGCACTGGTGGTGACGAGGGCAACAAGTCCTGCCGTCGCAACGGTTGCGTGAAGGGTTGAACGCATGGTGATGTCCTGCTTGAGAAAGGGATAGGCGGGCTGCCAGCACGCAACGTCAACGGTCTCGATGACACATGTGTTGCAAGCTGCTGGGCCGATGATCAGGGCGTGCATCGTGCGCGATCGCACGCATCTCCATTCGAACGTAGGTTCCAGAACACCACGTGTCGATGTAGCGACATCGTGCGAGCGCACATCGCTTCGCGCAGGCGGAAGCCAGCAGCTACGGCGAGCAAATGATGGTGCAGTGCTGCAGGCAGTCGCGACGCTGCATGCAATGCGTCGCGGCATCGCGCGTTACCATGCCAACTTCTCGATCCTGTTGCGATCTCGGCGATGCCCGATGCACCCCGCACCCACGATGGCACGCCGGCCAGTCGCTTCCAGCTGCCTGCCGGCCCCTGGGCCTCGGTCTTCGATGCGCTGTGCGCATGTTTTCCGGCGATCGCTGCCGAGCGCTGGCGCGACCGCTTCGCACGCGGCCTGGTGCGCGATGCAAATGACCACGCTTTATCGTTATTGGCGCCGTATCGATTGGGGGCCGAAATCCGCTATTTCCGCGAGGTTTCCCACGAGCCGGTCATCCCCTATGTCGAGACGGTGGTGCACGCCGACGCGGATCTGGTGGTGGCCTGCAAGCCGCACTTCCTGCCGGTGGCACCGACCGGTGCATACGTGCGCGAGACCCTGCTGACGCGACTAGTGCGCCGGCTGGACAATCCAGCGCTGGTGCCGTTGCACCGCATCGATCGCGAAACCGCCGGGCTGGTGTTGTTCTCGGCCAACCCCGCCACGCGCGGCATCTATCAGGCGCTCTTCCGCGAGCGACGCATTCGCAAGCACTATCTGGCGGTCGCACTCCCGCTGCCGGCGCTGACCTTTCCATCTGTGCATCGCAGTCGGCTGGAGCCGGGCGAGCCGTTCTTCCGCATGCGCGAGGGCGTGGGCGAGCCGAACAGCGAGACCGTGATCGATGTGGTCGCACGCGGCGCAGACACGTGGACGTATCGGCTGGAGCCGGTCACCGGGCGCAAGCACCAGTTGCGTGTGCACATGGCCGCGCTGGGCGCGCCGATTCTGCATGACCGTTTCTATCCCGATCTGGAAGATCAGCGGCCCGATGATCCGGAACGGCCGCTGCAGTTGTTCGCGCATACGCTGGCATTCGATGACCCGATCACCGATGAGGCTCGCCACTTCACCGCAACGGTCAGCCCTGTGAAGCAAGGCTGAGACGCGGGCAACGCGCTCACGCTTGGAAACCGGCATGCATAACGCGCATCGGTCCGTGGTCAAGCGCCGCGCTAAAGACAGATACCCGCTCGGCCGACGGTGAAGGACGCAAGCGTGTCCTGCGCATCGTACGTCAGCGAAATCATGGTGAATGTGGTGGCACAGGGAAAATGCGGCCAGCGGGTTTCCACAGGTTCGGCCATGAGCATTGGGGTCACGCCGGTGGCGTGGCGAAGCGTGTGATGCGCCGCCCAGGCTTGCACCTGGGCTTTGGACATGCCGGGCGCCAATTCCCGCTCGGCTTTGCCACGCCAATACGTCTGCTGCTGTTGCTCGGCCGCGCTTGGGTGTGCTGTGCAGCCGTAGCCGCTCAGCGCAACAAGCAGCATTGCAGCGACGCCGATGGCAAGCCACACCCTGCGCCTGCGTCGCCTTGCGTGATCGGGCAGGCGCAGGGTGTGCGGTTTCAAGAGCGCACGCATCGGTGCGCGATGACGCGCTTAGCGCACCTTGTACAACACCGCCGCACCCGGCTTGGGTTCGAACATCGGCACGGTCTGCTGCTTGAGCGCGGTGCCCTTGGCATCCCACACCAGGGTTTCGGTGGGGTATTCCTCGTTGCGGGTCATGGTTCCAATCTGCTTGACGATCACCTCCGAGCCGGCCTTCACTTCGGGGTTCCAGGCGAACACGCCGAACTTGCCGTAGAACACGGCCGGTGCGGCGGCATCCAGGCGGCGGTCCGGGCACATGACCAGGCCGCGCTCCAGCATCACCCGCAGCGCGCCCACGGGGACGGCCTTGACGGTGGGCGAGGTGCGATCGGTACTGTGGCCGGGGCAGACATTGGCCGAGCGCGTGAGCATGTCCTCGACCACTTGTCGGTCGGATTGGGCCAGTGCCGGCAGCGCGGCGGCGGACAGGGCAAGGACGGCGAGAGCGGACTTCCAGGGCATCTGACAACTCCTCATGAGATGAAACTCCAATGCTGCAGCCCATCCAGGCGCAGGCTGCTTCCAGAGACGCGCCCGAATCCTACCAACCCATTTGTTAAGTCCTTTCGACAGTCGCTGCGGTCGATCGGTGATCTGCCCGGGCAGGGCAATCGCTCGCGGTCACCGTGACGCAGTCGCCATCATCCTGCTGGCCGACAGTGCCGCGATGGCCCGGGCATGGCGTCGCTCACCCGGCTTTCGTCGCAGCCCAGCCCAGCAGTGCCCATCCGTCAGCAGAGCGGGCGCCGCCACTGGCTGACCTACCGGGCAATGGCCGGCCAGCACGAAATGCAACGCTTGCTGACGCCTTCACCGCCTGTCAGGAGACTCCTGATTGAGCGACCGCCATCACGCGGTTAGCTTGCCCGCAAACACACTGCAGGACTGCCACGTGGAACGCGCCGACCTGATTGCATCACTGCTCGTTGGCATGCGGCGCGCCGAAACATTCCGCGCCCAGGTATCTGCGTACAGCACTGCGCACAGCGAGCGCATGGAGAGCGAACAGGCCAACGCGGCCGATGCAGAGTTGGTGCTGTCGCTGTTTTCCTTTACGCCGGAGCACCTCAAGTTGCTTGGCAGCACCGGCATCGAGACCGTGGGCGAGATCGTCTGCCATGCCTGGGCGCTCAACGGCGGCAACAACGAAGCACTGATCCGCTGGTTCCGCACACCCTTGAACGCACTGGACGGGCAAACACCGGCGGCCATGGTCCGCACCGGCCAAATCCAGGTACTGCTGCTGGTGCTCAGGCAGCAGCTGGAATGGGAGTTGCCCAAGCGCTTGGCCTGAGTCTCAGTAGCGGTTTGGGGTGGCGGTGGCTTGCATGGGCGCGATACGCAGACACCTGCGTGGAGGCACTTACTGCTTCGGTCGTGCCACTGCGTACATCTCCCAGGCAATCTTCTTCATCAAGGCGTTGCTGTCCTCGCCCTCCTTGTACAGGTCGAAGTGGGTGCGACCTTCCAGGTAGCGGAAGTCGCTCCTGGCGCCCAGGCCGTCCAGCACGGCCTGGAACTTGTGCGCCGCCCCATCCAGATAGAACGTGTCGGCGGTGCCGACGATCAGGTGGATCTTGCCGTCCAGATCCGGCTTGAGCGTGGGCCATTGCGCGGCCACGCGCGCGGCGATGTCGTAGTGCGTGCGCCAGTAGGCCACCACGGCCGGGTCGACGGTGCCGGTGTCGCGGTCGAACATCGGCACCGGGTGGCCGTCGGGCCCGCGCGGCGAGAACACCCAGTCGAACGAGGTCATCTGGCCGCCGTAAGGGCCGAGCACGCGCTCGAGCTTGGCGAAGGTTTCCAGGTCGGCCACGACCTTGCCCTGGTCGCGGATCAGCGGGAACTGGCTGCCGTCGGCGCGCCGGTAGACGTTGGCATTGGGCGCGTACAGATCCGGCCCGGTGAAGTCGTGGAAGTCGCTGGAATCGGGCGAGGTGGACCAGGTGCCGCCGAACAGCTTGGGGTAGCGCGTCTGCAGCCACAGCGTGGCCCAGCCGCCGGACGAATGCCCGTTCAGGAACCGGCCCTTGGCGTTGCCGTCCATCTTGTACTGCCGTTCCAGCGCGGGGATCAGCTCCTCGGTCAGTGCGGTGCCCCAGGGACCGTTGTTGACCGAGTCGGCGAACTCGTGGGTGCCGGTGGGCGTGGACTGGTCCAGGAACACCCAGATCATCGGCGGCATCTGCTTGGCCGCCATCGCGCTCCAGGTCGCGGCGATGCTGCCGGCAAAGCGGTTGTAGTTGCCGCCGAAGCCATGGGTGACATACACGGTGGGATAGCGCACGCGGGCCTTGGCGTCGTAGCCGGGCGGAGTCAGCACGCGGGCGCGCAGCGAGACCGGCCGGCCCCAGAACGCGCTCAGCGACGGGCTCAGCAGCGAGGCGTCCGCGCTATGCAGCTTGGCCTCCGGGATCGCGTCGCGGATTGCCTGCGGTGCACGCGGCGACACCTGCCACGGGTCGTCCGACACCGGCACCTGCTTGCTGAGCCTCAGTGTGGGCAACGGCTTGCCCTTGCCCGGCGTCACCGCGGTGACCTCGCTCAGCAGATCGCCGCCATCGCGGCCGCCATAGCTGTAGCTGTGGTCCGGGTCCAGCACGGCCTGGAACAGGTACTCGCCGGCCGGCAGCGCGGAAAACGCGCTGGGGTAGGCGATGTTGTCCAGGTCGATCTCGACGCTGGCACCGGGCCTGAGCGCGGTCACCTCCTGCGCCGCCACGGCCACCGCCGTCGGGCGGAACGGGTTTACGTTCACCTCTTCCACCTTGCCGTCCTTGGCCTCGGCCCGGGCCTGCTTGGCCAGGGTGGCGAACACCAGCAGCCGCCCGGACGCGGGCTGATCGGTCGCCCCGTCCAGGGTGACGCGCAGCAGGCGATGCGCGGCCACCGGCTCGGCCGCATGCGCGACGCAGGCGCACAGCAGGCCAACGGCCAGGCCCAGGCGGGGGGCAAGACGATGCAGGGGCATGCGGATCCTTTGAGGCGCAGATGGATGGAGTGGGCGCAATGGCCCTGCGCAGACTGTAGCCAGTTCGCTGCGCGCTGCAATCGCAAGTCTGGTCACCGCATCCGATCTGCGTGGCTTGGAACTCCGGCGGGCGGTGCGAGCAGCACAAATGATTGGGTGGAGTAGGTAGGCCAACGCAGCTGGCATCGTTTGGTCATCAAATTGCACGGGGGCGTTGCCACTCACGCGTCAGCGTCGGCTTAAGATCCTAAAACTAAAGCCAGCTTTAGTTTCCAATCCAGCAAATGCCTGACAGACAAGCCGATCTAATGCCAGCTTTAGATTTTGCTTGTTCCTGCATCAGTGCCGGAATAATCTAAAGCCCGCTTTAGATTCGATGACTGCTATGCGCGTCCCAATCGACCAAGCATCCGACATCGGCGCTTACGTCCGCGCCGTTCGCAAGGCACAAGGCTTACGGCAGGACGACTTGGCGGCGCTGGCCGGCACCAGCCATGTGGTGCTGGGCAATGTCGAGCGCGGCAAGGACACCGTGCAACTGGGCCGGGTGTTCGAGCTGCTGCGGCAATTGGGCATCCAGGTCCAGCTGGACCTGCCGATGGAGCTGCCGGCCCCTGTATACAAGCCCCCCAAATGAACAACGCCGACGCGCCACGTAGCCTGGAACTGTGGCTGGAAAGCCGCCGCGTCGGCGAACTGCGGGAGCAGGGCAATCTGTGGGTGCTCGCGTACGACCAGACGTGGCGCAAGGACGGCTTCGACCTGTCTCCTGCGTTGCCGCGCAGCGCCGGCGAGATCGTCGATGGCGGCAGCCAGCGCCCGGTGCAGTGGTTCTTCGACAACCTGCTGCCCGAAGAGGGCGGGCGCCGGCTGATTGCCAGCGACGCGGGCATCGACGCGGCCGACGCCTTCGGTCTGTTGCAGCGTTTCGGCCCGGAGTCGGCCGGCGCGTTGACCTTGCTGCGGCCAGGTCAGCAACTGCCAGGGCCAGCGCTGCAGCCGCTGACAGATGCGGAGTTGTCCACGCGTATTCGCGCGTTGCCTCGGCAACCGCTGACCCATGACGCACCCAAGCGCATGTCGCTGGCGGGCGCTCAGCACAAGCTGGCGGTGGTGCTGGATGAGGGGCGGTTATGGGAGCCGGTGGGCACGGCCGCGTCCACCCACATTCTCAAGCCCGACCACGAACATGTGGACGACTACCCACATAGCGCGGTCAACGCATGGTTCTGCATGCAGCTGGCCGCTGCCTGCGGACTGCCGGTGCCGCAAGTCGCCGTGCGCCGCGTGCCGGAACCGGTGTATCTGGTGCGCCGCTTCGACCGCCTCGGCGATGGCCTGCAGGCACAGCGCCGTTACGCGCTGGACGGTTGCCAATTGCTGTCGCTGGATCGCGTTTACAAATACCAACAAGCCACCAGCGGCAACTTGCGCGCGCTCGAACGCATCAGCCGCATGCCCGCGGCCACCCGCATCGCGCTGCTGCGCTGGCAGTTGTTCAACTTCTTGATCGGCAACAGCGACGCCCACCTCAAGAACCTGAGCTTTCTGCGCGGCGCCAACGGCTGGGAACTCGCGCCGCACTACGACCTGCTCAGTACCAGCGTCTACAAGGCCCCAGATTGGGGTTTGGAGGAATTGGTTTTTCCGATGGGCAACGCCCGCCGTTACGCCTCTATCCGCCGCAATGATGTCGCTGCATTTGGCGACTCCATCGGCGTGCCGCCCAAACTGGCATTGCGGCATCTGGATGAACTTGCAATCGCGATCAGGCGGGAATCGCACGCCGTGCTGCAGACCTATGAGCAAGGTGCGACGCATGCAGTGGACGCTGGTGAGGCGCGCTTGCTGCGGCAGATTGTGTTCGGACCAGTGACGGATGCATTGAAAACGGTGGCGTTGTCACTTTAGTTCATACGCTGAAATTGGAATCGGGGGTGGGTCAAACCAGCCCCGGACTCTAAACCAGGCCGCTACTCAGGGCGGGGGGACGTCGCAGCTCCAGCAAGCCGTGTGATCCAGCTGCGCGCAGTGCAGCGCCATACCGAATTGCATCGGCAAATCGGACCAGTGAATGCCTGTGGTGCCTCCTGCTGCGCGTGTTTCATCCAGACGACGGAAGAACCACATCCTCTGGCGCGTCAATATTGCGAACAGTGATCGATGAAATGCCGCTTTCCCACAGCACTCGGACTGCTTGAACTTTAGATCCAGTGCAAGCAGTCCGGTAACTGGGTAACGCGTCATACCTTGGCTTGAGTTTCTAAGGTAGCTGATGCGTGCCGCATACCCCACCACTCACCGATACGGCCCCGGCCCACGCCACACCGGCTCGCCTTGCTTGTAGACCTCCATCATGTTGATGACCTCGCGGGCGTCGCCGATGTCTTTGAGTTCCGGCGAGTCCGGTGGCAGCAGGCGGCACTTGCTGGAGCCGCGCTTGAGGGCGACTTCCAGTGGGCAGACCATGCGGTACTGGGTGCCGGGCAGGATGATGGCGAGTTCCTTCATGCCCTGGTCGCGCCAGTTGCGTAGCTGGGTCTCGCTGCGCACTTCGTAATAGACCTGGTAGCCGCCCACATCCATGCTGGGTTGGGCGTTGTTGCGGTCGCGGCGGCGGCCTTCGCTGATGGTGGGCGTGTTGGACATGCCGTCTTCGGCGGCATCGGCTTCTTCTTCGAGCATGCCCGGTGGGCGGCCGGTCCAGGTCTGGGGACGGCGCTGCGGCGGCGATGAGGGTTCTGCCGGCGGTTGCGGTGGCGTGGGGCGCTGCACCGGCTGTGTCTGGCGCTGCTCGACCAGGCCACCGCGTCGTGTGTTGCCTGCGGGCGGCACCGGGTTCTTGGCGTTCTTGACCAGGGTGGACTGCACCGGCGAGGCGGCCGGTGGCGGCTGCACCGGGGCGGGCTTGGCCGACGGCGGTGTCGGTGTCGGGGAGGGCGTGGGTTGCTCGGGCTCGGCGGTGTCGCCGACGAAGTCGACCTTGGTGCGGCCACCGCTGGCCGAGCCTTGCGGCGGGGTCATGGTGGGCGTGGAGGCCGACAGCAGGATCAGCAGCATCAGCACATGCAGCAACGCGCTGATCAGCGCGGCGATCCAGGGCTCGATGCGTTCGATCAGCGGTTCGCTGCGGGGCAGCCAGTCGCTAGGCTCCAGATGCACGTGCAGCAGCTGCAGCGCGTCGCCGCGCACGCGGTAGACCAGCACGTAGGGCGTCTGCTTGACCACCCACTCGCGGGTGCCGGCGACCCGGCCGGCGCGGCCACGGCCGGGTTGCTCGGCCAGGGTGCGGGTGGCTTCCAGCACCTGCCGCGCCATCGCGGCGGCGGCGGTCGGGTTGAGCGCGTGGTAGTGATCCTGGGCGTATGCAAGCTGCTTGGCGGCCGGGACGGTCCAGTCACGCCGCAACATCAACGCCCCATTTGGCGAACAGTGCCGTCACCTGTGCCGGCGCGGCAAAGGCACCCTGGTCCGCCGCCGCGATCCCGTCCTGCACCGCCGCCTGGAAGCCGGCGGCGTCCACGACGCGGGACACGTCCTCCCATCCAGCTGCTTCGGGCAGCGTGTCGATCAGGGCGTGGGCGTGTTGCTTGATGGCAGACATGGCACTGCAGTGGGGGAACTCTGCGCACAAGTCTACCGCCGCCGCCGGTGTTCGCGTGTGGCAATGGGCGCGGCGCGCAGCCGCGTTCACTGGCGGTGCTGGGAGTGCGGCCAGGGCCGGTGGCAGGTGGTGACTTTCCAGCAGCCGTGCGCAGCTGCCGCGCGGTGCGCGACGTGACGCCTGGCATCTTGTTTCCGCCGGTGGCTGGTTTCATCCTGCGGCGGTCACCTCAGCCGCAAGAAACCACCATGCCCGCTGCTGCCATTGCACCGCTCACGCCTTACCTGTCGATGGCGGCGATTGCCTTTCTCTACTACCGGCGCATCCGGCGCAGCTTCGGCCGCCAGCAATGGAAGCCGGTGGGCACGGCGCTGCGCATAGCGGTGCTGGTTCTCGCCACTGCAGCGCTGGCGTTTGCGGCCTACGGCTTGCCGCATGTCGCGCCAGGGGTTGCGGCGGGCGGGCTGGCAGGCATCGGGCTGGGCATGCTGTCGCTGCGCTACACGCATGCCGAATGGGCGGACGGCCGTGGCTGGTACACACCCAATCCGTGGATCGGCGGCGCCTTGATGCTGGTGCTGCTTGGGCGGCTGGCCTGGCGCTGGGCCACTGGTGCGTTCAGTGCGGGCGCGGCGGCGGCCGGGTCGCAGGCCAGCCCGCTGACGCTGGGCATCGCCGCAGCGCTGGTGCTGTACTCGCTGGCGCACATCGGCGGGCTGTGGTGGCGGTTGCGCCAGTTGCGGCGGCAGGCGCAGCCGGGTGCGACCCCGCCCACGCGGCCGTGAGGGTGGGCGGGCGCCGCTGCCGCTTGCTGGATCGGCAACCGCACCCACGCGGCATCACACCTGCGAGCGAACCGGAATGACCAGCTTCTCGGCCAGCTTCTGCCGCAGCGGGCGGGCGCGCCAGCGTTCCAGCGTGTACAGCTCAGCCTGCTGCAGGTCGCGCTCGAAGACCTCGGTCATGCGCGCGGCCAGCGTGCGGTCGTAGACATTCAGGCTGGCCTCGTCGTTGAGGCGGAACGAGCGGATGTCGAAGTTGGTCGAGCCCACCGAGACCAGCAGGCCATCGATGATCAGCAGCTTGGTGTGCAGCATGGTGGGCAGGTATTCGTGGATGGCGATGCCGGCCTGCAGCAACGGTTCCCAACTGGCCTTGGAGGCCAGCCGCACCGAAATCGCATCGATATGCTTGCCGGGCAGCAGCACGCGAATGCGTACGCCACGCGCGCGCGCTTCCAGCAACGAGCGGGTGATCAGCGCATCGGGCACGAAGTAGGCGGCGGCCAGGTCGATGGAGGTGCGCGCTGCGGCGATGGCGATCAGATACATCAGGTGCATGCTCTCGCTGCCACCGGCCGGCGAGGCCACGAACAGCTGCGCGTCGCTGTCGCCGGCCGGCGATAGCGCGGGGTAGTACTCGGCGCCATTGAGCACGCGGCCGGTGCTCTTGATCCAGTTGTCGTTGAAGGCGGCCTGCACCTGCGCCACCACCGGGCCTTCGATGCGGTAATGCGAGTCGCGCCAGTGCTCCGGGTCCTGCGCATCGCCCATCCACTGATCGGCCACGCCCACGCCGCCGGTAAAGCCAATGCGGCCATCGATCACCAGCAACTTGCGATGGGTGCGGTTGTTGACCCGGTGCAGGTTGTACCAGGTGAGTGGACGATAGCGATGCACTTCCACGCCGGCGTCGGTCATGTTCTCCACCAGCGACGGGTCCATCTTCAAACTGCCGCCCCAGTCGATGGTGACGCGCACCTTGACGCCGGCCCGGGCGCGCTCGGACAGCGCCTGGCTGAACTCGCGGCCGATCTCGCCGGACCAATAGATGTAGGTTTCAAAGGTGATGGTGTGCTGCGCGCTGCCGATGGCCGCCAGCATCGCCGGGAAAATCTCGCGCCCGTTCTGCAGCACCTCGATCTTGTTGCCGGGCAGGATTGCCGGGCCCAGCAACACCGACATCTCGCGTTTGAACTGCGGGTCGGACACGTCGTAGCAATGACTCGGGATGTGTTCGAGCTTTTTCTCAGGTGTGGCGAAATTGAGCGCCACCAGGCCGATCACCAACGCGCCGATGATCGTGCCCACGATGATCCATAGCATGCATCCAGCTCCTGTTCCCCTGCCATCAACGGCCCCGAGCGGCCAGGAGTCTGGCAAGGGCGGCGGCATGGGAGTTGTGAAGGGTGGACGGCTTGCCGGGCCTGCCGCGCGTTGCTCTGGAGGTTGCCGGCTTGTCCCGCCCGCTAGCTCAACGCGGGCGAATCAGGAACGTTGCTGGCACATGCGCGGTGAGCCACACGCCGTTATCGGCCTGGAAAAACTGCAGCCCATCGCGGTGCATGCGGCCGGCCTCCACCTGCAGGACGACCGGCGCGCCGTACCGCTGTCCGACCGATGCGGCCGTTTGCATGTTGTCGGACAGATGCACGTGGTGGCGCTGGCCGGGGCGCAATCCTTCGGCCATGATCGCGTCGAGAAACCGCGTGGCCGTGCCGTGATACAGCACCTCGGGCGGCAGCTTGGCCTCCAGCTGCAGGGCGACGGTGGGCGTGGAGTGGCCCTGCACTGCACGGATGCGCCGCCCATCGTCAGAAAGCGCAAACCGTTGCTTGTCGCTGCCGGCGACCACCGCTTGAATCAACGCCAGATCAAGCGTGGTGCCGTTGGCCTTGGCGCCGGCGATCAACGCATCGATCTCGGCCCAGCCCTGCGCGTCGAGCGTCAGTCCGATGGCGTGAGGGTCGTGGCGCAATACGAAGCTGAGGAACTTGCTGATCTCGGTATGGTGCTTGCTCATGGTGCAGCGCGCGAAGCGTCCTTGTTGCGGCGAGTGATGCCGGCAATATTGACGCATGCGCGTCGCCAACGGGCGCCACTGCTCCGGAGTGACTGCGCGACGCCACCGTGGCTGCCATCATCCAGCGGCCGCCGGGTTATCGGTGGAAAACGCCAGCTCGCGTTGGACGTCGAGCGCGGCCAGCCGCGTGGTCAATGCATCGCGGATGGCGTGGTACGCGCTGCCGCCCATGACCAGGCGAAACGGCGGGGGCGATTGCTCGGTGCAGGCGATCATCGCCGCGACCATCCGCTCCGGGTCGCCGACGATGACCCAGCTGCCGTCGTCCAGCGCGCGGCTGAGGGCGTCGACCGGCGTGCCGGCGTAGTCGGATGGCACATCGATCCTGACCAGTGCGGCGCCGAAATTGGTGCGTGCCGGCCCAGGTTCGGCCAGGGTGAAGTGGATCCCGAAGCCGGCCACTTCCTGCGCGACGGCTTCGACAAAGCCTTCGATGCCCCATTTGCTGGCGTGGTACAGGCTGAAACCGGGGTAGGCGATCTGGCCGCCCTCGGACGACACCTGCACCACGTGCCCGCCACCCTGACGACGCAGGTGCGGCAGCGCGGCCTGGATCAGTGTGATCGAGCCGATGAGGTTGGTGTCGATGACCGCGCGCACCTGCGCATCGGTGGCGGCCTCGGCCGCACCGAGCGTGCCGTAGCCGGCGTTGCTGATCAGCACGTCGATCCTGCCCAGGGTCTGGAAGGCCTGGGCCACGACGTCGCGCACTGCTGTGCTATCGCGCAGATCCAGTTGCAGGACGGTCAACGCGTTGCCGTGCGTGGCCTGCAGATCGGCCAGCGCATCCGCGCGCCGCACCGTGGCCGCCACGCGATCGCCGCGCGCCAGCAAGGTTTCGACCAGGCCGCGGCCGAAGCCGGAGGAGGCGCCTGTGATCAGCCAGGTTCTGGACATGGGGGTTGCCTTTGCGTTGGGAAGAGAAACCACCTTAGGCGCAGGGAATTGATGGGTCTATGCCATAGAATTCGAATGAGTTGATGCGTTTTCACCACTAATGCCCAAGCCCACATTCAATGATCTGGCCGCGTTTACGAGCGTGGCGGTGCATCGCAGCTTTCGGCGTGCGGCCACCGAGCTGGGGCTGGCGCCGTCCTCGCTCAGCCACCTGATCAGCGCGTTGGAGCGCAACCTCGGCGTGCGCCTGTTGCATCGGACCACGCGCAGCGTGTCGTTGACCGAAGCCGGCGAACGGCTGTACGCCAAGCTGGTGCCGGCATTGCAGGACGTCGAGCATGCGCTGGGCGAACTGGACGCCTTCCGCAGCGGGCCCACCGGTACGGTGCGCATCAATGCACCGGACGTGGTGGTGCGGCTGTTGTTGCAGCAGGTGGTGCCGGAGGTGCTGGCGCGGCATCCGGCGCTGTCGGTGGACCTGGTCAGCGAAGGGCGCCTGGTGGACATCGTGGCGGCCGGCTTCGATGCCGGCATCCGTCTGAGCGAATCGGTGCCGCAGGACATGATCGCGGTGCCCTTTGGTGGCCAGACGCGTTTCATCGCGGTGGCCGCACCTGCGTATCTGCAGCGTGCCGGCTGCCCGGACGTACCGGACGATCTGCATCGCCACGCCTGCATCCGGCATCGCATGCCCAGCGGCAAGCTGTATCGCTGGGAGTTCGAGCGGCGCGGTCAGGAGGTGGTGATCGATGTGCCGGGACGGCTGACGCTGGACCAGACTCAGACGATGAGCGAGGCCGCCGAAGCCGGCCTTGGCATCGCCTATGTGCCCGAGCATACGGCGATGGCTGCGCTGGCGCGCGGCACGTTGGTGCGCGTGCTGGAGCACTGGTGCCCGGCAATTCCGGGACTGGTGCTGTATTACCCCGGACATCGACAGATCCCGCCGGGCCTGCGTGCGTTTATCGAGACGCTCAAGCAGGTGTTGCCGTAGTCGTCGATGGGCATCCAATGCGGTCTCGACAATAACGGCCTGCGTTTTCGGCAATGCCGTCGCGGATGCACCCGTGCTGCCGCGCGGCTGGCTCCCTGCGAGACAGCAAATGGCTGGCTGCACCGACGCCGAAAGCGGACTGAAGCGCCACAAATAACCTCAGTGGACATCGCTGTGGAGCGAAGCAAGCGAACGCTCCCGGTTGGCTGCCACCCGACCAAAAACCGCACGGACTAGCCGCTTGCACGGCGCCTGCCTATGCGCCGAAATGCTTACATGCGTCACACAAGCAGGCACCTATACTCCCGGGGTGTCCACCACGAGGTTCCGTCTGCATGAGCGCACCCCCAACGTCCCCGATCGCCGCCGGTTCTGGCGCAGCCCCCGGTAGCCTTCGCCGTTCGGTGTCCAACACGCTCAAGGGCTCGGCCGGCAATCTGGTCGAGTGGTACGACGTCTACGTCTACTCGGTGTTTGCGGTCTATTTCGAATCGCAGTTCTTTTCCAAGGAAGACAAGAACGCCACCATGTTCGTGTGGGCGATCTTTGCGATGACCTTCCTGATGCGCCCGATCGGTGCGTGGTACTTCGGCCGCTTCGCCGACCGCTACGGCCGCCGTCTGGCGTTGACCATCTCGGTGTCGATGATGGCGCTGTGCTCGTTCGTCATCGCGATCACGCCCACGGTGTCCACGATCGGCATTGCCGCGCCGATCATCCTGCTGATGGCGCGGCTGTTGCAGGGCTTTGCCACCGGTGGCGAATACGGCACCAGCGCGACCTACATGTCGGAGGCGGCGATTCCCGGCCGGCGCGGGTTCCTGTCGTCGTTCCATTACGTCACGTTGGTCGGCGGGCATGTGCTGGCGCAGGCCACGTTGCTGGTGATGCTGCATTTCTTCGACGCCCCGCAGGTGTCTGCATGGGGCTGGCGCGTGGCGTTCGGCCTGGGCGGCATCGGCGCGCTGGTGGTGTTCTGGCTGCGCCGCACCATGGACGAGTCGCTGAGCTCCGAATCCATCGCCGATTCGCGCACCGGCAAGGCCAAGGCATCGGGCTCGATGCGCGAATTGTTCGTCAATCAGTGGCGCCCGCTGCTGCTGTGCTTCCTGATCACCGCCGGCGGCACGATCGCGTTCTACACCTATTCGGTGACCGGCCCGAAGATGATCCAGACCGCGTTTGCCGGTGGCGACGTGATGGCCGGCACCATCATCAACCTGGTCGCGCTGACGGTGTTGATGCTGATGCAGCCGGTGGGCGGCTGGTTGTCGGACATCGTTGGGCGCAAGACCTTGCTGGTGTTTTTCGGCATCGGCGGGGTGCTCTACACCTGGTTCCTGGTGACCGAGCTGCCCAAGCAGACCGACTGGCTGGCCGCGTTCGCGATCCTCACCGTGGGCTTTGTGATCCTGACCGGCTACACCTCGATCAATGCGGTGGTGAAGGCGGAACTGTTCCCCACCCATGTGCGCGCGCTGGGCGTGGGCCTGGGCTATGCGCTGGCCAATTCCGCGTTTGGTGGCACCGCGCCGTTGTTGTACCAGGCCTCGTTGAAGACTGGGCACGTGAGCGAGTTCGTGATCTACGCAACGGCGGTGATCGCGGTGTCGCTGGTGGTCTACATGTTCTTCCTGACCAACAAGGGCAGCAACTGGCTGGATGACGAAGCGGCGATGCATCAGCGCAAGCGCTGATGGGTTGCGCGCGGGCCGAGCCATTCCCTTCTCCCTGCGGGAGGAGGGGCCCGATGGGCGGATGAGGGAGCGCCTCAGGTAACTGGCATGCCAGCCCTGGTGAACGCGTCGCCACGCGCCGCTGAGGTGACGCATCGATGCTGCCTCGTGCATTGCTGCACCGTCCCCTCACCCCAGCCCGCGCCAGCAGTGCGGGCGCTGCAAGGCACGCGCGCCAGTGGCGCGCAAGCACGGCCTCATCACCCCGCAGGGAGAGCGGCTACAGGCGGCTGAGTACCGGGGTTTCCATGGGGGGCGCGCGGCGCCGCCGCTGCAAACACGCTGTCACGCAGCCCGATCAAACCCAGCAGCGCGTCATCGCGATGCGTCCCCGCCGGCACCGTGCCAACGCGCGCAAGCGAGGCGTCCAGACGATCACGCAGCGCATCCGGCCCAGGCAACGGCCGCTGCTGCGCAATCTGCTGCCGGTAGTGCGCCGCAACCTCGCACAGGATCGCGTCCACCGCATCCTTACTGGTCTGCGGCAAACCATGTCGCGCGCTGCGCAGTTGCAGGATGTTCAAGCCCACACGCACCTCGTTGAGCATATCCACCGAGGCCAGATCGCTGCCTTCCGGCGTCAATGCCAGCCGTGGTGCGAGCAGGCCCAGCAGATCCAGCATGCGCGCGGCAAAGTGCTGGCGATCCTGCATGCCGTGGCCTTCGGCGGCATCGGCCAGTGTGCGCCAGCCCTGGCGCACCAACCGGCGCGCGCTCCATTCGGCGCCGACCGAGCGAAACAGCCGCGTCAGCACCACCGCAAATCCAATGCCCACCACCATCGCCACCGCTGCATTGACGAAGCTCTGGATGTTGGCGTTGTAGGTGTTCTGCAAACTCAGCAACGCGGTGAGATTCACCACCAGCGGCAGTGCGATCAGCATGGTCTTGGGGCGGTGCAGCAACGCGCCGATCGGCAGGAACACCGCCGCCAGCACCACGACCAGCAGCGGGAAATCGTGGATGGCCGGGAAGATGCCGAACAGATAGATGCCGGCGACCACGCTGGCCACCACCGCCCAGGTCAGGAACGACAGCATGCTTGGCGCCGGGTCGTCCTGCGCGGCGAAGAACGCGGCAGTGACCGCAGCCATCATCGCGCCGTTGCCGCCGCCTTCCCAACCGATGCCGATCCACAGCACGCAGTACGCCATCAGTGCGAAACCCGCGCTCAGCGCGGAAAACGCGGCCATGCCGAAATCAAGATGGCGGGTGGTACTCGCAGGCGCATCGGTTGTCTGCGGTCGTGACCCGACGAGACCTTGCAGAAGCGTGGACTGCATGCGCGAACGTGCAGCGGGTTCTTCCAGCGCCTGGTTGACCTGCGTGGATGACGCCGCCGTTGCAGCATCGCGTTGTGACCAGCCCAGGCGCTGCAGCAACGACGACTGCGTGCGCGAACGCGGGGCGCGCGCGCCTTGCGTGGCCTCAGTTCGCTCGGGTGATCCCGCGGTTGCAGGTTGTATCGCGACCGCGGGCGAGGCACGCAGCGCAGGCGTCGCCGCACCTTGCACCAAGGCCTGCTGCAGCACGCGGCAGTCCTGCCAGAGATCAAGCAACGCTTCCAGCCGCAGCAGCAGGCTCGCCAGCAGCAGATGCTCGATGTCCTGATCGACCACCGGGCGCAGTGCGGCGATGCGTCCACGTAAGGCGTCGACGTCCGCATCGCTGCGTGCATCCTCGCCCCGATCCACCCAGGCCGCGACGTCCTCCAGCAGCGTGGCCGTTTCAAGCGGCAACGCAGACCCATCGCGCTGCAACCCATCCAGCCGATCGGCCATCGACGACAGCACCGGCAACAGCATCAGCATGCGTGCGTGCAGCTGTTCCAGCGCGGGGACGGCACCGGCATGGCGCGGGTCGTCGTGGCGCACGAAGGCGATCAAGGCTTCGAACTGCACCAGGTCGGCGGCCAGCCGATTGCGCGGTGCCTGCGATGGACCGCGCTGCAACACCTGCCGACACCATTGCGCGGCGTCCTGCATCCAGTTGCCAATGCGCGCGGTGAGCATCGGCTTGACCGAGGCGGGAAACACCAGCGCGGCGAACAGCACCGCCATCACCGTGCCGAGAATGATCTCCTCGCTGCGGGCCACCACGGTGTCGAAGATGCCTTCGGGCGCTGTGACCGCAGGAAAGCCAATGAACGCCGTGGTATAGCCGGCCAACAAGAACGCGTAACCGCGCGGGCCACGATTGAGCAGCGCCAGGAACAGGCAGGCCGACAGCCACAGCGCCATCGCCGCACTCAGCAGCAGCGGAGTCTCCACCAGGTTCGGCAACATCACCAGGGTCGCCGCGCCGGCCAGCAAGGTGCCGAGCACGCGGTACACGCCCTTGGCGCGGGTGGGACCGAGCAACGGCTGCGAGACGATATAGACCGTGGCCATCGCCCAGTACGGTCGCGACAGATTACCGGCCAGCCCCACGTACAACGCCGCAATCGACGCGGCGAAGGTCTTGGCCGAAAACAGCCAGGCCTGGCGGTCGCGCAGCAGCGCACTCATCGCGTGGCCGTCGGGTCGGTGTGGTCGGCCGTGGTTTCCCAACCGCCACCCAACGCGAGGAACAGCTGCAGTTGATCCTGCGAGACCTGCGCCTGCGCATTGGCCAGCGTCATGTCGGCGGTGGCCAGCGTGCGCTCGGCATCCAGGCTGGACAGATACGGCGTGCGCCCGCCTTGATACAGGCGCCGGTTCTGCGCCGATGCCAGGTCGGCTTGTTGCTGCGCCTGTTCCAGCAGATGCAGGCGGTCCAGATCCTGCGCGTAACGCGAGAGCGTGGTCTGCACCTCGCGCAAGGCCTGCAGCACGGTGTTGTCGAACTGTGCCAGCGCAGCGTCGGCGCCGGCTTCGGTGGCGCGGATGCGTGCACGGGCACCGCTGGAGGGCAGCGTCCACGAGATCAGCGGGCCGAACGACCAGGCATGCGTGGCCTGCTCGCCGAAATCGGCCAGCAGGCCGGTGGCACCGATCGAACCGCCCAGACGGATCTCCGGATACAACTCGGCAGTGGCCACGCCGATGCGTGCGGTGGCTGCCGCCAGCCGACGTTCGGCCTGGCGCACATCCGGGCGACGCGCCAGCAGCGCGCGGCCATCGCCGATCGGAATCGGTTGCTGCAAGGCCGGCGCATGCGCACAGCTGTCCACGCCGGCCGGCACCTCGCCGGGCGTCTTGCCGAGCAGCGCAGCCAGTTGGTAACCGGCCGCCTGGCGACGCGCCCGCAGCGGCGGCAGCGCCGCTCCCAGCATCGCCACCTGCGCGGTGGCGCGGGCCAGATCCGGTGGCGTGCCGCGTCCGGCGGCGATCAAGCGTTGGGTGATCTCGCGGCTGCGCTGCTGCAATTGCAACGACTGCTCGGCCACATGCAGCTCGTGGTTGGCGTGGCAGATCTCCACATAGCTGCCGGCGACCTGCGCGGCCACGTTGACGCGGGCCAGATCGATCGCGGCCTGGGCGACTTGCGTATCGGCCTGCGCGGCCTCGGCACCACGTTGCAGCTTGCCGAACAGGTCGAACTGGTACGACACCCCGAGCTCGCCATCGGCCAGGTTGAACACCGGCAGCTTTTCCTGCTGCAGGAACGCCTCGGCCGAGACCTGCGCGCGGCTGACGCCGGCGTCCACTTCGTAGTCGAAACCGCCCGCGTCCAGCGCCTGTTCGTACACCGCGGCGGCGCGGCGCAGGTTGGCACCGGCGACCTTCAACTCGACGTTGTCGCGCAAGGCCTGTTCGATCAAGCCATCCAGCATCGGGTCCTGATACAGCGCCCACCAGCGTGCCGGCAGCGCTGCGCCGGGGCGCACCTGGGCGTTGCCGGTGTCGAGAAACGCGGCGTTGGCGGTTGGCCGCTGGTAGGCCGAATCGTCCGGCACGGCGTAGTTCGGGCCGACCGTGCTGCACGCACTTAGCGCGACCAGCAGTGCGGCCAGGGACACAGGGCGTAACGCAGCGCGGTTCATGGCGCGGCCTTCGCCTGCACGCGGGCAGGCGCGCTGGCCGGAGCAGGGCGCACGGCGTCCGGCAGGATGGTCACCGTGGCGGTGCGCCCGGCAATCAGCTGCACGTGCGTGGGCACCTGGTCCAGCACGATGCGCACCGGGATGCGCTGCGCCAGCCGCACCCAGTCGAACGCCGGAGTGACATTGGGCAACGCGCCGGCGCTGCCGCTGCGGTAGCGGTCCTCGATGCCGGCGGCGATGCTCTGCACATGCCCGTGCAGCGTGACCGGCTCGCCCATCAGGTGCACGTCCACGCGCTGGCCGGCATGCACGCCATGCAGGCGGGTCTCTTCGAAATAGCCATCGACGCGGAACGAACCGGTATCCAGCACCGCCACCACCGGGCGCCCGGCGCTGACGTAATCGCCCACGCGCACGGTGCGGTCGCTGACATGGCCATCGGCGGGGCTGCGCACTTGCGTACGGTCCAGATTGAGCTGGGCCAGGTCCACCGCCGATTGCGCAGTGGCCACGGCGGCCTGCGCCTTTTGCACATTGGAGCGGCGCACCTCGGCATCCTCGGCGGCGACCAGGTCCTGCAGGCTGCGGTCGCGCGCGATCTCGCGGCGCAACTGGCTCAACGTGGCCTGGCGCTCGGCCAGCGCGGCGCGCGCCTGTTCCAGCGCGATCGCATAGCGCGCGCGGTCCACCACGAACAGCAGCTGGCCGCGCGTGACCGCCTGGTTGTCGTCCACCGCCACCGATTCCACCAGCCCGGACACATCCGGCGCCACCTGCACCACATCGGCGCCCACGTGCGCATCGCGCGTCCACGGCGCCTCCATGTAGTAACGCCACAGGTGCTGCAGTACCACGGCAGCCACCACCACCATCGCCAGGGTCAGCAGCGCCGGCCCCGCGGTCTTGATCAGCTTTTTCACGATTGCATCCAACGGGTAAGGAAAAACAGGCCGCCCAGCAGCGCGATGTACAGCGCCAGGTTGAACAGCGCCGGGTGCCAGATGTGGCGGTACGCGCCGGCGCGGGTCAGCAGCGCGCCGATGGCGCTGTTGAGCAGATAGGCCAGCGTCATCAACGCCAGCAAGGTGGGAACGAACACACCGTAGAGACTGAATTCGCCGTACATCGGGCACATCCTGGGTAAGAGAAAACAACGACGCCCGGCGCAGCGCAGCGCGCGCGTCAGGACATCGGCAAGGCACTACACGCGTCGCAGGGCGACGCCTTCCCACTGACTCAGTCGGACTGACCCAGCCGCGCATGCGCCTGCGCGATCTGTTCCCACAACGTCAGCACCGTCTCCACCTGCGTTTGGCTGAGTGCGCCAAACACCTCGGCGCGCAGCGCGTCCAGGCGCACCTCGATCTGCCCGACCAGCGCCTGGCCTGCGTCGGTCAGCCATAGCTGATTGGCGCGGCGGTCGCTGCTGTCGGCCTCGCGGCGGACCAGCCCCTGGGCCGCCAGCTTGTCCAGCAGCCGCACCAGCGACGGGCCTTCCATCCCCAGTTGCTGGGCCAGTGCCACCTGGCGGATGCCACCGCCGGAGCGGCCGATCGTCAGCAGCGGCCCGGTACAGGCACTGGACAGCCCGACGTCGGCGAATGCCTGGTCGGCCAGCCGCTGCCATTGGCGGGCGGCGACCAGCAGGCCGGAGCTGACCTGGGCACGCGGGGAAGGACTGTTGTTCGTCATAATAGATAGCATCCTATCAATTCAATAATGAATCAATAGTCACTGAACCCGTGGCAGCGGCCGCAACCGCCACTGGGGCGGCCGGCCCGTCCTCGGGTACCATGCTCGCCCCCTTTGGGTGCACCTGCGCATGAGCCAGTCCGACCAGCCCGATTCTTCCGTCACCCAGGCCCAGGCCGAAGACGCCGTGCGCACCCTGTTGCGCTGGGCCGGCGAGGACCCAGCCCGCGAGGGCCTGCTGGACACCCCGCGCCGGGTCGCCGAAGCCTATGGCGACTGGTTCAGCGGCTACCGCGAAGAACCGCGCGAATACCTGGAACGCACCTTCGAAGAAGTCGCCGGCTACGACGAGCTGATCGTGCTGCGCGACATCTCCTAC
This sequence comes from Xanthomonas sp. 3075, assembly GCF_014197275.1. GTDB lineage: Bacteria > Pseudomonadota > Gammaproteobacteria > Xanthomonadales > Xanthomonadaceae > Xanthomonas > Xanthomonas campestris_B. Next base: position 19,048 of record NZ_JACIFI010000012.1, on the reverse strand, counting down.
GAAAGCCATTGCGAGCACCACATGGCGCCGATCATCGGCAAGGTGCACGTGGGCTACCTGCCGAGCGGCAAGGTGGTGGGCATCAGCAAGCTGGCCCGCGTGGTGGAAAGCTACGCGCGCCGCTTCCAGGTGCAGGAGAAGATGACCGCGCAGATCGCCCAGTGCATCCAGGACGTACTGCAACCGCGCGGCGTGGGTGTAGTGGTGGAAGGCTCGCACGAGTGCATGACCACGCGCGGCATCCACAAGCGCGGCGTCAGCATGGTGACCTCCAAGATGCTCGGCAGCTTCCGCGAAGACGCGCGCACCCGCGCCGAGTTCCTGCAGTTCATCGAAGTGGGCGGCAAGCGTTGAGGCATTCATGGCGTGTTGGCGGCTGATAGATTGGGTCGAAACCGCACCATGACCGTCGCCTGCAAGGAGCCGCATGCAGATCTACTCGGTGGAACAAGCAACGTTTAACGGCCTGCCTGGCAAGTCCGGCATGGCACAAGCACCACGGCGCAACGTGCAATGCCCGCCGACGCGGCGTACAGCCGCGCCGATGCGCTCTGGCTTGTGCCAGGCGCGTGTCCGCATGTCCGCCGCGCCTGCGATCATGCCGCCGGTGATCGATGTTGCTGACCGCCGCACACCGCCATGAAACACCGTGCCCGCATTGCCCGCTATCGCACCCTGCGCGAGCAGCCGCTGTGGAAATTGCTGGCCGCCGACCAGGCGCCGGAGGTCATCGGTCTGCTGCAGACGCTGTTGCTGGACAGCGAGCGCCGCCTGCCGGCGGCAGTGCTGCACGAGCGCCTGCAGCGCATGCTCGACGAGCTCAATGTCGATCAGCTCTCGCGCGAATTGCCGCGCACCGCGCAGGCCTATGTGGCGCATTGGTTGAACCAGGGCTGGCTGGAACGGCGCCTGCCCGATGGCGCCCAGCAGGAGGAATACGAACTGTCCGCACAGGCCCTGCAGGCGATTCGCTTTGCCGACGGCCTGGAGCATGCGCGTGGCGCCGCCACCGAAAGCCGCCTGGCGCTGGTGATGCAGCAACTGTCGCAACTGGCCGCACTGACCGAAACCAATCCCGATGCCCGGCTGTCGGCGCTGCGCGACGAACGCGATCGCATCGATGCAGAAATCGCGCGGGTGTCCGCCGGCAAGGTCGCGTCGCTGGACGGCAAGCGCGCATTGGAGCGCGCACGCCAGGTCATCGCGCTGGCCGACGAACTGACCGAGGATTTCCGCCGCGTGCGCGAGGATTTCGAGCAACTCAACCGGCAGTTTCGCGAGCGCATCATCGACGACGAGGGCGAGCGCGGCGATGTGTTGACCAAGCTGTTCGAAGGTGTGGACGTCATCGGCGACAGCGAGGCCGGACGCAGTTTTCAGGCGTTCTGGGGCTTGCTCAACGATGCCGAACAGAGTGCGCAGCTGGATGCGGCGCTGGAGACGGTGCTGGCGCGCGCGTTCGCGCGCAAGCTCGATCGCCGCGAGCGCAGCTTCCTGCGCGGGCTGACCGGCACCATGCTCGAACGCGGCGGCCAGGTGCACGATGTGATGCAGCATTTCGCCCGCAGCCTGCGCGGTTTCGTGCAGAGCCGCGGCTATCTGGAACAGCGCCGACTCAACCAGTTGCTCAAGCAGGCGCAGGCCGAAGCGCTCGGCCTGCGCGACCACCTGCGCGCGCAGCGCCCGATCGGGCGCGACCTCAACCTGACCACCAGCCGATTGCGTTCGTTGTCGCAGTGGCGGCTGCACGATCCGCGTCAGGCGCAGGTCGATGGCAGCATCCAGCGCAACGACGCGGCGGCAATCTCGCTGGACAGCGTGGGCGATCTGGTCGCGCAATCGGAGATCGATTTCCGCAGTTTGCGCCGCGATCTGTACGAGCTGCTGGGCGATCACGCGCAGCTGTCCATCGCGCAGGTGCTGGCGCAACGGCAGGCCGAGCAGGGGCTGGGCAGCGTGATCGGGTATCTGTCGCTGGGCACGCGGCATGGTCGGGTCGATGCACAACACAGCGAGATCGCGCAGTGGTGCGGTGGCGATGGCCAGTGGCGTCGCGCACGCATCCCGTTAGTGTGGTTCAGCCAGGAGAAACGCAATGAATTGGCAGGCTGACAACGCCGCAGCAGACGATCAGGAACACACCGACCACGCCGACGAGGGTGCGGTCACCGACGCTGACACCGGCCAGGCGCTTTTCCCCGGCGATAGCGGCCGGCTCGCGCTGGATGCCCGGCGCGTCCTGTGCCAGCTGCTCAGCGGACCCAGCGTGGACGTGCAGCGGCACAGCAAGTTGTGGCCGGCGTTGCTGCGTCACGAAGCGGCCGTGCGCAGCAGTCTGGCCGATCTGTTCCTGGAGCTGGTGCTGGACCGCGAAGCCGGCGTCGCCTTCACCCGCCAGGCCGAGACCGGCGAGCTGGACGCGCCGGTGCTGCTGCGCTCTTCGCCGCTGACCTTCATAGACTCGGTATTGCTGCTGCATCTGCGCCAGCAACTGGCCGAAGCCGATGTGCGCGGCGTGCGTGCGGTGGTCGAGGACGCAGCGTTGAGCGAAGCGTTGGCGGTGTACGAAAAAAACCTGTCCACCGACCGTGCCGGGTTCATGCGCCGGGTCGGCAACGCCATCCAGAAAATGAAGGACAACCACGTGCTCACCCGCCTGCGCGGCGACGACAATCGCTACGAGGTTTCGCCCACGCTCAAGCTGCTGTTCTCGGCCGAGGATGTCTCCGCGCTGGCGCAGGTCTATCGCCAGTTGCGCGAGCAGCCCGGCACCGTGGGCGATGCGGGCGAGTCCTAGCGTGCCACGTGCCGGCGCACGCCCGTTGGTCGGCCGCAGCGGCCCTGGCGGTTGCAGCGGCACGTTCCAGTCCCACGCCACCGGCGCTCACCTGCATGACACGGCCTAAACTGTCGCAATGAAATCTTCTTCCACGCCTTCCAGCCTGTTCGCAGAGACGCTGCCCGATCCGCGCCTGCAGCAGTTCCGCATGCGCCGCCTGCAGGTGCATAACTGGGGCACGTTCAACGGCCTGACCGACGTGCCGATCGCCGAGAAGGGCTTTCTGTTCGTCGGCCGTTCCGGGTCGGGAAAATCGACCTTGCTGGATGCGATGTCGGCGCTGCTGACCCCGCCCAGCCTGGTCGATTTCAACGCCGCTGCGCGCGAGGCCGAACGTAGTGGTCGCGATCGCAACCTGGTGTCGTATGTGCGTGGCGCCTGGGCCGACCAGCAGGACAGCGCCTCCGGCGAAATCGCCACCCAGTATCTGCGCAAGGGCGCCACCTGGACCGCGCTGGTGCTGGAATACCGCAATGGCGAGGGGCAAGTGATCAGCCTGGTGCGGCTGTTCTGGATCGCCGGCAACGGCGCGGCGGCAGCCGACGTGCGCAAGCACTACATGGTGGTCGAGCGCAGCTTCGATATCGCCAGCGAGCTGGCCGGCTTCGATCTGGATCTGCGCAAGCTCAAGGCGCGGCTGGGCGACGGCATCGCCCACTTCGAGAATTTCTCCGGCTATGCCGAGCGCTTCCGTCATCAGCTGGGCATCGCCAACGAGATGGCGTTGCGGCTGCTGCACAAGACCCAGTCGGCGAAAAATCTCGGCGATCTCAATGTGTTCCTGCGCGGGTTCATGCTCGAAGAGCCCAAGACCTTCGACGCCTGCGAGCGGTTGGTGGGCGATTTTGCCGAGCTCGATGGTGCACACCAGGCGGTGGTCACGGCGCGGCGTCAGGTCGAAACGCTGCTGCCGGCGCGCGCGCACTACGATGCGCTGCAACAGGTGCAGCGCCAGCGCGGGCAGCTGCAGGAGCTCAAGCTCGGCATCGATGCCTACCGCGAGCAGCGTCGGCTCGCCTTGCTGGATGCGCGCCTGCACGCACTGGACGTGCACGATCAGGGACTGGCTGGCGAGGAAGGCCAGCGTCACGCTGCGCTGGACAACCACCAGCAACGCTTGTCCGACCTGGAGGCCCAGCGGCGCAGCCAGGGGGGCGAGCGGATCGATGCGCTGGAACGCGAGCAGCTCCAGCTGCAGGGCGAACTTGCGCGCCGCAGCGCCAAGCGCGCCAAGGCCGACCAGGCCTGCGGCCAGCTCGACCAGACGCTGGCCGACAATGCGCATGGCTTTGCCGAGCAGTCTGCACAGGCGCGCGCCGCACTGGAGGACGGGCAGCGGTTGGCGGCCGAACTGGACGAGGCGATCGGCGAGCGCATCGCCGGCAAGCGCGAGGACACCCAGCGCTTTGCGCAGGTGCGCGCCGAGATCGAGGCGCTCACCCGCAACCCCTCCAATATTCCGGCGCCGATGCAAAGCCTGCGCGCGCGCCTGAGTGCCGAGACCGGCGTGCCCGAGGCAGCGTTGCCGTTCGTGGGTGAGTTGATCCAGGTGCGTGCGCAAGACGCCAGTTGGCGCGGTGCCATCGAGCGCGTGCTGCATGGCTTTGCGCAGTCGCTGCTGGTGGACGAGCGGCATTACGCCGAGGTCGCCGACTGGGTCAATCGCACCCATCTGGGCACGCGCCTGGTCTATTACCGGGTGCGCAACAACGAACAGGCGCTGACGGGGCGCGAACCCGCCAGCGCCTCGCTGCTGCACAAGCTGGAACTGCGCGATCATCCGTTCGCCGGCTGGTTGCGCCGCGAGCTGGGCAAGCGCTTCGACTACGACTGCGTCGACAACGCCAATGCCTTGCGCACCGCAGAGCGCGCGATCACCCGCGAAGGCCAGGTCAAGCACCCGGGCGAGCGCTATGAAAAGGACGACCGCCATGCGGTGGGCGACCGTCGGCGCTGGCTGCTGGGCTTCGACAACCGCGACAAGCTGGCGCTGTTCGAACGCGAAGCCATCGCGCTGGCGCAACGCATCGCCGCCTGCGATGCCGATGTGTCCGAGCTGCGTGCGCGCCGCGAACGCGATGGCAGCCGGCGCCTGGCCCAGCACACCCTGGCCAACCTGGGTTGGGAAGAGATCGATGTGGCCGCGCCGCTGCAGCGGCTGGACGATATCGCCAACGCCTTGCGTCAGCTGCGCGAAGGCGATGCCAACCTGCGTGCGCTGGGTGAGGCGATCGAGCGCACGCGCGGCGATCTGGAACAGGCCAGGCGCACGTTCGAGGACGTGCGCAAGGAGCGCGCCAAGCTGGAGGGCGAACGCGAGCGGCTGGAAAAAACCCGGCTGGGCTGTGCCGATGCAGATCAGCGTGTGATCACGCCATTGCAGCAGCAGGGGTTGAGCGAGCGCGTGGCCGGCCTGGGCGTGCTCACCCTGGACAACCTGGATGCGCAGTTCCGCAGCATCGACAACGCGCTGACCGAGCAACTACGCGCCAGCGACAGCGAGCACAATCGGCTGGAACAGTTGCTGCTCGGCTGCTTTCGCCGCTATTGCCAGCACTGGCCCGAAGACAGCGGCGACTTCACCGTCAGCCTGTCCGGCGCCGACGATTTCCTCGCGCGGCTGCAGCGCCTGCAGCGCGATGGCCTGCCCCAGCACGAAGCGCGTTTCTTCGAGCTGTTGCAGAGCCAGAGCAAGAACAATCTGCTCGCCTTGCAGCGCTACACCGCCGAGGCGCGCAAATCGATCGCCCAGCGTCTGGACGAGGTCAATGCCAGCCTGGAGCAGGTGCCGTTCAACCACGGCACGCTGCTGACCATCGAACTCAGCGACCGCCGCCTGCCGGAGGTGATCGACTTCCATCAGCGTCTGCGCGATGTACTCGGCCATCACCAGACCGAGCAGCGCGACGTGGCCGAACAGCAGTTCGCGGTGTTGCGCGAACTGGTGCGCAAGCTCGGCTCGGCCGACGGCGAAGACCGGCGCTGGCGCGAGCTGGTGCTGGATGTGCGCCTGCATGTGGAGTTCGTCGGCGTCGAACTGGATGCGGCCACCCGCCAGCAGGTGGAGATCTACCGCAGCGGCGCCGGCAAATCCGGCGGCCAGCGGCAGAAGTTGGCAACCACCTGTCTGGCCGCCGCGCTGCGCTACCAGCTTGGCGGCGAGGACGGTGAACTGCCGCGGTATGCGGCCGTGGTGCTGGACGAAGCCTTCGACAAGGCCGACAACGAATTCACTGCGCTGGCGATGAACATCTTCGAGAACTTCGGTTTCCAGATGGTGGTGGCCACGCCGCTGAAATCGGTGATGACGCTGGAGCCGTTCATCGGCGGCGCCTGCTTTGTCGAGATCAGCGGCCGTCACGATTCGGGCGTATTGCTGATCGAATACGACCAACAGTCGCGCAGGCTCAAGCTGCCCGAGCGCTCGCGTAGCGCAACCGCAGCGGCGGCACCGATCGAGCCGTCTGTCGACGATGGCGTCGCACCACCCTCCACCGCATGAGCTGCGCTGGATGCCCGCACTGCGCTTTGGGAGCGCCCGGCCAGAGGTGCACTGCCTGCGTATCCGCAGCGGGTGATCCCACGCGTGTGGCGGCTGCGCGCCAACGCCGCACCGCCGCGAACGCCCACTGATGGCGGCCGTCTCGCCGATGCTGCTGCCGGCCGCCGCACTGCAGGCCTTGCGCGGACAATGGCAGCGCGCACGCGGGCAGTGGTTGATCGGGCAGGGCGAACCGCAACCGATTGGGTTGCGGGTGCCGACCCAGGCGCAGGCCATCGCACGCTTCGATGCCTTCGGTCACTGGCTGCAGAGCTGGAACCGCAGCGGCCTGCCCGGTCGGGTGGAGTACCGCGATGTGGCCTGGCCGCAACTGGGCTCGCAACGCCTGCCGCACGCCTGGGTGCTGGACGATGCCGCCCAGGTTGCCGCCGCGCTTGGCGAGGCCGCGCGCTGGGAGCGCGCCAGCGAACGTTGCGCGGCGTTGCAGGCGCGCTGGCCGCAGGCGGTCGCCCTGGCAGCGCGGCTACGCCGTCAATTCGATCTGCTGGCCGACTGGCCCGATGCCGATTTCTCCCGGCTGGTCGCCGTGGTCGATTGGCTGCACCGGCACCGCGACAGCGGGTTGTTCCTGCGCCAGCTTCCCATCGCCGGCATCGACAGCAAATGGATCGACCCCCACCGCAAGGTGATCGCCGACTGGCTTGCCAGCCTGCGCGGCATTGCCGAACCACGCAGCTTCGCCAGCCTGTCCGGCCTGCGCAGCGCGCCGGATCGGCTGCGTTTGCGATTGCTCGATCCAGCCCTGCGCCAGCAGCTAGGCGGGTTGGAAGACATCACCGCACCGATTGCGCAGATCGCCGCGCTACGCCTGCCGGCGCGCCGCGTGCTCATCGTGGAGAACCGCGAGACCGGTCTGGCCTGCGAAGCACTGCCGGGCACGGTGGTGCTGATGGCGCGCGGGTACGCCATCGAGTACGTGCGCAGCATCGACTGGCTGCGCGCGTTGCCGCTGTACTACTGGGGCGACATCGACACCCACGGCCTGGCGATCCTGCATCGCTTGCGCACGCATGCGCCACACACCATCGCCTTGCTGATGGACCAGGCCACCCTGCATGCCACCCCGCGCGCGCTGTGGGGGCACGAACGCAAGCAGCACCGCGCCCAGCGCCTGGAGGCGCTCAGCGACGACGAACAGCGCCTGTATGCAGACTTGCGTGACGGCCGGTTCGGTCCTTCCCCGCGCCTGGAGCAGGAGCGCATCGCCTGGGACTATGCCTGGCCGCGCATCCAGGCCGCATTGGCCGAGTGAGCGGCGACCCGATCGGGTCGCAGGCCAGCGGGAATCAACGGCATCGGTCAACCCAAGCCACGCGTGTCTGCAGGCACGCTCAGTGCAGCAGGTCCCAGCCCATCTTGCCGATCAACACGATGACCAGCACCAGGAACAACTTGCGGATCAGCGGCGTGCCGCCGCGCAGCGCCATCCGCGTGCCGGCCACGGCGCCGGCCACATTCGCCACCGCCATTGGAATGCCGAGCGCCAACATCACCTGGCCGCTGGGCAAAAAGAACGACAGCGCCGCCAGGTTGGTGGCCAGGTTCACCACCTTGGCTGCGGCCGAGGCGCGCAGGAAATCCAGCCCGAAAAAGCGGATGAACAGGAAGATCAAAAAGCTGCCGGTGCCCGGCCCGAAGAAGCCGTCGTAGAACCCGATCGCCGCGCCCATCGCCAGCGCGGTGGCCAACTCACGCCGGCCGATCTCGCGTGGCCGATGCAGTGCACCGAAATCCTTCTTGATCAACGTGTAGATCAGCATCGCGATCAGCAGCGCCAGGATCAGCGGCCGCACTGCCTGCTTGGGCATCAGGCTGACGGCGGTCGCGCCCAGAAACGAAAACGTAAAGGCCGCCGCCGTCGCGTACAGCACCGGCCGCCATGGAAAGCGCACGTTGCGCGCATAGCGCCACGCCGACACACCGGTGCCGAACATGGCGCTGAACTTGTTGGTGCCCAGGATCAGCGACGGTGTCTGCTGCGGCAAGGTGGCGAACATGCCGGGCAACTGGATCAACCCGCCACCACCGACCGCCGCATCCACCAGCCCGGCAACGAAGGCGATGCAGAGCAGCCACGGCAATTCGGTGGGAATCAGGTCCAGCAAGGCGGCGCTCCGCACGAGGGGGCGCCAGCATAGCCGCAGCACCAACCCGGCGCGACCGCAGCGCAGGGTGGGGTGCCTGCGAACACGTCGCTGCCTGCGCCACGCCGGAAGCCATGATCGGCACATCGGATCGCGCGTGCGCGCACCAGCAAGCGCCCATACCGAAGCGCCCTCGGCCGTGAGAGGCATCGCCTTGATCGACTGCTGGCATCCTTCCCCCATCCGCCCTGCGGGCACCTTCCCCCGCACGCGGGAGAAGGGAAGTCGCATGCGTGAGTCGGCACGCGCGGGAGAAGGGAGGTCGCATGCGGGGAGTTGGCATGCGCGGGAGAAGGGAAGTCGCATGCGGGAGTCGGCATGCGCGGGAGAAGGGAGGTCGCATGCGGGGAGTTGGCACGCGCGGGAGTCGGGACGTTGCTCCGGGAAACAGGATGTCGCACCGGGCAATCAGGATGTCGCACCGGTGTAGGAACCTCGAGATTGCACGCGCACTAGCCCCTCTCCCGCGTGCGGGAGAGGGGTTGGGGTGAGGGGACGGGGCAACGCCCTGCTGCCGTGCAACCGCACCAGCCTGTCATCCGCCGCCTCAAACGCCACACCAGACCTTAGCTTGTCAAAAAAAAACGAGCCCGCATCGCTTGCCGGAGAACGCCATGACAAACCGCGGCATCGGTCGTCCAAGCAACCCCTGCAGACCTGCAATAACGCGTACAAGCCGCATCCCGCATCCCCAATCCCCAATCCCCAATCCCCAATCCCATCGCGCACAATTGCCGCATGGCGAACCCTGCATCCACCGATCCCTGTCCCTGCGGCCGCGCTGGCGCGTACGCGCAATGCTGCGGGCAATACCACGCCGGCACCGCCGCTGCCGATGCCGAAACCCTGATGCGTGCGCGTTACAGCGCCTACGTGCGCCGCGATGTGGCCTACCTGCTCAGCAGTTGGCACCCGTCCACACGCCCGCCCGAGCTATCGCTGGACGAAGGCGGCCGGACCACCTGGCTCGGCCTCACCGTGCAGCGCGCCACTGTCACCGGCACCGATACCGCCGAGGTGGTGTTCCTGGCCCGCTACCGCATCGGCGGCGGCAGCGCGGTGCGCATGACCGAACACAGCCGCTTCGTGCGCGAAGACGGCCGCTGGTATTACCTCGACGCACGCTGAGCGCCAGGCGCTCAGCGACCGCAGCGTCGCGTGGACCGGCGCATCGGCGCTGCAAGCGTGCCGCACGCCGCTCTCCATGCGCATCAGGCAGCGTAACGTGGCGCGCCCCCACCTTTTGCGAAGGTCTGCTCCCAGGCCCGCTGCTGCGGGAACCAGAGGCCATGGACGTTGATGGACATTGACAGTGCTGCCGATGGGTTTTTGCAAGACGCTGCTGCGGCAATACCCCGCAGTAGAGACGCCCAGGCGCGCACCTGGAATGCCGACCAAGATATCCAGATCCACGTCCGCTCCCACGCCCACTCCGCCGGCATTGGCGTCGCCGGCCGAGCGTCGGCCCGAGACAGTGTGGGCGTCATCGTTGGCCCACAAAAAAGCGTGCCGTGATACCGCGCTGTTCCAGTCAGGCAGTGCCTGGCCTGCAATGGTCGACACCGTGACCGCGCGGCTGCGCCCTGGCCAACGTGGGGGGACGTGTGGGTGCAAACGGGCGTGCAGCGCCGCCGTGGGGATTGGGGAGGCGCCGAGGTCGCCCGGATTGAACAAGCGACCGACAAGCGGCATGCGCGGCCGCGTCTTCTCGACACCACGTTCGCAGGCGATCCCGGAAGCTTGCCGCGCGGCGAAGCTCGCCGTCAGGGCGGACACGGATCATGGCAAGTCTCAATCTCTGGCACTGGGTGTTGCTGACAGTCACGCTGTTTGCGATTGTGCTGCCGCTGCTGCTTGCCACCGCAATGATCTGGTTCGGTCCACGCCACGACCGTCCGCGCCGGGCGCGCCGCCGCCCGATCGAGGTCGGCCCGTCGGCGCCGGGCCTGTCGCTGCTGAGCGGCATCACCGGCGACGGCAGCTAGTGGAAGGGCGCATCGCCGCCCTGCACGCCTGAAACCAGCCAGGTTGGCTATCCTCGTCGGCTCGACTTGCCGCAGGAGCGCCCCATCGCATGACGTTCGCCCATATGCCGGCCACCACGCCATGACGCCGCTGCGGCGTGCCTTCGCGCTACTGATCGCACTGGTGCCGCTGGCCGCCAGCGCCGACCCGGTCTTCGACCGCTGCCTGGCCGGGCTGCAGACCCAGGCCGCCGCCAAGGGCGTGGATGCCGCCAACTTCCAGCGTTTCACCGCCGGCCTGGCGCCCGACCCGAGCGTGTTGCCGCTGCTCGATGCGCAGCCCGAATTCAGCACGCCGATCTGGGATTACCTCGCCAGCCTGGTCGACAGCCAGCGCGTCACCGATGGCCAGGCCATGCTGGTCACCCACCGCGACTTGCTCACCCGCCTGTCCGAACAGACCGGCGTCGATCCAGCCACCATCGTGGCGGTCTGGGGGGTGGAGAGCGACTACGGTCGCGTCACCGGCAAGCGCCCGCTGCTGGTGTCGCTGGCCACGCTGTCGTGCGCAGGCCGCCGCCAGCCGTTCTTCCGCGGCGAATTCCTCGCGCTGCTCAGCCTGTTGCAACGCGGTGACCTGTCCCCGCAGGAACTGACCGGCTCCTGGGCCGGCGCCTTCGGGCAGACCCAGTTCATGCCCTCGACCTATACGCGCATCGCGGTGGACGGGGATGGCGACGGCCGTCGCGATCTGGTCGCCAGCATCCCCGACGCGCTGGCCTCCACTGCCAACTATCTGGTCAAGGCCGGCTGGGAACGCGCCCGCCCCTGGGGCATGGAAGTGCGCCTGCCCGCCGGTTTCGATGCCAGCAAGGCCGGGCGCACCCGGCGCCAACCGTTGCAGGCCTGGCAGAACGCTGGTCTGCTCGGCACCGACGGCAAGGCGTTGGCGCCGACCGGTATCTCCGCCGACACCGCAGCCGCCCTGTTGCTACCGGCCGGCGCCACCGGCCCGGCGTTTCTGGTCTTCCGCAACTACGACGCGATCTACGCCTACAACGCCGCCGAAAGCTACGCGCTGTCGATCGCCTTGCTCGCCGACCGCCTGCGCGGCGGCCCTGGCCTGGTCACCGCCTGGCCCACCGACGACCCCGGCCTGGGCCGTCCCGAACGGCGCGAACTGCAGCAGTTGCTGCTGGCTCGCGGCCACCTGATCGGCGAGGCCGACGGCATGATCGGCACCGCCAGCCGCCGTGCCATCCAGGTCGAACAGACCCGCCTGGGCCTGCAACCGGCCGATGGCCGCCCCGGTCAACGCATCCTCGCCGCCCTGCGCGCCGCCCCGCCGGTCACCGGTGCGGCCGCCGTCCGCGCCACCGCCTTCAAGCTGCCGGCTGCCTATCCCGCATTCGCCCAATCCCCCATCGTCCAGAAGGCCCCCCCCATGTCCGACCTCATTGGCCTGCGCACAGGCGACTTCCACGGCTTTCCCTCGCTGTTGATCGACACCCCGTTCTCCACCGCCGCCATCAGCCTGTTCGGCGGCCAGCTGCTGTCGTTCGTGCCCAAGGGCGGGCAGGACGTGATGTGGCTGTCGCCGACCGCCAAGCAGCCGCCGACCCCGATCCGCGGCGGCGCACCGGTCTGCTGGCCGTACTTCGGCCGTCAGGACCAGACCGGCGAGGTCCCCGCACACGGTTTCGTGCGCACCGTGCCCTGGCAGCTGACCGACAGCCGCCGCGAGGACGACGGCACCCTGGTGCTCACCCTGACGCCGCCGACCTTCGACGACCTGGCCCTGCGTCTGCACATGACCCTGCGCATCGGCCGCACCCTCGAACAACGTTTGATCACCGAGAACACCAGCAAGACGCCGGTGCGGTTCACCCAGGCGCTGCACAACTACTTCCGCGTCGGCGACGCGCTCAAGGTCAGCGTGCAGGGCCTGGACGGGCTGGACTATCTCGACAAGTACGAGAACTACGCTACCGTCCACCGCCAGCAGGGCGACTGGAGCCTGCGCGACCCACGCGATCCCGGCCGCAGCGACCGCATCTACACCAACGCCGGCGGCCGCTACACCCTGACCGATCCGGTGCTCGGCCGGCGCATCGTCATCGCCACCCAGGGCAGCCGCTCGCTGGTGGCCTGGAACCCGGGCGAAGAGGCCGGCAAGAAGATGGCCGACGTGGGCGAGGGCTGGCGCGACTACGTCTGCCTGGAAGCGGCCAACGCCGGCCCGGACGTGATCGAACTCGCACCCGGCGCCAGCCACACGCTGACCCAGACCATCAGCATCGAGTAACTGCCAGCGCACGCTTGCCGCCGCCTGCCGCCTGCCGCCTGCCGCCTGCCGCCTGCTATTTGCCGTCAGCCGTCAGCTGTTCGCTGTTCGCCGCCAGCCGTCAGCCGTCAGCCGCCAGCCGTCAGCCGTCAGCCGTCAGCCGTCAGCCGCCAGCTGTTCGCTGTTCGCCGTCAGCCGCCAGCGCCCCACGCCCGCACACCACATACCTCTTCCACGCCCGCCTTCTCCCGCGTCCCTTCTCCCGCCTGCGGGAGAAGGTGCCCGAAGGGCGGATGAGGGCCCAGCGCCGCGCACACCCAAGCCCACCCGCTACACTCGCCGCCTCGCTCCTCTGCGCCGCGCGATGCCCCTCTCTCCTGATCCCGCTCCCGCCACGGGCCGGCGCCGCGCCGCGCTGATCTTCATCTTCATCACCGTGCTGATCGACGTGCTGGCGTTCGGCGTGATCATTCCGGTGCTGCCGGATCTGGTGCGGCAATTCACCGGTGGCGACTACGCCGTGGCGGCCGGCTGGATCGGCTGGTTTGGCTTCCTGTTCGCGGCCATCCAGTTCGTCTGCTCGCCGCTGCAGGGTGCCTTGTCCGATCGCTTCGGCCGACGCCCGGTGATCCTGCTCTCGTGCCTGGGCCTGGGGCTGGATTTCATCCTGATGGCCGTGGCCCACTCGTTGCCGATGCTGCTGCTGGCGCGGGTGATCTCCGGCGTATGCTCGGCCAGCTTTTCCACCGCCAATGCCTACATCGCCGATGTCACCCCCGCCGATAAACGCGCTGGCGCGTTCGGCATGCTCGGCGCCGCGTTCGGCATTGGCTTTGTCGCCGGCCCATTGATCGGCGGCTGGTTGGGCAGCATCGGCCTGCGCTGGCCGTTCTGGTTTGCCGCAGGGCTGGCCTTGTTGAACGTGCTGTACGGCTGGTGCGTGCTGCCCGAATCGCTGCCCGCCGAACGCCGCACGCCACGCCTGGACTGGTCGCACGCCAACCCGCTCGGCGCGCTCAAGCTGCTGCGTGGCTATCCGCAGGTGTTCGGCCTGGCCTCGGTGGTGTTCCTGGCCAATCTGGCCCATTACGTCTATCCCAGCATCTTCGTGCTGTTCGCCGGCTACCAATATCGCTGGGGCCCGCGTGAAGTCAGCTGGGTGCTGGCCGGTGTCGGCGTGTGCAGCATCATCGTCAACGCGCTGCTGGTCGGCCGGCTGGTGCGCTGGCTGGGCGAACGTCGCGCGCTGCTGCTGGGTCTGGGCTGCGGGGTGGTCGGTTTCGTCATCTACGGGTTGGCCGACAGTGGCACGGCGTTCCTGATCGGCGTGCCGATCAGCGCGTTCTGGGCGATCGCCGCACCGGCAGCGCAGTCCCTGATCACCCGCCAGGTCGGCGCCGATGCGCAGGGCCGCGTGCAAGGCGCGCTCACCAGCCTGGTCAGCCTGGCCGGCGTCGCCGGCCCGTTGTTGTTCGCCAACGTCTTTGCCTGGTTTATCGGCGCCGGGGCGGCCTGGCATCTGCCGGGTGCGCCCTGGTTGCTGGCCGGCCTCCTGCTCGCCGCAGGCTGGGTCATGGCCTGGAAGCGGGCAGGGCGTGGCCCCGGCATCGCTCCCGCTGCACCGGGCTGATGCCAACCTATTCAGCTTGTGCTCGCGCCCGCTTTTTCTGATTTGCGCGGGCACTGCTAGGCTGGTGCACTCCGTGCCGCGGCACCGCCTCGACTCCCTATGTGTCCTGACACCCTGGCTGTTCCGCCATCGGCCGCGCTTGCGTTGCGCCATGCCACACAGGACACCCATCGCCTGGTCGAAACGGTCCCGCTGATGCAGGCGTTGGGGCAGGGGCGGGTCGATCGCGCTGCCTATGCGCAGATCCTGCGCCGCCACCATGCCTTGCTGGCCGGCTTCGAAGACCAGTTGAACGACTGGCTCTGCAGCCTGGTGGGCACCGGTTGGCACTACCGGCGCCGCCTGCCGGCCTTGGGCGAGGATCTGCGCACGCTCGGCCAGCAACCGGATGCGCCCATCGCAGCGCCCGCCGCCGGCAGCGATGCCGCGCGCTGGGGCATGCTGTACGTCATCGAAGGCTCGCAACTGGGTGGGCGGATGATCGCGCGCACCTTGCGCAAGCAGCAGCCCGCGCTGGCCGACGCCTTGCGCTATTTCGAACTGGCCGACGATGATCCGGCCGGCTGGCGCCGTTTCCAGGCCGTGCTCGACCAGCGTCTGACCACTCCTTCCGCACGCGACGCCGCCATCGACGGCGCGCAGGCCATGTTTTCCCACTTTCATACCTGCCTTGCAGCGGAGCCGCGCCCGTGAATCAGCCCACCGAACCCCTGGATATGGATGTCTGTGCACGTGAGCCGATCCATATTCCCGGCCTGATCCAGCCGTACGGCGTCTTGCTGGTGATCGAACCGGCCGACGGCCGCATCGTGCAGGCCAGCACCACCGCCGCCGAGCTGCTCGGCGTGCCGCTGGCCGAGCTGCTGGGCATGTCCTACACCCAGGTGCTGGAACTGCCCGGCGAGCAGCCGTTCGCGGTCGACGACCAACCGCAGCACCTGCTGCACGCCGACGTGCACTTTCCGCTACGCGCAGCCCCCACCGAGCGCCCCTGGGTTGCCGCCTGGCATCTGTATCCGGAGCAATGGCTGATCGAGATGGAGCCGCGCGACGCGCGCCTGATGGACGTCACCCTGCGCGAAGCGCTGCCGCTGTTGCGCAGCATCGAGCGCGATCCCGGCATCGCCGAAGCCGCCGTGCGCGCCGCCAAGGGCCTGCGCAGCATGATTGGCTTCGACCGGGTGATGATTTACCGCTTCGACGAAGAGTGGAACGGCGACGTCATTGCCGAAGCGCGCCAACCCGACCTGGACGCCTATCTCGGCCTGCATTACCCGGCCACCGACATCCCGGCGCAGGCGCGCGCGCTGTACCTGCGCAACCGCGTGCGTCAGATCGCCGATGTCGGTTACCAGGCGTCGCCGATCGAACCCACGCTGCATCCGCGCCTGGGCACCCCGGTGGATTTGAGCGACGTCAGTCTGCGCAGCGTGTCGCCAGTGCATCTGGAATACCTGGCCAACATGGGCGTGACCGCCACGCTGGTGTCCTCGATCGTCGTCAACGATGCGCTGTGGGGATTGATCGCCTGCCACCATTACAGCCCGCACTTCACCAGCCATGCCATGCGCGATGCCACCGACGCGGTGACCCGCGCGCTGGCCGGGCGCATTGGCGCATTGCAGGCGGTGGCGCGTGCGCACATGGAATCGGTGCTGCTCACCGTGCGCGAGAAGTTGATCACCGACTTCAACGATGCCGACCAGATGACCGTGGAAATGCTCGCCGACATGGCGCCGGACCTGATGGACGTGGTCGATGCCGACGGCGTGGCGATCTTCCATGGCAACGAGATCAGCCGGCATGGCAGCACCCCCGATGTCGCTGCGCTGCGGCGCATCCGCGACCACATCGAATCCGAACACCACGACGCCCTGCGCGAGGATGCGGTCGGCGCCCTGCATGTGGATGCGATCGGCGACGTGTTCCCGCACCTGGCCGACCTCGCCCCGCTGGCGGCCGGCTTCATCTTCGTCCCGCTGATGCCGCAATCGCGTAGCGCTTTGCTGTGGACCCGCCGCGAGCAGGTGCAGCAGGTCAAATGGGCCGGCAACCCGCAGCTGGCCAAACTGGCGGACATTCCCAACTCGCGGCTGTCGCCGCGCAAGAGTTTCGACCTCTGGCAGGAAACCGTGCGCGGCCGCGCGCGCCGCTGGTCGCCACTGCACCTGGAATCGGCGCGCAGCCTGCGCGTATTGATCGAACTGATGGAGCGCAAGCGCTTCCAGCAGGATTTCACCCTGCTCGAAGCCTCGCTCTCGCGTCTGCGCGACGGTGTGGCCATCATCGAACGCGGCGCAACCAGTGCCGCGCACCGCCTGATGTTCGTCAACCCGGCCTTTGCCGAACTCAGTCAGACCGAAGTGGCCGACCTGATCGGCTGCGACATCCTGGCCTTGTTGGCCAACGATGCCTCCCGCACCAAGGTGGAATTGCTCGAAGACGCGCTGCGGCAAGGGCGCGCCGCCTATGTCACCCTGCCATTGCGTTCGCAGGATGGTTCGCCGGTCTACCGCCAGTTCCACCTCGAACCCTTGCCCAGCCCCAGCGGCGTCACCGCCCATTGGCTGTTGCAGCTGCGCGATCCCGAATAAGCGCTGGCCGGAACACAGCGGCTTGCTTGCTCCGCAGGGAGAAGATGCCGCTGTGGAGACGCCTTCCTTTCAGCGGGCAGGGGTCAGGGGCATCGCAACGGTCGGGTGGCCGTGCCACCAGCCCGAATGCCCCTTGCCTGGCGACCACAACGCGATGTGTTTGGTGACACGCGGAGTGCAAGTCGCAGCAGGCCGCTCGCGGCCCTGCTGCCTGCATTGCGTCGCGCGATCGGGCACGACGTCCCGCTCACGTCATCCTGCAAGCACTCCATCCATGAGATGGCGCGCACTGTCTAAGCCCGTGGCCGCACCACCAACAAGGCGATCGTCCCGGCCACCAAGCCCCAGAACGAGGCACCGATCCCGCCCAGCGTCAGCCCCGATGCGGTCACCAGGAAGGTGATCAAGGCCGCTTCGCGCGCGCTGTCCTGCTGCAACGCCGCCGCCAGGCTGTTGCCGATCGTGCCCAGCAACGCGATCCCGGCGATCGCCATCACCAGCTCGCGCGGGAACGCCGCAAACACCGCCGCCACGGTCGCACCGAATACCCCGATCAGCAGATAGAACACGCCCGCGCTCACCGCAGCGGTGTAACGCCGCGCCGGGTCCTCATGCGCCTCGCGGCCCATGCAGATCGCCGCCGTGATCGCCGCCAGGTTCAACGCATAGCCGCCGAACGGCGCCAACAGCGTATTGGTCACCCCGATCCAGCCGATCGTCGGCGAGATCGGCACCTCGTACCCGCAGGCGCGGATCACCGCCACGCCCGGCACGTTCTGCGACGCCATGGTGACCACGAACAACGGGATCGCCAGTCCGAACAACGCCGCCCACGACAGCGACGGCACCACCAACACCGGGTGGGCCAGTTCAAGCCGGATGCTCTGCCACTGCATCGACCCGCTGCCGGCCGCAATCGCCACCCCGACCAGCAAGGTCGCAATCACCGCGTAACGCGCAAACCAGCGTCGGCCGGCCAGATAAGTCGCCAGCATCGCCAGCGCCAGCAGCACCTGACTCTTCATCGCCACGAACAGGTCCAGCCCGAAGCGCAACAACACCCCGGCCAGCATGCCCGAGGCCAGCGAGATCGGAATCCGCCGAATCGCCCGCTCGAACACTCCCGAGAAGCCGGCCACCATGCCGAGCACCGCAGCCACCACAAAGGCACCCATCGCCTCGCGCAACGGCACCCCGGCCGCACTGCCGATCAACATCGCCGCCCCCGGCGTGGACCACGCGGTCACCACCGGCACGCGATAGCGCAGCGACAAGCCGATGCAGGTCATGCCCATGCCGATCCCGAGCGCCCACATCCACGAGGCGAGCTGCGCCTGATCCGCACCCAGATGCCGCGCCGCTTCGAACACGATCACTGCAGAACTGGCAAAGCTCACCAACACCGTGACAAAGCCCGCGGCAATCGCGGGCAGGGACAGATCGCGGAGCAGGCTGAGGGTGCGGGAGGAAGGCATCGTGAGCTCTCTAACGAGTGCATGCATTCTCACCGAGCACGCCGGTGATCGATACCTGTGCACTTGCGATGGATAGCGTGTCTTTATAGAGAGAGAGCGCAGTGCCGCCAGGTCGGACTAGCGCGTCGCATCGGTCCTCGCGGATGCGTGCAGGGCGGTGTCATGCCAGTGTCAAAAAACGCTTGCACTTCTGCGCAGGCTCGATAAACTGCGCGACCTCGCTCAGGACGGCGGCGCTTCTCGAAGCATCGCAACAACGAACGAGGCGAATCGGAAACATCACAAGGTGTTGACGAAACGCAAAAGCCGGCTATGATGGGCGGCTCGCTACACGGAAAGACGCTACGGCGGATTGAGGTGCAGCGGCGGCAACGTCCTCTTCACGAGGGGTTGACGGAGATGAAAAGCCTGCTAATATGGCCGGCTCGCTTCGCAGAAAACCTTCGGGTGGAAACGAAGCAGCGTCAACCACCTCGGAAACAAGGTGTTGACGGTAAGAAAAAGTCCGCTATACTAGGCGGCTCGCTTCGACGGAAACGACGAAGCTGACGGGAAC
>NZ_JACIFI010000011.1 GCF_014197275.1 Xanthomonas sp. 3075 | reverse complement strand
CCCGGCAAACCGAACCAGAACGCCTACGTCGAATCGTTCAACGGCCGACTACGCGACGAATGCCTCAACGAGCACTGGTTCCCGACACTGCTGCACGCGCGCACCGAGATCGAACGCTGGCGACGCGAATACAACGAGGACCGCCCCAAGAAAGCAATCGGCGGCATGACACCGGCTGCGTATGCCCAACATCTGGCAAACACCGATATCATCAGCCCTGGACTCTAAACCAGGCCGCTACTCAGGGCGGGGGGATGTCGCCTTGACACCAAGCACCGCGTCATCGCCTTCGAGGCACTTGCCCAAGGCTCCATCGATCAAGCTGTGATCTATCCACGCACCATCGTCAAGCGTGCAATCGAGTTGAATGCCGCTGCCGTGATCCTCGCTCACAACCACCCTTCTGGATGCACCTCCCGCAGTGAAGCCGACCGGATCATCACCGACCGGCTGCGTGCAGCACTAGAGCTGGTAGACGTTCGCATCCTCGACCATGTCATCGTTGGCAAAGGCGATCCCTACTCTTTTGCCGAAGCCGGCCTTCTTTGATCCACGGGCGCTCTCATCGGGCGCCCGTTTTTTCCTGCAGACAAAGCGGTGACGCGACGCATCGGCTTGTCGATGGCTTGCCTCGGAGGGATCGGTTCGACTGGGAGTTCTGATCATCTCTTTGAGCCGCTATGCCCCACCCTCTCTTCTCGCCGCTGCAGCAGCTCGTGCACCCGCGACCGCGACTGGCTGCACTGCTAATACTTCTACTCCTTGCGAGCGCTGTCGAGGCCGAGGTCTGGGTCTTTACCGACAGCGCCCATCCTGTGACCGTGCCTGCGGGCATCACGGTCACCGAACTCGACGCTCCTGCCCGCCTGGTGGCCGCGCTGGGCGCAGGCTTGCCGAGCGATCCCGCGCGGGCCGAAGCCATCATGCGCCGGCGCCTGAAAGAGGCCCCTCCCGGCGCACCCGCGCCGGCACAGATCGCGCAGGCCTACCAGGGGGTGGCGGATGCCTACAATGCGGGCATCGCGAGGCTGCCGGCGGTCATGGTCGATGGCCGCTACGTGGTCTACGGCGAGCCGAACGTCTCCCGAGCGCTGGCCCGCATCGCGGCCTACCGGAGCACGCAGCCATGATGCGCTCCCGACGCTTTCAGGCTGTGGTCGTGGGGGCATTGCTCGCAAGCACAGGTTCCTCCTTCGCGCTCAACACCGCCACGATCGTGTCCTCGGCGTTGTCGCCGGACTGCCTGGCCTACCGCGTGGTGGGCGTGTGCTACTGGTTGTACTGCACCTGGAGCGGCTGCACCGTGCGCACCTCGATCAAGGTGCAGCACTACATTCCCGACGCGGTGGTATCCAGCTACAGCAACACAGGGGAGAACCCCTGGGTCGAAGTGCGGGCCATGAGTCTGCCCAATCCCAGCGCGAAGGCCGGCGGCGATGGCACGACCAATGAGGACCACGAAAACAACCTGGCCAAGTTCAAGAACGCGGATGTGATCGGGCACCCGGCCGGCGCGGCGTTCAGCGAGTTCGCCAGCCAGTTCGGCTACACCTGCGAAGGCGCAGGGACGCCGTTCGTCCCTTATTTTCTCAGCACCTTCGACACGCTGGCCTGGCGCTACAACGTGCCGGAGATGGCCTATCCCGAGGCCCTGACCCCTGGCATGCGCGAGATCGGCTCGCGGTCGACGGCCGACCTCTGGGGCAACGTCTATCCCCGCGGCGGCTTCCTGCACCAGAGCGATGACCATCTGGCCGGCGCAGTGGTCGCGCAACGGGCAGGCGACGTGGTCACGCGCAAAGGCCAGCCCCACGTCTACCAGCCACTGCTCGCCACCGCGCATGCGGGCTACTGGCCGGCCGGCGCGCTGGTGGAGAGCTACGCCGCCACAGGAAGGTGGCAGGAACTGACCCCTACCCTGGCGAGCGGCTGCGCGGTATTTCCCAACAGAAACACCCATGTGCAGGCGCAGCGAGGTGACTACGCCTGGGCGCTTTGGCGCCCCTACAGCTGCTGCCAGCGGCGCGGCCAAGTGTTCCTGGGCAGCGTGGATTTCTTCTGAGGGCACGCCGATGAAACACCGCTTTTCCCATAGGCAGTTTTCTGCCGTGCACCGGTTCGGGCCTGCGGGCCTTGCGGCGCTGACGCTGGCCGCCAGCGCGGCGTGGGCGCAGACGCGCATCGATGCCGACGGCCTCCACGCCAGCGGCAACGTGCTCGGCAGCGACGTGCTTTACAGCATCGGCGGTGGCCGGGCCGTGTCCATGGGACCGGTCGGCAACATGCAGAGCATCGGCGTTGGTGCGGCCTGGAACAGCAACCTGGTGTGTGGCGACATGAGCATCACCACGACGCTGCAGAACCAGCTCAACGGCGTCACCAACGGCTTCCAGTCGATCATGAGCAACGTGATCCAGAACGCCACCAGCGCGGTGGCGTCGCTGCCGGCGCTGATCATCCAGCGCGCTGATCCGGGCCTGTACAACCTGCTGACCAACGGCATCCTGCAGGCACGCCTGGACTTCGACCGGTCGAAGATGACCTGCCGCGCGATCGCCAACCGCATGGCGGACATGGCCGGCGGGCAGACCGGATGGGACCAGCTCTCCGAGGGCCTGGCGCTCAAGCAGGCCGTGTCCAGCACCGATGCGGTGTCGGCCATCGAACGGGCCGAGGCGAACAAGGGCAACAGCGGTGTGCCCTGGGTGGGTGGCAGCAGCGCGGGCGGCTCGGGCCAGGCCGCCATCAAGGTGGTGGGCGACGTGACGCGCGCCGGCTACAACCTGCTCAATGGCCGCGGGGTCACCGACACCTCGTCGATCAACGCGAACGACTGCAACGGCCGCCTGACCTGCCAGACCTGGACCTCGCCCCAGGCCGCCGCGACCTGGGCGACCCGCGTGCTGGGCGAGCGCGAGCAGCGCACCTGCCAGGCCTGCAACAAGACCGCGACCACGCCCGGCGTGGGCCTGACCCCACTCATCCAGGAAGAGTACGAAACCAAGCTCAAGGCACTGCAGGAACTGGTGAGCGGCGCCAAGCCAACGACAGCCGCCAACCTGGATGCGGCGGGCAGCGCATCGCTGCCGGTCACGCGCGGCGTGATCGAAGCGCTGCGCGACGAACCCGACCAGGACTTGCTGGGCAAGCGCCTGGCCTCGGAAGTGGCGCTGGCGAGCGTGATGGAGAAGGCCTTGCTGCTGCAGCGCACGCTGCTCACCGGTCGCAAGGAACCCAACGTCGCCGCGAACGAACTCGCGACCAAGGCCGTGGACCAGGAGAGCGGCGCCCTGGCGCAGGAGATCCAGAACCTCAAGACCGAACTGGAGCTGCGCCGCGAGCTGGCCGGCAATTCGCCAATGGCGCTCATCCAGCGCCACAGCACCCGTGCAGCCGGCTCGCGCGGCATCTACCAGGGCGATCCGACGCGGGACCGCGTGCAGGAGATCCAGAAACCACGGAGCACGCCGTGACCGCCGCGGGACGCAGCCTGCGCGTGCAGCACCTGGTCAATGTCTCCGGGGGCAAGGACTCCACCGCGGTGTACCTGATGGCGATCGAGTCCGGACGGCCGTTTCGGGCGGTGTTTGCGGACACGGGCAACGAGCACGAGTTGACGTACGAGTACGTGCAGCGGCTGCATGAGCGCACCGGCGGGCCGCGGGTGGAATGGGTGAAGGCGGATTTTCGTGCCCGGATGGCCAAGCACCGGGCGTACGTGCTGGAGCATTGGCCACGCATAGGCATTCCCGATGCGCTGGTGCGCGAGGCCGCGCAACTGCACGAGCCGACCGGCAACCCATACCTGGATCTGTGCATCACGAAGGGACGCTTTCCGTCGCGGATGGCGCAGTTCTGCACGTCCGAGCTCAAGGAGTTCCCGGTCACGGAGCAGGTGGTGATTCCGATGCTGCGCCAAGGCCCGGTGCTGCAGTGGCTGGGCATCCGCGCCGACGAGAGCACGCACCGGGCGCAGCAGCCGCGCTGGAACCGGCACGAGTCCGGCTGCTTCCTGTGGCGCCCGATCTTCGATTGGACGGTGCAGGACGTGTGGAGGAAGCACGCCGACCATGGCCTGGCGCCTAACCCGCTGTACGCCATGGGCATGGGGCGGGTCGGCTGCATGCCCTGCATCCATTGCGGCAAGGCCGAACTGCGCTCGATCGCCGAGCGCTTCCCGGCGCACATTGATCGCATCGAGCGCTGGGAGCGGGTGGTGGCCGCGGCGAACAAGCGCCACGCGGCGACGTTTTTCCCGGCCATGAAGGATCCGACCGATGCGGACCGGCCCGGCCGGTACTCGGGTATCCGCCGGCTGGTGCAGTGGTGCCGGACGGCACGGGGCGGACGGCAGTACGCGTTGTTCTTCGATGACTCGCCTGGTGGCGGATGCACGTCCGACTTGGCGCTGTGCGAGAGGAACCCTTCGTGACAGAAAAGCGCGGATACCGCTTTGCCTGGCTGCTCAACCGCCGGCTGGGCATCGCGTTGCTGTGGACGGCGCTGGCCATCGGCATCGCCGTGGCTGCGAACGTGGTGGGCATCCGAATGCTGGGCGGCATCGACGCCTGGAGCCATTGGCTGCGAGCGCACGCCGGCTATTTTTTCGCCTGGCGGTTGGTTCTGTATGGAGCGACCGCCTGGGGTTGGCGGTGGATGCACCTGCGTCTTCGGCAGCGTGAAGCCTCAACCGAGGCATTCTCTCGTCTGCAGCACACAGAGATCGCCTCAGTGCTGGTGATTGCATTACTGGAAATAAGCGCGCTGAACGGATGGACCCTTGGCCCATCCGTTCATTGACCTCACTGCAGTACTGCGAGCAGGTTAATTTCTGCACCAGAGTTCTAATAGCTGCAGAACCTTAGAAATTTTCGCGCGAGTAATCTGCAGATCGCAATGTCACCACGCCATCGCTATTTAATGGCCGCTCAAGCCGTTTGATAACATCCTCCGGCACCTGCGGGATCTTGTCACACCGCGCAGGAGGCTTATTAAAATTATCCATAAAGTCGACAGGAACTCGCTGGATTAATCCATGACTTATCGCCGCACCTAGCGCCCTAATACCAATTCTATCGGTCAAGTTGATTAATTCAGGCGCAATTTCCAACAGAATTTCCCACCCATCTTTTTCCTCACTGACAAAAAATGAGTAAACAAGATTCGACATGCTTGCCCTGCCGGGACTTTCCGACTCAAATGCAAGACTCAACTCGGGTGGTCCGTCATGCTTAGAGACTAGCAGAAGAGAAAAGTATCTCCGCTTCCCGCCCGAGGAATAAACCATCAAATCTCTGGACGCCACTTTCCCCAAAAGATCGCGGCACAGCGCCAGATTCGTTGTCTTCAACACAAATGCAATCTCATCCCTCAAATGAGTGAACTCCATCTTCAGCTCATACCGAATATCGAAATCGGTCGCGGGATGAAAAAACAGAATACCCGACTGACCATCTTTTCGAAGCGTTGGGTACAATTCATCGCCTCTCAAAATCGCGAGCTTCAGCTTTTCAAAGTATTCGCCAAACTCGCCCGGATGCATCCGGGTCTTGAGGTCATACGAGATCCATTCGAGGCAGACCGGGCTCCCGTGCAGCTCGACGACCTGGCTAAAGTTGTGATCTGCCAAAGCAAGTTCGATGGTGGTGAGGTTTGCCTGCTTTTGGCTTGGATTGACTGGATAGCCAAACACGACGTAGCAGTTTTGCCCTTCGACGAACACTGGCACAAGATCATCGTCGCCAAGACCATACTCTTCCACATAGCTGCTCGTCGCTAGTGCTGTTTCAAACCAATCCTGATGCCGAGCCATCTCTTCGGTGAGCTCAATGATGGGAAGCAGTACGTCTGTTGCGTTTGGGTCATTCAGATAATCGAGGGCGGCTTGGTACCAAGCCGCTGGTTCTTTCCATACGATGCGAAGCTTTCCTACGGGTTCAGCATACTCGCCTCTCTCAGAGCCGAAATCGTAGAACCTCGGCAGATAGGTTCGCGTGCCGATCAACCGTAGGCAGGTTCCATTGACAACGACCGTGGACTCGACAACAGC
This sequence comes from Xanthomonas sp. 3075, assembly GCF_014197275.1. Lineage (GTDB taxonomy): Bacteria > Pseudomonadota > Gammaproteobacteria > Xanthomonadales > Xanthomonadaceae > Xanthomonas > Xanthomonas campestris_B. The sequence continues at coordinate 170,678 of NZ_JACIFI010000011.1, read as the reverse complement.
CCAAGGGTCGGGGCCGATGTTTGCCGGCTGCCATTCCGACGCATTGAGCGTCGGCACCACATCTCCAAGCAAAATCGGACCAGAGCCCACAGCAAAAATCTCTTGCAAGTGGCCGAGCATCCCCGCCAAATTGGTGTTGGTCAGCAGATGCTGACTCATCGACCTTGCTAGATCGCGACGCTGCTCAAAGAAATACGACCGCGCCTCGCTGGAACTCGGCAGAGATGCCAAGAGTTGGATATTTTTGTCCAGCGTTCGGCGCTTCAGCCGGTTCACCAAGTCAGTCCACGCGGAGCAGCGGTAACAAGACCTGGCCAAGATGTCCTTGGCCACGGTGATTGGAAGCTTGAGCCTTGCCGCGAAACGTTTCGCTTGGCGATGAATAGTGTCGAGCTTGTGCTCGACAAGGATTGAATAGGTCATGGTTATGTCCTCAATGCGGTTTGCACTGGAGACGCCCATCCACCTTCCCCAGTGCTCGCAAAGAGCTGAACCAAGGGACAGAAAAACCGCAGGTTGATTCCACTTCGCTGTGGCCCGATGGGCCCTGGGGATGGGCAGCACGCCGACCATGCAACGGCGCAGGGGTGAATCTTACCCCTTGAAAGAGACGATGAAAACAGCCCCCTGGAGCCATTGGCGTGCGCTTTCGCCACCGACATGACGGCTGTAGGCCCAAAGCCATGTCCATCTCTCATGGCGCAAGTTTTGGATCTGCAAGCATGTCATTGCGGCACACCGCGAACCGGGCACTCACTCAATCCCAGGCAGAACCTCTCCCGCACGGAGCAGCAGCCAATTGGCGCGGTGACTTCAAGGTGCTTTCTGGACCGCGTTCGATTGCTCATGCCCTCGCCCGCACGGCAGCATTCCCACTGTCACCGGCCCGGGCAAAGAGTTGGCCTAACAGCTGCAGCGCATCGTCCTTGGGCCGCAACTGACCCGAGGCAAGCGCCTTGAGATAGGCTTCGATCACTTCCAGGCTCTCTGGGGCCACGGGCGATGCGCCCGCTTCCTCAACCTGTTCCCCGGCCTCCCAACGATCCAGTCGGTTGGCCCAGTCCTGCATCATCAGACGACGCTGCTCCACGTAGGCCGCATGGTTGTACGCGGCACGAATCTGGTTGGGGTCGGCGTGCGACAGTTGTGAATCGATCCACTCCACACGGTAGCCGAGCTCATTCAGTGCGGTGGAGATGGTGCCCCGGATGCCATGACCGGTCAGTTGCTCTTCGTAGCCCATGCGACGCAGCGCGCCATTGAGCGTGTTTTCGCTGATGGGCTCTTTGAGGTCGTCACGATTGGGCAGCAGATATCGCTGCGCTGGCCGCCGTGCCTGCGCGTCCAGCAGTTCGCGGACGATGGCAATGGCCTGGGTCGACAGTGGCACCACATAGGGCGGCACGGTCTTGCCTTCTTTGCGCATCTTCAACTGCAACTGCTTGACGATCACCGCGGGGATGGTCCACAGGCCTCTTTCGAGGTCGAACTGCTCCGGCACCGCCCAGCGCAACTCGCCCGTCCGAACGCCGGTCAGGAACAACAATTGAATGCCTTGGCGAGTGGTCTTGAAGCCACGGTACTTGCGCAAGGTCCGCAGGAACGCGGGCAGTTCCTCCATGCGCAGGAACGGGTTATGGCTCACCGGGGGCTTGGGCACGGCCACGATGTCCAGATCGCTGGCAGGGTTCGCAGGCAGGCCCTTCTCCACCATCGCATAGCGAAACATCTGGTTGAACCAGGTGCGCACCTTCTCAGCAGTGGTCAGCGCATGGCGGCGCTCGATCTTGCGCAACACTTCCAGCAGGTGTGCCGGCGTCACGTCAAAGATGGAGACCGTGCCGAGCCAAGGCAACACATCCTTGTCGAAGATGCGATTGATCTGCGACAGCGTGCTTTGCCGGCCGGTCTTCAGGCTCAATGCCTTGAAGTCCCGCCACGACTGAAACACTGCCTGGAAGGTGTGCGTCGCTGCCGCATGCGCCTTTTCTTCGGCCTGGCGAAGATAGACGCGCGGATCAATGCCGTTGGCCAGGTGTGCCCGCAGTTCATCGCGGCGTGCCCTCGCATCCTTGAGGCTGAGCTCGGGATACGGAGCGATAGCGATGCGCTGCTGCTGACTCATCCATGAAAAACGGAAGTGCCACTTCTTCTTGCCTTTGGCACTCACGAAGAGCAACAAGCCATGCGCGTCGTTGAGGGTGTAGTCCTTGCCGGTCGTTCTGGCTTGCCGAACGGCGGTATCTGTCAAAGCCATCGCACTCTCCTTCAAGTTGGAGGAGAGGTGTACCGACGTCGATGAAGCGCCAACAGCCAAAAACCGCACCGCATGGCCACCGGATTTCCAGTACTAATTTATGTACTAAAAATGCTTGGCTGGAGGTGGATTTCAGCAGACTTCGCTGGATGCTCCACAGGCATAAACCACTGTGGGATCAAGGCGCTGTGGACTTCGGTGGAAGTCCACAGCATAAAAATTGGAGCGGGAAACGAGACTCGAACTCGCGACCTCAACCTTGGCAAGGTTGCGCTCTACCAACTGAGCTATTCCCGCGTGGAGCAATATTCTACAGCGTGTCAATTCAATGCGCTAGCCCCATTCATCTCGCTGGATGCAGGAAACCGCGCATGTGGTATGGAGGCCTGGGCCGGAATTGAACCGGCGTACGCGGATTTGCAGTCCGCTGCATAACCACTCTACCACCAGGCCGAAACGTCAACCCCAAGGCGTCCTGCCTTGAAAACAACGAGACCCCGGAGGTGGGGTCTTGTCTCTATCTGGAGCGGGAAACGAGACTCGAACTCGCGACCTCAACCTTGGCAAGGTTGCGCTCTACCAACTGAGCTATTCCCGCTTGGGAGGCGAAATTCTACAGCGAACAGGATAGCTGTCAACTGTTGCTTTCGATTTTTTTCGGCTTATTGCTGATTGCTGCTTTTTCATCGGCACGCAGGCTCGGCCAGGCGGCCTGCAGGTATTGGAAGCCCGACCACAGCGTCAACAATGCGGCGATTGCCAGCGTCCAGTAACCGGCGCGGAAAATCAGGTTGCCCAGCCAGATTTCGTGCGTGGGCATCTGCCCCGGTGTGACCGAGTAGAGCAGGCACAGCAACGCCACCATCTGCGCAGTGGTCTTGACCTTGCCGATCGCAGCCACGCGCACCTTGGCGCGCTGTCCGATCTCGGCCATCCACTCGCGCAATGCGGAGACAGCGATTTCGCGCCCGACGATGACCGCGGCCCAGAACGCCATCCACGGTGTCGGATGCCCCTGCACGATCAGGAACAACGCCACCGCGACCATCAACTTGTCCGCCACCGGGTCGAGGAATGCGCCGAACGCGGAATACTGGTGATACCGCCGCGCGACCCAGCCATCCAGCCAGTCGGTGATGGCAGCCAGCGCGAATACGCCGGCAGAAGCAAAATTCGTCCACGTGTACGGCAGGTAGAACACCACGACCAACACCGGGATCATCAGGATCCTCAGCAGTGTCAGCCACGTGGGGATGGTCAACTTCATTACGGACTCGACTCGCCTGCCGCATCGGGAAGCGCCAGCCCGTGCAGGTTAGCGTAGATTCGCGCGGCAAGTGCGGCATTGACCCCCTCCACCCGCGCGATCTCGGCTTCGCCGGCGGCCTTGAGACCGACCAGCCCGCCGAAATGCTTGAGCAGGCTTGCGCGACGGCGCGGACCGATGCCGGGGATATCCTCCAGCTTGCTGGTCATGCGCGCCTTCTGGCGGCGACCACGGTGGCCGGTAATGGCGAAGCGGTGGGCTTCGTCGCGTACCTGCTGAATGAACTGCAGCGCCGGCGATGCCGCACCGGGTCGTAGTTCGCGGCCGTCGGCCAGGATCAGCGCCTCGTGCCCTGCCCTGCGCTCTTCGCCCTTGGCCACGCCGACCAGCAGCACATTCTCGATCCCCAGATCGGCCAGCGCGCCCTTTGCCTGCGCCAGCTGGCCGGCGCCGCCGTCGATCAGCAACACATCCGGCAGCACACCGTTCTCTTCCACCGCACGCCGAAAGCGCCGTTCGATGGCCTGGCGCATTGCGGCGTAGTCGTCACCCGGCGTGATCCCGGAAATATTGAAGCGCCGATACTGACCGCGCACCGGCCCGCTGGCATCGAACACCACGCACGAGGCCACCGTCGCCTCGCCCATGGTGTGACTGATATCGAAACACTCCACCCGCTTGACCTGCTCGGCCAGCCCCAGCATCTCGCGCAGCGCTTCACTGCGTGCGTGTTGCGCGCTCTGGCTGGTGAGTTCGGTGACCAGGGTCAGCTGTGCGTTGCGCGTGGCCAGCAGCAGATAGCCGGCACGCTCGCCGCGCACATTCCACTTCAACGCTACCTTGTGCTCGGCGGCGCTGCTGAGTGCGGCTTCGATCAATTCGGAATCGGGAATTTCGCGATCGAGCAGGATCTCGCGCGGCGGCGAATGTTCGGCGTAGTACTGCGAGACGAACGCCGCCAGGATTTCGTCGGCACTGTCTTCGCCATTGGTCTTTGGAAAAAACGAGCGCGTGCCCAGATTGCGGCCGTCGCGAAAACTCAGCAGCAAGACGCAGGCATGGCTGGATTGCGTGGCGCATGCGAGCACATCCAGATCGGCCGCACGACCATCCACATATTGGCGGTTCTGCATGCTGCGCAGCGAGGACAGCAGATCGCGCAGACGTGCGGCGCGCTCGAACTCCAGCGCTTCGCTGGCCTGCTGCATCGACTGCATGATCTCTTCGCCAAGCTGGTCGCTCTTGCCTTCGAGAAACATCGTGGCGCGGCGTACCGATTCTGCGTAGTCGGGCGCTGCGACCAAGTTCACGCACGGCGCGCTGCAGCGGCCGATCTGGTATTGCAGACACGGCCGCGAGCGATTGCGGAACACGCTGTCTTCGCAGCTGCGCAGCTTGAACAGCTTGTGCATCAGGCTCAAGGTTTCGCGCACGCCGGTCACGCCGGTGTACGGGCCGAAATAGCGCCCCTGCACCGCGCGCGGGCCACGGTGCAGCGCGATGCGCGGCCAGTCTTCGCGCGTCATTAACACATAAGGGTAACTCTTGTCGTCGCGCAGCGAGACGTTGTAGCGCGGCGACAGCGACTTGATCAGCTGGTTTTCCAGCAGCAGCGCCTCGGCCTCGCTGCGGGTCACGGTGACGTCCATGCGCGCGACTTGCGACAGCATCGAGGTCAATCGTGCGTTCTTCGGCGTGCCGTTGAAATAGCTGCCCACGCGCTTGCGCAACGCACCGGCCTTGCCGACGTACAGCAACGTGTCGTCGCCCGCATACATGCGGTAGACGCCGGGCGCGGTGCTCAGGTGCGCCGCAAACGCCTTGCCATCGAAGTCGGCTTGGGGCCTTGCGCTCATTCGTCTATCGCAACATCACTGAGCACGCCGCTTGCGAGGTCGTACCGCAACACGGCATGGGCGTCGGTTTCGGCGATCCAGACTGCGCCGGCGGCGACCGCCAGCCCGGCCGGGCCATGCAGACGACGCGGCAGTTCCAGCGTGGTCAGTTCGCCGCCGCCCAGCCGCAGGCAACGCAAGCGGCCGTTGCCGGTATCGGCGATCCACAGCAGCGGCGAATCGGCCGCCAATGCGATGGCTTGCGGAAACTGCAGACGCGCGGTACCGCGTGGACCGTCCTGGTCGCCGAACTGCCACATGCCCTGCCCGCCCACCAGGGTCTGCACCAGGTCGCCGCGCAATTGCATGGTGCGGATCGAGGAACTCAGCCCGTCGCAGACATAGGCCACCTGCTGCACCGCCGCCAGACCGGCCGGTTGCGCGAATGCGGCGAGATGGCCGCTCCCGTCGCGGATTTCAAGCGCGCCAGTCCCGGCGCGCGCGGTCAACGCAGCGCTGCCGAGGTGGTAACTCCAGATGCGGTTATCGCCGGCCATGGCGATCAGCACCTGGTTGTCGGCAACTGCCAGGCCGTGCGGATAGTTCAGCGCTGAGGCGCCGGCAAACGCCAGTGGCCCCTCGATCGGCTCGCCTGAGCGACCGGTGCCGCAGAGCGTATCCACCTGTCCACTGCCCAGATTGATGCGCCGCAAGGCGTGATTGCCGGTGTCGGCGACGTACAGCTGGTTGCGTTCGATCGCCAGGCCCTGCGGGCGTCGAAATGCCGCTTCGCCGATTCCGCCATCGATGAGATCGGCGGTACCGTGACCGAACTGGCGCAGCACCCGGCCGCCATGCGTGCATTCGAGCACGCGGTGATGGCCGGTATCTGCGACGTAAAGGCGATCTTCGGTGGCAGCCAGCCCGGTCGGGAACCGCAACGCCAGGCGCGGCTCGGGTTCACGCTCGGGCACGCCCTGCAGATCCGTATCGGACGGCGGCTGCTGGCCTTCGCACAAGGCGGCCAACGCTCGGTCCAGATCACCGGTGACGCCCACCAGGCGCTGACGCTCGCGGCCGTAGGCGTCGATGAGCACCAGCGTGGGCCAGGATTCGATGCCGAAGCGCCGCCAGGTTTCCCAGTCGTTGTCGAGCAGGATCGGCGCACTCACCCCGTGTCCGCGCAATTGCTTGAGCGAGCGTTGCGGCAGGCGTTCGCTGTCGAAACGCGGCACCTGCACCACGATCACCTGCAGCCGCCCGGGGCTGCGCGCCTGCCACTGCGCCAGCTCGGCCAGGCGCTCGGCGCACCACACCGAACTGGCATTGACGAAGGCCAGCACCAGCGCACGCCCACGATGCTCCTGCAGGGTGGATGGCCTGGCGTTGAGCCAGGTGGGAAATTCCGGCAGTTCCTGGGTGAGCTGGGCAGTCATACGGTCATTATGCCCAAGCCCGATCAGCCGCAGGTGAGTCTGGTAACGGTCTGACGCGCAGCCGTATCGACCAGCTGCCAGGCATGCTCGAAGTCATCGGCGCCGCCGGTGTACGGGTCGGGGATCTCGTCGCGTTCGTCCACGCCTGCCCAGGGCAGCCACAACGCGACCTTGTCGCGTGACGCCTCCGGGGCAAGCCGCTGCAGGTCGCGCAGATTGCTGGCGTCGGCGCATAGCAGCCAATCGAAATGCTCGAAATCTTCCGCGCGCAGCTGACGCGCGCGCAAGCCGGAGATGTCCACGCCATGCCCACGTGCGCAACGCACTGCGCGCGGATCGGGGGGCTCGCCGGCATGCCAGTCGCCGGTGCCGGCCGAGTCGACCTCTATCCGCCGCGACAGCCGCGCTTGTTCGAGCCGGGCGCGCAACGCACCCTCGCCCATCGGCGAACGGCAGATATTGCCCAGACACACGATCAAGACCTTCATGCAGCGGCCACGCGGGTTTGCGCGCGCGCCAGGTCGTCGGGCGTATCGATTCCCGGCGGAAACTGCTCCGGGGTCAACGCCACCGCGATGCGATAGCCAGCTTCCATCACGCGCAATTGTTCCAGCGATTCGATGCGCTCCAGCATGCCGGGCGGCATCGCGGCAAAGCGCTGCAGAAACCCTGCGCGATAGGCGTAGATGCCGATGTGGCGCAACCATTGACCATCCTCGGGCAAGCTGTCGCGCTGGCTGGCGAAGCGGTCGCGGTGCCAGGGAATCGGCGCACGACTGAAATACAACGCATCGCCGTCGGTGGTGCGCACCAGCTTGACCACGTTGGGATCGAACAGCTCGTGCGCGCTGTCCACCTGCGCGGCAAGCGTGGCCATCTCGGCGCCGGACTGCAACAGCAGATCCGCGACGGCGCGAATGCCGGCTGCAGGCGCGAATGGCTCATCGCCCTGCAGATTCACCACGCAGGTGTCAGCCTCCCAGCCGGCGATCCGTGCGCATTCGGCAAGGCGATCGGTGCCGGATTCATGCGTTGCGCCGGTCATCGCCACATGCACGCCGGACAGGCCGTCGATCACCTCGGCAATGCGTGCGTCGTCAGTGGCAACCCACACCTCGCGCGCACCGGCCAGCAATGCCCGCTCGGCCACATGCTGGATCATCGGGCGCTCGCCGATCAGTTGCAGCGGCTTGCCCGGCAGGCGCGTGGAGGCGTAGCGCGCGGGAATGGCGACGACGAAATCGGCAGGAGGTGTGGTGGTCATGCGTGCACGCTCAGGGATGCAGGAAAATTGGAGAAACGAGATAACCGAATCGCATGATGTATCTATGTGATTGAGCGAAGTAGCGGCATTCAGTTGGAGCAGCGATGCGCTACATCAGCACTCGGAGGCCGCTGTACGCACTGCTGCAACCATGCACACCGGCCATCTCGACGGGTCCTTGCCCGCCCACCGTCGCGGGACCTTACGCGGCATGGATGCCGCGTAAGAGCGTACAGGGACGTACTTGCGGCGTGTCCCACGACGGTGGGCGGGCAAGGACCCTGCAGCCAAGCAGCAGATCACCATTGCCAGAAAAACCGCACTCACACACCCTGCCGACTCGCCAACTTGTCCAGGCGATCCAGCAGACTCACCCAGAACGCGGCCGGCAACTCCGCCTTGAGCGGCACGCTGTACAACCACTCGTCGGCAAACGGCCGGCATTTCACTGCGTCTTTTTCGGTCATCAACACCGGAAGGCGACTACCGAAACTGAAATCGGCGGCGCGATAGACGTGGTGATCGGGAAAGGCATGCGGCACCACGCCGATGCCGCGCGCACGCAGCATGGCGAAGAAGCGTTCCGGGTGCGCGATGCCAGCCACCGCATGCACGCGCTGCCCGGCAAGCATGCTCAGCGGCTGGGCGCGCTTGCCATCCATCGGCTGCACGCTGTCGATGCTCAGACGCATCTGCCATTCACCGAATCCGGCGTCGTCGGGCGCGGGTGTCGCCGCCGTTGCACTGGCCTGCCCGAGATTGACCACGCGGAAATCGCAATCGCTTGCACGTGCGGCCGGTTCGCGCAGCGGCCCGGCAGGCAACAGGCGTCCATTGCCGTAGCGGCGCTGGCCGTCGACCACTTCGATCTCCACATCGCGGGCAAGCCGATAGTGCTGCAGGCCGTCGTCGCAGACGACGATGTCGCAGCCCGCCTCGACCAGGGCCCGCGCTGCAGCCACACGATCGCCATCCACGCGCACGCGTGCGCCGGTCTTCCAGGCGATCAGTACCGGTTCGTCGCCGCCGAGCGCCACCGGCGTGTCCGCCTCGACCCACCGCGCGGTGCCGGCGTCGTCGCGTCCATAGCCACGGCTGGCGACGCCGGGCGTCCAGCCCGCAGCTTGCAACTTGGCGACCAAGGCAATCGTCAGCGGCGTCTTGCCGGTGCCGCCAGCGGTGACGTTGCCGACCACGAGCACCGGCACCGGCACGCCGTGGCGCTTGCGCCACCCACGACGATAGAGCGCGCGGCGCACTGCGATGGCGGCACCGTAGACCGGCGCAAGGATGCGCGCCGACAGCGGGATCGGCGCATTGTCGTACCAGTAACCCGGCGTGCGGGTGCCGCGCTTGCTCATGTCTGACGTTCGCGGAACTGCATGCCGTGCAGGTGCGAATACAGCCCGCCCTGCGCCAGCAACGCACTGTGCGTGCCGCGTTCGACGATGCGGCCCTGATCCATCACCAGCACCTGGTCGGCATGCTCGATGGTGGACAGGCGGTGCGCGATGACCAGCGTGGTGCGGTCCGGCATCAACTTGTGCAAGGCGTCCTGCACCAGGCGCTCGGATTCGTTGTCCAACGCTGCGGTGGCTTCGTCCAGGATCAGGATCGGCGCGTCCTTGAGCATCGCACGCGCGATCGCCAGACGCTGACGCTGCCCGCCTGACAGTCGCCCGCCCTTGGTGCCCACGTGCGACTGCAAGCCTTCGGGCAACTGAGCGACGAATTCCATCGCATTGGCGCCCTGGATCGCGCGCTCCAGCTGGCCGGCGTCGGCGCTACGCATCTCGCCATAGGCCACGTTGTCGGCAATGCTGCCGTCGAACAGCATCACCTGCTGGCCAACCAGCGCGATCTGCCGACGCAGATCGGCCAGCGCGTATGCCTGTACCGGATGCCCGTCGAGCAGGATCTGCCCGGCCTCGGCTTCGTAAAAACGCGGAATCAGTTTGATCAGGCTGGACTTGCCGCTACCGGAACGCCCGACAATCGCAGTGACCGTCCCCGGCTGTGCGACAAAGCTGACATCGGCCAGCGCCGGATTCACCTGTCCCGGATAACGCGCGGTGACCTCGCGGAATTCGATCAAGCCCTTGGCACGCGTCAGCGGCACGGCCCCTTGATCCGGCTCGTCGGGGCTGTCGAGCACCGAGAACAGGCGCTCGGCCGACGCCAGGCCGCGCTGCACCATGTTCTGCACATTGGTGAGCTGCTTGAGGCCGGGAATGATGGTCAGCATCGAGGTCATCAGCACCACGAAGTCGCCTGCGGTCAGCCGCCCGGCCAATGCCTGCGCGCCGGCCACGAACAGCAGCGCGGACAACCCGATCGCACCGATCATCTGTACCGTGGCAGTGGAAATGCCACGCGTGGATTCGACCTTCATCGCCAGACGCAGATTGCGATCGGCCAATGCGCCATAGCGCTCCATCTCGGTCTGTTGGGCGCCGTAGATCTTGACCTCTTGATGACTGGACAAGGTCTGGTCGGCCGCCTGCAACAGATGCGCGCCGCTCTCCTGGATGCTGTGGCTGATGCGGCGATAGCGTCGCGCCACCTTGTCCATCACCCACGCTAGTACCGGCGCGAGCACCAGGATGGTCAGCGTGACCTGCCAGCTATGCCACAGCATCAACGCCAGTGCGCCGATCACCTGCAGCGACTGCTGGATCATCACCTTGACCGCATCCACCGCCGCCTGTGCGACTTGATCGGAGTCCGAGCCCAGGCGAATCAGCATCGACGGCACCGGCTCGGAATCGAAGCGCGACCCCGGCAGGCGCAGATATTTGGACATCACCTTGACGCGCAGATCGCGCGCGATGCTGCGCGCGGATTTGCCCATCGCCATATCGGTGATGTAACCGGCAATGCCGCGTACCACGAACAACAGGATGATCTGCACCGGCAGCCAGCGACTGACTTCAGCGTTCTTGTAGATGAAGGTTTCGTCGGTGATCGGCTTCATCAACGCCAGGAAGCCGGTGGTACCCGCCGCTTCGACCAGCGCGGCAATCAGTGCGGCGATCAGCAGCAGCCGGTACGGCTTGGCGAAGGCCAGCAGGCGACGGTACGTGCGCCAGGACGACACTGGCGCCGGGCGGTCGTTGGAGATTGTCACTGTTGGGTTCCGTTATTGCGTGTCTTGCCGGCAGCGCCGGTGCTACCGGCTTGCGGCGCAGTGGCGATCGCGATACGCCGGAAGCCGAGTTGCCCCAGGGCGTCTTGCGCGGTCACCACGGCCTGATACGGCGTGCGTGCATCGGCGCGCATCAGCACGGTCTGCTCGCGGTCGTCGCCGGCGAGCTGGGCGATGGTCTGCTTGAGCGAATCCACATCCGCACGCAACACCTCCTGGTCGTTGATGAAATAACGCCCATCGGCATTGACCAGCACGCTCAGCGAACGCGGCGGCGCGCTGCTGGGTTGGTCGCTTGCGGTCGGCAACTGCAGTTGCAGTGTGGAACGTGCGTCGAAGGTCGTGGTCACCACGAAAAAGATGATGAGGACAAGGATCACGTCAATCAATGGCACCAGATCGATATGCGGCTCGTCCTGGCGTCGGTCGCTGCCGATACGCATCCGTCAGCCCTTGGCCATGACAGGCTTGGCACCTGCCGCAATCGGTGCTGCAGTGGCCGGCACCGCGCGTCCATCCATCGTATCCAGCAACAGCGTGGCTTCCTGCTCCATCTCGATGATGTAGCCGGCAATGCGGCCCTTGAAGAAGCGATGCGCCATCAGCGCCGGCACCGCGATGATCATGCCGGTGGCCGTGCATACCAGCGCCTTGCCGATGCCGCCAGCCAGCTGGTTCACATCGCCCACACCGTGATCGAGGATGCCCATGAACATCTGGATCATGCCGACCACGGTCCCCAGCAGGCCCAGCAACGGGCCGGCGGAAGCGATCGTACCTAACGCGTTCAGGTAGTGCTCCATGCGGTGGACCACATGGCGACCGGTATCTTCGATGCGTTCACGGATCAATTCACGCGGGCGGCCACGCACGTCCAGCGCGGCCGCGAGCAAGGCGCCCAGCGGCGAATTGCGGCGCAGCGACTCGATATGGGTGGGATCCAGTTTGCCGCGCGCAGCCCAGTTGCGGACTTCTTCGCCCAGACCGGGTGGCGTCACCTCGTTGCGGCGCAAGGTCCACAGACGCTCCAGCACGATCGCCAACGCGATCACACCCAGCAACAGCAACGGCACCATCGGCCAACCGCCTGCCCTGACCAGCTCCAACACGATTCGATTCCTCCGGCAACGCGGCCGCCTATTCGCTGGGCGATAGGATAGCAGCCGACCGCCGCCGTTCCGCAGCATCCCACAGCCGCCGCTGCCAGCGCCGGCGTTCGCGTACCTGCAGCCCGTCAGCGCCCAGCCAGACCCGGATCGCCCCGGCTTGCGCGGTGTCGAGCAGCTCTGCCCCGCCCGCTTGCCAGCGTTGCACCACCTCGGCGCGCGGGTGGCCGAAGCGGTTGCCGTACCCAGAGGACACCAGCGCCAGACGCGCGCCGGTGGCGGCGATGAAGCCGGCATGCGAGCCGTCTGCACTGCCATGGTGCGGGACGACCACCAGATCGGCGCGCAGTTCCGGTGCATGTTCACGCAGCAAACGTCGCTCGACGATCTGCCCGATGTCGCCCGGCAACAGCGCGCTTCCATGCCGCGTCTCGACCCGCAGCACGCAACTGGATTCATTGCGCAAATACGGAAAGCCGGCGCTTGGATGCAGGAAGCGAAAGCGCACGCCGTCCCATTCCCAGTGTTGACCGGCGCCGCAGCGCGTTGTGACGTCCAATGGCGCACCGGGCGGCGCGGACGTCATCGCCACAGGCAGCCCGGCACGCACCGCTGCATAGCCACCGGCATGATCGGCATCGGCGTGACTGAGCACGATCGCATCCAGGCGGCGCAAGCCGAGCGCGCGCAATGCCGGCAGCACTACCCGCTCGCCGGCATCGAACCCGTCGCGCACTGCCGGGCCGGTATCGAACAGCAACGCATGCCGTTGCGTGCGCACCAGCACCGCCAGGCCCTGCCCCACGTCCAGTACCTGCACATCCGCTTCGCCGGCCGCAGGCAGTTCGCGGTCGGGCCAGAGCAGTGGCAGCCACAGCAGCAATGCCAGGGATTTGCCGGGCGTCCCGCGCGGTAGCAACATCCAGAACGCGCCGAGCAAGGCGCAAATCAATGCGATCGCATCGGACTCGGGCACCCACCACAACGCCACCGACGTCTGCCCGAGCCAGACCAGGCCCAGCCAGGTCGACTCGAAGCACCAGCCGGCCAATCGCCATGCCCAGACCCCCACGCCCGGAGACAGCGCTTCAAGCGCAGTCCCCAGCAAGGCGAGCGGCACCACCACGAAGGTCCACCAGGGAATGGCGAACAGATTGGCCAATGGCCCCACCATCGACGCCTGCCCGAACAGGCTGACGGTCAACGGCAGCAGGCCGACGGTGGCGACGGTCTGGGCGGACAAAAACCCCCGCACGACGGCGCGATCATCCGATGGCAGGCACCACACCAGCCACGCCACCCCGGCGAAGCTGAGCCAAAAGCCGGCCACCAGAACGCTCAGCGGATCCCACAGCAGGACCGCCAACAAGGCCAGCGCGAGGATGTGCGCCGTGCTGGCGCGTCGTCGCGCCACGCGCGCCAATGCGACCACGGCAATCATCAACACGGTGCGCACGGTAGGCAGCGCCAACCCCGCCAACACGGCATAGCCTGCCGCACCCACCAATGCCGCGATCGCGGCCGCATGGAAACGCGGAACCAGCGTGCCAAGGCCGGGCAATAATCGCCAGCATCCCGCAACCAGCGCAGCGACGCATGCGGCGACCAGTCCGACATGGAACCCGGAGATCGCAATCAGATGGCTCAACCCGGTCGCGCGCAGCGTGGCCCAGGCTGCATCGTCCAGCCCGCGCGTGTCGCCCAGCGCAAGTGCGCGCAGATAAGGCGAAGACGGCCCGGGCACGCACTCGGCAATCCGCTGCGACATGCGTTCGCGCCAGGCATCCACGCCGCGCGGTGGAGCGATCTGCCGGGCAGCCGCCGGCGCACGCACATACCCGGTGGCAGCAATACGCTGCGCCAGCGCCTGGCGCTCGGCATCGAAGCCACCGGGGTTGCGCAAGCCGCGCGGCGCACGCAACTTGAGTCGGACTTGCCAACGCGCACCAGCGTGCAACGCAGCACGCGGGCCGATACGCTCGGCGCCGAAGTCGTCGTACCAGGCCAACTGCAACAGCTTGCCGCGCAGTGCTGCAGGCTGAGACGGATCGTCATCCATGCGGAGTTGAAAGCGGGTGCGTCGTTGCTCGACGACCGGAAGCCCGACAATCTGCCCACGCACGGCTAGTTCACGCGCTTCGTCGCCGGGGCGCAACTGTGCCTGCAAGGCGCTGACGACCTGCCAGCCCATCAGACCGAAGCCGAAGACAGCAGTTGATATCGCCAGGACCAGCATGATCCGTCGCGGACGCCGCCACATGCTCACACCGAAGCTCAGCGCGCCCAGACACAGGCATGCGGCATAGGCCGCCCGCGACAGCAGCGCGGGCGACCACGCGCAGGCCACCACCCCCAGCAGCAATGCCGCAGCGACCGCCACGGCAGAGACAAGCTGCTGCAAGGGCTCTGCCTGTGTTGATGCATCCATGCTGTCGATTGCTCCTGCCCCTGGTCCAGCCACCGACTCACGCTAGATCAGCGCCGGTGTCGACCACAGCAGTGATTGGCGCATTGGCCAGTAGGAAGAAGGCTGCATCTGCTGTGCTGTATTCGGTCATCGGCGCGCGCGTGGACCCGGTTGGCTTGCAGCACAGGCCAGCTTGCCTTCACCACGCTTTCCTCGCTGCCAAGGCGCTCGTGCAGGCCTGCAACACGCTGGACAGCACAGTGTGTGCGAGCGACGCACGCACCAGAGCGCCATGCATTCGCCTCCATTTCATGGCTGCCGCGCTATGTTCCCCACTGTTTTTGAGGAGTTCCCCCATGCGTAAAGGCACTGCATTGATTGTCGGCGTGACCGGCATTTCCGGTTACAACCTCGCCAACGTCCTGGTGGCCGATGGCTGGACCGTCTACGGCCTGGCGCGCCGTCCGCTGGCCCAGGACGGCGTGATTCCGGTTGCGGCCGATCTACTGGATGCCGAAAGCACCAGCAAGGCCTTGCATGGCCTGCCGATCACCCACGTGTTCTTCTGCACCTGGACACGGCGCGACACCGAGCGCGAAAACGTCGAAGCCAACGGTGCGATGATGCGGCATCTGTGCGAAGCGCTGAGCGATGCACCGCTGCAGCACATGGCGCTGGTCACCGGCACCAAACACTACCTGGGCGCGTTCGAGAACTACGGCAGCGGCAAGGCCGAAACGCCGTTCCGCGAAAGCGAGCCGCGCCAGCCCGGCGAAAATTTCTACTACACGCTGGAGGACCTGTTGTTCGCACACGCCGAGCAGCACGGCTTTGGCTGGAGCGTGCATCGCTCGCACACCATGATCGGCATCGCCAACGGCAGCAACGCGATGAACATGGGCGTGACGCTGGCGGTGTATGCGTCGCTGTGCAAGCACACCGGCCAGCCGTTCGTGTTTCCCGGATCGCAGGCGCAGTGGAACAGCCTCACCGACCTGACCGATGCCGGCCTGCTCGGCAAGCAGTTGGCCTGGGCCGGCCTGAGCCCGGCCGCGCGCAATCAGGCCTTCAACACCGTCAACGGCGATGTGTTCCGCTGGCGCTGGATGTGGGGCCAGATTGCCGAGTTCTTCGAGCTTGACGCTGCGCCCTGCCCGGAGACGCCGATGCCGCTGGAAGCGCGCCTGAGCGAGACCGCGCCGGCGGTGTGGAGCGAGATCGCCAAGCAACATGGCCTGGTGGAAGCCGACGTCAACCGGCTGGCATCCTGGTGGCACACCGATGCCGACCTGGGGCGAGAGATCGAGTGCGTCAACGATATGACCAAGAGCCGCGAACTGGGCTTTGTGGACTTCTACGACAGCCGCGCATCGTTCCTGGAACTGTTCACGCGGCTGCGTGCGCAGCGCATCATTCCCTGATGCATCAGGTCGTCGTCACACGTGACGGCGACCGTTCCCGTCAACGCAGGCATCGACATGACGGTGCTCGCAGGCACTGCATGCTAAATGAGCATGTTTGTTGCTACATCCGGCCAATCCATCACGCGAATGCATCGGCAACCGACGTCAGGATCTTCAATCTGACATCCAGCGTTCAACACTGCCGAGCCGTCAGCGATTCCGACGGCTCGACACGGTTTACACCGCAGACGGCGCCAACTCGCGCAGCTTGCCCTGATGCAGCTCCAGCACGCGGTCCAGACGCCGCGCCAGACTGCGATCGTGCGTCACCAGGACCAGGCTGGTGCGCTGCGCACGATTGAGTTCCAGCATCAGCTCGAACACGGTTTCGGCGGTCTTGTCGTCGAGGTTGCCGGTCGGCTCATCGCCCAGCACGCAGCCCGGCTTGTTCACCAGCGCACGCGCCACGGCCGCACGCTGACGCTCGCCGCCGGACAACTCGCTGGGCTTGTGCTCGATGCGATGCCCGAGCCCGACCGATTCCAGCAACTGCAACGCCTGCGTCCGGGCGACCGCCACGTCTTTGCCGGACAACAGCACCGGCATCATCACGTTTTCCAGCGCGGTGAATTCCGGCAGCAGATGATGGAACTGGTACACGAACCCCAGCGCCTGATTGCGCAGCTTGCCGCGCTCGGCATCGGACAATGCCGACATGCGCCGACCGGCGACATACACCTCGCCCGAGGTCGGAACATCCAGCCCACCGAGCAGGTGCAGCAGCGTGCTCTTGCCCGCGCCGGAAGCACCGACGATGGCGACCGTCTCCCCGGTCGCCACCGACAAGTCCAACCCATCGAACACCGGCGTACGCATCTTGCCTTCGGCATAGGTCTTGGCCAGACCCTCGGCGCGGATCACCGCCTCTGCTTGGTTTGGCGTTTGCACGGCCGATTCCCGGTTCTCATTCATAACGCAGCGCCTCCGCCGGCTGCGTACGCGACGCGCGCCATGCCGGATACAAGGTCGCCAGGAAACTCATCACCAACGCGACAACGGTGATCACCACCACGTCCTGGGTCTGCATATCGGTCGGCAACCCGGTGATGTAATACACGTCCTCGGGCAGCAGCTTGACGCTGAAGATCGTCTCGATCAGCCCAAGGATGCGCTCCAGATTGAGCGTCAGCACGATGCCACCGATCACGCCCATGATCGTGCCCATGAAGCCGATCAGCGAGCCTTGCACCATGAACACCTGCATCACGCCCGCAGGCGACAGGCCGAGGGTGCGCAGGATGGCGATATCGGCCTGTTTGTCGGTCACCAACATCACCTGCGAGGACACCAGGTTGAACGCACCCATCGCCACGATCAGCGACAGCAGGATGCCCATCACGGTCTTTTCCATCTTCAACGAGTGGTAGAGATTGGCGTTTTCCTGAGTCCAGTCGCTGACCCGGTAAGGGCCGTGCAACTTCACCGCCAGATCCCGCGCGACCGGCCAGGCCTGGTCCATGTCATGCAATCGCAACCGCACGCCGGTGACGCCGTCCATGCGCAGCACACGCGCCAGGTCCTGCATGTTGACCACCGCCAGACCGCGATCGATCTCGTTGTAGCCCGCCTCGAAGATTCCGCTGACCGTGAAGCGTTTGAGCCGCGGCATCGCGCCCAGCGGTGTGGCCTGGGTGTCGCTGAGCAACACCACGATGTTGTCGCCAACATCCACGCCCAGCCAGATCGCCAGCTCCTTGCCGATGACGATGTTGTAGGAGCCTGGCGTCAGACTGTCGATCGACCCCTGCTGCATCTTCTTGGCCAGTACAGACACCTTGTTTTCTTCGGCCGGCACGATGCCGCGCACGATCGCCGGCTGCTTGCGCGGACCCTGCAGCAGCGACTCGGTTTCGATGTACGGCGCGGCGCCGGCGATGCGCGGATCGGACATGGCGACCTCGACCGCGTGCTGCCAATCACGCATCGGCGCACCCTCCGCACTCACCGTGGCATGCGCGGCCATCTGCAATAGACGGTCGCGGATCTCCTTCTGGAAACCACTCATCACCGCCAGCGTGGTGATCAGCACGGTCACGCCCAGGGCGATGCCCAGGATCGATGCCATCGAGATGAACGAGATGAAGCCATTGCGCCGCTTGGCACGCAGGTAGCGCAAGCCGATGGCAACCGGGATAGGTTTGAACATGCGGTTCAACCAGGAAAGGGACGCTATGGTGCCACTTGCGGCGGCCGGGACGAAATGGCGTGCGCCCGAGCGGCCAGACGCAGTTCACGTCGTTGCGCTGCGGGCAAGGTATCCGGCCAGAAATGCAGGCGCTGCCGGCGTGCATCCAGTCGCGTCCACGACACCACCGCGATCGGCCCGCGCCATGCGACCTGCAGCCGCTGCACCTGCTCACCGTCAACGCTGGCAGGCGTTTGGCTCCAGGGCACGACCACCTGGCGCACTGGCGAACGCAACAATTGGCGCAGCGCGTGACCACCTGCCAGCAGCGCGTAAACAGACGACAGCGCTGCCAGCCATAGCGGTACTCCGCTACGCCACACCGCCCACAGTGCGAGCTCGCTCAGCAGGCTCAGTGCGCAAACAAGCCCGCGTGAGGGCCGCCATTCAAGCCGGCATGGCGCGAATATCGGCGATGAGTGCGGCGTTGTCGGCATCGGGGCAAGCCTCGTATCCCATGAACCAGCGCCATAACTTATCGTCTTCGCAATCCAGCAGCTGTAGGAAAACCGCGCGCTCTGCCTGGGAAGCCTGCGCCCAGCGTTGGTCCAGATAGCGACCGAACAACTGATCGAGCTCGCGCATGCCACGCCGGCAACGCCAGCGCAGTTTTTTCAGCAGGGTTTCTTCATCCATCTCAGTCTCCACAAACGACAGCGGCACCAGACCAAGGGCCGGTGCCGCTGTAAACCATCTCCACACCAGGGCGGAGCCGCATTGCTTGCGATCAGGCGCGACGCGCCATCATCAATTTCTTGATTTCGGCAATCGCCAGCGCCGGATTCAAGCCCTTCGGGCAGGTCCGCGCGCAGTTCATAATCGTGTGGCAGCGATACAGCTTGAACGGATCTTCCAGGTCGTCCAGGCGCGCACCGGTGTCCTCGTCGCGCGAATCGATGATCCAGCGATAGGCCTGCAACAGGATCGCCGGGCCCAGATAACGCTCGCCATTCCACCAGTAGCTAGGGCAGCTGGTCGAGCAGCAGGCGCACAGGATGCACTCGTACAGGCCGTCCAGCTTCTTGCGGTCTTCCGGCGACTGCAGGCGTTCGCGATCCGGCGGCGGCGGGGTCTGGGTGCGGATCCAGGGCTTGATCGACGCGTACTGCGCATAGAAGTGGGTCAGATCGGGGACCAGATCCTTGATCACATCCATATGCGGCAGCGGATAGATCGGCACTTCGGCCTTGCCGCAGGCAGCAATCGCCTTGGTGCAGGCCAGCGTGTTGGTACCGTCGATGTTCATCGCGCACGAACCGCAGATGCCCTCGCGGCACGAACGACGGAACGCCAGCGTCGGGTCGATCTCGTTCTTGATCTTGATCAGCGCGTCCAACACCATCGGACCGCACTTGTCGAGATCGATCTCATAGCTATCGGTACGCGGGTTGGCCTCGCCATCCGGATCCCAGCGGTAGACCTTGAAGGTGCGCGTGTTCTTGGCGCCCTGTGCAGGGTAATGCTTGCCCTTGCCGATCTTTGAATTCTTGGGGAGGGTGAACTCTGCCATAGCTGCTCTCGTTGGCTCAGGCGATGCGCGGTGCGAACAACAACCGCACCGTGCGCATGAAGGTAAAGATGACGGATGCCACCACCGAAGCGGTGGCGCAACGGCCAGCGGCGTGCCGGCGTTGCCCCTGCGTCACGAAGCGACCCGGCTGTAACGATGCACGGCTGCTGTACCCGGACAGGCCGGGCAGCAACGGCAACGCGGAAGCGGATCGATCCATGCGCATCGATCAGTAAACGCGCGGCTTCGGCGGGACCACGTCCACGTCCTTGCTCAGCGTGTACATGTGCACCGGGCGATATTCGAACTCGCACTTGCCCTTGTCGTCGACGGTGACCAGCGTGTGCTTCTGCCAGTTGACGTCGTCGCGGTCGGGGAAATCTTCGTGCGAATGCGCGCCTCGGCTTTCCTTGCGCTGCTCGGCCGAGTTGATCGTCGCCACTGCATTGAGCAGCAGGTTGTTCAACTCGTAGGTCTCGATCAGATCCGAGTTCCACACCAGCGAGCGGTCCGACACCTTGACGTCTTCGAAGGTGGCGAAGATCTCGGCCATCTTGTCCACGCCTTCCTTCAGCGTCTTGCTGGTACGGAACACAGCTGCGTCCGACTGCATGGTGCGCTGCATGTTGTCGCGGATCACCGAGGTCGGCGTAGAGCCGTTGGCGTAGCGCAACTTGTCCAGCAGGCCCAGCGCCTTGTCGCAGGCATCCGACGGCAACGTCTTGTGCGGCTGGTTGGGCTTGACCGTCTCGGCGCAGCGGTTTGCCACCGCACGGCCGAACACCACCAGATCCAGCAGCGAGTTGGAACCCAGGCGGTTGGCACCGTGCACCGACACGCAGGCGGCTTCGCCGATCGCGTACAGGCCAGGCACCACCGCATCCGGGTCGTCGCCCTGCTTGCGCACGACTTCGCCGTAGAAGTTGGTCGGAATGCCGCCCATGTTGTAGTGCACGGTGGGCAGCACCGGGATCGGCTGCTTGGTCACGTCCACACCGGCAAAGATGTGGGCGCTTTCGGCGATGCCGGGGAGCTTTTCGTTGATGACTTCCGGGCCGAGGTGGGTCAGGTCGAGCAGGATGTGATCCTTGTGCTCGCCGACGCCGCGGCCTTCGCGGATTTCCACGGTCATCGAGCGCGACACCACGTCGCGCGAGGCCAGATCCTTGTAATGCGGTGCGTAGCGCTCCATGAAGCGCTCGCCGTTGCTGTTGCGCAGGATGCCGCCTTCGCCGCGCACGCCTTCGGTGATCAGGCAGCCCGCACCGTAGATGCCGGTGGGATGGAACTGCACGAACTCCATGTCCTGCACCGGCAGGCCGGCACGCATCACCAGGCCGCCGCCGTCACCGGTACAGGTGTGCGCGGAGGTGGCGCTGAAGTAGGCACGGCCGTAGCCGCCGGTGGCCAGCACCACGCCGTGGGCGCGGAACAGATGCAAGGTGCCATCGGCCATGTCCAGCGCCAGTACGCCACGGCAGACACCTTCTTCGTCGAAGATCAGGTCGAGCGCGAAGTACTCGATCATGAAGCGCGCGTTATGCGCCAGCGACTGCTGATACAGCGTATGCAGCATGGCGTGGCCGGTACGGTCGGCTGCCGCGCAGGTGCGCTGCGCGGACGGGCCTTCGCCGTACTTGGTGGTCATGCCACCGAACGGGCGCTGATAGATCTTGCCCTCTTCGGTACGCGAGAACGGCACGCCGTAGTGCTCGAGCTCGATGATGGCCGGGATCGCCTCACGGCACATGTACTCGATCGCGTCCTGGTCGCCCAGCCAATCGGAGCCCTTGATGGTGTCGTAGAAGTGATAACGCCAATCGTCTTCGCCCATGTTGCCGAGCGCGGCGGAAATACCGCCCTGCGCCGCGACGGTGTGCGACCGGGTCGGGAAGACCTTGGTCAGGCAGACCGTCTGCAGGCCTTTCTGGGCCAAGCCGAACGTGGCACGCAGGCCGGCGCCGCCGGCACCCACCACGACCATGTCGTACTTGTGTTCAGTGATCTTGTAAGCGGACATCTAATCTGGATTCCTGTTCTGTGTGCCCGATGACTCAGGCACCGCCCAGCGCGATGCGCGCCACTGCGAAAATGCTGACGATCGCGCCAAGCACGGCGATGAACTTCACCGTCGTCTGCAACGCCAGCGCCAGCAACGAGTTGTGGATGTAGTCCTCGAGCACGACCTGCAGGCCAAGCTGCGCATGCCAGAACATCGCCACCAGGAAACCGACCAGCAACACGGCGTTCCACGGTTTGGAGACCGCGGCCACTGCAGTCGTGTAGTCGGAACCGAGCAGGCTCAGCACGAACGCCACGAACCAGATCGCCAGCACGACCAGCGCAGTCGCGGTCAGGCGCTGCATCACGAAATGTTCGGTGCCGGTCTTGGCCGCGCCCAGACCACGCACATTCTTCAACGGGGTGCGATAGCGGCTCATGCGGAAGCTCCAGTCAGGACATACGCCCAGATCGCAGCGGTCAGCACCAGGCTGGCGATCACCGATGTCCAGCTGCTGCGGATAAAGGCCGGAATGCTGAAGCCGCGGCCAAAGTCCTGGACGATGTGGCGGATGCCGTTGGACAGGTGGTAGGTAAAAGCCCATGACCAAGCGAACAGGAACACCTGTCCGTACCAAGCGCCCAGATGTTGGGTGAGGCAATTCCAGTGGTCTTCACCTAGCATCAGCAACAGCAGCGAGACGGCGATGACCAGCGCGCCTCCGGAAAGGATGACGCCGGTGGCTCGATGCAGGATCGAGGTCGCCATCTGGATCTGCCAGCGGTAGACCTGCAGATGTGGAGAAGTGGGACGTTCGCGGATCGCCATTCGCTGGGCTCGTTTTCTCGGCTGGGCGGCACTAGGCCGCTGTGGCTAAAAGCTGCTCAAAAATCGATGCAGCGTCCATTTTTTTCCCAGTCGCCGTAGCGCGTTGGCTCGGGGCCGTCGCGTCCACCAATCTCCTTCGGCAGTGGCTTCTTCTCGGGAATGTGCTCCTGAGGGGAAGGCTGCGTCTCGGAATCCTGCGCTGGGGTGGGGGTTGGATGGCCTATCATAGTGGTCTCACAACGTTGCGATTTTAGTCCTCCCCTTCCATGGCTGACAACCTGAATCTTATTCCCCAGGGTTTTGGCTCCCTGCACGACATGCAATACGTCCACTTGATCGGGACGGATGCGGTGGCGTTCGCGCATGCGCAATTTGCCAACGACGTACAGGCGCTGGCGATCGGGCAGTGGCAGTGGAATGCGTGGTTGACGGCGAAAGGGCGCGTGATCGCCATCTTCGCACTCCTGCGTGAGGACGACACACACCTGCTGATGCTGTTGCCCGACGGCAATGCGGCCGAGATCGCCGCGCAACTCGGCCGTTTCGTGTTTCGACGCAAGCTCAAGATCGGCGTGGCAACGCGATCGGCGCATGGCGGATTCGTGGCGCCTGGGCGTGCACACGGTGCGCAGGCCGATATCGGAACGCAGTGTATCGAGCTGGATATGGGCAGCACGGCCCTGCCGCGCACGCTGGTGCTGCGCGCTGCGGATGCAGTGACCGACCCGGCCCAGTCGCCGAGCGTCGATGCCGACTGGCGCCGCGCAGATCTGCAACTGGGCTTGGCGCGCCTGCCCGCGACGCAACGCGAGCAATGGACACCGCAACAGTTGGCATTGGACCGCCTGCACGCATTCAGCGTGAAAAAAGGCTGCTACCCGGGCCAGGAAATCGTCGCGCGCACGCACTTCCTGGGCAAGGCCAAGCGCGCGATGCAGCTGCTGGAGATCGATACTGCCGTCGAGGCAGGCGACACGGTCTCGCTGGACGGCGCAGCTGTCGGCACGGTCGTCAGTGTCGCAGGCACCCTTGCATTGGCCGTGCTGCCCCTGGAATTGACGCTGGACGCCGGCGCGGCATTGCAGGCAGGCGCGCATACCGCACGCCTGCTCACGATGGTGCCCGGGCTGGAGCGCTAGACCGGCTCCAGACGCTCGCCGGTGGCTGGGTCGAAGAAATGCAGCGCCTCGCTGCGCAGCGCCAGGCGCAGCGGCTGGCCCACCGCCGGCAATGTCTGCGGCGCGACCCGGATCACCAGCGGCTGGCCGCCCCGGTCGAGGTTGAGGAAGATTTCGTTGCCGACCGGCTCGATCACATCGACACGTGCCTCGAAGCCCAGCGCCGCATCGCTCGACGGCTGCAGATGCTCCGGGCGCACGCCGACGATCACCTCACGACCGAACCAGCTGCGATCGACCCGCGCCGTGCCCAGCGGCACGCGCCAGCCATCGGCCATGACCAGATGCAGCCCGTCCTGCTCGTCCAGCCGCCCCTGCAGCACGTTCATCGCCGGGCTGCCGAGGAAACCGGCCACGAACAGGTTGGCCGGGCGGTCGTACAGCGCCATCGGGCTGTCGATCTGCTGGATCACGCCATCCTTGAGCACCACGATGCGCTGGCCGAGGGTCATCGCCTCGACCTGATCGTGGGTGACGTAGATCATCGTGGTGCCGAGTTTGCGGTGCAGCTGCGCGATCTCGGTACGCACGCTGTGGCGCAGCTTGGCGTCCAGGTTGGACAGCGGCTCGTCGAGCAGGAACACCGACGACTCGCGCACCATCGCCCGGCCCAAGGCCACACGCTGACGCTGGCCGCCGGACATCGCCTTGGGCAGCTTGTCGAGCATCGGGGTCAGGCCCAGCAGCTCGGCGGCATTGTTGACCCGCTCGGCGATGACGTGCTTGGGATGGCCGCGCAGCTTGAGCCCGAACGCCAGGTTCTCGGCCACGGTCATGTGCGGGTACAGCGCATAGCTCTGGAAGACCATGGCGATGTCGCGGTCCTTCGGGGCCACGTCGTTGACCACGCGCTCGCCGATCTTCAGCGTGCCGGCGCTGATGTCCTCGAGTCCGGCGATCATGCGCAACAGGGTGGACTTGCCGCAGCCGGATGGCCCGACCAGCACCATCAACTCGCCGTCGGCGACTTCGAAGCTCGCCCCCTGCACCGCGACCTGGCCGTTCTCGTAGACCTTGCGGACACCTTCCAACTGCACTTTCGCCATCTTTCGGCCTCAACATAAGTTGTGCGCCCTGCCCTCGGCCCTCCCGACGGCGGTGACGCCACATGTGCCTGCAAGGAAATCTCCTGCAAACGAATGCGTTGGTTTATTCTGACATGTAATCGTTTTCACATGGCAACATCGATCTCGGGAGGGACCATGCCGCCACCGACCCACGCCGCCGTTCCAGGCGCCGCGTCCTGCCTTGCCAAGCCAGGCATTCTGCCACGCGCAGGCAGACGCACCGCCGTGGCATTAACCGCTTGCGGCCAGTTGCTGCAACAATCGGGGATTGGGCGCGCGCGCCCATCCTCCGCTGCGCGCACGCAGGTGTCGCTCAGGAACAGACGTACCGACCGCCGGTTGTCCGGCGCCCTTTCGCCAAGCCGCTGATAACGATGTCCCCAGAATCTGAAACTCGGTCCATGCACGACACCCTGATCCTGTTCGGCGCCACCGGCGATCTCGCCCAGCGCTATCTCTTTCCTTCCCTGCTGCGGCTGTTCGTGGACGGGCTGCTGCCGGAGAACTTCCGTATCCGTGCGCTGGCCTTGTCGCCGCACGACACCGACGGCTTTCGCGAGGTGCTGCGTCCGCGCCTGACCGAAGCCCTGCCGATCGCCAAGCCTGAACAAATCGAATCGCTACTGCAGCGGGTCGACTACCGCTCGGTGGACCTGCGCGATGCCGACTCGGTCGCCAACGCGGTGCGCGAGCTGGCCAGCCGCCAGATCGTGAGCTATCTGGCGATTCCGCCGGGGCTGTACATCAGCACCTGCCAGGGCCTGGCCCTGGGCGGCGCGCTGGCCGCACCGCACCGGCTGATGCTGGAAAAGCCGATCGGCCACGACTCGGACAGCGCCCGCGAGATCCTGCAGTCGATCGGCGCGCTGATCGACGAAGACCGCGTGTTCCGCCTCGATCATTACCTGGGCAAGGCGGCGGTGCAGAACCTGATCGCGCTGCGCTTCGGCAACACGCTGCTGGAAGCGGTGTGGAACCGTACCTACATCGAGTCGGTGCAGATCCTGGTCGCCGAAAGCGAAGGCGTGGACGGCCGCGATGCCTACTACGCCCGCTCCGGCGCGCTGCGCGACATGGTGCAGAGCCATATCCTGCAGTTGCTGTGCCTGGTGGCGATGGAGCCGCCGGCCTCGCTGGAAGCCGACCGCATCCGCGATGAGAAGGTCAAGGTGCTGCGCGCCCTGCGCCCGATGACAGCCGAACACGCCGCCCATGACAGCGTGCGCGGCCGCTACACCGCCGGCAGCATCAACGGCCAGCCGGCGCAGGCCTACCACCCGCCGGAAGGCAGCGACGTGGAAACCTTCGTCGCGGTGACCGCGCATATCGACAACTGGCGCTGGGCCGGGGTGCCGTTCCACCTGTGCACCGGCAAGCGTCTGAGCGAGCGCTCCACCCGCATCGTGGTGACGCTCAAGCCGGTGACGCATTGGTTGTTCGAGCGCCCGGACCGCCAGAACGCGGTGCCCAATCGCCTGACCTTCCAGCTGCAGCCGCAGGAAAACATCGAGCTCGGCCTGATGAGCAGTCTGGCCGGCCCGGAATGGGGCGCGATCGAACTGCAGCCGCTGGAACTGGAATTGTCGGTGCCGACCGGCCTGCACCGCCGCATCGCCTACGAGCGCCTGTTCGTGGATGCCTTCAACGGCAACCCGGCGCTGTTCGTGCGCGACGACGAGGTCAAGGCCGCCTGGTCGTGGATCGACAGCGTCAGCGATGCATGGAAAGACGCGCAGTTGCCGCTGCAGCCTTACCCGGCCGGCAGTTGGGGGCCCGAGAGTGCGGCGCCCTTCCTTCCCCCGGCCACCGACGCACAGGGAAACACCGCATGACCGCTCCTTCCAAGCCGGTGCTGGTTGCCGATATCGGCGGCACCAATGCGCGCTTTGCGCTGGCCGACATCGACGCCTCGGTGCCGCTGCTGGATGACACCTCGCGCGAATTTGCGGTGGTGGACTTCGGCTCGCTCGGCGAAGCAGCGCGCTATTACCTCGACCAGATCGGCGTACAGGCCACCCAGGGCGTATTTGCGGTGGCCGGCCGCGTGGATGGCGACGAAGCGCGCATCACCAATCATCCGTGGGTGATCTCGCGCTCGCGCACCGCTGCCATGCTGGGCTTCAGCACGCTGCATCTGATCAACGATTTCGCCGCGCAAGCGATGGCGATCAGCCTGCTGCGTCCGCAGGACGTGGTGCAGGTCGGCGGCAGCAGCTGGCGGCCGGCACCGATCGATCAACCGCGCAACTACGGTGTGATCGGCCCGGGCACCGGCCTGGGCGTGGGCGGCCTGATCGTACGCAACGGCCGCTGCTTCCCGCTGGAAACCGAAGGCGGCCATGTCAGCTTTCCGCCCGGCACCCCGGAAGAAATCCGCATCCTGGAAATCCTCTCCGAACAGTTCGGCCGGGTCTCCAACGAGCGGCTGATCTGCGGTCCCGGCCTGGTCAATATCCATCGCGCGCTCAGCGAGATCGCCGGCGTCGACCCCGGTCCGCTGCAGCCCAAGGACATCACCGCGCGTGCGGCGGCAGGCGATCCGCGTTCGTCGCGCACCATCGACCTGTTCTGCGCCATTTTCGGCGCGATCGCCGGCGACATGGTGTTGATGCAGGGCGCCTGGGATGGCGTGTTCCTGACCGGCGGGCTGGTGCCGAAGGTGCTGGATTCGCTGCAGCACTCGGGATTTCGCCAGCGCTTCGAACACAAGGGCCGCTTCTCCGCGATCATGTCGCGGGTGCCATCGCTGGCGGTCATGCATCCGCATGCCGGCCTGCTCGGCGCCGCCGCCTATGCAGTGGATGCGCAACGCCAGCACCCGGGAGAACAGCGATGACCTTGCAGGACAACCCACGTATCACGCTGGTGCGTTATGAGGACCCGGCCGAGTGGACCGAGGCGGTGGCCGGCGAGATGGTCGATCTGCTGGAGCAGGAGATCTCACGTCGCGGTCAGGCGCGCATGCTGCTGTCCGGCGGCACCACGCCGGCGCCGGTCTACGAATCCCTCGCCCACCGTCCGCTGGACTGGTCGCGGGTGGAAGTGGGCCTGGTCGACGAGCGCTGGCTTTCGCCGCAGGATAAAGACAGCAATGCCTGGCTGGTGAACCAGAGTTTTCTTGCGCACGCGCCGGCCGCGACCTTCATCCCGCTGGTGCGCCCAGGCAAGCAATTGCCCGAATGCGTGCACACCGCCAATCTGCAGGCCACCCACGCCGAACCGGCCTGCCTGGCAGTGCTGGGCATGGGCGGCGACGGACATACTGCTTCGCTGTTCCCCGGTTCCACCGATCTGTCCAAGGCGCTCGCCAACCCGCAACCCTATGCATCGCTGGATGCGACCGGTTGCCCGGGGTCGAATCAATGGCCATTGCGCATCACCCTGACGCCCGCCGGACTCGCGCCGATCCCGACCCGCCTGCTGTTGCTGCGCGGCAAGCAGAAGCTGGACGTGTTGCAGGCAGCATTGGCAGGTGAGGACATCAGCGAGTACCCGATCCGGGTGGCGCTGCAACAGCCCGGCCCGCAGTTGCGGGTGCATTGGTGCGCTTGAATGCGAGTCGTTGATGCGAGTCCCTCGCAAGAGCCGATTTAATGCGAGTCCCTCGCAAGAGCCGATTTAATGCGAGTCCCTCGCAAGAGCCCGCACATCCATGTGCGGGGATTTAAACAGCACAGCATGCGTCCTTTCTTCCCCTGTTTCTCATAGCCGGTAGCCAATGAGCCTGCATCCGAACATCCAAGCTGTCACCGACCGTATCCGCAAGCGCAGCGCGCCGTCGCGCACGGCTTATCTGGCCGGTCTCGATGCCGCCCTGCGCGAGGGTCCGTTCCGTAGCCGATTGAGCTGCGGCAACCTTGCACATGGTTTCGCCGCGTCCGAGCCGACCGACAAGTCGCGTCTGCGCGGTGCGGCCACGCCCAACCTCGGCATCATCACCGCCTACAACGACATGCTGTCGGCGCACCAGCCGTTCGAGCATTACCCGCAGCTGATCCGCGACACAGCGCGCACGCTCGGCGCCACCGCGCAGGTCGCCGGCGGCGTGCCGGCCATGTGCGATGGCGTGACCCAGGGCCGCGCGGGCATGGAGCTGTCGTTGTTCTCGCGCGACAACATCGCCCAGGCCACGGCGATTGGTCTCAGCCACGACATGTTCGACAGCGTGGTCTACCTGGGCGTGTGCGACAAGATCGTGCCGGGCCTGCTGATCGGCGCGCTGGCATTCGGGCATTTGCCGGCGTTGTTCATGCCTGCTGGCCCGATGACGCCAGGTATCCCGAACAAGCAGAAAGCCGAAGTCCGCGAGCGCTACGCCGCCGGCGAAGCCACCCGCGCCGAGTTGCTGGAGGCCGAGTCGTCCTCGTATCACTCGCCCGGCACCTGCACCTTCTACGGCACTGCCAACTCCAACCAGGTGTTGCTCGAAGCCATGGGCGTGCAGCTGCCCGGCGCCTCGTTCGTCAACCCGGAACTGCCGCTGCGCGATGCTTTGACCCGCTCCGGCACCGAACGTGCGCTGGCGATCTCCGCATTGGGCCAGGATTTCCGCCCGTTCGGTCGCCTGATCGATGAGCGCGCCATCGTCAACGCCGTGGTGGCACTGATGGCCACCGGCGGCTCGACCAACCACACCATCCACTGGATCGCCGTGGCACGTGCGGCCGGCATCGTGCTGACCTGGGACGACATGGATCTGATTTCGCAGACCGTACCGTTGCTGACCCGTATCTATCCCAACGGCGAAGCCGACGTGAATCGCTTCCAGGCTGCTGGCGGCACCGCGTTCGTGTTCCGCGAGTTGATGGACGCCGGCTACATGCACGACGACCTGCCCACCGTGGTCGAAGGCGGCATGCGTGCCTATGTCAATGAACCGCGTTTGCAGGACGGCAAGGTCGTCTATGTGCCCGGCACCGCGACCACCGCCGACGACAGCGTGGCACGCCCGGTCGGTGATGCGTTCGAATCGCAAGGCGGCCTGCGCTTGCTGCGCGGCAACCTTGGCCGCTCGCTCATCAAGCTGTCGGCGGTCAAGCCGCAGCACCGCAAGATCGAAGCGCCTGCGGTGGTGATCGATACCCCGCAGGTGCTCAATAAACTGCATGCCGCCGGCGTGCTGCCGCACGATTTCGTGGTGGTGCTGCGCTACCAGGGCCCACGCGCGAACGGCATGCCGGAGCTGCATTCGATGGCGCCGCTGCTGGGCCTGTTGCAGAACCAGGGCCGGCGCGTGGCGCTGGTCACCGACGGCCGTTTGTCCGGTGCCTCGGGCAAGTTCCCGGCCGCGATCCACATGACGCCGGAAGCCGCACGTGGCGGTCCGATCGGGCGCGTGCGCGAAGGCGATATCGTGCGTCTGGACGGCGAGGCCGGCACGTTGGAAGTGCTGGTCTCGGCCGAAGAATGGGCATCGCGCGAGGTCGCGCCGAACACTGCGGTGGCCGGCAACGACCTGGGGCGCAACCTGTTCGCCATCAACCGCCAGGTGGTCGGCCCCGCCGACCAGGGCGCGATCTCGATTTCCTGCGGCCCGACCCATCCGGACGGCGCACTGTGGAGCTACGACGCCGAGTACGAACTCGGCGCCGATGCAGCGGCCGCAGCGGCACCGCACGAGTCAAAAGACGCCTGATCCCCTTCCCTCTGCGCGACCGCCCGGCGGTCGCCGTCTAACGGAGTTGCAATGACGATTGCCCAGACCCAGAACACCGCCGAACAGCTGCTGCGCGACGCCGGCATCCTGCCGGTGGTCACCGTGGACACGCTGGACCAGGCGCGCCGCGTGGCCGATGCGCTGCTCGAAGGCGGCCTGCCTGCGATCGAGCTGACCCTGCGCACCCCGATCGCGATCGAAGCGCTGGCCATGCTCAAGCGCGAACTGCCCAACATCGTGATCGGCGCCGGCACCGTGCTGAGCGAGTTGCAGCTGCGTCAGTCGGTGGATGCCGGTGCGGACTTCCTGGTCACCCCGGGCACCCCGGCGCCGTTGGCGCGTCTGCTCGCCGATGCGCCGATCCCGGCCGTACCCGGCGCGGCCACGCCGACCGAACTGCTGACCCTGATGGGCCTGGGCTTCCGCGTGTGCAAGCTGTTCCCGGCCACTGCCGTGGGTGGTCTGCAGATGCTCAAGGGCCTGGCCGGTCCGCTGTCCGAACTCAAGCTCTGCCCCACCGGCGGCATCAGCGAGGCCAACGCGGCCGAGTTCCTGTCGCAGCCGAACGTACTGTGCATCGGCGGCTCGTGGATGGTGCCCAAGGACTGGCTGGCCCAGGGCCAGTGGGACAAGGTCAAGGAAAGCTCGGCCAAGGCCGCGGCGATTGTCCGACAGGTGCGCGCGGGCTGATTTCCGGGCCGCATCCAGCGTGTTTGGAAAGCCGGGTGGCTTGGGAAAGCTGCTTGGCTGAGGAAGGCTGATCAGCTGGCGCTTTCATGTTGATTGAGAAAGCCCGGTTTGCTGACGCTTTGATTCTGGTTGAGGGTTGAGGAAAACGTGGTTGGCTGGCGCCTTGATTCTGTGCGCAGGAGCGGTCCGCGGGCACCGGGGCAGGACACGCCGTGAACCCATCCATGGGGGCTCTTACACGACATCCCTGTCGTGTAAGGTCCTGCCCCGGCGCCCGCGGACCACTCTTCGAAAGTTCCTGTGTTGGCGGAACGGAGAGCAGCGATTGCCGCAAGGCATGCTCGACCTAGCGTTGATCGTTGCCTCGCCTAATGAGGCAGAGGCCTCTTCGCCGTCCTCTTGAAGGCGGCGGATTGAGAGCGGTGGAAAAAACCGTGCGCTTCCACGTAGTTGGCGTCAGGGCGGTTTGCCTGAGAGCTACGAAGTCGCAGATCCAGAAGACATGCAGCGAACGTGGCGATTGATTGGCACGTACCAGATTCAAGCACTGACTGCGCTGCCGTCTTTCGTCGCTCAAAGTCACGGAAACGACTTGCCGAAGCGGCAGCGTGGCCGGGGAGCAGTGCTACGCCAACAGATCCCTACTCTGATGCTGTCATCGAGAATCGCGCAGGTCACTGGAAAACAAGATGACAAATCGGCTTGCCTTGACTAGGTCATGGCAACGACATGCCGAAGCGGCAGCGTGGCCGGGGATTAGCGGAGAGCGGCACAGGGATGTGCCGCGGCGGCGAGTCAGACAGGATGTCTGACCGAGCCGAGGAGCCGATCCCCGGACGCGCTGCCGCCCGCACCGAAGCCAGCGGCAGACAGCCGTTTGATTGGCAGTCCCGGAGACCCGTGCCCTCCCCCAGCTCCGCGCCGCCCCGGCGGGAGAGGGGCTTTGTGCGCCTTATGTCATTCAAGGCTCCAGCACATTGGTGGATGCTTTACGCCGTGAAAACCGCAGCGCTGTTGACTGCTCAAGACTCCAACACAGCGTTCGCTGGCGGCGTCTTCGGCACACCACGCGCACGTCGCACCAGCGCTGCCGCGCCATTGCTCATGTCATCGAGAATCGCGTAGATCGTCGGCAGGAACAACAGGCTCACTACGGTTGAAAACGCCAGCCCTCCCGCAATCGCGCGGGCCATCGGGAAGTACGGCGGGCCGTCGCTGAACATCGTGGTGCTGGTCAGCGAGATCGGCACCATCGCCAGGATGGCGGTGCCCATCGTCATCATGATCGGGCGCAAGCGCTCGCGTGAGCCTTCCACCAGCGCCTGCGTGCGGCCCATGCCGCGGCGGCGCAGATTGTTGATGTGCTCGATCATCACGATGCCGTTGTTCACCACCACTCCCATCAGCACCAGAATGCCGATGAAGGACATGATGCCGAACGAGGTGCCGGTGATCCAGAACAGCCAGAACACACCGAAGATGGAAAACAGCACGCCGCTCATGATCGCCGCCGGAAACAGCAACGACTCGAACACCGCGGCCATCACCACGTAGATCATCACCAGCGCGATCACCAGGTTGAAGACCATCTGCTTCATCGCCTCGCCATCGTCCTGATAATCACCGCCGTCGAAGGTATAGCTGTAACCCGCCGGAAAACTCATCGCCTTGAGTGGTTTTTCCATTGCCGCGCGTGCCTCGGGCAAGGTCACCTTGTCGGCCAGGTTGGCCTTGATGGTCAGCGTGGTCTGGCGATTGGTGCGTCCTATCTGCGTCGCGGCCGGGCGAATCTGCACGTCCACCAGACTGAGCAACGGCACGCTGCGGCCGTCCTTGGCGCGGACGGTGAAACTGGCCAGATCCTCGGGCTTGCTCTGTTCGGCGCCGGCAAACCGCACCCACACCGGCACTTCGTTGTCGCCACGGCGGAACTCGCGCAGTGGCGTGCCGCGCAATGCCAGGCCAACGAAACTGGCCACCTGCTCGGCACTGAAGCCGAAGGCTGCCGCGCGCTCGCGGTCCACCCGGATCGCCAACTCGCTGGTGCGATCGCCGGTGTCCACATGCACGTCGCGCAATTCCTTGCGCTGCGCCAGCAGCGGGATCACATCGTCGGCCAACGCCTGCAGTGCCTTGGTCGAATCGCCAACCAATTGCACCTGTACACCTTGATTGCCGCTGCCGCCATTGCCCTGATTGCCGATGCTGTAATCGACGCGCGCCGAGCGCGGCAGCCCCTTGCGGATCTGCTCCAGCAACGGCGGCAGGTCGGTGACCTTGCTCGCGTCGAAGGTCACGGTGCTACTGCCGCCTTCCACTTCGCTGAACCACGAATAGATCTGGGTGATGTGGTATTTGTCGCGATGGGCTTGCAGGTACTGTTCGACCCGGCCGACCTCCTCGCCCATCTGCTCATGCGTGTACGAGCCTTTCCACTGGTACTGGATGAAGGCCTCGTTGCCGCCGTCGCCGCCGAACATGTCCACCTTGGTCAACTTCATCGGCACCAGGCTGATCGCACTGACCAACACGATGCCGGCCACGCTCCAGCCGCGATGCGCCAGCGTCCATGCCAACACCGTGGCATAACGGCGCTGCAGCCGCGCGATCACGCCGTGTTCGGAAGTCACCATCGGCGGTGTCTTCATGCGCGCGGACAACATCGGAATCAGGCTGATCGCTACCAGCCACGAGGCCAGCAGCGACACCGAGATGGTGATCGCGATCTGCGCCATGAAGATACTGATATTGTTGGTCTCGCCGAACAGGTTCGGCACGAACACGATGCAATGGCACAAGGTGCCGGCGCTGAGCGCGATCGCCACGCTGCGCGTGCCGAGCAAGGCCGCCAGTTGCGGTTGGCCGGGCATGCGCTCGCGTTCCTGGTAGATGCTTTCCACCACCACCACCGCGTTGTCGACCAGCATGCCCACCGCCAGCAGCAGGCCCATCATCGTCAGGATGTTGAGCGTGACGCCGACGAAGTACATGAAGCCCAGCGTGATCGCGAAGCAGATCGGAATCGCCAGCGTCACCATCAACGTCGATGGCCAATGCCGCAGGAAGAAGAACAGCACCGTGATCGACAGCAGCAGGCCCACCGCACCGGCTTCGGCCAGCTCCGCCAGCGACGAGGTCACCGCCTTGCCCTGGTTGTCGATGACCTTGATCTGCACATCGCGCATCGCAGGTTCGGCGCGGATGTCCTCGACTTCCTTCAACGCTGCCTTGGACACATCCACCAGGTTGGCGCTGCGCTCCTTGTAGATATCCAGCCCGATGGCCGGACGCCCATCCAGGCGGCGACCGTAATTCATGCGCGCGGGCTTGAGCCGCACCTCGGCGATATCCCCCAGCCGCAGCCCTTTGGCGTTGAGCACCAACTCGCGCAGCTCCTGCAGATCGCGCAATTCGCCAATCGGCTGCACGCGGATGCGCTGGCCGTTGTCGTCGATCTGGCCGGCAGAGACCGAAAAATTCAGCTTGCCCAGGCGTTCGCTCAGGTCGTTGAGGCTGAGGTCGTGCGCGGTGAGTCGATCCGGCGCGATCGCGATCTCCACTTCGTTGGGTGGCGCACCGCCAATCTCGACTTTCGCCACGCCGGGAATACGCTCGATGCGCCGCTTGAACTCGCGGTCGAGCATGTCGTATGCGCCGGTCAGATCGGACTGGCTGGCCAGGCGCACCTTCAGCACCGGATCGTCGCTGCTGGACCATTTGTAAATGTGGAAACGCTGCAGATCTTCTGGAAAATCGTCGCGGATGGCATCCAGCCGCTCGCGCGCGTCCGACGCAGCAATGGCGATGTCGCGATCCCAGTCGGAGAACTCGATGAAGATATTGGCGCCGTCGGCGGTGGCGGTCGAGCGCATGCGCTTGATGCCGGTCATCGTCGCCAATGCTTCTTCGGCCGGCCGCACCAGGTTGCGTTCCACCTCGTCCGGGGTCGAACCGGTGTACGGCAATTGCACGAACAGGAACGGTGCGGAAATATCCGGCAATGCCTCCAACGGCAGCCGGAACGCGGCGATCAGCCCCACCACCACCAGCGAGACGAAACACATGATGGTGGTGACCGGGCGACGGATACTGAAGGCGGCAACGCTCATAGCGCCTCCAGTCCGTTGGTGTTATCGCGAGCCTGCGCCTGCTGCCGTGCCATGCGCCGGCCACGCTCCAGGTAATACGCATCGGCGCGACGATCCAGCAGGTCGTACACCACCGGGATCACCAGCAAGGTCAGCAACGTGGACACCAGCAGCCCGCCGATCACGGTGATCGCCATCGGCGCGCGCACCTCCGCGCCCTCGCCCATCGCCACCGCCAGCGGCAGAAAGCCGAACAGCGTGCACAACGTGGTCATCACGATCGGGCGCAAGCGTGAACGTGCGCCTTCGATCAAGGCCTCGCGCTTGGGCACGCCTTCCTCGCGCAGCTGGTTGACCTTGTCGATCAGGATGATCGCGTTCTTGGTCACCAGCCCCACCAGCAGGATCAACCCGATGAACACCACCACCGACACCGGCTTGCCGGTCATCAGCAAGGCCAGCACCGCACCCACCATTGCCAGCGGAATGGTGAACAGGATGACGAACGGATGAAGCAGCGATTCGAACTGCGAGGCCATCACCAGATAGACCAGAAAAATCGCAAGACCAAAGGCGAACAACAGTGATTTCACCGACTGCGCCAGCTCTTCGCCCTGCCCGCCGATATGCATGCCTACGCCGGCGGCCAGCGGATTCTTGCGCACCATCGACTCGACCTCGCGCACCGCACCGCCCAGATCCATGCCATGCAGACTGGCCGACACGATCGCCACCCGGGTCTGATCCGCGCGATGGATCTCGCTCGGCCCGGTCGTCGCCAAGACCTCGGCCACCGCGGCCAGGCGCACCGGTCGGCTGCTGCCCGGATTGACGATCAGCTGCCGGATCGCCTCCACACTCGCGCGGTCACTGTGTTGCGCGCGCACCAGCACATCGATCTTGCGATCGCGGAAGCTGTAGCGCGTGGCCACGTCGCCGCGGACCTTCTTGACGATCACATCGGCGATCTGGCGCGTGGTCAACCCCAACGCACCGGCGCGCTCCTGATCGAAACGGATCTGGATTTCCGGAAAGCCTTCTTCCACCGTCGATTTGACGTCGGCGTAGTGGCCATTGGCGCGCAGCATCGCCGCCAACTTCTGCCCGGCACGTTCCAGCTCGCCCAGATCCTGTCCACGCAACTCCACTTCCAGCGGCGTGGAAAAACTGAACAACGCCGGCCGCGCGAAATCCACCTGCGCACCCGGATGCCCGACCATGCTGCTGCGCAGCCGCTGCGTCGCCGCCGCTTCCACTTCCGGGCTGCCGCCGCCAGCCATCACCACGGTGAGCTTGCCGATGTTCTCGCCACTCTCGGAGGGATTGGCATCCAGCCGCGTGCCGCTACCGCTGACGCCATACAACGAAGCAATGCCTGGGTCCTTGTCGTGCGCAAGCTGCAGCTCGCGCACCAGTGCATCGGTCTGCGCCAACGGCGTGCCGGATGGCAGCTTCACCGTCATTTCGAAACGGTCCTGCGCCAGCTGCGGAATCAGGTCCGCCCCCAGCATCGGCACCAGCAACACCGTGCAGATAAACGCGGCCGCCGCCAGTCCCAGCACCAAACCGGGCCGACGCAACGCCGCCGGCAGTATCGCCAGATAGCCACGCTCGGCGCGGCCATACGGCGCCATCGCCAGATCGCTGGCCTTGCGCATCACCGGCGACACCAGCCGCGCGATGCCGCGCCACAGCTTGACCACCGCCCACGCAGCGCCGAAGAACGCATAGCGCACGCTCGCACCGGCACCGCGCCGGCCAGCTGCAACCGGTTTGAGCCAGCGCTGCTGCGGCTGCCACTGCGGATGACCAGGCTCGTCCGGGAACGCCATCGGCGGCGCGCCCTTGAGCGAACTCAACATCGGAATCAGCGTCATCGACACCACCAGCGAGA
This sequence comes from Xanthomonas sp. 3075, assembly GCF_014197275.1. Classification (GTDB taxonomy): domain Bacteria; phylum Pseudomonadota; class Gammaproteobacteria; order Xanthomonadales; family Xanthomonadaceae; genus Xanthomonas; species Xanthomonas campestris_B. Next base: position 133,400 of record NZ_JACIFI010000011.1, on the reverse strand, counting down.
TCGCGATCGCAATCGCCACGGTCATCGCCTGATCGCGGAACAGCTGCCCCGCGATGCCCTCGACAAACACCAGCGGCAGGAACACCGCGATCGTGGTCAGCGTGGAGGCCATCACCGCCATGCTCACTTCGCGGGTACCCGCAATCGCCGCATCCAGCACGCTCAAGCCGCGCTCGCGCGCCTTGGCGATGCTTTCCAGCACCACGATCGAATCGTCCACCACCAGGCCGGTCGCCAACGCCAGCCCGCCCAGCGACATCACGTTGAGGCTCAGCCCCAACTGGCCCATGAAGAAGAACGTGGTGATGATCGACACCGGCAACGACAGGCTGATCACGAAGGTGCTCCAGCCATCGCGCAGGAACAGGAAGATGATCAGGATCGCCAGCACGCCGCCGATCACCGCATCCTTTTTGACGTCGCTGATCGCATGCTCGATGAAGTGCGACTGATCCTCGATGGTGGTGATTTCCACATCGCCCGGCACCGTCGCCTTCAATTGCTCCAGCCGCTTGCGCAGCGCGGCCGCCGTGGACACGGTATTGGCATCGCCCTCCTTGTAGATCGCCAGCTCCACCGCTTCTTTGCCGCCCAGGCGAATGATCGCCTCGCGCTCCTTGTAGCCCTGGCGCACCTGCGCCACGTCTTTCAGCCGCACCGGCATGCCGCCGGCAATACTGCTGCTGGACGCAGACGAGGTGCTCTGCACTTCGGCCGCCGCCGCCAATGCCGCCTGCGACCCGGTGGACGCGGCGATCGCATACATCTGCTGCATCGCCGCCTGCGCCGCGCTGCCGCTGCTGCTCTGCGTGGTCACCAGCATGTTGCGGATCTCGTCCAGATCCACGAACTGGTTGACCGTGCGCACCAGATAGCGCTGCGAACCTTCTTCCAGCCGCCCGCCGGAGATGTTGACGTTCTCTTCCTTGAGTCGGGTGATTACGTTATCGATCGGAAGATTGAGCTGGGCGAGCTTCTGTTGATCGATATCGACCTGGATCTCGTCTTCCAGCCCGCCGCCGACCTTGACCGCAGCCACGCCGGCCACCGGCTCGAGCTTCTTCTTCAGATCCTCTTCGGCATAACGACGCAAGCCGGTGAGCTGGCGGATCGCATCGCTGTCGGAGGCCGGCGCCTGCCTGGGCGACAACGCCAGCCGCATGATCGGCTCGGTCGATGGATTGAAGCGCAGCAACACCGGCGGCTTGGTTTCCAGCGGCAGCGACAAGGCTTCCATTTTGTCGCGCACTTCCAGACTGGCCTGGTCCATGTTGGTGCCCCAGGCAAACTCCAGCACCACATCGCTTTGCCCGGTGCGCGAGATCGACTTGAGCTTGCGCAGGTTCTTGACCACGCCGACCGCTTCTTCCACCGGCTCGGTCACCAGCGTTTCGATTTCCGCTGGCGCCGCGCCGGTGTATTCGGTGCGCACGGTGAGCGTGGGGTAGCTCAGATCCGGCAATAGATTGACCTTGAGACTGCGCAGCGCGATCAGCCCGAACAGCAGCATGGTCACGGTGATCATCGCAATGGTCACCCGTCGCTGCGTGGCGAAGACCACCAAGCCGCCACCGCTGCCCGGCAACGGCGCATGCGGGTCGTGCACGGGGCCGTGCGCGTTGCCGTGATCGCTCATGAGCGCTTCTCATCGCTGACTGCCGGTGCCGCCGCAGCCACCGGCTTACGCTCGGGCTGGCCGATGATCTGCACCGCCGTGCCATCGCGCAGCGCCACCTTGCCGGCAGTCACCACCTGATCGCCTTCCTTCAGGCCCTGCCGTACTTCCAGCCACGGGCCTTCGGCATAGCCCAGTTTCACCGGCACCCGGCTGGCCTTGCCGTTGCGCACCACGAACACCGCCGGGTCGCCATCGTCCAGCAGTGCCAGGCGCGGAATTACCAACGCATCCTTGCGCTGGTCGTAATCGATGCGGATGCGCCCGAACATCCCTGGCTGCAGCGCCTCGGCACCTTGGCCAAATGCACAGATCACCCGGAACGTACCGCTGCCTGAGTCCACTACCGGTGCGATGCGATCCACCTTGCCGATGAACTGTTGACCCGGCAACGCGTCGGCGAGCAAGGTCACCGGCTGCCCGGATTTGAGCGTGGCCAGTTCGCGCTCGGGCACATTGAGCGTGGCTTCCAGTTGCGAGTCGTCGACGATGCGGAAGATCGGCGTATTGATCTGCACGAAGTTGCCGGTCTTGATCGAGCGCGACGCAATCACCCCGGAAATCGGCGCCTGCACGGTGGTGTAGGACAATTCCAGCGATGCCAGCCGGTGCTGCGCGCGGCTGTTTTCGACATCGAACTTGAGCTGATCGACATCGGCAGCACTGACCAGCTGCTGGCCGACCAGCTGCGTGGCACGGCGATAGCTGTTTTCCAACTTGCGCAGCTGCGCCTCGCTCTGCGCCACCGCCAGATGCGCGCGGTCCGGGTCCAGCCGCACCAGCGCTTGGCCTGCGGCGACTTTCTGCCCTTCCTCCACCATTACCGACAACGCAACACCCGAGGTCTTGGCCACCACTTGCGCCTCGGCGCGCGGCTCCAGGGCCGCCGTGCCGGTATAGCTGGCGGCCACTGCACGCCGAGCGGCCTTGGCAATTTCCACCGGCACCGCATCCACCGCCTTCTTTTCTTCGGCGGCCTTGGTCTCGCCGTCTCCCGTCTTGCATCCGCCCAACAGCAGCGTCGTGGTGATCAGCAACGCCGCAACGCAGGTTCCGCTGCGACCGGGCAAAAAGGCATGTGGCGACATCGTCGTGTCCTAGTGGATGCGTCAAGAGGTGTTGTAGGCAAGTAGACCACCAGGATACATACGCTGCCAATGCGCCAAAGGTCATGGTCTGTTCAACTTCGCGTATTCACCTGGTTTGCGCCAAGCCAAATCGCAGGCATACTCGGACCGGTTCCGTCACGCCCCCACGTGCGGACGCTCAATCAGTCTTCCGGATACGAAACCATGCGCCCGCAGCCGCTCGCCGCTTGTCTCGCTCTGGTCGTCTTCCTGCCGTTTGGGGGCGCATCAGCGACACCGTCAGTCACACCTGCAGCACCGGCCACGCCGCCTGCCGCAGCTGTCCCTGCGTCCCCCGCGTCCCCCGCGTCTGCGGCACCGACCGGCAATCCGTCCAATGGTCGTCTGCTCGCCTACACCTGCCAGGGCTGCCACGGAGTCACCGGGTACAAGAACGCCTACCCCAGTTATCGCGTTCCCAAGATCGGCGGCCAGTCCAGCCAATATCTGACCCAGGCGCTGACCGAATACCGTCAGGGCAAGCGCAAGCATCCGACCATGCAGGCGCAGGCGCAGAGTTTCTCCGAGCAGGACATCGCTGACATCGCCGCCTTTCTGTCCACTCTCAAGTAAGCGCCCACATGCCGAACGCCCTGTACGCTCCGCGTCTAGCCATCGTCCTGGTCGCTGCCCTGATGATGGCGGCCTGTTCTCAATCGCAAGTTGAATCCACCGATCACTCTGCCGGCGATGCCGGCCACGCCAGTGGCGAGCACGGTTCCGGCTCGTCGGCGGGCTTGCCGTCCGGGCGCGCCGACGCCGGCGACAAACTGGCCCACGCAAAAGGCAAGGCCACTGGCCAAAGCTGCGTGGATTGCCACGGCGCAGACGGCAATGCGCCGATCGATCCAAGCTATCCCAAGCTCGGCGGCCAGTACGGCGACTATCTTGCGCACGCCTTGCAGGCCTATCGCAGCGGCGATCGCCAGCACCCGCTGATGACGGCGCAGGCGACCGCGCTCAGCGACCAGGACATCGCCGATCTGGCCGCATATTTCGGCGCGCGGCAGACGCAGCTGCGCGATCTGCATGGCGTGAAGTGAACTGACGGCGCGGCACGCGCCGTCTCATTCGGAATGAAAAAGCACTTGCACGAACATTAACAGGCCGCTATCATTTCGTTCTCAGTTTCGTGGGGCCATAGCTCAGCTGGGAGAGCGCCTGCATGGCATGCAGGAGGTCGGCGGTTCGATCCCGCCTGGCTCCACCACTCCTGGCTTAGGCCGTCAGGAAGACAACTCAGGTTTTGATATGCGTCCCCATCGTCTAGAGGCCTAGGACACCACCCTTTCACGGTGGACACCGGGGTTCGAATCCCCGTGGGGACGCCAATCATCTAAAAGCCTCGGCATTGCCGGGGCTTTTTTTTGTGTGTTTTTTGCATCGACCGGGGTCCTGCCACACTCAAGCGCTGCCCTCCATCTTTGCGGCATCCCGTTGCTGAGAACACAGTCGCGCGCATCCCTGAAAATCGTTGTTCAATCACTCGCACCTCGCTACTTGGCAAGCGACAACGGGACAACACACAGAGCGTCGCGGCGATGCGAGCCTATCGTGTAAATGCCCCCTTTCTGCCCGCAAGGCAGGCGTGTCGCGGCTGCGCAGCAATCGCATGGCGCTCTCCATTCGATCACGCCACGCGCCGGGATCGGCACCACCACATCATTGGCAGCACCTGTGCGCCGCCGACCCGGATTGCGCCATGACCGTTCCAGATCAACGCGGCGCTCTCCCGATCGCGGGTAGCTTCTTCGCGCAACGCGCACGGCTGCACGCCTGTCGTTACAAGCGAACGCATCATGCGAATCTTTTTACGCAGACTCTCTTCCCAAGCACTGCCGATGCCGCTATGATTTCCGGCTCGCAGCATCGTGGGGCCATAGCTCAGCTGGGAGAGCGCCTGCATGGCATGCAGGAGGTCGGCGGTTCGATCCCGCCTGGCTCCACCAAATTCCGGACATAGGCCGTCAGGAATCTACAACCAGGTTTGATACGCGTCCCCATCGTCTAGAGGCCTAGGACACCACCCTTTCACGGTGGACACCGGGGTTCGAATCCCCGTGGGGACGCCAATCATCTAAAAACCTCGGCATTGCCGAGGTTTTTTTTGCCTGATGTTTTTACTGCGACAGGGATTGCAGCATCCGTCGTTTGCCTGATCGCATGCATGCGTACAACGCAGCCCTGTTGTGATGTGTCTCCACTGCGCAACTCATCCCCCTACTCGCTCGCGTTACCTGCATCGCAGATCACGCGCAACGCGCAGCTTCAGGCCTGCTCGTCATCCAGCGCCTTGCGGCCTTCGTGCGTAAGGTCGATATCACCGTCCTCGGCCTGCGTTGCGTAGCCGGCGCGCACCGCCCAATTGCCCTCTTCGTCGCTTACTGGCTTGGTGTCGTGGATGTCGCGAAGAATGCGCAGCTGTTGCGCAGAATCAAAGTCCATGAAGGCCACCTGCTTGAAAGGAGACGTCCACGGTACGCACCCGGCGTGAGGACTGCGTGCCTTGCGCGGCCGTTGAATGCCGATCCCGATATGCAGCCTGCATCCAGGCGCAGCGCATGGACGCAGGATCCCTCGCTTGGCGGCAACAGAGCGTACGAAGAACTCAGGCACGGCACGCATCAATCGCGAAGCCAACCTACCTGGCAACCGCACCACAGCGGCCCAGGTGTTTGCACATCCGCGTGGGCACTCGACCGCCTGGCCGCTGCAACCCACCGCGATTCGAATCGCACACAGCAAAAACCCCTCTGGATTTCGCCAGAAGGGCTTTGCGTGTACTGCTGGATCTTGGTGCCGAAGGTGGGACTCGAACCCACACGCTTTTAAGGGCGGCGGATTTTGAATCCGCTGCGTCTACCGATTCCGCCACTTCGGCGTGGCCGCGCAGTATAGCGACTTGTGAACGAAACGAACAGTGGTGTGATGCGCCTGAGGGATTCAGCTGCAAGCGAGGTCTGCAGCGCCGCAGCCCGGCTGGCTCGATATACTGGCTGACTTAAGTGAAGGAGTAAGCAATGTCGGTGTTGCGTGGAGTTCGGGTACTCGTGGTCGAAAACGATGACATGAATGCCATGCTGCTTGAATTGCAGCTCGTCCAGGCGGGTGCGGTGGTGATGGGACCGGTTGGCGAGGTTCAAGAGGCGCTGCAGTTGATCGATACCGACGCCCCCGACATTGCGGTGCTGGACTATCGCCTGGGCAACGGCGAGACCAGTGAGCCGGTTGCGCGACGGTTGGCCGGACGCGGGATTCCGTTCGTGCTCGCCACCGGCGTTGCCAGTGCCAGCATCCCGAGCGGTTTCGAACGCGGCATCATTCTGACCAAGCCCTATCTCGCCGACGAATTGGTCAATGCCTTGTCCAGGGCGCGGCAACTGAGCGACGCCAGCAGTTAACCGCCGACATCCGTCCTTCCGCGCACGTTTCCCAGACGCGCCCCTAGGTTGCGCCAGCGCCATGCAGGCGGTGATGCAGCACTTGGCACCACTTCTGCCCCCCCCTGTCGCCAACGGCGACGTTGTGCCGGCTGCCAGCCTTCGTTACGGACGTGGTTGCCACTAGAATCTGACATAGAACATTTACGGACGGATCGCTGGGATGGGTATTACCGTGTCGCCGTTTGCGGGCCTGCTGCCGAAGGCGAGCGAAACCGCGGTGCTGTTGCTGGCATCGACCTGCGCCGCAGATCCGTTACTGCGCGATACGCCGGCGCTGCACACAACGCTGTCTGTCTGTCTGCACGCGCAGGTGCCGATGCTGCTGGTCTGGGGGAGCGACGCGCGCTGCATCTATAACGATGCCTGCATTGCATTGCTGGGTCGGCGACACCCTGCGGCCTTCGGGCAACCGCTGGCAACGCGCGTCGATGTGTCCGTCGCCGACGACATGCATGCCGATGCAGCGGCGGCGCTGAACCTGGCGGCGTGGTCGTGCAGCCCGGTCCTGCACGCTGGACAACAGGTGGGGACGCTCTACGTTGCCAATGCGCTCGCCCCCACTGTCTGCGCTGTCCGCAGCGATGCGGCGCTGCTGCCGGCCCCCTCGGTGCTCGAGCAATCGCCGGCCTTCATGGCCGTGCTGCGCGGGCCTGACTACATTGTCGAAAGCGCGAACCAGCGCTTTCATGCATTGGCTGGGGATCGGCCATTGATCGGACGGTCGTTGGTCGAGGCGATGCCGGAAATCGTCGATCAAGGCTATCAGCGGCTACTCGACGAAGTGCGGCGCAGTGGCGAGCCGTTCATTGGCGAATCGATGACCGCCTACCTGCAACGCACGCCGACCGCTGCGTTGGATGAAATCTTCGTGGACTTCCTCTACCAGCCGATGCGCGACAGCGATGGCCGCATCGACGCGATTCTGGTGCACGGCTTCGATGTCACCCATCAACGCAACGGTGAGAGCCGCGATAGTTTTCTGTTGATGCTCGAAGACGCGCTGCAGCACATCTCCGATCCACGTCAGATCATCGATACCAGCATGCGCTTGCTCGGTGAGCATCTGCAGGCCAATCGCTGCGGGTTCGGCCTGCCAAGTGACGATGGCCGGACCCTGCATGTGATCAGCGATTACGTCAAGGACATGCCGAGCCTGCAAGGTGATTTCCCGATGGAATTGGCGCAGGGGCTGCGCGATGCCTTGCTGGAAAACCGCCCATGGTTCACCACCGACGCGATGGCACCGGGCGCACCGGACTACGTGGTAGACGAATACCGGCGCTCGGGTCTGCGCGCATCGTTGGCGATCCCATTCCATAAACATGGCAATCTGGTCGCGGCGATCGGGGTGCATCAGCGCACACCGCGGCGGTGGTTGTCGAGCGAGATCGAGCTGGTCCGCCTGGTCGCGGCGCGCTGCTGGGAATCGATGCAACGGGCCAAGGCGCAACAACAGCTGGCTGCCAACGAAGCGCGTTTACGCCAATTGGCCGATACCCTGCCGCAGATCATCTTCATCGCCGGGCCGGATGGACAGCCGCATTACTTCAACCGGCGCTGGTACGAATACACCGGGCTGGATCCGGCCAGCAACGAAGACGCGGCCTGGCAGCGGGCGCACACCGCCGACGGGTTGTGCATGTCCGACCAGGCCTGGACATCGGCACTGAGCGGCGAGCGCGCCTATGAAATGGAATGCGAGCTGCTGCGTCACGACGGCCAACCACGCTGGCATCTGGCGCGCGCCCTGCCGGTGCGCAGCGATGAAGGCGATATCAGCGAATGGATCGGCACCTATACCGACATCCATGACCGCCGTGCGTTCGAACAGCGACTGAGCGAAAGCGAAGCGCGCTTCCGCGCGTTGTGCGAAACCGTGCCGGCAATGATCTGGATGTCCGATGCGCAAGGCAATTGCATCTACTGGAATCCGCGCTGGTACCACTTCACCGAGCAGGCCGAAGACCAGGCGATGGATCAGGGCTGGTGGGACGTCATGCATCCAGACGATGATGCGCGCGTGCGCCAATCGTTTGAGCAAGCGCTGGCGCAGCGCGGCGAGTTTGTTGCCGAATACCGCGTTCGCCGCCACGACGGGCAGTATCGCTGGTGCATCGACACCGCCTCGCCGCACTTTGCCAGCGATGGACGGTTTCTTGGCCATATCGGTTCGCTTACCGACATTTCCGAACGCAAGCACATCGAGGATGCCACCGCGTCCGACCGCGCGATCCTGAGCCTGATCACCACGGGCGCACCGCTACCGGTGGTACTGGATGCCATCGCATTGAGCGTGGAGGCACGTGGCGAGATTCCGTTGTACTGCGCGGTGATGGTGCTGGACGAAATCCACCATAGGTTGGCCTTCGGTTCGGCGCCGCACTTTCCGATCGATTATCACGGGCAGTTCGAACCGGCGCCGATCAGCGCGGACGGGCCGCCCTGCGCGCGCGCTGCGTTTATCGGGCGCCAGGTGATCTGCGAAGACATCCAGAACGACCCGAACTTCAGCCAGCATCAGGCGATCTCGGTCGCGATGGGCATCAGGGCGTGTTGTGTGACGCCGATCGTGGCCAGCAATGGCCAGGTGCTGGGCACACTCAACATCTATTACGACCGCCCGCACCAGCCCTCGCTGCGCGAACAGACAATGGCGCGCTCCGCGTCGCACCTGGCCGGCATCGTCATCGAGCGCACGCGGGTGGATGCCAAGCTCAAACAATCGCTGCAAGCCGAGACCGCCGCACGCAGCCAGGCCGAGCATGCCAGCCGGATCAAGGACGAATTCCTGGCCACGCTCAGCCACGAGTTGCGCACCCCGCTCAACGCCATCCTGGGGTGGTCGCGGCTGATGCAGTCCGAGGTGTTCGAGCCAGCCAATCTGGGCAGGGGCCTGGTCATCATCGAGCGCAGTGCGCGTGCGCAGACCCAGATCATCGACGACCTGCTGGACATGAGCGCGATTCTGTCCGGCAAGATCCGTCTGCAAGCCGAACACTTCGACATCGCCGGTCTGGCGCGCAGCACGGTGGAACTGATGCAACCAACCGCGCTCGCACGGGATATCAAGCTGGAACTGGATGCGCCTGCCGAAGGCGAATTGTGGTTCTTTGGCGATGCCGGACGGTTGCAGCAGGTGCTGACCAACCTGCTCAGCAATGCGCTCAAGTTCACTGCGCCTACGGGAACGGTGCGGGTGGCGCTGGACATCGAAGACGATCGGCTGCGGTTGTGCGTGCAGGACACCGGCATCGGCATCGCCGCCGACTTCCTGCCGCATGTGTTCGACCGCTTCCGGCAGGCCGATGCCGGCACCACGCGCCGCGTCGGCGGGCTGGGGCTAGGCTTGTCCATCTCGCGCCAGTTGATCGATCTGCACGGCGGCAGCCTGGGCGCCTCCAGTGCCGGCGAAGGCAAGGGATCGATGTTCACCATCGTGCTGCCGTTCCAGCATGGGGTCAGCGACCTACGTCCGGCATCGTCGGGCACTGCCACCGCGCAGGTGGGTCCGTTGCCTGCCGACTGCCATGGGCGCCTGGACGGCGTGCGACTGTTGCTGGTCGACGACGATCAGGATTCGCGTGAGGCGGTCATGCAATTTCTGATGCTTGCCGGCGCACAGGTACAGGCAGCCGGCTCGGTGGATATCGCCGAACAGTGCCTGGCCGATGCGCAGTTCGATGTATTGGTGAGCGATATCGCCATGCCGCTGCGCGATGGCTACGACCTGATCCGCACGGTGCGCTCGGGGCGCACCGACCTGCCACGACATATCCCGGCGATCGCCCTCACCGCCTATGTGCGCGAAGAAGATCGCGACCGCGCGGTGGTGGCCGGCTTCGATGCGCATATGGGCAAACCGGTCGAACCGCCCGGCCTGGTCGATCTGATCGAACGTCTGGTGTTGCCGAGGCGCGCGGTGCCGGGAGAGGCGTGAGATCGCCCGATAGCGACTGGTAAAAAGAACGCAGACAGGGGGCAGGAAGAAGGCCAACGACCTGATCGCAAATGCAGAATTTCTTGCAGGAGCGCACCGTCTGACATCCGGCACGCTTCGATTGCCGCCCGACTTCATTGCAGGCTGCACCCTTCATTCCAGGCTACATCGGCACAACGGGATTCGATTTGTCGCGTCGCGTGTTGGATGCAGTCAAAAGCTCAGGTCATCGAGCGCGCGGTGCCCTCGCCGCTCGCGGGACACGCCGTGAACCCGTCCCTGGGGGCTCGTGTGGCGGCATCCATGCCGCCACACGGTCCAGCGATCGGTGAGGACACCACGCCAGACAGTTTGCCGGCTGTTTTATTGAAAGCTATGCGCACCGATTAACTCGACTGGTCCTTGCCCGCCCACCGTCGCGGGACCTTACGCGGCATGGATGCCGCGTAAGCGCTTACAAGGACGTACTTGCAGCGTGTCCCGCGACGGTGGGCGGGCAAGGGCCCTGCAGCAACGTTACATATCCGCTCTACGACACCCACTCAACGACAGTCGCCACGCCAGGCAGCATGACTCAGGTGCGCTTGGCGCGGGCGAATGCGGCAGCCAGTGCGTTATCGGCCGGGGGAGCCGTGGTGCGCGGCTTGCTGTTGCCCTGCGCCGGTCCACGTCCACCGCCACCCTCGCGCCGGCCCTGCCCCGGACCACCGTTTCCGCGCGCGTCGCGCGATGGCGCTGTGCCATCGGCCGGCGGCGGGCTATCGGACAGGCGTCGGGTCAGTGCGATGCGCTTGCGCGCCACATCCACTTCCAACACCTTGACCTTGACGATGTCGCCAGCCTTGACCACATCGCGCGGATCCTTGACGAAGGTGTCCGACAACGCGGAGATGTGCACCAACCCATCCTGATGCACGCCGATATCGACGAACGCGCCGAATGCGGCCACGTTGCTGACCACCCCTTCGAGCACCATGCCGGGCTTGAGGTGCTTGATGTCCTCGATGCCCTCGGCAAACTGCGCGGCCTTGAACTCGGGACGCGGATCGCGGCCGGGTTTTTCCAGCTCTTTCAGGATGTCGCGCACGGTCGGTACGCCGAACTGTTCGTCGGTGAACAGCTCCGCCTTGAGGCCACGCAGAAAGCTGCCATCACCCAGCAACGCCTTGATCGGCTTGCCGGTGCTGCCGACGATGCGCTCCACCACCGGGTAGGCTTCCGGGTGCACCGCCGATACATCCAACGGCTCCTCGCCATCGGCGATGCGCAAAAAGCCGGCGCATTGTTCGAAGGTCTTGTCGCCCAGGCGCGGCACCTTGAGCAAATCCTTGCGACGCTTGAACGGCCCGTTGTCGTCGCGATGGCGCACGATGTTTTCCGCCACCGTGCTCGACAACCCGGACACGCGCGCCAGCAATGCCGCCGAGGCGGTGTTGACGTACACGCCCACCGCGTTGACGCAGTCTTCCACGCGCGCGTCCAGCGCCTTGGCCAGGCGGTACTGGTCCACGTCGTGCTGGTACTGGCCCACGCCGATTGCCTTCGGCTCGATCTTCACCAACTCGGCCAACGGATCCTGCAGCCGTCGCGCGATCGATACCGCACCGCGCAGCGACACGTCCAGATTGGGGAATTCCTTGGCGGCGAACTCGGACGCCGAATACACCGATGCGCCTGCCTCGCTGACCACGATCTTCTGCAACTTGGCTCCCTCGCACAGCGCAATCGCCTCACCGGCCAGCTTGTCGGTCTCCCGGCTGGCCGTCCCGTTGCCGATCGCGATGAGCTCCACGTTGTGCTGCATGCACAGCTTCTTGATCGTCTGCAGCGACTGATCCCACTGCCGCTTGGGCTCGTGCGGATAGATGGTCTCGGTCGCCACCAGCTTGCCGGTGGCATCGACCACGGCGATCTTGCAACCGGTGCGGATGCCCGGGTCCAGCCCCAGCACCACACGCTGACCGGCGGGTGCGGCCAGCATCAGGTCCTTGAGATTGTCACCGAATACGGCGATCGCCTCGGCCTCGGCCTTTTCGCGCGCCTGGTTGAACAGATCCAGCAGCAGATGCATGTGCAGCTTGGCGCGCCAGGTCAGCCGGCACGCATCCAGCAACCAGCGATCGGCCGGGCGCCCCTGGTCGGCAATGCCGGCGTTACGTGCAACCCGCCCTTCGGCATAGCGGTGGCCGGCCTCGGCATCGTTGCCCGGCTCCAGGTCCAGATACAGAAATTCCTCACGCCGCGCGCGAAACAGCGCCAGCAGCCGGTGCGAGGGAATCTTGGACAGGGATTCGGCATGGTCGAAGTAATCGCGATACTTGGCGCCGGCGTCTTCCTTTCCTTCGGCGACGCGCGCGCGGATGATGCCGTTGTCGTTGAGCCAGCTGCGCAGCTCGCCGACCAGCGCAGCGTCTTCGCCCCAACGCTCCATCAGGATCGCACGCGCCCCTTCCAGCGCCGCCTTGATATCGGCAACACCCTTCTCTGCATCGATGAACGGCGCAGCAGCGACTTCCGGGGCCTGGTTCGGGTCGGCCAGCAGGCCGTCGGCCAGCGGTTCGAGGCCGGCTTCGCGCGCAATCTGCGCCCGCGTGCGGCGCTTGGGCTTGTAAGGCAGATACAGATCTTCCAGCCGCGACTTGGTATCGGCGGCGGCGATCTCGTTGCGCAATTCGTCGCTGAGTTTGCCCTGCTCGCCGATGCTGGACAGGATCGCCGCGCGGCGCTCTTCCAGCTCGCGCAGATAGGTCAGGCGCGTTTCCAGGTTACGTAACTGGGTGTCGTCCAGCCCGCCGGTGACCTCCTTGCGGTAGCGGGCGATGAACGGAACGCTGGCACCCTCGTCGAGAAGGGCAATGGCGGCGCGCGCCTGGGCGGGTTGGGCACCGATCTCGTCGGCGATGGTGCGAGCGATCTGCTGGGCAAGCTGGCTATCGTGCATGGCGGCGCGGCCGGAACCGCTTCACTGAAAAAAGCATTTTCGCAGTGCTGGCCCGCCGCGGGAACCCGTTGACAGGACCACCGTAAACCTATGCCGGCGCACGATGGAGCGGCTGACAAAACCAGTCAGCGGTCGTCAGGTGGGCGCGAATGGCCCGGAGCAACCGGAATGAACGACTGAGGGATGCCGATTCGGTGAACCTGCCGCGCCCGCCTGGTGGCGAGCGCGAGCATTGGGAGAGTCGCGCTTAGCTGACGCGACGCGCGTAATGGGTGGCGGCGCGCTCGACCAGGATGCTTTCCTGCAGCGATTCCAACGCCATCACGCGGATCTTGCCGACATCCTTCAGCGGCACCATGCGCTCGACATAGATCTCCGGGCCGGTATCGGTCATCGTGCGCGACTTGCTGAAGCCGTAAGGCACCACGCCCTTGTCGCCATCTTTGCTGCCACCGACGTACAGAACGATCGACATACCCACACCTTCTATTCTGCTGTTGCTGCGTTAGTGGCGCGAGGATAACGACCGCGCTGTGATGAGCTTTGCACGCACGTTAACGCCGGCTGTTTGCGGTTTGGTGACCATCGCACGTCCACGGCCACCTCACGATCGCTTCACCCCGCTTGGCCGTCAAATCGCGATCCACCCGTTTGCTTACAACACTGTATGGATCTCAAAAGTGGCTACCCGTTCTGGTCGATCCGCAATGGGTTGATGCGTGCCTACCCGCGCCTGGAGCAAGACACCCAGTGCGAGGTCGCCATCGTCGGTGGTGGTGTCACCGCCGCATTGATCGCGCACGAACTGCTCAAGCACGGACACGACGTGGTCGTGATCGAGCAACGCGAGATCGGCTGGGGCAGCACGTCGGCCAGCACCGCCTTGCTGCAGTACGAAATCGATACACCAATGATCGAACTGGCCAGACAGCACGGCATGCCGGCGGCTGCACTGGCCTATGGCGCGTGCGCGCAAGCCATCGTCGACCTGCAAGGCCTTTGCAATACGCTTGGCGGCTGCGACTTCTCGCGCCAGGACAGCCTGTACTACGCCAGCCGGGCACGGGACATCGACGACCTGCGCAGCGAACTCGATAGCCGAAAAGCGCACAAGCTCCCGGTGGAATGGATCGAGCGCGCGCCGCTATGGCACAACTACGGCGTGCGCTCGGACGGTGCGATCCTGAGCCGCCTGGCTGCCAGCGTCGATCCGTATCGGCTGTGCTACCGGCTGTTTGCCGAGTGCGAGCAATACGGCGCGCGCATTTACGACCGCAGCACGATTGCCACCCTTGCATCCCACGACCAGCATGTCGTGTTGCGCACCCAGGACGGCGTCACGCTACGCGCCCAGCACGTCATCATGGCCGCAGGCTATGGAAACCAGCAGTGGCTGTCGCAGCGCGTGGCACGCAACCGCAGCAGCTACGCGTTCGTGACCGATCCCTTGCATGACAGCGAAATGGGCGCGCTCAAGCACACCATGATGTGGGAGACCGCGCGCCCGTATCTGTACGTGCGTAGCACGCCGGATGGACGCGTGGTGGCCGGTGGTGAGGACGACAACGTGGACATTCCCGCGCGCCGCGATGCGCGTGTGCAGAGCAAACTGAAGACATTGCTGAAAAAAATCGCCAGGACCATGCCCGATGTCAGCCTGCGCCCGGTCTTTGCCTGGGGCGGCACCTTTGCCGAAACCGCAGATGGATTGCCGTTCTTCGGCCCGCACCCCGAACACGGGCCGCGGGTGTCGTTCGCCATGGCTTACGGCGGCAACGGCATCACCTACAGCGCGATCGGCGCAGGGCTATTGCGGGCGCAGCTGGAAGGCAGGCCTCACCCGTTGTCGGAGTTGTTCGGGTTTTCCCGAGTGCGCTGAGACATCCACGGCCACCAGCCGTGGCCGTGCATCGCATAGGTATCTGCAGCCCGCTCCAGCGGGTTGCGTACGTGGATGCCGCCGCACAGGAAGTACACCGGCAGGAACAGCGGGCCGAGCAGCATGTACTGGTAGACATGGGCGCGCTCGTGATCGCCCAGGCGCACCGGAGGGTGCTGGCAACGTCCGGCAGCATGCGCGTAGGTGCTGCATTGCAGATCGAGCGAGGCGCCCTTGAGCAGCATCACATTGCCCAGCGTCATCGCCCCGCCCGGCCCCCAGGGCCAGGCATGGAATACCACCGCAAGTTCCTGGCTGGACCAGCGCGGGCGCGCGCCGAAGCAGCTGCCGGCCGCACCGATCACCAGGCCGATCAGGGTATTGGGCAGCGTCCACAAGGCGCCGATCACATGCAATGCAGACCTGCGGCGCCGGGCGGGCGTCAATCGGCCTGGTTGGGGATCAGCAGCCACAGGATCAGATAGACCAGAATGCCGGGAAACGCGGCGGAGGCGATCGACACGATGACGAACAACACGCGCAGCAGCGTGGAGCTCCAGCCGAACCGGCGCGCGATACCGCCGACCACGCCGGCGATCATGCGATCGTTGAGGGAACGGGACAGTGCGGTGGTCGTGGACATGGCAAGACTCCTGCAAATCGAGTCGAAAGTGTAAAAATCCCGGCGACAGCGTGTCGTGATGGTCGCTGCGGCCAGTTGGATGCAGCGGCAGGCGCCCGCACCGCCGCGCGACACCGCATCAGGTGTCGCCGCCACGCGCCTGCAACCAACGATGGATCGCCACCGGCACTTCACGTTGCGCACGGCCGGACACGTAAATGCCGATGTGCCCGCCACGGAAACTCAGCTCGGTGTAATCGTCGCTACCCACCAGCCCGCGCAATGCACGCGAGGCATCCGGCGGCACCAGATGATCGTGCTCGGCGTAGATGTTGAGCACCGGCATATCGACAGCCTGCAGATCGACCGCCTGCCCGCCGATGGTGACCTGCCCGGTCACCAGCCCGTTGCGTTGATAGAACAGGGTGACAAACTCGCGGAAGGCCTCGCCGGCCAGATCGGGCGAATCGAAGATCCACTTTTCCATGCGCAGGAAATCTTCCAGCGCCTGCTTGTCGTCCAGGATGTCGAGCAAGCCGACGTACTTCTGCAGATTCAGCCGGAACGGCTTGAGCATCAGGTAACTGGCGTTCATCAGATCCGCCGGCACATTGCCCATGGTGTCCACGAACAGATCCACATCGACCATGCGCGCCCAGTTGGAGAGCATGTTGTCGGGAGTATGGAAATCCACCGGCGTGACCATGGTGATCAGGTTGCGTACCTTGGGCCGTTGCAGCGCCGCGTAGCACAGCGCGAATGTGCCGCCCTGGCAGATACCGAGCACATCGACCGCGTCCAGGCCCGACTGCGCGCGCAGATGATCCACCGCACCGTCGATGTAGCGCAGCAGATAGTCTTCCAGCGTGAGATACCGCTCGGAGCGGTCCGGGTAGCCCCAGTCCAGCACGTAGACATCCTGACCGTGACCGAGCAGACCTTTGACCAGCGAGCGATCGGCCTGCAGATCGACCATGTAGGGACGATTGACCAACGCGTAGACGATCAACAGCGGCGTCTTGGCGACCGGCGCCTGCTCCCCGACAAAGCGATACAGCACCACCTTGCCGTCGCGCCAGATTTCTTCGCGCTCGGTGACGCCGTAGTCCACGTCTTCGACGCCGGGCAGCAGCTTGAGGCCTTCGCGCAGCTTGCGCTGCAGCGACAGGGTTTCCTGCATCAGGTCTTCGGCGCTGAATCCCAACGGGCCTTTCATTGCTGCGCTCCACGTGGTTTGCGTGCGGTCGGCGTGTTGCTGGATTTGCGGGCCGATGGCTTGGCTGCTGCGGTCTTCGTCTTGGCCGCCGTCTTCTGCGCGGCAGTCTTCTTCACCGCGCTCGTTGCAGCTGCCGGCTTTGGCGCAGCATCCGATGTCGGCGTCGCCGCACGCTTGGCCGCGACCGGCGCGACCGGATCAGGCGTCGGCGCTGTTGCAGGCTTGCCCGTCTGACCAGCGGCAGTGCGCAGCATCCGTCGCACCGCACGCTCCAGTTCGGCGATGCGGCGATGCGCGGCATCCATTTCCGAACGCGTCGGCATCCCGAAGCGCTCGCTCAGCTGTTCGACTTCTTCCTGCAAGGCTGCGCGTAGGCGCATATGCGCGTTGGCGAAGCCGCCATACACGGTGCGGAAGTGGTCAGACAACGCGATGTCGGCATAGGATTCTTCGGCCGCTTCGATCCACAGATCGAACAAGGCACGCGCGCTGGTCAGCTGACTGCCGCTGCTTTCGTGCTCGCTCAGTTTGGAAGTGAAGCGCGTGAAGGCCTGCTCGATGGCCGCCTTGAGTTGCTCGCCATAGGCCTGCGACTGCGCCTGATAGTCCTGCTGGGCACGTGCCAGCTTCTGCAGGCGCGATTGATGATTGCGATTCAAGCCGAACGCGGGCATCTCCAGCCACGGCGCATTTTCTTCGCGCCATTTCTCCAGGGACTGCGCTGCCTCCTGCAGCCAGGGATCGAAACCGCCGGGGCTGCCGCCACGCAGCGAACCCAGCGTCCATTGCATCAGTTGCTCGCCCTGCCCTTGCACCGCATGCCGCCAGGCATCGGAGACTTCATTGGCCGAGGTGTCGCGCCCTGCAAACTGGGCGGCCACCTGTTGCATGGTGCCGAACCAGCCACCCGCATGATTGCGGAAGCGGTCGATCGTCTCCTGCGCCTGCGGTGCAGCCTGCGTGGGCAGCAACTGAGACCACCAGTCCACCGCCTTGCGCCAGTCCTGCGGCGCATCGCTGCCGGGCGCCGGGGGAGGCTGCGCGGCGGAAGCGGACTGGCCGTGGCGCATGGCATCTCCCCAGGCGCTCCAGTACTGACGCGCCTTGTCTTCGAAGTTGCCGTTGTCCGAACCGCTGGTTGCCATGATCCCTTCCCGTGACTGTCCACCAGCCATCCTACCGCGTGTACCCGGCTGTACCGGTCAGGGTTTGGGAATCCGCAGCGTCTTGCTGATCATCAGCGAGCCGGACACCGCAAACAGCAACACCAGCGGGTGGAACTGCCACGGCCCGAGTTGCCACTGGCCCCACCACAGGGTCTGCCCGATATGGCCAGTGCTGGCGGCCACCGCCAGCAGGATCACCAGCAGCAGACTGGTGGGAATCGGGGTGCCTTCGAAGTACGGCACCTTGTCGGCCTCGCCGGCGATCTCTTCGGCGGTCACGTTGTAACGCGCCAGCCGGCTCACGCCGCAGCAGACGAAATAGCTCAGCACCAGCCAATCCCAGCCGCCGCGCATGCCGCAGGCATAGCCCAGCGCCGCCGGGGCCACCCCGAACGAAATCACATCGGCCAGCGAATCCAGCTCGCGGCCCAGGGTCGAGGACGCCTTGCGCCAGCGCGCCACATGCCCGTCCAGCGCATCGAACACGAATGCCAGCGGGATCAAGGCCATGCCCAGCAGCAGGTCGCCGCGATGGCCTTCCTGCAGAAAGCGCATCGACGCGAACACCGCGCCGGTACCGCAGAAGGCGTTGGCCAGCGTGAACCAGTCCGCGAGTTGGAAATCGCGCAGCATCGAGAAATGGCGTTTCATGCGGAACCTGAGAAGAGCAAGGCGCAAAGGGTAACGCGCGCAGGGCATGCAGGCGACCGTTTCGCCACACTCCGCTAGTCTGGCGATCAGCGTGGCCGCTCCGGCCGCGCACGGTTCGTCAAAGGAACATCCGATGCGCAGCATCCTGATCACCGGCGCGGGCAGCGGCATTGGCGCCGGTATTGCCGCCCAACTGGCCGCCGACGGCCATCACCTGATCGTCAGCGACATGCAACTGACGGCAGCCGAGCGCATCGCACGCAGCCTGCACGAGGCTGGCGGCTCGGCCGAAGCGCTGGCGCTGGATGTGACCGACGAAGAAAGCATTGCGCGGGCGCTGGCTGACGCATCACACCCGCCGCAGGTGCTGGTCAATAACGCCGGCCTGCAGCACGTGGCCGCACTGGACAAATTCCCGATGCAGCACTGGGCCTTGCTGGTGGATGTGATGCTGACCGGCGCCGCCCGGCTCAGCCGCGCGGTCCTGCCCGGCATGCGCACGGCCGGCTACGGACGGATCGTCAACATCGGCAGCATTCACTCGCTGGTGGCCAGCCCTTACAAGAGCGCCTATGTCGCAGCCAAGCATGGCCTGGTTGGCCTGGCCAAGGTCATCGCATTGGAAACCGCCGACTGCAACATCACCGTCAACACCTTGTGCCCGAGCTATGTGCGCACCCCGCTGGTAGAGCGCCAGATCGCAGATCAGGCGCGCACGCGCGGCATCGCCGAAGACGCGGTGATCCGCGATGTGATGCTCAAGCCGATGCCCAAGGGCGCCTTCATCGAGTACGACGAGCTTGCCGGCACGGTCGCGTTCTTGATGTCGCACGCTGCCCGCAACATCACCGGGCAAGCGATCGCCATCGATGGCGGTTGGACCGCGCAGTAATCACGGCTGGCGAAAATTTGACCAGCCCATGCGATAGCCTTGTGCCGCAACGCCAGTGCACACTTGTCCACAGACTTGCGCAGCGTTCATCCACAGCAGATGTGGAGAACTGCACAGCGACGCTGGACCAGCGCACTGCAGGCGACGCGCCGGGCGCCCATGTTTGCGCTCGCCAGCGGTGTCACGCGTCGCTGTCACTGGATTGAAGCGCCCTTTGCAGGCGACGATGGATGACGCGTAGAGGCCAGAGGCCGCACAGCGACGAGCCAGATGCCGTACCAGCGAGCGGCACGCACGCCTCCCCAGTCGCTTCGTCCGCCGCTCAGATGCGCGAGTACGTCCACGATTGCATGCGGCCATCGCGATACGGCATGACGCCATGAAACGGACGCGGATCGCCGTCGAACACCAGCGGCAGAAAATTGCGGTCGCCTTCCCACATCGGCACCTGGTCCATGCGGTCGATCGCCACCCATTCCAGCGTGCCTTCCGGGTTGCAGGCCTGTGGCTGGCCCTCAAAGCTGCGGATCAGGAACACAAAACCCAGCCAGTCCTCGCCATGCTTGCCGAAGCCCGGCCAGCTGATGGTGCCGCGCAGTTGCATGTCGCCGCACTCCACGCCGGCCTCTTCGCGGATCTCGCGGCGCATGCCGGCCAGCACATCCTCATCCGCTTCCACCTTGCCGCCAAGCCCGTTGTACTTGCCCAGGTGCTGGTCGCCCGGGCGGGCATTGCGGTGGATCATCAGCACCTGGGTGCCATCCGGCGACAACAGGTAGCCAAGCGTGGCGACGATGGGGGTATAAGGCATGGCATGCGATCTGGCACGAAGCGCATCAGTATGACCGATCCGGCACAGGGCGCGGCGGCGGGCAGTCGCTCAGCCGATGGTGGTGCGGGACCCAGGACGCGGCGGAGCGACGTAGTCGGTATCCAGACGCAACGTGGCCACGCCATGGCCGCGCTCGGCCAGGTAGTCCAGCCACTTGCCCAGGAAGGTATTCATGCGCATGCGGTGGCTGATCAGCTCGGCCGGCGGCGGGAACATGCCCATCACATCCTGCCAGCGTCGGCCGACATAGCAATGCGTGGTCTCTGCCTGGCGGGCATCGCGGTACAGGCGGACATACGCCGACGGGTCCGGCTCACCGGTCACCGGGTCGCACAGGTCGTAGGTCAACCGCAGCTCGACCGTGTAGCGGTGGCATTCGATCACGTCCAGACGCAGGTCCAGGCCATCGCCGATCGTCGAGACGTAGGATCCGGGCGCCAGATCGGCCGGTGCGAACAACCGGGTCAGATGCTGGAAGTTCTCTGCATACAAGCCCATCAGCCAGCCGAACCGGCTCAACTTGGGGATGCGTTCGAGTTTGCTCAGTGCTTGCGCCATGGATCAATCCTACACGCTGCGCTGCCACTCGGGCAGCATTGACGAGGCCCAACGGCAGGCCTACCTTGGCAGGCTAGTGCCCGGCCCCACTTCATTTCCTCAGAGCTGACACGGAACTGCGCGGGCAGCGTTTCAGGCGTTTGGCGCGGCATGCAGCAACCGCGCGTCGTAGCGACCGCATCACGGCCATTCAATTCCCAATCCCGGCAACTTCAGAACATCTCGCGCTGCAGCCCCAGCGTGGACAGCACCTTGCTGGAAATTTCCTCGATCGAGGTGTTGGTGGTGCTGAGCGAGGGAATGCGTTCCATCTGGAACATGCGCTCGGCAATCGCCACCTCGCGCCGGCAGGTGTCGGCCGCGCTGTAGCGCGAGTTGGCGCGACGTTCCTGTCGAATCTGCTGCAGCCGTTCCGGGTCGATGGTCAGGCCGAACAACTTGCTGCGGTAGTTGCGCAGCCGCGGCGGCAGACTCTCGTTTTCCAGATCTTCGTCGGTGAGCGGATAGTTGGCGGCACGAATGCCGTAATGCAAGGCCAGGTAGATGCAGGTCGGCGTTTTGCCGGCACGCGACACCGCCACCAGGATCACGTCGGCCTCGTCGTAGTTGAGCGCGATGCCGTCATCGTGGCTCAGCGCGAAATTCATCGCATTGATGCGGCGGTGATAGGTCTCGAAGTCCACCATGCCGTGCGCACGCCCGACACGCGAGTGCCGGGGCGCATTGAGCTCGCGCTCCAGCGGCTCGATGAAGGGCGCGAACACGTCCAGCATCAATGCGCCGCTTTCGGCCAGGATCATGCTGAGTTGGGGATCGACGCACGAGTTGACCACCACCGGGCGCACTTGGTAACGCTCGCCAGCGGCGCGCACACGCATCGCTGCATCGCGTGCTTTTTCTGCATCATCGATGAACGACATGCGGTCGGTGACGAAGTTGAATCCACTGAACTGCGTGAGCAGGCTATGCCCAATCGTTTCAGCGGTGATACCGGTTCCATCGGACACGTAAAACACCGGCCGGATTGTTGACATCAAGACCACCTCTTTGAACTGGTGTTCAAAACTTACGGGTTCATGCTTGTGCATATTCTGCTGTGCACTGCATCATAGCGGCTTCTTCCTACGGACGCGGCCATCCAGCCCGCTCGGGCGATGGCCAATACGGAGCATCGCGCTTGAACGAGAATATCCTGTGGTTGCATGAGCTACGCCTGGCCGATCTGGCCCGCGTAGGCGGTAAAAATTCCTCGCTCGGCGAGATGATCGGCAACCTGGCCGGGCTGGGCGTGTCGGTTCCTGGTGGATATGCGACCACTGCGGAGGCATTCAAGGACTTCATCGCGCACAACGATCTGTCCAAACGCATCTTCGACAGGCTTGCCACGCTGGATGTCGAAGACGTCAACGCGCTGACCGTGGCCGGCAAGGAAATCCGCAGCTGGGTGACCGACGCGCCACTGCATCCCGAACTGGACCGCGACATCCGCACCGCTTACGCACAGCTATGTGCCGAAAACGGCGGCGGCGACGTCGCGGTGGCAGTGCGTTCGTCGGCCACCGCCGAAGATCTGCCCGATGCCTCGTTCGCAGGCCAGCAGGAAACCTTCCTCAACGTGACCGGCGCGGACGACGTCGTGCATAAAGTTAAGGAAGTGTTCGCCAGTCTCTACAACGATCGCGCGATCGCCTATCGCGTGCATCACGGGTTCAAGCACGAAGACGTATTCCTGTCGGCCGGCGTGCAGTTGATGGTGCGCTCGGGCGTCGGCGCCGCAGGCGTGCTGTTCACCCTGGACACCGAGTCCGGTTTCCGCGATGTGGTGTTCGTCACCTCGAGCTTCGGTTTGGGCGAGATGGTCGTGCAAGGCGCGGTCAACCCCGACGAGTTCTATGTGTACAAGCCCACGCTGAGCGCAGGCAAGCCGGCGATCCTGCGCCGCTCGCTCGGCAGCAAGGCGATCCGCATGGTGTATTCGGATGTGCCCGGCGAACGCGTGCGTACCGAAGACACGCCAGCAGAGCTGCGCAACACCTTCTCGATCAGCGATGAAGATGTGCAGGAGCTCTCCAAGCAGGCATTGGTGATCGAAAAGCATTACGGCCGCCCGATGGATATCGAGTGGGCCAAGGACGGGGTGAGCGGCAAGCTGTTCATCGTGCAGGCGCGCCCGGAGACGGTGAAGTCGCGCAGCCACGCCACCCAGATCGAGCGTTTCTCGCTGGAAGCCAAGGACGCCAAGATCCTGGTCGAAGGCCGCGCGGTCGGCGCCAAGATCGGCAGCGGCGTCGCACGTGTAGTGCGTTCGCTGGACGACATGAACCGTGTGCAGGCCGGCGATGTGTTGATTGCCGATATGACCGACCCCGATTGGGAGCCGGTGATGAAGCGCGCCTCGGCGATCGTCACCAACCGTGGCGGCCGCACCTGCCACGCGGCCATCATCGCGCGCGAACTCGGCGTGCCGGCCGTGGTCGGCTCCGGCAATGCCACCGATGTGATCAGCGATGGTCAGGAAGTGACGGTGAGCTGCGCCGAAGGCGATACCGGTTTCATCTACGACGGCCTGCTGCCGTTCGAGCGCACCACCACCGATCTGGGCAACATGCCGCCTGCCCCGCTCAAGATCATGATGAACGTGGCCAACCCCGAGCGTGCGTTCGACTTCGGCCAGCTGCCCAATGCCGGTATCGGCCTGGCGCGTCTGGAAATGATCATCGCCGCGCATATCGGCATCCATCCCAACGCGCTGCTGGAATACGACAAGCAGGACGCCGACGTCCGCAAGAAGATCGACGCCAAGACCGCAGGCTATGGCGATCCGGTGAGCTTCTACGTCAACCGTCTGGCCGAGGGCATCGCCACGCTGACAGCGTCGGTGGCGCCGAACACGGTGATCGTGCGCTTGTCGGACTTCAAGTCCAATGAGTACGCCAACCTGATCGGCGGTTCGCGTTACGAGCCGCATGAAGAGAACCCGATGATCGGCTTCCGTGGCGCCAGCCGCTATGTCGATCCGTCCTTCACCAAGGCCTTCTCGCTGGAGTGCAAGGCGGTGTTGAAGGTGCGCAACGAGATGGGCCTGGACAACCTCTGGGTGATGATTCCGTTCGTGCGCACCTTGGAAGAAGGCCGCAAGGTGATCGAGGTGCTGGAGCAGAACGGGCTCAAGCAGGGCGAAAACGGCCTGAAGATCATCATGATGTGCGAACTGCCGTCCAACGCGCTGCTGGCCGACGAGTTCCTGGACATCTTCGACGGCTTCTCGATCGGCTCCAACGACCTGACCCAGCTGACCCTGGGCCTGGATCGCGATTCGTCGATCGTGGCGCACCTGTTCGACGAGCGGAATCCTGCAGTCAAGAAGCTGCTGTCGATGGCGATCAAGTCGGCACGTGCCAAGGGCAAGTATGTGGGCATCTGCGGCCAGGGGCCGTCGGATCACCCGGAACTGGCCGAATGGCTGATGCAGGAGGGCATCGAATCGGTGTCGTTGAATCCTGACACCGTGGTCGATACCTGGTTGCGTCTGGCCAAGCTCAAGAGCGAGAGCTGATCGAAATGGTGGGTGCATTTGTGATGGCGGCGGCTGCCGGAGCAGCCGCCGCAAAGCCGGTAACCGCGGTGCCTGCGGCGACAAAGCCGGCATTCAACTGGGCCAACATCCCATGGGCGCAATACGCGCTCAATTGGGGGTTGGCGCTGCTGATCATCGTGGTCGGCATGTGGCTGGCCAAACAGCTCAGCCAGTGGCTGCACCGTGCGCTGACCCGCGCGCGCATCGAGATCACGCTGACCAACTTCCTGCGCAACGTGTTGTATGCGTTGCTGCTGGTGCTGGTGTTTGTGAGCGCACTGAGCAAGATCGGCGTGCCGCCGACCTCGCTGATCGCGGTACTGGGTGCGGCAGGTCTGGCGGTTGGCCTGGCACTGAAGGATTCGCTCTCCAACATCGCCGCAGGCGTGATGCTGATCGTGTTGCGGCCGATGCGCGATGGCGACCACGTGGTGATTGCCGGCCAGGAAGGCATCGTGGACGAGATCCGGATCTTCCAGACCCGGCTACGCTCGTTCGACGAACGCATGATCACCCTGCCCAACAGCACGATTACCACTGCGCCGATCGTCAACTACAGCACCCTGCCCAACCGGCGTCTGGATGTGACCGTGGGGGTGGGCTATGACGACGATCTGAAAAAAGCCCAGCAGCTGTTGCTGCAGATCGCCAAGGACAATCCGAACATCCTGGATTCGCCGGCACCGTTCGTGCAGGTGACCAATCTGGGCGAAAGCACGGTGGACCTGATGTTGTTCGCGTATGCGACCAACAGCAATTTCGGCGCGGCCAAGAGCACCACGCTGGAGCAGATCCGCAACCAGTTGCTGGAGAACGGGCTCAACCTTCCCTACCCGCAGCGCGACCTGCATGTGTATCACCACGATGCCGACGGCAAGCCGATTTCGGACCTGTTGTTGAAGGGGGTCACAGACGATGGCGACGTCACCAAGGGACCGTCATTGGCGCGTTGATGCCCTGGATGGCGTGATGGAAAAGCAAAAGGCCGCATCAGGTGATGCGGCCTTTTTATTGAAGATCCACCGTCATCGCCGCGTGCTCGACCGGTGCATTCAACCAGCGCGGGCAGACCCGCGCGTACGTCGTTTGCAACCGGGGACGTGCAGTACGCAGCGACGCGGTGACCAGCGCTCAGCCCTGCACGTCGGCCTGGCGATCGCCGCCCAGCGCGCCCATGAACTGCCGGTAGTGGCGCAGCTCGTCGATCGAATCACGCACATCGCTCAAGGCGGTGTGGGCCGAGCTCTTGGCAAACCCATTGGCCACCGTCGGCGCCCAGCGCCGTGCCAGTTCCTTGATGGTGGACACGTCGAGATTGCGGTAGTGGAAGTAGCGCTCCAGGCGCGACATCTGACGGTGCAGGAAGCGGCGATCCTGGCAGATCGAGTTGCCGCACATCGGCGAGGCGCCGGCGCGGATCCACTCGCCCAGAAACGCAATGGTCTGCGCTTCGGCCTGAGCATGGCTGACCTGGCTGTCGAGCACGCGCTGCCACAGGCCGGAACGACGATGCTGGTTGCGGTTCCATTCGTCCATCGCTTCGAGCGTTGCCAGCGGATGGGCAATGGCCAGTTCCGGCCCCTCGGCAAGCACGTTCAACTGCGCATCGGTGACGATGGTGGCGATCTCGATGATGGAATCGCGATCGGTATCCAGGCCGGTCATTTCCAGATCGATCCAGATCAGTCGGTCGTTGCCCGCAAGGTTGTCTGCCATGTCGCCGTCCTGTGAAGGGCCGTCGCCGGCCAGATGCTGAAGGGCGCGCATCATACCGCGGCCGCGCCGCTCAGGGCGCGAGTGGCGGCTTGCCACGCTTGGCCCTGAAGTAATTGGTCAGCCGCAGACTTGCCTCGGCCGCCAGCACGCCGCCGCTGACCTGCACGCGATGGTTGTGGCGCGGATCGGCGAGCAGATCGAACACGCTGCCGCAGGCACCGGTCTTGGGGTCGCTGGCAGCGAACACCACCCGTGCGATGCGGGCATGGATCATTGCCATCGCGCACATCGCGCACGGCTCCAGCGTGACATACAGCGTGCAGCCGATCAGCCGATGGTTGGACAAGCGGCGGCCGCCCTCGCGCATGGCCATGATCTCGGCATGCGCGCTGGGATCGTGGCTGGCGATGTTGAAGTTCCAGCCCTCGCCCAGCACGTTGCCGGCGGCATCGATCAGCAAGGCGCCAACCGGAATTTCGTCGTAGTCGCGCTCGGCACGTTCGGCCAATTGCAGGGCGCGTTGCATCCATTGCCGGTCGATCAGCGCCTGCGCAGCGTCGTCTGGCGCTTCCAGCGGCATGCTCACCCGGCACTGCCGCCCTGGCGTTCCAGGAAAGCGGCGAATGCGGCGACGGTCGCTTCGCTGACGTGGTGTTCGATGCCTTCGGCATCGCGGCGCGCGGTGGCTTCGTCGATGCCCAGGGCCAGCAGGAAGCGCTCGACGATCTGATGCCGCTGCCGGCTGGACGCCGCCAGCGCCTCGCCGGCCGGGGTCAGGAAGACGCCGCGATACGGGCGCTGCACCACCCAGCCGTCGCGCACCAGGCGTTTTAGCATCTTGGCCACGGTCGGCTGGGCCACGCCCAGGCGCGCCGCGATATCCACCTGGCGCGCTTCGCCGCCATCGACCAGCAGATCGGAGATCAGCTCCACATAGTCCTCCACCAGCTCGGCGCGGCGCGCTTCGCGCACCTGACGGAAGCTCTCCATATGCACCTGCGCATCGATCAGGACCGGCGCGGCCACCTCCGGCTTTTCGCTCTTGCCCACCCTCATCCCCGTTATCACGTCCGGCAGCATTGCCTGGATGCGTAGTTTGAAGCACGCAGCCGATCAATACGATTGAGTTTGCCAATGCTCAACAGAATAGCAAGTGCTATATCATCCCTACGATCCTCCGCCAGCACCTTCCGCATGTCCGCCAACAGCTTGTCCTCCGCCCGTCCACCCGCCCCTGCCTTGACCCCGGACAACCGTGGCCTGGGCGATCACCACGCCAGTGTCGCCGTGCCCCAGGGTGGCCATTGGTGGTTCCGGCTGCTGGCATTCCTGGGGCCGGGCTACATGGTGTCGGTCGGCTACATGGACCCGGGCAACTGGGCCACCGATCTGGCCGGCGGCTCGCAGTTCGGCTATCTGTTGCTGTCGGTGATCCTGCTGTCCAACCTAATGGCGATCGTGCTGCAGAGCCTGTCAGCGCGGTTGGGCATCGCGACGGGACTGGATCTGGCGCAGGCCTGCCGGGCGCGCTACCCGCGCGGAGTGAACCTGGCGCTGTGGGGAATCTGCGAGCTCGCGATCATCGCCTGCGATCTGGCCGAGGTGATCGGCACCGCAATCGCATTGAAGCTACTGTTCGGCATTCCGCTGACCCTGGGCGCGATCATCACCGCGGTGGATGTGGTGCTGGTGCTGTTGCTGATGAACCGTGGCTTCCGCGCGCTGGAAGCCTTCGTGATCGCATTGCTGTTGATCATCTTCGTGTGCTTCGGCATCCAGATCGCGCTGGCCGCGCCGCCGATCGCAGCGCTGCTGGGCGGTTTCATTCCGCGCGCGCAAGTGGTCACCGACCCACAGGCGCTGTATCTGGCGATCGGCATCATCGGTGCCACGGTGATGCCGCATAACCTGTATCTGCATTCGTCGATCGTGCAGACGCGTGCGTATCCGCGCACCGATAGCGGACGCAAATCGGCGCTGCGCTGGGCAGTGACCGACAGCACCGTGGCGTTGATGTTCGCGCTATTCATCAACGCATCGATCCTGATCCTGGCGGCGGCGGTGTTCCATGCGCAGGGACGCACCGATGTGCAGGAAATCGAACAGGCGCATGCATTGCTGGCCCCCATGCTGGGCGTGGGGCTGGCATCGACCCTGTTCGCCGTCGCCCTACTCGCATCGGGCGTGAACTCGACGGTGACCGCCACCTTGGCCGGGCAGATCGTGATGGAAGGTTTTCTGCAGTTGCGCCTGCCGCCCTGGATACGCCGGCTGCTGACACGCGGCATCGCCATCGTGCCGGTGGTGATCGTGACCTGGCTGTATGGCGAGGCCGGTACCGCGCGGCTGTTGGTACTGAGCCAGGTGGTGTTGTCGATGCAGCTGCCGTTCGCGGTGATTCCGCTGGTGCGCTTTGTGTCGGATCGCAATTTGATGGGCGCATTGGTCGCACCGCCGTGGCTGGTGCGCACCGCCTGGGTAATCGCTGCGGTGATCGTCTGTTTGAACCTGAAATTGCTATGGGATACCGCATTGCAGTGATGGTCGGCGTCGGCCGGCCCGATACGCGCAAACGGCGCGTGCGTCATATCTGCGCGTGGGGTTTTGTGCGATGCGCGTCTTGAGGCACGCACTCCGATGGCTGCATACCGCGTCGCTCCGCTACACGGCGCGATGCGTTTCCCCCGGCCGGCGGCGTGGGGTCACTTCAGCATCCTGCGTGACGGCCGATAACAGCCATGTCCGGCTGCGGCACTGCGCTGCGCCGGCGTAGATCCAATCATATAAACGCATTCAGGGGAATTGCGATGCTTCGTCACTCTTTGCGGGTGCGCCTGCTGTTGCCGGTGCTGGCCTTGGTATTGGTCGTGGTGGTGGCACTGACGGTCATTCTGGCCATTACCGAAGCCAACCGGGTCAGGTTCGAAGCCGGCGAATCGATCGAGCGTCAGTCGGTCTCCTTGCAGACGCTGTTCTCTGTCACCCGCGCCATGATGCTCGATCGCGTCAATTCGTCCATGCGCCAGCTGCGCAAGGAGGCTAACGCACAGGGCGCGGCAAGCCTCGGCAGCGAAGTGCGCGTTGCCGATCGCACTGCCAACGACCTGCTGCTGGGTCAGCGGTCGCAGGCCAATGTGTTCGGCATGCTCGACGATGTGACGTCCATCCACGAAGGCACCGCCACGTTGTTCTCGCACACCGGCGAAGAGTTCGTGCGCATCTCCACCAACGTCAAGAAGGACGATGGCAGCCGCGCCATCGGCACCGTGCTGGACCCCAACGGCAAGGCCGCCGCCAAGCTGCGCAACGGCGAAAGTTTTTACGGGGTGGTCGACATCCTCGGCAATCCGTACGTCACCGGCTACGAGCCGATTTTCGCCGGCAACGACAAGCGCGTCATCGGCGCCTGGTACGTCGGCTACAAGGCCGACACCCAGGCACTGGAAAACGTGATCGGCAGCCGACGCGTGCTCGACTCCGGCTTCATTGCCGTGTTCGACAGCAAGAACACGCTGCGCTTCCAATCCACCACCGGTGTCACCACCGACACCGCCACCATCGAGCGGATCGTCAAGGAAAGCCCGGACGACTGGGTCGTCATCAAACAGGACGTGCCCGACTGGGGCTTCACCCTAGTCTCGGCCTACCCGAAGAGCGACGTCAATCGCGTGATCGTGCGTCAATCGCTGTGGATCGCCGGCATCGGCCTGCTGGTCTGCGCCTTGCTGCTCGGCCTGCAATGGGCGCTGATCTGGAACCGCGTGCTGCGTCCGATCCAGCACTTGACCACCGTGGCCGAAGAGCTGAGCCTGGGCAAATGGAACCACACCATCGACGAGGTCAATCTCAAGGATGAAATCGGCACCCTGGCGCGCGCCATCTCCCGCCTCTCCAACAGTGTCCGGTTGGCCATGGAGCGCCTCAGCAAACGCTGAGCCGCTCCCGCCCATTCCGTACCAGATGCTGCAAGGGAGACGTCATGTCCACTGAATTTCGTCCGCTGATCGAGATCCTGCGCGAGCTCAAGGCGCTGGCATTGAAGAAGGCGTCCGGCTTTCTGTTCATCGTCACCGACGAAAACCATTCCTGCATCGTCCGCCTCAATGCCGGCCAGATCGAAGAAGTGGTGTTCCGCATGTTGCGCAATGATGAGGCAGTGCAACGCCTCACCATGGTCAATGCGGCCAAGGCCCGCTTTCAGGCCGATCCCGGCGTCGGCCTGGGCAAGCCCTCGCTGCTGAGCGAGGACTCGCGCCAGTGGTTGTTGGGCGGTTTCGAGCAGGATCTGGGTGGTGCGCCGGCTGCGCCGCGTGCAGCGGCAGCACCCGCAGCGGCCCCCGCTGCTGCAGCACCTGTCGCGGCAGCAAGTGCAGCGTCAGTTTCTGCAGACGGCGGCTCGGCACCGGACGATCGCGTCCGCGAAGCGCTGGAAAAAGTCGCGCTGAACTACCTCGGCCCGATCGCCGGCATGCTCTGCGACGAAGCCTGGGAGGCATCGAGCGATATCGAACAAGTCATCAATCAGCTTGGCGCCAATCTTTCCACCCCGCAGGAAACCCAGAAATTCATGGCCGAGGCGCGTCTGGCATTGGCCAAGGTCCGCTGACTGGTCGATGCACTAGACTCCGGATCAAACCGCGCATCGCGCAGTTTTTTACCGCATCGCCGCCACCTCCCGTTCGACTTGGCAGCGCACCGGGCATGTTCGGATTGGGTCGCGCGGATTGGATGTGGACGTCAGCGGCATGCAAACACGTGACCACCACCCAATCACCCCATGCATCGACGCATGGCGACGAGCGAAGCACTTCACGACACGACCGCACCAACAGAACGACAAAGGCGCCTGTCGGCGCCTTTGTCGTTCAACTCATTCCCACTCGATCGTCGCCGGCGGTTTGCCGGAGATGTCGTAGACCACGCGCGACACGCCGCGCAGCTCGTTGATGATGCGGTTGCTCACCGTGCCGAGGAAGTCGTACGGCAGATGCGCCCAGTGCGCGGTCATGAAGTCGATGGTTTCCACCGCGCGCAGCGCGATCACCCATTCGTAGGCGCGTGCGTCGCCGACCACGCCGACCGACTTCACCGGAAGAAACACTGCGAACGCCTGGCTGGTGGTGTCGTACAGATCGGCCTTGCGCAGTTCTTCGATGAAGATCGCATCGGCCTTGGCCAGCAGTTCGGCGTATTCGCGCTTCACTTCGCCCAGAATGCGCACGCCCAGGCCCGGGCCCGGGAACGGATGGCGATACACCATCGTGCGCGGCAGGCCGAGTTCGACGCCTAGGCGACGCACTTCGTCCTTGAACAACTCGCGCAACGGTTCGACCAGGCCCAGCTTCATGTGCTCGGGCAAACCACCGACGTTGTGGTGGCTCTTGATGACATGCGCCTTGCCGGTCTTGCTGCCGGCCGACTCGATGACGTCCGGATAGATCGTGCCCTGCGCCAGCCATTTGGCATTGGCCAGCTTGCTGGATTCTTCGTCGAAGATATCCACGAACAGGTTGCCGATGATCTTGCGCTTGGCTTCCGGGTCGCTGATGCCTTCGAGCTTGGCGAAATAGCGATCGGCCGCGTTGACGCGAATCACCTTGACACCCATGTGCTCGGCGAACATCGCCATCACCTGGTCGCCTTCCTGCCAGCGCAGCAGGCCGGTGTCGACGAACACGCAGGTCAGCTTGTCGCCGATCGCCTTGTGCAACAACGCCGCGACCACCGACGAATCGACGCCGCCGGACAGGCCAAGAATGACTTCGTCATCGCCTACCTGCTCGCGCACGCGTGCGATCTGGTCGTCGATGATGTTGGCTGCGGTCCACAAGGTCTGACAGCCGCAGACATCGACGACGAAGCGACGCAGCAGGGTCTGGCCCTGCAACGTGTGGGTGACTTCGGGGTGGAACTGCACGCCGTACCAGCGCTTGTCCTCGTTGGACATCGCCGCGACCGGAATACGGTCGGTCACCGCAGTGACCGTGAAGCCCGGCGGCACCTGCGACACGTGGTCGCCGTGGCTCATCCACACATTCAGGCGCGACGCGCCGGCATGATCGGTCAACCCTGCGAACAACGCATCGGCGGCCACCACATCGACTTCGGCATGACCGAATTCGCGCTGATCGGCCGCTTCGGTGGCGCCGCCCAATTGCGCAGCCAGGGTCTGCATGCCGTAGCAGATACCAAGCACCGGCAAGCCGCTGTCGAACACTTGCTGCGGCGCGACCGGCGCGCCCGGCAACGTGGTCGACTCAGGGCCGCCGGACAGGATGATGCCCTTGGCCCCAAAGGCAGCGATTTCCGACGGATCGTGATCCCAGGCCCAGATTTCGCAATACACCCCGATCTCGCGGATACGCCGTGCAATCAGCTGGGTGTATTGCGCGCCGAAATCGAGGATGAGGATCTTGTCGTGATGGATGTTGGTCATTGGCGCCGGGAATCGGGAACGGGGAATCGGGAATGGGCAAAGCGGCGCAGACGCTGGTTCATCGACTCCCGATTCCCCATTCACGCGCAGGCATCACCCCATGCGGTAATTCGGCGGTTCCTTGGTGA
Source organism: Xanthomonas sp. 3075 (assembly GCF_014197275.1). Taxonomy (GTDB): domain Bacteria; phylum Pseudomonadota; class Gammaproteobacteria; order Xanthomonadales; family Xanthomonadaceae; genus Xanthomonas; species Xanthomonas campestris_B. The sequence continues at coordinate 100,604 of NZ_JACIFI010000011.1, read as the reverse complement.
TCTGCACGTCGTGGACATGGCTCTCGCGCTGGCCGGCACCGGTGATGGTGACGAACTTCGGCTTGGTGCGCATTTCCTCGATGGTCGCGCACCCCACATAGCCCATGGTGGCGCGCAGGCCGCCGATCAGCTGATGGACGATGCCACCGACCGGGCCGCGATACGGCACGCGCCCTTCGATGCCTTCCGGCACCAGCTTGTCGGCATCGCTGGAATCCTGGAAATAGCGGTCCTTGGACCCCTTCTCCATCGCCCCCAGGCTGCCCATGCCGCGGTAGCTCTTGTAGCTGCGACCCTGGAACAACTCGACCTCGCCCGGGGCTTCCTCGGTGCCGGCGAACAGGCCGCCGACCATCACCGTGGAGGCACCGGCGACCAGCGCCTTGCCGATGTCGCCGGAATAGCGGATGCCGCCGTCGGCGATCAGCGGAATCCGGTCCTGCAGCGCCTCGGCGACCATGTCCACCGCAGTGATCTGCGGCACGCCGACACCGGCGACCACGCGCGTGGTGCAGATCGAGCCAGGACCCACGCCGACCTTGACCGCGTCGGCACCGGCGTCCATCAGCGCCAGCGCGGCATCGCCGGTGACGATGTTGCCGCCGATCACCTGCAGCTGCGGATAGGTCTTCTTGACCCAGGCCACCCGATCGATCACGCCCTGCGAATGACCGTGCGCGGTATCGACGATGACCACGTCCACGCCCGCCGCAGCCAGCAATTCGATGCGCTGTTCGGTATCGCCGCCGACACCGACCGCCGCGCCGACCAACAGGCGCGTGGACGCGTCCTTGGCGGCATTGGGATTGTCGGTTTTCTTCTGGATGTCCTTGACCGTGATCAGGCCGCGCAGCTCGAAGCTGTCGTTGACCACCAGGATCTTTTCGATGCGGTTGCGATGCAGCAGCTCCAGCACTTCCTCATCGCTGGCGCCTTCGCGCACGGTGATCAGGCGATCCTTCTTGGTCATGATGTGGCGGACCGGATCGTCGAGCTTCTTCTCGAAGCGCATATCGCGGCTGGTGACGATGCCGACCAGTTCGCTGCCATCCACCACCGGCACACCGGAGATGTTGCGCGCGCGGGTCAGCTTGAGCACCTCGCCGATGGTCGTGTCCGGGCTCACCGTGAACGGCTCGGTGATCACGCCGGACTCGAACTTCTTGACCCGGGCCACCTCGCCCGCCTGCTGCGCCGGGGTCAGGTTCTTGTGGATGATGCCGATGCCGCCCAACTGGGCCATGGCCACCGCCAGACGGTGTTCGGTCACTGTGTCCATCGCGGCCGAGAGAATCGGCAGTTTCAGGCGCAGATCGCGCGTCAGCCGGGTTTCCAGGCTGACGTCCTTGGGCAGGACGATCGAATGAGCGGGGACGAGCGAAACGTCGTCGTAGGTAAGAGCTTCAGCCTGGATGCGGAGCATCGGCGGACCCGAGTTTGGGGAAGCGCGGCATTTTACCCTGAAAGCCTTCACGAAGACACCACGCAGCCGCAATGCTGCGTTACGTCCGCAGCTCAGCCAGCCGCGTCGGCCGCCTCCAGGGTGTTCTGCATCAACGTGGCCACCGTCATCGGCCCTACCCCGCCCGGGACCGGGGTAATCCACGCGGCGCGCTGCGCTGCGGCGTCGAAACCGACATCGCCGACCAGGCGCCCGTCATCCAGCCGATTGATGCCCACATCGATCACCACTGCACCCGGCTTGACCCAGTCGCCGGGAATCAGGCCAGGGCGGCCCACCGCCACCACCAGGATGTCGGCATTGCGCACGCTGGCCTCCAGCACATCGGCCGGGGTGAACTTGTGGCAGCTGGTCACCGTGCAGCCGGCGATCAACAGCTCCAACCCCATCGGCCGACCCACATGGTTGCTCACGCCTACGATGGTCGCATTACGTCCGCGCACCGGCTGGTCGGTATGCCCGAGCAGGGTCACGATGCCGCGCGGCGTGCAGGGGCGCAGGCCGAATTCGCGCAATGCCAGGTGCCCGACATTCTGCGGATGGAAGCCATCCACGTCCTTGCGTGGATCGATACGCTGGATCAGGCGGTTGGCATCGGGAATGCCGGGCAGCGGCAACTGGATCAGGATGCCGTGGATCTTGGGATCGGCATTGAGCTGGTCGATCAGCTTCGCCAACTCGGCTTCGCTGGTGCCCTGCGGCAAGTCGTAATCGAAGGCTTCGATGCCGACCTTCTCCGCCGCACGCCGCTTGTTGCGCACATACACCGACGAGGCAGGATCGCCACCGACCAACACCACCGCCAATCCGGGGCGGGCCTTGCCGGCGGCCAGACGCGCATCCACCCGCAGTTTCAGTCCGTCGAGCAATTCCTCGGCGATACGGCGACCATCGAGAAGGCGGGCCGAAGCACGGGCTGGCGCGGAAGCGGTCATGGGGCGTCGGGTGTAGAGTCGAAGGCCGCCTATTGTCCCCGATTCCGCCATGACCGACACCACCTCGATATCAGATTCAACCACGGCCATCGAAGCGGCCGCATTTCGCCGGCTGTTGCAACATCTCAACCAGGAGCGGCCCGATGTGCAGAACATCGATCTGATGATCCTGGCCGGCTTCTGCCGCAATTGCCTGGGCGACTGGTACCGCGAAGCGGCCGAGGCGCAAGGCCATGCGATGAGCAAGGAACAGGCGCGCGAAGCGGTCTACGGCATGCCGTTTGCGCAATGGAAGCAGCAGCATCAAAAAGAGGCTACGCCCGAGCAGCTGGATGCCTTTGCAGCCGCACAGCGCAAGCACGCACCATGACGCTTCGAACGCGCCTGTGATACGGCGGGTAACGCAAAACAAAAAAAAGCGGCGCCGTGAGGCGCCGCTTTTTGGTTGCATCGTGCGCGGATCAACCGCGTGCGTCGGCCTCAGCCAGCGCGTTGCGCAGAATCTCCTTGGCCGGCCCACCATGCTTTTCGTGTTCGAGTGCGAAATGCACCGTGGCCTCGATCAGACCAATGTGTGCGCCGCAGTCGAAACGACGTCCCTCGAAGCGGTATGCGTCCACGGTTTCCTGCTGCAACAGCCCGGCAATCGCATCGGTCAGCTGGATCTCGCCACCCGCGCCGGCGCCGGTTTCTTCGAGCAATTCGAAAATCTTCGGGCTCAGCACATAGCGGCCGACCACTGCCAGATTGCTCGGTGCAACTTCCGGCTTGGGCTTTTCGACAATGGCATTGATGCGCCCCTTGCGGCCATCGAATGCGTCGGTCGCCACGATGCCATAGCTGGCGGTCTTGTCGTGCGGCACGTCCTCCACGGCGATGACGCTACCACCGGAGGCTTCGGCCACATCGGCCATCTGGGTCAATGCGCCATCGCCCCGATTCCAGATCAGATCGTCCGGCAGCAACACCGCGAACGGCTCGTCACCGACCACCGCCTTGGCACACAGAACCGCGTGGCCCAGGCCAAGCGCTTCGGCCTGCGTCACGAAGATGGCGCGTACGCCTTCCGGCAATGCATTGCGCACCAACTCCAATTGCTCCAGCTTGCCGGCGCGTTCGAGCTTTTGTTCCAGCTCGTAAGCCTTGTCGAAGTAGTCGGCGATCGAGTGCTTGTAGCGATTGGTCACGAAGATCAGCGTATCGCAACCGGCCTGGATGGCCTCGTCGACGGCATACTGGATCAACGGTTTGTCGATGATTGGCAGCATTTCTTTCGGAACCGTTTTGGTCGCCGGAAGAAAGCGGGTCCCAAGACCTGCGACGGGGAATACGGCCTTGCGAATACGCTTGCTCATTAAAGTCTTCTGACCTCACGTGCGGGGAATGGAACGACCGTATCAGATCGCGTGTCGACTTTCCGTCTAGCCGCTGCAAAATCCGGCATCAGACTACCCAGCACCGTCTCCATCGCGTTGACGTCATAGCGATTGACCGCCTCACGTAAACGCGTCACCAGTTGCAAGACCTGCTCGTGCGAAAACTCGCGCACGCCCGCCTCCAGAATCTTGGGATGTGCGGTCGGGCGATAGTCTTCGTCCGAATAAAATAGTGTCTCGTGCAACTTTTCGCCCGGGCGAAGGCCCGTGTAGAGAATCGCGACATCCTTGCCCGGCTGCTTGCCGGCAAGCCGAATCATCTGCTCGGCCAGCAAGCGGATCGGCACCGGCTCGCCCATGTCCAACGTGTAGATCGCACCATGCGAGGCGGATGCCGCAGCCTGCACCACCAACTGGCAGGCTTCCGGGATGGTCATGAAATAGCGCGTCACATCCGGATGCGTCACGGTGACCGGGCCGCCCTGACGAATCTGCTCGCGGAACAGTGGCACCACGCTGCCGGCCGAGTCCAGCACATTGCCAAAGCGCACAGTGATGAAGCGCGTCGGCGCGTCCCGCGCATCGAGGCTCTGGCAGATCATTTCGGCATAGCGCTTGCTCGCGCCCAGCACGTTGACCGGCTCGACGGCCTTGTCGGTGGAAATGAACACGAAGGTTTCGATGCGTGCACGCTGACAGGCACGGGCAACGTTCTCGGTTGCCAGCACATTGTTGCGGACCGCTTCGCGTAACTGCTCTTCCAGCAGTGGCACCTGCTTGTATGCGGCGGCATGGAAGACGGCGTCCGGGGTGGCGATCTTGAGCGCATGCGCGACCACCGCCGGATCGCCGCAATCGCCCAGTACACGAACGACCTCGATATCTGGAAACAACCGCCGCAGGTCCGAATCGATCGTCAACAGCGCCAGCTCGTCGATCTCCAGCAGCACGATGCGACGCGCCCCGTGACGCGCGCACTGCCGGCACACTTCCGAGCCGATCGAGCCGCCGGCCCCGGTCACCATGACCGTCTTGCTGGTCAGCCAATCGCGGATCAGCCGCCAATCGGGCGTGACCGGCTTGCGATTGAGCAGGTCTTCAATGGCAACCTCCTTCAACTCGCCAGGCAATGAACGCCCTTCCAGCACGTTGATCAGCTTGGGCACCATCCGGAACGGCAGGCCGGTGCTTTCGCAAATCGCCACGAGGCGCTGCATGCCGGAGGCATCCAACGAGGGAATGGCGATCACCAGCAGCTTTGCAGCCGTTTCCTTGGCGATGGCCGCGGCCTGGTCCAGATTGCCCAATACGTTCAGACCCTGGATCTTGGCGCCATGCAGATTGCTGGCGTCGTCCAGATAGCCGACCGGCACGAACGCACCGGTACGGCGAAGATCGCGCACCAGCCCCTCGGCGGCACGTCCGGCGCCCAGGATCAGGACGCGTTGCGCAGCGTCGCCGGAGTGCGCGATCTGATAGTCCTTCCAGGCCCGATACAACAGCCGTGGCGTTCCCAGCAATGCCGACAATGCAAACGGATAGACAACCAACACCGACAGCGGCACGCCGTCCAGGCGATCGTAGGAGAGCGCCAATACGATCGCGACCAAGCCAAGAAAACTCGACTTGAAGATGTTCCAGAGGTCTGGCACCGAGGCGAAGCGCCACAGCCCGCGATACAGCCCCATCTTCCAGAACACCAGCCCTTGCGCGATCAGCACGATCGCAGTGTGCCAGTCCCACAAGGGAAGCCCCGGCGCCTCGCGCAACATCGAATAGCGGCCGGCGTGCAGCAACTGCCAGCACACCCACACCATCAGCAGGTCGTGTGTCACTACTGCCGCTTGCGGCAAGGCTCTGGTCAAACGGTCACGCCAGGAAATCATAAAAGTCCATTGCTCAGAAATTGCGCAGTCCATCGCGCAGAAAATGCCAGATCGCGGTCATGCCTGCACTCCAGACCATGGCTGCGAGAACCTGGAGCAGAAACGCATCATGGCGGATTACCACATACAAGCAGACTGTAGCGACGCTGAAAGCGAAGTAAACGCCTGTTACCGGGACGTGCGTCTCAAGCCTGCGCGCCAGGCGCTGATAGACATGCTGAGCATGAGGCTCCCACCAGCGCTGCCTGTCGAGCATGCGAGACAGCAGCGTGAAGCCGGCGTCCACAAGAAAGGCAGTCAACGGCAACCAGCTGATCCACCAGGTCACTTGCCCGCTCGCCACGTTGAGCGCGAGCAATGCAGCCAGCACATATCCAAGCCCACCGCTGCCGCCATCGCCGAGGAAAATGCGCGCGCGTGGAAAATTGAACGGAAGAAATCCCAGGCAGGATGCCGCCACTGCAAGACCGGCCAAGCCCCATGAACCGGGGGCAACAGCGGCGAACGCCAGTGCGGCCAAGGCGGCCTGACTGGCAGCAAGACCGTTGATGCCATCCATGAAATTCCAGACATTGATCAGCACCACCGATGCTGCTGCGCCGAGCACGCCATCCCACACGTTGCCGGTGCAGTCACCCACCAACACGCCCAACGACGCCGATGCGGTCAGATGAATCGCAAAACGCAGCCTGGCCGACAACGGCCGATGGTCATCCCACCAGCCCACCCCCGCCACCAGTACCAGACCGGCCGCAAACCAGCCGATGATCAGGCGCGCATCCGGCCACACCGTTGCCGCAGTCACGCAACTCAGCAGGATTGCCGCCACGATCGCCATGCCGCCGCCGCGCGGCGTTGCCACCCTGTGGCTACGGCGCTCACCCGGGTGGTCGAGCAAGCGGCGATGCAGCGCGTAGCGCCGCAGCAACCAGGTTCCCAGGGCTGCGATCGTCAGATGCAACAGGCACCACCACAGCCAGGCCTGCGGCATCAGACCACCGCGTAGTTCAACAGCGGCTTGACCGTACCCCACTCCTTGCAGCTCGGGCATTGCCAGTGGTGCGTCTTGGCACCAAAGCCGCAGCGCGTGCAGCGATAACTCGGATTGCGCACCAGCAACTGGTCAGTGATGTGCTTGAGATCCTGCAGCGTGCCGACCGGGTCACTACCTTCGGCCAGGGTAAGGTCGATCAATGCGGACTCACCACGTACCGACGGCCGATCCTTGAGCTGACGGCCCAGGTAGGCCAGCGCAGGCGCCACGCCATCCTGCGCTTCCATCAGCTGCGTCAGCGCCAGCACCGGCGCGATACCGCGATAGTGTTCGGTCATCTCGGACAGGAAGTTACGTGCGCCCGCGATGTCGCCGACCCGGCGATAAGCGGCCATCAGTGCAGGAATGATCTCTGGCAGATATTCCGGATCATGCCGGGCGGCGCGCTCGAAGGCGCGCACGGCCGCTTCGTCATGTCCACGCTCGGCTTCGATGCGTCCTTCCAGAATGCCCGCGCGCACGGAAGTGCCATCGGCCTGATAGGCGCGTGCGATCGCCTGCAACGCTTCATCGGTCTTGTTCACGCCGCGATAGCGATCCGCCAGCTCGCACTGGAACTGGGAGATCAGCTTGCCCATCGGCTCGCCGGTCACTTCTTCGTAGCGGGTGGCGTTGTCGATCGCCTTTTCCCAATCGCGTTCGGCCTGATAGATGCCGATCAGATGGCGCAGCGCTTGCGGGGCGCGTTGATCCAGCTGGGCCAACTCGGTGAACACGGTTTCGGCACGATCCAGCAGACCGGATTTCATGTAGTCCTCGCCCAACGCCAGCAAGGCCTGGACGCGCTGCTGATCGGTCAGGTCGGCGCGTTGCACCAGACCCTGGTGCAAGCGGATGGCGCGATCGACTTCACCGCGACGCCGGAACAGATGCCCCAACGCGACCTGGGTCTCGAAGGTTTCCTTGTCCAGCTCGGCGATATGCAAAAACAACTCGATCGCCTTGTCCGGCTGCTCGTTGAGCAGATAGTTCAGACCGCGAAAGTACGTACTGGACAGGCGGCTGACCTGCGTATCTCCATGCCGTTGACCGCCACGACGGCCAACGATCCAGCCACCCAGTGCCGCCACTGGCACGAACAGGAAGAACCAGATCCATTCGGTCAGAAAGTCCATACGCGCTTACAGTCCATCAAAGGGGCGCGGCTCGACTGCGGCAGGCGTGATGGGCCTGGCGTCGGCGCGACTGACCGCTACAGCCTTGTTGGCCTGGCGCAGTTTGGAATAGAGGGGAATCACCACACTCACCAGCACCATGCCGGCGCCGATCAACACACCGACCAGCAACGCGACGATGATCGCGATTCCGGACGTGGTATGCACACTTGAGAACAGAAAATCGAGGGTAATGTCCTGGGAATTGACCGCGCCGATGATCAGACCGACCAACAGAAAGGCCAACATCACCAGCAAGCGAAACACCTTCATGGCCAGACTCCGTCGGAAAGGGGTTTAGCTTAACCGAGCCGGCATAAACGCAGCGGCAGAACGGTCTTTAGTCAGCTGCATCGGCCAGATCGACCGGGACCACAGAGCTGACACGCTCACGCAATTCCTTGCCTGGCTTGAAGTGTGGAACATGCTTGCCCGGCAACGCGACCGACTCACCGGTCTTGGGATTACGGCCAAGGCGTGGCGGGCGGTAGTGCAGCGAGAAGCTGCCGAACCCGCGAATTTCGATCCGATCACCATCGGAGAGCGCCTGCCCCATCATTTCCAGCAGCGACTTCACTGCCAGATCCACGTCGTCCGACTTCAGATGCGCTTGACGTCGCGCCAGGATTTCAATCAATTCGGACTTGGTCATGGGAAAACTTGCTTTTTTCGACTGACACATCGGAATCGGCCCGGGCATGCCCGGGCCGATCCATCACGCTCTTGCGAGCGCTACGCGCTTACTCGGACTTGTTGCTGTTCAACTGTGCACGCAGCAGCGCGCCCAGCTGAGTCATGCCGCCCGACGCAGCGGAGGACTGATATTCCTCCAGCGTCTCGCGCATTTCGGCGTCGTCCTTGGCCTTGATCGACAGCTGCAGGGTACGGCCCTTGCGGTCCATGCCCACGAACTTGGCTTCGATCTTGTCGCCAACCTTCAGGTGCTGGGTGGCATCGTCGACGCGCTCGTTGGCAATGTCGCGTGCAGCGACGTAGCCCTCGATGCCGTCGGCCAGGTCGATCGTGGCGCCCTTGGCATCCACTTCACGCACAACGCCTTCGACCTTCGAACCCTTCGGGTTGGACGCCATGTACTGACCGAACGGATCCTGCTCCAGCTGCTTGACGCCCAGGCTGATGCGCTCGCGTTCCGGGTCCACTGCCAGCACGACGGCTTCCAGCGTGTCGCCCTTCTTGTAGTTACGCACGACATCTTCGCCGGTGGTGTTCCAGCTGATGTCGGACAGGTGCACCAGACCGTCGATGCCACCGTCCAGACCGATGAAGATGCCGAAGTCGGTGATCGACTTGATCTGACCGGACACCTTGTCGTTCTTCTTGTGGGTCGCAGCGAAGGTTTCCCACGGATTGGCGGCAACCTGCTTCATGCCCAACGAGATGCGGCGACGCTCCTCATCCACATCCAGCACCATCACTTCGACTTCGTCACCAACCTGCACAACCTTGGACGGGTTGACGTTCTTGTTGGTCCAATCCATCTCGGAGACGTGCACCAGACCTTCGACGCCCGGCTCGATCTCGACGAATGCGCCGTAATCGGTGACGTTGGAGACCTTGCCGAACACGCGGCTGTTGGCCGGGTAACGACGCGCGATGTTGTCCCACGGATCTTCGCCCAGCTGCTTCAGGCCGAGGCTGACGCGGTTACGCTCGCGATCGAACTTCAGCACGCGCACGTCGAGCTCGTCGCCGACGTTGACGACTTCGGACGGATGGCGCACGCGCTTCCAGGCCATGTCGGTAATGTGCAGCAGGCCGTCGATACCGCCCAGGTCCACGAATGCGCCGTAATCGGTCAGGTTCTTGACGACACCCTTCAGGATCGCGCCTTCCTGCAGCTTGTCCATCAGCTGCTCGCGCTCTTCCGAATGCTCGCTCTCGACCACTGCACGACGCGAAACCACCACGTTGTTGCGCTTGCGGTCCAGCTTGATCAGCTTGAACTCGAGTTCCTTACCTTCCAGGTAGGCCGGGTCGCGCACCGGGCGCACATCCACCAGCGAACCGGGCAGGAACGCGCGGACATCCTTGATGTCCACGGTGAAACCACCCTTGACCTTGCCACTGATGCGGCCGGTGATGGTTTCGTTCTTCTCCAACGCCTCTTCCAGCTCGTCCCACACCATTGCGCGCTTGGCCTTCTCGCGCGACAGCACGGTTTCGCCGAAGCCGTTTTCGATGGAGTCGAGGGCAACCTTGACCTGGTCGCCCACGCCGACATCGATTTCGCCAGCGTCGTTACGGAACTGCTCGATCGGCACAATGCCTTCGGACTTCAGGCCAGCGTTGATCACCACCACGTCGCCGCGCACTTCCACGACGGTACCGGTGACAATGGAGCCCGGCTTCAGCTTCGCCAGATTGGCTTGGCTGGCTTCGAACAGTTCGGCAAAAGATTCTGTCATTTGGAATTTACTCAGTTGAACACACGGGGGTCGATCGTCGCCTGGCGACTGATACGTACCGCCCAGCCTGTTGGTCGACCCCGGACAGCGAGTCGGTTAAGTAGTCATAGAACCGCCACACGGGATGTGCGGCGGAGCCTTGGAACGCCTTACGGTCGGCGGGACATGCCCGCTTGCGGAACGCTTACGACGACGTGTGAGGAGCTAACAACCCCACCACACGTTGGACGACATCCTCGATCCCCATTCCGCTGGTATCGATCAGCACGGCGTCTTCGGCCGGCCGCAATGGCGCCACCACCCGCTGCGCATCACGGGCATCTCGAGCCATGATCTCGCGCAGCAGGTCGTCAAAGATAACCGAAACACCCTTTTCCATCAACTGTTTATGGCGACGACCCGCGCGTTCCTCGGCACTGGCGGTCAGGAAGACCTTGTATGCGGCGTTCGGGAAGATCACCGTCCCCATGTCGCGCCCGTCCGCGACCAGCCCGGGCGCGCGCCTGAATGCGCGCTGGCGCTCCTTCAGGGCACTGCGCACCTCGGGAATGGCGGCGATCGCCGACGCCAATGCGCCAGTGGTTTCCAGGCGCAATTCGCTGGTGGCATCCACGCCGTTGACCAGCACCCGCAGCCCCGCCTCGCCCGCGTCGTCGAACTCCACCTTGGTATCGAAGGTGCAGCGCACCAGCGCGGCCTGGTCGGAGACGTCCAGATCGGCCCAGCTCGCCGCCACGCCCACCGCGCGATACAGTGCGCCCGAATCGAGGTAGTGCCAGCCCAACCGGGCGGCCACGATCCGGCTCACGGTCCCCTTGCCGGCGCCGGAGGGACCATCGATGGTGAGGACGGGCGAAAGGTCGGTCATTCAGGTTTCCGGAAGGTCAACAGCCGCTAGTGTAGCGCCGCCCGCAGGGATTGGGATGCAAGCACTTGAAAGCACGACGAAAAGCCGGTTAGAATTGCCGGCTTAATTCCGGGTGCACCCTCGATAGCGGGCACTCTTCCATCGAATCCAACCGTTTACGCCGAGGTGTGCCATGAAAGTCCTGTCCTCCCTGAAGTCTGCGAAGACCCGTCACCGCGACTGCAAGGTGGTCCGCCGCCGCGGCAAGGTCTTCGTGATCTGCAAGTCGAACCCGCGCTTCAAGGCGCGTCAGCGCTAAGCCTTTGCTGCGCGAGCAAGACCCGAGAAAGCCGCCTTCGGGCGGTTTTTTCTTGGCCGATGCTTCACGTCAGCGGTTGCGAGGTGCAGGCTGTCATGCGCCAGGGCCTGGCCGGCTTCGCGCGCTGGTGGCGAGGGGGCACAGGCTCGAGACTGCTTTGAACAACACCGCGCTGGAATCACGTCCATCCTGAATTTTTGCTGTAATCACCATCCGAAATCTTGTCCACTGGGGAGTAGATGACATGCGCAACCGTTTGTTTGTCCTGCCACTGATCGCGCTGATGGGGATTAGCGCCGTTGCGTCGGCCGAGACGTTGCTGATCGATCGTGTACAGCAGAAACCTGCCGCCGCCCTGCCCTTGCGCGGCGACAGCATGGGTCAGGTCGAAGGTCGTTACGGCGCGCCGCAGCAAAAGCTCGACCCGCGCGGCGGCCAGAAGCGCCAATGGCCGACGATCCACCGCTGGGTGTATCCGGCCTTCACCGTGTACTTCGAAAAGAGCCGGGTGATCGACGTGGTGGCCAATCAGGCCGATGCCAACGAGATCGGGCCGAAGCCGCCGATCAGGTAATCCGCAGCAACACAGCGGCCAGCGCCTGCAGACAGCGCTCGCTGAAGGCCTGGCCCAACGCTTCGCATCACCACGTATCCGGTCCGTCAGCACTCGGACATGCGCTGCTGCGAATCTGCACCAATGCTTGGCGCGGCACCTCGCGCCAGGATCGCAAGAGCCTGCACTCGGGTGCAGGGTATCGATGAACGTCCGGGCCGCTGCCCGGCACCAAGATGAGTATTGCCTCGCATGACCGACCATCTTCGCTTTCCCGCCGAGTGGGAACCTCAATCCGCCGTCTTGATCGCGTGGCCGCATGCGGGCACCGATTGGGCCGAGCGTCTGTCCGAGGTGGAAGAGACCTACATCGCGCTGGTGACGGCGATCTCCCGCTTCGAGCCGGTAGTCATCTGCGCGGCCGATGACGATCTGCAGATCTACGCCGAGGCACGGCTGCGCTCGGCGCGGGTGGACATGGCGCAGGTACGCTTCGTGATTGCGGCCTACAACGACACCTGGCTGCGCGACTCCGGCCCGATCACGCTGCGCCAGGACGGCGGCTTCCGGCTGATGGATTTCCGCTTCACCGGCTGGGGCGGCAAGTTCGAGGCCAGCCTGGACGATCAACTGGTCACCTCACTGGATGCGGCGCAGGTGTTCGTGCCTGCCCCGGTGCAGACGGTGGATTTCGCGCTGGAAGGCGGTGCGATCGAGACCGATGGCGCCGGCACGTTGTTGACCACCTGGAAGTGCCTGCACGAGCGGCATCCGCAGCGCACGCGCGAGTCGTTGAGTGCCGATCTGGCCACCTGGCTGGCGCAGGACCGCGTGCTGTGGCTGGATCATGGCTATCTGGAAGGCGACGACACCGACGCGCATATCGACACGCTGGCCCGCTTTGCCGGACCCGACGCGATCGTCTACCAGGGCTGCGATGTAGCCACCGATTCGCATTACACCGAACTGCAGGCGATGGGCGCCGAACTGGCCGCGTTGCGCACCGCCGATGGGCAGCCGTATCGCCTGTTCGTGCTGCCGTGGGCCGAGCCGATTCTCGATCAAGGCCGGCGTCTGGCTGCGTCGTATGCCAACTTCCTGATCGTCAACGGCGCGGTGCTGATGCCGGCGTACGGCGATGCGGCCGATGCCGCCGCGCAGGCAGTGTTGGCCCAAGCGTTTCCGCAGCACGAAATCGTGCCGGTTCCGTGCCGTGCGCTGATCTGGCAGAACGGCAGTCTGCATTGCCTGACCATGCAGTTGCCGGCCGGCCTGCTCGCCGCATAAACGTTGCGTTCGTCGCGGCTGCGCACGCAGCGCGTCGGTTCTTGTTCCGGCCGGCAGGCCGGTGTTATGCCATGGCGCGCTACCTTAGTGCGCACCTTTGCAGGATGAGATGCCATGTCCCGTCACCTTCTTTCCGTCGCGCTGATCCAGGAGCGCAACCACGGCGACGCCGAGGCCAATCTGGCCATCATCGCATCGCGCGTGGCAGAAGCCGCCGCGCAGGGCGCCAAGCTGGTGCTGCTGCAGGAACTGCACAACGGTGCGTATTTCTGCCAGCACGAATCGGTGGACGAATTCGATCTGGCCGAGCCGATTCCCGGCCCCAGCACCGAGCGCCTGGGCGCGCTGGCCAAGCAGCATGGCGTAGTGCTGGTGGCCTCGTTGTTCGAGCGCCGCGCGGCCGGGCTGTATCACAACACCGCAGTGGTGTTCGAGAAGGACGGCCGCTTGCTCGGCAAGTACCGCAAGATGCATATCCCGGACGACCCGGGCTTCTACGAGAAGTTCTATTTCACCCCGGGCGATCTGGGATTCACGCCGATCGACACCTCGGTGGGCCGTCTCGGCGTGCTGGTGTGCTGGGACCAGTGGTACCCCGAGGCTGCGCGCCTGATGGCGCTGGCCGGTGCGGAACTGCTGCTCTACCCCACCGCGATCGGCTGGGACCCGGACGATCAGCAACCCGAACAGGAGCGTCAGCGCGATGCGTGGGTGCTCAGCCATCGCGGCCATGCGGTCGCCAATGGCGTGCCGGTGCTGTCGTGCAACCGCATCGGCCATGAGCCCTCGCCGCTGGGCGCTTCCGGCATTCAGTTCTGGGGCAACAGCCATGTGCTGGGACCGCAGGGCGAGTTCATCGCCGAGGCCGGACAGGATCCGACCGTGCTGGTGTGCGACGTCGACCTGCAGCGCAGCGAACACGTGCGCCGCATCTGGCCGTTCCTGCGCGACCGTCGCATCGATGCGTACGGCGACCTGCTCAAGCGTTACATCGACTGACCGCATGCCCGTCGAGCTGCGTGCAGTCCGCGATGCGGACATCCCGGCGATCACCGCGATTTATGCGGAGCAGATCGCCGGGTTCAACACTTACGAATACAGCGCGCCATCGAGCGCGGAACTGCACGCGCGCATGCGCGCGATCGTGGATGCCGGCTATCCGTATCTGGTGGCAGAACATGACGGCGCCGTTGTCGGCTACGCCTACGCCAGTGCCTATCGCGCACGTGCCGGCTACCGCTGGACGGTGGAGAATTCGATCTATCTCGCTGCCGACATGCAGGGCCGCGGGATCGGCAAGGCGCTGCTGGGCGAGCTGATCGCACGCTGCGAGCAGCGCGGTGATCGACAAATGATTGCGGTGATCGGCGATGCCAGTAACCAGGCATCGCTGCGACTGCATGAACGTTTTGGTTTTCGCACGGTCGGAGTGTTCACCGGTATCGGCCGCAAGCATGGTCGCTGGCTAGACGGCGTGCAGATGCAACGCGCGCTCGGCTCCGGCGACACCGCCCCTCCTTCTGATGAATGACCCCATGACCGAGCAGACTCCCCACCTTCTGGACGATGCACTGTCCGGCCAGCCGCACCGCATCGTCGAACGCGATGGCGTGCGCTACACCTTGCTCGGCACCGCGCACGTCTCGCTGGCGAGTGTGGCCGCCGTGCAGCGGGCGATCGGCAGCGGCCGCTACGACGCGGTGGCGGTGGAACTGGACGCGCAACGGCTGCAGGCGCTCAGCGACCCCGACGCCCTCGCCCGCCTGGATCTGGTGCAGGTGATTCGCAAGGGGCGGGTGGCGTTGTTCGCGGCGAACCTGGCACTGGCGGCCTATCAGCGCCGGCTGGCCAAGCAGCTCGGCATCGAGCCGGGCGCGGAGTTGAAGGAGGCGGTGAATCTGGCGCGTGCGCAAGGTTTGCCGGTGCACCTGATCGATCGCGAAGTCGGCCTGACCTTCAAGCGCGCCTCCGGGCGGCTG
Source organism: Xanthomonas sp. 3075 (assembly GCF_014197275.1). Taxonomy (GTDB): domain Bacteria; phylum Pseudomonadota; class Gammaproteobacteria; order Xanthomonadales; family Xanthomonadaceae; genus Xanthomonas; species Xanthomonas campestris_B. The sequence goes on along the minus strand of NZ_JACIFI010000011.1, from coordinate 85,326 downwards.
GGATTCTTCGGCAAGATGAAGCTGGCCGGCGGCTTGCTGAGCGGCCTGTTCGCCGCCGACGAAGTGGGCGAAGAGGAAATCGAAAAGCTCAAGCAAGGCGACATGCTGGAGGCGAGCTTCGGCGATTTCGCCAGCGAAAGCCCGGAGCTGTACGAGACCGTGATTGCCGAGCGCGATCAATACATGGCCACGCGCCTGCGCGAGGAAGCCACGACAGAGCAGCGCGAGATATTGGCAGTGGTCGGCGCAGGACATCTGGCCGGTCTTGCGCGCCACCTCGAACAGGACACCGCCGCACCCGGCCCGTTGCGCGAGTCGCTGGAATACGTGCAGCAACGCAAGCGCGTTCCGTGGATCACGCTTGGCATCCTGGCGATCATCATCGCCGGCATTGGGATCGGGTTCTGGCGCGGCGGCCTGAGCATGGGCGCCGACCTGTTGCTGCAGTGGGCGATGTATACCGGAGGAATGGCGGCACTGGGGTGTCTGCTGGCCGGCAGCCACCCGCTGAGCATTCTCACTGCAGCAGTGGTGGCGCCGTTCAAGCCGTTCCGTCTGAGCGTGCCGACCGGCGCGTTCGCTGCACTGGTCGAAGTGCACATGCGCAAGCCGGCCTACGGCGATTTCCTGACGCTACGCGACGATGCGCAGACCTTGCGCGGCTGGTATCGCAATCGCGTCTCAAGGGTGGTGCTGACCTTCCTGCTGACCAACTTCGGCAGCATGGCTGGTGTGTGGCTGGCCGGTGTGCAGATCTTCAATCGTCTGCATGGCTGAGCGGCGACGCCGGGGCGCGTTGTAACGCAGGTTGCGAACGACTGTTGAAGCGGTAGCGCTTGCTTGGGCAGCCTCATTGCGCTTGAAAACAGGCTCTCACGCTTCAATCGACGGACTGAGGCGGTCAAGCCTGCGCGCGGCTATGGGGCAGACGGTAGGTCCGGTGCCAATTGCAGGCGTACCCAGACACCGTAGTGGTCCGATGCCCAGCGGCCTTCGGCGTAAGGCGTGTCGAACAGGATGCGCGCCTCGCGAGCAAGCAAACGGCTCTGCTGGAAGAACACGTGATCGATGCGCGCGGGCTTGTCGAACACATGCAGATTCAAGGTGCTGACAGTGGCGTCGCTGTTGCGGTGCACGCTTCCGTAGCTATCGCCATAGCCCTTGCGTAGCGCTTCCAGATCGAGTGCATCGGCGGCGGTATTGAAGTCGCCGGCAATCACGACCGGCGCCTGATGGCTGTTGGAGGAAATGAAATCCAACAGGTCCGCGACCTGACGCGTGCGTGTGGCAGTGCCGCGTGCGTCGGCACGTTCGTTGAGATGAGTGACGTAGACGTTGATCGGCTGGCCGTCGAGCTCGACCTGGAGATGCGCAGCGACGCGGTAATCGTCCAACGGCTGCAGCAAGCGCTGGTGCTTGGCCAGCACCTTGCGCCGGCTCAGCAGCGCATTGCCGTAACGCTTGGGCGCACCCGCAGGATCGACCGAAGCAAAGGTGTAGTCATAGCCGAGCGTGCGCGCCAGCCAGGCGGCCTGATTTTCCACGCCGTCGCGGCGTTCGATCACCTCCTGTAGCGCGATCACATCCGGCGACAGCTGCTTGAGCTCCTTGGCGATATGGATGCGACGTGTTGGCCAGTCTTCGCGGTCGTGATGCAGGTTGAGCGTGACCAGGGTCATCTCATGCCCAGGCACAGGCGATGCGGGTGTCTGCGCTGGCTGCGCCACTGCCGTGCAGGACAGCGCAAGCACCACCACACAGGCCAGCGCGCAACACGTCGCGTGGACGGTGGCGCGCAGGCCGCTCATTGGGTGGCGCGTTCGGCTCGCCGTACGGCGCTGGGCACATCGATCTGCACGTTGGCCGGCATCTGCTGGATGCGCAGCTCGCCGTCCTGCCATTGGACCGATTCGCCGTTGATGCTGGCCTTGCCAGGCGTGCCCTGGTAAGGCCAGCGAAACACCACCCCGCCCGGCGGCAGGATCAGGCCGGGCTGCAACTGCAACAGCAATTGCTTGTCGGTGCGCTGCAAGGTGTAGTTGAGGCGCCCGTACGGGGTGCGCAGTTCGGCGATGCCGATGCCCTTGCCTTCGAACCAGCGCGTCGGCGTGCCGGCAGCGATGACCAGGCTGGCGTCGGATTCGCGCCCATAGGCGAACATGTCCAGTACCGAGCGCACGAAATCCGAGGCGACCCAGGCATGCGGCAGATCGCCGACGAAGAACGGCGTGCGCGGCGTGCGCGAGACCACTTCGGCCCATTGGTTCCAGGGTTGCGGCGCACGGTCCTTGAAGAAGAACGCAGTGGCATCCCAGGCGCGGTCGCGCCAGCCTAGGCGCACGAACGCGGCCACGTTGCGCCATTCGTACGGCGTGTAGTCCTTCCAGTCGCGCTTGCCGTCGCGGCGGTCGGAGAACTCTTTCCAGTAGCGCTCGAACGTGTTGGTCAACAGATCTTGCGGCAGGCGTTGCTGCTCGCCACCCGGTGCCAGTGCGATGGTGGTCGAGGTCGCATCGAAGTCGCCGAGCTCGGCCGAGCCAGGCAGGAAATCGAGATTGTGCTGGCGCACCGCCGCACCCAGCGACGCACTCAGGTCACCACTGAATTCATCGCGGGCAGCACTGAAGCGGGCGACCTCGTCGGGCTTGTCGAGCGCGCCGGCCAGCATCACCGCATCCTTGTAGCCCCGCAGCGCCCAGAAGTTGTCCCAGTACGAATGCACCGGCTTGGCCGAATAGCCTTCGTGGCTGATCGACACCGGCATCATTCCGTAGAAGGCCGGGTTGCGCATGAAGTTGTCTTCGGTGCGCTCGCTGGCGCGCAGCGTTTCCATGTAGTCATAGGCGCCGGTCACGTGCGGCCACATCTTTTCCAGGAACGCCTTGTCACCGGTGTAGCGGTAGTACTCGGCGATATTGAAGATCAGCTCGCCATGGCTGTCGTTCTCCGGCACCGGGTCGCTGCCGCGATCGTCCACACAGCACGGCACCATGCCGTTGTCGAATTGATACGGCGCGAACCAGTCGACGTACTCGCGTACCACGTCTTCGCGGCCGAGCCGCAACAGACCTTCGGAAATCATCGCGCCGTCGCGGATCCAGCTGCGCGAATACGAGCGCGTGCCCGGCTGCAGGCGCGGGCCGATGCGCGAGATCAACATATGCGCCAGCGCAGTGCGCAAGGTGTCCACCACCGGCTTACCCTCGGCCGGCACGCTGATGCGCACGCGATCGAGCTTGCTGCGCCACTGTTGGGCCATCTGCTGCTGCGCCTGGTCGGCATCGAAACCGGCCGGCAGCTGCGCCGTGCCGGTCTGCGGAATCACCAGCGCCACTTCGCGGCGCTGGCCGGGTTCGAGCTTCCAGCGATACAGCAGCACACCCGATGCAAGGCCAGTCTCGTCCTTCTTCACCTGGGTGATCGTCGGCGGCGTTGCGGCGGTGAGATGACTCACATCCATGCCGCTGTCGAAGGCACTGGCAAAGCCGGCATCCGGCCGTTGCACGGCAAATACGCGCGGCTTGCCGTTGACGCTGACCTGCGCGCCGTCCACCGCGAGTTGCTCGATCCGGCTGACACCGCCCAGCGTGTTGAGGAACTGCGCCGGCGGGTTGACCTGGAACGGGCGCACCGCCAGTGCCAATGTGAACTCACGCGCCTCCTTGCCGGTGTTGTGCAGCTGATAACGCGCCACCAGTTGCGCCTGGTCGGGCGTGCCCTGCACGAATGCGGTGACACGCAGATTCATCAGGTCGTGGTGCCAATCGACGCTGGGAATCGGCAGGTAATCGTCCTGCAGGCTCTGCTCGCTGCTGACGTCGGACCAATGCAGTACCTTGCCGCCGGTGACCACGAACGGCTCGATGCTGAAACCGCCCTTGCCCACTTCCACTGCGCCGTCTTCGCCGATCAGGCCCTGTTCGGTGCCGCCATCCAGACCCAGGATGGTCCAGTAGGGTTGCTCGCCGGAAAAGCCGCGCGGGTAGCTACCGCGCGGCATCTGCGCGGCCAGCGATTTGATGAAGTCATTGGGGGTGGCCGCAAACGCCAGTGGCTGCAGTTGCACTTCCTTGATGCCATAGCGCCAGTTGGGGCCGTCCTTGAGATCGAAACGCAGATAGCGCGCCTCGGTGTCCGGCAGTGCCAGCCAATCGGTGCCGCCGGCACCGGCGGTAACGGTGCGCAGATCGCGCCAGCCACGTCCGTCGCTCGATGCCCGCACGAGGTACTGCGAGGCCTGCAAACCCGGCACCCACTGCACCACCGCACCACCGAATTCGCGCACCTTGCCCAGATCCAGCGTCACCGTCTGTTGCTTGACCGCGCCGCTGAGCCAGAAGGTGTCCGGCTTGCCGTCGGCCAGCCGTTGTTCCAGCGCCGGCGCGGTGTCGGTGATGGCTTCGGCCTTCAACGGCGAGGTGTCTTCCGGCGGCAGCGGGGTCAGCGTCAGGCGGTCGAAGCAGACCGAGCCCTTGCCGCCCACCTTGTTGTAGATGGTGAATTCCACATCCGCACTGTTATGCAGTTGCTTGTCCTGGCCCGGGCCCCAGGCCTTTTCGATGTTGCGTTTGCGATAGCTGAAGGTGGTCCAGTTCTTCGGAAAATTGAAGCCCGGCCGGTTGACCCACCACACATTGTCGCCACTGGCATCGATCAGCTTGACCTGCAGATCGTTGGATGGCGAGTCGCCGCGCACCGCGACGCCGAGACGGTAATTGTCCGGATACTGGATCGGCAGATTGCGGCGGATGCCGACATACCCGGACACACCATTGAAGTTGTAGTCCAGGCACAGCGCATTCCCACCAGACGAGGTGGCCACCGGGCGCAGCGAACCGCTGACCTGGTTGGACACCACCAGCCGCCAGGCGCCGATGTCGTTGAAGCCGTCGAGCACACGCTCCTGCGCCTGTGCCGCGCCCGCAGACGTGACGACAGCGGCCATGGCAAACAGTCGCAGGAACAGGAATCTCACCCCTTCACACTCCCCAGCAGAAGACCTTGGATGTAGTAGCGCTGCAGCGCCACGAACAATAGCAGCACCGGAATCACTGTCACCACCGCGCCGGCCATCATCAACTCCACGTCCATGATGTGCTCGCGTGACAACGCTGCCAGCGCTACCGGCAAGGTGTACTGCTCCTGGTCGGTCAGCACGATCAGCGGCCACATGAAGTCGTTCCACGAACCCATGAAGGTGAAGATGGTCAAGGTGACCAGCACCGGCTTGAGCATCGGCAGCACGATCTGGAAGAAGATCCGCATCTCGCTGGCGCCATCGATGCGCGCGGCTTCGATCAGCTCATCGGGAATGCTGCGCGCGTACTGGCGCACCAGGAAGATGCCGAACACCGTCGCCAGCGCCGGCACCACCACCCCGCCGATGTTGTTGACCAGATGCAGCTGCTTCATCAGCAGGAACAATGGCAGCATCGCCACCTGCGCCGGGATCACCAGCGCGGCCATCAGGATCTTGAAGATGCGCTCGCGGCCGACGAACTGCAGCTTGGCGAACGCATAGCCGGCCATGGTGTTGATCAGCAGCGAACCGAGCGTGATCAGCCCGGACACCATCAGGCTATTGGCGAAATTACGCGCCATGCCGGTGCGCGCGAACAGCTCGTGGTAGTTGGCCAGGGTGAACGCCGAGGGCAGCATCGGCGGCGGAAAACGACTGGCCTCGCCGGTGGGCATGAACGACACCGACAGCATCCACAGCAACGGTGCCAGGCTGACCAAGGCCAGCACCAGCAAGCCGCCGTTGATCAGCACGGCATTCCAGCGCGATTGGCCGACATCACGACTCATATCAAATCTCTCTTGCGGCCGAAGCGCAGCATCACGGTGGTCACCGCCAGGATGATCAGGAACAGCAGGAACGCCACCGCCGACGCGCGGCCGAGGTTCCACCACTTGAAGCCTTCCTCGAACATGAAATACAGCACGCTCACGGTGCTTTGCAGCGGGTCGCCGCGGGTCATCACGTACGGTTCGGCAAACAGCTGGAAATAGCCGGAAATGGTGATGACACCGACCACCATCAGTACCGGGCCGAGCATCGGCAAGGTGATGTGCAGGAACTGCTTCCAGCGCGAGGCGCCGTCGATGCGCGCGGCCTCGTAGAGATCTTGCGGAATCGCCTGCAGACCGGCCAGGAAGATCACCATGTTGTAGCCGAAGTTCTTCCACACCGCGAACAGCATGATGGTCGGCATCGCCCAGCGCGGATCGCCCAGCCAGTCGATCGGGGCGATGCCCAGATGGCTCAGGCCGAAGTTCACCAAGCCGTATTTGATATGGAACAGATAGCGCCAGATCACCGCCACCGCCACCAGCGTGGTCACCACCGGGGCGAACAAGGCGGTGCGGAACAGCGCCTTGAAGCGCGAGGCCTTGGCGTTGAGCAACAGTGCAGCGCCCAGCGACACACCGATCGACATCGGCACGCCCAGCAGCACGAAATACGTGGTGTTCCACAACGACTTCCAGAACAGCGGCGTCTGCAGCAACTCGATGTAATTGCCCAGGCCGACGAAACGCAGATGGCTGCTGTCGGCCAGCGCGTACAGGTCGAAGTCGGTGACGCTGAGCACCAGCGCGGCGAACACCGGCACGCCGAAGAACATGCCCAGCACCATGATCGACGGCGCGGCGAACACCCAGCCGGCGACGGAATTGCGCTTCATCATCGTGCCGCTCCCTTGCCATCAACTGGCGCTGCGGTCGGCGTCACCGCAGGCGTCGCCGCTTCGCCTGCCGGAACGACATGCCCGCCCTCCTGCTCGAAGATCCAGCGGCGCTTGGCCAGAATATCGTCCACGCGTTTATCCAGTTCCTGCACGGCGGCCTCGTGCGATTGCCCGCCACGCACCACGCGCTCGGTCACCAGGCGCATTTCCTGCACGATGCGCTCCCACTCCAGCACCTTGGGCGTGGCCTTGACCCGCTCCAACTGGTCGCCGAAGGCATGCGCCAGTTCGTCGTTGGCCAGCGACGGCAATTTCCAGGTACTGCGACGCGGCGGCAGGTCGCCGATGATGGCGTGGAAGCGCGCCTGCACCTGCGGCTGCGACAGGTACTCGATCAACTTCCAGCTGGCATCCTTGTGCTGCGACGCCTTGAAGATCACCAGACTGGAACCGCCGGCGATGCCCGCGCCCAATCCGTTGGGACCCGGCAGCGGCGCAGTGCCCCACTTGCCTTCCATGCCCGGCGGCTGGCGCAGCTTGAACTCGCGTACGTTCCACGGGCCGGACAGATAGAACGCGTAAGAGCCGTTGAAGAATTCGTACCAGACGTTGGACACCTGGGTCTCGGAGACCTTCGGCGCCCAGCCTTGTTGAAACATGTTGTCGTAGAAGCCCAGCGCCTTGCGGAAGCCTTCGCCACGGAAGTTGCCGTAATTGTCGTGGTCGCGCAGCAGGCGGTCGTCCTGTTGCAGCGCGAACGACAGCTGCTGCTCGAACTCGTTGAGCGGCATCAAGATGGCGAAGCGGTCCGGGCCGACCTTGCGCTTGATCGCCGCCATCACCTGATCCATCTCAGCCCAGGTCTTGGGCATCTCGTTATAGCCGGCTTCGCGCAACAGATCCTTGCGATAGAACAGCAGCCGCGTGTCCACGTACCACGGCACCCCGTACAACGTGCCGTCGACCACATTGGTGTCCCACACGCCGGGGAAATAATCCTGCGGATCGACGATCTTCGAGCGCGCCACGTACGGCTGCATCGGCTCCAGCGTGTCGAGCAAGGCGAATTCCGGCAGCCAGGTGTTGCCGAGCTGGCACACGTCCGGCAGGCCGTCGGCGGCGAAGGCGGTCAACAGTTTCTCGTGCGCCGCGGTCATCGGGATGTTCTGCACATCGACCCGGATATCGGGGTTCTGCTTCTCGAACTCGGTCACCAGCTCGGCGACCACTTCGGCTTCCTTGCCCATCGCCCAAAAGCGCACGGTGGTCTTGCCGGGGTCGGCGCGTTCGCATCCCGCCGCACCCATGCACAGGGCGGCGGCCACTATCAACAGTTTCAAAAGGCGCACGGATTACTCGGGTTTGGGGCGTTGCGTGGAGTTTTGCCGCTGCGACGGATCTTGCTGAGCCTGGGCAGCAGCGGCACGCGATTCGGCCATGCCCAGCGAGCGCGCGGCGGCGGCCTGCTCGTCCTTCTTCGGCAACGGCTGCGGCTCGCCTTCGGGGGTGAGCCAGCCGCCGGTGAAGCCGGCGCGTTCGAGACCGGCACGGATGTAGGGGTTCTTCTTCATCACGTTCCAGACGAATTCGTTCTGATAGTTGGAGATCATCGCCAGGATCGGGCCTTGATCGATGGCGATATAGTCGCTGGCCACCCAGCCGCGATCGGGCACCATGCGTCCGGTCTTGAGCGGGATGTCGTAGTTGAAGCTGGGGTTGAACGAATCCAGAAACCCGTAGCTCGAATACAGGAAGTCGCCGTAGCGCTTGTGCATTTCCTCGGTGGCGGGGATCACCACTTCCGGTGCGAACACGATCGAGGAGATCGCCGCGGTCGGGGCGATGGTGCCGTCGTCGAAATTTTCGCGCAGGCCGGCGCCACGCGAGGAGTAGTGCCGGAACTGGCGCTGCTCGCCGCGGTATTCCTGGCTGGTGTTCTGCGGGCCGTCGCCGGCGGTCAGGCCCCAGACGTTCTCGCCGTAGTCCTTCCACTTCATCGGGTTGTCGATGGCGTAGTCGCGCTGGGCCAGCGTGGCGCGGCGGCTGTTGAGGAAATAGTCGATGCCGCGTTCGCGCATGTACTGGTCCTGGATATCGCGGAAGTCGATCCAGACATGGCTGTATTGATGACCGAACATCGGGCCGAAGGACAGGTATTCCTGGCCCTGGTAGACGCCCCAGTCGTTGTTGTAAGTACGGGTCCAGCTTGTCCATGCATCCGCATCGACGCCGTGGGTGGGCGAACCGAGCGCGAGGATGTACAGCATCATCGCCTCGTTGTAGCCCATCCAGTCGTGGTCGATGAAGCCGCTCTCCGGGAACCAGCCCATCGAGATCAGCGGCGCACGCTGTTGCAGCCAGCGCCAGTCCACGCGCTTGTACAGCATGTCGGCGATCTGGCGGATCTCTTTTTCGCGCGGGTCGTCGCCGTCGTAATACGACTGGGTGAACAACACGCCCATCATCAGCAGCGCGGTATCCACGCTCGACAGCTCGACCCAGCTGTCGTACCTGTTGCCCTGCTGCATGTCCAGAAAGTGATAGTAGAAGCCCTTGTAGCCGGCCCTACCGGTCCGCTGCGGCCCCATTGGCGCATCGCGGAAGAATTTCAGTGTGGTCAAGGTGCGGTCGATCGCCTGATTGCGACTGACCCAGCCATTCTCGATCCCGATCGGATACGCGGTCAGCGCAAACCCGACCGACGCGATGCTGGCGAACGGGCGCGACGGAAATCGATCCGGCGCCAGTCCATTGAGTTCGTTGGTGGTGTCCCAGAAAAACTGGAAGGTGCGCCGTTCGATATCCGAGAACAGCGGCGGTAATGGCGGTTTGACCGGCTTGGGCGGTAGTTGTGCTTCGATCAAGATCACTTTCACCGGGGCCTTCTTTTCGGCCACCTTGGGCTCCTCGGCCTGTTTACAGGATGACAGCGCCAGGACGCCTGCCATGAGTGAAATTACCAGCCAACGCGATGTCAGACCCCTATTCATCCGCCCCCCACTTGTGTAATCGATTACATCCCGCACGCAAACCTACTCCATCTGCGCGCCAAGTACGACCGCCCTGGCAGCTGCCAGGGCGGTCGGTTGCTTACCAGTTCAAGCCGAAGGCCAGACGGAAGGTACGCATCGGCGACGCCAACACGCCGGTCGGCGTGCCGTACGCCGTATTCAAGTCTCCGAGTGTCCCAGTCTCGCCGTTAAAGTCGGCGTAGTTCACCCAATTGAAGACGTTGAGGATATCCGCACGCACATTGAATTTGACACCGCCACCGGTATCCCATTCTTTGTTGGCCGCGATGCTGAATTCCTTGTAGCCCAGCGTGCCGTCCGGCTTGAACTGGACGATGTAGCACTGGTCGTTGCCGGCCACGCAGTTCTGGCCGTAGCGCGCGGTCTGGCTGGCCAGCGACAGCTTGCCGGACAGCTTGACCTCGTAGGGCAGCTCGTAGATGCCGGTGACCACCAGGCGGTTCTTCGGAATGCCGCCGGCCTCACGCCAGCCATAGTCCTGGACGCGTTCGCGATCCAGCGCGTAATGCTCGCCGAACTGGCGGTTTTCCTTGGCATCGGAATAGGTGTAGGCCACGGTCAGGCCCCAGCCGGATTCCTCGTCGAACGGCTTTTCAACCTGCAACGCGAGTTGGTTATTGCGGGTTTCCACGCCATTGGTGCCGAGCACGATCGCGCTATAGCCGTCCGGGCCGTCGGTCGGAGAGCCGGAGGTGGTGCCCGGCTGGAAGAACGAGCCGTCCGGCAGACGGTTGCCGCGCACGAACGCAAAGCCGTCGTGGCTTGCGATGCGGCTCAGGGTCACGTCGGTGAACCAGTCCTGGCCCCACAGCGGCACCATGTTGCGCATGCCGATGCTGAACTGGTCCGAGTACGGGGTCTTGATGTTGTTGTCGATCAGATAGACCTCACGACCGCCGCCGCCACTGCTGCTCGCCGCCAGCGCGTCGAGACCTTCCTGGGTGTTGTAGGCCGGATTCCATGCCACGCACGGGTCGCCCAGGCAGGCCTGGCCGTTCTGGGCGTTGGGGTTGCTGAAGTAGTAACTGTAGGACTTGAACGAGTTGTTGAGCTGTTCGAGTGCCAGGTAATCGAAGATGTTGCGGTCGTACGCACGGCCGGCGCCACCGTAGATCACGTGGGCCTGATCGCCGAACAGGTCGTAGGAGGCGCCCAGGCGCGGCTGCCAGGCGTTCTTGAACGCCTTGCGGTTGTTGCCGGTGCTGATGAAGTTGTTGATGTCGTAGTTGGCGTTCTGCAGGTTCGGCCAGTTCTGCAACGCACCGGCCACATCGGACGGCGTGACGAAGTCCAGGAACGCCGGGGTTTCTTCGTAGTCGTAGCGCACGCCCAGGTTCAAGGTCCAGTGCTCGTTGACCTCCCAGTCGTCCTGCAGATAGATGCCGTACTGCTTGTTCTTGGACACCACCGACCCGCCGCCTTCGACCAGCGGCGCACCGAAGCGCACCCGGTACGGCGTTCCGAGATCGCCGAGGATGTTGTAGTAGTACTGCGGATTGGCCGGGTTGAACTGGGTGGAATCCAGATCGATGCTCTTGAACTTCACGCCCATCTTGACGGTGTGCGCGCCGTGCCATTCCAGGCTGTTCAAGGTCAAATCGTCCTGGAACGTCCAGCCCTTCTGGCCCTTGCGCTGGAAGCTGCCGCCGGCACCGGCGGAGAGCACTTCGTCCTCGATGCCGCGTACCGGCGCATAACTGAGCACGTAGCCGGTGCCGTTGTTGATCGGCGCCTGGTTCCAGAATGCACTTTCGTAGCTGAAGTTGGCTTCGTTGAGGAAGCTTTCACCGCTGTACTGCCAGCGCAGGTTGGCGCGCTTTTCTTCCTGGCCGTTGATGCTGCCGTGCTCGTAGGTCGAGGTGCCGCCGACGTCGTTGAGCTCGTCTTCCTTGCGGTACTTGCCGCTCAGTTCGAACATGTTGTTGTCGCCGATGGTCCAGTCGATCTTGGCGAAGTACAGGTCTTCCTTGAACGGGGTACTGTAGGTGGCCACCAGCGGCTGCAGCTGCGCAGGCAACTGGTCGACACGGTCGGAATAGATCGAGCCGGGAATCACCACGTTCGGGGTGGTGTATTCCTTGGCTTCATAGGCGACGAAGAAATGCGCCTTGTCCTTGAGGATCGGGCCGCTGAAGGTCGCGCCGTACTGGGTTTCCTCGAAGTCGTCGCGCACGCCGGCCTTCTTCTCCAGCGGGCTCTCCTCGCGCCAGCCGTCGTTGCTGGTGTCCCAGAAGAAGCTGCCATGGAAATCGTTGGTGCCGGACTTGGACGAGGCCACGATGGCTGCGCCGCTGACCTGGTCGAACTCGGCCTTGTAGTTGGAGGTGATGACCTTGTATTCGCCGATCGCCGACTGCGGGAACGGGTTGCCGCGGCTGGAATCCTGGCCGCTGACGCCGCCGGTCAGCACGTAGTTCTTCTGGCTCACGCCGTCGATGTAGACGTTGGTGCCTTCGGCCGAGGTGGCGCCGGTGCGCACCTTGGTGGTGCCGTTGGCTTCACGGGTGAACTGCACGTTCGGTACGGTGTCGGCCAGTTCCAGGAAGTTGCGCGTGGCACGCGGCAGGTTCTGGATCTGGACGTTGGAAATGTACGTGGCGTTTTCGGAGGTGCGGGTTTCCACCAGCACCGGCGGTGCCTTGACCTGCACTGCGTCCAGCGTGGTGGCGTTGCCACCGGCGGCCGTGGCCGGTTCGCCACCGACGCCCAGGTTCAGGGTCGCGGTCTGGCCGACCTGCACGGTGACGTTCTGCGAGGTGGTCTGGCCGTTGGCAGTCACGTCCAGGCGATACGAACCCGGCGGCAGGCCGCCGAGCGAATAGCCGCCGTTGCTGACCTGCACGGTGCGGGTCAGGCCGGTGGCGAGGTTGGTCGCGGTGACCTGGGCCTGGCTGGCAGGTGCCGAATCGACGGTGACCTGGCCACGGATGGTCGCAGCAGCACTCTGCGCGAAGGCCGGTGCGGCGCCCAGCAGCAGGCAACTGGCCAGGGCGCAGCTGAGCAGCTTGCGCGCCGGACTGGCGGAATGGGGGTAGTGGTGGCGCATTGGTCCCTCCAGGGATCGGTACAGATTGTTGTTGTGGCGTTGCGACTTGCAGGAACGACCGCTGCGGGGGGCAGCGGGAGCGGACAGAACGTCCGCGAAAAAGGTCAGGGCGTTCGAACGATCAGGAGACCAGCTCGGCGGCACCGCAGGACGCGCGGATCACCAATTCCGGCGTGAGCAGCTGGCGCATGCCGTCGTCGCGGCCGGGCTGCTCGACCAGCCGCATCAGCCGGGTCATCGCCTGCTCGCCCAGGCGCGCGATGCTGACCCGCATCGTGGTCAGCGCCGGGTGGACGAAACGGGCCAGCGGGATATCGTCGAAGCCAGCCAGCGCCACCTCGCCGGGCACCGATACGTCGGCCTGGACAAACGCATACAGGCAGCCCAGCGCGGTCATGTCGTTGGCGGCAAACACCGCATCGGGCAAGGCCCCATCGGCCAGCATCGCCAGCCCGGCGCGATGGCCGGAGGCTTCATCGAAGTCGCCCGCGTATTCGATGCCCTGCGCCTGGGTGCCGTGCGCGGCAATCGCATCACGGAATCCGCGCAGGCGTTCGCGCGCATCGAAATTGAGCGCCGGTCCACCAATGAAGGCGATGCGCCGATGTCCGGCCGCCAACAGATGCTCGGTCATGGCCATGGCGCCGGCATGGTCGTCGATGCTCAGTACCGGGTAGTCGGCGCCCGGCAGGTGCGCGTTGATCAAGACCGTCGGCAGCGCCTGCGGCAGGTTGTCGGTGAGGAATCCCGGCTGTTCGGCATACGGCGACAGCACCAGCAGGCCATCCACGCGCCCGCGCATCGCGCGCAGTGCCCTGCCCTGCGCTTCCGGATCGCCGTGGTAACTGGACACCAACAGATGCTGGCCGGCCGCGCGCGCGGCGCCGTCGATGCCACGGATCAGCTCGGAAAAGAATTCGCCATACAGGTCGGGCAACACCACGCCCAGGGTCTGGGTGCGACGGCTGCTCAAGCTGCGCGCCGCTGCATGCGGGCTGTAGCGCAGGCGTTGCGCTACCTCCAGCACCTGCTGGCGCACCGGGCCGGCAACGTTCTCGTGCCCATTGAGCGCACGCGACACCGTTGCAACAGAGACCTGTGCTTCTCGAGCGACATCTTTGATGGTGACCGCACCATTGGCCATTCGTGTCGCCCTCCGCGACCGAGTTCCCAAAACTGGCGCGGACTGTAAGCGTTTTCATACAAGGGCGTAAACCCCTGTGAGAACGACTGTGAAAACGCTTACAGATCAAGCATCTACGAATGATGGCGAAGTGAAATGTTCTGCTGCGTCGCAACAATCACGCACGACTGCGTCCACAAACGAAGTACCACGGCGGTCACGCTTGATGCGGCGCCTGGCTCGTACGATGGCCGGCAGACACACAGGGACATCGGTATCGCGTCAGGTGCGGCGCCTGCTGGATGCCCACGCCGACCGTGGCGGTCGGCACGGTTGTGGTCGCAGCCCGCTCCGCGACATCGGCCGGCCTACCCCGCTTCGCCCGGCGCGAAGGCTTCGATCGACAACGCATGGATATCGGTCTGCATCATCTCGCCGACTGCGGCGTAGACCGCGCGGTGACGGGCCAACGGGGCTTTGCCGGCAAACGCGGCGCTGACCACGCGCACATTGAAGTGACCACGCCCATCGCGCGCGCCGGCATGCCCGGCATGCCGATGGCTATCGTCCACCACGTCCAGCTCGGTCGGCGCCAGCGCAGACTGCAGCGCGGTGCGGATCCGCTCGACCCGGCTCATGGCAGCACCTTGCGGAACGGGCGAACCTCGGTGCGCCCATACACGCCGGCTGCCACGTAGGGATCGGCATCGGCCCAGGCGCGCGCGTCTTCCAGGGCGTCGAATTCTGCGATGACCACACTGCCGCTGAAACCGGCCGGGCCCGGATCTTCGGCATCGATGGCCGGACATGGGCCGGCCACCAGCAACCGCCCGGCCGCCGCAAGCGCCTGCAAACGCGCCAGATGCGCCGGTCGCGCCTGCTGCCGCGCCGCCAATGCGTCGGCCCGGTCATACCCTTCGATTACGTACCACACATGCCACCTCGCCAAGACTTGAAGATCACTGCAGGGATTCTAGCCGCGTCAGCGCTGGACACCGCCCCCGCGCACGCATTACCCTTGACACCTACTGCACACGCAACCGGACGCAGCGGCGCGTAGGACCAGGCACACGCCTCACCCGACGACTGATTCGCTGCCCACCGCCGGCCCGCGTAGACGACCTCCTCGCTGTTCCGTCGCCGCATGCCACGTGGCGCCTGTTTTATGTGGATTGGCGTATGTGGATTTGTAAGATCGTGCCGGCACGGGCACGACATTGATCGCAATAACTCAAGGCAAAGCCCTGCAGGCGCGGCTCAGATCGCGGCCGGCGACCGTAACACCCGATGTCGACCTGATGAATTCCGAACTCGCGCACGACGCGAATCCGCCAGCCACGAGCGCGCCGCCACAACAGCAGGAAATGCCGCTGGCGGTGGTGCATGGGCAACCGGTGCTGCAGATCCCACAGGATCTGTATATCCCGCCGGATGCGCTGGAAGTCATCCTGGACGCCTTCGAAGGTCCGCTGGACCTGCTGCTGTATCTGATCCGCCGGCAGAACCTGGACATTCTGGATATCCCCGTCGCCGAAATCACCCGGCAGTACGTGGACTACATCAATGTGATGCAGGAGCTGCGCTTCGAACTGGCCGCCGAATATCTGGTGATGGCCGCGATCCTGGCCGAGATCAAATCGCGCATGCTGTTGCCGCGCCCCCCGAGCCAGGACGGCGAAGAGGACGACCCGCGCGCCGAGCTGGTGCGCCGGCTGCAGGAGTACGAGCGCTTCAAGCAGGCGGCCGAGGATCTGGACACCCTGCCCCGCATGGGCCGCGACAGTGCGCCGGTGCAGGCGCATCTGCCCGAGCGCGCCGCAGTCAAGCTGCCGCCGCCGGTGGAATTGAAGGAAATGCTGATGGCGCTGTACGACGTGCTCAAGCGCGCCGAACTGTTCACCGGCCATGCGATCAAGCGCGAGGCGCTGAGTGTGCGCCAGCGCATGGGCGATGTGCTGAGCCGTCTGGACGATGGCAAGTTCTACCGTTTCGAATCGCTGTTCACTGCCGAAGAAGGCAAGCTCGGCGTGCTGGTCACCTTCCTGGCGCTGCTCGAATTGGCCAAGGAGCAGTTGCTGGACATCGTGCAGGAAGCGCCGCTGGCGCCGATCTACGTGAAGTCCCTGGCCTTGGGCAATACCAATGCGCCGTTGCAATTCTCCAGCGAATTCGACGACAGCGATGCCGCCAACGAACCTATCTGAAGCCGATCACCGAATGGATCAAGCGTTGATCACCCGCATTATCGAAGCCGCCCTGTTGGCCAGCAGCCAGCCGCTGACGCTGGCGCAGCTGCAGGGGCTGTTTCCCGAAGAAGAGCCGGCGCCGCCAGGCAGCGTCGAGCGCGCGCTGGAACTGCTGCGCGAGGGCTGCACCGAACGCGGGGTGGAACTGGTCGAGGTGGCCTCGGGCTTCCGCTTCCAGGTCAAGGCCGACGTGCATGGCTGGGTCGCCCGGCTGTGGACCGAGCGCCGCACCAAGTACACCCGTGCCACGCTGGAGACCTTGGCGCTGATCGCATACCGCCAGCCGATCACCCGTGGCGAGATCGAACAGGTGCGCGGGGTGGCGGTCAGCAGCAACATCATCCAGGCGCTGGAAGAACGCGAGTGGATCCGCGTGGTCGGCCACCGCGACGTGCCCGGCAAGCCGGCGCTGTTCGGTACCACCAAGGGCTTTCTGGATTACTTCGGGCTCAAGCGATTGGACGAGCTGCCGCCATTGTCTGAGTTGAAGGACATCGCCGAGCTGGAACCGCAGCTGCCGCTGGACCGCGACGGGCAACTGGATGGCGCGGTGCCGGCATCGGCGGCGATGGATGCAGCAAGCGATGAAGCCGGCGCGGATGCGGATTCGGACGCAGGTCCGCAGACGGCCGATGCAGACGGCGCCAATGCCGATGCAGCGACGGCTGCCGCGACCGGGGCGGATACCCAGGCCGGTGTCGGCGCTGACGCAGACGCTGACCAGGGCGACGATGCACCGGAACACCGCGACGCCTTGCCAGACCCGGACAGCACGACCGAAGCAACCAGCGACACCGATGACGAAACGCACGTCGATCCCGCTGTTGGAACGACTGTTGATGGCACTGCCGATGCTGACGATCACGCAGCCAGCACCGCGGCAGCATTGCGTGACCAACAAGACCACGAAGACGGCCAGGTCGATGACCACGCCAGCGCCGATGCGTTGAGTAACGACACACCGCAGCACCCCGAGCATGCCTCGGCGCAGGACCCGAACACGTTGGACCCAGATGACGCCCGTGAGGGCGACCCCGACACCGCGCCGGGAACGCGCGCGGATGCAGTGAACGAAGACGAAGACAACGCCGTCGCGACGACGACCGTGGCTGTTGACGAAGCCGATTCCGACCCAGAGGCCGACCCAGAACGCGTCGGCCGGAGCCAGACACATGAGTGACACCCCCCGCAAGCTGTCGTTGAACAAGCTTTCCCTCAAGCGCGACAGCGCGCCCGAAGCGCCCAAGCTGGAAGAGCGCCTGCACAAGGTGCTGGCCCAGGCCGGCCTGGGCTCGCGCCGCGCTCTCGAACAACGCATTGCCGATGGCCTGATCAAGGTCAATGGCGCCGTCGCGCAGACCGGCATGTCGGTGCGCAGCGGCGACAAGATCGAACTGGATGGCCGCAGCTTCGTGGCCAGCGCGCTGACCGAACCGGCGCGCGTGCTGATCTACAACAAGCCCGAAGGCGAAGTGACCACCCGCGAAGATCCCGAAGGCCGCCCGACCGTGTTCGAGTCGCTGCCGGCATTGAAGGGCTCGCGCTGGATCGCCATCGGCCGGCTGGACATCAACACCACCGGCCTGCTGCTGCTGACCACCGACGGTGAGTTGGCCAACGCGATGATGCATCCCTCCTACGAGGTCGAACGCGAATATGTGGTGCGCGTGCGTGCCCCGGAAGGCGAAGAAAAAGTGTCCGACGCCATCATCGAGCGGCTGTCGCGCGGCGTGCTGCTGGAAGACGGCGGTGCCAAGTTCGACGAGATCGAACGCATCGGCGGCACCGACTCGCACGACTGGTTCCGCGTGGTGGTCAAGGAAGGCCGCAACCGCGAAGTGCGTCGCCTGTGGGAATCGCAGGGCTGCCAGGTCAGCCGCCTCAAGCGCAGCCGCTACGGCAAGATCTCGCTGCCGCGCGAACTGCTGCGCGGGCAATCGGTGGAAGTGGCGCAGGACAAGGTCGACGCCCTGCGCGCCGAACTGAAGCTGGAAGAAGGCGCGCCGTCGGCGCTGACGCTGCAGCCGGTGATCGGCCAGCGTCGCGCCGCCAAGTCCACCGTGCACGTCTCGCGCGATGGCCGCAGCAATGCCTACGTCAACGGCCAGACCTCCGGCGCCGACGAAGGCCGCGAACTGCGTCGCTTCGACAACCTGCGCGAAGACCGCGGCGGCCGTGGCCGTGGCAAGCCGGGCGGTTTCCGTGGCGGCCTGACCGTCAGCGGCGAAGCAGCGGCCAAGCAGTCGCAGCAGCGCCCGTTCAAGCCGCGCGCTCCCGGCAAGGGGGACCGTGCGCTGCCCGATGGCAACCCGGCCGCGTTCCGCAGCTGGTACGTGCCCGATGGCGTGAGCACCGGCCCCAGCGGCCACCGCAATGCCGGCCCCAGCGGTCCCGGCACCGGCCAGGCGCGTCCTTACGCCAAGAAGGGTCCAGGCGGTGCGCGTCCAGGTGCCGGTGGCCCGAGCAATGGCCGTCCCAGTGCAGGCGGCGCAGGGCGTGGCGGCGCCGGTGGCGGACAGGGTCAGTCGCAGGGTCAAGGCCAGGGTCAGCGCAAGCACCCGTATGGCCATCCGGGCAATGCACCGAGCTTTCCGTCCGATCATGCCAACCCGGGTTTCAGCCCGTATGGTGCGGCACGTCCGGCGGCCGGGCGCCCGACCGGCGCACGTGCAGGCGGCCCCGGTGGCAACCGTGCTCCGGGCGGTAATCGCGGTCCCGGTGGTCCGGGCGGCGCGCCGCGTGGTCCGGGCGGCCCCGGTGGTCGTCCCCCGGGCGGCGGCAATCGTCGCCCGCCAGGTGGCGGCGGTAATCGCGGCCGCTGAGGTGCGGCACGCGCAATAAAAAAACGGCCCTGCAAAGGGCCGTTTTTATGTGTGCAGCAAATCGCGTATGACGTGGCGGTTGGTTGCAGCGACGACGTTGTACACCACACCCATGCGATCAAACTCTCTGCGCGCATCGCGTCAGGCACGCATCACGTGTCCGCAACGCGCCACGAACCCGCTGTTACGACTTGAAGCGGCCAACCGCACATGGCGGGCAATCGGTCGATGGGCGCAGACGGCGCAAAGAACCGCAGATCCATGCAGATTCCGCGCAGCTACCGCGCCTGCCTGCCAATGCGCGCAGTCGTGGTTCGGCTGCGCTTACTTGCGGCGTTCGATGACGAAGTTGCCGACGTTGACGCCCAGATCCACGCCCTCACCCGTGCCGGCCAACGCCAGCGAAATATCGCCCTTGGTGACCACCTGAGCGGTGCTGGACTTGACCACGCCGGCATGCGCTTCGGCAGCCGCGTAAGTGCCCAACAGGTCGTTGAGGCTGTAAGCGCCGGAGAAGGTGCCGCGACCGCCGGTGATCTTGGACTTGCCGACCGTCAGACCGCCACCCTTGCTGGAAATCTTGACCGGAATCACCGCGCCGTTATCGCAGGTGATGGTGCCGGTGCCGCTGGCAGTCTTGTAGAACACCGACCAGCCCGACAGATTGAACGACAGCTTGCAGTCGATATTGCCTGCAGCCTGAGCCTGCGGAGCGAGGGTGGCGACGCCCAGCAGCGCGAGAAGAGAGAGCGACTTGATCATGTGAGCATTCCAGTGGTGAACGTGGCGCCGAGCCTAGCAGCGCCGCTGTGGCAGCCGCGACAATGTTTCGGCACCACCCAGGCGATCGTTCAGCCAATCATGGCCGACTGCGCCGACCCTCATCGAGACTGCAGCCAGGGCTTTGGCATGGGATGATCGCAGCATGCTACGTACCGCCCACGCCCTGCTCCTTGCCGCCCTGTTGCTGCCGTCCGCCGCCCACTGCCGCGAGACGATTCCGACCCAGGGCTATACCGTCGTTCGGACCTATCCACACGACACTACCGCCTTCACCGAAGGCCTGTTCTATCGCGACGGACACCTGTACGAAAGTACCGGCGAACTGGGCCAATCCAGCGTGCGCAAGGTCGATCTGGACAGTGGTCGGGTGCTGCAACAGGTCGATATCCCACCGCCTTATTACGGCGAAGGCATCGTGGCCTGGCACGACCGCTTGATCCAGCTGACCTGGCGCAACCAGCGGGGATTCGTCTACGACCTGGCGACGCTGACGCCGCGCACGCAGTTCAGCTATCCCGGTGAGGGTTGGGCGCTGACCAGCGACGACACCAGCCTGTACATGAGCGATGGCACCGCCAGCATCCGCCGGCTGGACCCGCAGACACTGCAGCAGGTCGGCAGCATCCAGGTCACCGCGCGCGGCAAGCCGCTGGAGAACCTCAACGAACTGGAATGGGTCAAAGGCGAGCTGTTGGCAAACGTCTGGCTGACCACCCGCATCGCACGCATCGACCCGGCCAGCGGCAAGGTGATCGCCTGGATCGACTTGAAGGCGCTGGTACCCGATGCCGACACGCTCACCGACTCCACCAACGATGTGCTCAACGGCATTGCCTACGACGCCAAGCGCGATCGGCTGTTTGTCACCGGCAAGCGCTGGCCGAAGATCTACGAGATCAAGCTGGCTGAGTAGCCGGGATTGGGGATTTGGGAGTGCGGATTCGCAACGGCGGGCGAGCGGACAGCTGGGGCTTTCCTGCTTGCACCAATCCCTAATCTCTAATCGCTAATCCCTGATTAAAAAGGCATCGGCATCCAGCATCGCCGGGAAGCGCGCGCGGTGTTCGGCCAGGGCCGAAGCCATGAGGGTGGTGGTGACCACTTGCGGCTGCTCGCGGATTTCCACCTGCGGCTGGCCAAGAAAATCGATCACCGCGCTGTCGCCGGCATAGTGCAACTGATTGCCATCGACACCGACGCGGTTGACCGCCGCCACAAAGCACAGGTTTTCGATCGCGCGTGCGCGCAGCAGCGTCTTCCACGCGTATGCGCGCGCGGACGGCCAGTTGGCGACGAACAGTTGCAGATCGAAATCCAGCTGGCCCGGCCGCTCGACATCGAAGCGGTTGCGGCAGAACACCGGAAAGCGCAGGTCGTAGCAGACCTGCGGATTGATCCGCCAGCCCTTCCATTCCACGCACAGGCGATCGCGCCCGGCCGCGTAACGCAGATGCTCGTTGCCGAAGCGGAACAGATGGCGCTTGTCGTAGTACTGCAGCGCGCCATCCGGGGTAGCCCATAGCAGGCGGTTGAACACGCCCTGCTCGGTGCGTATCTGCACGCTGCCGGTGATGGCGGCAGCCAGCGTTGCTGCCTGTGCACGGATCCACGCCACCGTGGGGCCGTCCATGCCTTCCGCCTTGAAGATGGCATCGTTGGAGAACCCACTGGTAAAGGTCTCCGGCAGGATCACCAGATCGGTCTGCCCGGCCAACGGCTCCAGCAACGCGCCGTAGTAATCGCGGTTGCCGGCCGGGTCATGCCAGCGGGTGTCGCCCTGGATGAGCGAGATGCGGAGGTCGTGCATATGGGACTCGGGAATGGGGAATGGAGAATCGGGAATCGGGAATCGGACGGCGAGTTTTCGTGCGGCTTCATGGCATCAGGCTTTCTGCGGATTCAGATCGAAAAGCGACCAACCGCCTTTTCGATTCCCGAATCCCCATTCCCGAATCCCAGCTCCTCAAAGCTGCTGCAAGCGCTCGATCGCCGCATCCAGCGTCGCATCGTTCTTGGCGAAGCACAGCCGCGCCAAACGTTGGCCGGCAGGTGCAGTCTCATAGAACGGCGACAGTGGAATCGCAGCCACGCCCTTCTCCACCGTCAGCCACTTCACGAACTCGGTGTCGGGCAGATCACTGATCGCCGAATAATCCACCAGCTGGAAATAGCCGCCGGGCACCGGCAGCGGTATCAGCCGCGTGGTCAGCAGTTGCTCGCGGAAACGGTCACGCTTGGCTTGATAGAACGCGCCAAGTTGCTCGTCGTGCTCGGGTTCGTCGCGGATCATCGCGGCGAAGGCGTGCTGGGCCGGGCCGAAGCTGGTGAAGGTGTTGTACTGGTGCACCTTGCGGAATTCGGCGGTGAGCGCCGGTTGCGCGATGGCGTAGCCGATCTTCCAGCCGGTGCAGTGATAGGTCTTGCCGAAACTGGAAATCACGAAGGCGCGCTCGCGCAGTTCTGGCCAGCGTAATACCGATTCGTGACGGTGGCCGTCGAACACGATGTGCTCGTAGACCTCGTCCGACAACAGCAAGATATCGGTGCCGCGCAGCAGCTCGGTCAGCGCCTGCATGTCGGCCGCCGACAGCATCGCCCCGGAGGGGTTATGCGGCGAGTTGATCATCAGCAGGCGCGTCTTCGGCGTGATCGCCGCGCGCAGCGCCTGCCAATCCACCGCGAAGGTCTGCGGATCCAGCGCCACGTGCACCGCACGCGCGCCAGCCAGGTCGATGGCCGGTTCGTAGCAATCGTAGGCCGGGTCGAGCACGATGACTTCCTCGCCGGCCCGCACCACCGCGTGGATGGCGTTGAAGATCGCCTCGGTAGCGCCGCTGGTCACGGTGATCTCGCTGTCGGCATCGACCTGCGCGCCATAGCAGCGCTGCGCCTTGCCGGCGATGGCCAGGCGCAACGCCGCCACGCCGGTCATCGGCGGGTACTGATTGTGGCCGGCGCGCATGGCGCGCTCGAGCTCGTCGACCAGCCGCGATGGCACTGCGAAATCGGGAAAACCCTGGCCCAGATTCACCGCGCCGTGTTCGGCCGCCAGCTGCGACATGACGGTGAAGATGGTGGTGCCCACCTTGGGCAGCTTGGTCGTGAGGGGCATCGGGCCTGTCCGGGCAACAAACGGGGGGACCGCGAGTGTACGCAAAGCCGCAAGGCGGTTGCGCCCGGCCGATGCAAAACAGCGTTCCCGGACACATCACGCCGCCTGCAACGCCGACGCATCCGCCCCGGCGTGCCACCATCGTCGCTACAATGCGCGCCCTGTGCGGGGCGTATGCCGCCCTGGTCCTTCCCCATGCCGTCCGACGACGGGAGCCCGCTGCGCCGATGATCGATCCGCTGCACACTGCGCCACCGCTGCTGGCGGCCCGCGCGCTGGCCTTCAGCCGCAACGAGGAGCCGGTGTTCGGCCCGCTGGATTTCCACGTCGACGCCGGCGAGGCGCTGCTGGTGCAAGGCAACAACGGCGCCGGCAAGACCACGCTGCTGCGCGTACTGGCCGGGCTGCTGCATGTGGAGCATGGGCAGATCCAGATCGATGGCAAGACCGCCCGACGCGGCGACCGTAGCCGTTTCATGGCCTATCTGGGCCACCTGCCGGGCCTGAAGGCCGACCTCAGCACGTTGGAAAACCTGCATTTTCTGTGCGGCCTGCATGGCCGCCGCGCCAAGCAGATGCCTGGCAGCGCGCTGGCCATCGTCGGCCTGGCCGGCTACGAAGATGCGCTGGTGCGGCAACTGTCGGCCGGGCAGCGCAAGCGTCTGGCGCTGGCGCGGCTGTGGTTGTCGCCGGCTCCGCTGTGGCTGCTGGACGAGCCCTACGCCAACCTGGATCTGGACGGCATCACGTTGGTCAACCGGATGATCTCCGCGCATCTGCGCGGCGGCGGTGCGGCGCTGGTGACCACCCACGGCGCCTACGCGGCGCCGCCGGTGCGCACGCGCATGCTCACGCTGGAGGTGGCAGCATGAGCCTGGATTCGCCACAGCCCTCTCTTCTGCAGGCAAGTCGCGCCCTGCTGCGTCGCGACCTGCAACTGCTGTGGCGCCGCCGCAGCGATGCGCTGCAACCGGCATTATTCGCGCTCTTGATCGTGGTGCTGTTCGCGCTCGGCCTGGGCGGACGCCCGGACCTGCTGGCGCAGGCCGCGCCGGCGGTGCTGTGGCTGGCGGTATTGCTGGCCGGCTTGCTGTCGCTGGATGCGTTGTTCCGCAGCGATGTGGAAGACGGCTCGATGGAGCAATGGCTGCTGGCGCCGGTGCCGTTGGCATGGCTGATCGCGGTACGTGTCGTGCTGCATTGGGCGACCAGCGCCTTGCCGTTGATCGCAGTGACGCCGCTGCTGGGCGAATTGCTGCACCTGCCGCATGACCAACTCCCGGTATTGCTGGCATCGTTGGCGCTGGGAACACCGTTACTGAGCTTGCTCGGCGCCGTGGTTGCGGCGCTGACGGTGACGATGAAACGCTCTGGTATTCTCGTGGCGTTGCTGGCGTTGCCGCTGTATGTCCCGGTGCTGGTGTTCGGGGCCGGCAGCGTGGCGGCAAGCGGACAAGGCCAGGATGCGGTGGGTGCGTTGTTGTTGTTGGGCGCCGGATTGGTGATCGGCATGGTGCTGGCACCGCTGGCTGCGGCTGCCGCGATCCGTATTTCGTTGAGTTGAGTCGTGCAGTCGATGCGCTGTCGGTAGGCCGCTCCCCTCACTGCGTTGTTGCTGTTTCGCTGCGTTGTTGCTGTTTCGAGAGCCAATGCCATTCCAAAGGCTACTGCCATCGCATGAACGTCGTCGTCCGCTGGTTCCATCAACTCGCCTCGCCTCCGATCTTCGACCGTTTCACCGCGCGCTGGGCGCCGTGGTGCTATGCGCTGGCTGCGGTGTTGCTGGGCGTGGGCATCTGGCAGGCCTTGTTCGCGGTGCCGGCCGATTACCAGCAGGGCGACAGTTTCCGCATTCTGTATATCCACGTGCCGAGCGCGTGGATGAGCCTGTTCGTGTTCGGCCTGATGGCGTTGTATGCGGCGATTGCGCTGATCTGGCGGATCAAGATCTGCGAGATTCTGGCGATGGCCTGCGCGCCGATCGGCGCTGCGTTCACCGTCATCACGTTGCTGACCGGCAGCATCTGGGGCAAGCCGATGTGGGGCGCCTGGTGGGATTGGGACCCGCGCCTGACCACCGAGCTGATCCTGTTGTTTCTGTATCTGGGTGTGATCGGGCTGTACCAGGCCATCGATGACCGCCGTCAGGCCGCACGCGCGGCCGCGTTGCTGGCGATTGTGGGCGTGGCGCTGCTGCCGGTGATCCGCTATTCGGTGGTGTGGTGGAACTCGCTGCATCAAGGCCAGAGCATTCGCCTGCTTGGCCCGTCGAGCATCGATGCGAGCATGTTGCTGCCGTTATGGCTGATGGTGATCGGCACCAAGTTCTGGTTCGCCGGATCGCTGCTGACGCGCGCGCGCGCCGACAACCTGCGCCGCGAGGCCGGCAAGGCCTGGATCGTGCGCGATGCGCAGGAGCGCGCGGCATGAACTACCTGCCCTATGTCATCGCCGCCTACGCCGTGTTCGGGCTGGTGCTGCTGTGGGATCTGATCGCCGCCCGCTGGCAGGTGCGCCGTGCCTTGAAGATCGCGCAGGCACGCCGGTTACGCGAGCGCAAGCGCGCAGTGCCCAGCGATGCGGAGCTGATCCGGTGAACCCGCAACGGCGCCGCCGGATGTGGTTGGTGATCGCACTGGTGCTGGCCGGCGGCCTGGCGACTACGCTGGTGGCGATGGCCTTGCAGCGCAACGTCGCCTATCTGTACACGCCGTCGGAAGTGCTGCGCGGCGACGCGGGCGAGCACGCGCGCTTCCGGCTCGGCGGCATGGTCGAAAAAGGCTCGTTCCGCCGTGCGTCCGGCTCGCTGGAAGCGCAGTTCCGCGTGACCGATGGCGACGCCCAGTTGCCAGTGCGCTACGACCGCATCCTGCCGGACCTGTTCCGCGAAGGTCAGGCCGTGGTCGCCACCGGCCGCATGCAGCAAGGCGTGTTCGTGGCCGAGGATGTGCTGGCCAAACACGACGAAACCTATATGCCCAAGGAAGTCGCCGACAAGATGGGCAGCGCGCACCGCAAGCACGACGTGCCGGCTGCAGCCGATCGACCGGGAGAGCTGCGTTGATCGCAACTGCGGGTGCACGGCCGAGGTGGCAGCAGAGGCGTGGGTTAGCCGACGCCAGCGCGGTGCGTCCCCCCTGCTCCACCGCAGTTGCACCGAGCGCGCATCGTCATCGCGTCATCGATCCCGGCACCGGGGCATCGCTGCCCCCCCATACGCCCCTCCCCGATGCTGCCTGAGCTCGGTACTTTCCTGCTGGTGCTGGCCTTGCTGGTGGCGTTGGTGCAGGCCGCGCTGCCGCTGGCCGGCGCGCAGCGTGCACGTGCCAGCTGGATGGCGGTCGCGCGGCCGGCCGCATTGGTGCAACTCGGGCTGATCGCGGCGGCCTTCGCGCTGCTGACGCATGCGTTTTTGGTGCAGGACTTTTCGGTGCGCTATGTCGCCGAGAATTCCAACAGTCTGTTGCCGGTGATCTACCGCTACTCGGCGGTATGGGGCGCGCACGAGGGCTCGTTGCTGCTGTGGACGTTGGTGCTGGCGCTATGGACCGGTGCGGTCGCAGTGTGGTCGCGGCAGTTGCCGGCTCAGGTCATCGCACGCGTGCTCGGGGTGATGGCGCTGGTGAGCATTGGGTTCCTGGCGTTTCTGCTGTTCACCTCCAACCCGTTTGCGCGCGTGTTCCCGGTGCCGCTGGAAGGTGCCGATCTCAATCCGCTACTGCAGGACCCGGGGCTGATCATCCATCCGCCGATGTTGTATTGCGGCTACGTCGGCTTTGCGGTGCCGTTCGCCTTCGCCATCGCTGCGCTGCTGGAAGGCCGGATGGATGCGCGCTGGCTGCGCTGGACGCGGCCGTGGACGAATGTGGCGTGGTCCATGCTCACCGTCGGCATCGCGCTGGGCAGCTGGTGGGCGTATTACGAGCTGGGCTGGGGCGGTTGGTGGTTCTGGGACCCGGTGGAAAACGCCAGTTTCATGCCGTGGCTGGTGGGTACCGCGTTGCTGCATTCGCAGGCGGTCACCGAAAAACGCGGCAGCTTTGCCAGCTGGACCTTGCTGCTGGCCATTGCCGCATTTGCGTTGTCGTTGCTGGGGACCTTTCTGGTGCGCTCGGGCGTGCTGACCAGCGTGCATTCGTTTGCCGCCGACCCGTCGCGTGGGCTGTTCATCCTGGTATTCCTGCTGGTGGTGGTGGGCGGCGCGTTGCTGCTGTACGCGCTCCGCGCACCGGGCATGTCTGCCAGCAACGACCCGCGCCGCGCCTTTGCCGGCAGCTCGCGCGAAACCTTGTTGCTGTTGAACAACCTGCTGCTCACCTGCGCCTGCGCGATGGTGCTGCTGGGTACGCTGTATCCGTTGCTGGCCGACGCGCTGGGTCTGGGCAAGCTGTCGGTCGGCCCGCCCTACTTCGGCACCTTGTTCGTGGTGTTGATGGCGCCGCTGGTGGCGCTGCTGCCGTTCGGCCCGCTCACGCGCTGGCAGCGCGAACAGGCATCGCGGCCGCTGGCGCTGCTGGCACCGTGGGCAGGACTGGCACTTGCCGCAGGCGTGCTGGCCTGGTTCATGGCGCCGCAGGGCCAGCTGAAAGCCGCCGTCGGCGTGGCCGGCGCGGCATGGGTGCTGCTTGGCACGGCGCGCTTCCTGTGGACCCGCCGCGCAGCCAAGGGGCGCAAATTCACTGCCGAAATGCTGGGCATGGTGCTGGCGCATCTGGGTGTTGCGGTGTTTCTGGCCGGTGCCTTGCTGGTGGAGTCGCTGAGTCTGCAACGCGAAGTCGCGTTGGCACCGGGCCAGCAGGTGCAGATCGGCCGCTACGCACTGCACTTCGATACCGTGCAAGAACTGCGCGGGCCCAATTACGTCTCCGATCGTGCCAACCTGCAGGTATTCAAGGACGATGCGCCGGTGGGCGTGCTGCATGCAGAAAAACGCCGCTATGCCAGCGGCGGACAGACCTTGACCGAGGCGGCGATCCGCCCCGGCCCGTTCGGCGACCTGTATGTCGCGCTTGGCGAGCCGCTGGGCAATCAGGCCTGGGCGGTGCGCGTCCACCTCAAACCGTTCGTTCGCTGGATCTGGCTGGGGGCGCTGCTGATGGCGCTCGGTGGCCTGGTCACTGCGGCCGACCGGCGTTTTCGTCGTTCTCCGGAGATCCAAGATGGTTGAGTCACGTTCGCCCCGCCTGCCCACTGCCGTTCTCGTGGGCGCCATCGTGCTGCTGCTCGCACTTGCAGCGCTGTTGGTCTATGCGGTGGTGCGTTCCGGTCAGGGCGACCGCGATGCCCTGCCCTCTGCACTGATCGGCAAACCGGCGCCGGAGTTCGCGCTGCCGCTGCTGCACGACCCGAGCATCGTGGTGCATGCGCGCGAGCTACGCGGCGCGCCGTACATCATCAACGTGTGGGGCAGCTGGTGCCCGGCCTGCCGCGAAGAACACCCGGTACTGAGCCGCTTTGCGCTGACCAAGCGCGTGCGCGTGATCGGCTACAACTGGAAGGACGAGCGCGCCGATGCCTTGCGCTGGCTCGAACAACTGGGCAATCCGTATCTGCTGGTCGTGGCGGACAAGGACGGGCGCACCGCCATCGACTTCGGCATCGCTGCCGCGCCGGAGACCTTTCTGGTCGACGGGCGCGGCGTGGTGCGCTGGAAATACAGCGGCATGCTCACGCAATCGATCATCGACACCCAGTTGATTCCGATGCTGAGCAAGATCGAGCGCTCGCCCAGCGCCGCACCGGATCTGCACACCAGCCGATGATGCGTGCCTGGCTGCTGACGCTGTTGCTGTTGCCCTGGCTGGCTCTGGCCCAGCCGGTCGGCGACCCGTCGCCGCTGCACTACCGCTCGGCGGCCGAAGAAGCGCGCTTTCATGCGCTGACCGCCGAGCTGCGTTGCGTGCAGTGTCAGAACCAGTCGCTGGCCGATTCCAATGCGCAGATTGCGCAGGACCTGCGCCGCGAGGTCTTGGCGTTGATGCACGAAGGCCGCAGCGATGCGCAGATCCGCCAGTTTCTGGTCGCCCGCTATGGCGAGTTCGTGCTGTATCGCCCGCGCGTCGAATCACGTACCTGGCTGTTGTGGTTCGGTCCGCTGCTGGTGTTGTTACTCGGTGGTGCCGCGGTTGCGTTGGTGGTGCGCCGACGCAGCGTTGCAGCGCCCGCCCTGCCCGCCGATGAGCAGGAGTGGTGATGGTCGGCTTCGTGGTTGCGGTGGTGGTGCTGGCCTTGCTCGCGTTCGCCGTGGCGCTGCGGCCGCTGTGGCGAGAGGCACGCGGCCTTACCGCCAGCGTCGCGGTGTTGCTGCTGGCCGCGAGTGCGGCACTGTATTGGTTGGTCGGCACGCCGAGCGCGATCGAGCAACCGGCCAATCGACCAGCCGCGCCACGCTCGTTGGACGAAGCCATCGTGCAACTGCGCGCGGCACTGGCGCGCAATCCCGAGCAAGCCGAAGGCTGGGTATTGCTGGGGCGCTCGTTGTCCAGCCAACAGAAATTTGCCGAAGCGCGTGATGCATTTGCGCGCGCGGTTGCGTTGCGTCCGGATGAGCCGGACGTGCTGGTGGCTGCCGCGCAATCGCGCATGCTGGCCGATGACAGCGGGCGCCCGGATCCTGAAGCCACGCGTCTGCTCGAACATGCGCTGGCGCTGCAACCGAATCATCAACGCGCACGCTGGTTTCTGGGCGTGGTGCAGCGCCAGGCGGGTCAGCCGGCAAAGGCCAGCGAGACCTGGACGCCGTTGCTGCGCGTGGTCGATGCCAACACCCGTCCGGGCTTGCTCGAACAGATCAACGCCGCACGTCGTGAGGCCAAGCTGGAACCGATCCAGGCACCGGCAGCAACGGCCAACGGAAAACGGATCCAGGTGCGCGTGACGCTGGACGCCGAATTCGCCAAACGCACCGGCTTGCCTGGCGACGCCAGTGTCTTCGTGATTGCGCGCGCCGCAGACACGCCGATGCCGGTAGCGGTGGAAAAACACGCGCTGAGCGCATTGCCGTTGACCATCACCCTGGACGACGGCGACAGCCCGATGCCGACGCGCACGCTGTCGTCGCTGGACAAGGTGCAGGTGCTTGCCAGGGTGTCGCGCAGCGGCAATGCGATGCGCCAGGCCGACGACGTCGAGAGCGTGCCGGTGATGGTGGAACTGCCTGCCGCCGTGCCGGTGGAGCTGGTGATCGGCCGCTGATTGTCCGCCACCTGTCGTTGCTCGCCAGGGGCCAATGGACTAAGCGCGGCCAACAACACGCAGCGCCTAATCGCACGTCGGTGATGGACGGCGCGGCGGAGCCGCAGATCCGCGGCGGTAGCATCACACAGCACAAGGGCTCACACCGACGCCCCAGTCCCATCCTTGCACCCGGCGCATGCCATGGCAGATAGAATTGCCACATGACTGAATTCATTCCTCCCGGCACGCGCTTCCACGCCCTGCCCTCGCCGTTTCCGATGAAGCGCGGCGGCGTGCTGCATAACGCGCGTGTCGCCTATGAAACCTGGGGAACCTTGGCCGCCGATTGCAGCAACGCCGTATTGATCGTCACTGGCCTGTCTCCCAACGCGCACGCGGCGGCCAACCACGCCAATCCAGAGCCGGGTTGGTGGGAAGCAATGGTCGGGCCGGGCAAGCCGATCGATACCGATCGCTGGTTCGTGGTCTGCGTCAATTCGCTGGGCAGCTGCAAGGGCTCGACCGGCCCGGCGTCGATCGACCCTGCCACCGGCGCGCTGTATCGCCTCACTTTTCCAGAGTTATCGATCGAAGATGTGGCCGATGCCGCAGCCGACGTGGTGCGCGCGTTGGGCATCGAACAACTGGCGTGCCTGATCGGTAACTCGATGGGCGGCATGACCGCATTGGCGTTGTTGATGCGCCACCCCGGCATCGCGCGCAGCCATATCAACATCTCCGGCAGCGCGCAGGCGTTGCCGTTCTCGATCGCCATCCGCTCGCTGCAGCGCGAAGCCATCCGCCTGGATCCGCACTGGAACGGCGGCCATTACGACGACACGCGTTACCCGGAATCGGGCATGCGAATGGCACGCAAGCTCGGCGTGATCACCTACCGCTCGGCACTGGAATGGGACGGCCGTTTCGGCCGGGTGCGGCTGGATTCGGAACAGGCTGCCGACGATCCGTTCGGGCTGGAATTCCAGGTCGAAAGCTATCTGGAAGGCCATGCGCGCCGCTTCGTGCGCTTCTTCGATCCCAATTGCTATCTGTATCTGAGCCGCTCGATGGATTGGTTCGATCTGGCCGAGTATGTCAACGACAGGACGGCTATCGAGGCCCGTGTCGATGGCCGGCAAGCCGACGGCTCGCATATTGCCGCGCCCCCGGACACAGATGCTTCGACAGACGCCACGGTGCTGGCCGGCCTGGCGCAGATCCGCATCGCGCGTGCGTTGGCGATCGGTGCCAATACCGACATCCTGTTCCCGGTGCAGCAACAGGAACAGATCGCCGAAGGCCTGCGCGCCGGCGGCGCCGATGCGCATTTCCTTGGACTGGATTCGCCCCAAGGCCATGATGCATTTCTAGTCGATTTTGCCCGCTTCGGACCTGCGGTGCGTGACTTTCTGGATAGATGCTGAATAGGTGACCCAATTGCATTGTTGCCATAATGGCCTGATGCGCCACGGTGACCTGAAGGCGATCACGCTATGATGCGGTCAAATTTAAGTTTGGCGTAAGCGGCATGAATCCATTGGAGAAAATTTCGATCCGAGGCTACAAGTCGATCAGGCGACTGGATGACTTGCGCTTAGGCCCGCTCAATGTACTCGTAGGTGCCAATGGGGCCGGCAAGAGCAATTTTATCGGCTTCTTCCGCATGCTCGCCAAATTAATGGCTGGCGAGCTTGGCTATTACGTCGCCAAGAGCGGCGGCCCTGATGCAATGCTTCATTATGGCCGCAAGCAAACACCGCAAATGTCAGCGGAAATGTATTTCGGAAACAATGGTTACCGGCTCATGCTTGAGCCCACGCAGAGCAACTCTCTCATTTTCGCCGAGGAGTCGTTTTATTGGAACTACACTGGCAAGTTTTACTCACTGGGGACTGGCCACAGTGAGACCAAGACGGAAAGCGGGGTCCAGTCCAAGATTGCGAATTTTGTTGTTCCGGCAGTTAGAAGCTGGATTGTTTATCACTTTCACGACACCAGCGACTCAGCACCCGTCAAACAGGCTTGCGCACTAAACGATAACGAGCGCCTGCGACCTGACGGAGCAAACCTTGCTTCTTATCTTTATCGTCTTCGAGAGCAGTTCCCGGAAAATTATCGCCGTATCGTCGATACTGTACGCCTAGTCGCTCCATTCTTTGCTGATTTTCAGTTACGCCCTAACCCTCTGGATACAAGCTCGATCCAACTCGAATGGCGAGAGAAAGGAAGCGACTTTCCATTTCTGGGTCACCACCTCTCAGACGGCAGCGTCCGCTTCATCTGTCTGACGACAGTACTGTTGCAGCCAGACGAACTGATGCCAACAACAATTCTGTTCGACGAACCGGAACTAGGGTTGCACCCTTATGCAATTGAGCTTCTGGCCTCGTTAATGCGTCACGCGGCTGAGCGCCATCAATTGATCATTTCCACTCAGTCCGTCGAGCTTCTAAATCAATTCGAGACGACTGATGTGATTATTGTTGATCGAGAAGGCGATCAATCGGTGTTCCGTCGACTGGAAGAAACCACCCTGGATCAGTGGCTTGAAGAATACTCACTGGGTGATTTGTGGAAGCGCAATGTCTTTGGAGGGAGGCCGCGCTAATGGCAGGCAATCATACCCGGGTAAACATCCTGGTCGAAGGCCAGACCGAAGAAACTTTCGTCCGCGAACTACTAGCGCCGCATCTAGCAAGTTTTGAGGTTTGGATAACTGCACGCATCATCGAGACAAGCAAAGGGCATAAGGGCGGGGCCGTCAGCTACGGAAAAATCGTCCACCAAGTGAAGCGCTGGTGTCAACAGGACCGCCAAGCCGTAGTGACGACGTTGTTCGACGTCTATGGTCTGCCGGGCGATTTTCCAGGCTTTATGCATTGGAACCCTGCATTGCCCTCACCTCCACAAGTTAACGCACTGGAGACAGCATTGGCCGGTGGGGTCAACGAACCAAACCTGATTCCTTATCTGCAACTGCACGAGTTCGAGGCGCTTCTCTTCAGCGAGCTGACCGCATTCTCTTACGTCGGTGTACCAGCTCGCGTGATTGATGATTGGCAGACACAGCTAGCTCAGTTCGTTCATCCCGAAGCAATCAATAATTCAACCGAAACTGCGCCATCAAAACGTTTGATTGCAGGCTGGCCTACGTATGCGAAAGCCAAACCTTTATATGGAACGCTAATTGCCTTACAAATCGGCCTACCACAAATGCGCGTCAGCTGCCCACGCTTCAATGCCTGGGTCGATCGTCTGGAAGCGCTGTAAGAACCGATTGATCTGCAAGCAGTGACTGCTCTGGCACCTGCGATTCCGCCCTAGCTTGGCAAATTGTCTGAGCACCACATTTTCCCATCCAGCATGCGATAACGCCGCTGCACCACGCCGTCGGGCACGCGGTCGTGGGTGATCATCACCAGGCTGCGGTCGCCCAGCGCAGCGGAGAGATCGAGCAACAATGCGTGCGCGGTATCCACATCCAGGCCGTCGGTGGGTTCGTCCAGCAACACGATCGCTGCGTCGCGCAGCAATGCGCGCGCCAATGCCAGCCGGCGCGCCTGGCCGGCCGAGAGCGTGGCGCCGTTTTCGCCCACCCAGGTGTCCAGGCCGTTCTGCGCGGTGGCCCATGCGCGCAAGCGCACCTGATCCAGCACGGTCCACAGGGCCGCATCGCTTGCGGCGGTATCGCCGATGAGCAGGTTATCGCGCACCGTGCCGGCAAACACCGGGGCGTTCTGCGGCAGCCAGGCAATGCGCTGATGCCATTGCGTCTGCGCAAAGTGGCGCAGATCGATATCGGCATACGTCACCTGCCCCGCCTGCGGATCCCATAAACGCAGCAGCAGTGCGGACAAGGTGCTCTTGCCACTGCCGCTGTCGCCGCTGATGGCGATACGCTCGCCAGGCGCCAGCGTCAGATCCAGCGCGTGCAGCACCGGACGTGCACTGCCCGGCCAGGCAAAGCCGACCTGATGCAGTTGCAGCGTGCCGCTGCGTGGTGCATCCGTGGCCTGCGCCGGATCGGCGACCGACGGTGCCTGATCGACGATGGCCTGCAAGCGCGTGGCCGCAACGCGCGCGCCCTGCAGCGCCTGCAACGCAAGCCCGGCGCCGGCCCACACCTCGAGCAGCGCCATGGTCAAAAATACCAAGCCGGCCGCCGTTTCCGCCGCAATCCATCCGTGTCCTGCGGCACCCAGTGCCAGCCAAAGCATACAAACCAGGCCGATACCGCCGCAGAGCGCGTGCAACAGATTGCCGCCGATCAGCCGACGGCGCTGGATGCGATCGCCATCGACCACCGCTGCCGCCGCCGCATCGACCTGGTGCAGCCAGGCACCTTGCGCATCGACGGCGGCGAGATCGACAGCACCTTCCAGTCCCTCGAACGCCTGCGTACGCAATGCGGTGCGTTGCTGCGCGCGCACTTGTTCGCGTTGCGCACCGCCGCGCGCCACCTGCCACGGCACCAGCCCGCCGATGACCACGCCGAGCACCGCCAGCAACCACGCCGCAGGCGGATACATCAACGCGGCCGCAACCATACCCGCAAGCCAGATCCCCACCAGGGCGGTCAACGGCGCCAGTGCGCGCACGCTCAGGCCATCGACTTCGCCGATGTCCGACATCAGGCGCGCCAGCAGATCGCCGGTGCGCGTGGCCGATAACCGACCCGGCGCCAGCGGCAACGCGCGGCCGAAGAACCACACACGCAGATCGCGGGCGATGCGCAGCGTGGCATCGTGGCCGATCAACTTTTCGCCATAGCGCGAGACGATGCGCGCAAAGGTCAATGCGCGAATGCCGGCCGAGGGCGAGAAGAAATTGAAGCCGGTGCCCATGCCCACGACGCCGGCCAGCGCCGCAGCGGTCAAAAAGCTGCCGGACAGGCCGAGCAGGCCCACCCCGGCGAGCATCGTGACCAGCACCAGCAATGCGGACAGCAGCAGGCGCCAGGCATGCCGGCGAAAGACATCACGCAAGCGATCGGCCGGAGCGATATTCATCGCGCCTCCATTGCGACAGTTGCGCCACGCAGGTCGATCACCGTATCGGCCCAGCGCATCACCGCAGTGCTGTGCGTCGCCAGTACCACCGCACGACCGCGCGCAAATACCCCAAGCGTGCGCAACAGTTCCGCTTCGGTGTCCGGGTCGAGAAAGGCGGTCGGTTCGTCCAGCAGCAACAGGTCCGGCTCACGCAACAGCAGCCGTGCCAACGCCACCCGCCGCGCTTCGCCACCGGACAGGCCAAAGCCGCGCTCGCCGATCACCGTATCCAGGCCCGCAGGCAACTGTGCAGCAAAGCGCAGTACCTGCGCGGCGTCGGCCACCGCGTGCAGGCGCGCGTCGCTGGCCTGTGGATCGGCCAGGCGCAGGTTGTCGGCGATGCTGCCGTGAAACAGATACGGCCGCTGCGTGGCATAGCCGATGCGTGCGCCCGGACGCAGCGCCACGCTGCCCGCCTCGGCTGCAAGCCAGCCGGCCAGACCTTCCAGCAAGGTGCTCTTGCCGCTGCCGCTGGCACCGATCACGGCCACACGTTGCCCAGGCTGCAAGACCAGCGAAAAATGTTCGACCACCGTGTATGGAGCGCCTGGCGGCCGTAGCGCAAGATCGCGTGCCTGCAACAGCGGTCCGTGCGCCTGCGCAGGCTCTAGCGCGCGCGCCGGCACGGTCACCCGCACCGTTGCCGATGGCGGCTCGAATCCCTCCAACAGGCGTTCGGCTTCAGCCACCGCAGCCAATGCGTTGGCACGGTCGTGGTAATGCGCGGCCAGCCGCCGCAGTGGCGCGAAGAATTCCGGTGCCAGCAGCAGGCAGAACATGCCCGCGCCCAGGGTCGGCAAGCCATGCAGATCGAGCATACCCAGATAGCTCAGGCCGAAGTACAGCGCCACGATCGCCACGCTCACCGAAGCGAAGAACTCGAGCACCGTGGACGACAGGAAGGCAATCCGCAGCACCTTGAGCGATCGCTCGCGTACGCCTTCAGCGGCAGCGGCAATGCCGCTCAACTCTGCATCGCCGCGTCCGTACACGCGCAGCAACCCGAGGCCTTTCAAGCGATCGGCAAAGTGCCCGCCCATGCGTGCCAGTTCGCCCAGCTGATCGCGCCCGGCGGCTTCGGCGCCCCAGCCCACCAGCATCATGAAAAACGGGATCAGCGGCGCAGTCAGCAACAGCACCAGGCCCACCACCCAATCGACCGAAAACACCGCAATCAGGATCAGCGGCGGCACCAACGTCATCTCGGTGCGGGCGAGCTGGTAGCCGACGAAGTAGCCCTCCAGCGCATCGGTATGCGCCAGGCTCAATTCGCCCAGTTCGCCGCTGCGTTGCCGGCGCAACCACACCGGCCCGTGCTGCACCAGGCGGCGCGCGATGCGGGCACGCAATTCGCGCTTGGCCACATCGGCCACCTCGCCGGTCAGCGACTGTGCCCAGGCGTTGAGCAGGGCACGGCCCACCAACGCACAGACCAGCCCCGCCCCCACCTCGCGCAACTGCGTCAGTGCCAGATGCTGCACCAGCACGGCCTGCAGCAACCAGGCGATCGCCGCCGATTGTGCGAGCAACAGCAGACCGGACACCGCCACCGCCACGCCGGCCAGGCGCCGCGCGCGCCTGGCCGGGGCAGCCAGTGCATCCAGCCATTGGCCGCGTTGACGGCGCTGGGCTGGCGTTTCGCTGGCTCGCACGCTGGGCTGGCTCACATCGCTCTCTGGGAAGACATCGTGTTGCAGGCGATTGTAAGTCGCCACTTGCCGCTACGGGCTGCGCATTGTGACGCACCCGCTCGCCACAGCATTGATTTGGATCAACGCGCATGTCGCGGCAAGCGCAGATGATCGGACGCATTCCTTCATCGACACCCAACCAGGCCCACCCGCCATGATCGACTCGACAGTTGTCGAACTGTCGCGGCTGCAGTTTGCAGTCACCGCGATGTACCACTTCATCTTTCCGCCGCTCACCATGGGCCTGTCGTTCCTGCTCGGCATCATGGAGAGCGTCTATGTGATGACCGGCAAGGACATCTGGCGGCGCATGACGATGTTCTGGGGCGTGCTGTTCGGCATCAACTTCGCCATGGGCGTGGGCACCGGCATCGTGATGGAGTTCGAGTTCGGCATGAACTGGTCGTACTACAGCCATTACGTGGGCGATATCTTCGGCGCACCGCTGGCGATCGAAGGGTTGATGGCGTTCTTCCTGGAAGCGACCTTCCTGGGCCTGTTCTTCCTCGGCTGGAACCGGCTGAGCAAGGTGCAGCATCTGGCCACCACCTGGCTGGTGGCGCTGGGCAGCAACTTCTCGGCGTTGTGGATTTTGATCGCCAACGGCTGGATGCAGAATCCGACCGGCGCGGTGTTCAACCCGGACACCATGCGCATGGAAGTGGTCGACTTCATGGCGGTGCTGTTCAACCCGGTGGCGCAGGCCAAGTTCGTGCACACCGTCAGCGCGGGCTATGTGCTCGGTGCGGTGTTCGTGATGTCGATCAGCGCGTTCTACCTGCTGCGCGGCAAGCATGTGGAGATGGCGCGGCGTTCGTTCGCGGTGGCTGCCGCGTTCGGCCTGCTGTCGTCGCTGTCGGTGGTGGTGCTCGGCGATGAGAGCGGCTATGCCGCCAACGAACATCAAAAAATGAAACTGGCGGCGATCGAAGCGATGTGGGAAACCGAAGCCGCGCCGGCCGACTTCACCGCCTTCGGCATTCCCAACCAGCAGACCCATACCAACGACTACGCGATCAAGATTCCGTATCTGATGGGGTTGATCGCCACGCGCTCGCTGGACCAGCCGATCCCCGGCATCCTGGAACTGGTCGGACGCGCCGAACACCGCATCCGCGGCGGTCAGATCGCCTACGGCGCGCTGCAGCGTATCCGCGCCAACAAGGACGACGCCGACGCGCGCACGATCTTCGATGCACATTGGCAGGATCTGGGCCACGGCCTGCTGCTCAAGCGCTATCGCGACGATATCGGCAATGCCACGCCCGAGCAGATCGCCCAGGCCGCCATGGACACGGTGCCGCGCGTGCTGCCGCTGTTCTGGACCTTCCGCATCATGGCCGCCATCGGCATCTATCTGATCGCCTTTTTCGCCGTCGCATTCTGGTTCGCCTGCAAGCACAGCTTCCAGGAAAAGCGCTGGTTTCTGACCGTGGCGCTGTGGACCCTGCCGCTGCCGTGGATCGCGATCGAGTGCGGTTGGTTCGTGGCCGAATACGGCCGCCAGCCGTGGGCGGTGGAAGGCGTGCTGCCGACTTTCTATGCGGCATCGGGCCTGGATCTGTACGAAATCCTGTTGACCCTGGTCGGCTTCACCGCGCTGTACACCACGCTGCTGGTGATCGCGGTCAGGTTGTCGTTGAAGACGATCGGCAAAGGCCCGGACCTGCTGTTTCCGCCGAGCAACACCATCCCGTCACCGAACACCAGCTCGCCCCACGCGTCCACACCCAACGCCCCATTGCGCACCGGCGCACCGTAAGCCAGGAGAGACACCATGGATTTCATCTTGCTCGACTACACCACGCTGCGCCTGATCTGGTGGCTGCTGCTGGGCGTGTTGCTGTCCGGTTACGCGGTGATGGGCGGCTTCGATCTGGGCGTCAGCACGTTGTTGCCGCTGGTCGCCCGCAACGATACCGAACGGCGCCTGGTGATCAACACCATCGGCCCGGTCTGGGAAGGCAGCCAGGTGTGGCTGATCCTGGGAGGCGGTGCGATCTTCGCTGCATTCCCGCCGTTGTATGCGGTGAGTTTTTCCGGGTTCTATCTGGCGATGTTCCTGATCCTGTTCGCGCTGATCCTGCGCCCGGTCGGCTTCAAGTTCCGCAGCAAGCTGGCCGGGCCGCGCTGGCGCAACAACTGGGATTGGGCGTTGTTTGTCGGCGGCTGCATTCCGGCGCTGATCATGGGCGTGGCGGTCGGCAACGTGTTGCTCGGTGTGCCGTTCCACTTCGACGACAGCATGCGCACGTTCTACACCGGCAACCTGTTCGGGCTGCTGACGCCGTTCGCGCTGCTCGCCGGGCTGCTCAGCGTGGCGATGCTGATGGCGCACGGCGCGGCGATGCTGGTGCTCAAGACCGACGGACCGGTGGCCGCACGTGCGGCGCGGTTCGGCAGCATCGCCGCGCTCTGTGCAGTGGCAGTGTTTGTGGCCGCCGGCGCCTGGGTGTCACTGGGATTGCCCGGCTATGCGGTGACCTCGGCGTTGGCCACCGATGCACCCACCAATCCGCTGGCCAAGACCGTAGCACTCACGGCCGCCGGCGGTTGGTTGCACAACTACACCCGCATGCCGGCCACGTTGATCGCGCCGCTGGTGGGCCTGGTCGGGCTGGCGATGAATGCGCTGCTGTTGCGTGTACGTCGCGGCGGCCTGGCGTTCATCGCCTCGGGCTGCGCCATCGTCGGCATCATCTTCACTGTCGGCTTTGCGTTGTTTCCGTTTCTGCTGCCCTCTTCCACCGCACCCAGCGCAAGCCTGACGGTGTGGGATGCCTCCAGCAGCCGTTTGACGCTCTGGATCATGTTGCTGGCAACCAGCGTGTTCCTGCCGATCGTGCTGGTCTACACGAGCTGGGTCTATCGCGTGCTCAAGGGCAAGGTCACTGCCGACGAAATGGCGGTCAATCCAAACGCATATTGAGTTCGTCTCGTCTCGTCGCCGCTGCGATGCGCATCGCAGCCGCAATGCCGCTTCACCCTTTCACGCTGATCGACGTCACTTGAGGAGAACACCGATGTGGTATTTCGCATGGATCCTGGGCACCGGCCTGGCGGCCTTGGCTGGCGTGCTCAACGGCATGTGGTTTGAAGCCCGCGAGCCCGGGCGTAGCCAATCGCAGCAGTAAAAATATTTCGCTGAATGCTTGCCGATTCCGCATTCCCTATGTAACATACGCGGCTCCTTCGGGGTGTAGCTCAGTCTGGTAGAGCGCTACGTTCGGGACGTAGAGGTCGCAGGTTCGAATCCTGTCTCCCCGACCAGTTTCAAAACACAAAACCGGCCTCGTGCCGGTTTTGTGTTTTCAGGCGCCGTCGCACGAATGTGCACGGTGCGGATGGTCTGTCATGTCTGTTGTCACTGCCGCTGCATCCTCGTCCGCCCGCCTGCGTGGTCGCGGGTTGGTGCTGGCTGCGATCCTGTTGTCCGCGTTCAATCTACGCACTGCAGTGACGTCGCTGACGCCGCTGCTGGAACGCATCGCCGACGAGTACGCATTCGGCGCGCCCACCATGGGCGCGCTCGGCATGTTGCCGACCGCTGCGTTCGCACTCACCGGGGTTGCCACGCCTGCGCTGCTGCGCCGTTTCGGCCTGCCGCGCACCGCGCTGGTGTCCATGGCCCTGGCAACGCTCGGCTTGCTCTTGCGTCCGCTGCTGCCGGGCACTGCCGGGCTGCTGGTCGGATCGTTGGTCGCGCTGGCCGGCATGGGCATGGGCAATGTGGTGTTGCCGCCCTTGGTCAAACGCTACTTCGGCGACCGCGTGGGCGGTGTCAGCACGCTGTACATCACCGTGCTGCAGGTCGGCACCTTGTTGCCGGCGTTGCTGGCGGTACCGGTGGCCGATGCGCTCGGCTGGCGCAGCTCGATGGTGGTGTGGGTCCTGCCGGCGTTGCTGGCGTTGGCGGCGTGGGCGCTGGT
The DNA here is from genome assembly GCF_014197275.1 of Xanthomonas sp. 3075. Lineage (GTDB taxonomy): Bacteria > Pseudomonadota > Gammaproteobacteria > Xanthomonadales > Xanthomonadaceae > Xanthomonas > Xanthomonas campestris_B. The sequence goes on along the minus strand of NZ_JACIFI010000011.1, from coordinate 44,626 downwards.
GCAGGCCAACCATCGCCGTCTGCGCGCCACCGGGCCGGCGCCGGTCACGCCCACCCCGGAGGCCGAAGGCCGCGTGGCGCGTACCGCCTTGGGCTGGAGCATGGCGCTGACCTTCGGCATGACCTCGCTGATCACCTATTCGATGTTCACCTGGTTGCCGACGCTGCTGCGCGAAGCCGGCGCATCGCCTGCGTTCGGCGGGACCATGGTGGCGCTGTTCGCGGCACTGGGCATGGTCGGCGCGTTGACGATGCCGGCACTGGCAGTGCGCATGCGCAACCCGTTTCCGATCGTGCTGCTATGCGCGGCCTGCGATGTGGCCGCATTCGCCGGCCTGTGGTGGGCACCGCTGGCCGCGCCGGTGCTGTGGGTGACGCTGCTCGGCCTGGGGCCGAGCACGTTTCCGCTGGCGCTGGTGCTGGTCAACCAGCGTTGCCGCACGGCCGCCGGCTCGGCGGCGCTGTCCGGGTTTTCGCAGGGTGTTGGCTACGCGGTGAGCTGTCTGGGGCCGTTCCTGTTCGGCTGGCTGCATGCGCACAATGGCGGCTGGACCGCGCCGTTCGGCTTTTTGCTGATCTGCCTGCTGGTGAAGCTGGCAAGCGCCTGGGTGGCCTGCCGCCCGCAGTTGCTGGAAGACGTGTGGGCGCCGCCGGCACGCGGCGCCCGCGCGGTCAACGGACCGGCAGACTGATGTAGCTGGGCTGCTCCGGGCTCACGTAGACCCGCTGGGTGGCCTTTTGATAATCCCCCGGCTTGGCGAAGAAGATGTTGTCCACGTAGGTCTGCGGATTGCGGTCGTACAGCGGGAACAGGCTGGACTGCACCTGCACCATCACCCGGTGGCCGGGCTGGAAGGTGTGGTTGGCGGTCGGCAAGCCGAACTGGAACGCCAGCGGTTGATTGGATGCCAGCGGCTTGGGCGCGCTGAAACTTTCGCGATAACGGCCGCGGAAGATCGCCAGCGACACCGGCAGCTCGTAGCCGCCCAGCTTGGGATTGGACGCCATCTCGTCCGGATAGACGTCGATCAGCTTCACCACCCAGTCGCTGTCGCTGCCGCTGGTGGACGCCTGCAGATGCACTTGCGGTGCGCCGGCGATCTGCAACGGTTCGGTCAGCGGCTCGGTGACGAAGGTCAGCACGTCCGGGCGGCCATCGACGAAGCGCTGGTCCTGCACCAGCCAGGTGGTCCACATGCTGCGATCGGCAAAATCCACCGGGCGCGGCACGAACGGCACCGGCTTGGCCGGATCGGCCACGTATTCCTCGAAACCCGGCTGCCCCACCGCCGGCCGCTGGAACGACAGCTTGCCGCCGGCCTGCAGATATAGCGGCTTGCTGGTCGATGCGCAGCCCTTGGCGCAGCTGCGCGGCCACGCCTGCAGACGGTCCCAGTGATTCTCGCCGGTGTTGTAGATGAACACCGGCGGCGTGCTCGCCTTGGGCGCGCCATCGACCAGGTATTGATCGAAGAACGGACGCAGCACGTCGTGACGGAACTGGCGCGCGGTATCGCCGTCGAACGTCAATGCGCCCAACGCGCTGCCGTCGTAGTTCACCTGACTATGCCGCCACGGTCCCATCACCAGATAGTTGAGCGTGTTGCTCTTGTCGCGCGGTTCCATCGCCGCGTAGCTATGGATCGCACCCCACATGTCTTCCTGGTCCCACAGGCCCTGCAGCCACATGGTGGGCACTTTCATCGGCGTGCGCGCCATGACGGTGTCCAGCGCCTGGTCCTGCCAGAACGCATCGTAGGCGGCGTGTTCGGTGAGCTTGTGCCACCACGGCAATTGCTCCAGACCCGCGGCCTTGGCAAAGTCGCCTGCCGAGCCGGCGCGCAGGAAATTGCTGTAGTCGTCATGCCCCTGGCGCGCGATGCCGGTGCCCTTGCCGCGCTGGGTGAGCTGACCGGTGAAGTAATCGAAATTGACCTGACGGAACGCGCCGTAATTGAACCAGTCGTCGCCCATCCAGCCATCGATCATCGGACTTTCCGGCACCGCGACCTTGAGCGCCGGATGCGGATTGGTCAGCGCCATCACCACGGTGAAGCCCTCGTAGGACGAGCCGATCATGCCGACCTTGCCGTTGGACTCCTTCACGTTTTTCACCAGCCAGTCGATGGTGTCCCAGGCATCGGTGGCATGGTCGACCTCGCTGGGATTGAGCGTACCGCGCAACGGCCGGGTCATCACGTAATCGCCTTCCGAGCCGTACTTGCCGCGCACGTCCTGGATCACCCGGATATAGCCGCCCTCCACGAACACATCGTCGCCCTGCGCGAGCAGATCCTTCATATGCGGCGAGGCCATGCGCTCGGTGCGCCCGCTGGCGTTGTACGGCGTGCGCGTGAGCACCATCGGCGCGTTGCGCGCGCCCTTGGGCAGCACGATCACCGTATGCAGCTTGACCCCGTCGCGCATCGGGATCATCACCTCGCGCTTGATGTAGTCGTTGGCGGCGTCGGCCGCCACGAACGGCTTGCCGGTGATATCCGGCGTCATCGGCGAGGTTTGCGCAATTGCGCTACCGGTAGCGGCGGCAATGGCGGTGGCGAGCAGGCAGGCGGCAAAACGGCGCATGGAATCTCCGGCAACGACGGGGGGCAGGATGGACAACCGCAGCAGGGTAGGCACAGGCGCCCCGCCTGCGGGAGTGTCGAAGGTACCGGGTAGGTCGCGCTGCGGTGCGGATTGGCTGAGAGGCATCGGCGCTTGCGATGTCGCGAAATGACCACGCCATGCTGCCTGCACGTTGCAAGCCGGTCTTCGCTTGGTCAGCGTAAGCCAGCCCGAAGCCAAGCAAACGTCAGTTGGCAGACCTGGAACCCTCACGCTTCCGCAGGAACTGCAGATGCCTTGCAACATTCGATCGCACGGTTACAGCGACTGAGCGCCTGCGCGATATCCGCTTCAATGGCACGGCAGCGCCGGCTTCAGTGCCGTACCTGACCTTCGCCACGCACCACAAAACGCTCCACCGTGAGCGCTTCCAGCCCCATCGGGCCGTAGGAATGCAGCCGCGTGGTCGAGATGCCGATCTCGGCACCCAGGCCCAGCTCGCCGCCATCGGAAAACCGCGACGACGCGTTGATCATCACCACCGCCGAGCGCAGCGCCTGTACGAAGCGCTCCGCATTGGCGTCGTCCTGCGTGGCGATCACTTCGGTGTGGTCCGAGCCGTACTGGCGGATATGCGTCAGCGCCGTGTCCAGGTCCGGCACCACGCCGATCGCCAGGATCAGATCGAGGAATTCGGCAGCGTAATCGTCGTCGCTGGCAAGGGCGATATCCGGCAGCACGGCGCGCGTTGCCGCATCGCCACGCAGTTCCACGTTGCGCGCGCGCAAGGCCTGCGCAGCAAGCGGAAGAAACTGCGCGGCGATGTCCGCATGCACCAGCAAGGTCTCCAGCGCATTGCAGGCAGACGGCCGCGTCGCCTTGCCGTCGATCAGCAGGCGCACGGCCAGATCCACATCGGCCGACGCATCCACGAACAGGTGGCACACCCCCTTGTAATGCTTGATCACCGGCACGCGCGCGTGCTCGGCGACAAAACGGATCAGGCCTTCGCCACCACGCGGAATGGCCAGGTCGATAATGTCGCTGAGCTGCAGCAGTTCCAGCATGGTGTCGCGGCGCAGATCCTCCACCAGCGTCAACGCCGCCTCCGGCACCCCCGCCGCGCGCAAGGCGCGCTGCAGCGCACGCGCAATGGCGGTATTGGAATGGATCGCCTCCGAACCGCCGCGCAGAATCACCCCGTTGCCGGCCTTGATGCACAGCGCTGCCGCATCGGCGGTCACGTTGGGCCGCGCTTCGTAAATCATTGCGATCACGCCCAGCGGCACGCGCACCTTCTGCACGACGATGCCATTGGGACGAATGTCCTCGCGCGTGATCTGCCCGACCGGATCGGGCAACTGCGCAACCTCGCGCAACGCGGCCGCAATGCCGGCCAGACGCTGCGGATCGAGCGCCAGCCGATCGAGCATCGCACTGCCCACCCCCTTCTCGCGCGCCGCCGCAAGATCCCGCGCATTTGCGGCGAGGATCAACGCGGCATCCTGCTCCAACGCAGCGGCCATGGCATCGAGCAACGCCTGCTTGGCGGACGAGGACAGTTGCGACAGCACTTGCGCGGCATCGCGGCATTGCAGGGCGAGAGTTTTGATGGTCATTGGGGGAATCGGGAGTGGGGAATCGGGAATGGTAAAAGCGCGCGCCATCACTTTACTGCGACGGAATCGGCAGCGGGAAAATCAGCGGAAAACGCCCTTGCGATTCTCCATTCCCGATTCTCCATTCCCAATCCCCGCTACAACAGCACCAAATCATCGCGATGCACCACATTCTCGCCATAACTGTAGCCGAGCACATGCTCGATCTCGCGCGAGTGGCGACCGGCGATGCGGCGGATATCGACGGCCGAATACTGGCTGACGCCGCGTGCCAGGCAACGCTCGCCATCGCCATCGCGCAGGCGGATTTCCACCATGTCGCCACGACGGAAATCGCCTTCCGCGCAGGCCACGCCGCCGGGCAATAGCGAGGCGCCCTTGTCGGTGAGCGCCGCCGCAGCGCCACCATCGACCAGGATCGCGCCAGGCTCCACCGGCGCGTGACGCAGCCAGTACTTGCGGGCGGCAACCCGCGTGCGCGCGGCGTGGATGCGCGTACCGCGCAGGCGATCCTGCGCCAGTGCGCGGACCACCTCGCCACTGCGGCCGTTGAACAGATAGGTTTCGATGCCGGCCGCGCCGGCCTTGGCCGCCGCCTCCAGCTTGGTGCGCATGCCGCCGGTACCCACGCCGCTGCCGCTGCCACCGGCCATCGCCAACACCTCTGCGGTGAGGTCGGGCACCGCGTCGAGCGCACGCGCCATCGGATTGCTGCGCGGATCGGCGCTGTACAGTCCATCGATATCGGTGGCGATGAACAACGCATCGGCATCGACCAGTGCCGCCACGATCGCAGCGAGATTGTCGTTGTCGCCCAGCTTGAGCTCGTCCACCGACACGGTGTCGTTCTCGTTGATGACCGGCAACGCGCCCAGCCGCAACAACTCGCCCAGGGTGGCGCGCGCATTGAGATAACGGCGACGGTTACGCAGGTCGTCGTGGGTGAGCAATACCTGCGCGACCGGTCGCTCGAAAAAGCGCTGCCACAGCGCGATCAACTGCGCCTGCCCCAGCGCCGCCAGCGCCTGCCGCGCGGCAATCGGAGCGCCCACAGCGGCGGCCTTGGGCAGGATCGCGCGACCCGCCGCCACCGCACCGGACGACACGATCACCAACTCGCGCCCGACCGCCAGATTGGCCGAGACGAACTGCGCCAGCCCCAGTGCAAAGCGCGGCGACAAGCCACCGCCATCGGCGGCAAGCAGGCTGCTGCCGACCTTGAGCACCGCACGCCGCCACGGCGGCAGCGGCTGTTCGGTGAAGGGCGATGCCGTGCCGGTGGGCGTGCTCATGGCGGCGAGGTACTCAGAACGTGTTCCATTCGTAGACGCTCAGCGTGGACGCATCGCGCAGGACCAGAGGGTCGCGCGCGACGATCTGTTTGGCCTGGTCCAGGCTACTGACGTTGACCAGCACATACGCCCCACCCGAGCGATCGCTGAAACCACCGGTCAGCTCGAGTTGCCCAGCAGCTCGCAGTTCCTCCAGGAACGCCAGATGCGGCTCCACCACATCGGCGGGAAACTCGGCATTGCGGATCGCCACGACCAGGTAGCGCGTCTTCATCAGCCTACGTCCTTTGCGCGTGCGGCCGCTGGCGTGCGTTCGCGGCCATGCGGTGCAGAGATCACCAGAAAGCGCGCTTCGCCCTCCGACAGATTGTGCATTTGGTGGGTCGAACCCGGTGGCACGTGCAGGCCCTGCCCCACACGCAACACATGCTGGGTGCCATCGACCTGCAGCATCACTTCCCCGGCCAGCACGTAGAAGAAATGGCGTGCGCGGCTATGCCGATGGCGCAGTTCGGCAACGCCTGGCGGCATGTGTTCTTCGAGTACGCTCAGGGTTGGATCGCGCAACAGGTGCCAGCCTTCGCAGGACTCGCCCCAGGGATAGTGTTCTGCGGTGTCGGTACTGATCACGGCCATCAGCGCAGGGCCTCCCAGCGGGCATGCAGGACATCCAGCTGCAGATCCGCAGCGGCGCCCGGCGACACGCGTGCGGCGAGACTGCCTTCGGGCGTGCGTCCCTGACCGGCGGTGTCGGCCGATTCCGCTGCAGCCTGGTAGGCCTCGCGGAACGGCACACCGGCCACGGCCGCTTCCACCGCCACATCGGTGGCGTACATGCCCGAATCGATCGCCGCACGCAACTTGTCCGGGCGCCATTCCAGATTGGCAAGCAAGGCCGGCAGCAATTCGAGCGCCGCCAATCCACGCCCGAAACCGTGCACGATCGCGCCCTTGCTGCTCTGCAGATCGCGGTGGTAACCGGACGGCAGCGACAGCAGCTGTTCGATCTCGGTACGCGCTGCCGCCACGCTGGCGTGGGTGGCGCGCATCAGTTCGATCACGTCGGGGTTGCGCTTGTTGGGCATGATCGAACTGCCGGTGGTGTATTGCGCCGGCAACGCGACAAAGGCGAACTCGCCACTGGTGAACAACGACAGATCCCAGGCGATACGGCGCAGGTCCAGGGTGGCGCTGCCCAGCGCTTCGAGCGCGGCCAGTTCGAATTTTCCGCGCGAGAGTTGCGCGTAGATCGGCGAGACCTGTAACCGTGCGAAGCCCAGTTCAGCAGTGGTGTGCGCACGGTCCAGCGGCAGGTTGACGCCATAGCCGGCGGCGGTTCCCAGCGGATTGCTATCGACCAACCGGAAGGTGTCGTTGGCACGCACCGCATTGTCGATGAACGCCTCTGCCCAGCCCGCCCACCACATGCCAGCCGAGGACACCACCGCGCGTTGGATATGCGTATAGCCCGGCACCGGCAGCTCGGCTTCTGCGTGCGCGCGGTCCAACGCCACCTTGGCGATCTCCGTACTGAGCGCGGCCACGCGCTGCAGCTTGTCCTTCAACCACAGGCGCGTGGCGACCAGGATCTGGTCGTTGCGGCTGCGCCCGGTATGGATCTTGCGGCCGGCATCGCCCAACCGTTCGGTCAGGCGTGCTTCGATCGCCGAATGGCAATCCTCGTAGCGCTCGTCCAGCACGAACGCGCCGCTGCGGAAGTCCTCTGCCAGCAGATCCAGTTGTTCGCTCAGCCCGCCCAGTTCCTGCAACGACAGGATGCCGATGTGCTGCAAGCCCTGCGCATGCGCCTTGCTGGCCGCGATGTCGTGCAGGAAGAACTCGCGATCCAGGATCACGTCGTCGCCAGCCAGGAAAGACTGGATCTTGGCGTCCACCGCCACGCCGGGTTTTTGCCACAACAGATTGGTCATCGTGCAGATCCTTCAAAAAAATCCGCATGCAGCGCAGGCGGAGTCAAGCAATCGCATGTACGCGCCAGGCGCACCCAGCAAGCATTAGCACGTTTGCGCGACGCGCAGCGTGCGCGCTGCACGCAGCGCAGCGACGCAAGCCAGCCGATCAACGCGCAACTGCAGTCAATTCGTCCCAGCCAAACGCCCGATTGAGATTCTGCATCGCCTGCGTCGCCGCGCCCTTGAGCAGATTATCCAGCGTCGCCACCACCACCACGCGCTTGTTGCCCGGCGCCAGGGTCACGCCGCCGATCTGCACGCCGTGTTTGCCGGCAATGCGGCTCACCCACGGCGCCTCGTCGACAAGCTCGATCAGCGCCTCGTCGGCGTAGCGCTGCGCGTAACGCGCCTGGATCTGCTCGCGCGTGAGCGGTTGCTGCAGCCACAGGTTGACGGTCATGGTGATGCCGCGAAAATGCGGCGCCACATGCGGCATGAATTCCACCGGCACGCCGAGCTGCGCAGACACTTCGCGCTCGTGCATGTGGTTGGTCAGCGCATACGGCATCAGGTTATCGGCGAGCAGCTCGGGGTTGTTCTTGTCCGAGGGCGTGGTGCCGGCGCCAGAATAACCGGACACGCCAAAGCACTGCGGCGGGCCGGCCAGCTGATCGAGCAGCGGCGCGATCGTCAGCTGCATCGCGGTGGCGTAGCACCCCGGGTTGCTGATGCGCTTCTGCCCGGCGTAGCTGCCGCGGGTCAGTTCCGGCAGCCCGTAATACCAGGCCGGATCGAAGCGGTAATCGGCCGACAGATCGATCAACACCGTCTGCGGCCTGGCCGCATCGATCGCAGCGACGAAGGGTTCGGCCTTGCCGTTGGGCAACGCCAGGATCACCACGTCGGCGGCCTTGGCCGCCACTGCATCGGCATCCAGGCTCTCGTAGCACAACTCGCCCCGATAGGCAGCGTTGTGGTTGGCAACCGCTTGGCCAGCCAGTTCGCGCGAAGACACGAAACTCAGCTGCAGATGCGGATGTGCCATCACCAGCTTGATCAATTCCGATCCGGTATGCCCGCGCGCACCGACGATGCCGATGGTCGTTGTTTGAACAGTCATGCGTTTGCTTCCAGGCGGAACTGCAGGTGGCGTTTGACCCCGGCCCATTCCGTATCGATGATGGAGAACACCACGGTATCGCGCGGCGTGCCGTCAGGGTGGCGGGTGTGATTGCGCAGCACGCCGTCCTGTTTTGCACCGAGCCGCGCAATCGCCGCACGCGAGGTGTGGTTGAACCAGCTGGTCTCGAACACCACGCTCAAACAGCCCAGGGTTTCGAAGGCGTGCTGCAACAGCATCCGCTTGGTATCGGTATTGACGCCGCTGCGCTGCACGCGCGGCGCGTACCAGGTGTAGCCGATCGACAGCTTGGGCACTGTCGCATCCAGTCCGTAATAGCGCGTGCAACCGACGATCGCACCTGTCGTATCGCGCACCACGAACGGCAACATCGCTCCATCGGCCTGCGCGGTCAGCGCAGCGGCCACATACTCGTCGACCTGCGCAGGCTGTGGCACACCGGTGTACCACAGCCGCGACAACGCGCCGTCGCCCAGCGCAGCACGCAGACCATCGGCATGCGCGGCCTGCAGCGGCTCTAGCGTCGCGTGCTGTCCGCGCAACGTCGGCGGCTCGCGCCAGTGCGATGGCAAGGCGATGGGCGTCATCGTGCTCAGCCCAGCAGCGTCGGCTGACGCGTGGCGCAATGCGCCACGCAGTGCTGGATCTGCTCGAAATTTTCCAGCCCGTACCAGAACACTTTCCACTTTTCCTGCTTGATGCAGCCGTCGGATTCGGCGTAGTAGAAGATGTTGACCTGGTTGTTGTGACGCGAGCGCCAGAACAGCTGCTGCGTCTCTTCGCGCATCACGTTCCACACTGCACGCCCCAGGCCTTCGCCCTGCGCATCGTCGAGCACGGCGAACTTGTCCAGATAGGTCAGCCTGCCTGCACCGAACTGGCCTTCGTCGGTGAGAATCACCGCAGCACGATAGTTCTCGCTGACGTAAGCGCGCAGCAACGTGGTAGTGGCGAAGTACTCAGGCACCAGGGTGCGGCCGAAGCTGGATTCGATCAGGGTCTTGAGCCGTGGCAGATCCAGTTCGTCCCACGAGGTCGCACGCAATACGCGCTCGCCGCGCCGCACCAGCGTGCCCGACCCCTTGTGCGTGAACAGTTCCTTGGCCAGATCCGCCGGCCGGGTGATCGACACCGATGATTCCAGCGGCAGGCGATCGAGCAAATCCTTGATCTGCTCGATCTTGACCCGCATGCCGCCGTTGATCCACGGCTGCTGCATCAAATGGTCGAACTCGGTGGACAGGTTGATCGAGTCGATCAGCTTGCCATCGGCGTCCAGCAGCCCGCCGGTGCCGGTGAGGAAAATGATCTTGTACGGCTGCAGCTCCTGCACCAGCTCGTTGGCGGCAAAATCCGCGTTGACGTTGAGGATCTGTCCGCTCGGCGTCTCGCCCAGGCTGGTGATCACCGGGATCGAGCCGGCCTGCAGGCTGGCTTCGATCGGCGCCAGATTCACCGCCTTGACCTCACCGACCAGGCCATAGGTGTCGCGGTCCAGATACTCTGCTTCGAACACGCCGCCGGTGATCGAGGTCGCACGCGCACCGTTCTGCTGCAGCGCTTCGACCAGCTTGAGGTTGGAGGCCTGGAACACCTTGCGCACGATCGCCAGCGCTTCCGGCGAGGTCACCCGCAGCCCGTTGACGGTGCGCTTTTCGATGCCCGCCGCAGCCAACTCTGCGTCCAGCTGCGGGCCGGCGCCATGCAGCACAATCGGAGTCAACCCCACTTCCTGCAGGAACGACAGCGACGAGGTCAGCGCGTCCAGGTCGTCGCGCAGCACCGCGCCGCCCACCTTGACCACCGCAAAGCGCTTGGCATCGAGCTGCGAGAAACGCTTGAGGTACTGGCTGATTTCCTTGGCGCTGGCCATGCTCGAAAGCAGGCGCACGATGGTCTGGCGGGTCTGTTTGTGGGGCTGTGCGGAGAGGGACATTGCCGTGATCGAAAAGAGGAATGGCCGCGCCAGGCGCGGAACGCTTTTTTAGAGGGAGCCGTTGATGATGCGATGGACCGACGCGGCGTAACGCTGCAATTGCGCCAGCGTCACGAACTCGTCGGCGGTATGCGCTTGCGCGATGTCGCCAGGGCCATAGACCAGCGCGGTATAGCCACCGGCCGAAAACAACGAGGCCTCGGTCCAGAAATCCACCGCATTGCCGATCGGCAGGTCCAGCGCATCGGCCACGTCGCGTGCGGCCAGGCGGCGTTCTTCGGCACGCGCGATGTCTCCGGACGGCAGGCTCGGCCCACGGAAGGTTTCTTCGAAATGCGCTGCGTGTGGATCGGCAAACCCGGCGAAGGTTGCCAGCAATCCATCCACGTCCATCGACGGCAACGGCCGGAAACCAAAGCGCAGTTCCGCCGCCGGCGCGATCATGTTGGCCTTGATGCCACCGTCGACGCGACCGATGTTGAAGCGCAATCCGGTCAGGCCGCCGAAGCGCGCATGCGCCAGCGATTCGACATGATCCAGCGCCTTGCCGCCCCAGCGCATCGCCTGGTGCAACGCGCTTGCGGAAGGATCCTGCTTGCCCGATGCATGCCCGGCACGCCCGGCAAAGCGCATCAGCACCGAGCTGATGCCGCGATGCGCCAGCACGGCCTCGCTCATCGTCGGCTCGGCAACCAGCACAGCGTCGTACGGCAATCCACGCGCCAGGAACGCGGCGATGCAGCGTGGGTCGTTGGCTTCTTCGTCGGAGGAAAACAGAAACGCCGCATCGCCCTGCCCGGCATTGGCCGCTGCCACCAAGGCCGCTGCCGCGCCCTTGATATCGCACACGCCCAGACCGATCACGCGATCGTCGGTGCGCCGCATCAGGTGCGGATCGGCGCTCCACTGCGGCGAATCCGGCACCGTGTCCAGATGCACGTTGAACAGATACTTGGGCGTGCCGCGTACCGCGTACAAGCTCACCGCCCCGGCACCGTGATCGATCACCTCGACCTGGAACCCCGGCAGCTGCGCACGCAGATAATCGAAGATGCCGCCTTCGGCAGCGATCGCACGCGGCGGATTGCGGGTGTCGAAGGACACCAGCTCCTGTAGATGCGTCAGTGTGTTGTCGAGCAGTGTGGTCATGGATCGCGTCTTGATTGCGTCGGGCAGCATATGGTTGGTCGTTCTAACGCGCATCTAGCCCTTGCCCCGCCTGCGGGGGAAGGTGCCCGACAGGGCGGATGGGGGCACGCAGCAGGTCACCCTCATCCGGCGCTATGCGCCACCTTCTCCCGCATGCGGGAGAAGGAACATGCGGGCTGCCTGCGGGACGCCCGCCTCAGCGGTTGACCTGCGCGTAGAGCGTCGAGCTCATCCCGAACAGCTTGATGAAGCCCTCGGCCTCTTCCACGCCCCAGTCGGCCGACTGCGCGTAAGTCGCGCCCTTGGTGTTGAGCAGGTGCGGAGAACGCACGGCCACCGCATCGACGCGGCCGCCACGGGTTTCCAGCGTCACTTCGCCGTTGACCTTGGACTGCGAGGACTTCAGGAACGCCTCGATGTCGGTCTTGAGCGGGTCGTGATAGAAGCCTTCGTACACCAGCTCCACCCACTTGCGCGCTACGTCCGGCTTGAAGCGGTTCTGCTGCTTGGTCAGCACCGCATCTTCCAGCGCACGGTGCGCGGTGAGCAGCGAGATCAGGCCCGGCGCTTCGAACACGATGCGGCCCTTCAGCCCGATCACGGTGTCGCCGGTATAGACGCCGCGGCCCACGCCGTATTGCGCGAACAAGGTATTGAGCTTGGCCAGGATCTTCGCGCCCGGCAGCGGCTTGCCATCCAGCTCCACCGCTTCGCCTTCGACGAACTTCAAGGTCACCGTCAACGCTTCGGTCGGCCAGGCGCTGCGCGGCGCGCACCAGCCACGCGCACCCTCGCCCGGTGCCTCCCACCGGTCGATCTCGCCGCCGGACATGGTCAGGCCCAGCAGGTTTTCGTTGATGGTGTAGGCCTGCTGCTTGGCACGCACGCCGAAGCCGCGCGCTTCCAGATACTTCTGCTCGTAGGCGCGGGTCTGGGTGTGTTCTTTCTGGATTTCGCGGATCGGCGCAACGATCTGGTAGTCGCCCAACGCCTTGACCGCCAGGTCGAAACGCACCTGATCGTTGCCCATGCCGGTGCAGCCATGCGCGATGATGCGCGTGCCCAGTTCCTCGGCGCGCTTGAGCGCGGCATCGACGATCAGATAACGGTCCGACACCAGCAACGGATACTGGCCCTGATAGCCCTCGCCGGCCCACACGAACGGCTTGACGAAGCCTTCCCAGATCGCCGGACCGCCATCGACGGTGACATGGCTGGCCGCGCCCAATTCGGCGGCGCGCTTCTCGATGAAGTCGCGCTCTTCGGCGTCAACACCACCGGTGTCGGCAAACACCGTGTGCACGGCGTAGCCGCGCTCCTGCAGATACGGAATGCAGAAGCTGGTGTCGAGGCCACCGGAGAAAGCGAGGACGATGTCCTTGGTGCCGGGAATCGGGAGTTGGGAATCGGGAATGGTGGAAGCAGTGCTCATCATTGTTTCCTTAGTACGTAAATGTGGGGGCCAAGGTTCTAGCTGTTGCGATTCTCTAATCCCGATTCCCGATTCCCGCTTGCGAAGCCAGGGCCGCCATGATCGCCTTCTGCACATGCAGGCGATTTTCCGCCTCGTCGATGGCGATGCAGTTGGGCGAATCCATCACCGCATCGGTGGCCTTGACGTTGCGACGCAGCGGCAGGCAGTGCGAGAACACGCCGTTGTTGGTCAGCGCCATCTTGGCTTCGTCGACGATGAAATGCTGGTACTGGTCGCGGATCGGCTTTTCCGGTTCCCAGTTGCCGAAGAACGGCAGCGCGCCCCAGCTCTTGGCGTAGACGACATCGGCGCCGCTGTAGGCGCTGCGGATATCGTGGCTCACCTGCAGCGAGCCGCCGCTTTCGGCCACGTTCTGCGCCGCCCAGTCCATGTAGCGCTGATCCAGGATGTAGTCCGGCGTCGGGCACAACAAGGTCACGTCCATGCCCATGCGGGTGGCGATGGTGAGCGCGGAATTGGCCACCGCGGTGTTCAACGGCTTGGGGTGATAGGTCCAGGTCAGCACGTACTTCTTGCCGCGCAGATCCTGGGTGCCGAAGTGTTCCTGCAACGCCATCGCGTGCGCCAACTCCTGGCACGGGTGGGTGATCGTCTCCATGTTGATCACCGGCACCGGCGAATACTTGGCGAAGCTCTTGAGCACCTGGTCCTCGCGGTCCTTGGACCAGTCGACGAACTTCGGGAACGCGCGCACGCCGATCAGATCGACATAGCGGCCCAGCACGCGCGCCACTTCGGCGATGTGCTCTTCGGTATCGCCATCCATCACCGTGCCCAGATTGAACTCGATCGGCCAGGCGTCCTTGCCCGGCTGCAACACCACCGCATGCCCGCCCAGCTGAAACGCGCCCAGCTCGAAGCTGGTGCGGGTGCGCATGGACGGGTTGAAGAACACCAGCGCGATCGACTTGCCCTTCAGCTCGCTTCCCAGCTTGTTGCGTTTGAACAACGCGGCCTGGGTCAACAGCGCGTCCAGTTCGGCGCGGCTCCAGTCCTGGGTGTTCAAGAAGTGCTTCAGTGACATCGATCGATCCTTGTGCTGCGTGCTTCTGCTGCGTGGTCCGCCAGGAGCGACGGGGTGCGCGACATGCGCGTTTCTTGCGGTTGAAACTTTTGTGACACCGAAACGAAAAAACCCAGCCGGGAGGCTGGGTTTTCAACAACCGAACAGCAACGCGCTCCGGTTACCCAGCGAAAATGTGGGATTCCGGTCGGCGGGCACGCGAGGTCATGCCGGAGGCCATCCGCGCGGCGCTGGTGTCGTGCTGAAAGGGGTTTGCTTGCATAGGGCGCGAATCCTCGCATGCATGCGGGCACGGCGCAACCGATATGCGCCTCATCGCGGCGGCGCGACGATGGCGTCGGGAATATACGGGGTCACCGACACCCGGATCCGCAGCCGGTTGCCCGGATCTTCCGGCAGCCGCGAGCGGTACTTGGTGCCCTTGTAGACGTAGTCCACGTCGAAGGCGATCGGGCGCCGGAACTCGCGCGGCACCTCCACCACCCGGCAGTTGCGCCGTGTACTGGTCGGCGGCACCGCCACTGGCGCAGTCGCCGGCTCGGGACGCCGCGAGAACATCTCCTTGACCGAATCCACCATCCGGTTGATGCGGCCTTCGTCATCGACCGGCGTGGCGACCACCGGTACCGCCTGCTCGGCCTCGCACTGCTCTTCGATCCGCGTGGCGCGCAAGGTCTGGTAGACCGGCTCCACGTTGAGCACCTGTGCGTAGTCCAGTTTCACGTTCTCGATCACCACCACCCGGTTCTTGGGATCGGCTTCTGCCGCGTGCGCTGACGATGCCTGCCAGGCGCACACACACAGCAGCAGGAAGAACAGGAAAGGTCGCATCAGTACCGGAACGGCGCAGCTAGGCAGTACGTAAGTGTATGGAGCTTGCGAGCACCTGGGCTGAACGCAGCCCATCCGCTCGCGCTCATCTACAGATCGGTTCGTCATCCAGCCGCGAGGGGCTAGAATCGTGTGGTTACCCTTTTCCAGATGCCGATGAGCCTGCGCCTGCACAACAACCTGACGCGGCGGATCGAGCCGTTCGCGCCGCTCGATCCGTCCAGCCCCACCCTGTATGTGTGCGGCCCCACCGTCTACAACTACGCGCATATCGGCAACGCCCGCGGCCCGGTCGTGTTCGATGTGCTGGCCGCGCTGCTGCGGCGGCGCTTTGGGGCGCTGCGCTACGCGCGCAACATCACCGACGTGGACGACAAGATCAACGCCGCCGCGCAGGCGCAGGGCGTGCCGATTTCGACCATCACCGACCGCTTCGCCGCGATCTACCGCCAGGACATGGCCGCGCTCGGTGTGGTTCCGCCGGATATCGAACCGGCAGCCACCGCACATATCCCGCAGATCGTGGCAATGATCGAACAGCTGATCGCCAACGGGCATGCCTATGCCGCCGAGGGCCATGTGCTGTTTGCGGTGGCCAGCTTCGAGCACTACGGCAAGCTCTCGCGCCGCGACCCCGACGAAATGCTGGCCGGCGCACGCGTGGACGTGGCCCCGTACAAGCGCGACCCCGGCGACTTCGTGCTGTGGAAGCCGTCCAGCGACGAGCTGCCCGGCTGGGAGTCGCCGTGGGGACGTGGCCGCCCGGGCTGGCATATCGAATGCTCGGCAATGGCCGCCGCGCACCTGGGTCCGACCATCGACATCCATGCCGGCGGCGTGGACCTGCAGTTCCCGCACCACGAGAACGAGATCGCGCAGAGCGAGTGCGCGCATGGCGGCGCCACCTTCGCGCGGTTCTGGCTGCACAACGGCATGCTCAACTTCAGCGGCGCCAAGATGAGCAAGTCGCTGGGCAATATCGAGACCGTGCACGACCTGATTGCCAGGCATCCGCCCGAAGCGCTGCGCTACGCCTTGCTGAGCGCGCACTACCGTCAGCCGCTGGATTGGTCGGACGCCTTGATCGAGCAGGCCAAGAACACGCTGGACCGGTTGTATGGCACCTTGCGCGACCTGGCCGCTGCCGAACACGCGGCAGGGATCGACCTCGCGCAGCCGGGCGCGATTCCCGACGATGTGGAGTCGGCGCTCGACGATGACCTCAATACGCCACTTGCACTCTCTGCAATCGCCAGCATCGCCTCCGAAGCACGCGCGCTGCGCAACCAGCTCGCGCATGGCGGCGAGCTATCGGCACGCATTGCCGAGCTGTCCGGCCTGAAAGCCAAACTGCTCGGCGCAGGCCTGGCGCTGGGACTGCTACAGCAAGACCCGGCCGCCTGGTTCTCGCGCGGCACCGATGCCGGCGACGATGCGCGCATCACCGCGCTGGTCGAAGAGCGCAATGCCGCCAAGAAAGCCAAGGACTTCGCCCGCGCCGACGCCATCCGCACGCAACTGGCCGACGCAGGCATCGTGCTGGAAGACACCCCGCAGGGCGTGCGCTGGAAACGCGCCTGACCGCCGCTTCTTCCCTGCCGGGGAGCCTGAGATCGTTTCCTTCTCCCCTGCAAGGAGAGAAGGTGCCCCGAAGGGGCGGATGAAGGCGCACCGCAGGGATGCATCGTCGTTCACGGCAAACGCGTCGCCACGCGTCCGCCAAGGCAAACCGCTACCAACTCGCCACCGATGTTCCGCGCCGTTGCATGGCGACAGCTTCACAGGCTGCAAGCGCTCACGTCGCTCGCGGCACACTCTCAGCCCGCCCCCTCGCCCGAGGGGAGGGGGCTTTCACCAAATGATTGGGATTCTGGATTTTCGATGACCACCACCCCCTTCCCGCTCGAACCCACCGCCGCCGACGCACAAGCCGCCATTGCCGAAGAATTTGCCTTCTTCGGCGACTGGTCCGAGCGCTACCAGTACCTGATCGACCTGGGCCGCAAGCTGCCCAGCTTCCCCGAACAGTGGAAAACCGAAGAACACCGCCTGCTCGGTTGCCAATCGATGGTATGGATCGTGCCGGACGGCAATGCGCAGCGGCTGGATTTCCACGCCGTCAGCGACTCGGCGATCGTCTCCGGGCTGATCTACCTCGCCTTGCGCGTGTACTCGGGGCGTAGCGCGCAGGAGATCCTGGCCACCGAGCCGGACTATATCGCCGGCATCGGGCTGGCCAAGCATCTGTCGCCGACCCGCAGCAACGGCGTGGCCGCGATGCTGGCCTTCATCCGCGACACCGCCCGCGCGCAGCAGTGAGCACCCCGACGCCCTCGCCTTCCGCATCGCTGCGCACGCTGTTCGCCCATCCCGGCTTCGGCCTGGTGCTGCTGTATCGCGTGGCGGCGATGCTGTCGTACCAGATCGTCGCGGTCACGGTCGGCTGGCATATCTACGAAATCACCCGCAATCCGCTCTCGCTCGGACTGATCGGCCTGGCGGAGATCCTGCCGTTCTTCTGCATCGCCCCGTTCGCCGGCTACCTGGTCGATCACCTGCCGCGCCGACGCTTAGGGATGGTCGCAGTGCTGGGCCTGGTCGCTACCGCGCTGCTGCTGTTGGCGATCACCCACGGCTGGCTGCCGGTGCAGGGCGTGTGGCCGATCTATGCGGCCATCGCGCTGACCGGTGCGGCGCGCTCGTTCCTGTCGCCGGTCTATAACGCGCTGTTCGCGCGTGCGTTACCGCGTGAAGCCTTCGCACGCGGCGCCAGCATCGGCAGCGTCACCTTCCAGGCCGGCATGGTGATCGGCCCGGCACTGGGCGGCGTGCTGGTCGGCTGGGGCGGCAAGGGTCTGGCCTACGGCGTGGCCGCGAGCGTGGCGTTGGTGGCGATCCTGGCGCTGGCCTTGTTGCGCGTCAGCGAGCCGGTTGCCGAAGGCCAGCGCGCACCGATCTTCCGCAGCATCGCCGAAGGCGCGCAGTTCGTACTGTCCAACCAGATCATGCTGGGCGCGATGGCGCTGGACATGTTTTCGGTGCTGCTGGGCGGCGCGGTGTCGATGCTGCCGGCCTTCATCCACGACATCCTGCACTACGGCCCGGAAGGCCTGGGTATCCTGCGCGGCGCGCCTGCGCTGGGCTCGATCGTGGTCGGGGTGTGGCTGGCGCGGCACCCGTTGCAGCGCAATGCCGGACGCATCCTGATGCTGTCGGTGGCCGGCTTCGGGCTGTGCACGATCGCGTTCGGGCTGTCGCGGCATTTCTGGCTGTCGGCGGCAATCCTGCTGGTGTACGGCATGTGCGACGGCGTCTCGGTGGTGGTGCGCCAGACCATCCTGCAGCTGGCCACGCCCGATGCGATGCGCGGCCGGGTGTCGTCAATCAACGGCATCTTCATCGGCTCGTCCAACGAGCTGGGCGCGTTCTACGACGGGGTGATGGCGCGCCTGGTCGGGCTGGTGCCGGCAGTGGTGATCGGCGGCTGCGTGACCCTGGGCGTGGTGGCCACGACGGCGTGGAAGGCGCCCAAGCTGCGCAAGCTGGATCTGCGCGATTTGCAGTGAGGCCTGCGACGGCAACCTGCCGCTTGCGAACGCAACCGGCACTTGGTCCCGCTTCGGGTGCTGTCCTCAATGCGAACTCGACGCTGCCCGCGCGTCAGGGCGACTGCCGACGCGCGCACCTGATGGGTCAAGTGCCTGAGGTACGAGCGCCTTTGTGGGATTGCATCGCGTTCCGCACGCGTCGCACCGAACATCGCAGCTGACTTGCGCAGGTCTGATCGCGCATCGCGTAGCTGCGCCTGCCTGACCACACGACACGCACCAGGTGTATGCATAAACGCCTCGTCCACGTCCGCGACACGCACAAAAAACCCCGCACATGGCGGGGTTTTTTCAATCGACTGCTTACGATTCGACCTGCGTTGAACGATCAGTCGCCCTGCTGCTTCTGCAGGTGCTCCCAACGTTCCTGGGCGTCGATGGTGCGTTCGGCGGTCAGACGCGCATCCAGGCGGTCGATGCCGATCTCTTCGCCGGTGTCCACGCAATAGCCGTAGTCGCCGTCTTCCAGACGCTTGAGGGTGCTGTCGATCTTGCCGATCAGCTTGCGGTGACGGTCGCGGGTGCGCAGTTCCAGCGAGTTCTCGGTCTCACGCGTGGCACGCTCGGCTTCATCGCCGATATCGCGCACTTCTTCGCGCAGGTTTTCGATGGTCTGCTTGGATTCTTCGACCAGGTCGTTGCGCCAGCTCTGCAGACGCTGACGGAAGTACTCCTGCTGCAGCTTGCTCATGTACTCCTCATCGGCTGCAGGCTTGTAGCCCTGCGGCAGGATCGGACGACCGGTTGCTTCATCGGTCTTGTACTCGACCACCTTGTACTTGGTCTTGGGGGTCGGGCTGGACGGCTTGGAGGTCACGGCCACGGCCACCTTGCCGACCGGACGGGTCGCGGCGGGCTTGGCGGGGGATTCGGTTTTGGTTGGCGTTTTTGCTGAAGATTTCGAAACGGGCACGGGATTCTTAAGTGACGGGGTCGCAGGCTTTGCCGGCTTCGCAGGGACGGCCTTGGGGGCCGGTGCGGGCGCGGGCTTTTCAGCCTTGACCGGGACTGACTTGGCCGGAGCCGGCTTGGCGGCCGGCTTCGGTACGGACTTGGGCGCCGCCGGCTTGGTTGCCGGTTTGGCGGCAGCCGGAGCTGCCTTGTTCGCCGCCGGCTTGGCAGCACTCTTGGCGACGGGTTTCACCGACTTGGGGGCTGCAGCCTTGGAGGCCGGCGCCGGCTTGGCAGCGGTCTTGGTCGCAGGTGCCTTCTTGGCAGCGGGTTGCTTGACGGCCGGCGTTGCCTTCTTGGCGGCCGGTTTTGCAGCAGCAGGCGCCGCTGCCTTTTTCGCAACGGGTTTGGCGGACTTCTTGGCGGCCTCTACGGCCTTTTTTGCAGGTTTTTTAGCAGCCACGAAACGCTCATCCTTGGTTCCCCCGGGGCCCGGGAAAGCGGGCCTTTATAGCTTACCCCACGGACCCCGGCAACCACCTGTTAATCTAAGTGGCATATCATTGGCAAGTGATCGGACGCCTGCTCATCGCGCTGCTGCGCTTCTACAAGCTGTTCATCAGCCCGCTGCTCGGGCCGCGCTGCCGTTTTGCGCCCAGTTGCTCGGAGTACGCGATGACCGCCATCGGCCGCTTCGGTCCGCTTCGCGGCTGCTGGCTGGCCGCGCGTCGGCTCGGCCGTTGCCATCCGTTTCATCCGGGCGGGTTCGACCCCGTCCCCGACGCACCCCCATCCGCGTCGTCCCCCTCTTCCACTTCCTGCAGTTGCAAAGGACCTCATCCATGAGCCGAACCCTCATCGTCAACGCCCGCCTGGTCAACGAAGGCAAGGAATTCGATGCCGATCTCCTGATCGAAGGTGGCCGCATCGCCAAGATTGCCGACAAGATCGCTCCCGGCGCCGGTGATACGGTGGTGGACGCGGCCGGGCGCTGGGTGCTGCCGGGCATGATCGACGACCAGGTGCACTTCCGCGAGCCGGGCCTGACCCACAAGGGCGATATCGCCACCGAATCCGGCGCTGCGGTAGCCGGCGGCCTGACCAGCTTCATGGACATGCCCAACACCAATCCGCCGACCCTGGATGCAGCCGCGCTGCAGTCCAAATACGACGCTGCGGCCGGGCGCGCCTGGGCCAACTATGGCTTCTATATGGGCGCCAGCAACGACAACCTGGCCGCGATCCAGACGCTGGATCCGAAGACCGCACCGGGCATCAAGGTGTTCATGGGCGCCTCCACCGGCAACATGCTGGTCGACAACCCCGAGACGCTGGACGCGATCTTCCGCGATGCGCCCACGCCGATCATCACCCACTGCGAAGACACCCCGACCATCGATGCGACGCTGGCGCAGTACAAGGAAAAATACGGCGACGCGTTGACCCCGGAGATGCATCCGGACATCCGTTCGCGCGAGGCGTGCCTGAAGTCCTCGCAGCTGGCGGTGTCGCTGGCGCGCAAGCACAACACCCGCCTGCATGTGCTGCACATCTCCACCGCCAACGAGTTGGCGTTGTTCGAAGCCGGCCCGTTGGTCGATGCCGATGGCAAGGTGCGCAAGCGCATCACGGCCGAGACCTGCATCCACTTCTTGCGCTTCGACCGCAGCGATTACGCGCGGCTGGGCAACCTCATCAAATGCAACCCTGCGATCAAGGACGCCGACGACCGCCTGGCGCTGATCGAGGCGCTGGCCGAAGACGTCATCGACGTACTCGCCACCGACCACGCCCCGCATACCTGGGAAGAAAAACAAAAGCCCTACGCGCAGGCGCCATCGGGCCTGCCGCTGGTGCAGTACGCGCTGGTCGCTGCGCTGGAGCTGGTGCACGAAGGCAAGCTGCCGATCACCCGCATCGTGCAGAAGTTCGCGCATGCGCCGGCGCAGTTGTTCGATGTGGAAGAACGCGGCTTCCTGCGCGAAGGCTATTTCGCCGACCTGGTGATGATCGACAACACCCCGTTCACCGTGAAGCGCGAGCAGGTGTTGTCCAAGTGCGGCTGGTCGCCGTTCGAAGGCACCACCTTCCGCTCGCGCATCGCCGCGACCTGGGTCAACGGCCAGCAGGTATGGGATGGCGAACAGTTGCTCGGCAGTGCCGCCGGTCAGCGCCTGACCTTCGACCGCTGATGCGTGCAGCCCTGTTTGGCGCCTGGCTTGCGCTGGCGCCGCTCGCGTTCGCTGTCGGCAGTGCCGCTGCGCAATCTGCGGCCACTGCAGAGGTGGTGTTTCCGCAAAGCGCCTCGCAAGGCGCATTGGTGATCGGTAAGGTACCGGCCGGCAGCCAGGTGCAGTACGCCGGCCGCACGTTGCGCGTGAGCGGTTATGGCAGCGTGGTGTTCGGCATCGGCCGCGATGCCAGCGGCCCGTTGCAGGTGCAGATCATCCGGCCCGATGGCAGCAAACAGACCGTCAGCATCGCGGTGACGCCACGCGATTGGCCGGTGGAACGCGTCAATGGCGTGCCGCCCAAGACAGTCAATCCGCCTGCGGCGATCGCCGAGCGGATCAAGCGCGAACAGGCACAGGTCACCGCCGCGCGCGACCGCGACGATGCGCGCACCGATTTTGCGCAGCCCTTCATCTGGCCGGTGCAGGGCCGCATCAGCGGACGTTTCGGCAATGCGCGCGTCTACAACGGCCAGCCCGGCGCCGGCCATTCGGGCATGGACATCGCCGTGCCCACCGGCACGCCGGTCAAGGCACCGGCGGCCGGCGTGGTGACCTTCGCCGCACCGGACCTGTATCTGACCGGCGGCACCGTGCTGCTGGATCATGGCTTCGGGGTGAGCTCGAATTTCCTGCACCTGTCACGCATCGATGTGAAGGTAGGCGACCGGGTGGAGCAAGGCCAGGTAATTGCGGCGGTGGGTGCCACCGGGCGCGCGACTGGGCCGCATCTGCATTGGGGGATGAATTGGTTCGACGTGCGCATCGACCCACTGTTGGTGCTTGAGCGCAAACAATAGAGCACGGGGGATCGATCGGGGCCGGCGCGCAGCGGTGCGGGAACACTCCGGTTGCCTATGTTCACTGCGGCGCGGTTCGATGTGCGCATCGACCCACTGTTGGTGCTTGAGCGCAAACAGTAGAGCGTGCTGGGTTTCGCCAGGGCCGCCGTGCAGTCAGGGTAGCGCGGCGCGCTGGTTCTGTTCGGCCCACCCGTCGCGCTTGTGTTCGCCGCAAAGGTTTGCGGTATAACCGGAACGGCCGTCGGCGGTTGCCCTGCATTCGCGCACGATCAGCCACAGACGGTCTGTCCAGCGCTGCGGCGTCGGACGTGCTTCATCTCCCCTCCCCCGACCGCAGGAGATGTGCGACATGCGCAACGAGCAACTCAAACCCACCCTGGGCACCTGGCAGTTGTGGGGAATCGCCGTAGGCCTGGTGATTTCCGGCGAGTATTTCGGCTGGAGCTACGGTTGGGGCACCGCCGGCACGCTGGGCTTTCTGGTGACCACCGTGTTGGTCGCGGTGATGTACACCTGCTTCATCTTCAGCTTCACCGAACTGACCACCGCCATCCCCAACGCGGGTGGGCCGTTCGCCTACAGCCTGCGCGCGTTCGGCACTTACGGCGGCATGCTGGCGGGCCTGGCCACGCTGATCGAGTTCGTGTTCGCGCCACCGGCCATTGCGATGGCGATCGGCGCCTATCTCAACGTGCAATTCCCGACCCTGGACCCGCGCATCGCCGCAATCGGGGCGTATGTCATCTTTATGAGCCTGAACATCGTCGGCGTAGCGATCGCTGCCACCTTCGAGTTGATCGTGACCTTGCTGGCGGTGATCGAGCTGCTGGTCTTCATGGGCGTGGTGGCGCCGGGTTTCAGCGTGGCGCGCTTCGCCGCCAATGGCTGGGCCGGCAGCGATGTATTCGGCCCGGCTGCGATTTCCGGCATTTTTGCCGCGATTCCGTTTGCGATCTGGTTCTTTCTGGCGATCGAGGGCGCGGCAATGGCGGCCGAAGAAGCCAAGGACCCCAAGCGCACGATTCCGCGCGCCTACATCGCCGGCATCCTCACCCTGGTGGTGCTGGCATTGGGAGTCATGGTGCTTGCCGGCGGGGTCGGCGACTGGCGTCAGCTCTCCAACATCAACGACCCGTTGCCGCAGGCGATGAAGGCGGTGGTCGGCAGCAGTTCGACCTGGCTGCACATGCTGGTGTGGATCGGCCTGTTCGGTCTGGTGGCCAGTTTCCACGGCATCATCCTGGGCTATTCGCGGCAATTCTTTGCATTGGCGCGTGCCGGTTTCCTGCCGCACGGCCTGGCCAGGCTGTCGCGCTTTCGCACGCCGCATCGCGCGATTCTTGCCGGTGGCGCGATCGGCATCGCGGCGATCTGCAGCGACAGCGTGGTCAAGATCCAGGGCATGTCGCTGACCGCGGCGATGATCACCATGTCGGTGTTCGGTGCGATCGTGATGTATGTGATGAGCATGCTCAGCCTGTTCAAGTTGCGCCGCGCCGAGCCCGGACTTGAACGCAGTTTTCGCGCGCCGGGCTATCCGGTGGTGCCGGCAATCGCGCTGCTGCTGGCGCTGGTGTGTCTGGTGGCGATGGTCTGGTTCAACCCGATCGTGGCGTTGATCTTCCTGGGACTGCTGGGCGTCGGCGCGCTGTGTTGCGTGCTGAGTCTGCGTGGCCAGGGCGGCTCCACGGCCAGCGTCAGATGAGCGGGTTTGCGTTCACTGCAGGCGGCGAACGCTTCCAGTTCGCCGATCTCAAGCAGTTGCTGGCCAAGGCCACGCCAGCACGCTCGGGCGATCGACTGGCCGGGCTCGGCGCCGACTCCGGTTTGCAGCGGGTGGCGGCGCAGATGGCGCTGGCCGACCTGCCGCTGCGTCATTTCCTGGATGAAGCGGTAGTGCCGTACGAATCGGACGAAGTCACCCGCCTGATTGTCGACCAGCACGATGCGGCCGCATTCGCCGCCGTCGCGCATCTCACCGTCGGCGGCTTTCGCGACTGGCTGTTGAGTGCGCAGGCCGATGAAACAACGCTGGCGGCGCTGGCGCCCGGACTGACGCCCGAGATGGTGGCGGCAGTCTCGAAGTTGATGCGCGTACAGGACCTGGTCCTGGTCGCGCAGAAGACCCGCGTGGTCACGCGCTTTCGCAATACGCTGGGCTTGCGTGGACGTCTGTCCACGCGCCTGCAGCCCAACCACCCCACCGACGATGCCACCGGCATCGCCGCCAGCGTGCTAGACGGCTTGTTGTACGGCAACGGCGATGCGGTGATCGGCATCAACCCGGCCAGCGACAGCCTGGCCGCCACCACCGCGTTGCTGCGCATGCTGGATGCGGTGATCACCGGCTACCAGATCCCCACGCAGTCCTGCGTGCTAGCACACATCACCACCACCATCGAAGCGATCAACCGCGGCGTGCCGGTGGATCTGGTGTTCCAGTCCATCGCCGGCACCGAAGCAGCCAATGCCAGCTTCGGCATCAATCTGGCGCTCTTGCAGGAAGGCCATGACGCCGGGGTGGCGTTGCGGCGTGGCAGCGTCGGCGACAACGTAATGTATTTCGAGACCGGCCAGGGCAGCGCGTTGTCGGCCAATGCGCACCATGGCGTGGATCAGCAGACCTGCGAAGTGCGCGCCTATGCCGTGGCGCGGCAGTTCAAGCCGCTGCTGGTGAACACGGTGGTGGGCTTTATCGGCCCGGAATATCTCTACGACGGCAAGCAGATCATCCGTGCCGGGCTGGAGGATCATTTCTGCGGCAAGCTGCTCGGCGTTCCGATGGGTTGCGACATCTGCTACACCAACCATGCCGAGGCCGACCAGGACGACATGGACGTGCTGCTGACCCTGCTCGGCACCGCCGGCATCAACTTCATCATGGGCATTCCCGGCTCCGACGATGTGATGCTCAATTACCAGACCACCTCGTTCCACGATGCGCTGTATGCGCGCCAGGCGTTGGGCCTGCGCGCTGCGCCCGAGTTCGAACATTGGCTGGAACAACAAGGCATCCTTCGCCTGCGCGACGGCCGCTTCGAACTCGGCAACGAGCTTCCGGCACCGTTCCGGCGTGCGCTGGAGCAGTTGAACACCGGCAGCGCGCCATGAGCAGCCCGACGACACCGCCACGCGATGCCTGGGCACAACTGCGCCAGCTCACGCCGGCGCGTATCGCGCTGGGGCGCGTCGGCACCAGCCTGCCGACAGGCGCGCATCTGGATTTCCAACTTGCGCATGCGCAGGCACGCGATGCGGTACATCTGGCCTTCGATCCGCAGCCGCTGCAGGCAGCGCTGCAACAACGCGGGCGGGAAAGCATCGTGTTGCACAGCGCGGCGGTGGATCGGCATACCTATCTGCAACGTCCGGATCTGGGCCGACGCCTGAGCGAAGACGCTGCCGCTCATTTGCGCGGGTTGACCGCCGTACATGGCGGCGGGCATGACGTGGCGGTCGTGGTCGCCGACGGGCTTTCTGCATTGGCCGTGCATCGGCATGCAACGCAGATGCTGGAGCATATCGATGCCCTGGCCGCGCACGAACACTGGTCGTTGGCGCCGGTGGTATTGATCGCGCAAGGCCGCGTCGCCATCGGAGACGAAGTCGGCGAACTGCTCGGGGCCAAAATGGTGATTGTCCTGATCGGCGAGCGCCCCGGCCTGAGCTCGCCCGATAGCCTGGGTCTGTATCTGACATACACCCCGCGCGTCGGCCTGACCGACGTTGCGCGTAACTGCATTTCCAATATCCGCACCGAGGGGCTGAGTTACGCAGAGGCAACTCACACGCTGGCTTACCTGCTGCGTGAATCGTTTCGCCGCAAGTTGTCCGGCGTACAACTCAAGGACGAAGCGGAGCAACCGGCACTGCCGTCGGCGGGCCCGCCTAATGCTGCGCTTCGCAACTTTTTGCTGCCCGATGGTTAGAGCCACTACTCGCACCTGCTGCCTTGCTGCGAAGGCATTCAGCGCCATCTGAGACGAGGCCCGGGATCCGCGGCCCAACCGCAGCTGGATCTACACTGTGCGCGTCAAAGGACACCTCGCGTTGCCGTCACAGACCGTGACCACGCTGCGCATCGCATCCTGGCCGAGCGAATCGAACGCACGAATGCACGGCGCACGGTGGCCACCAGCATCCATTTACCTAATCTTGGCGCGACGCGCGTTCACTGAGCACGCCATTCTCATACACCGCCAGCGATCCAGGCGCCGCGTGATCGCCACCTTCAAAATCGAACTGGAGATCGCGCTCCAAGGCAAAAAAGCGCCTGACCGATTGCGGCCGAAGCGTGGCCACGAAACTGCCTGCGGTAAGCACCAGATGGTCGCCGTCCACCGCGATCAGTATCATGCCGGCGCGAGGCGCACGATAGCGGCCTGCGTAACGCGCAAGCGTGGCGGCGGGGAGTGTGATCACCTGGGTTGGCGGCGTGTAGGGCGCAGGCCCATGCGCATAACTGAGGACGCGATGCATGCGCCAGCGCCCATCCGCGAACTTCCACACGGTGGTGAAGTCGGCCTGTCCATCCAGGCGCTCGGCCGCATTGCGCTCGCGCACATAAAAGCGGTGGCGGCCCGACAAGATGGCGTAGCCGCCCTGAAGCGGATGAAACACAAACGTTTCGCCAAGCGCCTCGCGTCGAAGATGTAATGCGGCGTCACCGCAAGGACCGTTTTTCAACGACGCCACGACCGCTTCGCGCGGGGTCGTCAGGCCAGTCTTGTCGTGATAGAACTCGACGTCTGCAGTGAACGCCTCGGCAATGGCCTTCATATCGCAGGCGTTATAGGCGTTCCAGAAAGCCGCATCGGCAGATCGAACCTGATCTTCGTCTTGTTGCGCAACCGCTCCGAAGGCGTTGCCCGCGACACACATCGATAACGCAACGATCAGCTTGGCGAATCTCATACCGCACCCCACTGTGTTGAATTGCACAGTAGAAGATCGGCAGCGTAGCAACACGCCCCAAAGGTCACCCTGCCGCATGGCGGTGTCGACTAACAGCTGCATGCAGAAACGCAGCTCGCGTTACCTAGACCTTCCCCGCACTGATCGCGTTTGAAAGCAGGAACATTGCGGCAGAACAACTGCGCGGTGGGCAGATGCATGCCTGCGCATCCCTGACCCAATGCGCGCGCACGCTGCGCGGGCGGTTCACATCCGCTTGCCGGTCGCACACGGCATGTTATCGGCCAAGATCAGCTGAGCGCCCCGTCCCGGGGATTACTGGCCGCATACGTGCTGGTACGCAACTCGTTGTCGTGCGGATGGCGCAACGCATCGCGTACGGCTTCAGGCAATGTATCGACATCCAGCATCACCTTGCACGAGTGCACATCACGCACGACCGAAGCCGGCAGGATGAAATCACCTCCGTTTTCGATATTGATGACGAGCTCGGCGCCATCGTTGCGAATATCACGGATTGCGCCCACGCCCACTTCGCCGTCGCGCAGGAACACCATTTGACCGATTTCGATCCGTTGCATGTCTTGCTCTCCTCGACAAAACCGTCGGTGTATCAGAGTACGCGGCACTGCACACCAGCTGACAAGCGCGCCACACATCAGCGCCTCAGGCGCGCACATCGCTGCGTGCATCACCCGCTGGAAATCCACTGATCCCGGGTTGCAAGCTGATGCCAGGGCAGCGAACCATCCAGCGACCGACTCGCCGCATCCCGAAGCCAACCGCGGCCGCCAGCACGCAATACGCGCCGGTGAGCTCGCTCACCACATGCCGGTTTATCGCAGCGGAACGTCGGCCACTTTGTCTTGATAATCCTTCTTCGGATCCACACCGAACAGCACCTTGATACCGGCCAACAGGCTCGACCCGTTGAGCCAGATCTGCGCGTGATCGGTGTCCAGACGCAGCAGCGCCAACTTCGGATCGTCCTTGCCGCCTTCGTACCAGGCAGCGACATGCGGATTCCACAAGCGCTCGACCACTGCCGGGTCTGTGTCCTCGCGCAATGAACCGCTGATGCTGGCGAACAGATCGTGGCCCTTGCTGCTGAAGGCGCCAATGACGCGACGGCCCTGCCCCAGCATCGCAATCAGCGCATTGTCCTTGGAGGTGAAAAACCAGATCGGCCCGCCGCTGTCGCCTTCAATCTGCGCGGTCATCGGGCGCGCATGGCCATCCTCCACACCATCCAGTCCCAGCATCACGGTGCGATCGGATTTGAGCGCCTTCCAGAATTTGTCCTGCAGCTCTTTGGGGTCTGCCATTTCGATTCCTGCCATGCGTAGGTCTACGCGGGTAACCCGAGTGTGGAAGCCAGGCCGGCCACGACACGTGACGATGTGCGCCGTTATCTGCACACGCCCGCAACACGCATTGCGCTCGCCAATGGTGCAAAAGCATGTGGCATCGCAGCACGCAACCCGCTTACACGACGAAAAGTTGGCGAAAACCGTGATGACACCGATGATCTCGAACATTGCACCGGCCTGGCTGATCAGAACAGGCGAACCCGGCAATACCATCGCGTCGATTCCTGCTCGATTATCCAAACGCCTTACCCCAAACGCAGCCGGCATTGCTGCCTGTGCCGTGTCGTGTCGTCGCATGCCGTCTGTATCGCCTTGACTCCCGTGTCCAGCACGTATCCAACGATACGCACCTACTCCAAGAGAGAGCGTCATCCCATGTCCGCACTGTATCTCCGCACGACCTGCATCGCCGCTACGCTGCTGAGCCTGGTCAGCATCGATGCCGTCGCATTGACCGGCACGGCCACCCGGCCTCAGCTCACCAGCAGCGAGGCAGGCACTTATACGATCACCAAAGCATTGGCCAAGGCGGGACCACTCAACGCATTGGTGACCGACAACTGGAATCCCACCGCTGGCGTCGCCCTGCTCAGCGCGGACTATGCGGTCGCCGCCGATGGCTCCACCCGGTATCGCACCGTGCAGTCGGCGATCAATGCAGCCGTGGCTGCAGGCGGCAGCACGCGTCGCTACATCAGCATCAAGGCAGGCACCTATACCGAGCTGGTCTGCGTCCCGCTCGAGGCTCCGCCGCTGACGGTCTTCGGCCTGGGTACCAATGCAGGCGACACCATCATTCGCTTCAACAACGCCAACCCCACCCCCAAGCCGGCGGGCACCGCAAGCCACCCGTGTGCCAGCAACGCATCCGCTACCATCGTGGGCACTTCCAACAGTGCGACGGTGACAGTCCGCGCAGCCGGCTTCCAGGCCCGTCATCTGCGTGTGGACAACAATTACGTCGAAGGCACCTACGCCAACGACAACCAATCGGCCGTAGCGCTGGCGGTGCGCGGCGACAAGGCCAGCTTCGAAGACGTTCTGTTGACCGCCAATCAGGACACCTTGCTGATCAGCGCCATTAGCGCAACCAGCCTGATCCGCGCTTATTTCAAAAGCAGCACGATCGAGGGCGATGTCGATTTCATCTTCGGCTCCGGCGTCGGCGTGTTCGACGGCGCCACCATTCGCTCGACCGGCGCGCGTCTGGGCAGCAGCCGTGGCGGCTACATCTTCGCGCCCAGCACACGGCCAGCCAGCAGCTACGGGTTTCTGGCGATCAACAGCAGCTTTGTCGGCGTGTCCGGTTCTCCCGACAACGCCACCTATCTTGGACGTGCCTGGGATGAGGGTGTGGGCAGCCTGAGCGCCTACGTCAACGGGACCTCGCCCAATGGGCAGGTGACGGTGCGCAACTCGACCCTCGGAAGCCATATCCGCAAGGCCTCACCGTGGAATGCATCCACCGTCAGCCGTCCGTATTGCAGCAGCAACTGCGCCAATTCGCCAAACCGTTTTTATGAGTACAGCAATACCGGTGCCGGTAGTGCCGACTGAAGACGACGACGACGCCTCGCGTGCGCCAGTGGCGTACTTCAAGTTGGCGGCTGGCTTCGGATCATCGCGCCCACACGTCTGCCAGGCATGTGCATGGCAGTTGCCGGTCTGGCATCGCTGACCACGCCGGCGCGCACTGACTGACACCGTAGCCATGACCTGTCGGCAAGCCGCCTCGCGCGGTTTGCCGACAGGCGTTGTTGCCAACGCATCAACGCTCGGCAGCAGCCCGAGTGGTTTTGCGATCAACCGATCGCGCTGATCGCCGAACGATGTGTGATTGCAGCACAAGCATCGACCGTAGGCCGCGCTGAAGCGCGGCGATGTCTCCACCGCCTGCCATCCACTGCCAACAGATCCGCCGACCTGCGCTTGCTCGAAACGACGGTCCGCAACTGCCGACCTGCGCGCTCAACCGAGCGCGATGATCGGCCTGTCTGGAGCACGCCAACGACACATAGCGAAGCGACTCCAAGCACGTCATGGAAGCAACAGGAAGCGCAAATCGCGGCGTGATGCAGTGGCTCGCAATCCATTATCCATTGCTCGCGACCATTCGGCAGCCGCGTAGGCTGACGTGCTTAAGAGCAGCTAACAAAACCTGGCGAGCGCCTGTCAGTGAGTGCAGTAGTTTTGTCGGCCGTATCTTGGTAGATGCAGTCAGAAGTCCAGATCAAACACTGAGTGGGTCGAATGCGCGGTGCCCTCACCGCTGGCGGGACACGCCGCAAGTACGTCGTAGGCTCGGTGGCGGCATCCATGCCGCCACACGGTCCCGGAAGCGGCGAGGACACCGCACCAGAGACTCCGCTGGTTGCTGTGTTTAAACCCATGCATGCCGGCCATCTCGACTGGCCCTTGCCCGCCCAGCGTCGCGGGACCTTACGCGGCATGGATGCCGCGTAAGCGCTTACAAGGACGTCCTTGCAGCGTGTCCCGCGACGCTGGGCAGGCAAGGGCCCTGCAGGCAGGCCGCAGATAGCCGGCCTGCAGTAGGCTGACGCGAAGTCGTTTTGTTAGCCGCTCTTAATCCGCGCCGCTGGCCGCACGCCAGCTATGCCATAGCTGTTGCACTGGCGGCGGATAGGCCGACTTGCCACTGAGTTCGCGCTGCAGACGCAACCGCGCCAGTCGCGACCACACCCGATGCGGCCGCGCCAACGCCGGCTTGCGCGGCCAGGCACGCAGCAATTGCGTACGCCACGCAGCGGTCGTCATGCCGCCCGGGGCCGCGCTGTCGCCGGCCACACGCTGCCGTGCATCCAGCCATTGCACTGCCACCACGGTGGCATCGCCAGGCTGGTTGCGTGCAAACAGTACCGCTTCGACTGCGAGCACAGCCTCGGCAAAGGCACGCAATGTCGCCAACGCCTGCTGCAGCGACTGCGGCTGCGCGCGGGCGTCCTGCATGGCCGGCAAGGTGTCGGCCAGTTGCGCCCACGGCGCACGCACCGGTTCGAGCACGCGCCCCAGCGGATGGCGCGAGCGCTGCTGTGACCAATCGCGCAGCTCCTGCTGCCACCAGGCCAGCTTGGCATCGGCCGGCAACGGGTCGCCGGCGATGTTCATGATGTCTTCCCACTCCTGCAGCAGCGCAAACCAGGCTGCGGTGAGGTGTCGCTGCGGTTCGGAAATGAAAGGCTCGGCAACCGACCATTCCGGCCAGCGGGTTCGCCACTTGTCGAGAAAACTGTCGAGGGCGCTGGATTGGCTCATGGCGGGTCCAGAAAAAGAAAGAAGATCAGGTGCGCGGCCACGCCGCCGCATCCCACAGCGTCTGCGGCTGTTCGACCAGCACGTCGGCCTGCCAGCTCGACGGCTCGTCGTCGTGCAGGCGATAGCCCCACAACACCGCCACCGATGGCATCGCCGCCGCGCGCGCGGCAAGAATGTCGCGCTCGTCGTCGCCGACATAGACGCACTGGGCCGGCGCAACGCCGATGCGCTCGGCCGCTGCCAGCAACGGCAGCGGATGCGGCTTGCGCTCGGCCAGCGTATCGCCGCCGATCAACACCGCGCAGCGCTGCTGCCAGCCCAGTTGCGGCAGGATCAGCCGCGCCAGGTATTCGGGCTTGTTGGTGACGATGCCCCACACGCGGCCGGCGCGCTCCAGGCGCAACAGCAGTTCCTCGACACCGTCGAACAGCGTCGACTCGGTCCCGATCAAGCCTTCGTAGCGACGCAGGAATTCGGGGACCAAGGCGGTGCGCGCAGCATCATCGAGCTCGGCAAAGGCCACGCCGACCATCGCACGCGCCCCTTTCGACACCACCGGCCGCAACTGCTCCAGCGCAATCGGCGCGCGCGCGCGCGCGGCCAGCATTGCGTTGACCGTGGCCAGCATATCCGGCGCGCTGTCCAGCAAGGTGCCGTCCAGATCGAACAACACCGCACGCGGAAAACTCACGGGCCCACCAACAGCGACCAACGACAAGCAGCGCGGCAGGAATCGGAAGACATCGAGATCGCAGCCAACGGATGTTGCCAATCCCGAATCCCGATCCCCAACTCCTCGCCCTTCATGGCCTCACCGCATACGCCAGATAATTGACCTCGGTGCGCGACGACAACCGCGCGCGGTTGCGCCACGGCTCGTACAGCATGCCGCTGACGTCTTGCAGCTGCAGTTCGGCACTGCGCAACCAGGCCGCAAGCTCTGCCGGCTTGATGAAATCCTTGTAGTGATGCGTGCCCTTGGGCAGCAGCCGCGCGATGTATTCGGCGCCGACCACCGCCAGCGCGAACGCAGCCGGAGTGCGATTGAGCGTGGACAGGAACAGCTTGCCGCCCGGCTTGAGCAGGCTTGCGCAAGCGCGGATGATCGCGGTCGGGTCCGGCACGTGCTCGAGCATTTCCATGCAGGTCACCGCATCGAAACTGCCCGGTTGTTCGGCGGCCAGGTCTTCCACCGACTGCACGCGGTAATCCACCTGCACGCCCGATTCCAGGCTATGCAGGCGCGCCACCTTGACCAGCTCCGGCGCCAGATCGATCGCGGTGACCTGCGCGCCCAGACGCGCCATCGATTCGCTGAGCAAACCGCCGCCGCAACCGACGTCGAGCACGCGCGCACCGGCAAGATCCAGCCGCGCGGACACATAGTCCAGACGCACCGGATTGAGCGCATGCAGCGGCTTTTGCGGGCCGTCGGCATCCCACCAGCGGTTGGCCAGTGCAGCGAACTTGTCCAGCTCGCTCTGATGGAAGTTGCTGGAAGTGGATTGCGTATTCGGATTCATGCGGGGGCTCCGTGATGCGATGACGCGCGATCAGGCGCGGACGGTGCGGATGCGTTCGCGCCATTGCCGCGCATTGGCGACAAGGGCAGCGGTATCCATGTCGATCAGCTCGCGCTGCACCAGTTTGGGTTTGCCGGCGATCCACACATCGGTGACCTGATGACGGCCGGCGGCGTAGATCAATTGCGACAACACATGATGCAACGGCTGGGTCTCCAGCGCAGACATGTCCACGCAGACCAGATCGGCCTGCTTGCCGATTTCGATCGAGCCGATCTTGTCGCCGAAGCCCAATGCGCGCGCGCCGCCCAGCGTGGCCGCGCGCAGCGTGGTGGCCGCATCCAGCGCGGTGGCGTCGTTGGCCACGGCCTTGGCCAGGATCGCGGCGGTGCGGTTTTCGCTGAACATGTCCAGATCGTTGTTGCTGGCGCAGCCGTCGGTGCCGATGGCCAGGTTCACGCCCGCACGCTGCAAGGCGCAGGCCGGGCAGAAGCCCGACGCCAGCTTGAGGTTGGACTCGGGGCAATGCACCACGCTGACGCCGCGTTCGGCGCACAGATGGATTTCCGCCTCGGTGAGCTGGGTCATGTGCACGGCGATCAGGCGGTCGTTGACCAGGCCCAACCGATCCAGACGCGCCAGCGGGCGCTGGCCATATTGCTTGACCGAATCGGCCACTTCCTGCGCGGTTTCATGCGTATGCAGATGCACCGGCAGGTCCAGCTGGTCGGCAAGCATGCGTACGCGCTCGAAATTCGCGTCATTCACCGTATACGGCGCATGCGGTGCGAATGCGGTGCCGATCAACGGGTCGTCGCGCCATTGGTCGTGCAGCTCGCCGGCCCGCGCAAAGTATTCGTCGTCCGACGATGCCCAGGCGGTGGGGAAATCGATGATCACCGCGCCGACCAGCGCACGGAAACCGTGCTGCTTGTAGACCGCCGCCTGCACGTCGGCGAAAAAGTAGTTTTCGTTGACGCAGGTGGTGCCGCCGCGCAGCATTTCGGCGATGGCGAGCGTGGTGCCGTCGGCCACGAACTCCGGCCCGATCACCGCCGCTTCCACCGGCCAGATGTGCTGCTGCAGCCACACCATCAACGGCAGATCGTCGGCAATGCCGCGTAGCAGGGTCATCGGGTTATGCGTATGCGCATTGACCAGACCCGGCATCAGCGCGGCTTCCGGCCGCGAGACGGTCTGCTTCGGCGCAAACCGTGCGCGTGCTTCGGCAGTCGGCAGGATCGCCACGATGACGCCGTTGCTGACCGCCACCGCGTGGTTTTCCAGCACCACCGCATGCGGTTCGATCGGCACCACGTAACCGGCTTCGATCAACAGGTCGCACGCTTCGGGAGGGGCATTGGTCATCAGCGGATCCATAAGAGGTTAGTTGTCGAACGGCCAGCTGGCATCGCCACCGGCCACAGGCACATAGCGCTGGCCGTTGTAGCGCAGCACCTGGCGCACGCGACGGGACCGTTCGGTATCGGTGTCGCTGCCAGCTACGCTTTCCACGGTAGACACGTTGGCTGTCAGCACGATGTCCGCATAGCCGGCATGTCCCTGCGGCGCCATGCTCAGGTTCAGATTGGCGACTTCGGTGATCACATCGCCCTTCCCCACACTGCACGGCTCGCCTTTCACGCGTTGCCACGCATAGAGATCGCGTTGCAGCACCGGGCGCAAGCTGCGCCCTTCGCGCACCAGCAAGGTCAATGCCTGATTGCTGTAAAAATCCGGGCAGCTGGGCCCGCGCGCTGCGCTATGCACCACCACGCCAATCGCGCGCACGCCCTTGGCCAGGTCGTAGCGCGCGGTATCCAGACGCAGACTGTCGGCCGCGAGTTCGAAGGCGGCGTCCTCACCCATGTCCTGCGCGTAAAACGCCAGCACCTTGCCGCTGGCGGCATCGAGCATGGCCACGCGCAACTCAATGTCGCGCTCGCCAGGCACGGTCTGGGCGTCGCCAGCAAATGCGATTGCCGCCAGCCGGATCGCCGCATCGTTCGGCCACGGCTTGCAGGTCTGGGCCACCGCACGCTCGACCGGCACCGTGGCTGCAGCGCCGCCCACGACCCCGGAGGTTGCAATGGCTGCAACGGCGGCCACGTCACCGGCGCCGCAGGTTGCGGCAGCCGATTGCGCAACGGCCGGGCACGCTGCGAGCGCCGCCCACAGCCCCACCACCACACCGGCACTGCGTAGCGTTCGACCAGGCCAGCGTCCCGGGCGCATCCGGCTTACTTGACGCGCGCCGAGTATTCGCCCGAACGCGTATCGACCTTGATGATTTCATCCTGGTTGACGAACAGCGGCACGCGCACCACCGCGCCGGTTTCCAGCGTCGCCGGCTTGCCGCCGCCGCCGGAGGTATCGCCGCGCACGCCCGGGTCGGTCTCGGTGATCTTGAGCTCGACGAAGTTCGGCGGCTGCACCCAGATCGGCGCGCCATTCCACAACGTCACGATGCAGTCTTCCTCGCCCTTGAGCCACTTGTCGGCGCCGCCCATGCCGGCCTTGTCGGTCTGCACCTGCTCGAAGGTTTCCGGGTCCATGAAGTGCCAGTACTCGCCATCGCTGTACAGGTAACGCATGTCGGTATCGACGACGTCGGCCACTTCCACGTCGTCGGTCGCCTTCATGGTCATTTCGACCACGCGGCCGGACTTGATGAAGCGGTACTTCATGCGGGTGAAAGCCTGGCCCTTGCCCGGCTTGACGTATTCGGTCTCGGTGATGACCGCCGGCTCGTTGTTGACCAGGATCTTCATGCCGTTCTTGACGTCGTTCATGCCAACAGTGGCCATGGTGCAGCTCCTCGATAAGACCACGACCCGCCACAGGCCGTGGCGGGTCGGATTAGAATGGGGTGCCCGCCGCAACCGGCGGGCATTGGTTTTGTGACCGCATATGATACCCGCAGCCTCCCTCGCCTTACAGCCATCGCCGCCCCCCGCCCTGCAGCCGCCGCGCTGGCAGCAGCAGTGGCGTGATGCCGTGCGCGATGCGCGCACGCTGCTGACGCTGCTGGGCCTGGACGCGCAGGCGGACGGGATCAGCGATGCCGCCGCCGCCCAGTTCCCGCTGCGGGTGCCGCACGCGTTCGTCGCGCGCATGCGGCGCGGCGACCCGCACGACCCGTTGCTGCGCCAGGTGCTGCCGCTGGACGAAGAGATGCGGCCGGTGCCCGGCTTCGACCTGGATGCGGTCGGCGATGCCGCGGCCAAGACTGCAGAGGGGGTGATCCAGAAATACCGCGGACGCGCCCTGCTGATCGCCACCGGCAGCTGTGCGGTGCACTGCCGCTACTGCTTCCGCCGCCACTTTCCCTATGCCGAGGAAACCGCCGCGCGCGACGGCTGGCGCGCCGCAGTCGCCGCGATCGCGGCCGACCCCAGCATCGACGAAGTGCTGCTGTCCGGCGGCGACCCGCTATCGCTGGCCACCCCCAAGCTGGCCGAACTGACCGATGCACTCGCCGGCATCGGGCACATCAAGCGCCTTCGCATCCACAGCCGCCTTCCGGTGGTGCTGCCCGAACGCGTCGATGCGCCGCTGCTGGCGTGGCTAGGCGCCCTGCCCTGGCCGGTGGCCTTCGTGATCCATGCCAACCATGCCAACGAGTTCGATGCCGGCGTGGACACCGCCATGCGCGACCTGCGCGAGGCCGGTGCGCAACTGCTCAATCAGGCCGTGCTGCTGCGCGGCGTCAACGACAGCGTCGATGCGCTGGCGGCGCTGAGCGAGCGCAGCTTCGCCGCCGGCGTGTTGCCGTATTACCTGCATCAGCTCGACCGGGTTGCCGGGGTGGCGCATTTCGACGTGGACGATGCCCGCGCGCGCGCGCTGCATGCCGAACTGGCCACGCGTCTGTCCGGGTATCTGGTACCGCGTCTGGTGCGCGAAATCCCCGGCGATACCGGCAAGCGGCCGCTATGACGCGGCGCGATCCCGCCGCTCAGCCGGCCGCAATCAGCTTGACCATATCGGCCGCACTCAACGGGCGGCTGAACCAGTACCCCTGACCGAGGTCGCAGCCGCGCTCACGCAGCAGGTTGAACTGCGCTTCCTGCTCGATCCCCTCGGCCACCACGGTGATCCCCAACGAGTGGGCCATATTGATGATGGCGGTGGTCAACGCCAGATCGTCCGGGTCGCGCTGCAGATCGGCAATGAAACTCTTGTCGATCTTGACCCCGTCCACCGGCACCTGGCGCAGATGGCTCAGGCCGGAGAAGCCGGTACCGAAGTCGTCCAGCCACACCTTCACCCCGGTGCGGTGCAGCTGATCGAGCAGGCTTGCCGCCATCATCTCGTCGCCGATCACTGCCGTTTCGGTCAGTTCCAGATGCAGACGCGCGGCCGGCAGCCCGGACTCGGCCAGACACCGGGCCACGGTGTCGATCAGGGCGCCGCTGCGCAACTGGCGCGGCGAGACGTTGACCGACACGAACAGGCCCTCGCCCACCACCGGCCATTGCGCCGCTTCCAGGCAGGCCGCGCGCAGCACCTTGGGACCGATCACTTCGATCAGCCCGCTCTGCTCGGCGATGTCGATAAAGGTGGAGGGCGCAATCGTGCCCAGCGCCGGATGTTGCCAGCGCAGCAGCACTTCCACGCCGACCAGCATGCGGTCGCTGGTGCGATAGATCGGTTGGTAGACCAGCCGCAACTCATCGCGCTCCCAGGCACCGCGCAACTCGTGCTCCATGTGCACGCGGCGCTCGACCGCGTGATCGGCCGCGCGGCTGTAGAAGCGATAGCAGTTCTTTCCGGCCACCTTGGCCTGATACATGGCGATGTCGCCGTTCTTCAACAACGCAGTGGAATCACTGGCGTCGTCGGGAAACAGCGTGATGCCGATCGAGGTACCCAGGAACACCTCGCGCCCCTGCACATTCAACGGGCCGCTCAACTCGTGCACCAGCCGGTCCGCCAGTTGCGCAGCCAACAGGCTGATATCGCCGCTCTGCAGCAGGATCACGAACTCGTCGCCGCCGAAGCGCGCCAATATCGCGTCGTCGCCGCCCAACACCGCCACCGTGCGACTGATGCGGCTGGCGAACTGCAGCAGCGCTTCGTCGCCGGCCTCATGGCCGAGGGTGTCGTTGACGCGCTTGAAGTCGTCGATATCGGCAAACAGCAGCGCCAACTTGCTGCCGGAACTGCGCGCGGCGTTGATCTGGCAATCCAGACCTTCGCGAAAACCGAGCCGGTTGGTCAACCCGGTCAAGGCGTCGGTGTAGGCCATGTGGCGCACTTCCCGATCATGCCGGGCGATGGCCTCGCTCATGCGGCCGAATGCGGACATCAACTCGCCGATCTCGTCGTTGCGCGGATGCGGCGGCAGCTGCACCGTGTAGTCGCCGCGCTCGATCTGCCGCGCTGCCGCTGCCAGCAGACGCACCGGTGCCACCAGCGTGCGCTGCACGTAGATGGCCAGCAACACCCCCAGCGCGACCAACGCCGCCAGCAACACCAGTAGCCAGCCCAGATCGCGCTTGCCGATCGCGTTGAGGTTTTCCACCAGGATCAGATTCGCCCCGGACTCCAGCTTGCGCGCGCGTTCGCGCGACAAGCCAACCCGCACGCCGCCGATGTACTGGTCGCCGATCTTGATCGGCATCGTCACATCCAGCACTTCGGACGATGACTGCAACAGCAAGGCCTGCGCGGCCACCGCCCTGGCCGCCAGCGGGTCGGTCATCGCTTGACCGTAGCGCTGCAGATTCACGCTGCCGTCGTGCACCAGACGGCCGTGTCGATCGAACACCAGCACATAGCTCACTACCTGCTGACGCGTGACATTGCGCACCAGTGCGCCCACGGTGCCCAGATCGGCGTAATACAGCGGATTGGCAAGGCCAGTCGCCAGTTCGGTCGCCAGGGTTTCGCCGCGGTTACGCAGGCTGCGGTCGAACAGCTCGTGCAGGATCTGCGCGCTCAGCCCGCGCACTTCGCGCTGCATCGTGCTCTGGCGTTGCAGCAGCGAGGCCAGAATCGCACCGACCAGCAGCAACGTCAGTGCCATGACCAACAGGAAGCGTGCCTGCAAACCGAAGCGTACCTGCGTCATTCCACTCGGCTCCTGACACGTTGCACCTCGGCGCTCAGCGCCTGCAGGCGCTGGCGGCTGGCGTCATCCAACGGGTGGAACGCGGTGGTGTCGAAGAAGCGTTTCAACGCCGGGGCCGCCTTCGGATCGGAGGCGGCTTGCAACAGCACCGCGCGCAGGCGCCGCTCCACCGCCGGATCCATGCCCTCGCGCACCATCTCCACCGCGCGCGGCAGCGACGCACTGCGGTGCACAATACGGAAATCGCGCTTGAACGCTGCCGGCAGATGACGCTCGTCGTCCCAATCCAGATTGCTGAAAGCACCGGCATCGATCATCCGCTTGTGCACGAGCGAGGCGATGTTCAATGTCGAACCGACCACCAGATAGCCCACAGAGCCGAGCACCCGGGTGTCGTCCGGCGACAGCAGCACGTCACAGGAGATGCCGCTGCGCATCAGTTCCAGCATTGGCATCAGATAGCCGGTGGTGGACGAAGCGTCCTGCAGCGCCAAGGTGTGCCCACGCAGTTGCCTGAGCGACTGAATCGGGCTGTCGCGGCGGACGAAGAACACGGTGTTGACCTCGCGCACACCGCCACGCTCGCTCATCACCAGCGGCCGCGCACTCCCGCGTTGCTCAAGCAACATCGCCGCTCCGGTGGTTTCGCTGACCCAATCGACCCGACCACGCCGCAAATAGCTGGACATCTGCCGCGCATCCGGCGCCATCAGGATTTCGCCCCGCCGGATACCGACCTCGCGCATGCGCGGGACCACATAATCCAGCAAGGGCTTGAGTTGGTCGTAATGTGTGGCAGGATCATCGCTGATCCGCCCGAGTACCAATACCGAGGAAGGTGCCTCAGCGGCCGTTGCGGCCAAGCTTGCCCCGGCGACCAGCCAGA
Organism: Xanthomonas sp. 3075; assembly: GCF_014197275.1. Classification (GTDB taxonomy): domain Bacteria; phylum Pseudomonadota; class Gammaproteobacteria; order Xanthomonadales; family Xanthomonadaceae; genus Xanthomonas; species Xanthomonas campestris_B. The sequence goes on along the minus strand of NZ_JACIFI010000011.1, from coordinate 4,087 downwards.
GGGCAATCAGACACCAATGTAGACCGCGCAAAACGGACACTCCCCTAGAGCCGCCGACAGCCTAGCCGAATCTGTTCAGATGTGACAGACGTCAGCTTGCGTCGCGTTTTGCCAGCATTGCCATACGCTGCGCATCGGACAGGATGCCGCGAATCAGCCGCACCTCCTGCTCGGTCATCCCCGCACGCAGCAGCAGGCGTCGCAGTTTGCGCATCGCCGACTCAGGCGCCCGGCCCTTGTGGAAGTCGATATCGTCCAGGGTCTCGCCCAATTGGCCGAACATCCCTTCCAGTTGCGCATGACTGGCCGGGCCCTCGCGCAGCCCGCCGGCGGCCGCGGCGGGCGCAGGGTCGCCCGCGCCCGCCGCCAGCTGCGCCAGCCGCACCTCATAGGCCAGCACCTGTACCGCCGCCGCCAGATTGAGCGAACTGAACGCCGGGTCGGACGGGATATGCACGGCGGCATGACAGAGCTGCAGCTCGTCGTTGGTCAACCCGGTGCGCTCGCGGCCGAACACGAACGCCACCTCGGCCGGCTCGCCGGCCTTGGCCCAGGCGCGCTGCGCACCCTCGTCCGGCGCCAACTCTTCCAGCGCCACCCGCCGCGCACGCGCGGTGCAGCCGATCACCCAGGTGCAATCGGCCACCGCCTCGGCCAGGGTGGCGAAGATCGGCGCCTCGTCGAGCACGTCTTCGGCACCGGCCGAGCGCCGGTAGGCGTCTTCGTCGAGCGCGCGCTCGGGCGCCACCAACACCAGCCGCGAAACGCCCATCGTCTTCATCGCGCGCGCGGCGGCGCCGATGTTGCCTGGATGCTGGGTGCCGACGAGAACAAAACGGATGCGCTGACTGACGGACATGAACAGAGAATTGGAGAGCGGCTTGGCCGTAGATGGTAAACTGCGCGGCCGGCTTTCGCGCCGGACCGCTCTTTTACCTTCGCCATTTCCGATTCTGCCTTCACGGGAGCTTTAACCATGCAGAAACCCGCCGTCACCGTCATGGTCAAAGCCGCCCGCCTCGCCGGCAATGTGCTGTTGCGCGGCATCAACAAGCTCGATTCGCTCAATGTGGTGCAGAAGGGCCGCATGGACTACGCCAGCGAAGTCGATGCCGACGCCGAGAAGGTCATCATCAAGGAACTCAAGCGCGGCTACCCCGAGTACGCCGTGTTCGGCGAAGAAGGTGGCGTGCAAGGCGGCAAGAGTGGCCGCTACACCTGGGTCATCGACCCGCTGGACGGCACCAGCAACTATCTGCGCGGGTTTCCGCACTACTGCGTGTCGATCGCGCTGGTGGAAAACGGCGAACCCACCGACGCGGTGATCTTCGACCCGTTGCGCAACGAGCTGTTCACTGCCAGCCGGGGCGCCGGTGCAGTGCTCAACGACCGTCGCATCCGCATCGCCGAACGCAAGGATCTGGAAGGCGCAATGGTCCACACCGGCTTCCCGCCGCGCGAGCGCGCGCGCATCAGCGCGCAGCTGAAGTGCGTCGACGCACTGCTGGTGCAGGCAGAGGATGTGCGACGCACCGGTTCTGCCGCGCTGGATCTGGCCTATGTGGCCTGCGGCCGCGCCGACGCGTACTTCGAAGCCGGCGTCAAAGCCTGGGACATCGCTGCCGGCGTGTTGCTGGTGCGCGAAGCCGGTGGCCGCGTCTGCGACTACAAGGGCGCCACCCCACCGCGCATGGACAACATGGGCCCGGAAACCCAGCAGATCGTCGCCGGCAACATCAAGATCAGCGACGCGCTGCAGAAGGTCATCGTCAATACCGGTTACGCGCGCGAGTTCGACGCCAAGCTCTGATCGACGGCGCGGGCGGACACGAGCCTGCGTGCTGGAGCTGAGTTTCGGCGCAGACCTGGCGACCGAGATCACTCAGTGCCACTGGCTCATGCAAACGAAGAAGGCCGGGATCGCTCCCGGCCTTCTTGCGTTGCAGCGTCAGCTCAAGATTCAGGCGATCGCAGCGTGGTAGCGGCGCTCGACTTCTTCCCAGTTCACTGCGTTGTAGAACGCGCCGATGTATTCCGGGCGACGGTTCTGATACTTCAGGTAGTACGCGTGTTCCCACACGTCCAGGCCCAGGATCGGGGTGTTGCCCTCGAACAGCGGGCTGTCCTGGTTGGCAGTGCTTTCCACTACCAGCTTCTTGTCCGGGGTCACGCTCAACCAGGCCCAGCCGGAGCCGAAACGGCTGATGGCGGCCTTGGTGAAGGCTTCCTTGAATTTGTCGAAACCACCGATGTCCTTGTCGATCGCCTTGGCGACCTCGCCCTTGGGCTCGCCGCCGCCATTGGGCGAGAGCACGGTCCAGAACAGCGAATGGTTGGCATGGCCACCCCCGTTGTTGCGCACCGGGCCCTGCAGGTTTTCCGGCAGGCTCTTCAGCTTGGACACCAGCTCTTCCACGGGCAGGTCGGCGTATTCCGTTCCTTCCAGCGCCGCGTTGACGTTGTTGATGTAGGTCTGGTGATGCTTGGTGTGATGGATTTCCATCGTCTGTGCATCGATGTTCGGTTCCAGCGCGTCGTAGGCGTAGGGCAACTGCGGAAGGGTATAAGCCATGCGTGTCTCCTGGACTTGTCACCCGGCGAAGACCGGGCGTTGCGGATAGATGGTAGGGACGACGGGGGCGCTTCCCAAGGGTCTTGGTAGGGAAATTTCATTCCATCGCACGCCGTGCCCTGTGCGCTGCACACCTTGCACCATGCCCCGGTTACTTGGGCGTGAACCGTGCCCTCGCCCGGCCGCGTTCAAGCGCGACACAGTCGCGCAACGGCATACTTGCTCTGCCGTTTCCATGCCTTGTTTTCCGGACACACTCATGCGCAAACCCGCTCTGCTGATCGTCGCCATCGTGCTGCTCGTCGCCGGGTTATGGGGCATACGTGTGATGCAGACGCCCAAGCCGCAATTCGCGCCACAGCTCAACGCGCCGATCGCTGCCACGGCCCCGGTCGGACCGGTGCGTCAGCTACCGCGGCTGCCGGCCTTTTTGCCGACCGAAGCGCTGGCCACGATCGTGTTGATCCAGCGCGGCGGACCGTTCCCGCATCCGCAAGACGGTGGTGTGTTCGGCAATCGCGAGCAGCGTTTGCCGGAGCGCCCGCGCGGCTATTACCGCGAATACACCGTCGACACACCCGGCAGCGCCGATCGCGGCGCACGCCGCATCGTTACCGGCGGCACGCCGCCCGAAGCCTGGTATTACAGCGACGATCATTACGCTAGCTTCAAATCGTTCCAGGGTCCGACCCCAGAGCAGGCACCATGAACGCAGGCGACTTCGCACTGGATCTGTCCGACCCGCAGCAGTCCGGGGTGTATCAATCCGATACCGACGATCTGGACACCATGGCCGCGCTCGCCCGCGACGCCGGCCTGCGCATCCTGCGGGTGGATCTGGCCAGCTGCAGCGACAAGCACATGTTGCTGATGCGCCTGGCCATCCAACTGGATTTCCCGGCCAGCTTCGGTCGCAACTGGGACGCGCTCTCCGATGCCTTGCGCGACCTGGCCTGGCTGCCCGCATCACATGGCTATGCGCTGTTGATCAACGGCGCAGACGCACTCGCGCGCACTGCACCGAACGATCGCAACGCCTTGCTGGATATTCTCGATGAAGCCGCAACCGCCTGGGCCGCTCGCGGGCTCACATTTGCGGCATTTGTGGCGCCTGCAAGTGCTTGCGACTGAGAGCGGCTAACAAAACCTCTCGAACGCTGTAGCGATGGCAGCAACGTCTTGGCCACAAATGACGCGATGTCGGGAATGGCAGCGACATTCAGATGCGATCAAAAGCGTGGTTAGTCGAGTGCGCGGTGCACTCACCGCACCAGAACGTTCGTAGGTCGCTTCGTTGAAAGCCTGCCTGTTATTCGCTCGCGTTGCGACGCTGATCGGACGCACCGTCATCCAGAAAACGCGCTGATTGCACTGCTTGCAACCATGCACACCGACGCTCTCGATTGGTCCTTGCCCGCCTACCGTCGCGGGACCTTACGCGGCATGGATGCCGCGTAAGAGCCTTATCTGTTCGGATTCTGGCAGTTTAGGTGTCGAGAGCCGACGTGGGCCACC
>NZ_JACIFI010000010.1 GCF_014197275.1 Xanthomonas sp. 3075 | reverse complement strand
AGGTCCGTCGACGCGCCAAGTACCTGCTGATCGATACCGATGCTGGTGGCAGTGCGCTGCTGCATCTGGGCATGTCCGGCAGCCTGCGCGTGCTGCCCGGCGATACGCTCCCCCGCGCACACGATCATGTGGAGATGTGAGGCGAACTGGCTTGAGGTGGCAAGCATGTATCCGCCACGTTCTGTTAGCGCAACCCTCTAAAACTGGCGTCGATCAACACTCTCTGCGGTCCCGTGAAACGTCGGCGACCCAGGCGCAATGAAGCCTGTTTGTGCTGTGGTTTTTGTCTAACTGCTTGATGTAACGGTTTGCTCCAATCGTCACTGGCCGATGCTAGTTACCGGCTTCGTTGCTGTGGCCAGCTGTCCATGATGACGACGGTTCTCGGGCGTGGATCGAGCATGCAGGGCCGCATCCGGGTTCAAGCAATGACGAATGGAGCTTGGTCGCACTCTGAGAAGATGCTGATAGGGATCTGATCTGTTCTTCGCTGGACTTGGTCGCTGTCAATATCTTCGAGGCACTAGCGCCGGCCCGTATGATTTATCGCGTTCGCACCGGTCTTGGCGACACGCAAGTTCAACAAAAACCCCCGCTTGTGCGGGGTTGTTTGTTTGTTCGATTGCTGGAGGAACTATGACACCGCATTGCTGCGAGTATCAGTCGCCCAGTGTCAGGAGTGAGGCGTTGCCACCTGCGGCGGTGGTGTTGACGGTGACCACCTTCTCGGTGGCAAAGCGCAGCAAGTAGTGTGGGCCGCCGGCCTTCGGGCCGGTGCCGGACAATCCCTGGCCGCCAAACGGCTGTACGCCGACGACGGCGCCGATCTGATTGCGATTGACGTAGACATTGCCGACTGCAACGCGTGAGGTGATGCGTTCGATGGTTTCGTCGATACGCGAATGCACGCCCAGGGTCAGACCATAGCCAGTTGCGTTGATCTGATCGATGACGGCATCGAGTTGATCGGCTTTCCAGCGAATCACGTGCAGGACCGGTCCGAAGATCTCACGCTGCAGCTGCGCCAGCGACGTCAGCTCATACGCGCGTGGGGCAAAGAAGCTGCCCTGCGCAGTGGCTGCATCCAGTGTGGTGGTGCCGATCAGGCGAGCTTCGCGATCCATCCGGATTGCGTGATCGTCGAGGATCTTGAGCGCATCGGCGTCGATGACGGGACCAACGTCGGTGGACAGGAGCGAAGGATCGCCGATCTTGAGCTCGCCCATGGCACCGGCCAGCATGGCCATGACCTTGTCGGCGATATCGTCCTGCACGAACAGCACGCGCGCAGCCGAGCAACGTTGGCCGGCGGACATGAAGGCGCTGGAGATCGCATCCTTGACCACGGCTTCTGGCAACGATGAAGAGTCGGCAATGAAGGCATTCTGCCCACCGGTCTCGGCAATCAGCACGCCGATGGCGGCATCACGCGAGGCCAGGGTACGGTTGATGATGCGGGCGGTGTCGGTGGAGCCGGTGAACGCAACGCCTGCTACGCGCGGGTCGTTGGTCAGCGCGGCGCCCACGGTTGCGCCGTCGCCTGGCAGGAACTGCACGGCGGCTTCGGGGATACCTGCTTCGTGCAGCAGCTTCACGGCTGCGTAGCCGATCAGGTTGGTCTGCTCGGCGGGTTTGGCAATGACGCTGTTGCCAGCGGCCAATGCGGCGGCGACCTGGCCGAGGAAAATGGCGAGTGGGAAGTTCCAGGGACTGATACAGACGAACACGCCACGGCCATGCAGCTGCAGTTCGTTGGATTCGCCGGTCGGGCCGGGCAGGCGTTCGGGCGCGCCGAACTGGGCGCGTGCCTGGCCGGCGTAGTAGCGCAGGAAATCGACGGCTTCGCGCACTTCGGCGACGGCGTCGGGCAGGGTCTTGCCGGCTTCCTTGACGCAGATCGCCATGAATTCGGGCATGCGTGCTTCGAGCAGGTCGGCTGCGTGCTCCAGAATGGTGGCGCGGCTGGCGGCAGGCGTGCGGTTCCAGGCCGGCTGCGCAGCGGCAGCGGAGGCCAGCGATTTCTGCACCGTGGCAGTATCGGCTGCCTGCCAGTGCCCGACGGTTTCGCGTCGATCGGCGGGGTTGAGGACTGGCTGGCTCGGTGTGCTGATGACCGCGCCAGGCACCAATGGGGCGGCCTTCCACGGCTTGACCGCGGCGTTGAGTTGCTCGGCCAGTTGCCGCAGATCGTTGTCGTTGGCGAGATTGGCGCCCATGGAGTTTTTCCTGTGCTGGTTCTGGCTGCGCAACAGGTCGGTCGGCAGCGGAATCTTGGGATGCGGAATGGAGGTGAACGACGCCACGGCTTCGACCGGATCGCGGATCAGGTCCTCGATGGCGACGTCCTCGTCGGTGATGCGATTGACGAAGCTGGAATTGGCGCCGTTCTCGAGCAGGCGACGCACCAGATACGGCAGCAGATCCTCGTGCGAGCCGACCGGTGCATAGACGCGGCACGGCAAGCCGAGACGATCGGCCGGAATCACTTCGGCATACAGGTCATCGCCCATGCCGTGCAGTTTCTGATGCTCGTAGACCTTGCCGGCGGAGATGGCGCGGACTGCCGCGATGGTCTGCGCGTTATGCGTGGCGAACATCGGATACAGCGCATCGCTGTGCGCAAACATGCGGCGGGCGCAGGCCAGATACGACACGTCGGTATTCTGCTTGCGGGTAAATACCGGATAGCCGGGGTGGCCTTCGATCTGTGCACGCTTGATCTCCGCATCCCAGTACGCGCCCTTGACCAGGCGCACCGGAATGCGGCGCCCGACACGGCGAGCCAGATCGGCGAGAAAATCGATCGTATAAGGCGTGCGCTTTTGATACGCCTGCACGGCAAGGCCGTAGCCTTCCCATCCATCCAGCGATGGGTCGGAGAGGGTGGCTTCGATGATGTCCAGCGACAGTTCCAACCGGTCGGCCTCTTCGGCATCGACGGTGTAGCCAATGCCGTACGACTTGGCCAGCTGCGCCAGTTCCAGTACGCCAGGCACCAGCTCGGCCATCACGCGTGCGCGCTTGGCGTGTTCGTAGCGCGGATACAACGCGGAGAGTTTGATCGAAATGCTGGGCGCGGCGAACACATCGGTGCCGACGAAACGGCCGCTACGGCCGATGGCGTGGATGGCATCGCGATAGGCCTGCAGATAACGCTGCGCATCCTTCATGGTCAAGGCGCCTTCGCCGAGCATGTCGAACGAATAGCGGTAGTCGGCGTTGTCGCCCTTGCGCGAGCGCGACAATGCCTCGCCGATGGTGCGGCCCATCACGAACTGATGGCCCATGATCTTCATTGCCTGGCGAACGGCCAGACGAATCACCGGCTCGCCGACGCGACCGATCAGGCGTTTGAACGCGCCCGGCACGTCGGCGCGGGTGAGGTCGTTGAGTTGCACCAGCTTGCCGGTGAGCATCAGGCCCCAGGTCGATGCGTTGACCAGCACCGAATCGCTGCCGCCGACGTGTTTCTTCCAGTCCGCATCGCCGAGCTTGTCGCGGATCAGCTTGTCTGCGGTGTCCTGGTCGGGAATGCGCAACAGCGCTTCGGCCACGCACATCAGCAGCACGCCTTCTTCGCTGCCAAGGTCGTACTGGCGCATGAAGGCTTCGATCGCGCCCTGGTCCTGTGCACGCGCACGCACGCGCGTCACCAGGTCGGCCGCAATGGCCTGCACCTTGGCCTGTTCGGCAGCCGGCAGGCGTGCCTGGTCGAGCAATTCGCGCACGTGCTCGGTCTCGTCCTTGAGCCAGGCCGCCGTGATGGCCGCACGTAATGCACCGGGCGCGGCGGGCAGTTCGGGCGCCAACAGCGGGCGCGCGACTGAGGGGGAGGCAAGCGGGTCGAGCTGAGCGTTCATGCGAAAGATGCCTGGGAATCCTTGCTCATTCTAGAGAGCCGTAGCGCTTGCGCACTTGTGTGGAAGCGGCAGCTTTCCCGCCGTTTTATGCATGTCGCCATGACCCCTGCAAGCGGACTCGATCGCTGGTGGGCACAACGAGATGGGAGGCAAAGTGATTGATTTACGCATGTTTTTAGCTGCACTGCAGCAATTGCGCGATTACCGGAAACGCTTGCCGCATGCGTTCGCGCGGGTCTACCATCGGGCTATTCCCGCAGTGCGCTGCGTGTTGCCAATGATCGAAGTGCTGCCGTTGATGTCCGAAGGGGTTGGGACGCAATTGCGGTTGCGGCCTCCGCGGGCACTGTCGGCCAGGCAATTTGTGCTGTTGTTCGCAGTGTTGGCGGGAACGATGTGGGTATTTGCGGGCCTGGGGTGGTGGACCGGCAATGCATTCGCGCCGGTCTTCGCCTTGTTGCACAGTGGTGTGGTGGCGCTGGCGCTGCGGCAGTTGTGGCGAAGCGGCGAGCGCGTAGAAGCGATCAGGGTGGGGGAAGCCGTTGTCGAGGTGTTTCCATCCGGGTATGCGCCACCAGCGTTTCAGGCACATCCGCACTGGGTGCGGTTATGCATGGAACGCGACGACAGGGTGTTGCTGGTAAGCAGCGGCAAGCAGATCGAGATTGGACATTTTCTCGGGCCGGCCGAACGTGTGGAACTGGCAACTACGCTGAAACGCTTGCTCGCGGCCGCCAATGGCCGTCACCGATGACGTAAGGGTCTAGGCAATGACGCAACGCAGCAGCTGGAAGTCGATCTACACGAAAGTAAGCCTGGCAATGACGGCGCTGCTGAGCGCATCACCTGTCTGGGCGCAATCGGCCGACCCCAAGGAATGGCAGCTCAACATGGGCCGCGGCGTCACCCAGACCGCGCGCATGGCCTACGAGGCGCACATGGTGGCGCTGTGGGTCTGCGTGGTGATCGGCGCGCTGGTGTTCGGTGCGATGGGCTATGCGATCTTCAAGTTCCGCAAGTCCAAGGGCGCGGTGGCGGCGCAATTCAGCCATAACACCACGGCCGAAGTGCTGTGGACGGTGATTCCGGTGCTGGTGCTGATTGCGATGGCCTGGCCGGCAACGGCCAAGCTGATTGCGATGTACGACACCCGCGAGTCGGAAATGACCGTCAAGGTGACCGGCTACCAGTGGATGTGGAAATACGAATATCTGGGCCAGGGCGTGGAATTCACCAGCCGTCTGGCGCGCGAGTCCGATCGCATCCGGCAGAGCGGCGAGCGTCCGACCGCCGCATCGCAACCGCATTACCTGTTGGATGTGGACAACCGCCTGGTGCTGCCAGTCGGCACCAAGATCCGTTTCGTGATTACCGCCGATGACGTGATCCATGCGTGGTGGGTGCCGGCGCTTGGGTGGAAGCAGGACGCGATCCCCGGCATCGTCAACGAGGCCTGGACCAATATCGAGCAGCCTGGCGTGTATCGCGGGCAGTGCGCCGAGTTGTGCGGCAAGGATCATGGCTTCATGCCGATCGTGGTGGAGGCGTTGCCCAAGGCCGAATTCCAGCGCTGGCTGGCGGCGCGTCGCACCGCCAGCGCCGCACCTGCGGCGGCACCCACAGGCACCTCGGCACCGGTGCCCACACCTGCAGCCGCGCCTGCCGGAGAAGCCGCTCCAGCCGCGCCTGCTCCAGCCGCACCGACCGCCGCTCTTTAACCGCTCGCAACCGCACCGCTTCGCAGAGGTCGTTCCGTCATGGCGCATACCGCAGTCGATCACCACGGACACCACCAGCCCGGTTTCGTCGAGCGCTGGTTTTTTTCGACCAACCACAAGGATATCGGCACGCTGTATCTGCTGTTTTCCTTCGTGATGTTCATCATCGGCGCGGCGATGAGCGTGGTGATTCGCGCGGAGTTGATGCAGCCCGGCTTGCAGTTCGTCAAACCGGAATTCTTCAACCAGATGACCACCGTGCATGCACTGGTGATGATCTTCGGTGGCGTGATGCCGGCCTTCGTCGGGCTGGCCAACTGGATGATTCCGCTGCAGATCGGCGCGCCGGACATGGCGTTGCCGCGCATGAACAATTGGTCGTTCTGGTTGCTGCCGGTGGCGTTCACGCTGTTGCTGCTGACGTTGTTCCTGCCCGGTGGCGCGCCGGCCGGTGGCTGGACGCTGTATCCGCCGCTGTCGCTGCAGGGCGGCTACAACGTGGCGTTCAGCGTATTCGCAATCCACGTTGCCGGCGTCAGTTCGATCATGGGCGCGATCAACATCATCGCCACCGTGCTCAACATGCGCGCGCCCGGTATCGACCTGTTGAAGATGCCGATCTTCTGCTGGGCCTGGTTGATCACCGCGTTCCTGTTGATCGCGGTGATGCCGGTGCTGGCCGGCGCGGTGACCATGTTGTTGACCGACAAATTCTTCGGCACCAGCTTTTTCAACGCGGCCGGTGGCGGTGACCCGGTGATGTACCAGCACATCTTCTGGTTCTTCGGGCACCCGGAGGTCTACATCATGATCCTGCCGGCGTTCGGCGTGGTCAGCGAAATCATTCCGACCTTCAGCCGCAAGCCGTTGTTCGGGTATCAGGCGATGGTCTATGCAATCGCAGCGATCGCGTTCCTGAGCTTCATCGTGTGGGCGCACCACATGTTCACCGTGGGCATGCCGCTCGGTGGCGAAATCTACTTCATGTTCGCCACGATGCTGATCTCCATCCCGACCGGGGTAAAGGTGTTCAACTGGGTCAGCACGATGTGGAAGGGTTCGCTGACCTTCGAGTCGCCGATGCTGTGGGCGGTGGCATTCGTGATTCTTTTCAGCATCGGCGGTTTTTCGGGCCTGATGCTGGCGATCGTACCGGCGGATTTCCAGTATCACGACACGTACTTTGTTGTCGCGCACTTCCATTATGTGTTGGTCACCGGCGCGGTATTCGCGCTGATTGCGGCGGTGTATTACTGGTGGCCGAAGTGGACCGGGCGGATGTACAACGAGGCCTGGGCCAAGTTCCACTTCTGGTGGACGATGATCTTCGTCAATCTGTTGTTCTTTCCACAGCATTTCCTTGGCCTGGCCGGAATGCCGCGGCGTATTCCCGATTACAACGTGGTGTTTGCCGACTGGAATCTGATCAGCTCGATCGGTGCGTTCGGCATGTTCGCCACTCCGTTCCTGATGGCCGGGATTCTGCTCGCCTCGCTGCGTCATGGCGCAAAAGCCGACGCGCGCGCGTGGGAAGGCGCCAAGGGACTGGAATGGACAGTCCCGTCGCCTGCGCCGGCGCATACCTTCACCGTGCCACCGGTGATCAAGCCTGGAGATCTTGCGCATGAAGACATCGGTCACTGAGTCCGCATCCGCGCCTGCCGTGACACGTTTGCTGTCCGCTGCCGAACGGCAGGCGCAACAACGCCGCGCGGTGCGCCGCACGGCGATCACGGTCGGCATCGTCGCGTTGCTGATCTACGCCGGCTTCATTGCATCCGGAGTTATCGGGCGGTGAATACGCGCGCACCCGCACCTGCACCGACCGCCGGCCTGTTCAAACTGCTGGGCGTGGTGTTGGGCGTGTTCGTGCTGACCTTTTCGCTGGTGCCGCTCTACCGCATCGCCTGCGAAAAGGTGTTCGGCATTCGGATGGAGCGTGTTCCCGGCAGTACGGGGGCAAGTGCGGGTGCGCTGACGCCTTCCGGCAAGCGGACCGTGCGGGTGGAGTTCGATGCAGGCGTCAACTCCAAACTGCCGTGGACCTTCCATCCCGAGCAGATGACGATGGATGTGGTGCCGGGCGAACTCAACGAGGCGCTGTATTTCGCACGCAACGATAGTGCGCGTGCGGTGGTCGGCAGCGCGGTGCCATCGGTCGCACCCGCGCGTGCGTCGGGTTATTTCAACAAGACCGAATGTTTCTGTTTCACCGCGCAAACCTTGCAGGCCGGCGAGACGCGCGACATGCCGCTACGGTTTATCGTCGACCCCGCGCTGCCGCCCGAAGTCACCACGATCACCTTGTCCTACACGTTCTATCGCAACGACACCTTGACCTCGGAGTTGCAAGGCGGGGGCGCATCCAGCGCACCGCGCGCGGCGCCGTAACCCTTCATCCACACGCAGCACGACACGGAAGCAACGCCATGGCCGATCACAGCCCCAACGCCGATGCGTATTTCGTCCCGAGCCACAGCAAGTGGCCCTTCGTCGGGTCGATTGCGATGTTCGTGATGATGATTGGCGTGGCCAGTTGGCTCAACGATGCGGGCTGGGGGCGCTGGACCTTCTTCGCGGGCGTGGCGATGTTGCTGGCGACCCTGTTCATGTGGTTTGGCGATGTCATCCGCGAATCCAATGCCGGGCATTACAACCGGCAGGTGGACGGCTCGTTCCGGATGGGGATGGTGTGGTTCATCTTTTCCGAGGTGATGTTCTTCTGCGCCTTCTTCGGCGCGTTGTTCTACACGCGTGTGCTGACGCTGCCCTGGCTGGGCGGCGAAGGCGACGGCGTGATGACCAACGAGCTGCTGTGGAACGGCTATTCCGCCGCATGGCCGACCAATGGTCCGGGCACGATCGGTGGGCAGTTCCAGACCATCCCGGCCTGGGGCTTGCCGCTGATCAATACGCTCATCCTGCTCAGCTCCGGCGTCACCTTGACCATCGCCCATCACGCGCTCAAGGGCGGGCGCCGCGGCGCCTTGTTGCTGTGGCTGGGCCTGACCGTGTTGCTGGGTTGCGTGTTTTTGTTCCTGCAGGCCGAGGAGTACATCCACGCCTACACCGAACTCAATCTGACCCTTGGCTCGGGCATCTACGGCTCGACCTTCTTCATGCTCACCGGCTTCCACGGCATGCACGTGCTGCTGGGCACGATCATGCTGGCGGTGATGTGGCTGCGTGTTGCGCGTGGGCACTTTACCCGCGACAACCATTTCGCCTTTGAAGCCGCTGCCTGGTACTGGCACTTCGTGGACGTGGTGTGGCTGGCGCTGTTCCTGTTCGTGTATGTGCTTTGAGAATCGGGAATCGGGAATCGCAAAAGCGAGCCTGCTTCTGCTTCTACGATTCCCCATTCCCCATTCCCGGCCGCGTCAGCGGCCAAGCCCATGTGGCTTGATCCAGCCGGTGTAGATCCCGATGATGACCACGGCGATCAGTGCGACCGATAACCCGATACGCCAGGTGAGTGCGTTGACGGTACGCTTGGTCTGGCCACGGTCGGTGAGCAAGTAGTACAGGCCAGCGCCCAGGTTCCACAGGATCACGATCAGGAAGGCGACAATCAGCAGCGTCTTGAGCGAATCGTTCATAACAGCCCCGTTGGTCGTCGGCGTGGTAGCGGCATTGCACGCTTTTTTGCGTCGCTTGTCATGATGCACAAGCACACTGCCGTGCTGGGATGGTGTCTGGCGCTACTGGTCAGCGCCGGCTTCGTGGCGCTTGGGCAGTGGCAGCTGCAACGCATGCACAGCAAACAGGCGTTGCTGGAACGCGCGGAGCATGTGCGCGAAATGCCGTTGACCCTGGTGCAGGCACTGGCCACGCCGCACGAGCTGGCGTGGGTGAGCGGGCGTGTGCGGTTTCTGCCGCAGCAGGTGCTGTTGGACAACCAATTGCATGCCGGGCGTGCCGGTGTGCGGGTTTATCAACTCGCGGCGGTAGAAGGTGCGTCTGCGACGTTACTGGTCGATCTGGGCTGGCTGCCGCTGCCGGCCAACCGCCAGTTGCCGGCGATCGCGCCGTTAGTGGGCACTGCGGCTGTCCAGGGACTGTTGAGTGCGCCGCCGTCGGCGGGTCTGGCGATCGGGCCGGCGCTGGCGCCGGCCACTGCGCCACATTCCTGGCTGGCCACGCGCCTGGAGGTGACCGCTTTACGCAGCGCGCTTGGCGGGCGCGACATTTCGTCGCAGGTCTTGCGCCTGGATCCGGCATTACCGGTGGGCTATGCGCGCGATCTGGAGATGCTGCCGAACACGCTGCCACCCGCGCGGCACTTGGGTTATGCGGTGCAATGGTTCGGCCTGGCTGCGGCGGTGCTGGCCACCGCGACGCTACTGACATGGCGTGCGCGCCGCCGTCGCCGACGCGGGCACTGATGCTTGCGGCATGAGAAAATCGCGGGCATGACCCCCTCCCCATCGGCCACCCCGCATTCGGTCAAACGCGGCCGCAGGATGCTGATTGCCCTGGCGGTGCTGTTCTTCGGCTCGATGTTGCTGGCCGGCGTGCTGCGCTTCTCCGGTTGGCAGCCGGCAGCGATGCGCAATCATGGCGAACTGCTTGCCCCGCCTGCCGACCTGCGGGCACTGGTGCCGCTGCGCGCGGACGGACAACCGTATGCCTGGGCGCCGGCCGAGCGGGTGTGGCGGATTGCGCTGGCCCCACCAGCCGGTTGCTCGCAGCAATGCGTGGCGTTGGCGGCGGAACTGGACAAGGTGTGGCAATTGCTCGGGCATCGTGCCGACAAGGTGGAGGTGCTGTGGATCGGCACCCCGCCCGCAGGCCTGCCGCCGATGCCTGCGTTGCGCGTGCTGCGCGACGATGCACGGCTGCGGCAGGCGTTGCCAGGTGGCAACGATGCCGCCGGCGTGCCGGTGTATGTGATCGACCCCAATGGCTTTGTGATCCTGCGTTATGCCCCGGGGTTCGACCCGGCCGGCCTGCGTGCCGATCTGGTCAAGCTGCTGAAACTGATGTGAGCCCGTTTCGATGAATCTGTTTGCGCCACCGGCATTGTTCCGCCACTTCCATCGCATGGCCTGGCTGGCTGCGTTGTTCACTGCGAGCACGATCCTGTTCGGATCGTTCGTGCGCCTGTCCGATGCCGGCATGAGCTGCCCGGACTGGCCAACCTGCTACGGCCGCGTCACCTGGCCGCAGACCAGCGACGAGGCCAACACCCATGTGGCCAGCAAGATCCGGCCGCTGGAGTCGCACAAGGCCTGGCGCGAGCAGGTGCACCGCTTCCTGGCCGGTGCGCTTGGCGTGGAAGTGCTGGTGCTGTCGTTGCTGGCAGTGCGCCGTCGTCGCCTTGGGATCGCGCAGGTGGTGTCTGCTGCGGCGCTGGTGGCGTTGTCGATTCCGCTCTACATGTCCGGCTGGCACGCGCTGGCGTCTGGTGTGGCGATCGCCGGCGAGGCCATCCTGCTGCTGGCAGCGCTGCGCTGGAGCAATATCGATCTGGCCCGCGCGGCAGTGCTGACGCTGGCGGTGGTGATCTTCCAGGCGTTGCTGGGCATGTGGACGGTGACGTTGCTGCTCAAGCCGATCGTGGTGATGGGGCATCTGCTCGGCGGCATGCTGATGTTCTCGCTGCTGGTGTGGATGGCATGGCGGGCGACCCACTTGCCGATCACGCTGGCCGACGCATCGCGTCTGAAGTGGCTGTTGCGCGCGGGCGTGGCGGTACTGGGTTTGCAGATCGCGCTGGGCGGTTGGGTCAGTGCCAACTACGCGGCGTTGGCGTGCGGCGGCGGCAGCTGGTCGGCCGACAATTTCCCGCGTTGCGTCAGCCAATGGTGGCCGCCGCATGACTTCCGCGAAGGCTTCACGCTGTGGCGCGGGATCGGCGTGGATTACGAAGGCGGCGTGCTCGATGGCGCAGCGCGGATCGCCATCCAGATGGCGCACCGGCTGTGGGCGATCGCGACCGCGCTGTACCTCTGGTGGCTGGCCTGGCGCTTGTCGCGCTCGCCGGGCATGCGCGTGTGGGCAACGGCGCTGGCACTGCTGGTGGCGGTGCAGGTGACGCTGGGCATGCTCAACGTCAAGCTGGCCTTGCCGCTGGAAGTGTCGGTCATGCACAACGGGGGCGCGGTGGCGTTGCTGTTCGTGCTGGTCTCGCTGCTGGCGCGGCTGCGCGCGCCGGAGTGAGCATGGCTGCCAGCGCACGCGATTACTGGGATCTGACCAAGCCCAAGGTGGTGGCACTGATCGTGTTCACCGCGTTGGTGGGCATGTTCCTGGCCATTCCCGACATGCCGACCTGGATGCAGGTGCGTACCGGTGCGTTGGGCTTTCTGGGCATCTGGCTGGCGGCATCGGCGGCGGCGGCGATCAACCAATTGCTCGATGCCAAGATCGATGCGCAGATGGCACGGACCTCTTGGCGGCCGCTGGTGGTGGGCAAGGTGCGTCCGTGGCAGGTCCTGGTGTTTGCTAGCGCGCTGATCGTGATCTCCATGACCATCCTGGTGCTGTGGGTGAACGTCATCACTGCGGTGCTGACCTTCGCCTCGATGATCGGCTATGCGGTGATCTACACCGTGTACCTGAAACGTGCGACTTCGCAGAACATCGTGATCGGCGGGTTGGCCGGCGCCACGCCGCCGATGCTGGGCTGGGCGGCGGTGACCGGATTGCCGACCAGCACCGACTGGATCAATGCCTCGCTGCTGGTGCTGATCATCTTCATCTGGACGCCGCCGCATTTCTGGGCGCTGGCGATTTTCCGCCGTGCCGATTACGCCAAGGCCGCGATCCCGATGCTGCCGGTGACCCATGGCGTGCCGCATACGCGCAAGCAGATCCTGGTCTACACGGTGCTGTTGGCGATCGTGACGCTGCTGCCGGTGGCGGTGGGCATGAGCGGGGTGTTCTACCTGGGCGGCGCGATCGTGCTCAACGTGGTGTTCCTCTGGTACGCCTGGCGCATGCTCGACCCGCCCGACGAGCTGTTCTCGATGAAGATGTTCGGGTATTCGATCGTCTATCTGATGGCGCTGTTCGCGTTTTTGATGGTGGATCACCTGTTGTTGCCGTGGGTGCGCTAGCGGCAGCGAACGCCCGCTGCCGTCTAGGCGATAGGCCGACGACCTAGCCGTCAGACGGATAGGCGCGTGCCTGGAACCGGCCTATTTCACGCGTACACGCCGGTTCTGCGCGGCGACCGACCCAACCGCCAGTACGGGTTGCCAGCGCGCTCAACCTCGCTGCGTCGCTGGCTGCGCCGTCATGCCGGCTCAGCTCAACCAGCTGGCGCACTCGCTGGTGTTCTTGCTGCCGCAGCTGCTCTGCATCTTCTGCTGCAGGCGCGTCAGCACCGCCTTGCCTTCCTGGCGATGCTGCTTGCTCCAGGTCTTCAACGTGGCACCAAGCGTGGCGAAGCGCTGCCGGGTGCGTTGCCGGTAGCCATCGGGTTGCCCGGCCAGCTCGCCGATCACCTGCGTGGTGGCGGCCTCGATGCCGGCGGTATCGTCCGGGCTGAGCCGGATCAGGCCATCCACATACATCACGCCCCACTGCACGCGGGTGGCGGGTCCTTGCGCACTTTCGTACGCCTTCCTGAGCCAGGACAGCGCGGTCTTCTTATCGCCGCGTTTTTCGGCCAGATCGGCCAGTTCGGGCATGTAGTAGTACGGCGTCTTGCTGCGCGTCAACTCGGCCAGCAGCAACTGTTCGGCGCCGCTGCTGTCGCCTACTTCACCGAGCAACCATGCGGCGGTGCTGATGATGGATTGACGCTCCTCATCGGTCTTGGCGGTGTCGGTCGCCCATTGCACGCGTTGGTGCACGGTGTCGACCACGGTCTTGGGAAGCGGCGGTTGCGGGCCTTTCGCCTCGGTCTCGGTGGGCTGGCCTTGCGCCAGGCGTGCCAGCTGGATCCGTGCATACGCGGTACCGAGCCGGTCGTCGATCGGCAATGTGGTGTCGGCGTAGACCTTGTCCAGCGCCAGATTCATCGCGTTGGACAAGGTGGTGCGCTCGGTGGCATCGCTGCTGGCAGCGGCGACCAGCCGCGCGGGCATATAGTTCAGCATGCCGAGATTGGCGCGGACTTCTGCCGGATCGGCCAGCACCGCTTCCACTAGCTTGCGCGACGCTGCGCTGGCGGCGGGTGGGTCCTTTGCGGCGGTCATCGCTGCCAGGGCGAAACTGCGCTGCAGGGCCGGCTGTGGCGCCGATTTGGACAGGCGTGTGAATACCCCGGCGGCCTCCTCGGGTTTGACCAGCCGATCGTCGGTGCCCCAGGCATAGTTGCCGAGCACGGCCCAGTCGTCCGCACTGAGCTGCTGCGGGGTCTGCAATGCGGTGTCGAGCAGTTGCTTGGCGCTGCTGGTGCTCTTGGCCGCCACCCGCAGTACATCGGCCAGACGCGCGTTGTCGGCATCGCCGGCCAAGCGGGTGATTTCGCTGCGATCCGGGCGCAGCACGATGATGGTCGGGTAGCCCTTGATGCCGAAGCGCTCGCCCCAGGCTTGCGCGCCCTCTGAATCGCCATCCAGATGCACCGCCACGAATTGCTGCGTGCGGGCGATGAAGGCCGGATCCTTGAACAAGGTGGCCTTCAGGCGATTGCAGGGCGGGCACCAGGTCGCGCCCCAGTACAGCAGGATCGGCTTGCCGCTCTCCTTGGCCTCGGCGAAGGCGTCTTCGACATCGCCCTCGCGCCAGGCGATGCTGGACGCGGGGGCCGGTGTGGCCGCCGTCTTGGTCGGTGCGGGGGCTGCCGGCGTGGCGGGTTTGTTGCAGGCAGTGAGCGTGGCCAGCACCGCCAGCAGCGCGAGCAAGGACGGGGCAGGGCGTCGGAACGACAGCGTCATGGCAATTACCCGTGGGGTCGGCAGGAAGGTGGATCAAGCACTCTAGCGAGCGGCACGGTGCCAGCGTCGAAGTGCGTGATGACCGTTGTATATGTGCTTACAACCCGCAACGACACGCAATGCGAACTGCTGTCGCCCCGGGCGTAGCGTCCTGGCTATCGCTTCGCAGGCGACGCGTCGGCGGCAAACAGGCCTCTGCAGCACACGCAGCGCGAGCAGCGCTGGGTGTCATCGATCAGACCATCACTGTGCAGCGGGGGACGTTCAACGACCACCGGCATCGGTGTGCGGATCGCTCGTTGCGGTCCGCGCATACCGCGCTGCCACGAACGCACACACGATCAGCTGCAACTGGTGATACAGCATGATCGGCAACACGATCGCGCCGAGGCCACCGCCGGCGAACATGACTTTCGCCATCGGTATGCCGGTGGCCAGGCTCTTCTTCGAGCCGCAGAAGACGATCGTGATTTCGTCGGCGCGGCTGAAGTGCAGGCGCCGCGCGAGGAAGGTGATCGAGAGCATCGCAATGGCCAGCAACAGCGCTGCAGCACCGATCACGGCAAGCAGGGCCGGCAGCGGCGTCTTCTGCCACAGCCCCTCCATCACCGACGCACTGAAGGCGGTGTAGACCACCAGCAGGATGGTGCCCTGATCGGTGTAGCGCAGCACGGCGCGATGCCGCTCGACCCAGCCGCCGATCCACGGACGCATGAAATGGCCGGCCAGGAACGGCACCAGCAACTGCAGCAGGATCTTGCCGATCGCTTCGGCCGGATGTGCCATCGCGCCCTGGCTGCCGACCAATGCGCCCATCAGCAATGGCGTAAAAAACACGCCCAACAGGCTGGAAAGCGACGCTGCGCACACGGCAGCCGGCACGTTGCCGCGCGCCATCGAGGTGAAGGCGATCGACGATTGCACCGTGGACGGCAGTGCGCACAGGAACAGCACGCCGACATACAGTTCCGGTGTCAGCGCCAGATGCGCGAGCGGTTTGAACGCCAGCCCCAGCAGCGGAAACAACACGAACGTGCAGATCAGGATCAGCAGATGCAGGCGCCAATGCAGCGCACCGGCCTTGACCGCCTCGCGCGACAGGCGCGCGCCGTGCAGGAAGAACAGCGCGGCGATCGCCACGTCGGTGACATCGTCCATGATCGCGGCGGCGTTGCCCGAGACCGGAAGGAACGAGGCGAGCGTGACCGTGCACAGCAGCGCGAGGGTGAAGGGATCGATGCGTAACCGCGCCAGCAAGTGTTTGATCATCGTGCGTATGTGAGGGGAATGCCGTCTGCAGAGTGCCATTGTAGAGGCCAGTGTGCAGCGTGCGAGTCACTGGCGCAGCGAAGGCGGGGACGATGCGTGCTCGCACCGGCTCCGGCAGAAGCATGCGGTTACGCCTGCCTGCAGCGGTGCGGACAGCGCCGCTCGTGGCGGTGATCGATTCGTGCGACGCGTCGAAATTCCGCCGTGCGAGCGCTTCGGGCACGCACCTCCTTTGCCAGATTCCGCTTGCACACCCCGCGCGCCTCCGTGTCCGAACGGTGTTCGCGTGCCGCGTTCGTGTCCGATTGTGTTTCCACGCAAGGCTTAAGGAAAGGAGCCCGTCCATGCGCTACGACCCATATCAACAGACCTTCGCGCTTTCCGCCCTGGCCAATTGGGTGGGCGATCGCAGGGGCAGCCAACCTGCGTTGCAGGCGGACCATCAGGCCACGTTGCTGCAGACGCTGGCCTCGGCCGACACCCAGGACAGGATCGGCGATTGGCAACTGGTGTGGGGGCCACAGGTCTGGCAGGCCGCCGATTCGTCGCTGTCCGGCAATGCCATGTACGTGGCGCATACCGACGCCATGCCGGGCATCGGCGAGGCGTATGTGGTCGCGCTCAGCGCCACCAACCCGGAGTCGCTATACGACTGGTTCACCGAAGACTTCGATGTGTCCTCGGTAGTGGATTTTGCGACCTACACCCCGCTGCTCGGCCCGGCGCTGATGGCGGCGAAGAAACCCGTCACGCCAGGTTCGGCGGTCATCTCGATGGGGGCCGCCACCGGTGTGTGGCATCTGCTGAATATGGTCAGTCCCTCCACCGCGCTGGCGCCGAACACGACCTTGCTGGATTTCCTGCAAGCGCTGGATGGCAGCAAGGCGACGGTGATCTTTGCCGGGCACAGCCTGGGCGGTGCGTTGTCGCCGACCTTGGCGACCTGGTTGAAGACCAACGGCAAATTGGACAATTTCAGCGCCGTGCACTGCTATCCCACCGCTGGTGCCACGCCGGGCAACGGTGGGTTCGCCGCGCTGTATGCGTAGACACTGCCCTCTCCACCGCCAGGCGCGGCGCCGTATCAGATCTGGAATGCCGACTTGTGGAACACGCTCGATTGCGTGCCGCATGCCTGGACCGTGCCGATGCTCAGCCAGATCAAGACGCTGTACGGGAATGCGCCGATCAAGGAAATCGATGTGCTGGTCGATGTGGCCATCGCCAACGCGGTGGCGTCCACGGTGAACTACCGGCAGATCGGCAACCAGCCGCTGACCGGTACGCTCACCGGCACCCCCACCACGGTCGTGCAGTTTCTCGACCAGATGGCCTACCAGCACACCACCGCCTATCAGGCGCTGATTGCCCAGTGGCTCACGCCCGTGCCTGGCACGCCGCAAACGCAGAGTGCCGACGGCGCGCCCGCGCGCGATGCGCTGATCGAGCGGCTGACCGCGCATGCCGGCCAGGCGGCACTGGCCGATGCCGACAAGATCGAAGCGGTCAGCGCAGCGCTCGGCTCGATGGCCAAGACCTTGTTCCAGCAGCTATGAGCGCAAGGCTGCCCGGCTGCGTCGGCAACCGGTGGTCTGACAACGCGCGCTGGGTGTTCAGCGCGCGCCCGGACGCAGGCGCAGCAGTTCGCGCAGTTCGTATTTGTCGGTCTCGTCGAGTCCTTGCGCGCGCTGCTTGGTCTGCAGTTCTTCCAGGCGCTGCTGCAGCAGCTGCCGGTCCAGCTGGGCCATGGCGTCGTGCAGCTCCATCGCCCAGCTGTGTTCGTCGCCCGGCAGCGCGTGTGCGGCCAGCTTCTGCAGGGCGGCCTGTTCCTCGCGCTCTGCGAAATGCTCCAGCAGCGCGCCGGTGCTGATTTCCGGCCGTTGCCGGACCAATGCCAGCAGTTCCATCAACAGGTCGATGCCGGGCAGGCGCAGGCCTGCGAAATTGTGCTGGCCCTCCAGGCTCATCGCCAGCGATGGTTGTTGCAGCAGGATCGCGATGGACGCGCGAACCAGGCTGCGTTTTTGCGCCGGTGCGGCCATGCGGGCCGGTGGCCGCCCTTGTGGCGTGGCCGCCTGTGGCGAGGTGGACGCGCCCACGCCGGTCAGGCGCGACAGTTCCTGCCTCATCAGATCGCCGAACGCGCCTTCTGGAATCTGCGCCAGCATCGGCTTGGCACGTTCGGCCAGACGCGCCTTGCCGTCGAGCGTGTGCAGGTTGATCTCGCGCGACATCTCGTCGAAGAAGAACTGCGACAGCGGCGTGGCCTGTTTCAGGCGTTGATCGAAGGCCTGTGCGCCTTCCTTGCGTACGATGGTGTCGGGGTCTTCGCCATCGGGCAGGAACAGGAAAAACGCCTGGCGGCCGTCCTTCATGCGCGGCAACACCGATTCCAGCGCACGCCAGCCGGCCTTGCGGCCGGCATTGTCGCCGTCGAAACAGAAGTAGACATCCGGTGCGTTGCGGAACAGCAGCTCGGCATGTTCGGGTGTGGTGGCGGTGCCCAGCGTGGCCACCGCCTGGGTGACGCCGAACTGGAACAGCGAGACCACGTCCATGTAGCCCTCGACCACGATCAGCCGCTCGATCTTCTGGTTGGCCTGGCGTACCTGCCACAGGCCGTACAACTCGCGGCCCTTGTGGAATAGCGCGGTTTCCGGCGAATTGAGGTACTTCGGGCCCGGGTCGCGGCCATCGGCCGGCGCGCCCATGATGCGTCCGCCGAAGGCGATCACGCGACCACGGCGGTCGAAGATCGGGAACATCACCCGGTCGCGGAACTTGTCGTAGACGTGGCCGCGATCGTTCTTGGAAAACAGCCCGGCGCGTTCGAGCACGCTCATGCGCCGCGCATCGGTGCCCAGGGTGTCCTTCAGCGCGCTGTAGCCATCGGGCGCGTAGCCGATCTGGAAGCGCGCGCGGTTGTCGGCGTCCACGCCGCGTCCGTCCAGATAGTCGCGGGCGCGTTCGCTGCCCTCGAGCTGGCGCTGGAAGAACTTGGTGGCTGCTTCCAATGCCGAATACAGTTCGCGGCTGTCGTCCTGCTGCTGCGGGGTGCGCTGCTGCGTCTCGCGCGGGATTTCCATGCCGGCGCGCTTGGCCAGCTCATCGACCGCATCGAGAAATTCGAGGCGGTCGTAGTTCATCAGGAAGCTGATCGCGGTGCCGTGCGCGCCGCAGCCGAAGCAGTGATAGAACTGCTTGGTCGGCGACACCGTGAACGAGGCCGAGCGCTCGTCGTGGAACGGGCAGCGCGCCGAATATTCCTTGCCCTGACGCTTGAGCGGCACGCGGCCGCCCACCACCTCGACGATGTCGGTGCGTGCGAGTAGTTCGTCGATGAATGCGTCGGGGATGCGGGCCATCCCGCTAGGATAGCCCAGCGGCCGGCGCTCGCCGGTGTCAATGAGCGATGGCCCTCAGCCGCGTTTACGTACCGCGTGAGGATGCGTCGCGCAGGGCGCGCCGCACGCAATCAACTGCGTGGCGGTGCTTCCTGCGGTTGCAGCGCGGGGTCTGGTTCGGCCGCAACCGGGGGCAGGTTGTCCGTATCCACGCCCGCCTCGCGCAACTTGCGCTGCGAGCGCACGCGTTCGTCGATCACCGCAGTCAGCAGGGCGCCGACGAAGAACACCACCGAAGCGTAGTACATCCACACCAGCAGGATCACCAGCGTGCCCATCGAGCCATACGCGCTGCCAGGCGCTGCCTCGGCAATGTACAGGCCGATGCCGTAGCGGCCCAGCGCGAACAACAATGCGGTAATGACGCCGCCCACGAAGGCCTGCTTCCAGTTCACGGTGCGATCGGGCAGGTAGCGATACAGAAACGCGAAGGCCAGCGAATACAGCGCCAGGGTGGTGACATAGCCGACTGCAGGCAGCACCGACGGCAGCCGCGCGAACACCACTTGCAGCGCGGTGGTGGCGATCATCGAGACGATCAGCAAAAAGCCCAGCGCCAGGATCACGCCGAACGAGAACACGCGCTTTTTCAGCCATGCCATCACGCCTTCCAGGCGCTGCTTGTCGGTGCGGAAGATCAGGTTCAGCGCGTTCTGCAACTGCGCGAATACCGCTGTGGCGCCGATGAACAGCAGCAGCGTGCTCCACAGTCCGGCCAGCGAACCGACACCCGGTTGATCGGTGGCGTTGCGGATCACGGTATCGGCGACTTCGGCAGCGCTACCGCCGGCCAGCTGCGCGATCTGGTGCACCAACGCTTCCTGCGCCGGCGGATACAGCGATGCGGTCAGCCACAGCAGCAGCACCAATAACGGTGCCAGCGAGAGCAAGGCATAGAACGACAGCGATGCCGCCTGCGTCATGACATCGATTTCGAGAAAGCGGTTCAGCAGCGCCATCGGCAGGCTGCGTTGCAGGCGGCGCATGTGCTTCTGCAGGTGTTCGGTCGAGAGCTTCGTCACCGGCGGGGAATCCTTGGGCATACCGTGTCTGTGCGCAGGTGTCGTTGGACGAAGCCGGTATGCGGAGTGCTTCGCCCACGCCTGCGCTGGCGCAGTCGTTCTAGCAGGGCGCGATCGAAGGTCTGGTGAAAGCGGGCGCTGGATGATGCGTGTGGGCTGGAGCAGTTGCGGCAACGGGCGCGCAGGTCAGCGTTGGCCGACGTGGATTGCCTGGGTCCCGATGCACGCAATGGCTGCCGTCGGCATTGATCGAAATAGCGAACCAGTTGCAACCGGCAACCGGGAGCGGCGTCTGCGCGCTGCGCCACGTGCCCGGTGATGCCTTCACAGCAGCGATCAGCTGTGGCGCGTTTCACCTGCCGCACGCAATCCTGGAGCGATCAAAACCTCGCGACGCGGCGATCGTGAGATCGGCGTGCACGCGGTGCGCGCTGCAACGCCACCGAGAGCATCGATACGGGCGATGGCTGCATGTTCTCTGGCAATGATGGCAACAGAGCGCTGGCCGCCTTTGCGGCGCCCCCGAACACTGCCCTGGCCACGTGGCGCAGGGCAGGGCAGTGGCGGAACTCAGCCCGCCAGGTGTTGCTTGACCAGGGTCGACACCAGGCCCATGTCTGCCTGGCCTGCCAGCTTGGGCTTGAGCGCGCCCATCAGCTTGCCGATATCGGCCGGGCCGCTGGCGCCGGTTTGTGCGATTGCCGCCTGGATGGCGGCGACGATCTCGGCTTCGCCCATCTTGGCCGGCAGATAACGCTCGATCACCACGATCTCCTCGCGCTCGATCTGCGCCAGGTCCTCGCGTGCGGCGGCTTCGAACTGGGTGACCGAGTCCTTGCGCTGCTTGACCATCTTGTCGAGCACGGCGATCACCGCGGCGTCGTCCATCTCGATGCGCTCGTCCACTTCCTTCTGCTTGATCGCGGCGTTGATCAGCCGGATCACGCCCAGGCTGTGCTTGTCGCCGGACTTCATGGCCGCTTTCATGTCATCGGTGAGTTGTTGCTTGAGGGGCATGGGATAACTCCTGAGTGCGTATTGAGGGTGTGCCGATGCGCGCGCCGAGCGCGTCACGCCTGCACAGACACGCCGAGGCGGGATGGCCTGCAGAGCGCGCAAGCGCGGCACCAGCGCCTGTGTGCCTGCGCATTGCGGTGCAGAGGCAACATGGAAACCAATACAAAAAGCCGGCGACGCTCGCGCGTGCCGGCTCTTGGGTTCGATTCCGCCGGGTCGCGCCTTCAGCGCATGCCCAGCGACAAGGAACCGCGTTCGATCAGTACAAGCGCTGGCGCTTGGTGACGTCGCGCGAAGAACGACGCAACTGACGCTTCACGGCAGCGGCAGCCTTGCGCTTACGCTCCTGGGTCGGCTTTTCGTAGAACTCGCGCTTGCGGGTTTCGGCCAGCACGCCGGCCTTTTCGCAGGTGCGCTTGAAACGGCGGAGCGCAAATTCGAAGGGCTCGTTCTCGCGGACTTTAACGCTGGGCATGGGTTCTCCAGATAATGGGATTTCCGTCCGGGAGCCCCGGGCGGGTGCGAGCGGACTCGCGTGACGGAATTTCCGGGTTGCCCCGGCGAGCCGCGCATTATAACGACTTACAAACGGCCTGCAAGCCCCCGGTGGCAATTGCACCGGCAGGCCTGTCAAAGCGTGCGCTCGCGCCGGAAGCGGGCTGCCGGACGCGGCGGCGCAGCAGATCGCCGCCGGCCGATCTGCGCAGCACAAAAGCTGCGAAAATGCGCCGCATGTATCTGTCTGCCGAGCTGCCGTGAAAGTCCTTGGGATCGAATCATCGTGCGATGAGACTGGTGTGGCGGTCTACGACACCGCGCTATCCGGCGTGCCGGCGCTGCGCGCCCATGCGGTCTACAGCCAGATCGCGCTGCATGCCGAATACGGCGGCGTGGTGCCGGAGCTGGCCAGCCGCGACCATGTGCGCAAGCTGCTGCCGTTGATCCGCCAGACCCTGGGCGAGGCCGGGCTGCGCATCGACGAGCTCGATGGCGTGGCCTACACCGCCGGTCCCGGCCTGGTCGGCGCACTCCTTGTAGGTGCCGGCGTGGCGCGTTCGCTGGCCTGGGCGCTGGACGTGCCGGCGATCGGCGTGCATCACATGGAAGGCCATCTGCTGGCGCCATTGATGGAAGACGATCCGCCGCAGCCGCCGTTCGTGGCGCTGCTGGTGTCCGGCGGGCATACCCAATTGGTGTCGGTGCAGGCGCTGGGGCGTTATGAGGTGCTGGGCGAAACCCTGGACGATGCGGCCGGCGAGGCCTTCGACAAGACCGCCAAGATGATGGGCCTGCCGTATCCGGGCGGGCCGCAGCTGGCGGCGCTGGCCGAAACCGGCACGCCGGGGCGCTACAAGTTCGCCCGGCCGATGACCGACCGGCCGGGCCTGGATTTCAGTTTCAGCGGGCTCAAGACCCAGGTGCTGCTGGCCTGGCGGGCCAGCGACCAGTCCGATGCCACGCGCGCGGACATCGCGCGCGGCTTCGAGGACGCGGTGGTGGAGACGCTGGCGATCAAATGCCTGCGCGCGCTGGACGCGGCCGACTGCACCACCCTGGTGGTGGCCGGCGGCGTGGGGGCGAACAAACGCTTGCGCGCGCGCCTGCAGGAAGCGGCCCAGCGACGCGGCGGCCGGGTGTGCTTCCCGCGCCCGGCCTTGTGCACCGACAACGGCGCCATGATCGCCTTCGCCGGCGCGCTAAGGCTGGAAGCCGGCGAGCGCGCCGATGCGTCGGTGCATGTGACGCCGCGTTGGGATATGGCTGCGCTGCCGCCGTTGGCGGCGGCGCGGGAATCGGGAATCGGGAATCGGGAATCGTAAGAGCGCTATTCCGATTCCGTTCGCGCTGCCGCCGTTGCTTGTGCTCTTCACCATTCCCTATTCCCGACTCCCTATTCCCCATGGACAAAGTCTTTATTGAAGGTCTCGACATCGATGCGCTCATCGGCATCTACGACTGGGAGCGGCGGATCCGCCAGACCTTGCGGTTCGATCTGGAAATGGGCTTCGACAACCGCATTCCGGCTGCCAGCGACGACATCGCCGATACCTTGAACTACAAGGCGGTGAGCAAGCGGCTGATCGAATTCGTGCAGGCATCGGATTTCGGTCTGGTCGAGACCCTGGCCGAGCGCTGCGCGGCGATCGTGCTGGACGAGTTCGGCGTGCACTGGCTGCGGTTGAAGCTGAGCAAGCCCGGTGCGGTGCGCGGCGCGCAGGCGGTGGGGGTGATCATCGAGCGTGAGCGGGCCAGCTGACGGCCACCGGCCGCTGCAGCTGTCGGCGAGGGTCGACCATGGCCGAGTCCCGGAGAGGCCCAGGTGGCGTCGGACCACGGATCCCTCACCGCGCCGCCGATCCAGAGCGCCAGCACACGGTTCAACCGGACT
This sequence comes from Xanthomonas sp. 3075, assembly GCF_014197275.1. Classification (GTDB taxonomy): domain Bacteria; phylum Pseudomonadota; class Gammaproteobacteria; order Xanthomonadales; family Xanthomonadaceae; genus Xanthomonas; species Xanthomonas campestris_B. The sequence continues at coordinate 153,686 of NZ_JACIFI010000010.1, read as the reverse complement.
CTACAAACCCCGAATCCCGCATTGCAAATCCCGAAACTTGCACCCTCGTGGCCGCGTCAGGCTAGAATCGACGGCCATGTAAACGTTTTCTCAAGGATCTCATGGCTGCTGATCGCATCGAAACCCTGATTGCCCAGATGACCGTCGAAGAGAAGGTCGGACAGTTGGGTGTGTTCGCCGACATGGTGCGGCCGTTCGCGCCGGACGTGAATCCCGAGGCCAACGTGCTCAACGCCGACGAGGTGTTGCAGCAGGTCCGGCAGGGGCTGGTCGGCTCGCTGTTCAATGGCGTCGGCGCGGCGCTGGGCGTGCAGATCCAGAAGGTGGCAGTGGAAGAGAGCCGCCTGGGCATCCCGGTGATCCTGGCCGCCGACGTGATCCACGGCATGCGCACGGTGTTCCCGATTCCGCTGGGCGAGGCGGCCAGTTTCGAGCCGGAGCTGGCCGAGCGCACCGCGCGCGCCACCGCGATCGAGGCGACCGCCGCCGGCCTGCACTGGACCTACGCGCCTGCGGTGGACATCGCGCGCGACCAGCGCTGGGGACGTGGCGCCGAAGGTGCCGGCGAAGACGTGCTGCTGGGCGCGGTCTTTGCTGCCGCCCGCGTGCGCGGCTTCCAGGGCGCCGATCTGACCGCCGACGATTGCCTGCTGGCCACGCCCAAGCACTTTGCCGCCTATGGCGCGGTGGCCGCCGGCATGGAATACAACACCGTGGATATCGCGCCGCAAACCCTGCGCGATGTGCATCTGCCGCCGTTCAAGGCCGCCTTCGATGCCGGTGCGCTGACCGTGATGTCCTCGTTCAACGACATCAACGGCGTGCCGGCCAGCGCCAACCACGAGCTGCTGACCGAGATCCTGCGCGGCGAATGGCAGTTTCCCGGCGTGGTGATTTCCGATTACACCGCCGACATGGAGCTGATCGCGCACGGCTACGCCGCCGATGAGCGCGATGCGACCAAAAAAGCGTTCCTGGCCGGCCTGGACCTGAGCATGCAGAGCGGCTTCTATGCTGCGCATCTGCCGTCGCTGGTGGAAAGCGGCGAGGTGCCGATGGCCACGCTGGATGCCAGTGTGCGCCGCATGTTGCAGCTGAAGGACGCCATCGGGTTGTTCGACAATCCGTATCGCTCGCTGGACCCGGCACGCGAAGCGGACACCGCGCACCTGCCCGCGCACGATGCGTTATCGCGCGATGCCGCGCGGCGTTCGATCGTGCTGCTGAAGAACGACGGCGACGTGTTGCCGCTGAAGAAAAGCGGGCAGCGCATCGCGCTGATCGGGCCGTTCGTGCAGGACCGCGAGAACATCGAAGGTTGCTGGACGCTGTTCGGCGACAAGGAGCGCTATGTGACCCTGGAGCAGGGCGTGCGTGCGGTGGTCGACAGCGACAACATCCACGTGGTGCCCGGCTGCGGGCTGGAAGACCCGCTGCCAGGCGGCATCTCTGCTGCGATCGATGCGGCGCAGGCCGCCGATGTGGTGGTGCTGGCGCTGGGCGAGCCGCAGCGGTTCAGTGGCGAGGCGCAGTCGCGCACCGAGATCGTGTTGCCGCCGGCGCAGCAGGCGCTGGCCGAAGCCGTCGCCGCCACCGGCACGCCGATCGTCGTGTTGTTGCGTAACGGGCGTGCGCTGGCGTTGCACGGTGCGGTACGCGATGCCGAGGCGATTGCGGTGACCTGGTACCTGGGCACGCAGACCGGTACCGGTGTGGCCGATGTGCTGTTCGGCGACTACAACCCGTCGGCGCGTCTGCCGATCAGCTTTCCGCAGGTGACCGGGCAGCAGCCGTATTTCTACAACCATCTGCGCACCGGTCGCCCGGAATTGCCGACGCTGTCCGAGTACAAGGCGCGCTGGCGCGAGATGCCCAACGAGCCGCTGTATCCGTTCGGCCACGGTTTGAGCTACACCACCTTTGCCTATGCGCAGCCGCAGTTGAGCAGCGCGCAACTGGGTTGGGATCAGACCTTGAGCATCACCACGCGTGTGACCAATACCGGAAGCGTTGCCGGCGAGGAAGTGGTGCAGCTGTACGTGCACGATCGCGTCGCCAGCCGGGTGCGCCCGGTGCGCGAGCTCAAGGGCTTTCGCAAGGTGCTGCTGCAGCCGGGCGAAAGTCGGGATGTGGTGTTCACGCTGGCACGCGATGCGCTGGCATTCACCAACCCCAAGGGCGTGTTCGGCGCCGAGCCCGGTGTGTTCGATGTGTGGGTGTGCGCATCGGCCAAGAGTGGCGAGGCAGTGACGTTCGAGTTGTTGCAAGGCTGAAACGGCTGATGCTGGCTCGCGTGGCCGTCGTCAGCGCAGCGGGCCTCGTGCATCCAGGAGCTTGGGCATCGCAGTGGTGACGCAACCACCGCCAGCACGTAGCGAACGTGTGGCGGTGGCACGATGTTGCTGACCCAGGGGCTTGGGCGTCAGGCCTCGGTCTCGATCGCCGCCTTGCTCTTGGGCGTCAGTTTGAGCAGACGCCCGGTGCTGCCGTTGTCTTCGTCCTCCAGCAACCACAACGCGCCGTCAGGGCCCTGTTCCACTTCACGGATGCGTGCGCCCATGTCGTAGCGGGCCACTTCGCGTGGTTGATCGCCGAGTGACACCTGCACAAGGGCCATCGACGACAGCCCGCCGATGAAGCCATTCCCGCGCCATGCCGGGAACTGCTTGCCGTTGTAGATCACAAAGCCGGCTGGCGAAATCACCGGGGTCCAACTGATCTTGGGCGCGGCAAATTCCGGGCGGGTATCGTGATCGGGGATCGGTTTGCCGTCGTAGTGATCGCCGTTGGAGACGATCGGGTAGCCGTAGTTGGCGCCGCGCTGGATCAGGTTGAGCTCATCGCCACCGGCCGGGCCCATTTCGTGTTCCCACAAACGGCCGTTGCCATCGAAGGCGATGCCGAGAATATTGCGATGGCCCAGCGACCACACCTGCGCGGCCACGCCGCCCTGAGAGGCGAACGGGTTGTCGGCCGGTACGCTGCCGTCGTCGTTCAACCGGATCAGCTTGCCGAGATTGGCCTTCATGTCCTGGGCGGGATCGAACTTCTGGCGCTCGCTGGAGCTGATCCACAGCTTGCCATCCGGCCCAAACGCGAGGCGATGGCCGAAGTGACCATTGCCGCTGACCTTGGGGTCCTGGCGCCAGATCACCTTCAGATCCGACAAGGTGCCGCCGCCAGTCGCATCCAGGGTGAGCTTGGCGCGCGCAACCGCTGCACCACGGGTATCGCCCTGGCCCGGCTCGGCATAACTCACATAGACCAGGCCGTTCTGGGTAAAGCGCGGATGCGTCAGCACATCGCCGAAGCCGCCCTGGCCGCCGTAAGCCACGGCCGGAATGCCGGTGATGGCGCTCTTGCGCTTGGTTGCGGGATCCAGGCGCATCAATGCCCCGCGTTTTTCGCTCACCAGCAGCGTGCCGTCGGGCAGGAACGTCATCGCCCAGGGTTGGTCGAAGTCGGCAACGGTGGTGGCCTGAAACGGCCATTGCGCCTTTGGGATGGAAGCTGCAGCGGTGGCAGCGGGAGCTGCACCCGCGAGGTTGGCGGCGAACAGGGTGGCCGAGCAGGCCAGAGCAAGCAGATGGCGGGCAGACATGAGGTCCTCCAGTGGATAGATCGTGGTTACGCTGCAGCCTTCCCGCAACGTATCCCGCGTCGGGTTTTTCACGTTACACCACGCCGTCGAGCGCGCCCCTGTACCAATTCACTTTCTGCGGGTGGCCGGCGTCTCACATCGTGGTTCCACTAAACATGCAAAGCAGTCTACTTGCAGCGGACTTCAACGACATTGCTCCACCAGCCGGTGGAACGGTGTTGCCGTTGGCGGCGGGTACCTGATCGCAGCGGGAATGCAGGCGAAGCTGCGCGACGAGCAAGACCCGCGTTCACTCCGTAGTTGTGCAGATTGGCATTGAGGTCGTTGAAGAACATGTGCGCGACCAGGTAGATGGCACTGCGGCAATGCCACTCGGCAGTAGCGGCATCTTCCGCGTTCTGCACGCTCCGGCTGGTCAGCCGGCCATCGCGCCGGTGCTGCGCATGGGTGGTATCACGATGCCTGGCGAAGCGATTGCATCATGCAATCGCAGCGCGCAGTGCCGGTTTGGTGACGATGCGATACAGCTGTGCGATGTCACCGGTGTTAGCGCAGGAACCTCTTCTAGTCCGCCACCATCATCAGCCGATAGCTGCGGCCACCGCATGAAAAACGCCACCTTAGCGGTGGCGTTTCGTAGCGTCGGAACTGGAAGCATCGCCGGTCACAAAGTCGGTGGCGTTTTCCCAGGCACGACGGACTGCATGACGCGCCTTGCTCCAACTCAGTGACGATGAGCCACGGTTGGCTTCCCAATCGCGGTGCAACTCGGCTTCGACCTGATCGTAGGCGCGTGCAACGTCGCGGATACGCGCTTCGTGACCGGCCAGATAGGCCGCTTCGTAGTCTTCGTAGCGGTCGCCTTCTGCGTAATAAGGCTCTTCGGTAAAGCGTTCGCGCCAATAGCTGGACACATTCTGGCTTCTGTTCTCGTCCGGGGCACGTCCGGGAATCTGATACGGTGCGTTCATGCGCGTCTCCGTGGTGAATGTACGACCTACGGTAGAACCGCCGATGTTAACTCCGTTGACAAGTGAAGTGATGGGGGCATCAACGCGCATGTCTTGAGCAATTCCTTTGTGATTGCGCTCTGCTGCAGCGACATGTCGGCACGTTGATCGTTGCGCACAACCGTTGGCTGTCAGGTCGCCGCAGATGCTACTTCGTAAGGCAGGTGTTTCGCCCCTGCGGCGATGAGCGTGGGTTCGACACTGCGTAGTTCCGCCTCGTCCGCATCGACGATCACCAGGACCCGCCCGGCCTCGATCTCTTCTTCGAACTGACGCCGGATCGGATCGGGCACGGTGGCTCCCACCAACGCCGACGTCCAGCTACCGACCAGGGCGCCAGCCACCGCCATCACGCCCACGCCGGCCACTGTCAGGCCGATCGGAGGCACGGCAATTGCGACCAATCCTGCGACCAGGCCAGCCGCGCCGCCAGTGGCTGCGCCGCGTGCGGCGGCGGGCAGGAAATCGGTGGTGGCGTCCTTGCGTTCGTCGGGCATGCGTTCGAGCTCGATATCCGAGCGGGCAATCAGCGACAACCCATCGTTGTCGATGCCTGCGGTTCGTGCGGCGTGCACAACGCGTTGTGCACTGTCGAGATCGGCGGTGCTGTAGACATGGCGCAGTTTCATTGCAAGCTCCCATGCAGATGAGAACTGCAGCGTTGGGCGCGCCTGGTTAGACGTGCGTGAGATTGGCGCGAGCGCGCTGCGAAATCGCTAGGCGGATTTGCGCGGGAACAGATAAAACACCCAACCCACCAGCAACGCCACCCCGGCGGCGGCCAGGTTCTGCCAGCTTGCGCTGGCAAGCAGCCCCAACGACAGCAGCAACGCCGCGATGGGAATCGCCGGCCCACCGGGCAGGCGCAATGTGTCGGTGCGTTGCCGGTAGCGGCGCGCTAGCACGATCACCGCAGCTGCGGTGCCGATATACGCAAACAAGCGTGTGACCATCGACAGCAAGGCCAGCTGCGTGAACGACCCGGACAGCGCAAGCGCCAGCGACAGCACGCCCTGGGTGAGCACGGCCGCCGCAGGCGTGTGGAAGCGCGGATGCACGCGTGCCAGGAACGCCGGGCCGTAGCCATCCTGTGCCAGCGCAAACAGGAAACGTGGGCCCAGCATGACCGTGTTGCTGGTGGTGCCGAGGATGGAGATGGTGGCGCCCACGGTGAGGATCAGCGCCAGCGCTTCGCCACCGAAGCGGCTTGCGGCATCGGCCAGCGGCGTGGGCGAGGCGGCAAGATTGGGCAGCGTCCCCTGCGCGACGACCTGCACCGCTGCGTAGATCAGGGTCACGGTGACGATCATGGTGATCAGCGCGAACGGCACATCACGACGCGGATTGCGGTACTCGCCTGCCGCAGCGGGAATGTTCTCGAAGCCGGCGTAGGCAAACAGCAGCAACAAGGCCGCTTCGCCGAGATTGCCAAGATCGCGCACATCCGGCGCGGTGCCGGCGAATGCCCACGACCAGTCCACGTAGAACAGGCCGATCGCCACGAACAGCAGCAACGGCACCAGCTTGCCGATCACCAGCGCAATGCCGGTACGTGCGGCCGACTTCACCCCGATCACGTTGATGGCGGTGAGCAAGCCCAACGAACCAACCACCACCAGCAGGTGTGCCCAATGCTCGGTGGCGACCGTTGGCCAGAACCGTGCCACTGCATCGGCCAGGCCATTGCTCAGCGCGGCGGCCGAACTGATGCGGGTGAGCCAGATCATCCAGCCGATCTGAAAGCCGACGAACGGGCCGAAGGCTTCGCGCGTGTACAGATAGCTGCCGCCCGGCGTGTCGAAATAGCTCGCCGCCTGCGCGTAGCAGAGCACCAGCAACGCCACCGCCAGGCCCGCCAGCATCACCGCCCACAGGCTCATCGGCCCCAGCAGTGCGGCGGTGGCCGCAGGCAGCAGATAGATGCCGCTGCCGATCACATCGTTGATCGACAATCCCACGATCTGCCAGCGGCTGACCACGCGCACCATGCCGGTCGAATCGGGTGCGGACGCAGGTGTGCTCATCGTGCCGCCTCCTTCAACATGGGCAACCGCCAGGCTGCTTGCACGCGTGCGTATTCGGCACGCGGCAACAGCACGAACAGCGGCATGTCGTCGGGCGTCAACCAGGCCAGCACGCGGCGCATGTCGGCAGGCGCCATCGCGGTGCAGCCGGCGGTGACCTGCCCTGGCGTACGCCATAGGTGCGCGAAGATGCAGCTGCCGCGTCCGGGAATCGCGCTGGGGTTGTGCGCGATCACAAAGCCCTGGCTGTAACGCGCATCGCCCGGATCGTGCAGGTCCAGCCGCATCGGCTCGGTCGAGCCGGCCACTGCCGCCTGGCCTACCTCTGCGGTATCGACGATGCGGTTGTACAGCGGCGAGGTCGGTACATCCATGCAGTAGTTGGTCGCCGTCATGGCTTGATACGGCATCGCGCTGTCGATGCTTGGCGCATATCCGAAGGCCGGGCCGATCGCGAACACACCGGCCGGGCTGCGGCCGTCGCCTTCGCGTTTTTGCGGTCCCTGCGCCTGTGCAGGATGCAGGCCCTCGCCCCAGGCACTGCCGTTCCGGCCCAGCGCAACGGCAAATGCCGGTGCCGCCGGTTGCCACCGGCCATCCACCCGCCTAAATGTCTGCAGGCGCGCCTGGGTACTGTCCCAATCCGCCGTGGTGACCACGATCAGCGCACGGGCCTGATGCAACGCATCGATTGGCCCGGCAGTCACGCACACGCTACCGCTTGCCAATGCCAACAGCGCGACGGATCGAAACAAGGTGGCAAGGCGCATGCGGGCTCCGGGGGATGGTCAAGCAGGACGAGGCGGCGTCAGGTCAGTGGTGTCCGGTGGGCGTGTGGTGCGCTGCCGGGGCCTCTCACCCACACCCTCTTGCGGCTACTGTACTCAGCAATGCCGCGGCATGTCGCATGCGCCACCTGGTCGACCGGATGGTTGCAGCGATGCTCAGCCGGTCAGCCGGTCAGCCGGTCAGCCGGTCAGCCGTCGACGGCTGTGCCGGATGCGCACCAGGCGCGTGGTCGAGACCCGATGGCATCCGTTCGACCTGCACGCCAGCAGAAGTGAAGTAAGGTCACGTTGCCCGAGGACGGGCGAGTGCACGGGCGCATTCAGCGCGGGATGTCCGCGCTCTTCATGGGGTATCACGCGCTGCGATGCGTTGGATGCGGGTGATCCGGTCGCTAAACGGCGTGCCGTCGGTGCCGAGCAGCGGCAACAGTGGCGTGACCGAGACTCCGTTCAAGCGCGCGCGCTGCATGCTGCCGTCGGCAGCGCGATAGTTGGCGCCGGCCACATCATGGATCACCCACGGTGCACCGCGTTCATGGCCGATCACCAGCATCACGTGGCCGGGGATGTAGATCAGGTCGCCGACCTGTAGCTGCGCGAGTTGCTGCAGGCGCTTGGGCAATGGTGCACGCGCATCGAACGGCACCTGACGCAGTGCTGGGCTGCGGGCCTGATCGCCGGTATTGCGCGGCAGCACGATGCCCAGGCTGCGATAGACATCCAGCACAAAGCCACTGCAGTCGCGCGCGTCGTAATCGTTGCCCCAACCATAGCGTTCGCCGAGGAACTTGAAGGCCTGACGCAGTAGTACCGCATCTGTTGCCGGTAGTGCACCCACATGCACGTCGGCGCTGCGCGGAATCAACGCCGGCACCAACTGCAGGCGACCGTCGGGATTGCGCAGCGGCAACTGCACCACATGGGCAGCGAGCGGCAACTGACCATTGACCGGCTGGTGCGCAGGCCAGTCACCGAGGATCGGCACGCTGGCGCCCATGTCGAACTTCACCGCAGACACAGGCAGCAGTTCTGGCGTATAGGCGGTTTCCACGCGTGCACCGGTGACCGTCAGGCGTGGACTGCGCCTTGCGTAGTCCAGCACCTCGGCGCGACCGCCTTCGGCGATCTCATCGGCCGCAATCCATGCCGCGTAGTTGGTGGCGAGCACGAATCGCCAGGCACCATCGGCACTGTCGTGCAGCACTGCCACCGGCGTGCCGGCAGACAGCGCCGATTCCTGGAAGCGGTCGATATCGTGGTCGTCGGTGGTAGTGAACACGCGTTGGCTGGTGGGGAAGGTGCGCAGTGCGGCGCGTCTTAGCACCAGCGCGAAGCGCGGTGCCACCTGCGCGGGAAGCGCGTCCAGCGCCAGGGACGCGCGCAAGGCCGCCAGATGCGCTGTATCGATGCGGTGCCCATTGGTGTCGTACAACACCCGCGTCGGTGTGGCCGACAACGCCTCGATGCGTGCACGCACTTCGACAGCGGATACCACCTGCGGCAACTGCGCCAGATCGTGCATGGATGCATCGTCGCGCAGCAGGCGCGTATTGAAGCTGGCAATCTGCGCGGCATCCATGCGCGGGATTTGCGCGGTGCGACTGCGCTGGATCCAGTAATCGGCGGTCAGCTGCGCATCGCTGATGGCAAACGGCACGGTTTGCTGCACGCCTGTGGCACCGGTTGCCGAGCTTGCCAGGCAGGGCAGCGCGATGGCCAGCAGTAACGTCGGCAAGTAGCGCGACAGTGGCATGGAGAAGACTCTTGAAGGCGACATGCGGCAACGGATGACGGGCGCAACGCTGCGCGAATGCTGCAAGCGCATTCGCGATGCACGGTGAGGGCAGATGGCTTGCAGTGTACGCATGCCGCTGCCGGGCGTGCCAATTGTCCGGTCGGACGATGCTGCAATGGTGCCGACGCGGCGGTGCACGCTCAACAGCCGTGCCGGTGTAGTGCCAGCTGTCATCGGCCGAGCGACGCCCGCGAGCCGCGCGTGATGCGGTGCAGCCGCGTTCGTACGTGGAGCAACCTTGCGGCAATCGAGCATCGGATCGGACAAGACGCCGGCTCAGGATATGCCACCCTACGCAACGTGTCCGCTGACCTGTCGGGCAATGCGGCTTCTGTGCCCCCAACGTGGCCAACTGGGCAGATAATGGGTTGGTCGCATGCAATGTCCATCAAGGCAACGGCATGGCAGATGCCCGTTGTCGTTTCGCCAGGAGATTTCGATGCCGCCCCTGTCCACGCTGCCGTTCTCGTTCTGGCGGCATGCCGCGCTTTGCTTGATCGTGCTGTCATTGGCTGCCTGCGCGCATGCGCCGCAGCGCAATCCGCTGGCCCAATGGGTGCCGTCGCCCAATTACGACGCGCGGCGCCCGATCCTGATCGTGCTGCACTTCACCGACCAGCACTCGGTGCAGCAAAGCCTGAGCACGCTGCGCGGACGCAATCGTGGGGGCAAGGTCAGTGCGCATTATCTGATCGGAGGCGATGGCAAGCGCTATCAATTGGTCAGCGACGACGAGCGCGCCTGGCACGGTGGTGCCGGCCGCTGGGGCACCATCACCGACATCAACTCCGCGTCGATCGGCATCGAGCTGGACAACGACGGTAGCGAACCATTCGCGCCTGCCCAGATCGACAGCTTGTTGGTATTGCTGGACGACCTGTGCACCCGCCTGCGCATTCCACGCACGCAGATCGTCGGCCACGAGGACGTCGCGCCCACGCGCAAGACCGATCCGGGGCCGTTGTTCCCATGGAAGCGTCTGGCCGATGCAGGCTTTGGTCGCTGGCCCGCCGCCGATGCCGCTGCCGCCCCGCCGGGCTTCGATCCCTGGCAAGCGCTCGCCGTGCTTGGCTACAGTCTCGACAACCCGGCCGCCACAGTGCGGGCGTTTCACCATCACTATCGCGGCAATGAGGCGCACACGCTGGATGCCGAGGATGCGCGCATCCTTTACGCGTTGACCGGATCGCCCAGGCCAGCGAGTCCGCCTGCTACTGCCGAATCGATTGAGGGTGACGGCTCGTGATTGCATCGCGGCCGCTGCGGCGCCTGGCGATCCGGTTCGGATGCTGGGGTATCGTTGGGTTCTCTAGTTCCGTATGTCCAGGAGCGCAATGAAGCACGTCAGGTTGTTGCACATGGCGTCTCGTCGCTGGCGGTCGATGGCCTGTTCCGCGCTGGCGTTGATCGCGTTCGTACCGAGCGTTGCCTCGGCAGCGGATGTGCGCGTCTCGTCGGCCAAGACCGTTGGCCAAGCGGGTCTGATCGACGTGCATACGCTCGCGCCCGAGATCGTGGCGGAGATGCGCTATGCAGGCAGCGACAACTTCACCGGGCGTGTGGTGCCAGGGTATTCGGCGCCTACCTGCTATCTGTTGCGTCCTGCGGCCGAGGCATTGGCGCGGGTGGCGCACACCCTCCAGCGCGATGGATATCGGCTACAGGTGTTCGATTGCTATCGGCCGGTGCGAGCGGTGCGGGCATTCGTGCTCTGGGCTGCGGATTTGCAGGAGCAATCGACCAAGGCGCGGTATTACCCGACTGTAGACAAGCGTGCGCTGCTGGGCGATTACATTGCCGAGCCCTCCGGGCATAGCCGGGGCGCAACGGTGGATCTGGGCTTGCTGGATTGCCGGCAGGGGCTGTGCCGTGCAGTCGAGATGGGAACCGATTTCGATTTCTTCGATTCGCGGGCGCATACCGATGCGCGCGATATCAGCGCGACGCAGCGCATGCACCGTCAGCGACTGGTGCGCGCCATGGCGGCCGAAGGATTTGCCAACTATCCGATGGAATGGTGGCATTTCACCCTCCGTCCTGAGCCGAGCCCCGACACCGCGTACGATGTGCCGGTCGATTGATTGCAAGCGCGACGTCGGTGCAGTCGGAAACCTGACAGGTGCCAGGCGCGACAGCCGCTGACACTTAGAGTAGCTAACACAACCTAGCGAGCGCCTGTCAGTGAGTGCAATTGTTTTGTCGGCCGTATCTTGGTGGATGCAGTCAAAAGTCCAGATCAAACACTGAGTGGGTCGAATGCGCGGTGCCCTCACCGCTGGCGGGACACGCCGTGAATCCATCCCTGGAGGCTCGGTGTCGGCATCCATGCCGCCACACGGTCCCGCCAGCGGCGAGGACACGGCACCAGCGACTCCGCTGGTTGCTGTGTTTAAACCCATGCATGCCGACCATCTCGACTGGTCCTTGCCCGCCCAGCGTCGCGGGACCTTACGCGGCATGGATGCCGCGTAAGAGCTTACAGGGACGTACTTGCAGCGTGTCCCGCGACGCTGGGCGGGCAAGGGCCCTGCAGCCAGGCCGCAGATAGCCTGCCTGCAGTAGGCTGACGCGAAGCCGTTTTGTTAGCCGCTGCGCTTGTCGACGCACCTCGGCTGCGCGGCGTGGTGTGATCTCCCCTCGCTCATAGGAATTGCCATGTCCGACCCGGAACGCTTTGTCGATATTGCCTGCCCGTACTGCGGGGAGTGGATCACGCTGACGCTGGATCTGACCGGTGGCGACCAGCATTACATCGAAGATTGCCAGGTGTGCTGCAAGCCGATCTCGGTGAGCGTGCAGTGGGACGAGGAAGGCGAGGCGCAGGTCAGCGCGCGTGGGCAAGACGATGCGTGAGCGGGCGCGCGTTGGCTGTCGAAGCCGTGAGCGGGTCATTTTCTTTGGAATGGCCCGGCCGTGCCGGGATGCGTCTTTCGACCAGGCCATCAGCCCTGGCGTGCTTCCCCAGCCGTGTGCAGCCATCGAAGCCGAACACATCCGATGATCGGCATCACCAGGCGGGCGCCGTAGCCCCGAGGCAATGCGGGGGCTGCCATCATCGGCTGTGGTGGTGCAGCTGGACGATGGCGCCGATCATCGCCGATCATCGCCGATGCGCATGGGCGGGCTGTTGGACGCCTTGCGCCGCGCTCCATCGGCTGCAGCCGCTAGACTGATGCACCTGCTGCCTGGATCGTCGCGATGAATTTGTCTTTGCATTTTGGCCTGCTCGGTTCGCTGGAAGCAGGCCTGATTGCGCTTGTGCTTGGCGTGGTGGTGTTCGCTGCGGTCGAACACATCGGCCGACGGCTGCAGTTCACCCACGGTCACACGCTGGGCATCGCCTGCCTGCTCGCGGTGGCCATCGGCGCCGGTTACGACATCTGGAATCTCGTCTACACCAGCATCGTCCGGCTGGAGTCGCCTCTCTATGCGCGGTTGGCGCTGGCCAAGATCCACGATCCCAATGAATTGGGATCGCGCGTCGTGCTGGAAGTGATGGGTGCGATCGCAGGTGTGGTGCTGGGTTGGAAATTGTTCAGTTCCGGGACGTGGGACGACGACACGCCAAACGCGTAATAAGGCGTTAAAAAACGCGGCAGATTTCGCATAATTTCGACAATTGAATGAAGCGTTTCGATTTGGCTCACCGCGGCCTAACAGCCGGCTAATCGCAAACGCGGCCAGTGTGGTTAAGAGGACGTTTCGCGGGAAATTGCGCCAGGTTGTGCGTTCATTCGGGTTGGGTAAGGTGGCTCCATGCACGGCAACACCGCGCATTCCCAAGCACAGGAGACCACCCAGATGAACAATCGCAACCGCACCTCGCTGCTCGCCGCAACCGCCGCTCTTGCCGCCGCTCTGGCGCTGCCGGCCATGGCACAAAGCACTTCACAGGATGCCGCAGCGCAGTCGGGTAGCTCGGCCACCTCGGCCCAGTCCGGTGGCGCAAGTTCCGGCGGTGGTCAGACCTGGGCGAGCGTGGATACCGACAGCGACGGCGCGATCAGCAAGCAGGAAGCGCAGGTCAATGCCGGGCTCGCACAGATCTTCGACCAGGCCGACGGCAACACCGATGGCAAGCTGACCCCGGACGAGTACAAGGCCTTCGTCGCCAAGCAGCAGGGCGGTGCCGGCGCCACCGGCTCGCAAGGCAACTAAGCAATCCGATCACACCCGATAGCGCAGTTCTGCAACACACCAGCCCGTCATCATCAACGGAGGTAACTGCACATCACACAATCACCTGTTATGCGATCCGTCAGTCAGGTGAGACGCATGCCTGACCAGATGGAGATGTGAGTGTCGCGCCAGTACCGAGCGGCGTCTGTGTCGTAGAAGCGTAGTCGAGAAGCATATGTGTAGTACGTGCCGCCGGCCGCTGGCTACTTGTCCGCAAGTCAATCGTTGGCTTGCGGTCGGTTCTAACATCAGTTGCTTCAAAAATCAGTTGTTTGAGTCAGTTGTTTGAGAAGGATGGACATGCGGGAGCGATCTGCCAGGGTCGCTCCCGTTTTCTTTACGTGCGGCACGCTACGGTAATGCGACCCCGTTCCGGCCTCGTTCCCATGTCGCACTTGCGCATCGCCCTGTTGGTTGCCCTGTGGAGCCCACCGTTGGCATTTTCCGCGCCGCCGGAGTTGCCTCCGGCCAATCGGCAACCTGCACTCCCGGCCACGGCGGGGACCAGGACGCCGACGATGTCGCCGTTGCCGATCGACCCGCCATCGCCCGCCGCCACGCCGTTGCTACCCGCCAGCCCTGCGGGCCCATCCGGCGCCAAGGGCGGTGCGGAGGCATCGCTCGCACCGCAAGCCGGGACCTTGGTGCCACGCACGTTTCGCAGTCTGGATACCGATGCCGATGGATTGCTGACAGCGGCTGAAGCTGGTGCCGACCCCGTCCTGCGCGAGAGTTTTGCCGGCTTCGACAGCAATGGCGATGGCCGGCTGTCGCGCGACGAATTCGCCAGCTATCAGCCTGGTCCGGGTGACGCGGCCGGGGATTAACCTCCAGCAGGATTGCAGCCTCCGATGCGGGTGGAGCATGCGATGGATCGTCGTGTGCGTTGCGGCCGTGCGGTGCTCCAGGTGACGAGGGGTGCCACGCGGTCGCACCGACGTAGCGGCGCCGCGGATGTCGCGTGCCGTCGCCATCTCTTCGTCAGCAGGCGTCCCTGGACTCACCGCAAACGGGAGAACAGGCTCTACACTTGCGCGATGACCTCTTTTGCACAGCGCGACGGCCAGGCGATTCAACTGGTCGGCTTCGACGGCGACGATACCCTCTGGAAGAGCGAGGACTATTACCGCAGCGCCGAAGCGGATTTCGAAGCGATCCTGGCCGGCTACCTGGATCTGGGTGACAGCCGCATGCAGCAGCATCTGCTGGCAGTGGAGCGGCGCAATCTCAAGGTCTTCGGCTACGGCGCCAAGGGCATGACGTTGTCGATGATCGAAACCGCGATCGAACTGACGCAGGCCCGCATCGAGGCACGCGATATCCAGCGCATCGTCGAGATCGGCCGCGCCACGTTGCAGCACCCGGTCGAGGTGATTGCCGGCGTGCGTGAGGCAGTCGGCGCGATTGCCGCCAGCTACGCGGTGGTGCTGATCACCAAGGGTGATCTGTTCCACCAGGAACAGAAGATCGAACAGTCGGGGCTGGCAGATCTGTTTCCACGGGTCGAGGTAGTGTCCGAAAAAGATCCCGCCACCTATGCGCGGGTGCTGGGCGAGTTCGACCTGCCGGCGCAGCGCTTTGTGATGATCGGCAATTCGCTGCGTTCGGACGTGGAGCCGGTGCTGGCGATCGGTGGCTGGGGCATCTACACCCCGTACGCGGTGACCTGGGCACACGAGCAGGAGCACGGCGTGGCCGCCGACGAACCGCGCATGCGCGAGGTGCCCGACCCGGCCGGTTGGCCGGCGGCGGTGCACGCCCTGGATGCATTGGCCCGGCAGCACGCGCTAAGCTGAGGCATGCTGCGGCCAGCGCGCGAGCTGGATGGCAGATGCAAACGGCGGGGACCTCGGTGCCCGGCAACAGGACGTCTCAGGTCGGTCGCATGCGGCTGGCCGATCTTGGAGGGATCACCAATGCGCATGTTGTCGTCTACGTACCGTGCCAGCCTGGCCGTCTTGCTGGCTCTGATCGGTGCGCCAGCACTGGTGGCGGCCGAACTCGAAGAAGAAGTCGTCAATCCGAGCGAAGTGATCTTTCGCGATGGTCAGCCCTACTACGACGATGGCGGCGGCTATGTCCGCCTGAGTACGCGACGAGAGGGTGGGGACGTGGTGTATGTCCGAAAGGTGCGCTTCGACCCCGAGCAAGGCTATGTGGACGCACAAGGCCAGAGCATTGCGACCTTGCAGAGCCGTCCGAGCGGGCATAGCGCCAGCGCATCCTCTGCCGACAGGTATTCGCACGAGCGCTACGGTGGATATGGCGGCTACGTCGGGGGATATCCGATGGATGGCGCGGGACTGCGGCTGGGCGCATCGCGCAACCGCCCCTACGGGCAGATCTATTACGGCAATGGTCTGTATGGCCCGGACCCTTACAGCAGCCCGCACAATCGCGATGCACGGCAGCGCTACATCGGACCGGGCTATGTCGGTGCCTGCGACCTGACCGGTTGCCGCGAAGTGCATCAGATCGGGTTCTACGATTTGCGCTGAGAGCGGGATCAGGCCTGCTGCACCCTGTCAGCCGCGGCGATGCTCGTACGGCAGGCATCACCGATGCTGCACACGCGTTCGCAATGCCCGGCGACCGCTACCCCGATGCATCCGGAGCGCCCGAACCGCAATCGGCCTGACACCGGCGCGGGCATGCGGCATCATCGGCAGATGCGTTTACTGCCGACCTCCCTGGTGCGATCCCTGCCTTTGCTGATGGCGCTGCTGCTGCCGGCATGGGCGGCTGCGCAGAGTTCGCCTGCGCCCACGCCAACATCCGCCGCAACGACGGATGCAGCCCCTGCGGTGGTTCCTGGCACCGGCGATGCCTGGGTGGACCAGCATCTGGCCGACATGGGCAGCTACGCACAGCGCTACCCGGACAGTTTCATCGACGAAGTGGCGCGCTACTCCGGTACGCCGCGCGACTACGTGCAGGCGCTGTTGCAGGTGCACGGCTGGCATGCCGGGGATCTCTATTTCGCCTGTTTCTGGGCGCAGGTGGTGCGGTTGTCGTGCCGCGACAGCGTACGCGCCTACAGCCGCGACCATCACGACGGGTGGGAGGGCGTGATCACGCGCCTGGCGGTGGCGCCGGACGTGGCGAACATGCGTGCGCTGCGGCATGCCATCGTCGCCAGCTACGACCGCTGGGAACGGCCGATCACCCTGGACGCGCTGCTGCGTCGCCAGCTTGGCGACCATGCGCAGCGGTTGGAGGCCGCGCGCCAGGCCAGCGAGGCGGCCGAAGCGGCGGTGCAGACGGGGCTGTAGCGCGTGTGATGCGGTTCGAGTGGCGTAGGCAGCGGCAAGGTCTGGCGTCATCAACCGTACGCCGGCTGTCTGTGCGGCAACATGCTGCCCTGCAGCTGGTCGGCGCAGGGCGCGGTCGGCGAGAATGCAGCAACGCTGGCGTTGGCCGGCTCCGCCAAAGACGTCCCATGCGCGATCCCGTGTTTGTTTCCTCCGATCACATCCGCAGCCTGTTTGCACAGGCGATGTCGGACATGTATCGCGCCGAGGTCCCGTTGTACGGCGACCTGATGAGGTTGGTGGCGCAGGTCAACGCGCAGACGCTGGAAGCCGATCCGGCATTGGCGGCGCGGCTGCAGCGCAATGACGAGCGCGCACGGCTGGATCTGGAGCGGCACGGCGCGATCCGGGTCGGCACCGCGCAGGAGCTGGCCACCTTGCGTCGGCTGTTCGCGGTGATGGGCATGCATCCGGTGGGTTATTACGATCTGTCGGTGGCCGGTGTACCGGTGCATTCCACCGCGTTCCGCCCGATCGACGAAGCCGCGCTGTCGGCCAATCCGTTCCGCGTGTTCACCTCGCTGCTGCGGCTGGAACTGATCGAGGATGCCGGGTTGCGCGAGCAGGCGGCGCAGATCCTGGAGCAGCGGCAGATCTTCACCGATGCGGTCGTGGAGTTGATCGAACACTGCGAGCGTGTCGGCGGGCTCGATGCCGGGCAGGCGCAGCGTTTCGTGGCCGAAGCGCTGGAAACCTTCCGCTGGCACGGCGATGCCACGGTGTCGCTGCCCACCTACCGCGCGCTGAGCGAGGCGCACAAGCTGATCGCCGATGTGGTGAGCTTCCACGGCCCGCATATCAATCACCTCACTCCACGCACGCTGGATATCGACGCGGCGCAGGCGCAGATGCAGCGTGCCGGCATCGATGCGAAGGCGGTGATCGAAGGGCCGCCGTGTCGGCGCGTGCCGATCCTGCTGCGCCAGACCAGCTTCAAGGCGCTGGAAGAGCCGGTGCGCTTTGTCGGCGACGGCGGGCAGCCCGAGCACGGCACGCATACCGCGCGCTTTGGCGAGATCGAGCAACGCGGGCTTGCGCTGACGCCCAAGGGCCGCGCGCTGTACGACGCGCTGCTGGCGCAGGCGCGCGACGCCGATGGCGCCGGCAGCACCGGTGCCGATTACGCCACCCGCCTGCAGACCGCGTTCGTGGCCTTTCCAGACGACGAGGCGCTGTTGCGTCAGGAAGGGCTGGGCTACTTCCGTTACGCGTTGACCGACGCCGGTCGCAGCGATCCGTCGCAAGTGGCCGCATTCCCGGCAGAAACGGCCATTGCACTCGGCCTGGTCAGTGCCGATCCGATCATCTATGAAGACTTCCTGCCGGTCAGTGCGGCCGGCATCTTCCAGTCCAATCTTGGCGGCGCCGAGCAACGCGCCTACGCCGCACATTCGAGCAAGCGCAGTTTCGAGCAGGCGTTGGGCGCGCAGGTGCACGACGAGTTCGCGCTGTATGCGCAGCTGGAGCGGGAGTCGCTGCAGGCGTTAGTGGTGTAAGGCAGCACCATAGGTGTGTGTGTGCGAGGTAGCGGTATCCCACGGTTTCAGGTGCTGCATGCGATATCGCCCAACTGCACGCACTACGAAGAGCGACCGATAAAGTTCTCAGCGCTGTCTCGATAGCGGCAGCGTGTTGGCCCAGGCCCCTGGTTTGACGAGTGAGTTGGTGTTGGATGGCAGTGACATCGATCGGATGGAACTGAGCTGATCAGACTGCACCTAATCGAATTACCGCGCTGCATCCCCTGCTTGTAACCACGCACACCGACCATCTCCACTGGTCCTTGCCCGTCCAGCGTCGCGGGACCTTACGCGGCATGGATGCCGCGTAAGAGCTTACAAGGACGTACTTGCTGCGTGTCCCGCGATGGTGGGCGGGCAAGGGCCCTGCAGCAAAGCCACAGATCATCCGCTCCGCACTCGGCGCATCCACACCATTCGATTACCTCTCAAGGCGACCGGGATCTTGAGCTTCAGCATTGCTTGGTTGTTCCGAAGTCGAGCGCCTCGAGGGCGCGATGCCCTCACCGCTTGCGGGACACGCCGTGAATCCGTCCGTGGAGGCTCGGTGGCGGCATCCATGCCGCCACACGGTCCCGCAAGCGGCGAGGGCATCGCACCTGGCAGCTTGGTCGTGTGCTGATGGGAAGCAAAAAGCTGGCGACATCCACCTGACGGTGAGCTTAGTAAAAAATCAGTGCGATCTGTTATCAAAAAAGACCGCACGCATCTGGCGGAGTACGGTCTTTTGTCAGCTGCGGCTCAGTGCGCCGAGGCAGCCGGGCGCCGCGCTGCCGCCCGTTCTGCACGGCGCGCGCGCGCACGGGCGCGACGCGCCTTCCAGCGTTCGCTCAGGCACGAGAAAATCACATACAGCGCAGGGGTACTGAGCAGGGTCAGGCTCTGCGAGAAGATCAGCCCGCCGATCATTGCGATGCCCAGCGGGCGACGCAGTTCCGAGCCTTCGCCCAGGCCCACCGCCAGCGGCACTGCCGCCAGGATCGCCACCATCGTGGTCATCATGATCGGGCGAAAGCGCACGATCGAGGCCTCACGTGCAGCCGCGCGCGCATCCATGCCGTGTACGCGCTGCGCCACCAGCGCGAAGTCGATCATCATGATCGCGTTCTTCTTGACGATGCCGATCAGCAGCACCAGCGCGATCATCGAGATCACCGACAGCTCGGTATTGGTCAGGAACAACGCCAGCAGCGCGCCCACGCCTGCCGCCGGCAGCGTGGACAGGATGGTCACCGGGTGGATCAGGCTCTCGTACAACATGCCCAGCACGATGTAGACGGTGAGCACTGCGGCCAGCAGCAACACGCCCATCGAGTTGGGGCTGAGTTGCACGTTGAAGCTGTCGTCGCCGCTGAGGCGGATGCCGTCGGGCATGCGCAGCCCTTCCACGGTGGACTTGATGATCAGATCTGCCTCGCCGGTGCTCACGCCCGGTGCCAGGTTGTAGCTCAGATCCATCGTTGTGTACTGGTTTTCATGGATGATCTGCGGCGGCGCCATGCCAGGCACCTGGGTGGCGACCGCGGTGATCGGCACCATCTGGCCGGCGCGGTTGGGCACGAAGATCTGGTCCAGCGCCTTGGGCGTGGCGGTCTGCGAGGGCAGCGCGTTGACCACCACGCTGTACTGGTTGAGATCCGAATAGATGGTGGAGATGGAGCGCTGGCCGAACGCGCCATACAGCGCGCCATCGATCGCACCGACCGAAATCCCCAGGCGCGCAGCCTTGGCACGGTCGATCACGATGTTCTGGCGCAGGCCCGAGGTATCCACGTCGGTACCGACATCGCGCAGGCGCGCATTCTTTTTCAGCGCCGCCTGCAGCTTCGGTAGCCATTCCTGCAACTGGGCCAGGTCATTGCCCTGCAGCGACACCCGGTATTGCGCGCCCTGGCTGGTGCCGCCACCGCCGTCGCTGGGTAGGTCCTGGATCGCGCGCAGGCGCAGATCCAGATCCGGGTAGCGGTCGGCCTTGGCGCTCAGCCGTGCAACCACCTGTGCGGTGGTGTCGCTGCGGCCTTCGTCGCGCTTCTTCAACTCGATATTGAACGAGGCGCTGGACCCTTGGCGGCCCGAGCCCAGGCGCGCGCCCACGGTTTTGACTGCCGGGTCGGCCATCAGCATGTCGGTGATGCGGCGCTGGCGGCTGACCATGTCGGCGAACGACACCGTGGCGCTGGAATTGGCGCGGCCCCAGATCAGGCCAGTGTCCTGCGCGGGGAACGATCCCTTCTTGACCGCACCGCCGAGAAAGATGGTGGCGGCAATCAACAGCAAGGGCGTCAGCGACAGCAGCAGCGCGTGGCGCAACGAAAAGTCCAGCGCCACGGTGTAAACGGCGAGCATGCGTTCGTGCATGCGGTCCAGCCAGGCACCGAAACGGCCGGGTTTTTCCGGCTCGGTATGCGCCGACAGGAAGCGGCTGCACAGCGCCGGGGTCAAGGTCAGCGACACCAGCATCGACACCACGATTGCCGCCACCAAGGTCACGGTGAACTCGCGGAAGAACGCACCGACCATGCCGCTGGCAAACAGCATCGGAATGAACACCGCCACCAGCGAGGCGGTGATCGAGACGATGGTGAAGCCGATCTCGCGCGCACCGGTCAGGGCAGCCTCCAGGCGCGGCATGCCTTCGTCCAGATGCCGCATGACGTTTTCGATCACCACGATCGCATCGTCGACCACAAAGCCAATGGCGATCACCAACGCCAGCAGGCTCAGGTTGTTCAAGGTGAAGCCCAGCATGTACATCACCAACGCCGAGCCGGCCAGCGACAACGGCACGGTGACCGCGGCAATGAGCGTGGGCGCGAGCCGACGCAGGAACAGCGCCATGGTCAGGATCACCATCACCAGGCTGATCATCAGCGTGGCCTGCACCTCGTGCAGCGAGGCGCGGATGGTGGGCGTGCGGTCGAAGTAGGGGGTGAGCTTGGTGCCGGGTTGCAGGTAGGCGCGCAATTCGGGGATCTGCGCTTTCACCTGGTCCACGGTCTCGACGATGTTGGCGCCGGCGCGGGTGAAGGCATACATCACCACCGCCGGCTTGCCGTCGAACCAGGCGGCTTGATACGCATCCTGCTGGCCGTCGTAGACGGTGGCCACATCGCCCAGCCGCACGATGCGCCCGTTGGATTGGGTGGAGATCGCCAGCTGCGCGAAATCGGCGGCCTTGGCCACCGAATCGTTGGCGATGATGGCCATGGTGGTGTTGCCGTCGGACAAAAAGCCGGTCGGCGAGGTGACGTTGGCGGCGCGCACCGCGTTGCGTAGATCGTCCGGGGTCAGGCCCAGTGCGTTGAGCGCGCGCAGGTCCACGTCCACGCGCACTGCCGGCGTGGAGGCACCGGCGATATCCACCGAGCTGATGCCGGTGATCTGGCGCAAGCGCTGCGCCAGCAGTGAGTCGGCCACGTTGTAGAGCTCATCGGCCGACTGGGTGTCCGAGGTCAATGCGATGGCGATGACCGGGTCGTCGTTCGGGTTGGCCTTGGAATAGATCGGCGTACCGAGCCCGGAGGGCAGGTCCGATTGCGATGCGTTGATCGCGGTCTGGATGTCCTGCGCGGCCGAATCGATGTTGCGATTGCTCTGGAATACCAGCACCACCAGGCTGCTGCTCTCCGAACTGGACGAGCGCATGCGGTCGATGCCTGGCAGCTGGCCCAGGTGGCGTTCCAGCGGCGCGGTGACGGTGGAGGCCATGGTGCTGGCATCGGCGCCGGACTGCGTGGCGTGCACGAAGATCACGGGGATCTGGATGTTCGGCAACGCCGCCACACCCAGCCGCAGATAGCACATCAATCCGATCACGAACAAACCGATCGCCAGCAGCGAGGTGCCGATCGGGCGCTTGATGAAGGGCGCGGAGATGTTCATGGCTGTAGCGCCGGGATTCGGGAATCGGGAATCGGGATTCGGCAAGCAGGGCCAAAGCCACGCCCGAATGCGCGTGTGGGCATGCGCCGCCGCAGGCCGGAAATCCGATCAGCCTTCGCTGCACCAGTCGTCATGCCGGGCGCTCCGAGGTGGAGGCCGGGGTCACACCGTCGCGGCGGGCGGCACGGCGCGCACGCCAGGCGCGTAGCCGCTCACCGGCGCGTTCCATGTACAGGTAGATCACCGGGGTGGTGTACAGCGTCACCAGCTGCGATAGCAGCAGGCCGCCGACGATGGCGATGCCCAGCGGGCGACGTAGTTCCGAGCCGATGCCGGTGCCCAGCGCCAGCGGCAACGCGCCCAGCATCGCGGCGGCGGTGGTCATCATGATCGGGCGGAAGCGCAGCAGGCAGGCGCGGCGGATCGCTTCGTGCGCGTTGGCGCCTTCGCGGCGTGCGTCGATGGCGAAGTCGATCATCATGATCGCGTTCTTCTTGACGATGCCGATCAGCAGCACGATGCCGACGATGCCGTCCACCGACAGGCTCAGCCCGCACATCATCAACGCCAGCAACGCGCCGACACCGGCCGGCGGCAGCGTGGAGATGATCGTCAGCGGGTGGATGTAGCTTTCGTACAGTACGCCCAGCACGATGTAGATCACCACGATCGAGGCCAGCAGCAGCCACACGATATCGGTCTGGCTGCCGGTGAATTCGGCGGCCTTGCCGACGAACTGCGCATGCACCTGGGTCGGGATCTTCAGGTCTTCGCGCGCTTTTTCGATTGCCGCTACCGCCTGCGACAACGAGTGCCCCGGTGCCAGATTGAACGAGATGGTCACCGCCGGCAGCTGCTGCTGGTGGCTCACCACCAACGGCGTGTTGGTGACCTTGGCTTCGGCCAGCGAGGCCAGCGGAATGATGCTGCCGGCGCCGACGACGATGCCGGTGTTCTGGTTGCCCACGCCGGTGGCGGTGGACGAGTTGGACGAGGTCACCTGACCGAAGCTGGTGGCATTGGTGCCGGTCAGCGCGCCGCTGCCGTTGCTGGCCACCGCCAGCTGATTCATCAGCGCGGTGCTGCTGCGGAATTCCGGCGCCACTTCCAGCACCACCCGGTACTGATTGAGCTCGGTGAAGATGGTGGAGATCTGGCGTTGTCCGAAGGCGTCGTACAGCGTGTCGTCGATGGTCTGCATCGGCACGCCGAGCATGCTGGCCTTGTCGCGGTCGATGGTCAGTTCCAGCGCACGTCCCTGGTTGGCCAGGTTGTTGTCCACGTCGGCCAGCTCGGGCAGCTTGCGCATCGCCTCGGTCATGCGCCCGGCCCAGGTGGCCAGCTCGGTGCTGTCCACATCCGAGATCGAATACTGGTATTCGGTGGCGGCCACGCGCGTGTCCAGGGTGACGTCCTGCACCGGCTTGAGGAACAAGGCCACGCCCGGAATGCCGGCCACGGCTTTTTGCAGGCGCGGCAGCACCTCGTCCAGGCCCTCGCGGTCGCCGCGCGTCTTCAGCACGATCGACAACTGGCCCTGGTTGAGCGTCGGGTTCATGGTGCCAGCACCGATGAAAGCGGCCACGCCGGTCACCGCCGGGTCTTTCTGCAGCGCGGCGGCCACCGCCTGGGTGCGCTGCTCCATCTGCGGAAAGGCCACGTTCTGGTCGGCCTGCACCACGCCGGTGATCAGGCCGGTGTCCTGTTCGGGCAGCAGGCCCTTGGGGATCGCCACATACAGCACCACCGTCAGCGCCACCGCACCGATCGCCACCGCCAGGGTCAGCGGCTGATGCGCCAGCACCCAGTCCAGGCTGCGCTCGTAGGCGCCCACGGTGCGGGTCCACAGATTGGTCTTGCCGGCCGCAGCGTCACGCTCGTGCGCGTCGTCGCTTTCCGGCAATGCGTCGGGCTTGAGCAGGTAGGCGCACATCATCGGCGTCAGCGTCAGCGACACCAGCATCGAGATCACCACCGCGATCGACAGCACCCACGCAAACTCGTGGAATAGCCGCCCGGTGACGCCGGGCATCAGCAGCAGCGGCAGGAACACCGCCACCAGCGAGACGGTCAGCGACAACACGGTGAAGCCGATCTGCTTGGCGCCGATCTCGGCCGCTTCCGGCCCGCTCTTGCCCTGTTCGATATAGCGCACGATGTTTTCGATCATCACGATCGCATCGTCGACCACGAATCCGGTCGCCACCACCAGCGCCATCAGCGACAGGTTGTCCAGCGACATGCCGGCGAACGCCATCACTCCGAAGGTGCCGGCCAGCGACAGCGGCACCGCCACCGACGGAATGATGGTGGCCCACAGCCGGCGCAGGAACACGAAGATCACCGCCACCACCAGCGCGATGGTCAGCACCAGGGTGAACTTCACCTCGTGCACCGAGGCGCGGATGGTTTCGGTGCGGTCGGAGAACACTTCCAGGTGCACGTCGGCCGGCAGCACCGATTGCAGCTGCGGCAGGATGCTGCGGATCTGCTCCACCGTCTGCACGATGTTGGCGCCGGGCTGGCGGCGGATTTCCAGCAGCACCGCCGGCTTGCCATTGGCCCACGCGGCGAGCTGGTCGTTTTCCACCCCGTCCACCACCTTGGCCACATCGGCCAGCCGCACCGGCGCGCCGTTCTTGTAGCTGATGATGGTTTCGCGGTACTGCGCCGCATCGGTGAGCTGGTCGTTGGTGCCGATGCTGTAGGACTGGGTCTTGCCGTTGAGCGAGCCCTTGGGCGCGGAGACATTGGTCTGGGTGAGTGCGCTGCGCAGCGACTCCATGGTCAGGCCCATGTTCGACAGCTGCGCCGGATTGACCTGGATGCGCACCGCAGGCCGCACATTGCCGGCGATCGACACCAGGCCCACGCCCGGCACCTGCGACAGGCGTTGGGCCAGGATCGCATCGGCGTAGCGGTTGACCTCGCGTAGCGGCAGCGAATCGGAGGTGAGCTTGAGCGTGAGGATCGCTGCATCGGCCGGATTGACCCGGTTGTAGACCGGTTGATACGGCAGCGACGAGGGCAGGGTGGCCTGGCGGATCGCCGCCTGCACGTCCTGCGAGGCGATATCGATATCGCGCTCCATCGAGAACTGCAAAATGATGGTGGACAAGCCCGCCGACGAGTCGGAGGTCATCATCTGCAGCCCGGAAATCTGCCCGAACTGGCGCTCCAGCGGCGTGGTCACCAACGAGGCCATGGTGGTCGCGTTGGCGCCGGGGTACTGGGTGGTGACGACCAGGCTGGGCGCGTCGATTTCCGGCAGCGCCGAGACCGGCAACTGCCGGTAACCCAGGATGCCCAGCAGCAGGACGCCCGCCATCAACAACGAGGTGGCGATCGGACGGCGGATGAAGATGGTCGAAAAGCCCACGGGGGGTGTCCTTGCTGGAGACGTCAATCGAAACCGGCGCGCAGGGCGCCGACGCGCACTGGCGACGGAAGTCCCGTCGCCAGCGGTCAGGCGTTAGCGCGGGCCGCCGCCACGGCGGCCACCGGTGCCGCCGCGTTCCTGCTTGTCCTGCACGGCCTTGAGTTCGGCCTCGGTGGGTTCTGGCGGGGTCTCGCCCGGCTTGAGCGCGCTGACCTTGCTGCCCGGCTTCAAGCGGAACTGGCCTTCGGTGACCACGCGCTCGCCCTGCTTGAGGCCTTTGGTGATCTGCACGTGGCTGTCGTCCACTTCCACGCCCTGCACCACGGTGCGCATCTGCGCGGTGTTGTCAGTGCCGACCACGTAGACGTAATCGCCATCCGGGCCACGCTGCACCGACTGGGTCGGCACCACGGTGCCGCCGGAGATCGTGCGCAATTGCAGGCGCACGTTGACGAACTGGCCCGGCCACAGCGCGTTGTCGGTGTTGGCGAAGATCGCGCGGGCGCTGAAGGTGCCGCTGTCGGCGGAGATACGGTTGTCGATCACGTCCAGCTTGCCGTCGCCGCTGATGATGTGCGCATCGCCGCGATCCAGCGCCGCCACGTCCAGCGGTGCGGCTGCCTGACCGCTGCGCACTGCCTGCAACTCGCGCTCGGGCAGGTTGAAGGACACGTAGATCGGGCGGATCTGGGTCAGGGTGACGATGGTCGAGCTGCTGCTGACGATATTGCCGACGTCCACGCCGCGGATGCCGGCGATGCCGTCGATCGGCGCGGTGACGCGGGTGAACTGCAACTGCACCTGTGCCGAGCGCATCTGCGCATCGTTGGCCGACACCGCTGCCTCGTACTGCGCCACCTGGTTACGCTGGGTATCCAGGTCGGTGCGCGAGACGTACTGCTTGTAGGCCGGGTCGTTGGAGCGTTGGTAGTTCACGCGCGAGGTCGCCAGCAGCGCCTGATTCTGCCGCTTGGCCGCCAGCGACTGGTCGTAGCTGGCCTGCAGCGTGCGCGGGTCGATCTGCGCCAGCAGCTCGCCCTTCTTCACTTCCTGGCCTTCCTTGAAGTTCAGGCTCATCAGCTGGCCGCCGACCTGCGGGCTGACCGTGACCGTATTGAGTGCGGTGACCGTGCCCAGCGCGCTGGCGTAGACCGGCACATCCTGGGTGGTGGCAGCCACCACCGTGACCGGCACCGGGCCGCTGTCCTCGCTGCCAGTGTCGTCCGGCGCGCCGGCCCGCTTGCCATGATTGCCCCCGCCCAGCATCCGCACTGCGACCAGCACCACGACGAGCACCGCTACGACCAGCAGTGTGATCTTCCAAAAACGCGACATGCGACAACTCCTGAGGGCGGGCCGGTCGCGTGGATGCGACCGTGGGGGGCGGCGATGCGAAGCATATCGTTGCAGCAAGGCAATTGAGTGTTACTGAAGTAACGGCTTGCCCGGCGAAACGACCAACACGTTCACAGATGCGGTGCAGCGGCAACGCGTCAGGGCCGCTGCGGTTGACCGCGGGCCTGAATCGGGCCCCACTGCAGCCCATCCAGCGCATGGGTGGACTAAAGTGAAGTTCCATTTCCAGAGGATGTTTCGATGCGCCACTCCCGGCTGCTGACCAGCGCGCTGCTGCTTGCCCTGCCCACCCTGGCCGCCGCCCAGGCCGCGCCCCGGCCCGAAGTCCAGGCCGCCGCCGCGCCGTTGCAGAGCAAGCTGGTGCAGTGGCGCCGCGACTTCCACCAGCATCCGGAGCTGTCCAACCGCGAGGAGCGCACCGCCGCCACCGTCGCTACGCAGCTGCGCAAGCTCGGTCTCAAGCCGCGCACCGGCATCGCCCACCATGGCGTGGTGGCCATCATCAAGGGCGGCAAGCCGGGGCCGAAGATCGCCTTGCGCGCCGACATGGATGCCTTGCCGGTGAAGGAGCAGACCGGGTTGCCGTTCGCCTCCAAGGCCACCGCCGAGTACCGCGGCGAGCAGGTCGGGGTGATGCACGCCTGCGGCCACGACGCCCACACCGCGATCCTGCTCGGCGTGGCCGAAGCGCTGGTGGGCATGCGCGAGCAGCTGCCCGGCGAAGTGATGCTGATCTTCCAGCCCTCCGAAGAAGGCGCACCGGGCAACGAGGAGGGCGGCGCGTCGCTGATGCTCAAGGAAGGCCTGTTCGCCGACTTCAAACCGCAGGCGGTGTTCGGCCTGCATGTGTTCTCCAGCGTGCAGGCCGGCAAGATCGCGGTACGCAGCGGCCCGCTGATGGCGGCCTCGGACCGCTTTGCGATCAAGATGATCGGCCGCCAGACCCACGGCTCGGCACCGTGGAACGGCATCGACCCGATCGTGGCCAGCGCCGACATGATTTCCACCGCGCAAACGGTGGTCAGCCGCCGCGCCAACCTGTCCAAGCAACCGGCGGTGCTGAGCTTCGGCGCGATCAAGGGCGGCATCCGCTACAACATCATCCCCGACGACGTGGACATGGTCGGCACCATCCGCACCTTCGACGAAGGCATGCGTCAGCAGATCTTCGCCGACCTCAAGACCGTGGCCGAGCACACCGCTGCCGCGCATGGCGCCAAGGTGGATGCGCAGGTGCCGGACCAGCCCGGCAACCCGGCCACCGTCAACGACCCCGCACTGACCGCCAAGATGCTGCCCAGCCTGCAGGCCGTGGTCGGCGCCGACAATGTCTACGAGCCGCCGTTGCAGATGGGTGCGGAGGATTTCTCGTTCTACGCCCAGCAGGTGCCGTCGATGTTCTTCTTTGTCGGTTCCACCGCCAAGGGCATCGACCCGGCGACTGCGCCCAGCAACCATTCGCCGCAGTTCCTGCTCGACGAATCGTCGCTGGATGTGGGCTTGCGCGCGCTGTTGCAGGTGTCGCTGGATTATCTGCATCAGGGTGAGGCGGGCTGAATGGGGAGTGGGGAATAGGGAATCGTGTGCAGTTGCAGGTTTCTCGCTGAGCGTTGGCGATCGAGTGGGGCGGCGGGCAGCTTGAAGGCCCGCTGCTTGGGTCGCCAGCTCGGTGCTCCAGCGTCTGCCGTATACCTCACGGCCAGCCCGCTCGACTTAAAATGACTGGATGAATACCCCAGAAGATTCCACACTCGGTCGTGAGGTCGCCTATCCCAGCGGCTACGACCCGTCCCTGTTGTTTCCGATTCCGCGTGCGGCCGGCCGTGAGGCGATCGGCCTGGCCGGTGCAGTGCCCTTTATCGGCCGTGATCGCTGGCATGCCTACGAACTCAGCTGGCTCGACGCGCACGGCAAGCCGTGCGTGGCCACCGCAACCTTGCACGTGCCCTGCGATTCGCCCGCCTTGATCGAATCCAAATCGCTCAAGCTGTATCTCAACTCGCTCAACGCCACGCGTTTCAATAGCGCCGAAGCGGTGCGCACGCGCATCGCCACCGACCTGTCCACGCGCGCCGGTGCCGATGTGGCGGTGGAATTCGGTCTACCGCCGATCGATGCGGTGGGCGAAGGCGAATCGATCGATATGCTCGATGTCAGCATCGACGACTACGGCCCGCCGAATGCCGCGTATCTGGCGGCGCACGAACTGGCTTCGGTGGAAGAGGTATTGACCTCGGCCTTGCTCAAATCCAATTGCCCGGTCACCGGCCAGCCGGATTGGGCCAGCGTCACGCTGCGTTACCGCGGCGCGCCGATCGACAGGGAAGGGTTGCTGCGGTATCTGGTGAGTTTCCGCGACCACGCCGAGTTTCACGAACAATGCGTCGAACGGATTTTCAATGACGTGCTGAACCGCTGCGCGCCGGAATGGCTGACAGTGGAAGCGCGCTATACCCGCCGTGGCGGGCTGGACATTAACCCGCTGCGTAGCTCGCCCAGCGTGCCGACACCGCTGTCGATCTTCCGCGACGTGCGCCAATGACCGCGCAGCCAGGATCGCGCCAGCTTCACCCAGGCGCGATCCACGCTTAACGGCGCTGCACGCACGCTGCAATGACCTGATGTTCGAAGGATTGCAGCAATGAGTGCCGACAAGAAAGCCGATTTCTCCGACGTGACGTCTTCGGTCGATAGCACCGCACAGATCTCGCCTGCGCCAGACGTTTCCAACGTGCGTACCAGCGTGCATGGCAATGCACAGCTGGTCGGAGAATCGGTCACCGTGCAGACCGGTGACACCTTGTCCAGCATCGCCAAGCACCATCTGGGCGACGGCAATCTGTGGCCGCGTATTTTCGAAATCAACCGCGAAACGCTGAAGGATCCCGACAAGGTGTTCCCAGGGCAGGTGTTGCACTTGCCTCCCAAGGCATAGGCGCATTGCGCGCTGAAGACGGTTGAAAGACCAACGATCCGTTCGATCTCTGGAGATTGATCCATGCGTAGCATATCCATTTCAAGCACCCTCGCCGTGGCGCTTGCCGGCGTCATTGCGCTCTCCGGGTGCAGCAAGAAGGCCGACGACGCCGCCGTGTCCAAGGATCCGACCTCCGGCGCCGCCACCGCTGCGATGCCCGGCCCGGCCGGCACTCCACCAGCGAGTGACCAGGCTGGCCAAAGCACCGCCTCCGGCGCTGCAAGTACCGAGACCGCCGCTCCTGCCGCGACGGGTTCCGGCGTCACCGTGTCCAGCGTGGTGGTCGGCACCGAGGTGGCGGCCGACAAGAGCGTCAAGCCCTCTGCCAACATCGGCCTGAAAAACACCATCATCGTCTCGATCAAGACCGATGGCAGCGCGAAAAACGTGCCGGTTTCGGCCAAGATGATCTTTCAGGACGGTCAGGTGGCAGGCGAGCAGACCGCAACGCTGAATACCGACGGCGCCGAAACCACCAACCTGAGCTTCAACAAGCCATACGGTTGGCCGACCGGCAGCTACACCATCGAGACGATGGTGGGTGGCAAGCCGGCAGGTTCGCCGCAGACCATTTCCGTGAACTGATCGGTCAAGCGGCTGCGTGCCCACGCACGCGAACTGCATTCACAGCCGTTTCGGGCCGATGAGCGCTGCCACTGCTCCTGGTAGATCCCGGGCCAACACGGTGAGAGTACGCGCTATCGCACATGCAACACCTCAAAAGGCGCGATCACACGATCGCGCCTTTTGACTGCGTGACCCATTCGTTACAGCTGCATCCATGTCGATGGGCCGGGTGACGGGATGGAGCGTCCGCCCGTGGTCGCTTTACCCGGGCGCGGCTCAGACGCGACAATGCCCTGCTGATCCATCGCCGCGTGCTACGCGCTGGCCGATCGGCGTGCCATCAGCGACCTCCGTCGCGCACGCCGGCGCCATCGTCACTGGAGGCGGCGTTCCTTCCGACCACACGAGCCATCGCACCCTATGTCGAAGACACCGAAGATCATCTACACGCTCACCGACGAAGCACCCTATCTGGCCACGCAGTCGCTGCTGCCGATCATCGATGCCTACACCGATACCGCCGGCATCGTGGTCGAAACCCGCGACATCTCGCTGGCCGGCCGCATTCTTTCGCTGTTTCCGGAACAGCTGACCGACGCCCAGAAGATCGCCGACGACCTCGGCGAGCTGGGCGCGCTGGCCACCACGCCGGAAGCCAACATCATCAAGCTGCCCAACATCAGCGCGTCGGTGCCGCAGCTCAAGGCCGCCATTGCCGAATTGCAGGGCCAGGGCTATGCATTGCCGGACTACCCGGACGCACCCAAGGACGCTGCCGAAAAAGACATCAAGGCGCGCTACGACAAGGTCAAGGGCAGCGCGGTCAATCCGGTGCTGCGCGAAGGCAACTCCGATCGCCGCGCGCCGTTGTCGGTGAAGAATTACGCACGCAAGCATCCGCATCGCATGGGCAAGTGGAGCCGCGACTCCAAGTCGCACGTGTCGCATATGCAGGAGGGCGACTTCTTCGGTAGCGAGCAATCCACCACGCTGGCGGCCGCCGGCACGCTGAAGATCGCGTTCGTCGGCAACGACGGCAGCAGCGCCGTGCTGAAGGAAAGCGTGGCGGTGAAGGCTGGCGAAATCGTCGATGCCGCCGTGCTGAGCAAGCGTGCGCTGGCCAGCTTCATCGACGCGCAGATCGCCGATGCCAAGGCCAAGGACGTGCTGTTCTCGGTGCACCTGAAAGCCACCATGATGAAGGTCTCCGACCCGGTGCTGTTCGGCGTGGTGGTCGGCGAGTTCTACAAGGACACGCTGAGCAAACATGCCGAAGCGCTCGCGTCGGTCGGCTTCGATCCCAACAACGGCATCGGCGACCTGTACGCACGCATCGGCTCGCTGCCGGAAGCACAGCAGGCGCAGATCAAGGTCGATATCCAGGCCGAATATGCGCAGCGTCCGGCCTTGGCGATGGTCAATTCCGACAAGGGCATCACCAATCTGCATGTGCCCAGCGATGTGATCGTCGATGCGTCGATGCCGGCGATGATCCGCGACTCCGGTCAGATGTGGAATGCCGAAGGCAAGCTGCAGGACACCAAGGCCGTGATCCCGGATCGCTGCTACGCCGATGTCTATCAGGCGGTGATCGACGACTGCAAGGCGCATGGCGCATTCGATCCGTCCACCATGGGCTCGGTGCCCAACGTCGGCCTGATGGCGCAGAAGGCCGAGGAATACGGCTCGCACGACAAGACCTTCCAGATCGCCGCCGCCGGCACCGTCAAGGTCACCGACGACACCGGCGCCACCGTGTTCGAACATGCGGTGGAAGCCGGCGACCTGTGGCGCATGTGCCAGGTCAAGGACGCGCCGATCCAGGACTGGGTCAAGCTGGCGGTCGAGCGTGCACGTCTGAGCGATACCCCGGCCGTGTTCTGGCTGGACAAGGCGCGCGCGCACGACGCGCAGGTGATCGCCAAGGTCGAGAAATACCTGAAGGACCACGACACCAACGACCTGGATCTGCGCATCCTGCCGCCGGTGGACGCGACCACCTTCTCGCTGGAGCGCATCCGCAAGGGCCAGGACACCATCTCGGTCACCGGCAACGTGCTGCGCGATTACCTCACCGACCTGTTCCCGATCCTGGAGCTGGGCACCAGCGCCAAAATGCTGTCGATCGTGCCGCTGATGGCCGGCGGCGGTCTGTTCGAAACCGGTGCCGGCGGCTCGGCGCCCAAGCACGTGCAGCAGTTCGTCGAACAGAACAGCCTGCGTTGGGATTCGCTCGGCGAGTTCCTGGCCCTGGCCGCCTCGTTGGAGCATCTGGGCAACCGCTACGACAATCCGTCGGCCACCGTGCTGGCCAAGGCGCTGGACGTGGCCAATGGCCAGTTCCTGGACAACAACAAGTCGCCGGCGCGCAAGGTCGGTGAGCTGGACAACCGCGGCAGCCACTTCTATCTGGCGATGTACTGGGCGCAGGCCCTGGCCGCGCAGACCGAAGACACCGCATTGCAGGCCAAGTTCGCACCGTTGGCCAAGGCGCTGACCGACAACGAAGCCACCATCGTGGCCGAGCTCAACGGCGCCCAGGGCAAGCCGGTGGACATCGGCGGCTACTACCACCCCGATCTGGCCAAGGTCAGCGAGGCGATGCGCCCGAGCAAGACCTTCAACGAGGTGTTGGCGACGCTGAAGGCCTGATCCAGCGCACCGCCCGTCGGTGCGTCCAGCAAGTGCGCCATGCAGGGCCCGCCTTGATGAGAGGCGGGCCTTGTCGTTTTTGTGGGCTTAATGCCATTGCGATAGCGCGGTCGGCATGTGCCAGACCTCGCATGACGGCGCAATGTCTTTCCGGTCACGGGTGCTGTCCCTGGCTGCGAGCGGCCTCGGCATTCGTCGACGACGCGCCTGCTCGATTGGCCGGTTGTCTTGGCTGCACGCCGCAACATGCGCTGGGTACACTGCCGCCATGAGCCAGCTCCCGTTACCGCCGCAGTCCGAGCGCCGCGCACTGGCGATCGCCCAGGCCGTGTATGAAGCCTTCGAGGATTACCACGCGCGGTTTGCCGAGATCACCGCACGTGCCAAGCAGCGTTTCGAGACGCGCGACTGGAGCGCCGCGCGCGACGACGCGGTCGCACGCATCGCGCTCTACGATCAATACATCACCGAATGCATGTTGCGTCTGCGCGCGGTGCTGCTCGGGCAGGCGCACGACCGGATCTTGTGGATGCGCGCACGCAGCCATTACGCCGCGCTGCTGAGCGGATTGATCGATCAGGAGTTGTACAAGACCTTCTACAACACCCTGACCCGGCGGTACTTTGGCACCCACGGGGTCGATGCCGAGATCGAATTCATCGCGCTGGATATCGAGCCGACCGATGCGATCACGCTGCCGGTCGCGCGCCATACCTACGCAGTCTCGCCGGGCCGGCTGACCGACATGCTGGTGCGCGTGCTCGGCGATTACGCGTTTGCCCTGCCGTATGCGCACCGTACCCGGTGCGCGGCCGCGATCGCGGTGCGCCTGCTCGACGATCTCGCACATTGGGGCGAGCATCCGGTGCGCAGTGTGGAACTGCTGGAGACGGTGTTCTACCGCGAGCGTCGTGCGTATCTGATCGGGCGGGTGTTTGGCGAACATCGCTTTTCCCCGTTCGTCATTGCGCTGGTCAACGACGCTGCCGGGTTACGCGCCGAAGCGGTACTGACCAAGCGGAGCGATGTCGCGCAGCTGTTCAGTAACTCGCGCAGTTACTTCCAGGCCGATCTGGCCACCGTCGGCGATGCGGTGGTGTTCCTGCGCAGCCTGCTCACCCACAAGCCGGTCGATGAGCTGTACACGATGCTCGGGCGTGCCAAGCAGGGCAAGACCGAACGCTATCGCACGTTTTTCAGCCATTTCCAGGCGCATCCAGCCGAACAACTGGTGCATGCCGACGGCACACCCGGCATGGTCATGGTGGTGTTCACGCTGCCCAGCTATCCGCTGGTGTTCAAGCTGATCCGCGACCGTTTTGCGTATCCCAAGACCATGAGCCGCGCGCAGGTCGAAGGCAAATACGAGTTGGTGTTCCAGCTCGATCGCATCGGTCGTCTGCTGGATGCGCAGCCGTATCGCTTCCTGCGGTTTCCCAAATCGCGCTTCTCGCCTGCGCTGCTGCAAGAACTGCAGACCAGCTGCGCGCTGAGCCTGAGCGAGGATGGCGACGATGTACTGATTGCGTTGTGCTACGTGCAACGGCGCCTGCGCCCGCTGAATCTGTATCTGCGCGAACAACTGCCCGAGGCCGCGCATGCGGCCGCGCTGGACTACGGCCAGGCGATCAAGGACATGGCGCGCAACAACATCTTTCCCGGCGACATGCTGCTGAAGAATTTCGGCATCACCCGCCATCAGCGCGCGGTGTTCTACGACTACGACGAGCTGTGCCTGATCACCGAATGCACATTCCGCGATTGGCCAACCCCCACCACCTACGAAGAACAGATGTCCGCCGAGCCCTGGTTCCACGTCGGCCCGCGCGACGTGTTTCCCGAGCGCTTCGCGCTGTTCATGGGCCTGCCGGCCTCGCAGCTGGAAGCGGTCAAGCACCTGCATCCGGAACTGTTCGACCCGCAATGGTGGCGCGACCTGCAGGCAAGGCTGCGCGAGGACGATTACCCCGACACCCCGCCCTATGCGGACGCGCGTCGTTTGGCGTAGCCGCCAAATGACCGCATGCGTGGCGCGGACGATAACCAAGTTCGCGTCTCACGAACAACCACCGCGCCCACAAAAAAGCCCCGCGATGCGGGGCTTTTTTATCGACAATGCCGATCGAGGTCAGCGCTTCATCGAACTGAAGAACTCGTCGTTGGACTTGGTGGTCTTCATCTTGTCCAGCAGGAATTCCATTGCCGCGATCTCGTCCATCGGGTGCAACAGCTTGCGCAGGATCCATATCTTCTGCAGCAGCTCCGGCTCGATCAACAGATCTTCGCGACGCGTGCCCGAGCGGTTGATGTCGATCGCCGGGTAGACGCGCTTTTCGGTGATGCGACGGTTCAAATGCACTTCGCTGTTGCCGGTGCCCTTGAACTCTTCGTAGATCACCTCGTCCATCTTGCTGCCGGTCTCGACCAGCGCGGTGGCGATGATGGTCAGCGAGCCGCCTTCTTCGACGTTACGGGCCGCACCGAAAAAGCGCTTCGGACGGTGCAGCGCGTTGGCATCCACACCACCGGTGAGCACCTTGCCGGAGCTGGGCACCACGTTGTTGTAGGCGCGCGCCAGACGGGTGATCGAATCGAGCAGGATCACCACGTCCTTCTTGTGCTCGACCAGGCGCTTGGCCCGCTCGATCACCATCTCGGCGACCTGCACGTGGCGCGCGGCCGGTTCGTCGAAGGTGGAGGAGATGACCTCGCCGCGCACGGTGCGCTGCATTTCGGTCACTTCTTCCGGGCGCTCGTCGATCAGCAGCACGATCATGTGCACTTCGGGATGATTGCTGGTGATGGCCGTGGCCACCTGCTGCATCATCATCGTCTTGCCGGCCTTGGGCGGGGACACGATCAGCGCACGCTGACCCTTGCCCTGCGGCGCCATTAGATCCAGGATGCGGCCGGTGATGTCCTCGGTGGACCCATCGCCACGCTCCAGACGGAAGCGGCGGCGCGGGAACAGCGGGGTCAGGTTCTCGAACAGCACCTTGTTCTTGCTGGCTTCCAGCGGCTCGCCATTGATGGTGTCGACGATCGACAGCGCGAAATAGCGTTCGCCGTCCTTGGGGAAGCGGATGCGGCCGGACAAATGGTCGCCGGTGCGCAGGTTGAAGCGGCGGATCTGGCTGGGCGAGATATACGTATCGTCCGGGCCGGCCAGGTAGCTGGCTTCGGCGGCACGCAGGAAGCCGAAGCCGTCGGGCAGGATTTCCAGCACGCCGTCGGCGGCAACGCCTTCGCCATGGCGGGTCAGCACCTTGAGCAGGGCGAAGATCACGTCCTGCTTGCGCGCGCGCGCCACGCCTTCCTGGATGTTGAGCTGATCGGCGATGTCCAGCAGCTTCTGCGCCGGCATCCGCTTGAGGTCGCTCAGCGAATAGATCGGGAAGCCTTCCGGCACGGCCGGATGCGGACGCGCGATGAACGGCTCGTTGCTGCCATCGGAAGACGGCATGCCGCCGCCTTCGTTACCGAACCTGTCGCGCGGCCCGCGGTCACGGCGGTTACGGAACCGGTCGCGGCGATTGCCTTGCTGGTTCTGCCCCTGGCCCTGCGGATTCTGCCCGGCGTTCTGGCCCTGACCCTGACCCTGTTGCTGGCCTTGGCCTTGGCTCTGTTGCTGGCCCTGGCCCTGCGTCTGATTCTGCTGTTGCTGCGCCTGGTTGAAGCGCTGCTGCTGCGACTGGCCGCCTTCGCGGGATTCGCCACGGTCGCCGCCCTGACTGGTGCTGGGCGGGTTACCGGCATAGGGGCCATCGCTGGACGTCTGCGCCGGTACCGAATCGGCAGCGTGCGACGGTGCCTGCGGAGCGCGTGGAGCGTCGGGTGCGGGGCTGGCGGGCAAGGGCAGGTTGGGCTGCTGTGCGCCGGCATCGTCATGGGCGACGGCGGTCTTGCTCACGCGCGGCTTGCGCACGCGCTTCTCGACAGGAGCGTCGACGCTGCTCCCGGTATCGGAGGAAGGATGATCGGACAAGTGCGTGATTCCTCGCTAAGAGTGCGAGCGCCCGGCTGGGGGGCGAACTTTGGTGATGGGAGTCTAGAAGATGTTTCTAGAGGGGTACGGCGGTGCACGAGCGTGCGCCGGATCAGCTGACACTATCACCGCTGCGCGCAACCGCGCAAGCGTCTGCCAGGGCCGCAGTTAACTGCTGGCGAACCACAGGGCGCCCATTGCTGGACGCCCATTCACTCAGGCAGCTGCGCCGCCCAGGGTCTTGTCGATCATCTGGGTCAGCTGGCCCTTGCCAACTGCCCCGATCTCGGTCGCCTGCACCTGCCCGTCCTTGAACAGCAGCAGCATCGGGATCGAGCGCACGTGGTACTTGACGGCCAGGGCGCGGTTCTGGTCCACATTGACCTTGGCAACCTTGAGTCTGCCCTGATATGTAGTGGCCAGATCGTCCAGCACCGGGGCGATCATCTTGCACGGGCCGCACCATTCGGCCCAGAAATCCACCAGGACCGGTTCACTGGATTGCAGTACAGCTGTATCGAAGTCGGCATCGCCGACATGTTGAACCTTGTCGCTCACGTTGGGTCTCCTGGAAACCAAAACGGCCCACCCGACCGGGCAGGCCGCCACATTGCGTTAAACTGGGGCATTGCGCGACTGAATCAAGTGTCAGTCCTGAAGCCGCGCTGTCCGCCACAACTGCCGCAGTTTGCGACGCTGTCGGCATCGATGCAAGCCGCGCCCGGGCTGCCCAGGGCGCCTCACGAAGACGGAATAATGAGCGACAAACCGCTGACCGATTTGACTTTTTCCACGTTCGACCTGCATCCGGCGCTGATCACCGGGCTGGAGAGCGCCGGGTTTACCCGCTGTACCCCGATCCAGGCGCTGACCCTGCCGGTCGCGCTGCCCGGCGGCGATGTCGCCGGGCAGGCCCAGACCGGCACCGGCAAGACCCTGGCGTTCCTGGTGGCGGTGATGAACCGCCTGCTGATCCGCCCGGCGCTGGCCGACCGCAAGCCGGAAGACCCGCGCGCGCTGATCCTGGCCCCGACCCGCGAACTGGCGATCCAGATCCACAAGGATGCGGTCAAGTTCGGTGCCGACCTGGGCCTGCGCTTTGCGCTGGTCTACGGCGGGGTGGACTACGACAAGCAGCGCGAGCTGCTGCAGCAGGGCGTGGACGTGATCATCGCCACCCCGGGCCGGCTGATCGACTACGTCAAGCAGCACAAGGTGGTCTCGCTGCACGCCTGCGAGATCTGCGTGCTGGACGAGGCCGACCGCATGTTCGACCTGGGCTTCATCAAGGACATCCGCTTCCTGCTGCGGCGCATGCCCGAGCGCGGCACCCGGCAGACGCTGCTGTTCTCGGCCACGCTCAGCCATCGCGTGCTCGAGCTCGCCTACGAGCATATGAACGAGCCGGAAAAGCTGGTGGTCGAAACCGAGACCATCACCGCCGCCCGGGTGCGCCAGCGCATTTATTTCCCGTCCGACGAAGAGAAGCAGACGCTGCTGCTGGGTTTGTTGTCGCGTAGCGAAGGCGCGCGCACCATGGTGTTCGTCAATACCAAGGCGTTCGTCGAGCGTGTGGCGCGCACGCTGGAGCGCCACGGTTACCGGGTCGGCGTGCTGTCGGGCGACGTGCCGCAGAAGAAGCGCGAGTCGCTGCTCAACCGCTTCCAGAAGGGCCAGCTCGAAATCCTGGTCGCCACCGACGTGGCCGCGCGCGGCCTGCATATCGACGGGGTCAAGTACGTCTACAACTACGACCTGCCGTTCGATGCGGAAGATTACGTGCACCGCATCGGCCGTACCGCGCGGCTGGGCGAAGAGGGCGATGCGATCAGCTTCGCCTGCGAGCGCTATGCGATGAGCCTGCCGGATATCGAGGCCTATATCGAACAGAAGATCCCGGTCGAGCCGGTCACCACCGAGCTGCTGACGCCGTTGCCGCGCACCGCGCGCGCGCCGGTGGAAGGCGAGGAGGTCGACGCCGATGCCGGCGACAGCGTGGGCACGATCTTCCGCGAAGCGCGCGAACAGCGTGCCGCCGAAGAACAGCGTCGCGGCGGTGGCCGCAGCGGCCCGGGTGGCGCATCGCGCAGCGGCAGTGGCGGCGGTCGCCGTGACGGCGGCAGTGCCGATGGCAAGCCACGTCCGCGTCGCAAGCCACGCGTGGAAGGCGAAGCCCCGGCAGCGGCCGCGCCGACCGACACCCCGGTGGTTGCGGCGGCGTCGGTCCAGGCGCCGTCCCCCACCGTGGACGATGCCGAGCGCGCACCGCGCAAGCGGCGGCGTCGCCGTAACGGCCGTCCGGTCGACGGTGCCGAGCCGGTGGCGGCCATTCCGGTGCCCGCGCCCGTCGCGCCACGCAAACCGACCCAGGTGGTCGCCAAGCCGGTGCGCAGCGCCGCCAAGCCGTCAGGCAACCCGTCGCTGCTGAGCCGTATCGGCCGTCGCCTGCGGTCGCTGGTCTCCGGCAACTGATCGTTTGCGATCTCAATCGCATCGCCGGACGTCGGCGATGCGACGCAAGCGCTGGCGCTCCGGCATAATCGCTGGATGACCGTCCTGCGTTTCGACAATGTCAGCAAGCACTACGCCGGGGGCCACCAGGCGCTGACCGATGTCAGCTTCGAAGTGGCCGATGGCGAGATGCTGTTCGTGACCGGCCACTCCGGCGCCGGCAAAAGCACCCTGCTCAAATTGATCCACCTCAGCGAGCGGCCCAGCCAGGGTGCAGTGCTGCTGGGCGAACGCAACCTGCTCAAGGTGCGCGGCCGGCAGATTCCGCTGCATCGTCGCCAGGTGGGCGCGGTCTATCAGGACCATCGCCTGCTCAACGACCGCAGCATCGCCGAGAACGTGGCGTTGCCGCTGATCCTGCGCGGCACCCGCCGTAACGAGATCGGCAAGCGGGTGCGTTCGGCACTGGAGCGGATCGGTCTGGCGCATCGCGAGAAGGCGTTGCCGTCGCAGCTGTCGGCCGGCGAGCAGCAGCGCGTGGGCATCGCCCGCGCCATCGTCGGTGAACCGCGCCTGCTGGTGGCCGATGAGCCCACCGGTAATCTCGATCCGGCACTGGCGGCAGAAATCATGCAGTTGTTCGCCGAACTGCCGGCGCGCGGCACCAGCGTGCTGGTGGTCAGCCATGATCTGGCGCTGCTCAAGCAGATGCGCAAGCGCGTGCTGATCCTGGACCACGGCCGGTTGGTCGATGACATCTCGCCGCAGGATCTGGCCGAATGAGCAAGCTCGCCAATACCGAAGCCGTCGCGCCCTCGCGCTTTGGCGTCTGGATCGACCACCACCTGCACAGCATCGCCTTCAGCCTGGGCCGGGCGATGCGCAAGCCGTGGGCCACCTTGCTGACCATCGTGGTGATGGCGCTGGCGCTGGCCTTGCCGCTGGGGCTGTCGATCGCGCTGGACAACGTCAAGCTGCTGGCCGGCAGCGTGCAGCAGTCGCGCGAGATCAATCTGTTCCTGAAGGTCGAGATCGGCGCCGATGCCGCGCAGGCCCTGGCCGGCGAGCTGCGTGCGCGCCCGGATGTCGCCCAGGTCACGCTGCGCACACCGGCGCAGGGGCTGGCCGACCTGCGTGAGAGCGCCAAGCTCGACGAAGCGATCGATGCGCTCGGCGACAACCCGTTGCCGACCTTGTTGATCGTCACGCCGACCGATACTGCCGACGATGCGCAGCTGGCCGGCGCGCTGCAGGCGCTGCCGCAGACCGATCAGGTGCAGCACGACGCGCTGTGGCGCAAGCGCCTGGATGGCTGGCTGCACTTCGGCGAGCGGCTGGTGCAGGTGTTGTCTGCATTGCTGGGTGTCGGCGCGGTGCTGGTGGTCGGCAATACGGTGCGGCTGGATATCCAGTCGCGGCGCGAGGAAATCGGCGTGCTGCAATTGCTGGGCGCCAGCGACGGCTTCATCCGTCGCCCGTTCCTGTATCTGGGCGCCTGGTACGGGCTCGGCGCCGGCGCTGTCGCGCTCGCATTGATCGCCGCCTCCGGGCTGGCGCTGCGCGCGCCGCTGGCGACCCTGGCCGACAGCTACGGCAGTTCCTTTACCCTGCACGGGCTGGATCTGCTGCATTCTGCGATGGTGCTGGTCGGCACCCTGGTCCTGGGTTGGCTGGGCGCCTGGCTGGTGACCGGCCATTTCCTTCGCCAGACCCGTCCCACCGAGACCTGA
This sequence comes from Xanthomonas sp. 3075, assembly GCF_014197275.1. GTDB lineage: Bacteria > Pseudomonadota > Gammaproteobacteria > Xanthomonadales > Xanthomonadaceae > Xanthomonas > Xanthomonas campestris_B. Next base: position 112,479 of record NZ_JACIFI010000010.1, on the reverse strand, counting down.
CACCTGCCATGCATCCATCAGACCTCAAGCATCTGATCAGCGACGCGCCGCGCGTGATGGTGGTCGATGGGTCCAAGCTGGTGCGCAAGCTGATTGCCGATGTGTTGAAGCGCGACCTGCCCAACGTGCAGGTGATCGGTTGTTCCAGCATCGCCGAAGCGCGCCAGGCGCTGGAAGCCGGTGCGGTGGACCTGGTCACCACCTCGCTGTCGCTGCCCGACGGCGACGGCCTGGCGCTGGCGCGCAGCGTGCGCGAAGCGGCCGGGCAGGCGTATGTGCCGGTGATCGTGGTGTCCGGCGATGCGCAGCAGCACCTGGTGGAGCGCCGCTTCACCGAATACGTCACCGATTACTTCGACAAGGCGCTGGGCCACGAAGCCCTGGCGACCTTCATCCGCGGTTATGTCCAGCCCGAACCGGTGGTGGGCGCGACCGTGCTGTACATCGAAGACAGCCGCGTGGTGGCCGAGGCGACCAAGCGCATGCTCGAACGCCAGAGCCTGAAAGTGGTGCACGTGCTGACCGCCGAAGACGCCTTCGCGCTGCTCACCGCCGAATCCTTGGGCCGCACCGAGCGCCGCATCGACGTGGTGCTGACCGATGTGACCCTGAAGGGCGAACTCAACGGCCGCGACGTGGTCGAGCGCATCCGCATCGATTTCGCCTACGGCAAGCGGCGCCTGCCGGTGCTGGTGATGACCGGCGACACCAATCCGCGCAACCAGTCCGACCTGCTGCGCGCCGGCGCCAACGATCTGGTGCAAAAACCCATCGAAGAACGCCTGCTGGTGACCAAGGTGTTGTTCCAGTTACGCCTGGCGCGGCTTGAGGACCAGGCGGTCACGTTGTGACGGAAGTGGAGGCGCGTATCCAGCTGGAGCCGTCGTGGAAGGCGCGGGTGGGCGATTGGTTGCTGCGCCCGGAGATGCAGGAGCTGTCCGCCTTCCTGCGCCAGCGCAAGGCGGCCGGGGCGCGGGTGTTTCCGCCGGGTCCGCAGATCTTTGCCGCCTTCGATGCCACGCCGTTCGAGCAGGTCAAGGTGGTGATCCTGGGCCAGGACCCGTATCACGGCGAAGGCCAGGCGCATGGGCTGTGCTTTTCGGTACTGCCCGGCGTGCCGGTGCCGCCGTCGCTGCTCAACATCTACAAGGAGATCCAGGACGATCTGGGCATCGCGCGTCCGGATCACGGCTATCTGATGCCTTGGGCGCAGCAGGGCGTGCTGCTGCTCAATGCGGTGCTGACGGTGGAGCAGGGACGTGCCGGCGCGCACCAGAACAAGGGCTGGGAAGGCTTCACCGACCATGTCGTGGAAACCCTCAACCGCGAGCGCGAAGGTCTGGTGTTCCTGCTCTGGGGCAGCTACGCGCAGTCCAAGGGCAAGGTCATCGACCAGGCGCGCCATCGCGTGTTCAAGGCCCCGCATCCCTCGCCGTTGTCGGCGCATCGCGGCTTCCTGGGCTGCAAGCACTTCTCCAAGACCAACGAGCATCTGCAGCGCCGCCGGATCAGTCCGATCGACTGGTCGCTGCCGCCGCGTAACGTCTTGGACACCACCTCGGCCGGCGGCTGAACGGGCCCGGCGCCGGTCGATTCTGCAATGGAGTTGTCACGGTCTGCGCAGGGCTGTGGTGGTAATTTAAGGTTCGAATTCGGGATGCTGCGCGGTAGAACGCCGACAAGGCCAAAAGCTCGAATGTCCTATAAATGGAACGCTGGGAACTCTTTCTGTACCCGGCAGTCCAATAGTTCGACTGCTAAGATGGTGCCTATGAACCAGACTACCTCGACTGCCCTTGTGGCAAACAATCTCCCGATTCCCAGTGCGCTCGGTTCGCTGGACGCCTACATCGGTGCCGTGCACCAGATCCCGGTGCTGTCGGTCGATGAGGAACAGAATCTGGCCCGTCGCTTCCGTGACGAGCTGGATCTGGACGCCGCGCGCGAACTGGTCCATTCCCACCTGCGCTTCGTGGTGCACGTGGCCCGCGGCTACAACGGCTACGGCCTGCCGCTGGGCGATCTGATCCAGGAAGGCAATATCGGCCTGATGAAGGCGGTCAAGCGTTTCGACCCGGACATGGGCGTGCGTTTGGTCAGCTTCGCGGTGCATTGGATCCGTGCGGAAATGCACGAGTTCATCCTGAAGAACTGGCGCATCGTCAAGGTCGCCACGACCAAGGCGCAGCGCAAGCTGTTCTTCAACCTGCGCAAGTCCAAGACCCGCCTGGGCTGGCTCAATGCCTCCGAAGTGACTGCGGTTGCCAAGGATCTGAACGTCTCCGAGCGCGAAGTGATGGAGATGGAGTCGCGTCTGTCCGGTCGCGATATCGGCTTCGATGCCTCGTCCGACGAAGACGACGATCACGGCCCGCCGTCGCCGGTGAGCTACCTGGTGGCCAACGAGGAAGATCCGTCGCAGGCGTACGAGCGCCACGACAGCGAAGACAATCAGCTGCAGTTGCTGCGCGAAGGCATGGCCGGACTGGATACGCGCTCGCGCGATATCGTCAAGCGTCGCTGGCTGGACTCCGACTCCAAGGTGACCTTGCAGGAGCTGGCCGACGAGTACGGCGTGTCGGCCGAGCGTATCCGCCAGATCGAGGCGAATGCGCTGAAGAAGATGAAGGCGCTGTTCGTCGCCTGATCGGTTCGATCACGCGCGACAAGGTGCAAGGACGGCCCGGTCATCCGGGCCGTTTGCGTTGCAGGGGTGCAGTTTTCATGGCCTTCAAGACGCTGACGGACCGTCCCGGATGATGCGGCCGGCATCGTCATGTTGGCCGAGGACAGCTATTCCGGCAGACGCGCCACCGGCAGATGCCAGCCATAGCGGATCGCCATGAAACGCAGGCCAAAACACACGCCGGCGCCGGTTGCCAGCGACCAGGCTTGCGGCACGCCGAGCACATGGCCGATGGCCACCAGTCCGCCGCCGGCAAGCGCGGCCACCGCATATAACTCTGCCTGCAACACCACCGGCGTGCGTGCGACCAGCAGGTCGCGTGCGATGCCGCCGCCGATGCCGCTGAGCATGCCCAGCAAGGTGGCGCTCAGCGGGCTGAGGTGGTAGTCCAGCGCCTTGCTGGTGCCATAGACCGCAAACAGTGCCAACCCGGCCGCGTCGAACAACTGCACCGGGTTGCGCAGCCGTTCCACTGCGCAGTGCCAATAGAAACCGGCGATGCCGGCCAGGCAGGCGGTGAGCAGATACTGCGGATGCACCAACGCAGCCGGCGGGGTGGCACCGATCAGCACATCGCGCACGATCCCGCCGGACACCGCCGCCGCGCATGACAGCACCAGCACGCCGAACAGATCCAGGCGATTGCGCACCGCCACGGTGGCGCCGCTCAGGGCAAACACGAAGGTGCCGAGCAGATCCAGCAGGAACAGCACAGTGGTCACGATCAGCGCATCGAATCAGGCCGCACAGCATCGCGCACGGCCGGTGGCGCTGTCATCCGTCCTTGCTGCTGGGTGGCGGGTCGTTGGTGGCGCCACCGAAGATGATGCGGGCGGCGCGCTGGTAGCTCCAGTACGCCATCGCCCAGTTCACCAGCACCACGAAGCGGTTGCGGAAGCCGATCAGGAAGTAGACGTGCGCGGCCAGCCAGAACCACCACGCCACGATGCCGGACAGCTTGAGCTTGCCCACATGCACGATGGCAGCCATGCGACCGATCGTGGCCAGGTTGCCGTAGTCCTGATAACGGAACGCCGGTGCGGCCTGGCCGCGCTGACGGGCGCGGATCGCCTTGGCGATGTGCTTGCCCATCTGCTTGGCCGCCGGCGCCACGCCCGGCACCGGGCGGCCGTCCTGCTGCACCGACGCCAGATCGCCGCCAACGAAGATTTCCGGGTGGCCGGGCACGCTCAGGTCCGGCGCCACCACGACGCGGCCGGCGCGATCCAGCGGCACGCCCAGCGTGCGCGCCAGCGGTGAGGCCGCCACACCGGCCGCCCACACCACAGTACGCGCAGGCACGAAGGTGTCGCCGAGCTGATAACCCAGCGCATCGATATGCGTCACCGGGGTACCGGTGTGCACTTCCACGCCCAGCCGCTCCAGCTGCTTGCGCGCCTTGTCGGTGAGATCGTCCGGGAACGAGGGCAGCACGCGCGGGCCGGCTTCGACCAGGCGCACGCGCGCCTGTCGTGGATCGATATGGCGGAATTCGTCCTTGAGCGTGTGGCGGGCGATTTCCGCCAGCGTGCCGGCCAGCTCGACGCCGGTCGGGCCGCCGCCGACCACGGCAAAACTGAGCCAGGCCGCGCGTGCGGCCGGGTCGGATTCGGCTTCGGCGCGCTCGAAGGCGAGCAGTAATTTGCGTCGCAACACCAGCGCGTCGTACAGCGTTTTCAGGCCCGGCGCATGCTCGGCCCATTGATCGTTACCGAAGTAGGCATGGGTGGCGCCGGTGGCCAGCAGCAGCATGTCGTAGCCGAGCGTGTTGCCATCGGCGAGCACCACTTCGCGGCGGGCCGGTGCGATTTCAGTGACATCGCCGAGCAGCACTTCGACATTGCGCTGTTCGCGCAGGATGTGGCGCAGCGGTGCGGCGATATCCGGCGCCGACAGGCCGGCGGTGGCGACCTGATACAGCAACGGCTGGAACAGGTGATGGTTCTGGCGGTCGATCAGGGTGATGCGGATGCCGGGATCGTCGAGTGCGCGGGTGGCCCATAAACCGGCAAAACCGCCACCAACCACGACCAGGTGCAGCGGAGCTTGGGAGGGGGAGGAGGTCATCGTAAGGTCCGATGGAATGCGACTTGGTCTTATCAGCATGCCGCATCGGCCATGAACATGACGCCTGATTGCGTCCTGCCTGCGGCATCATGTTGCAACCCATCGATCTGGTGACTGCATGCCGTCATTACCGCCACCGTTGCCCCCGCTGCCATCCTCTTCGCCCACGACAGCCCCGGCTGCTGCGCGTGCGACCGGAAACAAACGCAGTGGCGTGACGATCGGCCTGATCGGGTTGGCGGCCTGTGCGGCGCTTTTCGGCCTGGTGGTGCTGGGCGCGCTCGGCTGGCTGATCGTCTTCGGCTGGTCGCTGTTTGCCGATCAGGCGCGTACCGCGCTGCAGGACGATGCGGTGGTGCAGGAACACATCGGCCACATCCACACGATGCGGGTGGACCTGGTGCGCACCGGTCTGGCGCCGGGCGACGACGATTTCGTGTTCACGGTGGAAGGCGATCGCGGCCGCGGCCGCGTGCATGCCACCTGGGTCAGTGCCGGGTCCGAGCGTGAGGTCCTGCGCGATGGCGTGTTGACGATGCACGACGGCAGCCAATACACGCTGCCCTCCGACGATGCCACCGACAGCGAAATCGATACCGAATCCGCCAACTCCTTCAAGGAATGACCATGATCGACAATCCCGACAAACGCATCGCCTTGCTGGTCGATGCCGATAACGCGCCGGCCGGCAAGATCGACGTGGTGCTGGCCGAAGTGGCGCGCTACGGCGTGGCCAACGTGCGCCGCGCCTACGGCAACTGGAAGAGCCCGCACCTGAAGGGCTGGGAGGCGGCGCTGCACGAATATGCGATCCGGCCGATCCAGCAGTTTGCCTATAGCTCCGGCAAGAACGCCTCGGACATGGCGATGGTCATCGATGCGATGGACCTGCTGTACGCGCGCAATCTGGACGGTTTTGCGATCGTCTCCAGCGATGCGGATTTCACGCCGCTGGTGATGCGTCTGCTCACCGATGGCATGAAGGTGTATGGCTTCGGCGAGAAGAAAACCCCTGCGCCGTTCGTCAATGCCTGCTCCAAGTTCACCTATGTCGAAGCGCTGGGCGAGCAGGCGGCAGCGGCCAGCGACACCGCCGCCGGCCGCAAGGACGCCACCGCGCTGCGCGGCGACACGCGACTGGTGCAGATGCTGCGCAACGCGATCGGCAGCGCCTGCGAAGACGATGGCTGGGCGCATCTGGGTGCGGTGGGCAAGCAGGTAGCCAACCAGGCCTCGTTCGATCCGCGCAATTACGGCTATCGCAAACTCAGCGATCTGGTGCGTGCGATCGGCGTGTTCGAGATCAAGCAGGACGAGCAGGCCTTGTGGGTGCGCGATGCGCCCAAGGGCGGGCAGGCGAAAGCCGAGCAACCTGCGGCCGCTGCTGCAACGCAGACCTCTCCCGCAAAGCGTCCGGCACGCAGGACGCAAAAATCCACAGCAGGAAAATGACCATGGCAAACGCAGCGACGCATTCGGCGACAGGCAATCCCTCGATCACGTTATGGGGGCGGCGCAATTCCAGCAATGTGCGCAAGGTGCTGTGGTGCGCCGAAGAAGCCGGGCTGCCGTATACCTCGATCGAAGTCGGCGGCGCGTTTGGCGGTAACGACACGCCCGCCTATCGCGCGCTCAATCCCAATGGCGTGGTGCCGACGCTGCAGGATGGCGAATTGGTGCTGTGGGAATCCAATGCGATCGTGCGCTATCTGGCCGCGCAGTACGCGCCGGCCTTGTATCCGCAAGCCCCGGCCGAGCGCGCGCTGGGCGATCGCTGGATGGACTGGACCACCTCCACGTTTGCCGGCGTGTTCCGCGACCTGTTCTGGGGCGTGCTGCGCACACCGGAGGCCGAGCGCGACCACGCACGCATCGCCGCAGCGTTGGCCCGCTCAAGCGAACTGCTTGCGCGCGCCGATGCGGCGTTGGCGCAGCAGCCGTATCTGTCCGGCGCGCAGTTTGCGATGGGCGATATTCCGCTGGGTAGCTTTATCTACGCGTGGTTCGAAATGCCGATCGAGCGGCCCGAGCTGCCGCACCTGCAGGCGTGGTATCAGCGTCTGCGTGCGCGGCCTGCGTACCAGCGTGGCGTGATGACGGCGCTGACCTGAGTTGCGATGCGTCGTCCGGGCCTTCCCGTGACGTCGCACGTGTGGCGGACGGCGTGGTGCTGGCTTCGGCGTGATGGTTGAGACACTTGTCCGAGCAAGCATCCACAACCGGGTGCGGTTGATGGAGCGAGGCGTGGCTCGGCTCGGTGTTTGGTTCACGGATAGCCGCACACGCGCCGACGACAGCACCGGCTCGATTGCAATGTGGGTAAATCGTCCCCGGCGCTGCCCCGATGACATCCGACTATCGTGGCAGCGCACGTGCGCGTGCTTCTGCCAAAGTGGCTTGGTCGGCAGCAACAACACCCGGCTCAATACAGATCGATCGGGTCCACATCCAGCGACCAACGCACCCGTCGCGCCTGCGGCAGTGCGTAGATCGCAGGCAGTTGCGCGTCCAGCAAGCGATGCAGCGCCGAGCGTTGTTGCGCGGACAACAACAACTGCGTGCGTTGAAACCCGGCGCGGCGCGGCATCGGTGCCGGCATCGGCCCGTAGCATTCCACTGCGGCAAACGCAGGCGATTGCGCCGTGGTATCTGCCGTGGTCAAGCCACGCACGGCCATCAAAAACTGATTGGCGGCCGCCACATCCTTGGCTTCGGCGCGGAACAGCGCCAGATGCGCGAACGGCGGAAATCCGGCTGCCTCGCGCTGCTGCAGTTCGGCATCGGCGAAGGCGTGGTAGCCGCCGTTGACCAGGGTCTGCAGCAAGGGGTGTTCGGGGTGATGGGTCTGCAGCCAGACCTCGCCAGGGCGGTCGGCCCGCCCGGCGCGTCCGGCCACCTGGATCAGCTGCTGGGAGAGTTTTTCGGCGGCGCGGAAATCGGCCGAGAACAGCCCTTCGTCGATGCCGACTACCACCACCATGGTCAGCCGTGGCAGATCGTGGCCCTTGGCCAGGATCTGTGTGCCGACCAGGATGCCGGCCTCGCTGCCCAGGCGGGCCAGCTGGGTCTCCAGCGCATCGCGGCGTTGGGTGGTGCTGCGGTCGATGCGCACGACAGGAAACTCCGGGAACGCTTCGGTCAGGCGTTCTTCCAGCCGCTCGGTGCCGATGCCTTGCGGCTGCAGCGCCAGGCTGGCGCAGGCCGGGCAGGCCAGCGGTGCTGGCTGGCGCGCGCCGCAGTGGTGGCATTGCAGACGCCGGCCGCCGGCATGCACGGTCATCGGGGTCTGGTGCAACGGCGTGCTGCAGCGCTGGCAGGCGGCGGTCCAACCGCAGTCGTGGCACAGCAGCACCGGCGCATAGCCACGGCGGTTCTTGAACACCAGGACCTGCTCGCCGCGCGCCAGGGTGGCGCCGATGCCGGCCAGCACCTCTGGTGACAGCCCATCCTTGAGCGGGCGCTTGCGCACGTCGAGCACGCGCACGCGCGGCGGACGCGCTTCGCCGGCGCGGCGCGACAGGCGCAGGTGCTGGTAGCGGCCGGCGTAGGCGTTATGCAGGCTTTCCAGCGACGGCGTGGCGCTGCCCAGGATCACCGGCACATCCAGTGCCTTGCCGCGCACCAACGCGAAGTCGCGTGCGTGGTAACGGATGCCATCCTGTTGCTTGTAGCTGCCGTCGTGTTCTTCGTCGATCACGATCAGCCCGGCATTCGGCAGCGGGGTGAACACCGCCGAACGCGTGCCGACGATCAGCTTGGCCTCGCCGCGCCAGGCGGCCGCCCACACCCGCGCCCGCTCGCCATCGGACAGCCCCGAATGCAGCGCGTGTACCGGGACGCCGAGGCGGGCGCGGAAGCGGCCCAGGGTCTGCGGGGTCAGGCCGATTTCCGGCACCAGGACCAGCGCCTGGCGACCGCCTGCCAGGCAGTCGGCGATCGCCTGCAGGTAGACCTCGGTCTTGCCGCTGCCGGTGACGCCGTCGAGCAGATAGGTGGCAAAGCCGGTCTGCGCACGGATGGCGGCGGCGGCGGCTTGCTGTTCGTCGTTGAGCGGTGGCCCGCTGCCAGGGCGCGGCGGAATGCTGTCTGCCGGCACCGCCACGCGCTCGGCATAGTGGCGCTTGGCCAGGCTGCGCGCGGCCTCGCGCCAGTGCGGCAGCAGCGGCTCCAGCTGCTCTTCTCCCACCGCGCCGGTGAGCAGCAGGGTGGCCAGCAGAGCGGGGCGGCTGCCCGCGCGCAGGCTGGCAGCGCCGGTGCGGCCGGCCTCGGTCAGCTGCCAGGCCCAGGCGTGGGTGTCGGCCAGCGGCTCGCCGCGACGCAGCGGGCCGGGCAGCGCACTGGACTGGACTTCCCCCAGCGGGGCGTGGGTGTAACGCGCCAGCCACTGCAGCGAACGGGCCAGCTCCTCCACCAGCAACGGCGCGTCGTCGCACCATGCCAGCGCCGGGCGCAGCCCCTCGGCCGACGCCAGTTGCCCGATGTCCACCACCACCCCGACCAACTCGCGCGGCCCGAACGGCACCCGCACACGGCAACCGACCCGCGCCGGGTCGGCCAGCGGGGCGTCGGCCGGGGGCAGGTAGTCGAACAATTGGGGCAGCGGCACCGGCAAGGCGACGCGCAGGGTGGCAACGGTCGAAGGCATCCGGCCAGTCTACCGACCCTGTCCAGCCCCCGGCAGAGGCCTGCCGATACCCCTAAATGGGGGCGTCGCCAGACCGGGCGTTTCTGTGACAGAAGTGATAAATCGGACGTAAACCTATGTGAGGGCTAAGGAAACGGGTTTATCCACACCGCCTGTGGATAAGCCTGTGAATTAGTCTCGTGCTCCACGCTGTGAAGGCGGATTCACTAGCCTCTGCAACCTGTTGGACATTTTTTAGCCAATCGACATAAGTGTATATCTATCAATTACTTAGGCGTGAAACACGAATGCAACAAAGAAAAATCAACAGTTGACAGACGCCTGCGTATCGGTATGTCTGCCGCTGTGCACAACCCGCTCAGGTAGCAGCCGCATCCGGCGCGAGGGCGGAGTGGAGCCGGGTCGATCTGTCAAGCCATCGGCGAGCGGCAATCGCGTCGGTATCATGCCGGCCGATGCTGGAGTTCCCATGACCGTAGTCCCCGACGCCCCCGTGACCCCCGCCGCGCTGTCAGCCTTCTTGCGCGGTGTCGAACGCCGGGGTCTGGTGCTGGCGCAATTGCAATGTGGTGACGGGGCGGCCGCCGAGCGCGCCCTGGCAGCAGCGCTGCGTGCCTTCAGCAGCCAGGCGGCTGGTCGCCCGATGGCAGGGTGGCCGATGCGCTTCTGGAGCCTGCTGGCCACCGCACCGCCGCTACGGCGTGAACCGATGCCCGGCACCTGGCTGCCGCCGTTCACGGCCCTGGGACGGATGCACAGCGCCGATCGGCTGGCGCTGCTGCTGCGGATCGTGGCCGGTCTGGAAGAAGCGCCTGCCAGCGAGGTCCAGGACACCGACGTGGCGGCCTATCGCCAGTCGTTGGCGCGCGCCTGTCCGCGCGATGCGGCCGGCAACCCGGATGCGCAGGCCTGGCGGGTACTGGCCGAAGCGGCGCAGCAGGAACTGCGCGATCTCACCCCGGCCCAGTTGAACCGATTGGGGCAGCTCCGCGATTCCGCCCTGGCCGGCATGCCGTTGCAGCCTGCTGCGGCTGCGGCCGTGACGGCGTCCCCCGAGCCGCCGCGCCCAGCGGCCCGACGCGTGCGCGCGGTGCGCCAGTGGCGCTGGCCACGCATCGGGCGTCGCCATGCCGGCAGCGTCCTTGGCGTTCTTGCCCTGGCGTTGCTGCTCGTGGCGCTGGGCTGGTGGTGGACCCACCGCCGGCCTGCGTTGCCGCCCGAGCCGGTCTCGCAGGCGCCGGCTGGCGTGCTGCACGTCACCGACGCCGCGCCGGTGCTGGTGGAAGAACTTCCCGCCGCCGACCTGCCCGATGCCGCCGCCGCCCCCGGCATGGATCCGCGCGACCAGGCCATGCTGGCCGACCCGGACCTGGAGCTGGCGCGTTCGGCGGATTTCTATGCCTGGTATGCGGCCGGTCATCCGGTGCCGGCCGACGAGTCCGGCGCGCATGCCACGGCCGCCGACCAGCCCGCCGCCACGTTGGAGACCATCGATGACGAAAATTAAAGCGATGACCACCATCGCGTGGCACGGCCTGCTGTTGTCGGTTGTCGCCGGCATGGCCGCTGCGCAGACGCTACCGACGCCGCTGCAGGAAGGCGCTGCTGCCGCACCATCCAGCGCTGCGACACCGGCGACCCCGAGCGCCGCGCAACAACGCGCCCGCTTCGATGCCTTGACGCCTGCGCAGCAGGCCGAGCTGCGCGCTCGCTATGCGGCCTGGAAAGGCCTGACCGCCACCGATCGGGTGGTGCTGCGGCAGGCACGCGAGCGCCTGCATGGCTTGCCCGAGGACCAGCAGCGCGCACTGCGTACGCAGTTCAACGCGATGGATCGTCTGCATCGCGACGGCTGGCGGCTGGGCTCGCAGTTGGGGGCGTTCTATCCGCAGTTGCAGCCATTGATCGGCTACGTGCCGGCGGCGCAGCGCGACAGCGTGCTGGCGATGCTGCGCAGCCTGGATGCCGGGCAACTGGAGCAACTGGCGGTGCTGGCGCAACGCACGCCCCCGCAGGACCGCGCCGCCTTGCGCGATGCCCTGCTTGCGCAGGCGCCCGCCACGCGCAGCACCTGGCTGAAGCGCCAGCTGGCGCGTTAGACATGCGCAGCGACAACGCGCTCATTGCTGGCGCGCGTTGAGCGATCTGCAGTAAGTAGCAAGCTCACTGCATCAGGCGCGCAGGGCCGGCGGCCTGCATCGCACGTCCATGCCGCTGCTGACCACGGGGCGTCCGCGCCCGGCAACGGCACGCTCGCTGGCTTTGCGCAGTGCCGGTTGGCGTCGGTGCACGAAACCACTGGCGTCGCGTCCTGCCGACGCCAGCTGAATCCCGACGTCGGACCTCGAACCGGCGTAGACGCCAACAGACCAGTCGATGTCGCGGCCCTCTGCCATGAGGTCGGGCGACAAGTGCGGGTAAGATGACGGCCCCGCGCGACCCGGTGCCAGCGCCTCCCGGCCCGACCGTAGTCCGCGCAGCGATCGGCTGTTCATGTCTGTTTCTCCTGTCCCCGCGTCCGCGACGCCAGGCTTCGGCTCGGAAGTACGCACCACCGGTCTGCTCGCATTGCCGCTGGTGCTCGGTCACGTCTCCACCGGCCTGATCAGTTTTGTCGACAACGTCATCGCCGGCCACCATGGCACCGCGACCCTGGCCGCGGTCACCGTCGGCACCTCGCTGTTATGGCTGCCGATGCTGGTGCCGATCGGCACGTTGATCTCGTTGACCGCCTCGGTGTCGCAACTGGTCGGTGCCGGGCGCGAACGCGAGATCGGGCCGCTGTTCCGCCAGGCGTTGTGGCTGTCGCTGGGCCTGGGTGCGGTGATGTTCGCTTTCCTGAGCGCGGTTCCGCCGCTGTTGCCCACCTTCGGGATTGCGCCGGATATCGTGCCGGGCGCGACCGACTTCCTGCATGCGGTGCGCTGGGGCGGGCCGGCGCTGACGTTCTACTTCTGCATGCGCTACCTCAGCGAAGGCATGCATTGGACGCTGCCGACGATGCTGGTGGGGTTCGGCGGCCTGCTGGTACTGGCGCCGCTCGGCTATGCGCTGACCTACGGCAAGTTCGGGCTTGCCGAGCACGGTGCGCAAGGCCTGGGCATGGCCTCGGCCATCACCATGTGGGCGCAGGCGCTGGTGTTCGCGCTGTATCTGTGGCGCTCGCGTCGCTTTGCGCACCTGGAATTGTTCAGTCACCTGGAAGGGCCGCGCTGGCGCGCGATCGGTGAGCTGCTGCGGACCGGCCTGCCGATCGGCATCACCGTGTTGATGGAAGGTGGTCTGTTCATCGTCACCGCGCTGTTGATCGGCCGGCTGGGGTCCACCGAGGCGGCGGCGCATCAGATCGCCATCAACGTCGCCCAGCTGTGTTTCATGGTGCCCATGGGCGTGGCCGAGGCCACCACGGTGCGCGTCGGCCATGCGGTCGGGCGCGGCGATCCGCTGGGCATGCGGCGCGCGGCCTGGGCCGGCTACGCCATCGTGCTCGGCACCCAGGCCTTCTCGGCCAGCGTGCTGTTGCTGGGCCACGACGCCATCGTGAGCGTGTACACCGACGACGTGGCGGTAGCCGCGTTGGCCTCGGTGTTGCTGCTGTACGCGGCCACGTTCCAGTTTCCCGATGGCATCCAGGTGCTCTCGGCCGGTGCGCTGCGCGGGCTCAAGGACACCCGTGTGCCGATGTTCCTGGCGATGTTTTCCTACTGGGGGCTGGGAATGCCGCTCGGTGCCGGGCTCGGCCTGTGGCTGGGCTGGGGGCCGCAAGGCATGTGGATTGGCCTGATTCTGGGCCTGACCGCCGCGGCGATCCTGATGGGGCTGCGTTTCAGGCAGACCAGCCGGCGTCTGACTGCCATCGTGACCCCCTGACTTCCAGCGCATGCCGCGCGCGCTGCCCAGCCGGTATGCTGGACACCAGTGATCTATACGCAGCGCCTTTTCGACGGAGTTTTCCATGAACCACCCCGTGCATCGCAGTCCCATCGCCACTTTTTTCGTCGGTCTGTGGGATGTGATGAATTTCACCCGGCGCCTGATCTTCAACCTGGCGTTCTTCGGCTTTTTGTTCCTGCTTCTGCTGCTGTTCGTGGTGGCGCTCGCGCGCGGCGATGGCTCCAAGCCGCTGGCCGACCGCACCACGCTGGTGATTAATCCGGAAGGCAAGCTGGTGGAGCAGTTCAGCGCCGATCCGGTGAGCCGTTCGCTGGCCAAGGCAGTGGGTGACAAGAGCGCCCAAGAAGTGCAGCTGCGTGACCTGGTACGGGTGATCGAGGCGGCCGGCAAGGATCGCAAGATCGAGCGGGTGCTGTTGAACCTGGACAAGTTTCAGCCCTCCGGTTTCGCCTCGCAGCGCGAAGTGGCTGCGGCCTTGCAGAAGCTGCGCGCTTCCGGCAAGCAGATCGTGGCCTTCAGCGAGAGCATGAGCCAGGGCCAGTACCTGCTCGCCGCGCAGGCCAACGAGGTCTATCTCGACCCGATGGGCAGCGTGTTGCTGGAAGGCCTTGGCCGGTACCGGCAGTACTTCCGCGAAGGTCTGCAGGACAAGCTCGGCGTGGACGTGCATCTGTTCCGCGTGGGCGAGTACAAGTCCGCCGCCGAGCCGTACATCCTCGACGCAGCCTCGGCCGATGCCAAGGAAGCGGATCTGTTCTGGATGAACGATGTGTGGCAGCGCTACCTGGGCGATGTGGGCACCGCGCGCAAGCTCAGCCCTGCGCAGCTGACCGCCGGCATCGACACGCTGCCCGAAGGCGTGACCGCCGCCGGTGGCGACCTGGCCAAGTTCGCGCTGCAGCAGAAGCTGGTCGACGGGCTCAAGACCCGCAACGAAGTCGATGCGCTGCTGACCAAGCGCGGCGTCGCCGACAGCGATGCCGATGCCGGTTTCCGCAATATCGATTTCGCCGGCTACCTGGCCCAGTTGCAGGAACAGGGCTCGCCGATGGACAGCCGTCCGCAGGTGGCCGTGGTGGTGGCCGCTGGCGAGATCAGCGGTGGCGAGCAGCCGGCCGGCCGCATCGGTGGCGAGTCCACCGCCGCGTTGTTGCGTCAGGCGCGCAACGATGAAGAGGTCAAGGCGGTAGTGCTTCGCGTGGATTCGCCCGGCGGCGAAGTGTTCGCCTCCGAGCAGATCCGTCGCGAAGTGGTCGCGCTCAAGCAGGCCGGCAAGCCGGTGGTGGTGTCGATGGGCGATCTGGCCGCCTCGGGCGGTTACTGGATCAGCATGAATGCCGACCGCATCTATGCCGACCCGTCGACCATCAGCGGCTCGATCGGCATCTTCGGCATGGTGCCGAATCTGACCCGCGCGCTGGACAAGATCGGCGTGCATACCGATGGCGTGGGCACCACGCGGTTCGCAGGCGCCTTCGACATCACCCGGCCGCTGGACCCGGCCGCCGGCCAGGTGATCCAGGCGGTGATCAACAAGGGCTACGCCGACTTCACCGGCAAGGTGGCGCAGGCGCGTCACCAGTCGGTGGATGCCATCGACAAGGTCGCGCGCGGCCGTGTGTGGAGCGGCGCGCAGGCCAAGGAACATGGGCTGGTGGATGCATTCGGCGGCATGTCCGAAGCGGTGGCCGATGCGGCCAATCGCGCCAAGCTGAGCAAGGGCAAATTCCGCGTGCACTATGTGGAAAAGCCGGCCACACCGTTCTCGCAATTCATGAGCGGCTTTGCCGGTAGCCGCATGGGCGCCTGGATGCTGGGCGATTCGGGCATGGCGCGTGCGCTGCTGGCGCGTTCGCTGCCGGAAGTCGATACCCAGCTACGCTTCGTCGAAGATGCCGTGCACGACAGCAAGGCCGGCGGTACGCCGGTCAAGTCGCTGGCGTACTGCTTCTGCGGCTTCTGACGCAGCACGGTTTGCACTTGATGCATCGACAACGCCGGCCATGTGCCGGCGTTGTTGTTTCTGTAATCGTCGTGCATCGCGTGGTGCAGCCCGAGCGGCGTTGCACGTGTTGGCTGCATCCGGTGGATGTTCCGATGGTGCATGCAGCGACCGATTAAGAGCGGCTAACAAAACGACTTCGCGTCAGCCTACGGCAGGCCGGCTGATCTGCGGCCTGGCTGCAGGGCCGCCCGCCCAGCGTCGCGGGACACGCTGCAAGGACGTCCTTGTAAGCGCTTACGCGGCATCCATGCCGCGTAAGGTCCCGCGACGCTGGACGGGCAAGGACCAGTCGAGATGGTCGCCATGCATGGGTTTAAACAAAGCAACCAGCGGAGTCTCTGGTGAGGGCACCGCGCATTCGACCCACTCAGTGTTTGACCTGGATTTCTGACGGCATCCACCAAGATACGACCGACAAAACCACTGCACTCACTGACAGGTGCTCGCTCGCCAGGTGTTGTTAGCTGCTCTAAATCACTACGCTCACGGGCTGGTGTGCGTGGCCGCTGCTCGCGTGGCCTATGCCACGTCAATACGGCGGTTACGCGCGCTGCGCTCGCGCATCTGACAGCCGCTCGCCGTGACGCCGACGCTGTGTAGCGATTGCCTCCTGCGGTAGCGCGGTAGCGCAGCAGTGCGCGCACCATCTCACGCGTCTGCCGCGTTCTTCGACTACTGCCATGTTGTCCTGGCGCAACCTGTGAGGTGCTGGATTTACTGCGTGGCCGCATCGATCGCCTTGCGCTGATCGTCAGCCGCCTGAGCGGTCGCTGCCTGCACGGCGTGGGCCTGGTCCAACGGCTTGTTGATATGGTCGCGCAGGGCGGTGGCCTGCGGTTCGGGCTTTTGCTCGGTGGGCGCAGGTTGCGGCCGCTGACAGGCGCCAAGCAGCAGCACAAGGCTGGCCGTTAGAGTCCAATGCAGTTTCATGGTCGTGACCTCGCTCGGGGTGGCGGTATCCTAACCCCCGCGCCGCATGCACGCGTCAACTGCGCTGCAGCGGCCGTTTCCTGCGTCTTGAAAAGGATCACCCACGTGACAACCCATCGCTGGCGGCTGGATGGACAGACCGCGCTCATCACCGGCGCCAGTGCCGGCATTGGTTTTGCCATCGCACGCGAACTGCTCGGCTTCGGCGCGGATCTGCTGATGGTCGCGCGCGATGCCGATGCGTTGGCACAGGCACGCGACGAGTTGGCCGAGGAATTTCCCGAGCGCGAACTGCATGGCCTGGCCGCCGATGTGTCCGACGACGAAGAACGTCGCGCGATTCTGGATTGGGTGGAAGACCATGCCGATGGGCTGCATCTGCTGATCAACAACGCCGGCGGCAACATCACCCGCGCAGCGATCGATTACACCGAAGACGAATGGCGCGGCATCTTCGAAACCAATGTGTTTTCCGCTTTCGAACTGGCGCGTTATGCGCACCCGTTGCTGGCGCAACACGCCGCCTCGGCGATCGTCAATGTCGGTAGTGTCTCGGGCATCACGCACGTGCGCAGCGGTGCGCCTTACGGGATGACCAAGGCGGCATTGCAGCAAATGACGCGCAATCTGGCGGTGGAGTGGGCCGAGGACGGCATCCGCGTCAACGCGGTGGCGCCGTGGTACATCCGCACGCGGCGCACCTCCGGTCCGTTATCGGATTCGGATTACTACGAGCAGGTGATCGAACGCACCCCGATGCGCCGTATCGGCGAGCCCGAAGAAGTCGCTGCCGCCGTCGGTTTTCTGTGTCTTCCGGCCGCCAGTTACATCACCGGCGAATGCATTGCGGTAGATGGCGGCTTTTTGCGTTACGGGTTTTAGCCAGCAGACGACTGCGCGCGCCGTCAGGCGGGTGCGCTCAGTGGCCGCGATCGGCATGCAGGCACGGATGTTCCGCTGCATGTCCACGCGAATCATGTGACGGGGTATAGGCCGCGCTCAAGCGGGACGAACGATGCCCATGCACTCGTTGCATGGACGTGCTTGCGCGACGCTCGTCTGCGTCGTGCTCGCCATGCGCGCAATGTGGATGGCAGACGTTACTCGGCGGTTGTCGGGTACAGGAAGGAAGTAACTTTTCATCGGTGTGGGCTGCATCGCTTCCCCCGCATCGCGGGGGAAGGTGCCCGAAGGGTGGATGGGGGCATCGTCGACGCGCAGCGGCGATGCCCCGCCGTCGATCTCATCCCTGCCGCCGACCCCTGCATTCCCGCATGCATCACTCAAGGCGTGGCGGAGGGATTCGCGCAGCGACTTTCGTCCAGCACCCGCCGCATTTGCGCGTAGCGCTGTTGGCGTTCGGTCGATTGCGCCTCGTCGGCGAAACGCCAGGCCGACTCGGCCTGCTCGGCACGTTTGCGCCAGGCCTCGCACAGGCTCTGGTCCGGCACCGGCGCACAGCGGTCGGTGACCACTTCGCAGGCGCTACCGCCGCCGGTCGCCGGACCACCAGCCAGATTGGTGGTCTGCATCGGCAGGCAGCGCGTGGCCGGCTCGCGGTCTTCGGTGAAGTAGCGCCCGTTGTCGTGCGCCGTGCACTCGAACAGCGGCGGTGGCGGCAGTGTGGACGTGGAGGTCATGGCCGGCGGCGTCGAGGCCGCCGCCGCTGGCGCCGTCGAAGCTGCGACCGCAGGGGTGGAGGTTTGCGGAGCAGGGCGTGGCGCCGCACGCGGCGGCGATGCCGCACTGGACCCGCCTGGCGAAAACGGCACCGCCGCCGGTGCAGTCATCATCTTCTTCTGCTGTTGCATGCCTTTTGGGCACGGCATGTTCTGCACCGTGAGCGCGCCGCCGGAATCTGTACAGCGGTAAATGGCCACCTCCTGTGCATCGGCGACGCAGGCGCACACCATCAGTGTCACCAACAGCCAGCGCCTCATGCGCCGCCGCAATCGCGTTGCAGGCGCGCGTCTATGCCGCGTTGTTCGCGGCTGAGGTCTTCGCGCTCGCTCTGCAGGGCACTGTTGTAGCGCCGGATCAGCTCCCAGCGACGATCGGCCAGCCGCGAGCACACTTCCTGTTCGGGCAGCGCATTGCACTGGTCGCGGATCTGCACATTGCCGGAGGGCACGATCAGCGTCTGCCCGACGCCGTTGACGTAACCGCCGCCGCCATACCCGCCGCCCCCGCCGCCGGCCTGCAGCGAGTCGCTGCTGCCGGCAGGGCGTGGACCGGGCGGGCGGATGCCAGGCTGACGCGGTCCGGGCCGTCGATACGGGTCGCCAGCCACATAGGCCGGGCCCCAGGTCGGCACCCAGCGCGGATTGCCCTCGGGACTGTCGCTGGTATAGCGCTCGCCTTCGGCAGTCAGGCACTCATACATCGGTTGCGGCGGTTGCACGGTGATGATGCGCACCTCGCGCTGGGGGGCTGCGACAGCGGCAGGCGCTGAACTGGCGCGCTCCGGTCGCGGCGGCGGATCCTGCGGTCGCTGCAGGTCCAGTACCTGCTGGCGGCCGCTGCTGCACGGCGCATCCTGCAGGGCGACGGTGCCGGCGCTGCTCACGCAGCGATAGATCCGCACGTTCGGATCCGGTTTGCTGGCGGCACTGGCCGCCGACGCCGGCAGCGCGGCGACCAGTAACAGAAAAGTCAGGACGGTACGCATGGCCGCAGTGTGCGCGTCTGCCCGGCGATGGGCAAAGGGCAACCGGGTTCGACAGGCAGGCGGGCCGACAGGCGGCGTGCGCCGACGACTCACTCGCGCAGGATCTGGCCGCTACGTGCATCGCGGATCTGCGTCGGTTGCGCCAGCGCGCCTACCTCGCCCTCCACAACGCCATCGATGCTGGCCACCAGGGCCGGGTCCAGTGCCTGACGGCTGCGCGCAGGTGGCTCGCCTGCCAGGTTGGCACTGGTGGACACCAACGGGCCGTCCCAGGCCGCGCAGAGCGCGGCGACCACCGGATGGGCGCTGATGCGCACCGCCAGTCCATCGTGATCGCCGGTCACCCAGCGCGGCGCCTGGGCGTTGACCGGCAGGATCCAGGTGTGCGGGCCCGGCCAGCTGGCCAAGACCTCCTGCTTGCGTGCCGGTTCCAGCGCGTCGAAGTCCACCCAGTCATGCAAGACGTCCACGCTGGCAGCCACCACGATCACGCCCTTGGCGACCGGCCTGCGCTTGATCGCCAGCAGCCGTCGCACGGCCGTCTCCTGACGCGGGTCGCACCCCAGTCCCCACACCGCTTCGGTGGGATAGGCGATCACGCCACCCTGGGCCAGGGCGGCGACAGCACTGTCCAGACTGAGCGTGTGGTCCATGAGGTCTTAGCCTGCCGCCTTGCTGACGGCCTTCTTGACCACGCGCTTGGCGGCCTTCTTGGCAGTGGCCTTCTTGGCCGGGGCCTTCTTCGCAGCGGTCTTGGTGGTCGCGGTCTTCTTGGCCGCAGTTTTCTTCGGCGACGAATCCTTGACCGTGTTCTTCTTGAGCGTGGCCTTCTTGGCGCCGAAGCCCTTGCGCACCGGTTTGCCGGTATCGGCCAGCAATTGCTGCACTTCCTCCAGCGTCAGCGATGCCGGCTCACGGTCCTTGGGGATCTTGCCGTTGAGCTTGCCGTCGCTGATGTACGGGCCGAAGCGGCCGTTGAGGACCTGGATGTCGCTGCCTTCGAAGCCCTTGATCACGCGGTTGCGCGCGATCTCTTCCTTCTCTTCGATCAGGAACACCGCGCGTTCCAGATCGATGGTGTACGGGTCGTCTTCCTTCTTCAGCGAGGCGTACACGCTGCCACGTCGTGCAAACGGGCCGAAGCGGCCGATGCCGACGCTGACGTCCTGGTCCTTGTCCTGGCCCAGCGCGCGCGGCATCTTGAACAGTTCCAGCGCGTCCTCGATCGAGATCGAATAGATGCTCTGGCCGGGACGCAGCGAAGCGAAGGTGGGCTTTTCCTCGTCTTCCACGGTGCCGATCTGCACCATCGGGCCGAACCGGCCGATGCGCGCGCTGACTTCCTTGCCGCTGACCGGGTCGGCGCCGAGCACGCGCACGCTGCCGGCGTCGGTCTTGTCCAGCGAATCCTTCTTGTCCTCGACCAGTTCCTTGAACGGGCCCCAGAACTTCTCCATCAACGGGATCCATTCCGCCTCGCCACGCGAGACTGCATCCAGGTCGTCTTCGAGCTTGGCGGTGAAGTCGTAGTCCACGTAGCGGGCGAAATGCCCGGACAGGAACTTGGACACCGCGCGGCCCACGTCGGTGGGACGGAAGCTGCGGCCTTCCATCTCCACGTACTTGCGGAACTGCAGGGTCTGGATGATCGAGGCGTAAGTGGACGGCCGGCCGATGCCGTATTCCTCCAGCGTCTTGACCAGCGCCGCTTCGGTGAAGCGCGGCGGCGGCTGGGTGAAATGCTGATCGGTGACGATGCGGTCCAGCGGGATGTTGTCGCCGGCCTTCATCAGCGGCAGCTTGCGGCCTTCGTCCTCGTCTTCGCTGCTCTTGGTGTCCTTGCCTTCTTCGTAGACCGCCAGAAAGCCCGAGACCACCACGGTGGTGCCGCTGGCGCGGAACACGTGCTCGCTGCCGGCCGACAGATCGACGCTGACGGTGTTGAGCGTGGCCGGGATCATCTGGCAAGCCACCGCGCGGCGCCAGATCAACTCGTACAGGCGACGCTCGTCCTCGGACAGGAAGCGCGCCACCTGCGCCGGCGTGCGCAGCGCCGAGGTCGGACGGACCGCCTCATGCGCTTCCTGCGCGTTCTTGGATTTGGTGGTGTAGGCGTTGGGTTGATCCGGCAACGAGGCGGTGCCGAAATCGCGCGCGATCACATCGCGGATTTCCGACAACGCGTCCTGCGACAGGTTCACCGAGTCGGTACGCATATAGCTGATCAGACCGACCGAGCCCTCGTCGCCAAGCGCCACGCCTTCGTACAACTTCTGCGCCACCTGCATGGTCTTGCGGGTGGTGAAGCCGAGCTTGCGCGAGGCTTCCTGCTGCAGCGTGGAGGTAGTGAACGGCGGGGCAGGGCGACGCTTGCGCTCCTTGCTGGCGACATCGGTGACGTGCAGCACGCCCTGTGCGGCCTGCTGGATGCGCAGGCGCGCCGCCTCGGCGGTGTCGCCGTCGGTCACGGTGAATTGCTCGAACTTCTGCCCGTCCAGCTTGATCAGGCGTGCGTTGAACGGCTGCGACGGATGCCGGCAATGCGCATCGATGGACCAGTACTCGCGCGCGATGAAGGCTTCGATCTCTTCTTCGCGCTCGACGATCATGCGCAGCGCCGGCGACTGCACGCGGCCGGCCGACAGGCCACGCTGCACCTTGCGCCACAGCACCGGCGACAGGTTGAAGCCGACCAGATAGTCGAGCGCGCGGCGCGCCTGCTGCGCATCGACCAGGTCGGCGGCGATCGGCCGCGGCTTGAGCATGGCTTCCTTGATCGCGCGCGGGGTGATTTCGGTGAACACCACCCGCTGCATCGGCTTGTCCTTGAGCAGGCCGCGCTCTTTCAGGATCTCGGCGATGTGCCAGCTGATCGCCTCGCCCTCGCGGTCCGGGTCGGTCGCCAGAAAGATGTCGTCGGCGGTCTTGGCGGCGCGGGCGATCGCTTCGACGTGCTTCTCGTTCTTCTCGATCAGGTCGTAGCGCATCGCGAACCCGTTGTCCGGATCGACCGCGCCCTCCTTGGGGACCAGATCGCGCACGTGCCCATACGAGGCCAGGACGGTGAAGTCCTTGCCGAGGTATTTATTGATCGTCTTGGCCTTGGCGGGCGATTCGACGATGAGCAGGTGCTTGGGCATGGTGGCAAATTCTTTGGGCAGGGCCCGGGGGGCGGGTAGCGTGGCCTAATTGGCCGATGGAGGGAAGCAGATCGACTGTTTCCCACACGTCAACGCCCGGGATGGTAGCCCGGGCGTTCAGTTCTCTCTTATTAGAAAGATCACGGCGGACGCCGCCGTGTCAAGCGGGCAACGCCGCGAATTGCTAACTCTGGCCCATTCCGATGGCCACCAGCACGAAGGCCAGCACCACGATCGACACCAACAGCATCACCCCGTAAATGGCCAGGACCACGATCGAGACCGTGTCCAGTCCCTGCGTCTGCCGCTCGGGCTGGTCGGTGAACGCCCAGCGATCCACCACCAGGGTGTCGCAGACCTTGTCGTGCAGGGCCTGTCTACGCTCACCCCTCCAGGCCATGAATGCCGACACGATCATGCCGATGCCCAACGTCAGCACGCTGATCAGCATGTAGGCCAGGTAGCGCAACAGGTTGCGCCAGAACCCGACCCGGGCGCCGTCACTGTCGGCGCGGACCAGCTTGATGCCGCAGGCGAGCTTGCCCAGGCTGGCCTGATACCGGCTGGACTGCATCCAGGCGAAGTACAGCGTGGGAATGGCCAGGCCGATGCCGTAGGACAGCACCATGATGGCGATCGTCACGCCGCCGCCTTCGTCCAGCGCTGCGCCGGCATTGCTCATATCGGCGCCCAGGGCCAACAGGAACACCAGCGGGATCACGATCAGATAGACCGCGAAGCTGGTGATCAGGCTGTCCAGCACGCTGGCGGCCAGGCGTCGCCACAGGCCGGCGTAGACGACGGGCGCAGCGTGCACGGCGGTTGCCGACGCAGGCGAAGCGGCTGCGGGAGTGTCCCAGGCACTGGGCAGGGGAGTGGCGATGGCTGCCGGTGCCGGGTCTGCAGAGGCCGGCGTGGCATCCAACGTAGCGGCCTGGAAGGCCGCGGGCGTGGCGGCTGGGCCCGCTTGGTCAGGTTGCGACACGCTGCCCGGCAGTGGCGCCTGATCGGCAGGCGCAGGCGCGTGCCCGGTGGCTGGTGGCAGGGTTCGATCCGGTTGGGAATCGGCATTTGGATTGGTCGTCGCGGCGGACCGGTCGAGCACGGGGTTGGACTCGCTGTCGGCAGTCGGCGCCGACGCCTGCGGATGACTGGTCGGCGCCATCACCGGCGCATAGCCGCTCGGCTCGGGCGTTGCCGGCACCGGAGTGTCCACGTCCAGCTCGGCCGCGATCTCGCTCAATGCCACCCATTGGCTCAGGCCTTCGCGCCAGACCAGGCTGGAACGGTCGATGATGCCCTGCGACAGGCGCGCACGCAGCGTGTCCGTGTCCACCGGTCCCTGGCGTTGCCGCTGTGCGTCGGCGTAATACCACTGCGTCATGTTGTCCCCTTGGGTGTTGCGATTGAGCGTGCAGCGACCGGTCAGCCGCGGCAATCCGGTGGAAGTTGGGTGTCGTCGATCTCGGAACTGCATTGCCACGTGTCGGCGTCTGCGT
This sequence comes from Xanthomonas sp. 3075, assembly GCF_014197275.1. GTDB lineage: Bacteria > Pseudomonadota > Gammaproteobacteria > Xanthomonadales > Xanthomonadaceae > Xanthomonas > Xanthomonas campestris_B. The sequence continues at coordinate 88,945 of NZ_JACIFI010000010.1, read as the reverse complement.
CGAAATCCAGCCACAGCGCCTTGCCGTCGATCCTGGGCGACTTCGGCGCATGGATCAGTGCTTCGACGCCGCATTCGCTGGTGTCGAAGCGGCCAACGCGCACGCTGGTCAGCACCTCGGTCGCATACTGCTCGGGCGCACTGAAACCGGCGTCGCCATTGACTGGGCAACGGCCTTCCTGGGCGAGGAATTCGGCGATCTGCGGCTTCAACGGCGCCAGCGCGGTGATCGCCTGGGCGACCTTGGCGCGTGCGCTGTAGTCCTGGTACGCCGGCAGGGCGATCGCGGCCAGAATGCCGATCACCATCACCAGGACGAACATCCCCACCACCGCGCCCAGCACCAATGCCAGCGGCCATCCCGGGCGGTTGCCGAGCGGGCGATGCGCTGACGAAGAAGGCGAGTTGGCGGGTGACGTATGAACAGCTGCAGGCGGAACCGGTGACATTGGCGGCGGTAGCGCTGCGCTGCGCACGGCGTCGGACATCGGCGGCCCGAGCTCATCGGCGCAGGTAGACAGCGGCACCCATCGGGCAAATCCTTCGCGCCAGACCAGCGTGTCCAGTGCGATCGCGTGATCGCGATACAGGCCCCGCAGGATCTCTGCGCTCACCGGGCCACGCCGATGACGGTTGTCCTCGGCGTAATACCAACTGCTCATCCCTGTTCCCCTCGCACGCGTGTCCAGCGCGGCTTCAAGCCTCAGTGTACGGGTTCAGGCTCGTCCAGGAACATCTGCGTTTCCATCCAGGCGTAGGCCGCTTCTGCGCCCGGCTGGTTGAACAACACCATCAGCACCACCCACTTGAGGTCGTCCAGATCCAGTTCGTCCTGGTCCAACGCCATGGCGCGGTCCAGTACCAACTCGCGCTGGTCGGCATCGAGGATGCGGTGTTGTTCCAGGAACAGCAGAAATCCACGGCAGTCGACATCGAGCTTGTCCAGCTCCGGGCCGTGGTAAATGCGCACCGGTCCATCGACATGCGGGCGCGCGACACTGGGCCGCTGCTCGGAGAGCGCGTCCAGCCAGTCGAAGGCCTTGCTGATTTCTGCGGGGCTGAAACCGGCCTGGATCAGGCCATTCTGTAGCGAGTCACGGTCACGGACAAGGTCCGCATCTTCGCTGAAGTAATGTTCGAACAGGTACAGCAGTACATCGAGAATGCTCTCTTTCATTGCCCTCGGCCTGCGTCGCGCGACGCTGTGGAGGTGAAGAAACTAGGGATTGCGGGTATAGCGACCGTGTTCGGCAACCACGTTTCCCTCCAGTTCCATGATGAGCAGCATGGAGGACAGCGCGGCGGCCGTCAATCCGGTGCGTTCGACCAGTGAATCCATAGGCGTTGGGTCGTGGCCCAGTGCCTGCCACAAGCGCTGGTAGTCCGGGTCCGGGCGCGCGGGACCGGTGTGCGGTCGCGTCCTGGGCACTTCAGTGGGGGCGGCCAGGCGTTCGCGCAAGGCGGCCGCCAGCTCGCCCGACAGCAGGCGCAGCCCATCGATGACCTGGGCCGGTTCCTGCGCCAGGGTGGCGCCTTGCCGGATCAGGTGATGGCAGCCGCGGGCGAGTGGGTTGTGCAGCGAGCCGGGCAGGGCGAACACCTCGCGACCGGCCTCGGCTGCCAGGCGCGCGGTGATCAGCGCACCCGAGCGCATCGCCGCTTCCACCACCAAGGTGCCCAATGCCAGCCCCGCGATGATCCGGTTGCGTGCCGGGAAATGCGCGGCGACCGCGCCGGTGCCGGGCAGGTACTCGCTGACCACCGCCCCGCGCGCGACGATGCGGTTACGCAAGGCCTGATGATGGGCGGGATAGGCCACATCGGCGCCGGTGCCAACCACTGCGACGGTGATGCCTTCAGCGCAGGCCAGCGCTGCCTCGTGGGCGATGGCGTCCACGCCAGCGGCCATTCCGCTGACGATGCTGAACCCGGCGCCGGCCAGACCGGAGGTGAAGGCGCGGGTGTGATCGCGGCCCCCCGCAGTTGCCGCGCGGCTGCCGACCACCGCAACCGCCGGATGCCACAAGGCGTTCGGGTCGCCGTCCACGAACAGGGCCAGGGGCGGATTGGCGATATGCCGCAGCAGGGCGGGGTAGTCCGGGTCGTGCCAACCGAGCAGATGATGTCCGGGTTGCTCGCACCAGCGCAGCGCTGCGTCCAGCAGGTGTGCATCCGGGGTCTGCAGGCGCGCCGATTGCTGCTGGTCGCAGCCGGCGGCACGCCAGGCCTCAGGCCCGCCCGTCAGCATCTCGGCCGGGCTGGCGAAGGCGGTCAGCAGCGCCCGCCGCGGCGGGCTGCGGCCGCCGGCCAGCAGCAAGATCAGCAATGCACGCAGGTCGGGAGCGGTCAGGGGCATGGAGCCAGCCTAGGCCGCAGACAACGACGGCGCCCTCGGGCGCCGTCGCATTTCATCGTCGGGTTTTGCCCCGGTTATTGCGCGTCGGGATGCTTGACGAAGTAGCCCAGGCCGGTCGGCTTGACGCTTTCCATCACCAGCGCATAGCTGACCTTGTCGAAGGTGCGGAACACCATCGCGTGCGAGGCGTATTCGTCGGGCAGGCCGACGGTGGAGCCCGCCGGGCCGCTGAAGTCGTCGTCGGTGCGCGAAAAGCGCGAATGCTTGACCCGATCGCTGACCGTGCGGCCCTTGCGCCAGATCGAGAACACCGTGCCGTTGTTGATGCCTTCGCGTGCGCCGCCGGAGATGGCGATCACGTCGCGGGTTCCGCCGACGATGAAGGCGTCGGAAATGGCCAGCACGCGCAATTCGGTCTGCAGTGCCTGTTGCGACGGCGGGTGCGGGATGAATTGCAGGTCGTAGGGCTGCGCTTCGACGGCGACGATGCGGTCGCCGGCACGTACTTCGCGGCCGCTGTCCTGCAGCAGCAAGGTGGCGGCCTTGGAGTTGCCGCCCGCCGCGCTACGCGTGATGGTGCCGACGTTGACCTGCGCCAGTTCGTAACCCAGGAACTCGCGGCGCGTGCTCGGCGCGATGAAGTTCTTCCAGATGTTGCCGGAACCGGCGGTGATGTTGCCGGCCGCATCCAGGTCGTCGTTGGGCTTGGGCAGGCTGAACTTCACCGTCGGGCGGACCACCGCAAAGCGCTGGCCCGGCTGTGCATCGTCCAGGCCGACCACATAGGCGACCTGGCCGGTGGTGGCGCGCGAACGGCCGCCTTCCAGGCCCACCACGTAGGGCAGCTGGTCGAAGTCGTCGACCACGCGCAGGTTCTTCAGGAACGGCTCCACATCCGACAACGGAATCGCGTTGATCGGTGCTTCCTGGCGCGGGCCGGGCTGGACGGTGCCCTTGGCGACGCGGTCTAGGTAGGCCAGGCTGATCACGTCACCCGGATAGATCAGGTGCGGATTCTGGATCTGCGGGTTGGCCTGCCAGATTTCCGGCCACAGCCAGGGTTTTTGCAGGAAACGCCCGGCGATGTCCCAAAGGGTATCCCCCTTGCGGACCACATACGTATCTGGATGTTCGCCCACCGCTTGCGCGGCAGCGTAGGTCGCGACGGTCAGCATCGCCGCAGCGACGACCGTACGAAGTCGGATCAACATGAGTGCCTTCTTGCCTGATTCCCCAACAGGTCTGCGCACTATAGTGCAGAAACCGGGGCGCCACGCAAGCATTGCGCTAGAATGACACCGTCTTGCCGGCGCCGCGCCGGTGTTCCCAGATGGGTAACCCCATGGCTTTGCTCCCTATTCTTGAATTTCCCGATCCGCGGCTGCGCACCAAGGCCGTGCCGGTGGATGCTGCCGAGGTCACCAGCCCGGCGTTTCAAACCCTGCTCGACGACATGTTCCAGACCATGTACGAGGCGCCCGGCATCGGCCTGGCCGCCAGTCAGGTGGACGTGCATCAGCGTTTCATGGTGATCGACGTCAGCGACGAGAAGAACGTCCCGCAGGTGTTCATCAACCCGGAAATCCTGACCAGGCAGGGCGAACAGGTGTGCCAGGAAGGCTGCCTGTCGGTGCCGGGCATCTATGCCGATGTCGCCCGTGCCGATGCAATCACCGTGCGTTATCTCGACCGTCAAGGGCATGCGCAGGAACTGAGCGCCGATGGTCTGCTGGCGGTATGCATCCAGCACGAAATGGACCATCTCGACGGCAAGCTGTTCGTGGATTATCTCTCGCCGCTCAAGCGCGAAATGGTGCGCAAGAAACTGGCCAAACAGCGTAAGCACGTCGCTTGACGGCGGGGATCGGGGCGTCGGGATGTGGGATTGGAGGAGCGGGTTTTCTGACCGCTTCCAGACTCCCGGGCTGCCAGTTCCCGTGCGCAAATCCCGACCCAATCGTGCGGGCACTTGAGCGGATGACCCAGGCCGCCACTGTGATGCGCGGCCGGCGTGCACGGATGGGCCTGCAAGCCGGGATTCGGCATTCGGCGATCCGCATCCCTGGATTGCACCGAATCCGGGCCTTGCGAGTGCAGCCGCGCATTGCGCTGAAAACAGATGCTGGAATCGCCGGCTCTGGCGTCCATCGCGCGGAGCTGCCCTTGCGAATCGCGACTGCCCCATCCCCATTGCCGTGCGCACCTCGGTTGCCGCATCCGCCGTTGCCAGTCCCTATTTCCTACTCCCGAATCCCCGCCCAATGAAAATCGTCTTCGCCGGTACGCCGGATTTCGCCGTCGCCTCGTTGCGCGTCGCCGCGCAGCGCAATGAGGTGGTGGCGGTCTATACCCAGCCGGATCGGCCCGCCGGCCGTGGTCGCGGGTTGACGCCGTCGCCGGTCAAGCGCGAAGCGATCGCGCGCGGCATTCCGGTGTTTCAGCCGCAGACGCTGCGTTCGCCGGAGGCGCTGGCCGCGTTGCGTGCACTCGATGCCGATCTGATGGTGGTGGTGGCCTACGGCCTGATCCTGCCCAAGGCGGTCCTGGCCGCGCCGACCCATGGCTGCTGGAACGTGCACGCCTCGCTGTTGCCGCGCTGGCGGGGCGCCGCGCCGATCCAGCGCGCGATCGAGGCCGGCGACACCGAAACCGGGGTGTGCCTGATGCAGATGGAAGCCGGGTTGGACACCGGCCCGGTACTGCTGTCGCAGCGCCTGGACATCGGCGAGCAGGAAACCGGCGGGCAATTGCACGACCGTCTGGCCGCCCTGGGGGCGCAGGTGTTGTCCGATGGTCTGGGTTTGCTGCGCGCCGGGATCCGCCCGGTCGCGCAACCGCAGCCGGCCGACGGCGTGACCTATGCGCACAAGCTGGACAAGGCGCAGGCGCGGCTGGATTGGGCGCAGCCGGCGCAGGAACTGGCGCGGCGCGTGCGCGCGTTCAACCCGTGGCCGGTGGCCGAGGCGGTGCTGGCCGGCGAACGCGTGCGTGTGCATGGCGCAGTCGCGTTGGATCTGGTCCATCAGCAGCCACCGGGCACCTTGCTCACCGCCAGCAAGCAGGGCATCGACATCGCCTGCGGTGCGGGCGCGTTGCGGGTACGCGTGTTGCAGCGTGAGGGAGGCAAGGCGATCACCGCGGCCGATTACCTCAACGCGCGCCGCGATCTGCCGGCGCTGCGCTGATGGCGGCTGACACCGCTGCGGCCGGCGTTGCCTCGCGCTTGGCGGCGGCGCGGGTGCTGACCGCGGTGTTCGACCAGGGCCGCTCGCTCAAGGCGGAGCTAGCCGCGACCTTGCCCGGGGTCGGCGATCCGCGCGACCGCGCGCTGGTCGAGGCGATCTGTTTTGCGGTGCTGCGCCGCCGCCCCGCCTACGACGTGGCATTGCGGCAGTGGCTGGAGCGCCCGCTGCCGCCGCGCGATGCCGAGTTGAAGGCCTTGCTGATGGCCGGCTTCGCCCAGCTCGATGTGCTGCAACTGCCGGCGCATGCGGCCTTGTCGGCCACCGTGGACGCATGTCGCGCGCTGGGTCGGCCGCGTCAGGCCGGTATGGTCAACGCGATCCTCCGGCGCGCCCAGCGCGAGGGGTTTCCGGCGGTGTCGGCCGATGCCGGCTGGCCGTCCTGGTTGCGCAAGCAGTTGCGTGCCGACTGGGGCGAACGTGCCGAAACCATCTTCGAAGCGAGCGCGCTGATGGCGCCGATGTGGTTGCGGGTGCAGCGTACACGCCTCGATCCGGCCAGCTATGTCGCGCGACTGGCCGAGCAAGGCATCGCTGCGGAAACCGATGCGGTGTTGCCGGATGCAGTGCGTCTGCACAGCGCGGTGCCGGTGAGTCAGTTGCCGGGCTTTGCCGATGGCGATGTCTCGGTGCAGGACGGCTCTGCGCAGCAGGTGGCCGATGCGCTGACGCTGGCGCCGTCCGCGCGGATGCTCGATGCCTGCGCGGCGCCTGGCGGCAAGGCGGCGCATCTGTTGGAGCGTCACCCTGGCCTGCAGCTCACCGCACTGGATGTGGATGCGCGTCGGCTCGAACGCGTGCAGCAGACCTTGCAGCGCACCGTGCCGGGCGCGCAGGTGACCTTGCATGCCGCCGATGCGGCCGATACCGCCGCATGGTGGGATGGCCAGCCGTTCGATGCGGTGCTGTTGGATGCGCCGTGCTCGGCCACCGGGGTGGTGCGCCGTCAACCCGACGTGCTGCTGCATCGCCGCGCCGATGACATCGACGCCTTGTGCGCGCTGCAGGCGCGCCTGCTCGATGCGACATGGCGCACGCTGCGTCCGGGCGGGCAATTGCTCTACACCACGTGCTCCCTGCTTGCGCGCGAGAACCAGGCGCAGGTCGCCGCGTTCCTGCAACGCACGGTCGATGCACAGGCGCAGTCGCTGGGTGCGCAGTTCGGCCATGCGGCAGGTGCGGGTCGCCAGCGTTTTCCCGGCGAGCAGCACTGCGACGGTTTCTTCTACGCACTTTTGCTTAAAGCCTGCTGATCGCGCGCCGATATCGGCGTTCCCGTCCACGTTCTAGTGCTGCCTTCCATGCTCAAGACTCGCGCTTCCAAGGATGTCTGGCTGCTGGCCATCACCGCTGTCCTGGTGATCGGTGCCGGGCTGGGATTGCGCGACCCCTGGCCGTCGGACGAGCCGCGGTTTGCACTGGTCGCCAAGCAGATGGTGATGAGTGGCGATTGGCTGTTCCCGCATCGCGGCAACGAGCTGTATTCGGACAAGCCGCCGATGCTGATGTGGCTGCAGGCGCTGTTCTACACGCTGCTGGGCAACTGGCGGGTGGCGTTTTTGCTGCCGTCGTTGCTTGCGTCGCTGGGTACGCTGGCCTGCGTGTACGACCTGGGGCGGCGGCTGTGGACCCGGCGCGTGGGCGTCTATGCGGCGTGGATGCTGCTGTTCACGCTGCACTTCACCTTTCAGGCCAAGAAGGCGCAGATCGATCCGCTGGTGGTGTTCTGGATCACGCTGGCCAATTACGGATTGCTGCGCCATCTGCTGATGGGGCCGGCCTGGCGCTGGTGGACGCTGGGCTGGTTCGCCGCCGGTCTGGGGGTGATCACCAAGGGCGTGGGCGTGATCGCGCTGCTGATGCTGATTCCGGCCGGGATCGCGGCGGCGCGTGGCTGGCCGGGCGTGCGCGTGCATGTACGCGACCGGCGCTTCTGGCTGGGGCCGCTGTTCTTCTTCGTGGCGATCCTGCTGTGGTTCGTGCCGATGATGGTGACCGCGCTGACGGCCGGTCAGCCCGAATACCGCGTGTATCTCAACGATATCCTGCTGCGCCAGACCGCCAAGCGTTACGCCAGTTCCTGGGACCACGCCCAGCCGATCTGGTACCACCTGCAGAGCATGGCCACGATGTGGCTGCCCACCATCCTGCTGCTGCCGTGGGCGATTCCGGCCTGGCGGCGCCGGCTCAAGCGCCGCGATCCGCGTTATCTGCTGCCGTTGGCGTGGTGGCTGCTGGTGCTGGTGTTCTTCACCATTCCCAGCGGCAAGCGCGATGTGTACATCCTGCCGGCGCTGCCGATGTTCTGCCTGGCCCTGGCGCCGCTGGCGGCGGGCCTGCTGCGTCGGGTCGGGGTGCAGCGGCTGTTGTTCGGATTCGTGCTGCTGCTGACGGTGGCCTTCGCTGCCGGCGGCGTGACGATGCTGATCGGGCATCCGGGCTTCGAGCAGAAGATCATGGACAGCCGCGGGGTCGGCAGCGAGGCGACCGACCCGCTGGCCTGGCTGCTGCTGGCAGTCGGCCTGTGGGGCGTGGCCAGCCTGCTGTTGTTGCGGGTGCGCCGCTCGGCGCTTGCGGCGGTCTCGTTGCTGGGCGCGTGGTGGGTGGCGTTCGGGCTGGTGTGCTATCCCATTTTCAACGAATCCAGCTCGTCGGGCGCGGTGATGCGCGAGGTCGGGCGGCGGATCGGCCCGGATGCCCAGCTCGGCCTGGTGGCCTGGAAGGAGCAGAACCTGCTGATGGCCGACCGCCCCGCGCAGACCTTCGGCTTCAAGGTGCCGTGGGAAGAACAGCTGCGGCGCGGTGTGGCCTGGCAGGCACAGCAGCCGCAACAACGCTGGCTGATGGTGCAGGAGACCGCCTTGCTGACCTGCGTGGACCGCAGCGGCAGCCAGTTGGTGGGAGTGGCCAATCGCCGCCGCTGGTGGCTGGTGCCGGCCGATGCGGTCCATGGCGATTGCGTGGCCAGCTCCAGGGAGAAGGCCGTCGAAGAAAAGGAGCAGGGCAACCTGGACACCGAATGAAACCACCAACCACCCCCGCGTGGCGCGATCTGCGCGGCGCGATCTGCGCGGCGCCATTGCCGTCGCCGACCGTTGTCTAACAAAGATTCATGCGGGGCATCGTTAGCTTGGCCGGCGTCGCTGACGCGTGTCGCCCCGGTTTACCTCCTCTGCCGCCGATCGTTGAATGAATTCCTTGCGTACCCAGTCCGCTTCACTCGCCCCATCCGTTCCCATCGCGTCACGGGCAGGCGTGCGCATTGCCGAGCTGGGCGTCTTCGCGCTGACCGCGCTGGTGGTCAGCGTTCCCAGCGGCCTGCTGCCGTTCGGGCTATGCCTGCTGCTTGGCTCGCTGGTGGGGTGGCGCAGCCTGCGCGCCGGCATCGCCACCGGCGGTTGGTCGTTGCGCGCGCTGGGTTGGCTGACGCTGGCGGTGATCGCGATGTCGCTGCTGTCGGTTGCGTTGTTCGAACATGGCCTGCGCGATGTCGATAACCGCTCGCGCTTTCTGGTGCTGCCGTGGGCGGCGTTGTGGGCCTATGCGTTGCAGCCGCGCCAGGTGTGGCTGTGGCGCGGGGCGTTGGCCGGTGTGTTTGTGGCGATGCTGATCGCCATGCTGCAGGTGATGAACGGCGCCGACCGCGCCGAAGGCTGGACCAATGCGATTGTGTTTGCCGACATCGCGCTGATGTTGCTGGTGGTGGCCGTGTTCTGCCGGCCGGCCGGCAATGTGCGCTGGTTGGTGGGTGCGGCGATCGCCACCGTGGTGGTGATCGTGCTCAGTGGCAGTCGCGGTGTGTGGCTGTCGCTGCTGGTCACGCTCGGCGTACTGATCTGGGGCGCGCCCTGGCATAGCGCACGCATGCGCTTGCTGAGCTTCATCGGCAGCGCGGTGCTGGCCGTGGGCGTGATCGTCAGCGTGCCGGCGTTGACCGAGCAGATGCGCCTGGGCGAGTTGCACAGCGATCTGCAGCGCTACGAGGTGGGCGACAGCGATTCCTCTGCCGGTGCCCGGATCGAGCGCCTGCACGTGGCCTGGGACACCTTGCGCGCGCATCCGCTGGTCGGCGTGGGGGTGGGGCGCTTCGATGTTGCGATGCGCGAGCTGCCGGTGTGCGCCGGCGATACCTGGCTGCTGCGCTGTCATCTGGGCCATGCGCACAACGATCTGGCCGAGTGGGGCGCCACCCAGGGGGTGCCGGGGCTGTTGCTGTTGCTGGCGGTCTACGGTGTGCCGTTGTGGATCTTCGTGCGGCTGCATCGATGCAGCGGCCAGCGTCAGTTCCGTGGGCCGGCCGCTGCCGGGGTGATGATCGTGGTGAGCTACGCGCTGTGCGGGTTGACCCAATCGATGTTCGCGCACCAGGTGTCGGCCAGTTTCTATACGGCCATGGTGGGGTTGCTGGTGGGCCTGGCGACGCGCCAGGCGCAGCAGGCCGCGACTCAGCCGCCGCGCTGATCGTCCGCGCGTGGGGGGTCCTGCACTGGCTGCTTGTGCTGCAGCAGCCACAGCATGATGGTCTTCTGGCGGACGTAGTTGGCGCGCACATAGGCGTAGATCAACCCATGCCAGCCATCGCGAAACCCGCCGCGCAGCAGATAGCCGCGCCAGAAACGCCAGGCCGGCGCCAGTACCAGCTTGCTCCAGGTCGCACGCTTGCCGCGTGCGTGGTCGTGCTCGGCCATCATCTGCGCGTAGCGCTGGGTCTTGGCCAACTGCTGCATCAGGGAGCGGTACGGGTAGTGGATCAAGTCGCCAGGTAGCGTGACGACCGCACCTTCCACGCTCGCGGCTTCATGGATCTCGCGCTTGCCACGCCAGCCGCCGCGCCGACGATCGAACAGGCGCAGCACCCGGTCCGGATACGCATTGCCATGCCGCAGGAATCGCCCGAAATACTCCGACAGCCGCGCGAAGCGGTAGCCGGCGGCCTCGGCAAAACCGCCATCGCGCGCAGCGATGATCGACCCACGCAAGGTGTCGCTGACGCGTTCGTCGGCATCCAGACACAGCACCCAGTCGTGACTGGCCTGCGCGACGCAAAATGCCTTCTGGCTGCGATAGCCGTCGAAGGCGCGCTGCAACACGCGTGCGCCTTGCGCGGCGGCCAGCGCCACGGTGGCGTCGGTGGAGCCGGAGTCCACCACGACGATCTCGTCGCAGAACGCCAGCGAGTGCAGACAGTCGCGTAGGCGATCGGCCTCGTTGAACGCGATAATGCAGGCGCTGATGCGCGGCCGTTCGTCGGGTGCGGTCGAAGAGGACATGTGATGGCTCAATACCTGCTGTTCGCAACGGAGCGTTACGCGTTGCCTATTCTGGCGCCATTGGCGCAGGCATTACAGGCCCGCGGGCACGCCGTGTCGGCCTGGTTCGAGGGCGGTGCCCGTGGGCTGGTGTTGCCGGGCGTGCACGCGGTCGGCCTGCGCGCGGCGCTGGCGTTGCGTCCGCATGCAGTGTTCAGCGCGGCCAACTGGGTGCCGCCGTTTGTGTCGGGTGCCAAGGTGCAGCTCTTTCACGGGTTCAATGTGCAAAAGCGCGAAGACAATCGCGGGCATTTCCGCGTGCGCGGGCTGTTCGATCTGTATTGCACGCAAGGCCCGGCCACCACGGCGCCGTTCCGCGCGCTTGCCGAGCGCGAAGGGCATTTTGCGGTGGTCGAAACCGGCTGGCCCAAGCTCGACCCGGTGTTCCGCGACGATGGCGGACGCAGCGCCGCACTGCGCGCGCCAGCCAACGGACGCCCGGTCGTCCTGTTCGGTTCCACCTTTACCGAGCGCTTGAGCGCTGCGCCCGCGCTCTACGACGTCATCGCTGCCGATATCGCACGCGGCGCGCATTACTGGCTGCTCACCCTGCATCCCAAGTGCGCGCCGGAGCTGTTCGATCGTTATCGCGCGCTGGCGGGGGCCAATGCGCGCTTCGTCGAACCCGAAGAGGTGATGGCCGCGCAGCGTGCGGCCGACGTGCTGGTCTCCGATACCTCATCGATCGTGTCCGAGTTCGTGGTGCAGCACAAACCGGTTGTGACCTTCCGCAATCGCGTGCCGCAGCCGCACATGCTGGATTTTCAACAGCCCGCGCAGTTGCCCCAGCAGCTGGCGCGCGCGCTGGCGCCGGATGCGGCGCTATGCAACGCGCTCGCCGGTTATGCCGACGCGATCCATCCGTATCGCGACGGGCAGTCGTCGGAGCGGGTGATTGCAGCCACCGAGGATTTCATCGCCGGCAAGCTCGGTACGCTGCGCCGCAAGCCGTTGGGCGCGTGGTGGCGAGGGCTGCAGATTCGGCGCGAGCTTGGATATTGGGGCCCGGCGCAGCGCTGATTGCCGGTGGTGCGCGCTGCTGATCCCGATCACCGATCACCAATCACCAATCACCAATCACCAATCACCAGCGCAGCTTGCGCCGCGCCAACGCGGCGCCGAGTTGCGCCTGCAGCGCCTGCGCCTGCGCCAGCGGCACGAAGCGCAGCCGCAAGGCCGGTCCGGTTGCACTGGCACCGGCGGTGTCCAGCCAGAGTGTGGCGGTGCCAGACAGGCGATCCAGCGGCGAGCGTTGCAGTTGCAGCACCTGCAGCTTGTCCAGCTCGGCCAGCCGCCACCAGCGCTTCCACCAGCCGCCGCGCACGGCCACGTAACGCGCATCCACCGCGTAGCCCATGCGCTGCACCTGGCGATGCGCCTTGAACCCACTCCACGGCACCCACAGCAGCAACCATGCTGCCTGACTGCCGAAGTGCCAGGCCAGGCCAGCCACCAGCGGCAACAGCAACAACAGCGTAGGCAGGCTCAGTCGCCACCAGCACCGCGTCGCGATGGCGTGCCATTGCGCGGGCGGCCAGGCGATCTCGGGTAGCAGGCGTTGCAGCAAGGCATCGCAGCGCTGCGGGTCGGCGACCGGCGCCAGTTCTTTCAATGCGCTGCCTTCGTTATCGCCGGCACCGGTCACTGCGGTTTCCACACGCAACTGGCGGCGACCGAACAGGCGATGCAGGCGGCTCTCGTACAGCGTCCACGACTGGATGCGCCGCAGCGCCACGCTGCTGCGGATCCGCGTCAGCAGACCGCGTTCCACGGTGAGGCGGCGCTCCGATTCGCTCAGGTGAAAGCCGTGGTATTGCGCCACCGCCAGGGCCACCGACAATGCGCGCATCGCGATCAGCACCGCCAACGTGGCGATCACCAGCAACGCCACCGTCCCTGCCGTGCCCGGATGGATCTGGCTCACATAGCGATACGCCAGCTCGCCGTTGTGTTCGACGAAGGTGGACACCGTGCGGCGCGGAATCATCTGGTAGATCACACCGACGCTGGCGGCCACCACCACCATGCCGCGATTGGAAATCAGCCCCAGCCGGATCACTTCGCCCATCGGCAGGCGCAGCAAGGTGTTGCTGTCGGTGTCCACTTGCGCCGCAGCGGTATCGGGGTGATGCGCGCGGCGACGGATCAGGTCTTCCAGCGCCAGCGCCTGGTCCAGCCGCAGCACGCGCATCTCCGCTTCGGGCTTGTGCCCGCCGGCCGATTCCAGTCGCACTTCGGCCACGCCAGCCAACCGGTGCAGCAGCGATTGATGCACCACCACGTTGTGGATGCGCGCGAACGGAATATCGCGCCGGCTCCGTTCCAGCAGGCCGCTGCGGATTGCCACGCCGTCGTTGCCGATGCGATAGCGATAGGTGAAATAGCGCAACACCGAGATCGCCACCAGCACCGCCATCACTACACCGGTGGCGATGTGATCGGCCGAGTCGCGGCTGCCGTCCCGACTGCCGAACAACACCAGTGCCGCCAGCGGAATCAGGAACTGGCGGATCTGTTGCAGCAGCACGAACACCCACGACAGCGGATGCAGGCGCTGTTCGTCGCGGCCGGGGTGTTCGATGCTGCTCACAGCGCGTCGTCGTGGTGGTCGAGCTGGTGGGCGAGGCGGTCGCGCAGACGCTCGGCATCGCCCTGATCCAGCCCGGACAGCCCCACCGCGTTAAGCCGGCTTCCCGCGGTGTGCACCACCAGCGTGGTCAGCTGCGTGGCGCGTTCGATCGGGCCGCGCCGCAAGTCCACGTGTTGCACGCGCGAGATCGGAATGCGCGTGTCGCTCTGCCATAGGTGCCCGCGTTGCAGCGCCAGACCGTGATCGTCCAGTTTCCAGTGGGTGAGGCGGTGGCGTTTGACAGCGAACCACGCACCCAGCAGCGCGGCGATCAGCGTCAGGCCCAGCACCAGCGGCCAGTAGTGCCAGGCGTGCATCACCATGGCCGTGACGCTGGCGGCGATCGCCCCGGCGCCGCCGCCGGCCAGTGCGCCGTTGACGCCGGCCACATACGCACCGCGTCGCGGCAGCGATTGCCACTGCGTGTAGTCGATGGCCTGAACCGCTGCCGCAGCAGCAGGGACGATGACCTCGGGGTGCGGCGGTGGAACGTCGTGCACAAGGCTGACCTGCAGAAGCGGTGCGCAAGCATAGCCGGGCGCCGAGGGCGGGCGCATCCAGGGGCAGGGTGCCCCGCTCGATGACGGGCCTGTGGCCTGTCGACGCTGGCCAGCCGTCAAGGCCGCCAGCCTTGCACCGCCACGCATGCGTGAGTCGCTGCGCGGCACAGGCAGACGCTGCCGCCGTGTCGCGGGCGCAGGCTGCGGTTACTGGGCGGCCAGAATCAGCGCGTCCACATCCAGCGCGTGGCCGGCACGCGCGGCCTTGGTGCGCAGGTACTGCTCGTTTTCCGGGGTGATGTCGCCAGTGACCGGGATGCGCTCCTCGACGACGATGCCGGCTGCGCGCAGGCGCTCGGCCTTGGCGGGATTGTTGGTCAACAACCGAATCCGGCCGATGCCCAGGCCGCGCAACATCGCCACCGCGCTGCCGTAGCGGCGCTCGTCCGGGCCGAAGCCCAGCTGCGCATCGGCATCGATGGTGTCCAGGCCGGCATGCTGGTAACCGTAGGCGCGCATCTTGGCGGCGATGCCGGTGCCGCGGCCTTCCTGGTCCAGATACAGCAGCACGCCGCCGCCGAGGTCTTTCAACTTGGCCAGGCCGTGTTGCAACTGGTCGCCGCAATCGCACTTGAGCGAGCCGAACAGGTCGCCGGTCAGGCAGGACGAGTGCACGCGCACCGGCACCGCCGCCGAGAGGTCCGGCTGGCCGACCACGATCGCCACCTGGTCGCGCTGCGCCACGCCGCCGCGAAACACCACGAATTCGCTCATGCCCAGCCCACGCAACGGCACCGGCGTGCGCGTTACCAGCTCGTAGCCGGCTGCGGCGGAGATGGCGCAGCCGGTATCCAGATCGTCCAGGGTGAGTGATTGGCAACCGGCGAAGGCGGCATGGTCGTCTGCATCGCGCAGCTCCACCGCCAGTATCGCCGGCAGCAGCAATCCCAGCCGCGCGATCTCCACCGCGCCTGCGTCCAGGGCATCGCCAGGCGTCCATTGCACCGGCACCGAGGTGTCGCGCAGGTAGGCCAGGGCGGCGAGTTGGTCATAGCTGTATCCGGCCAGCGCCACGCGCGCGCCCTGCGGCGCGCTCAAGCCCAGCACCTGGGCGCGGGTCGGGGTGATGAACAGACAGTGGCGGCCCTGCGCCGCACGTGCGAACGCCGCGTACGACTGCGCGGTGCTGCTGTCCAGCGCCAGCACCGCACGCGCCTGCCCGCTGGCCGCTGTCAGCAGCACCGGGCGGCCGGCGCGCAGTTCGGAGGCGGCGCGCTCGCAGCGGATCGCGGCCGGATCGCCGAAGGCCTGTGCGCTGGTGGAGGGGACGGGGCTGCTCATGCACGACTCCAGATGGGGATTGCCACGGCCGCTTCAAGGCGGGGCGCTGCCGCAGCCGTTGCCTGCCGCGTACGGCCATTGTTGCGTGGTTCGCAATCGCCAGTCGCCACGGCCGGGTGGAACGCTGCATCCAGCATTGGCAGATTGTGTTGCGCCATGTGCGTGGAATGGTTGCATGCAGGCTGCGTTGTTCATCGCCCGGCGATGCCTTTTAATCCCACCACACCCTGCCCGCATTGGACCCCATGTCTCTTATCGACTGCAGCGAAGCCCGCCACGCCAGCGCAATCCTGGACATCTTCAATGACGCCATCGCCCACTCGACGGCGCTGTACGACTACCGTCCGCGCCCTCCGGAAAGCATGGTCGGCTGGTTTGCGACCAAGCGGGCGGGTGGCTTTCCGGTGATCGGAGTGGAGGCGGCCGACGGCACCTTGATGGGGTTTGCCAGCTACGGGCCCTTTCGCGCCTGGCCCGCTTTCAAATACAGCGTCGAACATTCGGTCTATGTGCACCGCGACCATCGCGGCAAGGGTCTCGGGCGCATCCTGTTGCAGGGCGTGATCGCTGAGGCACAACAGCGCGGCGTGCATGTGCTGGTCGGCGGCATCGATGCCAGCAACCTGGCCAGCATCGCCCTGCACGAACAATTCGGCTTCACCCATGCCGGCACCGTGCGCGAAGCCGGTTTCAAGTTCGGCCGCTGGCTGGACCTGGCGTTCTATCAGCGCATCCTGGCCACGCCGGCCGACCCGCACGACGATTGAGTGGGCTGGCCAGTGACCGCTCGTGCCGGAGCCTGTCGCTTGCCGCGCTGACGCAGCGCCAGATCGCCTGTCGCCCACGCGCGTTCCGCGCGTCGATCCATTGCCCGCCCGCGGCGAGACCGCGCCTGGACTGCACCGTTGCATCTGCTTTGCACCCGCTAATGCGGATGCCGCTGCGTCGCATACGGATTGGCCTCGCCGCTGCCCGGCGGACGCAGCGTGTAGCGCTTGTAGGTCCATTGGTACTGCGCCGGGTCGCGGCGGGCGATGCGTTCGATGCCGGCGTTGAGCGCGCTGGCGGCACGCACCGGGTCGGCGTCGGCCACCGCCGGGTCGGCCGGCTGCACATGCAGCGCGAACTGCAGGTCCGCCCCGGCGCGCTCGCACCAGCCGTACAGCACGATGGCACCGGTGCGCTCGGCAAGTCGGTTGACCAGGGTCATGGTCAAGGCCGGAATGCCGAAGAACGGCGCGAACACCCCATCGCCCATCTTCGGCTGCTGGTCGGGCAGGATGCCGACCGCCCCGCCATCCTTGAGTACCTTGAACAACTGCCGCACCGCCGGGCCTTCGGCCCGCACCTGGCGCACGTTGTCGCCGCCGCGCGCCAGCTGCAGGAAGCCGTCCACCGCCTCGGATTGCGGCGGGCGATACACGATCGCAATCGGCCCACGCTCGGACAGCCACTGGTTGAGCAGCTCCCAGTTGCCGAAGTGCGGCGCTGCCACGATCACCCCGCGCCCGGACGCTAGCGCCGCGTCGTAGAGCTCCTGGCCATTGCGTTGCAGGCGCGCGAGGTTGTCGGCCGGCGGACGGGTCCAGGTGCGCAGCACTTCCAGCGTCTGGCGCGCGGTCGATTGAAGGATCTGCGCCTGCAGCTGCGCACGCTGTTGCGCGCTCAGTTCCGGGTACGCCAACTCCAGGTTGCGGCGTGCCACGCGCGCCTCGCGCGCATTGAGCTTGCGCCAGGTCCAGGCCAGCGCGTCGGCCACGCGTTTGAGCAGCGGCCACGGCAGGCGGCCCACGGTGGCGGCGGTGGCGTACAGCAGGCGAGCGCGGACATCTGGTTTCATCCGCGCAATTCTAAACAGCGCAGCGCACGAAGGCCCATGCGTGACAGTACCGGCGGCGCTGGGCATGCTGCGCGGCACAGTTTGCCGCCTGAGAGTGCCCATGCTTGCGCTGATCCAACGCGTCACCCGCGCCGCCGTCACGGTCGATGCGCAGATCGTCGGCCAGATCGGTCCCGGGCTGCTGGCGCTGGTCGGGGTGGAGCCCGGCGACAGCGACGCGCAGATCCGTCGCCTGGCCGAACGCCTGCTCGGCTACCGCGTGTTCGGCGATGACGCCGGCAAGATGAATCGCTCACTCACCGATACCGGCGGCGGTTTGCTGCTGGTCAGCCAGTTCACGCTCGCGGCCGACACCAGCTCCGGCAACCGGCCGGGCTTCAGCACCGCCGCGCCGCCGCTGGAGGCTGAACGGGCGTTCAATCAATTGGTGGCGATCTGCCGCGAAAAACACCACGGCGGGGTGGAAACCGGGCGCTTCGGTGCCCATATGGTTGTCGACCTGGTCAACGATGGCCCGGTGACCTTCCTCCTCAGACCCTAGCAACGCAGTTCTACCAGCGGTCCCGTCTTGATTCCGGCAGACCGGGCTTCACGCTGGTATAATGCTAGGTTCTCTTTCCAATCTCAAAGCCGGTGGCGCGAGCACTCATGGCCAACGAACGTCCTGCCCAGCAATCCGACATCAAGCTACTGATCAGCAAGGGCCTGGAACAGGGCTATCTGACCTACGCCGAAGTCAATGACCACCTGCCCGACGACCTGGTCGACCCGGAGCAGATCGAAGACATCATCAGCATGATCAACGGCATGGGCATCGATGTCCATGAAGTTGCCCCCGATGCCGAAACCCTGCTGCTCAACGATGGCAACACCGGCAACCGCGAAGTTGACGATACCGCCGCCGAAGAAGCCGCCGCCGCGCTGACCGCGCTCGATACCGAAGGTGGTCGCACCACCGACCCGGTGCGCATGTACATGCGCGAGATGGGTACGGTCGAGCTGCTGACCCGCGAAGGCGAAATCGCCATCGCCAAGCGCATCGAAGAAGGCCTGAGCCAGGTCCAGGCAGCGCTGGGCGTGTTCCCGCTGTCGACCGAAATGCTGCTGGCCGATTACGAAGCGCACAAGGAAGGCAAGAAGCGTCTGGCCGAGATCGTGGTCGGCTTCAACGACCTGATCGAAGAGGCCGACGCCGCCGCCGCCGCGCTGGCCGCTGCTGGCCCGGTCGCAGCCGACGATGACGCAAGCGACGACGCCGACGACGAAGACGGCGACGACGACGCTGCCGAGGAAGAGGCCGGCCCGACCGGCCCGGACCCGCTGGAAGTCGCCACGCGCATGGAGAACCTGGCCAACGAATACGCCAAGTTCAAGAAGGTCTATGCCAAGAACGGCGCCGAGCACAAGCTGGTGGTGAAGGCGCGCGAGGACATGGCCGCCATCTTCACCACGCTCAAGCTGCCGCTGCCGCTGACCGATGCGCTGGTCACCCAGCTGCGTGGCGTGGTCAACGGCATCAAGGATCACGAGCGCAAGGTGCTGCACCTTGCCACCACCGTGGCACGCATGCCGCGCAAGGACTTCATCCGTTCCTGGGAAGGCAACCAGACCAACCTGGAGTGGGTGGAAGACGCCCTCAAGCGCAAGCAGAAGTGGTCGTCGGCGCTGCGCGACGTCAAGGATCAGATCGTCTCCGAGCAGCAGGGCTCGATCGAGATGGAGAAGGCCAACTACCTGACCCTGGGCGAGATCAAGGAAATCAGCCGTGCGATGGCCTATGGCGAAGCCAAGGCGCGCAAGGCCAAGAAGGAAATGGTCGAGGCCAACCTGCGTCTGGTCATCTCCATCGCCAAGAAGTACACCAACCGCGGCCTGCAGTTCCTGGACCTGATCCAGGAAGGCAACATCGGCCTGATGAAGGCCGTGGACAAGTTCGAGTACCGTCGCGGCTACAAGTTCTCGACGTATGCGACGTGGTGGATCCGTCAGGCCATCACCCGTTCGATCGCCGATCAGGCGCGCACCATTCGTATCCCGGTGCACATGATCGAAACGATCAACAAGTTGAACCGCATTTCCCGTCAGATGCTCCAGCAGTTCGGCCGCGAGGCCACGCCGGAAGAACTGGCCAAGGAAATGGACATGCCCGAGGACAAGATCCGCAAGGTGATGAAAATCGCCAAGGAGCCGATCTCGATGGAAACCCCGATCGGCGACGACGAGGATTCGCATCTGGGCGACTTCATCGAGGACACCAATGTGGAGTCCCCGATCGACAACACCACCAACATCAATCTCTCCGAGACGGTGCGTGATGTGTTGGCCGGTCTGACCCCGCGCGAGGCCAAGGTGCTGCGGATGCGCTTCGGTATCGACATGAACACCGATCACACGCTGGAAGAAGTCGGCAAGCAGTTCGACGTCACCCGCGAGCGGATTCGTCAGATAGAAGCCAAGGCGCTGCGCAAGCTGCGTCATCCGAGCCGTTCGGAACAGCTGCGTTCGTTCCTCGACATCGACTGACATCTCGGTCGTATCCGTGCAGTAAATCACAACAGCCCCGCACTCGCGGGGCTGTTGCGTGATGGGCCACGCAGGTGGCGAGGCGTGTTCGGAGATCCTCGTAAGGCGCATTGTGCGAGATGACGCGATCCTGTGGACTTCACGTATCGGCGACGAAGCAACACCGTGCCGCAACATTAAAGCGATGTTTCTCCCAAGCTCACATCGCGTTCTACCCGGCACTTCTAACGTGATGGGCGAACGGAAACGGGATCGTCTTATGAGTAGGCAAAGCCGCTTTGAAACCACCACGTACCGCGACCACGAGATTCGCGTACGCGCCGAGCAGGCAGCCCCGGACGCCAAGTGGACGTTGTGGGTCGATGTGTACGCGCTCGGCGGCAAGCGCCAGCCACGCGTCGGCGGCCAGGGGCCGGGTTGGGCGACGTATCAGGACGCCATCGCGCACGGGTTCCGTACCGGTCGTCAGTTGATCGACGGGCAGCTCGAGATGGCCTAGCGGCTGGGATTGGTGGATTCGGGATTCGGGATTTGCGTGTGAAGAGCCCGGCCGCCGCTGGGTTTTCTTGTTTGCGCAGCGTAAGCGTGGCCATCGACCGTCAAGGTGCCGACGCACAGCAGACAGCGACGCACGCGGACAGGTAAACTTTCGCTTCAGCTGGAAGGTCCGACATGCCTCGCATCTCGCAACCCACCCGCGCCGGGCCTATAGCTCAACGGTTAGAGCAGAGGACTCATAATCCTTTGGTTCCAGGTTCGAATCCTGGTGGGCCCACCAAATTCCGGTTCAAGAACGTCCGATATAGTCCGGAAGGTTCAAGAAATCCCCTGAAAAACCTTGGTATTTGGTCTTGCAAGGTCCAGCTGGATCCAATTGCATCCATGTGTGAAGTGAGTCGGGCTGTGAGTCGTTCTATCGCATTTTGCCTGCCCGACTCACAGGTGCCTGACTCACATGCTTACAGATACAAAGCTTCGCGCGCTTAAACCTAGGGATGCTGCCTTTCGGGTAGCTGACTCAAACGGTTTGTGCATTGAGGTGCGTACCACTGGTGCAAAGGTTTGGCGGTATCGCATACCGGTATGCAGGCAAGCCAAGCATGGTGACCATCGACGAGTACCCTGCGCTTTCACTGATGCAGGCTCGTGCAGAGCGCGACAAGCTACGCATGCTGCTGAAGGGTGGAGCTAATCCGGCCCATGTCGCTCGGATTGAGCGAGCGGTCCAAGCCGAGCGCGTGAACACTACATTCGGAACCATTGCGCTTGAG
Source organism: Xanthomonas sp. 3075 (assembly GCF_014197275.1). Lineage (GTDB taxonomy): Bacteria > Pseudomonadota > Gammaproteobacteria > Xanthomonadales > Xanthomonadaceae > Xanthomonas > Xanthomonas campestris_B. Next base: position 67,935 of record NZ_JACIFI010000010.1, on the reverse strand, counting down.
CTGTTGGCTAAGCGAGCGAAGGAGGAGCTAGGTCCATGTTCGGTAAAGCGAGAGCGCCGTCTGATCGAAAAGGATTTGGCTTTTATTGCTGACATGCCGATCACTGATGTCAGTGCTCCCATTCTTCTGGCTGCTCTGAGCACTCACTGCAAGTATGTTCGCTGCGGGAATTTTTCTTCCCGGTGGTGGATACGGCGTCGGAGCAAAACAGGTAGATCAATATGCTTTGCGCGCGGTGCAGGATGGCTGGTATCCCATAATGACACGCGGCCAAAAGATTCCTACTGGTCAGGCATGGCTCAACCAAGGTGAAGTTTGGAAATTCGGAACATCAAAAAATGTGCCAACTAGGTATTCATAAAGTTATCTAGATAGCATAGGTACTGGTGGCGTTAGGATAGACCCGGAATTCAGCGGGACTCTGAGCGAAGCCCTTATGTTAGAGCGCATGAAGATAGACAATGCTGTGCACCAAAGTGGTAGCCTCCCACCTGGAAACAAAATTAGAAGATGATTGCATGCAGCTACGATTGACAAGTGATGCAAACTGGGAGACTAGGACTGGTCGGGTCATGGAAGTGCTAGTCAATAGAGCAGATTTTTTCTCTGAAAAATTTTACGGCTCTGGATTATCTAAGCTAGTGATAGTTTTAATGTGTAGATTGCCGGAGCTGGACTTCAAGAAGAGAGTGAGGTTTTCAAAGAAAAACCTCGAGTTGTATTCAGATGTAATGCTGAGTTACGAGGTAATGGTTCAGTCTTCCATGAGAGACCGGATTTTGTATGTAGCTGATCAGATAAATATTCAAATTTCAGATGTAATTAATAATAAAAAAATACATGAATTTGAAGGAGTGATATTCTTGAATGACCTTAAAGAGTGGCTTGATAAAACCGTCGTTGAGTACGATGGGCATACAAGCGGCGCTTGGCAGTATTAGGAGGCTGAAAAAGTCACCCAAGACGCTTGGCGCTATCGGCTAGAGTTACGGAGTCATTAATGCAACTGACGTTCGGTGACGCGGAGATCCTGGGCAAGCGCAAGCAGACCCGCCGTAAGATCTTTCTGGCCGATATGGCCACAGGAACCCGATCCGGCTTTCAACTTGAAAGTGACGCTTTCTGGCATTCAAGAAGGCCGTTGGAAACAGGCTGGATCATTGAGCGTCTAGCCAGAACAGAAGATGACGAAAACCTGGTTCAGATGAGCCCTAAGGATGGATAAATGTTCAGGAGGTTCTGTCTGGCCGCGCTTGCCTGTCTCGCTGCAATCGATGTGGTTGCGGCTGCGCCGTCGTCGAATTTTTGTGCAGCCATCAAGGCGCTTCCTCTGCAGGACTATCGCAAGACCGCTGCGCTTCTCCATAACGTCGAGACGGTTCGGACTTCGGAAAAGAGTGCTGGGGACGGTCGGTCGGTCGAAGATATCCAGGCGGCCATCGCCCCTTACGCGCTTTCGCCTGAACTGAAGCAGGTTTTCATCGATCAATCCGACAGTGTCGAAAACGACTATTCCGTTTATAGGAGTACGGGTGATGCGCTGTTTCAGTTTACCGATGTCCAGGGCTCGATGAAGTGCGCAAACGATGTGTGGGCTGTCAGAAAAGGGACGCAGCTTGAATTGCTGAGCGATGGCCCCGACCTGGGCGAAGGTTGCGATGTCGTCCGCTTATACGGCACCTTCGGTAAGGTGCCTGTGCTGGTTCAATATCTGTATCAATCCGCCGGATCGGGTTCTGGTGCCGCACATGTCGAGAAAGTGGAAGAGATTCGGGTTGTCGCGCTTGAGCCAGATCAGTTGCACAACGTCTGTGTCATAAGGTGAGAAGGCCGCTTGCGCAGTTGAGGCCTTCGTGAGCAATCGCGCTGACTTGTTCTGGAAGCCAGATGCGATAAGCGCAATAATTGAGAAGGGTCTATTGCTGAAATTGAGAAGGGTCTCTTTCTGACGAGGACAGTAAGATTGTTGCCGCTGACCGCATCGGCCTTATCGATCCACGCCTTACAAGATCGGAAAGCCTTTTCGTTGGCGTTGAAATGCTGCGCAAAGATATCAAGGGCACTCTGGGACTGACTCTGGCGAATGAAGCGATTTCCAGAGTAGAAGCGATCGTCAACGAACCGCCGCGTGCGGTGAACCGGTCTGCTCCGGAACTATCTTTCCAAAGGCTGCTGCATGAAACCCCAGTTTGATTCAGGTCAGTGCGTCTGGTTTCAACGTCCTTAGGAGACAGGTCATACCAATCGCCGCCGCAGGCGGCAATCGGCAATGGCACGGCTGCTGTCAGACGGCGCAAGGTCAGCAACGTTCTTGCACACTACACATCGCCGCTGACTCTTCCATTTGCCGATACCCGATCCTGCGGATCATTGGTCTCCCATGCAGCCACGACTTGCCACCACCGCGTGTGCGCCGTCTCCAGCCCTTGCGCAGCTGCGCCGTCCGTTGGACTGGTTGCGCAGGCAATTGCGTGCGAACGATCTGTGGTTCATCGCGCTGGCGGCGGTGGTGGGCCTGATTGCCGCAGCATTGATGGTGGTGCAGGCAGGCATTGCCCACGGGTTGCAGGCGTGGCTGTACGGGCTTGCGCCGGAAGCGCGACTCAGCACCTCCGACGCGATCACCGCAACCCAGCTATTGGTCTTGCCCTTGGGTGGGTTGTTGGTAGGTCTGGTGGCGTTGATGGCGCGTCGACGCAAACGGCCGCTGGTGGATGCGGTGGAGGCCAATGCCCTGCATGGCGGGCGCATGTCGATGCGCGACAACCTGATCGTGGCGGTGCAGACGTTGTTGTCCAATGGGGTTGGTGCGTCGGTTGGGCTGGAGGCGACCTACACCCAGATGGGATCGGGCGCCGGCTCGCAGTTTGGTCGCGTGTTGCGGGTGCGCCGGTCTGACATGCGCACACTGGTAGGTGCGGGCGCGGCAGGTGCGATTGCCGCTGCGTTCGGCGCACCGCTTGCCGGTGCCTTCTATGCGTTTGAAATCGTCATCGGTGCGTATACGCCATCGGCACTGGCACCGGTGGCTGCTGCTGCATTGGCCGGTGCGTTCATGGCCAACGCGCTCGGTGCTGCGCCATATTCGCTGCCGGCGGCGGTGGCCTATCAGTTGCAGCCGCGCGACTATGCGATCTATATCGTGCTGGGTCTGATCTGCGCCTTGATCGGCATCGCGGTGATGCGCCTGGTGGCCAGCATCGAGCGTGGCGCGGGGCGCATCAATCTGCCGATCTGGGGTCGTCCGGTGGTGGGTGGGTTGCTGCTGATTCCGCTGGCGCTGTATTCGCCGCAGGTGCTGTCATCCGGGCATGGCGCGTTGCATCTGGATATGACCAGCAGCAGCACGTTGCAGATGTTGGCGACCCTGCTGGTGCTCAAATGCATTGCATCGGGCATTTCGCTTGGTTTCGGTTTTCGCGGCGGTCTGTTCTTCGCCTCGTTATTCATGGGCTCGTTGGTCGGCAGCCTGTTTGCGGTGTTTCTGAACCTGCTGGTGGGTGCGGCGGTCGTGGACACGACAAGCGCCTCGCTGGTGGGCATGGCGGCGCTGGCGGCGGCCATCGTCGGTGCACCGATGACCATGGCGATGCTGATCCTGGAGGGTACGCATGATTTTGTGCTGGCAAGCGCAGTGATGGTGGCGGTGTTGGTGGCCAATACCGTGGTGCGGCAGGTATTCGGGTATTCCTTTTCCACCTGGCGTCTGCATCTGCGTGGCGAAAATATCCGCAGTGCCCGTGATGTGGGTTGGGTCCGTACGTTGTCGGCCGGCAAGATGATGCGCAAGGATGCCAACCACACCGCGCACGACATCAGCGTCAGTGAGTTTCGCCGGCGGTTTCCATTGGGGTCGACGCAGCGTGTCGTGCTTGAAGACGCCGCGGGGCATTACGCGGGCGTGGTGCCGCTGGCGGTGCTGTATGCCGACAACGTGCAGTTGGACGCACCAGTGAGCGATTACGCCAAGCACCGTGATGCGGCGCTGCTGGCAGAAACCGATATCGTCTCCATCATGAAAGTGTTCGATACGACACAGGCCGATGAGTTGGCGGTGATCGACACCGAACGCAAGGTGTTGGGTGTGCTGTCCGAAGGATTCGTGCGCAAGCGCTACGCCGAGGAGTTGGAGCGGCGCGAGCGCGAGTTGATGGGCGAGCGCGCTGCGGGCGATGAGTGAGGGTGGTGGTGCGAAGGGGCAATGCCGTGCATGCGCGACGGCCGCTGTCGTGCACCATGCCCATGACCATGACCATGGCGCACAGGTGCATGCGTGGAGAGTGAAGCGGCTTAGAGGGTGGTCTCCACCCGCAGATGCGATGCAGTGACCGCCGGGGAGGATGACGGGCCGACGTCGCGTTCGGGCGTGGGTGGAGCTGCGTGCAGCGCACGTCGATGGAGCAGCGCGGTCAGGCGGCGGTGGCAGTCGCGGAAGGCGAGCGCCGAGGCCGGCATGTCGCAGGCATCGAACGTCTCTGCCTCGGTCTTCCAGGAGGCGAGCAGGTCTTCCAGGTCGCAGATCAGGCTCGGCATGGTGTTTGCTCCTTTGGTGTGTGGATACCTACGCAGGAATGCCGCGCTCGGATGCAGCCAGGTGCGAGCCGATCATGCGGACTCATGCGCAGTATGTTAATCGGTCAGCCGCACGCCTGCAGAACACACGTGTGCATCACATGGCCGGTAGGACGGTGACGATGCGCACTTCTGCCGCTGGAGCGAAGCATGAGCAACAACGAGAATGGCAATCGCGGCATCGACGATCCAACGCCACCGAACGGCGTCAAGGCGCCTGGCAAGCACGAGGATCTGCTACAGGATAGGGCTGTGCAGGACACCGAGATCGATGACAACGATGGCATCGAAGACCAGATCGATGAACAGCACGACGCTCAGGCATCGTCCTGAGCGCCGCCCCGCCCGGGGCATGCCGTGCACGTTGCGGCATTCCGGGACAGGGCTGCCAAGCACTTGAAGCGCGGCGGCAGCGAGCTGACCAGCTGTGGTGGGCAGAGTGGCCAATGCAGCAGCCTTGAAAACCGATCCGCATGGCGCCCGTGGCGGTGATCTGCCGACTGCATCGTCGACGATCGCTCGCTACCTAGTGAGCGTCGCTCTAAACTCCAATGCCCTTGAACGTGTCGAGTGCCATGGATTCTCTGCCTCCGCTGCCCGCCATCGCGTTGGGTCACTACCGTCACTTCAAGGGTGGACGTTACGAGGTGCTGGGAGTGGTGCGTTGTAGCGAGACGCTCGCGCCGCTGGTGCTCTATCGGCCGTTGGAGAGTGACATCGGCATGTGGGTGCGGCCGTATGCGATGTTCATGGAGCAGGTGGAGGTGGATGGTCGCGTCCGTCCCCGATTCGCGCATGTGGAGTAACGATGTGTCGCCTTTATGCAAGGCCATGCGCCGGTATGGTGTGAGGCGGCGGTGACTGCTGCGGCCACTGTCATCACCACGCCGGATGGCCGCTATCTGATCGTGCGCGGCCGGCTGTGGCGGGCCGCCAATCCGCATCTGAGCGAGCGGGCGCGTGCCGCGTTGGTAGGCGATCTGATGGATGCGTGCCGCGAGGTCAAGGCCGCCAGAGGCAACGACGATGCGCAACGGCTGGCCAGCGCACGCCATGCGGTGCAGATGGCCAAGGTTGCATTGGGTGAGCGCGGACCAGTGTGGTGGACCGATGGCAGCCAGGACGTCAACCGGCATCTGGTCAGGAACACGCCGTATGCCGGATTGGTTTGCTGCGATCGGCTCCTAGCGCGTGGGAGCCGTCGTGCAACGCTGTCTTGTTGGTTGAAAAATGGCAAAGCCCGCAGCATCCGGGCTTTGCCTGTCGTCTGCACGCTTGGTGCGACCGATCAACTCAGGTCGCAATTGCTCGGCTGCGGCCAGGTGGTGGCGGGCAGCATGGCCTTGACCGCCGCCGGTGCGGTGATGCCGATTTCGCTGGCGCCGTAGAGGTCTTCCAGCTCGTCGATGCTGACGATGTAGCTGTCGAGCGAGCCAAGCGTGGCGCTGTTGGGAATCAGCCAGCTGATCGCGCGGGTGCCGCCGCCCGGGTTGGCGGTGATGATCGTCTTCCAGAAGAAGTCCGGGGTGCGGATGCCGTGGCTTGCAAGAAAGTAATCGTTGCTGGTATCGCTGTAGATCACGCCGCCGTAGACCTGCACGCTGGCGATGTCGCGGTAGCACTCGGCGACGTTTTCAGCCTTCACCCAGATGCCTTGATTGAAGCTGGCCACCTGCGGAACGATGTTGGACATCAGATTGGCGCGACGAATGTAGGTGGCGTTGTAGTCCATGTGATTGGAGGTCACCAGATGCCCGCGATCGTAGCCTGAGCGCACGCTGGCATAGGACGCAGTGGACGTCTGGCCGGCGCAGCCACTGGGCAGTTCGGTGTCGAGGTTGAAGCTGGACGGACGCGCGGCCGATCCGGTGTCGGCTTGCAGCACGTATTCGTAACGGAGTGCGGTGTGATTGGTGCAGTCGTAGCGCAGCGTGTAGCCGCCCTTGTTGAGGGTGACGACCTGCGCCTGGGCAGCGGCACTGAACGCGGTGAGAAGCGCAACGGCGAAGAAGATCCTGAAACGCATGACGATGAAGCTCCTTGAGATTTCTCGCACGTACGCCATCGCCGATTGCACATGCAGGGATCGGCGTTGCGGCGAGTACGCGCTGTCGGGGGAATGGCTGGCACGCTCAGTGACCAGCGCGCCAGCTATCGCATGCGAATGTGTCTTCCTCGTGACGTGCCACGCAGAAGTGTGCGGACGCACCGCGATGAGGTGCGAAGCTGTGATGCGGTCTTCAGGTTTGCACGTAAGAAACCGATGCGACGCGAGGTGCGCGTTGTTTGCGCATCGAAGGCACCGTGCGCTATGCGCGCGTCTGAAGTGTGCATGTGTGACAGGTGACAACGCACCTCATGCGTCGCCAGGATGCGTATTTGCGGTGTTGCGCCGTGTACTTTCAGCCCGAGCGCGGCCGCCAGAGAGCTGACGATGCGTAAGCGCAGGTGATGCGCAGCTAGGCCGTAGTGATGGCCCGCATGCCGCCGCGAAGCGATGGAGAAAACACGTGTGACCGCTCCTGCGACGATGCAGCACTGGGTCGATGGGGGTGCAGGATCACCACGATCACGTGGAAAGCTAGACGGCAAACGACGCATCGTGGTGCGCCGCATGAGAGGCGCCGCCTGCCGTCTGCCCGCGAACGAAACACCTCGGACGTATTGGTACCGCACCCACCTCAGCACCAATGTGGCGCATTCGGAAAGGGATGTTGCAAGCGCCCCCCCCGCGCACTTACGGCCGACTGCGATCGGGCAACTTGACGACCACCTTGATCTCGAACCGAAAGCCGGCCAACCAGGTCGCGCCTACCGCAGTGACGGTAGGAAACGGTGCCGGACCCCAGTAGCTGACCCATTTCTCCCACGCGGCCTCGAATACGTCGTCTGGGTTGACCATGAACAGGGTGACGTCGACGACGTCCTGCGAGGTGCAGCCGGCTGCGGCAAGGATGGCATCGAGATTGTCGAAGGCGCGCGCGATCTCCGCATCCAGCTCCGGCTCGGGCGAGCCGTCTTCGCGGCTGCCGACCTGGCCGGAAACGAACATCAAGCCATCGGCGCGTACCGCGGGCGAGTAACGGTGGCGCTCGTACAGGGCATGGCGTCCCTGCGGAAAAACGACGTCACGTGTTGCCATGACACTCTCCTTTGAATGGGCTCGGAACAGGCAGCCACATTAGATGCCTGGCCGCGCCGGATAAATCGACAACGCCGACCAGCACTATTTGTAGAATCCAAACAATCTTTGGTTCGGGAGCGGGAATGGATCGGTTCGATGCGATGCAGGCATTCGCGCGCGTGGTTGAGGCCGGCAGCTTCACCAAGGCGGCCGAAACCTTGCACATGAGCCGCGCCAGCGTGACCCAGCTGGTGCAGCAACTGGAAGCGCGGTTGCGCGTCACGCTGCTCAACCGCACCACGCGACGGGTGCATGTCACTGCCGATGGCGCGGCCTACTACGAGCGCGTGGTGCGGTTGTTGGCGGACATGGACGACGCCGAGACCAGCCTGTCCGGCGCATCGGCGCTGCCGCGCGGACGTCTGCGTGTGGATGTGCCCAGCCCGTTGGCGCGTTTGATCCTGATGCCGGCGGTGCCGGCATTCCATGCGCGCTATCCGGATATCCAGCTGGACATGGGCGTCAGCGATCGTCGTGTGGACCTGATCGGCGAGAATGTGGATTGCGTGGTGCGCGGTGGCACCATCACGGACCTGTCGCTGATTGCCCGGCATATCGGCGATCTGCAGACGGGTATGTATGCGTCACCTGCGTATCTGCAGCGGTTGGGAACGCCGGTGCATCCGCACGAGTTGGAAAACACCCAGCACCGCTGCGTGGGATTCATGCGCTGGGGCAGCAGCAAGACGTTGCCCTATGTGATGCAGCGTGGCGACGAGGCTGTCAGCGTGCAGGGGCGGCATGTCGTGGCGGTCGATGATGGCAATGCGTATCTGGCCGCAGGATTGGTCGGCATGGGGGTGATTGGCTTGCCGGTGTACATTGCCAATGCGCATGTTGCCAGCGGCGAACTGATACCGATCTTCGACGACTGGCAGACGGCGCCGATCCCGCTGTCGATCGTGTTCCCGCCCAACCGGCATGTCAGCGCCAAGCTGCGTGTCTTCATCGACTGGATGATTGCCTTGATGGCCGAGCATGCGCCGGCTCGGGCGCATGCGTTGGGTTGATGGCGGCGCAGTCCGCGCAGTGGTGCTGGCGATGAAATTTACCGTTCCAACTCACGTCGCACCGGATAGCGCCAGCCATCGATCGCCGCGTAGGGCGAACGCGCGTAGATCCAGTGCAGGCGGGCGTCGCCGTCGGCCCGGAAGGCGGCATCGCTGGCGAGCTTGCGCTCGAACTCGGCGCGCAGGGCGGCGTCGCTGCGCAGCACGCGCTCGGTGAAGTCGACCAGCTCGGGGCCATACAAGCCGCTGTCGGGGCTGCCGGCGTTGCGGAAACGTCCACTGGCCAGCAGCGAGTCGCTGCTTTGCGGTTCGAGCAGCGCGGCGGCCAACATGCGCATCGGTTGGTCGGCGGGCACGCGGATGCTGCCGACGGCGAAGGTTTCATCCACGCCGTCGGAATGCGTTGTCTGGGTGCCGCCCTCTGTCGCGATGCGGATCTGTCGGACCTGCACCTGGCGCGGCTGCTGCAGGCGTTCGTAGCGGATGCCGTGCGCCTTGAGCAGGTCGACCACATCGTCGTTGCCCGGCGGAATCCACCACGCGATCGGATACTGCACTGCTTGCGTCTGCCGGTAGCCGATCACCGGCATCGTCCAGGTTTCGTCGCGACCCTCCCAGCGCAGTTCCTGCCTGCCGGATACCGGCGACAACGCACGGGTGTAGGTGACGCCCTTGAACGGGACATGGGCGATCGGCTGCGGCAGGCGCTCCCAGGCCACCATCAATGCCTGCGGCCGTGCGGCGCGATCTGCGCGCTTGGCAGTATCGATGCGTGCAGCGTCGCGGCCGACCACACGCAGGGCGTTTTCCAGCAGCACGTAGTCGCCGAGCACGCGCTGCCGGTACGACTTCAGCCGATGGTTTTCCACCAGCACGGTGGGAATGCCGGCGAAGTCGCCGTAGCCGGTGGAATAACGTGGCCCCTCCGGCCCATACCGCAGGCCCGAGCGCGGCTCGTCTTCGTCGATCAGGCTGGGGTAGATCGCCGGTGTGTGGCCCTGCTTGCGCAGTGCGGCATTCATCGCTGGCGTGAAGCGCTGTTGCAGCCAATCGGCGGTGGCGCGCGAGCGCGCATAGGTGCCCCAGCCGGCGAAGGTAAAGGTGATGTCGTATTGATGATCCAGTCCGCCACTGACATGCAGGTCGATGTACAGCGCCGGATCCAGCGTATGCAGCAATGCGACCACTGCGCGGGTTTCCGGCGCTTCCAGGTTGAGGTAATCGCGGTTGAGGTTGATGCCGCGCGTGGTGGTGTTCCAGCCGGCATTTTGCGGCCCACGCAGCGCGGCGCCGACCAGCGGCCCGCGTTGCTCGTGACCATCGCTGTTGAGGATCGGCACGAACACGAAATCCACCTCGTCGAGCAAACCGTCCTTGCCGCGTTGTGCGATGTCGCGCAGCAGCATCAGGCCGGCGTCCTTGCCGTCGATCTCGCCGGCATGGATGCCGGCCTGCGCCAGCACCACCGGCTTGCCGGGCTTGCCTTTATGCGCGCGCACCAGCAGCAGATCGCGCCCCTCGCTGGTCTTGCCGAACACCTCCAGCGACAACAACGGCGAGGCCGCGACCAGGCGTTCCAACCATGCGCGCGTTTCCTCGTAACTGGGCGTGCTGGTGAAGTCGCTGCGCTCCGCTGGCGTGCTCCACGCATCGTCTGCAGCGGCGATCAATGCCTCGCTTGCGCCATGCCATGCACGTACTGGCGGCAACGGCGGGCTGGTGTCGATGGACTGCGCGTTGAGCTGTGTAGCGGTGAACAATGTCGTTGCAAGCAGGGCGCTGACGGCGTGCAGGGTGCGGCGCGTTGCAGGCTTGCCGGCGGCGCTGTCAGGGGGGTGCAGACCGAGCGTCTGGGAAAGCGAGCGGCGCGGTGGGAGACGGCGGAGATCGAAAGGCATATGTGACGTCAGGGGTCTCGATTTGAAGAGCGGGGGCGACAACGCGCAATGCGTCTGGATGACAGCGCCGGCAACGGCTGGCGGAGTCCAGCGCAGCGCACCGGCACCGATCGGTTGCAGCCGACCGGCAAAGCCGCCGATGTCGCAATGCAGTGCGGGATAGCGGCGTGCGCGCTGAAGCAGTGTCTAGCAGTGAAGAAGGTGCGTAATTAGAGTAACAGTCGAGCCGTTCGGTGCTGGCGTCGATCACTCAACGGGGCGCGGCGCGCCAGCGCGTCATCGGGCACCGATGCGCTGCGCCGGCTGCCGATGCAGAGCTGTGCCGGATCGCTGCCATCGCGTTGCACCGGTACCCGGCACGTGTCCGCGCAGGTGCGATGCTGCGATAAAAAACGGTGGCAAGAAGCCGCATTTTTCTCGGCTGCGTCCACGCGACATGGGCGTTCGTCGTGGTGGGCACGGCAGGTGACGCCGATCAGCATGCACCGCCAATGCCACGCCAATTCAAGCTGCGCAAGAAATGTGATAACGTATCATTTCGTCAAAATCTCGCCAGTCATGCCGTCCACGCATTCCTCTCCCGCAATCTCGATCAACGACCTGCACGTGGCCTATCGCGGACGCGCCGTGCTGCAAGGGCTGAATCTGCAGGTCGCGCAAGGCACCGTTTACGCCTTGCTGGGTGGCAACGGTGCCGGCAAATCCTCCACGCTCTCCACACTGCTCGGCTTCGTCAAACCCACCTCCGGCAGCCTGCGCGTGGACGGCATCGATCCGGTTGCCGATCCCGGCGCTGCGCGCGCGCGCCTTGCCTACCTGCCGGAAAACGTGGCGCTTTACGAGCATCTGAGCGCACTGGAAAACGCAGATTACCTGCTGGCGCTCGCTGGTCAGCGCCGTGGCCAGGCAGAGATCGGTCAGGCATTGGCCGCTACCGGCCTGCAACGTGAGGCATGGAGCCAGCGGCTGGGCGGATTTTCCAAAGGCATGCGGCAAAAGGTCGCCATTGCCGTGGCCACCTTGCGTCAGGTGCCGGTGCTGCTGCTGGACGAGCCCACCTCCGGCCTGGACCCGCGTGCCATTACCGACTTCAATCGGTTGCTGAGCAGCGTGCGTGCGCGTGGCGGTGCGGTGCTGATGGTCACTCACGATCTGCTTGGCGCGGTGGATGTCGCAGACCGCATCGGCTTTCTGGAACACGGCCGTATTGCCGATGAAATCTGCGTCGGCGACAGTGGTTTCGACGTCAGCACGCTGCATGCGCGCTTTGCGCGTCCGCACGATCAGGCCGCATGAGCGTTGCCCGATGAGTCCTGTGCTGCTTGTCGCGCGCGAAGAACTGCGGTTCATGGCGCGCAATCGTTCCGCGGCCATCGGTGTGGTGTTGCTGATGCTGCTCACGCTGGTGGCCGCGCTGACCGCTGCGCATCATCAGCGCGAGGTGGCCGAGTTCCGCGCACGTCAGCAGCAGGCTGCGCAGCAGGCGTTCGAGGCCCAGCCGGACCGTCACCCGCACCGGATGGTGCATTACGGACAGTTCATCTATCGTCCGCTGCCGGCGCTGGCCGCATTCGATGCGGGCGTGGACGCGTTCACCGGCAACAGCATGTTCCTGGAAGGTCATCGCCAGAACACCGCCAACTTCGGCGATGTGCGTCAAAGCTCGTTGCTGGTGCGCTTCGGGCAACTGACACCTGCGTTCGTGTTGCAGATCCTGGCCCCGCTGATGCTGGTATTCCTGGGGTATGGCGCGGTGGCGCGCGAGCAGGAGACCGGCACCCTGCGTGCTTTGTTGCTGCAGGGCGCCACGCGTCGGCAATTGTTCGGCGGCAAGTATCTCGCGCTTTCAGTGGTAGCCGGCGCATGCCTGCTGCCGGCACTGGTCGGCCTGGTGCCCGTCGCCTTGCTGCCGGGCCAGGCGCTGCGGGTCGTCTTGCTGGTGCTGGCGTACGCGATCTATCTGCTGGTGTGGTGCGCGCTGGTGCTGGCGGTGTCGATGCAGTGCCGGCGCGGCCGCGATGCGTTGCTGGTGTCGCTGGCGCTGTGGGTGTGGCTGGCGTTGCTGGTGCCGCGCGTGGCGCCGGATGTTGCAAGTGCCGCCTATCGCCTGCCGACGCGGATGGAAACCGATGTGGCGATCCAGCGCGATCTGCGCGTGCTCGGCGACAGCCACAACCCGGACGACCCGCACTTCGCGCAGTTCAAGCGGCAGACCTTGCAGCGCTATGGCGTGCAGCGCGTGGAAGATCTGCCGGTGAACTACAAGGGCCTGCTCGCGCTGGAAGGCGAGCGGCTCACCTCGAGCTTGTTCGAGCGCTACGCCGCGCGCGATTCGGCCATCCAGCAGCAACAGAACCTGCTGGTGCGCACCTTCGCCTTGCTGAGCCCGACAGTGGCGCTGCGTGAGGTATCGATGACGCTGGCAGAAACCGATCTGCAGGCGCATGAACGCTTTCTCGCCCAGGCCGAGCGCTATCGCTACACGTTGGTGCAGCAACTCAATCGGCTGCAGGCCGAAGCGGTCAGCCTGGCCGACGACAGTGCGCAGGATGCCGGCGCCGATCAGCGCAAGCGCATCTCCTCCGACCATTGGCATCGCATTCCGGTCTTCGCGTTCCAGCCACCGTCCACAACCGACGTGGTGCGTGCCGCAGGCACGGCGCTTGCCCTGGTCGGCGCATGGTTACTGGCTGCGCTGTGCATGCTGATCGCAGCCGGGCGTCGTGTGGGAGTGACGCGCTGATGGTGGTGTGGAAATACGAGTTGCTGTTGCTGCTGCGCGCGCGTGCGGCGGTTGCCGGGTTGGTATTGCTCGCGGTGTTGACCGTGTGCAGCCTGCTCTCCGGCCAGCACGTCATCGACGCACAACGCGGCAACATCGCACGCATCGCAGCGCTGCAGCAGGAAGACATCGCGGCGGTGGAGGACTATGTGGCGCGCTCCAACGATGCCGGCAGCGCGGCCTACTACAGCTTCCACCCGACCTGGGACGCTCCTTCGCCGTTGGCGTTTGCGGCAGTCGGCATGCGCGATGTGTCGCCGTACATCCTGCGTATCCGCGCACTGGGCCTGGAAGCGCAGATCCACGATGGCGACAGCTACAACCCGGAGCTGGCGTTGGCCGGGCGCTTCGACTATGCCTTCGTGCTGGTGTTCCTGCTGCCGTTGTTCGTGATCGCATTGCTGTTCGATCTACGTTCGGGCGAACGCGAAGCAGGGCGTGCGCGCATGCTCGCTGCGTTGCCGGGCGCGGGCACGGCGTTATTGGTGCGGCGTGTGGTGGTGCGTGCAGCTGCCGTATTGCTGTGTCTGGGCGTGCCGTTTGTGATTGCCGCAACCCTCAATGCGGTGCCGCCGCTGCAACAGCTGGCGGTGTTGGCGCTGACCTTCGCCTATCTGCTGTTCTGGGTGCTGCTGGCGGTGCTGGTCGGGCGCATCCACTGGCGCCCGGCGGCGCATGCCACCGCCTTGGCTACCTGCTGGGTGGTGCTGGCCTTGGTGGCCCCGGCATTGGCGCACGTGGTGATCAATCAGACGGTGCCGGTCAACCAGGGTACCGAAGTCGCGCGGTTGCAGCGCGAGGCGGTCAATCATGCCTGGGACATTCCGCGCCAGGACACCATGCGTGCGTTCTACGCGAACAATCCGCAGTGGGCCGACTCGGCGCCGCTGACCGATGCGTTCCACTACAAGTGGTATTTCGCCTTCCACGAGAACGGCGATCAGCAGGTGGCTCCACAGGTTGCCGCCTATCGCAAAGGACTGGAGCGACGCGAGGCGCTCGCGCAGCGTGTGGCCAGCGTGTTGCCGCCGGTTGCGGTGCAGGCGGCGTTGTCGCGTCTGGCGCATACCGATCTGCGCGCGCAGTTGGCCTACCAGGACCGTATCCGCGCCTACCATCGAGCACTACGGACGTTTTACTACGGCTATCTGTTCCGGGACCGGCCATTTACGCGCGAGGACTTCCAGCGTGCGCCTCGGTTCGATGCAACGGCCGATCCCGCCTCGTAGCGGAAGCCGCGCTCCACCAACCAATCAGATCTTTCATCTGCGACACGGCCACTGCGCCATGCCCTTCAGGAGTCCTGCCCGATGTCCGTGTCCATGCCGCGCCGCCTTCCGGCGCACATGCTGCCCCTCCTCAGTATGCTGACCTGTGCTGCAGGCGTCAGTCCGTTTACCCAGGCCGCCGAGCCGCAGACGCGCGACCTGGATGCGATGCAGGTGCGCAGCCAGTACACGCCGTATCGCGCGTTGAGCGTCACCGGCGCCACCAAGACCGATGCGCCGCTGCGCGACCTGCCGATCAGTGCGCGCGTGCTGGATCAGACCTTGTTGCAAGATGCCGGCGTCACCGATCTGGCCGGTGCGCTTGAACTGGCCAGCGGCATCACCAAGGCCAACAACCTGGGTGGGTTGTGGGATAGCTATTCGATGCGCGGCTTCACCGGCGACCCGAATTTCAGCTCCGATTACATGGTCAACGGCTTCAACGCCAGCCGTGGTTACAACGGCCTGCGCGATGCGGCCAATACGCAGAGCATCGAAGTGATCAAGGGCCCGGCGTCGGCGTTGTACGGGCGCGGCGAGCCGGGCGGTGCGGTCAATATCGTCACCAAAAAACCGTTGTTCCAGCCCCAGCACAGCGTGGACCTGTCGGCAGGCCGGTTCGACAGTTATCGCGCCGCGGTGGATAGCACCGGCCCGCTGGGCGAAAACCTGGCCTATCGCCTGAATGTGATGCACAAGGACCAGCACAGCTTCCGCGACACCGTCGATAGCGACAATACGTTGCTGGCGCCGTCGCTGCTATGGATGCCGACGCCCGATACCACGGTGTCGTATGAGCTGGAATTCGTGCGTATCCATACGCCGTTCGATCGCGGCGTGACCGCCATCAATGGCGATGCCAACCGGCTGCCGGCGTCGCGTTTTCTGGGCGAACCGCGCGATGGCGATATCGATCTGCATTCCACCGGGCATCAGGTATTTGTGGTGCACGGCTTGAATCAGACCTGGTCGTTGCAGGGCGGGGCGACCTATCGCGACAGCGGCATGCGCGGTTTCTCGACCGAGCCGTGGACGCTGCAGGCCGACGACCGCACGCTGCGGCGCGAACGCCGCTACCGCGATTACCAGGGCCGCGATATCGCCGCACGTGCCGAACTGCTCGGCAGCCTGCAGGCGGGCAGCGTCACCCACAATGTGTTGTTCGGCATCGACGGCAATCGCTTCGACGACAGCCGCTTTCAGCAGCGTGCACGCTCGGCTGCCACGCCGTACGGCATCGACGTGCTCGCGCCGCAGTATGGCGTGGCGCAGCCGGGGCGGCTGGCCACGACCACCGATACCGAGGAGCGTCAGCAGGTGTGGGGCGTGTATGCGCAGGATCAGCTCGATCTCGGCGCGCGCTGGAAGGCCTTGCTCGACCTGCGCTACGACCACTACCAGCAAGATCTCGACAACCAGCTGCGCGGCACCACGCAGCGCGCGTCCGATGGCGTGGTCAGCCCGCGGGCCGGGATGATCTTCCATATCGACGATGCGTTGTCGCTGTATGCGAGTGCGGCGGCGGGCTTTCGTCCCAACAGCGGAGTGGGCGCCAGCGGCCAGAGCTTCGCACCCGAGAAAAGCCGTTCGCTGGAGACCGGGCTGAAATACGTGCAACCCGGCGATGGACTGGAAGCGACGCTGGCCGCGTTCCGCATCGACAAGAAGAACGTGCTGAGCCTGGACCCGGCCGACATCAGCTTTTCGCTGCCGGTGGGCCAGATGCGCAGTCAGGGTGTGGAGCTGGATCTGCTCGGTCGTGTGACTCCGCGCCTGGCCGCATCGGTGGGCCTGGCCTATACCGATTCGCAGGTGACGCGCAGCAGCGCCGCCGCCGCCGGCACCGGGTTGGCCGAAGGGCGACAATTTCCGAACGTGCCGCGCTTCGCCGGCAATGCCCTGGTCAACTACGAGCAGCCGTTGACCGGCAAGCGCAGTGCAGCGTTGGGCGTGGGCGTGTTGCATACCGGTGAGCGGCTGGGCTCGGTGGATAGCAATACCGACTTCGTGCTGCCCGCGTACACGGTGTGGCGCCTGGTCGGTCATTACGACCTGAGCGAGCGCCTGCGCCTGTATGCCAAGGTCGAAAACCTCACTGATCGCCGCTACGCTGCGTTCTCCTACAGCGAGCAATGGGTGTATCCCGGTGCGCCGCGTAGCTGGACGGTGGGCGTGCGTTTGCGGTTCTGAGACACGCCGTGATGCGATTGGTCGCTCTAACTGCGACGCGTGGACGGTCGCTTGCTGCGCTTCCTGCCCGGCGCCACCGGTGCCGGGTCATCGTTGGCCAACGCACCACCGCTGTGCAGTTGTTCCAGCCACGACAGCGCGTCGACATAGCCGAGGAAGTGCTGCAGGTAGCCGGGCGAGCGCTCGCGCATCAGGCTGATGCAGCGGTGTACCAGTACGCTGGAATTGAGCGGGCCGGCGTCCTTGGGTGCGTCCTGCAGCGATTGGCGCACCTGGCTGGCGGTACGCACCGTGGTCCAGGTGCGGCGGAAATCGTCCAGTGCTGGCAACTCCGGGAACAGGCTTGGGTCGGCTGCGGCGGTCTTTCTGCTGTCCACCTCCATCAACGCCGCATGGCCTGCCATCTGCTCGGTCAATGCGCCCAGCGCGCTGCGTTGCACAGCACCTGGAACAGCATGGCTGATTGCACGACGGCGCGCTGCTTTCTTTACCGTCGCCGCATAGGCATCGACCAACGCATCCAGCTTCTCTTCCAGCACCGCGCGCACTGCACCGCTCTGCGTCTGCGCACGCGTCGCCAACGTCTGCATCAGATGGAAATGCACCGGGTCCAGCTGGTCGGCACCCTGGCCGCGCCAGCGTTCCAGCCGCGCGTGTACGGATGTCGCTTGCGTGCTCATCGCGCCGCTGCGGCCGGTGCTGGCTGTGCGGACGCGGGCCCACGCGACGTGGACGGGCGCGCGATCGGTGCGATCTCCACCCGTCGGTTCTTTGCGCGGCGCGCTTCGTCGGCATTGGAATCCACCGGCTGTTGCGAGCCGAACGCCGCAGCGAACACCGACGATGCCGGCACGCCTTCGGCGATCAGCGCACGCGTCACGGTGAGTGCGCGCTGTGCGGACAGTTCCCAGTTGTCGGCGTAGCGACGGTTGCCGCCCAGCACCGGGCGGTCGTCGGTAAAGCCGCTGACCATCAGGATCTCCTCGCGCGAGGCCAGGTATTCGGACAATGGGGCGGCGAGCGTCTTCAGCACTTCGCGGCCCTCCGGCTGCAATTGGTCGGAATTGAAGGCGAACAACACGTTGCCGCGGATGCCGATGCGCCCATCGACCAGCGTCACGCGGCCGGCGGCCAGCGGCGCGGCCAGCGCCTGTTCCAGCGTCTTGCGGCGCTGCGCTTCGGCCTGGCGTTGCTTGACCTCTTCATCCAAGCGACTGGACAGCTGCAACTGCACACCGATCACGCCGACCAGGATCAGCACGAACGCGCCCAGCAACACCGACATCAGGTCGCCGAAAGCGGCCCAGATCGGTGTGCCCGATTCGCCGTCGATATCGATCTCATCGCTCATGCCGTGGTGGCCTCGCCCGCATCGGCATTGCCGGCATCGTGACGGCCGCGATCGAGCTGACGCAGTTCTTCGATGATCTGCTTTTGCGACAGCATGCTGAGATCGACCACTTCGCGCGCCTGCGCCACGTAATACGCCAGCTGGTCGTCGCTGCGGGCGAGTGAGGCATCCAGTGCGCTGGCGACGTGTTGCAGGCGCGCGTTGAGCTCACTGGTGGAGCCGCTGAACAACTGCACCGCCATGCCGAAGGCTTCGCCGAGGCTGGCCACTTCCACCGCGCTGCCGCTGACATGCGCGGCCACTTCTCCGAGCTTGCCGGTCTCGTTGCCGATCTGTTCGGTGAGCTGCGTGCCCACGCGTTGCAGCAGGTCGGCCGAGGTGGTGACCAGCGCATCCACCGCTGCGCGTTGTTCGGTGGAGGCGTGGTTGACCGCGTTGAGCAAGGTGTCCAGCGTGGCGAGCAGCTTGCTGCGCTCTTCCAGCATGGCGGTGTCGCGCACCATGCTCTCGGACAGGTTCTGGCGCAGCTCGGCCACCACATCGGCGGCGGCCTTGGGCGCTTCGGAGGCGATCTGCATCAGGCGCGCCACTTCGGTGATGGTGGCGCTGGCCTGTGCCTGCGCCTGCGTGGACAACTCGCTGGCGGTGCTGGCCAGGGTCTCGCAGATCGCCTGCTGCTGCTGGGCGACGCGCTCGCCGGTGCGTTCCCACTGCGTGGCCAGGGCCGCGCTCATCGCGGTGAAGCGCTCGCTCCACAGCGCCAGGCGCTGGCTGTCGCGCGCTTCCAGCGCGGCCTGCAGGTCGGTGTGGGATTGCTGCAGGGTGCCGACCAATGCGGCGGCATGCGCATCGAAGCTGGCGGTTGCCGCGGCGAGTGCGCTCTGGTGCTGGGTGGCCAACGCGGCGCTGGCGTCTTGTTGCTGCGCCAGTGCGTCGTTCCAGGCGTTGGCCGCCGCGCTGCTGGACTGATCCATGCGCTTGGACACCGCATCGACCAAGGCGCTGGAGCGGGCGTCGAAGGTGCTGGCGAACTGCGTCAGCGTGCTCTGCAACTCCTGGGTGAGCGCATGGTTTGCACGTTGCTGCTCGGCCACGGCCGAAGTCCAGCTGGCCGCTGCGGCGGCCGTGCTGGTTTCCAGGCCGCTGCTCAGGCCATCGAGCTGTTGTTGCACGGCCTGCTGCACGCCGTCCTGCAATGCGGTGGTCTGCTGGGCAAGTTGTTCGAGCGTGGCGTGCAATTGCGTGCTCAGCGACGCGGTGGCGCGTTGCTGCTCGGCCAGCACTGCCGCCCAGTTGTCGGCGGTGGCGGCGTTGCTGCGTTCGAACCCATCGGTGAGTGCGGCCAACTGCTGCTGGACTGCGTGAGTCACGCCGTCCTGCATGGCCGTGCTGCGCTGATCGATCTGTTCCAGTGTGGTCTGCAACCGTTCGTTGAGCGCTTGCTGCGCACGTTCCTGCGCGGCCAATGCGGCCTGCCAGTGGTCGGCAGCGGTGCGTGCGCTTTGCTGGAAGCCGTCGTTGAGGCCGTGCAATTGCTGCTGCACGGCGGTGCTCACGCCATCGTGCAGCGCGGTGGTCTGCCGGGCGATCTGCTCCAGCGTGCTCTGCAGTTGCGCATCCAGCGCCTGCTGCGCGTGTTCCTGTGCAGTGAGCGCGGTGGTCCACTGCGCGGCGGCAGTGGTGGCGCTGTGTTGAAAACCGCGGGTGATGCCATCGAGCTGTTGCTGCACCGACTGGGTGAGGTGCTCATGCAGCGTGGCGGTGTCGCGCGCAATGCTGGCCATGGTGGCTTCCATCGCCGGCTGCAATGCCGCGCTCACCGCGCGTGCGCTGTCGGCAACGCCGGCCTGCAGCGATTGCTCCATCGACGTGGCCAGACGCACATACGCCGCCTCGCTCCTGGCGTGGAACTCGGCCTGCTGCGCGGCCAGACGCGCGTCGGCAGCGATGCTCTGCTGTTCGATGGTGCTCATCAGCGCCTGCAGCCGATCGATCAACGCCGGCATCAAGGCGCTTTGTTGCTGTTGCAGCTTGAAGACTTCGCCACGCTGGTGCGCGTCCGAATGCGGATGCAGGTCGGTGGCGATCTTCAGGTCCAGCCGCTGCACGGCCTGCAGCCGCTCGCGCCGGCACAGCGCCGACAACAGTCCCAGCATTGCCGATGTGGCAACACCGGCAATCGAGGTGCCGAACGCAAACGCCAGCCCTTCCACCGGTGCGGCCAGCGAGCCGCGAATGGCCTGCAGATCGGTGGCACTTTGCAACGCAAAACCGGTGCCCTTGAGCGTGGCCATCATGCCGAGCAGGGTGCCGAGCATGCCAAGCAACACCAGCAGGCCGACCAGATACGGCGTGAGCACGGGAGCGGACAAGGCCACGCGCTCGCCCTTGATGCGCAGACGCACCGCATTGCGCAGGCTCGGATGCAGCCGCTCCAGCCATTCGCCCAATGCTGATGGCGCGGTGGTCAATGCCGCAACGGCATCGTCCAGCGTTGCGCTGGCCTGGCGGTACCGGTACAGCTCTACGGCGCCGGCCACGTAACAGGCGCCGATCACCGCTGCGATGCAGGCACCCAGCGGGTTGGAACCCAGATAACCGATACCGACCCAGCAAACCGCCAACAGGCCGACGACAAACACACACACGTGTACGAGAGTTCTGAACATGAGGTCCCAGTTAGCGGGTACGAAGCGCTGCAAGCAGGCCTTCGATCGGGTGAAAACGAACATCCAGTTCGGCGAGCAACACGCTCTGCATGTCTTTGCGAAACACATCCAGCCAGCCATCGGACACCGCGCGTGGCGCGGTATCGCCATCGGCTGCCGGAGTTGGCGCCTGCGCAGCAGTGCGCAGGCGTTCGAAGTGCGCACCGAGCAGGTTCGGTACGTGCCCCAACAACGTCTGCTCGCGCGGGCTGAGCGTCAGTTCCATCACTGCATCCACTTCGGCCAGCCGCGCCATGTCGCTGGATACCAGTGCCAGCATGTCGCGCAGCCGCCCACGCAGATCGCCGGTAGCGGTGCGCATGGCGCGTTGCATCGCCAGGTAGTGCTGCCGAAACGGGGCGTAGTCGGGCATGGGCGCAGGCACCTCGGCTTGGACGGCTGCGCGGGCCTCGGCACGCACGCGTGCCACCACAGTGTCCAGCTCGGCCACGCTGCTGGTCGTCAGCGCCGCGCGCACGCGCGCGCAGGTTTCCACGTCGAGCGGACGCGTGTCCGGCAACGGCTCGCTTTCGGGCAGCTTGCCATCCAGCGCCTTGGAGACGGCGACTGCGCGCGTCCAATCGATCCACTGGCCGAGCCGGTCGGCCAGCGCATGGTTGGACTGGGCGACATGGGCATCGGTGAGGCGCGCGAGCAGGCGAATAAAGGCCGGGCCTGACAGAGGCGCCCGTTGGAGAACTTTCGCCATGATTTCACGGGCAAAGACCGCACATTTTACACGGGAATGCGCACGCTTCGGTGCCCTGGCGCTGGTCCTGCAAGGGATTGCAGCGGGTAGGGCTGGCGGCATTCAGCCGCGCTGGTGCGGGAGATCCCGGGTTGTTCCATCGTGGTGGCCTGCGGCGCATCGGCCATGCAGCAGGCGACCAATCTCTGCAGGCCGAGCGGCGGCGAAAGTCGAGCCAGGGCGCAACCAGGTCGTGGCATGGCGCCCGTCTAACCAGTTCAGGTTTGAACGAAAATGTGCCCGGGAAGCGCCGGTTTTGCAACGTGAACAGGTATAAGCTGCGGGCCGGGTTTCCCAGCGAGGTAACACAATGGACCGTTCCGACATGCAAGTGTCCGATCGGCTGCTCCTGGAGCTGCAAGGATTCCACGATGCCTACGGCCGTGGACCGGATTTCTGGGACGCGTATCAACGCATCATGGCCATTGCGGCGCAGGCCGGTGGCGACATGATCGACCTGGCCAACGAAATGGCATCACTGGCGCAAGGCATCGGAGCGATCGATCGCGCGCAGTTGCTGTAGTGCCGGGTGGGCCAGGTGCCGGCGCGAGGCCGGCCTAAGCGTCGAGCGCTGCGGGCCATCATGGAGCGTGCGGTGCATGGTGGCTGGGTCAGGCTGCGGTTGCAGGCTGACGGGTGTTCGCGGTGAGCGGCGGCACTGCCGAGGCCCCGGATGTCTGCCTGCGTCCTGGCCTTGCGCCTGGCGCTGCCGGCCCACGCTTGCATGCGGCAGGCTTGGGGCTAGCTGATCTCCATCGGTGCGGCATGGCCGCGACAGCGACACATCGTGCGCTGTCGCAGCGCGTTTATTCGGCTTTGGCGGCCGGTTTGGTTGCGGCAGCGGGTGCGACCTCGGGCTCGCCACGCTTCTTGTCGCGACGCAGCGGCGTGTCGCCCAGGCGCTCGATCGCGCCACCGGATTGCTGAAACGCTTCGAGATCGGCGGCCAGACGCTGCTCGGACAAGCGCGGCTTGCCCGGCTGATTGCTCACGGTCATCGACTGGCGACGGGAGTTGTTCATGGCGAAATCCTCATGCGTTGTAAAGCGTCAAGGGAATGCCCCGCCGGCGTTGGTCGTCGTAGGTGGCACGCACGTCGCGGCAATACGGCCCGGACATGACGAAACGCCGGCAGATCGCCGGGCGCGTTTCATAGATCGAGCAGCACATGCGCGCCGAATCGAGGGCCACGCACCAGCCTTCCTCGTCACGCGCCATCACGTGCCAGCCTTGCGGCGTCACGGTGGTCAGGTGGTTGGGGATGCGGTCGGATGGGTCGACCATGACGGTGAGCCGGCAACAGACGGCGTCGCAACGTTCGCAGAGATTCTTGATGGAGAAGGCCGAAAGAGAATGAAGGCGATACCGGACTCCGGCCCCGCCCCTGCACCATACACCCTGGGCGTGCGGGGGTGTGAACCGGTCCCGCCGTGCACAGCGCAGCGTTTGCCCATCCTGCCGGTGTGCGTGCATGCCCTTCGCGGATGCGCGCTCCATCGTCGCCACGGTGATTGCGTCGGAATGGCGCGCGTAGATCGATGCGTGTGGCGGGTCGCTACTGGCACCTGAGGTGCCAGGTGCGGGAGCCGGGCACCTCAGGTCGATCTGGAAGAGGTCGCCATGCGCTGCAAACGTGGTGACCCGCCCGCGACGCACTGCGCGCTCACACACGCAGGCCAGCTGGGCCTGCGATGGATGAGTCCACTCCTAAAGTGGTGTGCGTCTCATTCCCGGCCGCGCGCTCATCCACAACCGTTCGCCTTTGTCGTGCCCGTGCGAAGACGCATTTCACCGATGCCGCTGGCGCGCCACCGTAACGTTGAGCAGTCCGCATCAACGCGGCAGGAGATTCCCATGACGATTGCACATCAGCGCATTGATGCGCCCGAACAGGCGCCCGACCACGATGCTCAGCGTAGCGAAAAGGAAAAGCAGGATGCGTTGCAGGACGATGCGCTGGAAGAAACCTTTCCTGCCAGCGATCCGGTCTCGCCGTTCGTACCGGCCAAGCCGCTGGATTGAGTACGCCCAATATCGCCGTTTGCGTTGGTGTGTCTGTCGGGGTTACGGCGTCAACACCACTTTGCGGCAATCGTCCTGCTTCTTGTCGAACAATTCGTATCCGCGCACCGCATCGGCCAGTGGCAGGCGATGGGAGATGATCGCGTTCGGCTTGAGCTCGCCATTGCCGATGCATTCCAGCAAATGCGGCATGTGTTTCTGCACATGGGTCTGGCCCATCTTGAAGGTCAGCCCCTTGTCGAAGGCATCGCCGAACATGAAACCGTGGATGAAGCCGGCATACACGCCCGGCACGCTGACCACGCCGCAGCGCCGCGTGGCCGCGATGCATTGACGTATTGCCACGCCGCTGCTGCCTTCCAGTTTCAAGGTGGTCAACGCGGTTTCGAGTGTGCTGCCTTCGGCCTCGAAGCCCACCGCTTCGATGCTGGCATCCACGCCGCGTCCATCGGTTTGCGACACGATCACATCGGCCGGATCGTCGACATCGTCGAAGTTGATCGGGATGATGCCGTAGGCCTTGGAGGCAAAGTCCAGGCGATAGGCATGGCGGTCGACCATGAAGATGCGTTCGGCCCCGAGCATGCGGCAGCATGCCGCCGCCATCAGCCCCACCGGGCCTGCGCCGAAGATCGCCACGGTCGAGCCTTGCTTGACGCCAGCGTCGATGACCGCTTGATAGCCGGTTGGCAGGATGTCGGACAGGAACAAGACCTGCTCGTCGTGCAATGCATCTGGCACGACCAGCGGCCCGACATTGGCCTTGGGCACGCGCACATACTCGGCCTGGCCGCCGGACAAGCCGCCATACAAGTGACTGAAACCGAACAACGCCGCAGGCGGGCGCATGTCCTTGTGATTGAGCGCTGCGCCCTTGCCGGTATTGGTGGTTTCGCAGGCAGAGAACTCCTGCAGCACGCAATGGAAGCAGCGCCCGCAGGCGACCACGAACGGGATCACCACGCGATCGCCGCGTTTGACCGCAGTGACGTCCGGGCCGACGTCTTCGACGATGCCCATGAATTCGTGGCCAAGCACATCGCCATGCCGCAGATCGGGAATCTTGCCGCGATACAGGTGTAGATCCGAGCCGCAGATGGCCGTGGCGGTGACACGCAGGAGCAGATCGTCGCGTTCGACAAGAACCGGATCGGGGACGGTCTCTACCCGCACATCGTGGGAGCCATGGTAGTTGAGGGCAAGCATGTGGATCTCCTGAAGGCCGTCGGTGCGCGGCAATGCGATGCAGTGTTCTCAGCGCGCCGTTAAATCCGTCAGCACGCCGCGTGCGCATGGTGTGGACGCGGCCGGTCGGCGACGCCGCGTTGATGCGTAGGTCACGCCTGGATAACCGACGTCCTCGCACGCTCGAACTCAGCTGTTCGACACCATGCACCTATCGCGTGCATCGACGATGCGAACCCAACCGTCACGATCGCCAGGTGCGATCACTCAGGAGAACGACATGGGAATTTTCAAGATGGTGACCGCAGGCGCCGTGGGTTACGTGGCCTACAAGGCATGGCAGCGTCGTCAGGATCAAGGTGGCGACAAGGCCAGCGATACCCGTCACGACCGCGATATTCAATCGCCTACGCGGAAGGGACCAGCGACCAATAGCGCCACGCCGCCGCACGGCGATCCGTTACGCAGCGGCGTCACTGTCACCGTAGAGCGCAAGCAGGCACTCGGTGCACTGGCTGTATTCAACGAACAAGAGCGCAGCCTGGCGCAATTGGCGGTCGTCAAGGGTCTAGGCGGCGAATCGTTGCAATTCGCCCGCAAGATGGACGAGGCGCATAGCGCCGCGCTGACCGACCTGAGCCGGTTCGCGCCTGATCGCGATGGCACCCTGGCGCAGGCCGCATCGACGCGTGCACAAGCCACGCGCAAGCGTCTGGAAGGGTTGAACGGCCATGAATTTGAAACCCAGTATCTGCAGGCCAGCGTGACCAGTCACGAGCAGGCATTGACCTTGCTGGATCCGCAGCTGAGCAGTGAACCGGGGTCGAGCGATCTGGGCAAGGAATTGCAGCGCGCACGCGAAACCATCGCGCAACATCTGGAACACGCGAAGGCGCTGCGTGCCAAGTCCGGCCGACTGAACTGATTGGCCGAGGCGGATTGCCGAACACTGCAGGGTGTGTGGTGCGATCCAGGCGAGTGTCGTGGGTCATCCGTCCTTTTCAGAAAAGGCATTCCGCTGCGTCGATGGGTGACGGGCTCATCGCCGATGGATTCGGCCGCGCGCTGCCGCAATCGCGCACGGCGCATGTGCTGATTTTCCCCACCCTGGGCGCCGTATTCACCAACTCACTGCTCACCCAGGCAGTCTGCGCGACACAGCGCCGATGGAACGGCGGGTGGGTGCCACGCGAGCGCGGCGTTGACCGAAACCTCACTGCAGATCGGGATTTTTGCTAGCGGGCGCTTGGCAGCAGGCAACAAAGATTCGCCGAGAGCCGCACTCGCCAAGCAATTGCACGCTGGCGCGAAGAAAAGCCCGCATCGGTGTGGGACCGATGCGGGCTTGACGCGTGCGTGGCGCTCGATAGTCCGTTATGGCGTCACAGCGTGACTGCACCACCGGCAATGGTGAGCAAGGTGCCGGAGGTGTAACTGGCGGTGTCGGCTGCCAGCATCACGTATGCCGATGCCAACTCGACCGGTTGGCCAGGGCGTCCCATCGGCGTCTGGCTGCCGAAGTTCTGCACCGACTCTTCATCCATGCCGGCAGGAATGAATGGTGTCCAGATCGGGCCGGGCAATACCGCGTTGACCCGGATGTGCTTGTCGGCCAGCACGCCGGCGAGGCCGATGGTCAGATTGGCCAATGCGCCCTTCGTCGCGGCGTAGGGCAGGATGTTCGGCGTGGGCTTCTTGGACTGTACAGAGGCAGTATTGATGATGGAGCCACCGTCCCGCATCAGCGGTACCGACAGCTGCACCAGATGGAACACGGCATGCACGTTGGTATCGAAGGTCTTGCGCCATTCGTCCAGTGTGATGTCTTCGAAGCTCTGGAAATATTTCTGGTAGCCGGCGTTGTTGACCAGAATATCCAGGCCACCGAAGGCGCTGTTGACCTTGTCGATGAGCGCGGCCGCCTGGGCGGGGTCGCTGATGTCGCAGCCCACCAGCAATGCCTTGACACCGGCCTTCTCGATCAGCGCGCCGATCCTGGCGGCCTCCTCTTGCTCATCGGGAAGATAGGCGATCGCCACATCGGCGCCTTCGCGCGCATAAGCGATGGCCACAGCTGCGCCGATGCCGCTGTCGCCGCCGGTAATCAATGCACGCTTGCCGATCAGCTGGCCGTGGCCGACATAGCTGTCTTCACCATGATCCGGGCGAGGGTCCATCTTCTCGGTTCGACCAGGGAAGCTCTGCTGCTGCGGCTTGAACGGCGGGCGTGGATAGTTGGGTACGGGCATGGATGTCTCCTGAGGGATGAAGCACGACGTGAGCTGCAGTGTGTGCACGCGAACGTAAATATCCGGGCTAGGCAATGTAGGCGGCATGTGTGCTGATGCAGCTGTGGTGCGGTGGGGCCGCTGCCAGCACTGCTTCGCTGGCGTCTCATGCCTGCCAAGGAAAGGCGTGACGGCACACTCAACGATGCCTCGCAGCTGGAAACCGACAGCATATGCGAGTGCAACCTTCGCTTTAGAGCAGCTAACAAAACCTAGCGAGCGCCTGTCAGTGAGTGCAGTGGTTTCGTCGACCGTATCTTGGTGGATGCAGTCAGAAGTCCAGATCAAACACTGAGTGGGTCGAGGGCGCGGTGCCCTCACCGCTCGCGGGACACGCCGTGAATCCATCCCTGGAGGCTCGGTGGCGGCATCCATGCCGCCACACGGTCCCGCAAGCGGCGAGGACACCGCACCAGAGACTCCGCTGGTTGCTTGGTTTAAACCCATGCATGCCGACCATCTCGACTGGTCCTTGCCCGCCCAGCGTCGCGCGACCTTACGCGGCATGGATGCCGCGTAAGCGCTTACAAGGACGTACTTGCAGCGTGTCCCGCGACGCTGGGCGGGCAAGGGCCCTGCAGCCAGGCCGCAGATGGCCGGCCTGCAGTAGGCTGACGCGAAGTCGTTGTGTTAGCCGCTCTTAGCTGCAGTGCGGCAGCGACCGTGCAACGCATTGGGAAGCCGGCACGTCAGCGTGCGTCGTCGCCCGCGCCATGGGCAGCCACTTCACACCATCGCGTGGCGCCGTTCACTGTGTTGCAATGGATGCCCGCCTAGCGTGGTGCTACGACACCAGATGCAGGAGACCAGCAATGGGTAGCGAGCCGAAGAAGCCGTGGGGTCCGGGAGATGACCAGAAAAAGCCGTTTACGCCGCAGGAACAACGCAATGAGGATGTGGAGCGGAAAGTCCATGACATGCCTGATGAGGACCGTGATGTGAACAAGGCAGACCCTGAGCGCGACTACGAGCGACCAGATGGTTCCGAGAAGCGTTGAAACCACATGCCGCACGCGTTAGACGCGCAGTACCGATGGTGCCGCACAGGCTAGCGCCAGATCACAATGTTCCATGCGCTTTGCGTACAGTCGCTGTGGAAAGCGGGTACGCTGGTGCTCATGTCGCGAACCTGTCGGATGCAATGCGGGTTTGCTCACGCGCCGCAGCGCGCGTGGTCCACGTCAGCGTCTACTGGCGTGCTGAACCGGAGACAGCGGCGCAAGCGAGCTGATCCCTCAGCGAGGGCATGCCCGCGTTGCGGACTGCGTGCCAACCATCCAGCCTCTTCCAAATCTTGCGCCCGCTGGCGTTTTCGATGGATTCGACGCGGCCATCGGCCTCAACCGTGACGCTTGGCACTAGCAATATCCAGCACCGACGTGCGTACTTCGTGCACACTCAGTGCGGCGAGCTCTGCTTGGGAAAGGGGCCGCTGGACCGACCTGTGGTCGCAGGGGAGGGGTAATCTCGCTGTGGTGAGCTAGCGTGTCTTCGCGATGCCATCACAATTTCCAACTGAACATGTACCAGTCATTGCGGACAAAAGCGCTCATGGACCGACTTTCCTGCGCCATCATCGACGACGACGTGGAGTTTTGCGATCAGGTGGTGGAGTTGGCCACCGATAGTGGCTTCCATGCCAAGGGGATGCACACGCTTGGTGAAGCCAGCCGTTGGTTGGATAGCAACTTCCCTGACCTGTTGGTGGTGGACGTTGGCCTGCCCGACGGCAGCGGTTTCGATCTCATCGAACGGCTCGGCCCGGATCACTCGCCGCAGATCGTCGTGGTGTCGGGGGACTACGCTTATGAAACACAGGGCCGCGCACAGCAGTTCGGCGTCAGCGAATTCCTGACCAAGCCGTTTGCGCCTGAACGCCTGGAACGTGTGCTCGGTGGTTTGCGTGAAGCGCAGCAGGGCAACCTGGGCATCATCGGCAACAGCGACAGCATCGTGCTGTTGCGCAAGGACATCGTGCGCGTGGCGCCGACCGATCTGAATGTGCTGGTGACGGGGGAAACCGGTACCGGCAAGGATCTGGTTGCGCGTGCCATCCATCGCGTGTCCGGGCGCCGCGGTCGCTTTGTGCCGGTCAATTGCGGCGCCATCCCGGAAGAGCTGCTGGCCAGTCAGTTGTTCGGCCACGAGCGCGGCAGCTTCACCGGCGCGGAGCGTCGCCACGCCGGATTCCTGGAGCAGGCGGCCGATGGCACGCTGTTTCTGGATGAGATCGGCGAAATGCCGAGCCGCCTGCAGGTCTATCTGCTGCGTGCGATCGAGTCGCGCAGCTTCATGCGCGTAGGTGGAAGCGAGGAAATTGCATTGGATGCGCGCGTGGTGGCGGCAACGCACCAACATGTGCAACGCGAGCACGGCGTGCTGCGCGAGGATCTGTTTTACCGGCTCAACGAATACCCGATCCAGGTCCCGCCGCTGCGCGAGCGTCGCGGCGATGCGCGTCTGCTCGCGCTGCGCGTGATCGACGAGCTCAATGTCCAGTACGGTGCGCGCAAGTTGCCCACCAAGTCGCTGCTGCGCTATCTGGCCTATCACGCCTGGCCAGGCAATGTGCGCGAGCTGCGCTCGTTCATCCGTTATCTGTATCTGCGATCGGACGGCGATTTGTTGAGCGCGCCGGAGGTGGAGCAGACCGTGCCGCAGGCCGATCAAGATGGCTTGTTGATTCCCGCTGGCTGGACCATGCGGCAGGCCGAGGACGCCATGATCGAAGCCGCGCTGGCACGCACACGGTTCAACAAGAAGGCCGCTGCGCGCGAACTGGGCATCAGTGTGCGTACGTTGCACAACCGGCTCGGCGATAAGGGAACAGCGTGACCGACGCCCCCCATGGACGCCGCCGCGAGTTGCTGCATCAGCTGCGCAACCGCCTCAATGTGATGGGGTTTGCGCTGTACGCGCTGCGCGGCGAGGCGTCCAAACCGATGGACACATTGCGCGGCGCGCATCAGTCTGCCGTCGACCTGCTCAATCAGCTGGGCGAGGAAGAACGCGCCCTGCAGCAGGCCGGCGACTCACACGCAGATACAGACGCAGATACTGCCGACCAGCCACGTTAGGCAGGCTGTGTCTGATTGCTTAGCAAGGCGGTGATGGTGCGCGGGTTAGATGGCTTCATGCAGTAGGACAGATGCGCAAAGCGTGGCGGCAGGGCGCAGCGGTCGTAGCCCGAGCAGAAGGAAAACGGCACGCCGCGCGCTATCAAGGCATCGGCCACCGGAAACACCAGCTGGCCGCGCACGTTGACATCCAGCAATGCACCATCGAGGGCGTACCCCGATGCCACCAGCGAGAGCGCTTCGGGTACGTTGCCGACCGGGCCGATCACCCGGACCCCGGCTTCCGTCATCAGGTCGCTGAGCGATTCGGCAAGCAGATAGTCATCCTCCACGACAAGAATGCGACGGCCACGGAGCAGAGTGTCGAGCATGGGTAACTCCAGGCCGGTATGCCATCAGACGACGCGCAGGCGCATCGTGCGCGCCGCACCGGTTAATGCGGTGCGCAAGCAGGCGCTTCAAGGAGCGATCTGTTCAGCGTGCACAGCGATCCCGTAGACCCGTGAACGGCTCGGCATGGATTGCGACGCAACGACGCGCATCGATGGCATCGCAACCAGTGACGTCGTGCAGAACTGGTGCTGCGCCGCGCTTGGAAAGGTGGATGCGTATCGTGCGTCGCTCGATGCCATCGACATGTAGACGGGCGCAGCCATGAAGATGCGCATGCTTCACTGGTGCGTCTCGCCAGGCGCTTTGTGTCAACAAAAAGCCCGGGTCGCGCACGAGCCGGGCCAAAGATGTGGTGCATCAGACACCAGGGTTTAACGCTGGATATCGCCAGTCGTGGAGCCTGCATCCGGGCCTGCGCCCAGGTCGGCGCCGCTGACCCGATCCAGCTCCGGGTTGGACAGCAAGCGTAGCGACATCGCGTCCACTGCCTAGGTTTGCGTCGCATCCAGCGCGACCCCGGCCGAACCATCGCCGCCGTCCACTGCGGACTGCAGTTCGCGGTCTGCGACCACGTCCCATTGTTCGCCGGCATTCCATGGGCCGGCCATGTCGCCTTCGCCTTGCGACAGAGTGTAGTAAGTATCGGTAGAGCGCGGGTCGCCCGGCAGCTTGCCTGGCGGGACGTTCGGCTCGATCGCGTACAGCGCTTTCTCGAACGACTTCTGATGCGCCACTTCGCGCGTCATCAAGAAGCGCAGCGCACCAAACGTTTGTTGTGCATGAACATGGATCGTATTTTCTGGCTGGCGCCCGGCGAAAACTGCCACGCAAGCTGCGAGGCAGTAGGCCGAGGCTGGCTATCGAGGGGTGTCCGCAGTGGTGCGGACGCGCGCAGGCGGCGACGCCGTCTGCGCGATGCATCAGGCCGCTTTGCTGGCCTTGGATGCCTTCTGCTTGCCGCCTTGCTCTGCAAGCAAGGTCAACTTTTCATCGGTTGCTTTTTCTTCGTCCAACGTTGCGAGCAACAGCGTGATCGCATCGGCGTAACCCAGTTGCTTGGCGATCGCTGCAATGGTGCCGTACGAGGCGATCTCGTAATGCTCCACCTTTTGTGCGCCACCGATCAGCGCAGCATCGCGCACCGGGCCGGCCTCGATCTCGTCGATCACCTCGCGGCTTTCTTCGACCAGACCTTCCATCGCAGCGCACTTGATGCGCTTGAGTTTGATGCCGAGCAATTCGACGATCTGATCGATACGTTCGATCTGGCCCTGGGTTTCCTCCAGATGCAGCTCGAATGCTTCGACCAGTTTGGGCTCGGTCGCAGCGCGCGCCAGACGCGGCAGCGATTTGGTCAGCTGCTTTTCTGCGCTGTAGATATCGGACAGTTCGTGGACAAAAAGCTCTTCAATCGTGGTGATCGCCATTGGCGGCTCCTATCGGGATAAGGCAATAACGCAGTGCGGCGCACTGCGTGGTCGTCATGCTTCAACTGCTTGCAGGCCTGCATCTTGGTGACGATCGGTCGTGCAGCACCGACGTAATGCAACGTCTGGCATGCAGCGGTGTCGTGATTGCATTCAAGCGGTCTGGCATGACCGCTACGCTAATGGCCGAGGTGTTAGCAGGATTGGTGGATGCAGTGATCCCGATGCGATGACGACCTGTGCCGTGACGCAGGCGACAACGCCACCAAGACCATCTGCATGCGCTGCACATCGCACCCAATCGTACCGAGGTTGCCGAGCACGCAAGCAAGTGCAGGAGGAGCATGTCGGTGGCGGATGCAGGCACCGCTGCGCACGGCGCTACCTGTGCGCAACGATGCGGCCGCCGCATCGGCAGTGCATTGCAGCGAGCTGCTGCCTGCACGCTCTCGCGCCAGATGCGTTACAACGCAGGCTGACCTTCGCACCGGGAGATGCCATGACGCCGTTGGACAGGCCGCTGCGCCGAGAACTGCAGATCGGCGAACAGACCTATACGTTGATCCTCGATCCGCAAGGCTTGAAGCTGGTCGAGAAGGGCAGGCGCAAGGGCGTGGTGCTGCGGTGGGACGAACTGGTCAGCGGCGATGCGGCTCTGGCCCGCGCATTGCAGGCCTCACTCAGCGACGGCTGATGTCGTCAACGCTTGCGAGCCGGGTCAGACCGAAGGAAATAATCGCGCCAACTCACGCACGGCCGCTTCCGAAGCCGCGCGATCGGCGCTGCCATCGGCGTTGTTGAAGTCGTTGGCGCCTTGCGCCTGCACCAGCAGTCCATCACGGCGCGGCACCACGTTGAGATTGTGGCCGCGCCAGATCAGCCCGTAGGTCACTTCCGGTTGCGGGATCAGGCGGGCGGTCTGGCCACGCACGGGGATGACGCTGTCGTCGCCAAGCAAGGCGCGCGCACCATAGCCGGTGGCATTGACCACGATCTTCTCGCGCAAGTCGCCGAACTGGCGCGGGTGCTCGAAACTGCGCGTGTAGAGTTCGCCGCCAGCCTGCAGAAAGTCGTCCATCAACAGCCGCGCATAGGCGCTGATATTGAAGGTCATCTGGCTGTAGCGGCGTACGAACGGCACCGGAAACGGATGGCTGCCCGGCGCGACCGGCTGCGAGTGCGGGCCGAGGTCGGGGATCAGTTCGCGCTCCAGCGACGGGTAGTCCGGCTCGTGCGCTTCGGCCGAGGCGATCGGCTGATCGAACGGCACATCCGACAACGCATAGCCGTCGCGCCATTCGATCGGCTCGCCCGGCAAGCCGAGCAAGGTCTGGTAGCGACGAAACGAGATGCGCGCCATCTCTTCCCAGCGGGTCTTGAACTCCGCAGTGGCGTGTTCGCTGGTGCATATGCGCGAGTCCGGCGACCACACCCCGGTGGCATAGAACGAGCGCACGTCCGGCAAGCGCTCGCGTGCATAGATGCGCACGCGCAGGCCGGCGCGTTGCGCCACCAAGGCGGTGGTCAGCCCGATCGCGCCGCAGCCGATCACCGCCAGCTCGCGGGCATCGGCGTCGGCCGCGCGCACCAGTCGCAGTGCATGTTCGGCCGCGCCCCACGACAACGACCAGCCACTGCCGCCATGTCCGTAGTTGTGGACCACCGTCTTGCGGCCGATGCGTTCTGCCTCGATCCGCGGCCCCTGCGCACGGAATGGCCGGGTGCAGCCACTGATCGCGATGATGCGATCGACCGATGCACGGATCGGCGCCAATGGCAGCGGCGCCGCGAACTGGCCCGGCAGGACATCGCCTGGCGCAATCGGCACCGGTGTGGACGACACCCCGCCGGGGCTGCGCGCTGCGGCCCAACTGCCGGTGGAAGCGGCCGCGAGGGCGAGGCCGGCGCTCTGCAAAAAATGACGACGGTGCATGCGACTCCTGGAGCGTTGGGGGTGAGGATGTCAGCGGCGCGCTGCGGCTGGACGTATGTGGCAGCAGCGCAGCGCACGCGGCAGCGAGGGTGTTGCGCGGCGACCGTCATCGACGGCATGCCGGCACGGCCGAGTGCGCCAAGCATACCGTGCGCGCCTGCACCTGCCACCGCTCGGCAGTGGGGGATTCGCTCCGCGATCCAGGCGGTTGAAGGCGCCCCGGCGGCCATTCGTCGCCCGGGGCTTTCGGCCGATCGCTTGCCGGCTATGCTCGGCGCGTCCCATCCACCGAGTTGCCCATCCGTGTCCGCCAGCATCTTCCTGATCGTGCGTATCGTGTTTGCCTGGATCGCGGCGCTGGTCGTGGCCGGGATCATGTGGGCGCAGCTGTTCGGCTCCACCGGCTCGTTCTTCGCGCTGATCTGCATCGTGCTGCTGACGCTGGCCTTGATGAGCGCGGTCACGCATGTGCGGCGGGTCCGTCTGATCGCCGGGCGGCTGGATCACGACACCTTGTCGACCCGTCAGCGCCGGCAGATCGAAGTGCCGCTGGACGTGCAGGCCAGCTTCGCCGTGGTCGAGGACGCCGTGCGCGCCCTGCCGCGCGTGCAGGACATCGAATGCGCGCCAGGCAGTCTGCTGATCCGCGCCAAGGTACGCCGGATCGATCCGTACGAAGGACGCCAGCCCTCGCGCTGGAATCTGTTTGCGCGCTTTGCGATCAAGCGCAACCAGGTGCTGGTGACGATCGCGCCGGGGCAGGGCACCAGCAGCGTCACCGTGCTGTGCGAGCCCGATGCCGGTGCCTGGGTGGACCTGTTCGCGGTGGACGAAGGCAGCAATTACGAAAACGCCGAGGCGATCAATCGCGCCGTGGTGCGCCGGGTCGGCGAGCAGCGTCGCGACGAACAGGCCGCCGCCGAGCAGTCGGTGATGGAAAAGGAGTTGGCGGTTGCGCGACTGAACCTGCTGCACGCCCAGGTCGAGCCGCATTTTCTCTACAACACGCTGGCCAGTGCGCAGGTGCTGGCGCGCACCGACCCGCCGCGCGCGGAGGTGATGATCGGGCACCTGATCCAGTACCTGCGTCGCTCGCTGCCCAGCGCCGACAATGCGATGTCCACGTTGGGCGATGAACTCGAACGCACCCAGGCCTACCTGGAAATTCTGCGCATTCGCATGGGCACGCGCCTGGCCCTGCAGGTGGAAGTGCCTTACGAGCTGCGCGCCCTGCAGCTGCCGTCGATGATGTTGCAAACCTTGGTGGAAAACGCCATCAAGCACGGTCTGGAACCCAAGCCCGGTGGCGGCACCATCTGGATCCTGGCGCGGTGCCTGGACGACCAGGCCACGCTCACCGTGGCCGATGACGGCCAGGGCTTCAACAACTACAGCCAGGGCACCGGCATCGGCCTGAAGAACCTGCGCGAGCGGTTGCAGCTGATCTACGCCGGCAAGGCGAGCTTTGCCATCGTGTCCAATTTCCCCAGCGGTGTGGCCGCCACCCTCAGCTTGCCGCTGCCGGCGCAGTTTGCCGCAGCCAACGCGCCACCACCGTTGACTAACGCGCAGATCCCCGCCGCGCAGGTACAGGCATGAGCGCGCTGCGTGCGGTGATTGCCGAAGACGAAGCGCTGCTGCGGCAATCGCTGATGACGCTGTTGGCGCAGGTGTGCCCGCAACTGCAGATCGTCGGCGAATGCGAAGACGGCGCCAGCGCGCTGGAAACCATCGCCGCGCAACAACCCGATGTGGTGTTTCTGGATATCCGCATGCCCGGGCTCACCGGCATCGAGGTGGCGCGTGCGCTGCGCGAGGTCAGCCCGCGCACGCAGGTGGTGTTCGTCACTGCGTACGACCAGTACGCCATCGATGCGTTCGAACACGGCGCGGTGGACTATCTGCTCAAACCGATCAGCCGCGAGCGGCTGCAGGCGACCTGGCAGCGCGTGCAGCAGCGCGCCGCCGCCGGCCAGCCGGATGGCAGCCTGCTGGATGCCTTGCTGCAGCGCCTGTCCGCGCGCCCGGCGGCGGCCAGCGCACCACCTCCGCTGGCCTGGATCACCGCCAGCAGCGGCCGCGAAACGCGGCTGATTGCGCTGGAAGACGTGGCCTATTTCCAGGCCGATCAGAAATACACCACGGTGATGACCGCTGCCGGCGAAGCGCTGTTGCGCACGCCGCTGCGCGAGTTGCTCGACGTGCTGGACCCGCAGGTGTTCAAGCAGATCCACCGCTCCACCATCGTCAACATGAAGGCAGTCGCCTCGGTCGTGCGCGAAGACACCGGCAAGGGCCGGCTGGCGCTGCGCGGCCGCAGCGAAACGCTCACCGTCAGCCAGCCCTTCATGGTCTTGTTCCGCGGCATGTAAGAACGGCCGGCACCACGTGGCAAGCGGTCTTCAGGTGGGTATGGACGGCGCGCAGGAACCGGAGTGTCCGAGTGGTACACGCCGATTCCGAGCACCGGCCTCGCCCGCCTGATGGCTGCAGTCGTTGTGTCAGCCGCTCCAATGTCCCCCAATCGCATCGACTGAAAGGACTGCTGCTATGCGCCTGATCGCCTCCCTGGTGTATTGCCTGCTCGCGTTGGCCGGCTGCCACGACCGCAACGGCACCACCTCGATCACCCGTGCCACTGCCAATGGTGAGGATGTGATCTTCAGCAAGACCCTGGCCACCGCCACCGAAACCAACGTGCATTGCCTGGCCAGCAGCAGCGGCCACTGCCATTACCTGGTGTATGAAGAACACTGCCTCGCAGGTATGGCCGGCGACACGGCAGCACCCCCGGCGTGCGCGCGCAAGACCCTGGACAGCTTTGCGCTTACCCCCGGGCAAGTGCGCGCGTTGCGCGGCATCCCGCGTGAGGCGCGCACCTGTGTGGATATCAGCGCACCCGGCGCCGATTGCCATGGGTAAGGCACTGGCCTGGTCGTGATGGCGTGGTCGTGCATCGATGACTGCGCCAGCAGGCATCGCGCTGCGATCGATCCCGCCGCCCAGCCGCGCCGCGCCGCCGCATGCCCTGCCGCGTGGTGGCAACGCGTTCAAACCGGATCGTTGGTTGATGGCAGGGATCAGCGTTGTTCCGCTTCATCGCGCAGCGTGAGCATGCCTTGCTGAAATCCGGCCGCGCGCAGCGCGGACAGGCGCACTGGCATCTAAAAGGCCGCGTCGCGGTGGCACCGAGACCCTGCCCGTGATCTGGCCCAGCCGGCGGGGTCGCTGCCGTTTTTCAGTACCCAGTCGCGTGAGCGAACCCGACCAGCCCGGCCATCTGTGCACCACAGCACCGGTGCAATACGACCTGATACTGAATACGCACTGACGGGCAGCGGCCGCTTCTGCGATCATTACCGGCTTGTTGCCGGTTCACGGCGTCCTCACTGCCAGGCTCCTCATGTCCGAACATTCGCTGCGCCGCGACGTTGGCCCCTTCGCCCTGATGCTCACCGGTCTGGGCTCGATCATTGGTTCCGGCTGGTTATTCGGCGCCTGGCGCGCCGCCGGCCTGGCTGGGCCGGGCGCCATCTGGGCCTGGATCCTGGGTGCGGCGATCATCACCACCATCGCGTTGTCCTACGCCGAGCTGGGCGCCATGTTCCCCGAATCCGGCGGCATGGTGCGCTACAGTCATTACTCGCATGGCTCGCTGGTGGGCTTCATCGCCGGCTGGGCCAACTGGATCGCCATCGTCTCGGTGATCCCGGTCGAGGCCGAGGCCTCGGTGCAATACATGGCCTCCTGGCCATGGGCCTGGGCGCAGGGGTTGTATGTGCAAGCACCCGGCGGGGCGGGGGAGTTGTCGGTCCCCGGCCTGCTGATCTCGGCGGTGTTGGTGCTGGTGTACTTCTTCCTCAATTTCTGGAGCGTCAAGCTGTTCGCGCGCTCCAACACCTTGATCACCGTGTTCAAGCTGGTGGTGCCGGCGGCGACCGGCGTGGCCTTGATCGCCAGCGGCTTCCACAGCGAGAACTTCAGCGTCGGCATCCACGGCGATGCGCACGTGATCGACCTGGCCGCCGTGCTCACCGCCGTGGCCACCGCCGGCATCGTCTTCAGCTTCAACGGCTTCCAGAGTCCGGTGAACCTGGCCGGCGAGGCACGCAACCCCGGTCGCAGCATTCCGTTCGCGGTGCTAGGGTCGATCGCGCTGGCCACGGTGGTCTACGTGATCCTGCAGGTGGCCTACATCGGCGCGGTGCCGCCGGAGTTGCTGGCCAAGGCCGGCTGGCACGGCATCGATTTCCGTTCGCCGTTCGCCGAGCTGGCCATCATCGTCAACCTGCATTGGCTGGCGATGCTGCTGTACATCGATGCGTTCGTCAGCCCCAGCGGCACCGGCATCACCTACACCGCCACCACTGCACGCATGGTCTACGGCATGGAGAAGAACGGCACCATGCCGGCCGCGTTCGGCAAGTTGCATCCGGTGTGGGGCGTGCCGCGCGTGGCGATGTTCTTCAACCTGGCGGTGTCGTTCGTGTTCCTGTTCTTCTTCCGTGGCTGGGGCACGCTGGCGGCGGTGATCTCGGTGGCGACCATCATTTCCTACCTCACCGGCCCGATCAGCGCGATGGCGTTGCGTCGCCACGCACCGGAACTGCATCGCCCGCTGCGCATCGCGGCATTGCCGGTGCTGGCCGGCGTGGCGTTCGTCATGGCCACCGAGCTGCTGTACTGGGCGCGCTGGCCGCTGACCGGCGAGATCATCCTGCTGATGGTCGTGGCGCTGCCGGTGTACTGCTACTACCAGGCCAAGCAGGGCTGGCCGGACCTGCGCCGCAACCTCAGGGGCGCGGCCTGGATGATCTGCTACCTGCCGGTGATCGCGCTGCTGTCCTGGGCCGGCAGCAGCGATTTCGGCGGCCATGGCTATCTCAGCTACGGCACCGATCTGGCCGTGGTCGCAGCTGTGGGCGTGGTGTTCTACATCTGGGGCGTACGCAGTGGTTGGCGCACCCCGTCGGTGGAACAGGCGGTTGCGCGGGCTTGAGTGGGGCTGCGCATCTGCCTGAGAACGCAATGCCGAATCCGTGCAAGATCGTTCTGCATTCGCTGCACGGCCAACGGCCAGGGCTGGCAGCTCTGGTCGCCGACTGGATCGCCGAAGGTGTCAACGACGTCGGTGTGGTCGGCGTCGATGCCGACCGCATCGAGAACCGGATCGATGACTTGTGCGTGGGAGATGGCTCGGCACCGTCTCATGCTCACCGCGGCGCATCGCCCGGACGAGTCGCTGGAGGATGCTGTGTTCTTGGCGGAGCTACTGACCGATGAGTTTGCAGGCCCTGTTCGTGTGATTGAGTTCTAGTCGTTCGAATGCGCTGGCGCCACCGCGTCGTTCGACGCCTGCTTCAAAGGCTCAGCAAGGCCATGCCACAGCGGCTCGACGCACCCAGCGTGCTTCCAGGGTGAACTGTCGGTGTTGAAATGCAAAACGGCCGATGGAGCTCCATCGGCCGTCTTGCATGCGAGTCGGGTTCTCGCCTGTGATCTGTGCCCAGGGCTTCAGGCGTTGGCCACCAGCCGTGGCGCGCCATCGAAACGATCCAGATCGCGCAGCAATTCGGTGTAGCGGCGCAGGCGGCCCATCTCGCGCATGTTGACGATGTCCTCGTGGCGCAGCTCGCGCTTGGAGGTCACTTCCTGCTTGTAGCGCAGCACTTCCGGGTAGCGGCGCGTCATGTCCAATGCATCGGCAACGCACTCGACCGAGTCGGCATCCGGCGTCACCCGCGCGCGGCTGTTGAAGGCACGCAGCCAGCGCTCGAAACCGGCGCTGTGGTCGAACAGGTCGGCGATGTACCACATGACGAACAGGATCGATGCCCACGAGGTGAAGATGATCACCACGCGGCTGAAAGTGAGGTGGTAGTCGTTCTGCCAGAGCTGGTGCGTAATCACGCCCAGCAGCACCAGCGAGATCGCCTGCCAGCCGATGATGGAGGCGATCACCCACTGTTTCTTCGCCACCTTGAGCAGGTTGAGCTCTTCGTCGAGCTGCTCGTCGGTCGTCTCGCGCCAGTGGGCGACCTGCTCGTCGAAAGAGCGCCGATGGAGTGCGTTGTCCTGCAATAGCAGGCCTAAACCTTGGAACAAAGCGATCATGACAAGCTCCCGACGGTTGGCTGGTACGAACGACTTGCTGCACTGGCGGCTGCCGGTGCCCCTGGAGCGACCGCTGCCACGGCACGCTGTGCAGGTGTGGCGATCGGACAGCCCTAGTTCTAGCACTTTCGCTGCGCTTGGCAATGCCCATGGCAAGCCGATGGCGGCGAATCCTGCGCACCCGCGCACAAAACGCTGAATTCAGGTGCTTTGCCGCTGCGGACGCCGAACTGCGTGCGCGCCACCGCAGCGTTCTTGCTGCACTGCACACCCGGCACTGCGTCGACAGGGGGCGTGACCGATACGCGGAGCATGATGCGATGGGCGTGAGCCGCCAGGAGACCACCGCCAGCACACGACGTTTGCGCGTGGCTGGATATCATTGCGCCCATGTCTACCGTCATGCGTGCCCTCACTGCCCCCGCCGCCGAACAGATCCGCCGCTGGGTGCTGGGCGCGTTCCCGCGTGGCCAGAGCACCATCGAATACGACCAGCCACTGGGCGACCCCGGCATCTTCGGCCCCGACAGTGTCACCTGGCGCGTGCATTCGGAATTCCCCGGCATGCTGTCGGGCGGGTTGTGCGCGCTGATGCTGCAGTTGTTGCACCCGCGCGCGCTGGCCGGCGTTTACGACCATTCCAACTTTCGCGCCGACCTGGTGGGGCGCCTGCGGCGCACGACCAACTTCGTTGCCGGCACCACGTACGCCCCACGCGGCGAAGCCGAGCAGTTGATCGCCCGGGTGCGCAGCATCCATGCGCATATTCGCGGCCACACCGCCGACGGCGTGCCGTACGACGCCAACGATCCGTCGTTGCTGACCTGGGTGCACGTCACCGAGGCCTATGGTTTTTTGCAGGGCTGCCGACGTTACTGCCGGCAGGTGCCGACTGCCATCGCCGACCGCTATTACGACGAAGCGAGACGCGTGGCCGAAGCACTGGGCGCCGCCGATGTGCCCGCCAGCGAAGCCCAGGTTGACGCGTATTTCGCCAAGCTGCGCGGGCAACTGCGCATGGACGCACGCTCGCGCGAAGTGCTCGGCATCCTCACCAGCATCCAGTTGCCGGTGCCGGCAGCGGGGTTGTCGCGTGGGGTCTTCCTCGGCGCCGGCACGGCCTTGTTGCCGGGCTGGGCCAGCGACATGCTCGGTCGCACCGCGACGCATCGCGCGCAGGCGCGTGCATCGGCACGCCTGATGCGCAGCCTGTCGCCACTCTTTCGCACTGCACTACGCGATGGCCTCTCGGCGCGCGCATGCCGCCGCATGCAATTGCCGCCCGCGATGCTGCTGGAGTGGCCCGCCGGCGTTGATTCCATGCAGGACACGCTAGAGGATTAGGCGGCGCTCACAAGCAGCAGCCAGCGACTACCGGCTGGACACCGACGGTGCATGGAACTCATCGCCTTCGAGCACTGCAAGCCCGAATCCGCTGCGGCCGTAATCGTTACCGTTATAAAGCATATAGCGTTGGCCAGCGTGGTCGAAAACGAATGGATACTCGATCATGTCTGAGTCCCAGCCGCTCTCCGAGGGCGAAATTCCGGCGTGTTCGTCAAGCCGTTGCCAGCGCACTCCATCCAGGGACTCGGCATAGCCGATGCGGTACGCCTGCCCACGGTACGAGTACCACATGCGCCAACGATCCGCGTCGCGTATGACAGATGGACGAGAGATGGCATATTCCTGCGCATCGATAAAATCGATGGCGACGGTGCCGTCGCGGTTCCAGTGGATGCCATCGAGTGATTCGGCGTACTTGATGTGATAGCGATGCATCGGTTTCCCATCACGTAGCTCCCAGCCAGTGCAGGAGAGATACCACATGCGCCAAATATCGGTGTCTGGGATCACGCAGCAGCTTGCGCAGAAATGCGGTTCTTCTGGCGAGCGATCGACAATTGGACCTGGGCGATAACGACTGAACTGTTCTTTGTCAGTTTGAGACATTGCCAGGCCAATCGCATTGCGGAACGGCACCGTCACGCCCAGGTTCCAGCCTATGTAATACAGGAAGCGACGCTCTCCCTGTTCAGCGAGCCACGTCGCCATTGCGCCGCTGTCGTCGAATTCTCCCAGGTGGCCGGGAAGCAGGACCGGCTCTGATGCAATTTCGAGCACCTCCTGCGGATTACGGATGTCGATCACGATCCAGCTGGTCACGCTACGATTGTGTTGATCACGGCTACTGAAGTAGATGCGATAGAGATCTGCTCCGATTCGCTCTGCAATCGGTACCGCAGCATGCGTCACGAGCCAAGGGCGCTGCCCTTGTGCGTCGAAGACCAAGCCTAGTTTTTTCCAACGTTGTGGCATGAAGCGAGCTTCTCTCTCTCGGGGGTAATGGCTTGTCATGTCGCATCGACTATCCCCTGCTTCGCAAAACCGGCGCGGGAAGCAGGATGACGACGGATGCGCTCAAGCCAACGCGCGCTGCAAGGCCTCGATGACGCGATCCTGTTGCGTTTCGCTGAGACCGGTCCATAGCGGAAGCCTCAACAGGCGCTCGGCTTGGCGCTCTGTCACCGGCAGGTCGCCTGCTGCATGACCATGGCGTCGCCCGGCCGGAGACGTGTGCAGCGGGACATAATGGAACACGCAACCAATACCCTGCGCCTTGAGCGTTTCCAGAACCCGCTGGCGTTCGCTTCCATCATCCAGCAGCACGTAATACATATGCGCGTTGTGCTGACAGTCATCCGGCACGATGGGGCGTCTTAATGCACCGCCGTGCTCGAGTGGTTGCAATGCGTGATGATAGCGCTGCCAGGTCGCCAATCTTCCCTGGGTAATGCGTTCTGCTTCTTCCAACTGCGCCCAAAGAAATGCAGCAGTGAGCTCCCCCGGGAGGAACGAGGATCCCACCTCCTGCCAGGTATATTTATCGATCTCTCCCCGGAAGAAACGGCTACGGTCTGTGCCCTTCTCACGAATGACCTCGGCCCGTTGCGCAAGCGCTGGATCGCGTACCAGCAGCGCCCCTCCTTCGCCGCAGATCACATTCTTGGTCTCATGGAAGCTGTATGCGCCGATATGGCCAAGCGCGCCTAACGGGCGCCCCTTGTAGCTTGCCATGACACCTTGCGCAGCATCCTCGACGACGTGCAGTCCATGTCGCTGTGCAATGTCCAGGATAGGATCCATTGCACACGCGACGCCGGCGTAATGGACTGGCACGATGGCGCGCGTACGCGACGTAATCGCTTGCTCCACCAGGGTCTCGTCCAGATTCAAGGTGTCTTCGCGAATGTCCACAAATACAGCGACGCCGCCGCGTAGCGCGAACGCGTTGGCGGTTGAGACAAAGGTGTAAGAGGGCATGATGATCTCGTCGCCCGGCTGGATATCCAGCAGCAAGGCAGCGATCTCCAGTGCCGCCGTGCAGGAGTGCGTCAGAAGCGCGCGGTATCCGGTGCGCGCTTCCAGCCATCCGTGGCAGCGGCGGGTGAACGGTCCATCTCCGGCGAGCCGACCATTGAAATGGGATTCTGCGATGTAGTACAGCTCCTTCCCCGTCATGTGCGGCCAGTTGAAAGGAATGGTGTCGGTCGTCATGCGGCGAATCCATAGGTTGAAGACATGGGCTGTGATCGGGATGAGCGATGCGATCGGGTCACTGTTGGATGCAGCGTCGCCTGGTTGCGTGGAGATTGGCTGATTGCCAGTTCTGCAAGATCATCGGTGTTCCCTGCAAGCGTTCACGGCAATAGGTATCCAATAAATCGAATAGCTGATCGTTGCCAAACAAGGTAAGTCCGGAAGGCTGTTTGAACTGGGTCACCAGGCCGCGCCCTGCACGTGCCTGACTGGCCGCGACAGAATTTGGAACAAGCGTGAACGCGCCCAGAGAGTAGAGCTGGTACTGATGGGTTCCGGCCACCTTGCCCAGCACCGGGTAGGCCGCTTCCAGCGGAAAGGTACTTCCCCAGCTGGCAACCGATCCATGCGGTAGCCCACGCAGGTTCTGACGCATCAGCATGTCTTGCTCGTGTGTCGCCCGTGAGGCGGCAACTGCATTGACGGAGGCGAAGCCGGCCGCCACAACAAGCAAGGCAGCGATAATGCGAGACGCTCTGTGCGAGGTAGATTGAGCCAGCATCGGAGCAATCAACAACAGGGAAAGTACCGGCACATAGACGCGAATGACACCGGGACGACCAAGAAACCCTAGCGCGAACATCGCCCCGATGCAGACCAGCCAGGCAAGTCCGACACGCTTGTTTGGCCTCAGTAACGCCAACGCCACTGCCGGAATGAGGAGCGGCAACAATACCGGGTGCAGCAATGTCCGCACGCCCTTCCAGCCGGACTGCAGGCCACTATCGCGTACCAGCACAAATCCAGCGTCTGTGAGCATGGCCGTCAGCGCGTTGGGATTGGCTAGCTCCGGATCGACAAAGAACCATCGCGAAATCAGGGTGAGGTCATTGGTCGAATAGCCATATCGTGCAAGCAGCTCAGGCCGCTGTAATAACGACTGGGCTGCACCAAAGTCGGTGTACGGGGCACGGCTCAAGTTGAGTTCACGAAAGGCTTGCCAATCAGCCGTTTGATACGCATGCCAATCCAGCCACCAGGCAATCAGCATTGATAATACAAGTGCACACAACGCAACCCAGTGGGCATCGATTCGTGTCAAAGCGCTACTCTCGCGCAGCGATCCAGGGCGGCGGCGTGGAGATTGCGGAATGAACCAACCCAATAGCGGAAACGCA
This sequence comes from Xanthomonas sp. 3075, assembly GCF_014197275.1. GTDB lineage: Bacteria > Pseudomonadota > Gammaproteobacteria > Xanthomonadales > Xanthomonadaceae > Xanthomonas > Xanthomonas campestris_B. The sequence continues at coordinate 23,067 of NZ_JACIFI010000010.1, read as the reverse complement.
ACCGCCAATACCAACATCAACTCCTGGCTACGAACCAGATAGCTGAAAAAGAACAGCACTACACCACACCACAGGGCAGGAAGACTGCGCTCACGCGCATGGACGGCGAGACACACCAATCCCGCGACGGCAAGCAGACCTGCGTTGACGGTGAACTGCGGAAACACTGTTGGCCGCACCAGCAACAGCAATACCGCAGCCGTTGCCGTCAGCCAATGACTGCCAAGGCGCATGAGCCCATGCAGGATGACTGCACCGACCAATACCAGAACGCCTAGGGTCGCGATCGAATAACCATTGACGCCCGCGATGCTAGGGAGCGCGCGCACCAAATAGCCCCAGACCACATTGGAGAAGACGATATTCGGACTGCCGTTTGCCGCAATACCGTAGCCATGCGCTAGCATCGACATACCGACGTCGTCGTTGGTCTCCCAGCGTGGCGGGAGGAATAGACAAAGCAGTCCTGTCAGCAGGCTACAGAATGCGAACGCACTTGTTTGCGCCAGACGCATGCGTATTACGTCCTTGGCCATTGATTCAGCCACGCGCAGCGACCATGGTGCCCGCCACAATCAAGCCGACACCGATCAGTCGCTGCCAGGTCAATGGCTCGGATAATAGCCATCCGCTCAGTAAGACCACTATGACAAAGTTCAGGCTCATGAAGGGGTAGGCATGACTGAGTTCAAATCGGGTCATTGCCGCCATCCACGCGAGCGATGCGAGAAATGCCGCTGCAAATCCGGAGAAGATCGCTGGATCAAACAGTAACGTCACCAAGAACTTGAGCTTGGCCAATGTTTCGGTTGGCAGAGCCCCGAACTTGGCGATCCGCCATTTCAGGATCAGCTGTCCATAGACAGTGAAGACAATTGTGGCAAGAATATAGAGATAATCCAGTGGCCGGGCCATCAATGGTAGCTCCACCCATGTGTGGTCATTTTTATCTCGTAAGTATCTCTGAATGTGCGGGTTCCCTGGCTCATATTTTCTTTAGCCGGCTACTGGGAACAGGGGAGCGCTCTGTCGCACTGCCAATATAAAGTCCCTCATCTGCGGCATCACTCAATAGAAGGACGCCTGCGCCAACGACCGTCCTGGTGCCGACATGGATATGGTCGCGTAGCGTTGCGTTGACCCCGATGAAGCATTGCTCGTTAATCGTCACGCCGCCGGAAACAACGACGTGTGATGCAAGGAAGCAATGGTCACGGATGATGGAATGATGTCCGATGTGATTGCCGCTCCACAGGGTGACGTTGTTGCCGATCTGCACGAACGGCTGGATGGTATTGTCTTCGAGAATAAAACAGTTCTCACCTATCATGCCGTCGTTGAGCAGTGTGGCGCGGGAGCTCACATAGCTAGCGAGTCCATATCCTGCCTGCTTTGCTGCGAGGTACTTTTCCTTGCGAATGGAGTTCAGTTTCGAATAGCTCAGCGCCACAAACACCATGTGACTTTTGGGAGGATAGTGCTCCGCCAGATGTTCGAAGGGAACGACCGGAAGATCGCAGAAATAATCCTCTTTTATATAGGCGCTGTCTACAGTAAAAGCCACAACTTCATAGTCGGAGTCGTGACTAAAATAGTAATGGGCAAGTTGCGCAATGTCGCCCGAGCCGAATATCACTAAAGATTTTTTGCTCATCGTTGTTTCCTTACGAGGATGGTGAATTCGTAAAGGCCATAGTCATGTAGCAGCGCCACGTCGCGCGAATAGCGCCGCTTGCATAGGTCAAAGTAATGGCATGGATCTGCGTAGTAAAGATTTGGACGCATGCGATCTTGGTCAGAATAACTGGTGAGGCAATTGAACGAGAAACCCAGGCGGCTGGTTCGATCCAGTACATCGAGCGTGTTCTCCACATGTGCCTGCCAGTGCTCTTCAGTCTGATCAAGTCGGACGTTGAAAATGCCGCTTGCGACACCATAGTCGCCGACACGGTCCGGTTCACCTGCCACGGTGAAGCGTGCTCGGGGATCACCGTGATAGCGCTTCTGTGCCGCATCGACCATATTGGTGGAGACATCGAAGCCGGCATAGTCAACGCGACCTTGGTCACGCAGGAATTCATACAGCGCACCATAGCCGCAGCCGAGGTCGTTCAACGAGTATTCCTGGTTGTCGTGGCTGACCTTGCTCAGTTGCGTGAATCTCAGTGATTGGCTTGCTTCACTGTTCCAATCGACACCCTTCGCGGTCTCTCCATGCTGAGCGAGTTTTTCGTTGTAATACCCTGCAACTTCGGCAAGAAGTTCAGATTTTTCGCTTTGCATGTATCTGCCTCACGATCGTATAGGGGCGCTGTTTGGTTTCGGAGAAAATCTTGGAGAGATAGATTCCAATAACGCCTATGAAGGAGATAATCATGCCCCCCAGTAGCCAGATTGAGGCCATCACCGATGTCCAGCCACTTAGCGGGCGTGCCAAGAACGCCCAGTGAATAAACAGGTAGCCGATGTAGGCTGCAGAAATGGAGCAAATTGCTACGCCGGTGTAAAAAATACTCACTAGCGGGGCGTTACTGAACGAAGTTACCGAGTTTATTAGCAGCGACAGCTTCCGGCGCAGCGTGTAGGTGGTTTCGCTTGTGCTGTGCTTCTTGACAGCGCAGGCGCGTTGATCGAAGCCGGTAATATGCCAGAGCCCTGCCATAAAAACCTCGCGTTCGCGATGTTCCACAAGTGCTGTCACATAACGCCTTCGCATCAGTCTGGCGGTCACCACATTTTCCGGCAGCATCATGCCTGTCAGAAATTTGAATGCCCGGTAGAACCACTCGCCACTCCATTGCTCGAATATACCGCCCTTGCGTCGTTGTTGAGCGCCATAGACGACATCGCAACCATCAAGCTGCATCTTTTCAAAAAAATTCTGTAGCCATTCCGGCTCCTCTTCGAGGTCGCTGTCGATCAGGAAAACAAGTTCGCCATTTGCATGAGCAAGCCCGGTCATCATTGCTTTATGGTGACCAAAATTGCGGGATAGGTCGATGACTGTCAGCATCGGATCCGTTTCCGCAATCGCTACGGCAAGCTCAAGGCTCTCATCAGGGGAGCCATCGTTGACCAGCAGGATTTCGTAATCGTCGCCAACCAAACGTCGCGCTTCCGCAGTCGCGCGGGAGTGAAATTCTTTCAGATAAGACGCCGATTGGTATAGCGTCGCAACGATCGACAGCTTCATGGGCGTGCGTATCTCATGTAATTGTGTGCTTCCGGACCACAGTTGAAGAGTAAATCGAGCACGCTGACGCCATGGGTGAACTCCCCCCATAGCTGAGGGTATGGCGGATATCCTGCATAATCGAACCAGGTCAGTGCGATGCCGAAGTCACGAAAGACGGCTTCCTCGATGTAGTTCTTGGCTGCAGGCCCGGAGATGTACTCAGTGGCACCTGCCTGTGCGCACAGGTCGGCCAGTCGTTCGGTTTTGCCATCGAGCAGCACGCGATCAGTCGAGCTGCTGATTTGCGTGGTGATGTTCAGCTGACGGCAAATTGCTTCGATGAAGCATCGATTCATCTGAGAAAGGCTTGTATAAGATGCCAAATACAGTGGCTCCAGCCACGTCGCGATCTGGGCGAAGTAAGGCGCGCGGCGATAATTCTGAGTAAGCGCCCGCCAGTGTAGAGCGGCCCACTGGTTGCCATCGAGTTCGGTTTCGGCAATTGTCTGGTGATACTTGCCTTTCGACAAGACCGGAACCGTCAGCCACTGCACGCCTTGTGGCGTTTTGATCTGGTTTCGATTGCGCCAGTCGCGTTTGGTGTATTGCATATCGTCGTAGAGGATGAACTCGTCAACGGCGCCGATGAGGTCGAAATAACCCTTCCAAGGGATGTAGTTCGATTGGAGGATTGCAACTTTCTTGCTCATCGCGCATCGCCCCGTGCGCGGCTGAATAAACGATAGCCGCCAGCGATGCCGCAATGATTCGTATATCCTGCGTCGATCAACTGTGTTGAGGCTGTCTGGAAGTTGATGGCGCTCTCCTTGGTAAGGATATGTTCTGGTGCAAGAGGTGAACTGATCAAGGTCTGAAAGGCAGATGCCGCTTTTGTCGATTTATCATCAAGATACAGGTAAGCGCCTGCGGCATTCCGCTGTTCCAGCGGGACCTGACTCGGAACGCTAGCCAACATCAGGACTAGATAATCTTCGCGCATCACATATTGTGGGAATTTCGCAGATAGCAGCAGCATGTTGCTCGCAATCGGGATCGGTGCCAGGGTCGTTCCCGCATATGCGCAGCGGATCGCCTGTTCGGACGTCGCGCGATCGGCTTCGCCGATCTTGTAGCCGGGTGTTGATAGCGTCGCGCCGTTCTCGACCCTGAGCACAGAGGTGGGTCCCCATAACGCGAAGAATGCCGTGATGGATATCATAGATAGTGCCAATGCGGCACCGATGCGGCCAGCATTGAACAGGAGCCCCAAGGCCAGTGCAGGCAGTAACGGAAATGGCAGAAGATAGAATAGACGCCAATAAATATTTTCCGTAGTGAGGTAGTGAATGACGCTATCGGAAATCAATGGATTGAGCAGCATCACCCCGAGTGCCAGCGTCCAGGCGGCAAAAAATCGTCGGTAGGGTGAAAAGGCCAGCACCGCCATCAAGGACGCTGCGAACAGCCAGGGCGTGATCGGATAGTCGGGATTGATAATAAAGCGGAACTGATCAGCGAACGATTTTGGGAACCCAGCGTTGATCTGGCTGCCTGCAGCAATATTGTCCACGGCATAGAAGCGAAAGCTGATTGCCATGGCGACCACCGGCAGCAGCGTGGCGCCGTAGCGCAACGCCAACGCCAGATGTTCGGCGCCAGGTAGTCGACCTGAAGCCTGCATGTGATTCGCAAAAGCGATGGTCAATGCAAGGAAAGGAAGAAAGATCATCGCCGTTGGCGTCGCCGCTGCCATGGCGACACCGAGTGCTGCCAGTATCAGCCACTGTGGCCAGCTTGGCTTTCTCAGGTAGCGCAGAGAAAAGTAGATCCAGCTGGGTGCGCCTACGGACAGGAACATATACTTGCCGTGGAAGGCGCGTGCGATGCTTAGATTCCCATAACTACGGTGCGTTTCTCCTAGCAGTAACATTAAGAGAAGATAGAAAAGGCCGCATATCAGCACTGTCCCTGAGCGTTTTTCGAAAAGGCCAAGCAGCACGAGTGCCGCAGAACCCATCAAAAAACCGACGATGCCGGGGAATATGACATGGTAAAAATCTAGGTACGGACGGCCCGTCAAGTGTGCGAGGGCGGCCTGTGATAATTCGTAGTAGGGGAAAACGCCTGAAATTGGGCGTCGTTCCACCGCAGCCAACCAAGTGACTTGCGAATCGATCGGTGCGTCTGGATGTTCCAGGTAATACAAGGATTTTGGAACATAAATCGAGTCGTCGATATCGGGGCGATTGATGGACATGGCCAGCACGCCCGATAGCATCGCCAAGGTCAAGGCGCCAGCAAAGTGCCAGCGTTGCCCATGGCTCTGTAAGCGCCTGGCTTGACGGCATATCTGGAAAGTCATTGCCGTCACTGTAAGCGCTGCTGCGAGCCCTATTCCAAAGCACGCAGTTGAGAAGCTAAAGGCCATTTTATGGCAGAGCATCAGTACCAGAGTGGAGGACGCCAGGAAGCACGCGAAGCCCGCCAGGCAAGTGGCGAATAACGAATGGCCGATATTTTCCCCGGCAACGTCATTTCTCTCGAAGTGCGCGTCTAGCATGTGTGTGGTAAGTACCGATATCAGGAGTCGACCCAGGTCTCCCTGCTTGCTGCCTCTCTGTAGCAAGTCGCCGGGCAGGCACGCTTGGCCGAATCAAGACGTCCCGATGCTCAGTTTACTGTGCAAGCCATGCCCAGGGGGACATTGATCCGTCCCTGGCGGTGCGGAGTCGATCACCAGATCCTGACACGCTGCTCAGGCGCAAGATACAACTGCTCGCCCTGCTTGACCTCAAACGCCGGATACCAGGCGTCGATGTTGCGCACGGTCTGCGCGCGGAAGCGTCCGGGGGCGTGTACATCGGTGAGTACCGCATTGCGTAGCGCTGCGTCGCGGTACTTGCTGCGCCAGGCCTGCGCAAAGCCCAGGAAGAAGCGCTGATCCGGGCTGAAGCCATCGATGGTCTGCGGCTGCTTGCCTTGCAGCGACAACTGATAGGCGTCGTAGGCGGTGGCCAGCCCGGCGACGTCGGCAATGTTTTCGCCCAGCGTCAGCTTGCCGTTGACCGCCAGATCGTCGAACGGTTTGTAGGCACTGAACTGCGCGGCGAGCGCGTTGCCGGCGGTCTCGAATTTTTTCAGGTCCTGCGGCGTCCACCAGTTGTGCAGCTCGCCGTGCTCGTCGAACAACGCACCCATGTTGTCGAAGCTGTGACTGATTTCGTGGCCGATCACCGCACCGATCGCGCCATAGTTCACCGCATCGTCGGCGGCCGGGTCGAAGAACGGCGGTTGCAGAATCGCCGCCGGAAACAGCAGTCGGTTTTCCAGCGGTATGTTCAGTGCGTTGACTTCCTGCGGCAGCATGTACCACTCACGGTGATCCACCGGCGTGCCCAGCTTGGCCAGGTTGCGGCGGTAGTCGAACAGGTCGGCACGTTCGACGTTGCCCAGCGCATCGTCGCGGCGCACGTCCAGGCCGCTGTAATCGCGCCAGGTGTCCGGGTAGCCGACCGCGACCGTCAAGCCGGCGATCTTGGCCTTGGCATGCTGCTTGGTTTCCGGGCTCATCCACGCCAGCGCGTCGATGCGCTTGCCGAAGGCGGCGACGATGTTCTTGACCATCTCTTCGGCGCGCGCCTTGGTTTGCGGGCTGACGTACTTTTTCACATAGCGCTGGCCGACCGCCTCGCCCAACGCGGCATTGGTGGCATCGATGCCGCGCTTCCAGCGCTGGCGCTGGCGTGGTGTGCCTTCCAGCGTGGTGCCATAGAACGCGAAGCGCTCGTCGGCGAAGGCCTTGGACAGATAGGGCGAGGCACGGTCCAGCGCGCGGAAGCTGAGGTAATCCTTCCAGGTCTGCAGCGATTCGGACTGCACCAATGCCGACAATCCGGCCACGGCCTGCGGTTGCCAGACGATGAAATCCTGCTGCGCCTTCAATCCGGCCGCTTCGAAGAACAACGGCCAATCCAGGCCGGGCGCATTGCGCACGAAGTCGGCCTGTTTCCACGCATTGGCGCCGGCCTGCACGTTGTTGGTCTGCTCGGCGGTGGCGTGCGCGCGCGCAATCGCCGTTTCCAGTGCCAGGATGTGTTCGGCCTTGGCCGGCGCGTCGCCGATGCCGGCCAGTTCCAGCAGTTTGACGATGTGCGCACGGTAGGCCTCGCGCAGCTGTGCCATGCGCCCGTCGTCCAGATAGAAGCTGCGGTCGGGCATGCCAAGACCGCCTTGCACCAGATACGGCACGTAGCGGTCGGGGTGATGCAGATCCTGCGTGATCCACACCCCGAACAGCCGGTCGGTATAGAAATTGGTGGAGTTGAGCAGATCCACGTCGGTGCGCAACTGGCCGCCCAGGGTGCGTGCCAATGCCTGCTTGTCGTCCAGCTGCGCAATCGCCTCCAGCGCCGGCTGCACCGGGCGCACCCCTTTGACCTCGATGCCGGCTTCGTCCATGTAGGCGGCGTAGTAGTCGCCGATCTGCTTGTCTTCACCGGTGACGCGGTCGTTGGCGGCGGCGCCTTCGATGATGTCGCGGCTATGCCGTTCGGTCTCGATGGCGATGCTGACGAAGCTGGTGAAGCTGGAGCGGTCGTCCGGAATCCGGGTGGTCTTGACCCAGTTGCCGCTGGCATAGCCGAAGAAGTCGTCGCCTGGCGTCACGCTGCGGTCCATGCCGGCGAGGTCGAAGCCGAAATCGCCGAGCTTGGGGGTGCTGGGCGCCGGCTTGGCCTGCGTGCTGGCCGACGGCGCCTGCGCGAGGTCATCGCGATGACATGCCGCACTGGTGAGCAGGGCGGCAGAGATGGCAGCGATCAGGACAGGACGGGACAAAGGAGCCATGCGGCGCAACTCGAAACTGATACAGACGTTCCAGTGTAAGTTGCCACCGTCGTCGCGTCCCGGGCCAAACAGCGGCGATAACGCGACAGCGGCATTGCGGACACGCCCGGTTCAGCGCCGGCGCTGGTACCAGAAGCCGAGTGCGTCGCGCGTCTGCAGCATGCGCCGGCCGTGCCACAGAAACCGCAGCAGCAAGCCCAGGTGTTCGCGCTTGGAAAAACTGCGCAGCTTGCGGTCAGAGGTGTGCACGGTCTGGCGCAGGATGACGAACCGCCCGCAGCGCGCCAGGGCGCGGCTCAAGGCGACGTCCTCACCGGCGTAGTAGCGTGCGTCGAAGCCGCCTGCGCTGACGAATGCAGCGCGCGTGCAGAACAGAAAGCACCCGGGCGCGATCCCGCTGACCCGGAAGAACCAACCGAAGATGGCTTGGGCGGTGCGTTCGGACCATGTGCGGTCGCCCTGCAGGTGCACCTGCGCGCCACCACCCACCGCGCCGGCATCCAGCGCGGCAAGCGCTGCGCCGACCACCTGCGGGTTGACCAAGGTGTCGGCATCCAGAAACAGCAGCCGATCGCCTTGCGCCAGTTGCGCACCGGCATTGCGGGCGGCGGCGATATGCCGCAGTTGCACCTCGAGCACCTGCGCATCGGCCGCGCGCGCAAGGGCGGCGGTGTCGTCTCCGCAGCCGTCGGCCACCACGATGACCTCGTACTCCAGCTGCATGGCCTGCGCGCAGGCATGCAGGCACCGCAGGGTGTCGCCGATCAGCGCGGCCTCGTCATGGGCGGGAATCACAAAGGACAGCATGCGGTCGTTTGAAGTCTGTAGGTGATACGGATCAGTGTGCGAGCCGCGCCGGTGCGCTGGTGTGAGCGTGCGGCGCCCACTGCAGGCGGCCGCACGGCATGGGTCAGCGGTTGACCGCGCCCATCATCGCCTCGGGATAGCGGGTGCCGGCGGCGGCCAGCGGCGGGAAGATCGCATCGATACGCGCCAGCTCGTCCGGCATCAGCGCCACATCGAGCGCACCGATGTTTTCTTCCAGATAGGCCAGACGCTTGGTGCCCGGGATCGGGATCAGGTCCTGGCCCTGCGCCAGCACCCAGGCCAACGCCAACTGTCCGGGCGTGATGCCCTTGTCGGCGGCGATCGCCTTCACCTGCTCCACCAGGTGCAGGTTGCGGGTGAAGTTGTCGCCCTGGAAACGCGGCGAATGGCGACGGTAATCGTCGGCATCGAAGTCTTCCGGCGAGGAGAACGCGCCGGTGAGAAACCCACGCCCCAGCGGCGAATACGGAACGAAGCCGATACCGAGCTCGCGCACCGTGGTGAACACGCCGTTGTCTTCCGGCTCGCGCGACCACAGCGAGTATTCGGTCTGCACGGCGGTGATCGGATGCACCGCATGCGCGCGGGCAATGGTGGCTGCGGCAGCTTCCGACAAGCCGAGGAAACGCACCTTGCCCTGTTCGACCAGGCGCGCCATCGCGCCGACCGTGTCTTCGATCGGCACGTTGGGGTCCACGCGGTGCTGGTAGTACAGGTCGATGTGTTCGACGCCCAGGCGGCGCAGGCTGGCTTCGCAGGCGGACTGCACATAGGCCGGGCTGCCATCGATGCCGCGCACCGACGGGTCGTTGGGATCGAGCTTGATGCCGAATTTGGTGGCCAGAAACACTTCGTGCCGACGTGAGGCGATCGCCTTGCCGACCAGCACTTCATTGGTATGCGGGCCGTACATGTCGGCGGTGTCGAGCAGGCTGATGCCGTGGTCGAGCGCGCGGTGGATCACCGCGATCGACGCAGCCTCGTCGCTGCGATCGCCATAGAACGCGCTCATGCCCATGCAGCCGAGGCCGAGTGCAGAGACGGTGGGGCCGGACCGGCCAAGCGTGCGGGTTTGCATGGTGGAAAGCTCCATGTGGGAGAGGGCCGGGGAAGGATGCGGTTGGGCGTGTTAGGGCGATGTGCCGCGATCGGTGAGGCGTTGCGGGCTGGTGTGCGACGCGCGCGCGGCAATCGGTGTGCAGCGCGCCGCCGCTGCCGTCATGCACGACGAGCTGGCGATGCCCGTCCCCGGCTGTCTGGGTCGCCTCGGTCAGTCCGTGCGCGGAAAGATCGCGCCCAACGGCGTAGCCACTTGGTGCCCAGGGCATCAAGCGGTTGCCGGGTCCGCCATGCATTCGACCAGGTAATCGATGAAGCTGCGCACCTTCGGCGCGAGATGGCTGCGGCTGGTATAGACCGCAAAGATGCCGACGTCGGCCAAGGCGTACTCGGGAAGAATGCGAACCAGGCGACCGGCGGCGAGATGGTCGTCGGCCAGAAAATCGGCCTGTATCACGATGCCCAGGCCAGCTAGCGCGGCCACATTGAGGACATGCCCGTTGTTGGCGTGCAGCCCGCCGCGGATACGCACCTCGACCGCGCCTTCCGGCCCGTGAAAGCGCATCTCGTTGCCGCTGGGTGCGTAGTGGTAGAGCAGGCATTCGTGGTCGGCCAGCTCCGAGGGGTGCATGGGCGTACCCGCGCGGGCCAGATAGGCCGGTGCCGCACAGGGCACGACGCGCACCGTTCCCAGGCGCCGCGCAATCAGCGTCGGCGCCGGCTGACGGGTGATGCGGATGACCACGTCGAAGCCTTCTTCGACCATGTCGACCAGCCGGTCGGACAGCGACAGATCCAGTTCCACCTGCGGGTAACGTGCGCGGAAACCGGGCAGCAACGCCGCCAGGCGCTCGATTGCATAGCTCAACGGTGCATTGACGCGCAATACGCCGGCCGGCTCCAACGCCTGCGCGCCCACTGTGGCCTCCAGATCGTCCAGATCCGCCAGCAGCTGCAGGCAGCGCTGGTAGTAGGCGGTGCCGGCGCTGGTCAGGCTCACCCGTCGTGTCGTGCGGTTGAGCAGGCGGGTGCCCAACCGTTGTTCGAGCGCGGCGACCTGGCGGGTCACGCTGGCGGTGGAGCGGTCCAGGGCGTCGGCGGCGGCGCTGAAGCCGCTGCGTTCGGCCACGGCGGTGAACACACGCATCGCATCCAGGGTATCCATGGACCGTCCCATTGTTGCTTCGATTGCAATAAATTATCCGAATTAAAACTATTTATCATGAATTTGTAAGCAATAGGCTGTGTGGACTCTCACTGGAGCGCGTCGCATGTCCACCGTATCGGCCTCTCCGCATACCGTTGCCTACGGCGCTGCCTTGTTGCGCGTCAGTCTGGGTGCGTTGTTTCTGGCGCATGGCCTGACCAAGCTGCTGGTGTTCACGCCGGCCGGCACCGTGGCCTATTTCCAGTCGCTCGGCCTGCCGGGCCCGCTCGCCTACCTCACCATCGCGCTGGAACTCGGGCTCGGCCTGTCCTTGGTGCTCGGCGTCTACGCGCGTTGGGTCGCCCTGCTGGGCGTGCCGTTGCTGCTGGGCACCATCGTCAGTGTGCATGGCGGCAACGGCTTCGGCTTCTCCAATCCGGGCGGCGGCTGGGAATACCCGGCATTGTGGGCGGTGCTGCTGATCGTGTAATCGCTGCTCGGCGATGGTGCGTTGGCATTGAAGCCGGCGCGTTGAAGCGGCCTGTCGCCCTGTTCGAGGAGTTGCCGATGCCCCGCCTGCCTTCCCTCTATATCTCGCACGGATCGCCGATGACTGCGCTGCAGCCAGGGCAGGTTGGCGAGCGCCTGGCAGAACTGGGCCAGGCCTTGCCGCGCCCGCGGGCGATCGTGATCGCCTCCGCGCATTGGCTGGGCCGTCGCCCGTTGGTCAGTAGCGCTGCCCGGCCGGCGACCATTCACGACTTTGGCGGTTTTCCTGCACCGCTGTACGCGTTTGACTACCCCGCGCCGGGCGAGCCGGTGCTGGCGCAGCGGATCGCGGCTCGCCTGGAACAGGCCGGCCTGCATCCGCAGCTGGACCCGCAGCGCGGCTTCGACCACGGCGTGTGGGTGCCACTACGCTTGCTGTATCCGGCTGCGGACATCCCGGTGGTGTCGGTGTCGATCCAGCCCGAACTCGGCCCCGCCCACCAGTTTGCGGTGGGGCGCGCGCTTTCTCCGCTGCGCGACGAGGGTGTGCTGGTGATCGGCTCGGGCAGCATCACCCACAACCTGCACGATCTTCGCCACGGCTACAGCGTCGAACGCGAGGCGCCGTATGTGCGGCCCTTCATCGAGTGGACCGAGCGCAAGCTGGTCGAAGACGACATCCCCGCGCTGCTGGATTATCGCCGCCAGGCACCGTATGCCGAACGCGCGCATCCCACCGACGAACACCTGTTGCCGCTGTATGTGGCGATGGGTGCGGCCGGCGGCGACCGGCTCGGCGCGCAGCGCATCGATGCGGGTATCGACATGGGGTTGCTGGCGATGGACATCTACCGCTTCGATGGCGGCGGCCTGGTTGCGGGGCATGCTGTGGCGTAGCGCCCAATGTGGTCCGGTGCATCCTCCGCGCTCCCGTGCTCCCGTGCTCCCGTGCGGATCGCGCGGATCGCGCGGATCGCGCGGATCGAGCGGATCGAGCGGGAGAGCGGGAGAGCGGGAGAACGGGAGAACGGGGCGGCTCGCGGCGTAAGGCGTGAGGCGTGAGGCAACCCCGCCCGGGGCTGCGGCATGCGCGGGGACGGTGCTTGCCCCCTGACGCGGCCGCTGGCGACCTCTGCGCGACCCCGTCGCCGCGCTCTGAAGCATTCACGATGCGGTACGGCCCAGTCTCACAGCGTGAGACGCGCCCGTCTCATGCTACTGCCGTGAAAATCCTCGACAAGCTCGCAGTGCTGGCCGACGCGGCCAAATACGATGCCTCCTGCGCTTCCAGCGGCGCGAACAAGCGCAATTCGCTCGGTACCGGCGGCATCGGCAGCACCGAGGGCATGGGCATCTGCCACTCGTACACGCCGGACGGCCGCTGTGTGTCGCTGCTGAAGATCCTGCTCACCAACTTCTGCGTGTTCGACTGCGCGTATTGCGTCAATCGGGTGTCCAGCAATGTGCGCCGCGCGCGCTTTACCCCGGAAGAAGTGGTCACGCTGACGCTGGACTTCTACAAGCGCAATTACATCGAGGGCCTGTTCCTCTCCAGCGGCATCATCCGCAACTCCGATTACACGATGGAGCAGCTGGTGGAAGTGGCGCGGCAGCTGCGCGAGGTGCATCACTTCGCCGGCTACATCCATCTCAAGACCATTCCCGATGCAACCCCGGAGTTGCTGGCGGCGGCCGGCCGTTATGCCGACCGTCTGAGCATCAATGTGGAACTGCCGACCGAGCAGGGCCTGACGCTGCTGGCACCTGAAAAAAGCGTTGGCGGCATCCGCGCGGCGATGGGCGAGCTGCGTTGGCGCATCGAGGAAAACCAGCTGGAGCGCAAGGCCGAGAAGGTGCGCCGGGCCAAGCCGCCCCGCTTCGCGCCGGCCGGTCAGAGCACGCAGATGATCGTCGGTGCCGACGACGCCAACGACCGCAGCATTCTGCACACCAGCCACAATCTCTACGGCAATTACCGGATGCGCCGGGTGTATTACTCGGCCTTCAGTCCGATCCCGGATGCCTCCTCCAAGTTGCCGCTGCAGGCCCCGCCGTTGCAGCGCGAGCACCGGCTGTATCAGGCCGACTGGTTGCTGCGCTTTTACGAGTTCAGCGTGGAAGACATTGCGCCGGCGCACTCCAGTGGCATGCTCGATCTCGATGTAGACCCGAAGCTGGCCTGGGCGTTGCGCAACCCGGAGCGGTTTCCGGTGGATTTGAACGTGGCGCCACGCGAGATGTTGCTGCGGGTGCCGGGCCTGGGCACGCGCAATGTGGAGCGCTTGTTGCTGTCGCGCAGGCATGCACGGTTGCGGGTGGGAGACCTGGCACGCTTGCGGGTGCCGATGAAGAAGTTGCTGCCGTTCGTGAGTGTGCTGGATCATCATCCGCGCCAGCGACTGGATGATCCGGTGCGGTTACGCGCGCAGTTGGCGCCAGCGCCACGGCAGGCGAGTCTGTTCGATTGAAACCGCAGCTACCCGCTAGCATCTGGTGCACCGCCGCTTCCGCTGCCTTCTCCCATGTTGCGGGAGAAGGTGCCCGAAGGGCGGATGAGGGCGGCATCACGCGAAAAGGTGCCACCCAACGCCAGTGCTTGCGCAGCAACACGACGCTTTTGCCAATCCCCAACCCCGCCCATCGCGATGTTCAGCGCTGACGTTGCGCCGGGTTGGAGTCTTGATGCGTGGCGCGCGTCGGCGCGGGCGGGGTGGTGCGCGCAGGTGGAGCCTGATTCCATTGCATGGAATGGGGGCGTGCAGGGCGGGTTGTTGATGGGGCAGGCGCTGTCGGAGTTGCCGGCAGTGGTTGGTGCGCCACGGGTGTCGGCGGAGTTTCTGCAGATGGCGGGCGCAGTGCTGTGTCATCGCGATCCGCAGCGGTACGCGGTGCTGTATCGGTTGTTGTGGCGGGTGGCGTCCGGTGAGCGGGCGTTGCTGGAGCGGGCGACCGATGTCGATGTGCACCGGGTGGCGCAGTGGCAGAAAGCGGTGCAGCGCGATACGCACAAGATGAAGGCGTTCGTGCGCTTTCGGCGCCTGCCCGGCGAAGAGGAAGACTTCGTTGCGTGGTTCGAGCCCGAACATTGGATCGTGGATCGGGTCGCGCCGTTTTTCGCGCGCCGTTTCGCAGGCATGCGCTGGGCGATTCTCACGCCGTATCGCAGCGTACGTTGGGATGGGCAGGCGTTGACGTTCGGCGAAGGCGCGGTGCGCACGCAGGTGCCGGCCGACGATGCGCAGGAGACGTTGTGGCGGACGTATTACGCGCATATCTTCAATCCGGCGCGGCTCAACCCGACCATGATGCGGCAGGAAATGCCGCAGAAATACTGGAAGAACCTGCCCGAAGCGAGCTTGTTGCCGGAGCTGATCCGCGACGCTGGCGTGCGCGTGCGCGCGATGGCCGAACGTGCGCCCGAGCCGGTGCGGCGGCGCGTGCCGGTAGCACCGGCGCCGACTCCGGAAGTGTCCACGCAAAGCCTGGCGCAGTTGCGCATGGCCGCGCGCGATTGCCGGCGCTGCGCGTTGTGGCAACCGGCAACGCAGACCGTGTTCGGTGAGGGGCCGAGCGATGCAGCGGTGATGGTGATCGGCGAGCAGCCCGGCGATGAAGAGGATCTGAGCGGACGACCGTTTGTCGGGCCGGCCGGGCGCCTGTTCAACATGGCGCTGGGCGAGATCGGCATCGACCGCGAAACCGTCTATGTGACCAATGCGGTCAAGCATTTCCGCTTCGAGCAGCGTGGCAAGCGGCGGCTGCATCGCAATCCCGAACGGACGCATGTGCAGGCGTGCAGCGGTTGGTTGCACGCCGAGCGTGCACAGCTGCGCCCCGCGCAGATCGTATGCCTGGGCGCGACGGCGGCACAGGCGCTGCTGGGCAGTGGTTTCCGGTTGATGCAGCAACGTGGCCAGTGGCAACGCCTGGACGATGGAACACCGGTACTGACCACGGTGCATCCGTCCTGGGTGTTGCGGCAAGGATCGGACGCGGCGCGCGAAGAGGGCTACCGTGGATTCGTCAACGATTTACGGCAACTGCTGGATGCGCCAGTGGCGATGCGTGCGGTGCCCAGGGCATAAAAAATGCGCGCACAACCTGCACGCGCACGGTGTCGGAGAATAAGACACCAAGGGGAGCCACTGGCGAGCCAATGGCTCCGTCACCGCCGCTTCGCGGTTGGGGAGCGATGCCGGGAATGGTTCCAGGCATACGCGAATTGCTTTCAACAAACCAACTGCGCATCGAAGCGCATCTCGATGTGCATTTGGAGCGGCTAACAAAATGACTTCGTGTCAGCCTACTGCAGGCCGGCTATCTGCTGCCTGGTTGCAGTGCCCTTGCCCGCCCAGCGTCGCGGGACACGCTGCAAGTACGTCCTTGTAAGCGCTTACGCGGCATCCATGCCGCGTAAGGTCCCGCGACGCTGGGCGGGCAAGGACCAGTCGAGATGGTCGGCATGCATGGGTTTAAATAAAGCAACCAGCGGAGTCTCTGGTGCGGTGTCCTCGCCGCTTGCGGGACCGTGTGGCGGCATGGATGCCGCCACCGAGCCTCCACGGACGGATTCACGGCGTGGCCCGCGAGCGGTGAGGGCACCGCACATTCGACCCACTCAGCGTTTGATCTGGGCTTCTGACTGCATCCACCAAGATACGACCGACAAAACCACTGCACTCACTGACAGGCGCTCGCTAGGTTTTGTTAGATGCTCTTAGAGGCGATGGCGTTGCAGCGCTCGCACGGCGTCGCCTGCGGGCGCCGCTGCATAGGCCGTGTGCTTCTTACCTATCGCGACACCCATCGACGGAACCAATCTTGGCTTCGTCGATGGGCGTGATGCGCACGCCAATAGCCGGGTGCGATCAGTCGCGGGCCGTTACGGCATCAACACCTTGTCGACCACATGGATCACGCCATTGCTCTGCATGACATCGGCAATGGTGACGTTGGCCGTATTGCCCTTGGCGTCGGTGATGGTGACCTTCTTGCCGTTGAGCTTGGCGGTCAACGGTTCGCCCTGCACGGTGGTCAGCGTGGCGCTGCCGCCGCCTGCCTTGATCTTGGCGATCAGCGAAGCAGCGTCCACCTTGCCCGGCACTACGTGGTAGGTCAGCACCTTGGTCAGCATCGGCTTGGATTCCGGCTTCAACAGCGTGTCCACGGTGCCGGCCGGTAGTGCGGCAAAGGCGGCGTTGGTCGGCGCGAAGACGGTGAACGGACCCGGGCCTTTCAACGTGTCGACCAGACCGGCGGCTTTGACGGCGGCGACCAGGGTGGTGTGGTCCTTGGAGTTGACCGCGTTGTCGACGATGTCCTTGGTTGCCAGCATCGGCGCACCGCCCACGGTCGGGTTGGATGCGGCGTACACGGGAGTCATTGCGCTGGTCAGGGCAATGGCGGTAGCAACGGCAAGCGACTGGAGTGAGGTCTTCATGGGGCATCGATCCTTTGGTTTAGCGATCGCCTGGATGGCAATCGTGACCCTGGATACGCGGGGAGATGCCGCGCGGATGCATCACGTGTTCTTTACATCGCTGCGTGCGATGCGCGCCGTCGCTGTAGCGGTTGCTTGTGGACCGTTGCTGGGGCGATGCGCTGCGGTTGTGCTTGCTGCGTTGGCGGCCGGAGATGGGGTGCGGACACATCCAAGGCGGCCACCATGGTTTATCGAGTTACGGCGATCTGACGGCTGCGCATGACCGTGCGCTGTTGTTCCCCACCGACGGAAGTGGGTGACACGCCTCGGATCAGCGGTCACGTTTGGGCATGACTGTCCATGCCGCAGGTGCATGTACTGCCGATGAGCGCCCTTCTGCGTGAAGCCGCAATAACCACGCGCAGAAGGCGCATTTTTCCAGTGCGGTTGCAGGGTTTCAGCCGTGTACTCTCGTGTCGACAGAAGGCATCGCGATTGCCGAGACGCATCGAACAGATCCAGTTCACAAGGTAAGCGATCGATCATCAGAGAGTCGCCTGGCTTCAACCGATCAACCGACAGAGGGTGCGAAGAAATGAAGCCGGAGCGCGCGCAGTTCAACACGATCGTGAGAGGCGCATGGCTGCTTGCAGGCGCGCTGGCCTTGTTCGGCGCCGGGCAAGCAGCCGCTGTCGCACCAGCGCCCGCAACGTCATCGACTGCTGGCGCCACCGCACGCGGCCTCTATCGCCCCGGGCAGAAGTGGATCGTGCCGGGCGAGTGGGAGTTCAGCATCGATGCTGCGCGGCCTGCCAAGGTCAGAATCCATCCTCAAGGCGGCGGATCCTGGGTTCCCACGCAGGTGCTGTTGCTGAGTTACAGCTACAAGAACATCGGGTTCGATGACAGCGCCAGTGTCAAGGGCGGTGGTCCGTCAACGCTGGCGTTCTCGAAAGCCCATCTCGATGTGGTCGATGCCAACGATGCGGACAATGGTGGTGTCGGCAATTACCCGGTGCATCTCCAGCTCGTTCAAGACGCCGATGGTCGAAAGGTCGGGCAGGCAATGGCGGGTGCGCAGTGGCCGTACGCATTCAAGAAAAAGCCCAGGACGCTCAGGGTGACGGTAAGTCACTACGATTCCAGGTTGCAACTGCATGCTGCGACATTCATCGTTCCGGTCGAGGCCACGCGCACGTCCACCCCGCATGCGAAACAGCACGTGCATCGCACGTGAGCGCATCGAGGCGCGAATTGGCAGGCGCCGTGCGCCGGAATGCGGGGTCGTCAGGGCGGGCGATGTGCTTGCCGGCGGGGTGGGCTGCGGCACCTGCGGCCGCGCGACGCGCCGGCAATCCTGCGATAGATCGACGGCATTGCCTGGTTGCTCATCAACCTGGCCCGGTCAGGCGGCGTACCGCTTCACTGACGACGCGGCTGCGCTTTCATCGCCGCTATGACAGTGCGCGTGCAGGCTCCGATCCGCTGATGCTCCGCCTGCATGTCGCCGGTGACACATGCTTGGCCGTAGCTGTCGTCGACAAGCCAGCGGCGCCGCGCTGCGCAGCGTCTTCTGGTCCATGCAATCGGACCGCGATCGGACGGAGTCAGCGCGCAGGTTTCGGTGTCGGCCAATAGGGCGTCGCTGAACGGCGGCCTGTCGTCGTAGGGCGTACTGCGCGCGCACTCGTAGCGTCGCAATGCCGGGATTCCGATCCCGCTCTACCTGCAGGCCCGCCGCCTCGCTGGAGCGCTACTGCACCATCGCGCCGGCCTGCCCATGCGCTGGCGTATCCGTCGGGACCGGCGCGATCCACGCCAGCGCCGGGCATTGCGTCCGCACGTTTTGGTGGTAACGCTGCCGTTGCGTGTCACGCGCAGGCAAGAAGGGGCGGAGGTTTCCTCGCCCGGTGCAAACCGGTATGTTCCTGTTGGCACGTTGTTGTGCATCGCACGATGCGATGCCGCGCGCACCGTTTCTTCTTCCGGGTTTTCCATGCATTCGATCGATGTCGTCCTCGCCATGTTGCTGGCGGTCGCGGCCAGCGGTTATCTGATCCGCATCCTGCCGTTTTCGCTGCCGTTGCCGTTGGTCCAGATTGCGCTTGGCGCGGTGGTTTCCGGTGTGTTCGATGCGGGGCATGAGCTGGAACCGGAACTGTTCTTCCTGCTATTCCTGCCGCCGCTGCTGTTTCTGGATGGCTGGCGCATTCCCAAACAAGGCCTGTTCCGCGACAAGGCGGCGATCCTGGAACTGGCGCTGGGCCTGGTTGTGTTCACCGTGGTCGGTGCAGGCCTGCTGATCCATTGGTTGATCCCGGCGATGCCGTTGGCGGTGGCTTTCGCGCTGGCGGCGATCATCTCGCCGACCGATCCGGTGGCGGTGTCCTCGATTGCCTCCAAGGTGCCGATTCCCAGGCGGCTGATGCACATCCTGGAAGGCGAATCGCTGCTCAACGATGCCTCCGGCCTGGTGTGTTTCCAGTTCGCGGTGGCGGCGGTGCTGACCGGCACCTTCTCGATCGCCAGCGCCTCGCTGACCTTCCTGTGGGTGGCGCTGGCCGGGCTGGCGCTGGGGGTGGCGACCACGTTCGGGTTGAGTCGTATCCAGGCCTGGATCTGGCGCCATTTCGGCGAAGAACCCGGTTCGGCGATCCTGGTGAATCTGCTGACCCCGTTCGCGGCCTATCTGCTGGCCGAAGCCTTCCATGCCTCGGGCATCCTGGCCGCGGTGGCCGCCGGCGTCACCATGAGCTACGTGGAAATGGCCGGCAACGCGCCGGGCAATATGCGGCTGCAGCGCTCGGCGGTGTGGGACACGGTGCAGTTCACCTTCAACGGCATCATCTTCGTACTGCTGGGCGAGCAGTTGCCGGGCATCCTGGACGGCGCGGTGCGCAGCGTGCAGGAAGCCGGGCACCTCAATCCGTGGTGGCTGGCGGTGTACGTGGCCACCATCAGCGCCAGCCTGATGGCGCTGCGGTTCGTGTGGGTGTTCCTGTCGCTGCGCTGGAACATCTTCAAGGCGCAGCGGCGCGGCGAGGCGCATGTCAGCCCGCCGTGGCGGATCGTGGTGGCGGTGTCGCTGGCCGGTGTGCGCGGTGCGATCACGCTGGCCGGCGTGCTCACGCTGCCGTTGATGCTGGAAGACGGCTCGCCATTTCCTGCCCGCCAGCTGGCGATCTTCCTGGCCGCCTCGGTGATCCTGGTGTCGTTGCTGGTGGCCAGTGTGGCGCTGCCGCGGCTGCTGCGCGGCCTGGAGTTGCCGGAAGAAGAAGACGAGCAGCTCAAGGAAGACCTGGCGGTGAAAGCCGCCTCCCAGGCGGCGCTGGAGGCGGTGGAAAAACTGCGTCAGCGGCTGGTGCACGACAGCACGCATGCCGAGCGCTACAACGCCGCCGCCAACCAGGTCAGCCAGCGCTATCAGCGCAAGCTCGGTGCGGTGGACATGGCCGAGACCGACCCGGAAGAGGCCGGCGCCTACGAGCAGGCGCTGCGCCAGTTCCGTCATGCGGCATTGGTGGCCGAGCGCAACGAGTTGTTCAAGCTGGCGCGGCGGCGCGAGATTTCCGACGACCTGTCGCGCCGGCTGGTGCGCAATCTGGATCTGATCGAGTCGCGCAAGCGCGCTTGAGCGCGTGGCAATGGGGAATCGGAAATCGGAAATCGGGAATCGGGAATCGGGAATCGCAAGAGCGCCAGCGGCTGCCGGGTTTGGGGAGGCGCGCGATGAGGCGCTATCGGTCAACCTTCATCGCGCCAAGCGCGCTTCAATGTAGGTCAATGCAGGAATAGGCGGGCATGCGATGCGGTGGGCCTGCACGGCCCAGCTCGCTGATGCCACATCCGGGGCGGCTGACGAAACGTAGCGGCTGCGTGCCATGACTGGCATTGGACGGGGATCGGTCGTGACCGCCTGCGGTCTGCGCAGCAGCGCTGTTGGCCGCTCAAGGTCGCGTGTCGGGAGACACTATCCCATCAGCAGCTCTCCCATCTGGACGGCGTACGGCCTACCCTGTGCCGCTGATCGTTCCAGTGCAGAAGACATGACTCCAATCGTTTCCATCCAGGGATTGAGCAAGACCTACGCTGGCGGTTTTCAGGCGCTCAAGCAGGTGGATCTTGAGATCCGGCGCGGCGAAATCTTCGCGCTGCTCGGTCCCAACGGCGCCGGCAAGACCACGCTGATCAGCATCATCTGCGGGCTGATCAATCCGAGCACCGGCACGGTGCTGGCCGACGGCCACGACATCGTGCGCGACTACCGCGCCGCGCGCGCCAGCATCGGCCTGGTGCCGCAGGAGCTGGCCACCGACGCGTTCGAAACCGTGTGGGCCACCGTGCGCTTCAGTCGCGGCCTGTTCGGCAAGCCGGCCAATGCGGCGTACCTGGAGACGGTGCTGCGCGAGCTCTCGCTGTGGGACAAACGCCACAACAAGATTTCCACGCTGTCCGGCGGCATGAAGCGGCGCGTGCTGATCGCCAAGGCGCTGGCGCACGAGCCGCGCATCCTGTTCCTGGACGAACCCACTGCGGGCGTGGACGTGGAGCTGCGCCACGACATGTGGCAGATGGTGCGGCGGCTGCGCGAGCAGGGCACCACCATCATCCTGACCACCCACTACATCGAGGAAGCCGAAGACATGGCCGACCGGGTCGGGGTGATCAATCGCGGCGAGCTGGTGCTGGTGGAAGACAAGCACACGCTGATGCGCAAGCTCGGCAAGAAGCAGCTCACGCTCAGCCTGCAGGCGCCGCTGCAGTCGGTCCCGGGCGCACTGGCCGATCTGCCGCTGGAACTGTCGGCCGACGGCAACAGCCTGATCTACACCTTCGACACCCAGGCCGAGCAGACCGGCATCGGTGCGCTGCTGCGCCGGCTCAACGAGCAGGGCATCGACTTCAAGGACCTGCATTCCAGCGAGAGTTCGCTGGAGGAGATCTTCGTCAACCTGGTGCATGGCGCCCGCAACGTTGAGGTGCGCGCATGAACCGGCATGCGATCGCGGCGATCTACCGCTTCGAAATGGCGCGCGCCTTCCGCACGCTGACCCAGTCGATCGCCTCGCCGGTGTTGTCGACATCGCTGTATTTCGTGGTGTTCGGCGCGGCGATCGGCTCGCGCATGGGCGACATCGACGGCATCAGCTACGGCGCCTTCATCATTCCGGGCCTGGTGATGTTGTCCTTGCTCAACGAGAGCATCTCCAACGCCTCGTTCGGCATCTACATGCCGCGCTGGGCCGGCACCATCTACGAAGTGTTGTCCGCGCCGGTGGCGTGGTGGGAGATCGTGATCGGCTATGTGGGCGCGGCGGCGACCAAGTCGGTGCTGCTGGGGCTGTTGATCCTGCTCACCGCGCGGCTGTTCGTGTCTTACGAGATCGCGCATCCTGTGTGGATGCTGGGCTTTCTGGTGCTCACCGCGCTGACCTTCAGCCTGTTCGGCTTCATCATCGGCATCTGGGCCGACGGCTTCGAAAAACTGCAGGTGATCCCGCTGATGGTGGTGACGCCGCTGACCTTCCTGGGCGGCAGTTTCTATTCGATCAACATGCTGCCGCCGCTATGGCAGAAGGTCACCCTGTTCAATCCGGTGGTGTACCTGATCAGTGGATTCCGCTGGAGCTTCTACGGCAAGGCCGACGTGCACATCGCGGTGAGCACCGGCATGACCTTCCTATTCCTGATCGTGTGCCTGGGCGTGGTGGCGGCGATCTTCCGCAGCGGTTACCGGCTCAAGGCGTGAGTGGGGAATGCAGTGGTGTTGTCCGCCGCATCCTGGTGGATGCCGTCGGAAGTTCAGGTCAAACGCGTCGGAAGCCCAAATCAAACGCTGAGCGGGTCGAGTGCGCGGTGCCCTCGCCGCTCGCGGGACACGCCGTAAACCCATCCCTGGGGGCTCGGTGGCGGCATCCATGCCGCCACACGGTCCCGCAAGCGGCGAGGACACCGCACCGAAGTGAGTCGGTTGCTTTGTTAAAAACCACACACACCGATCATCTTCACTGGTCCTTGCCCGCCCACCGTCGCGGGACCTTACGCGGCATGGATGCCGCGTAAGAGCCTTATCTGTTCGGATTCTGGCAGTTTAGGTGTCGA